>NZ_JBQEOB010000006.1:0-68535 GCF_052045065.1 Enterobacter sp. 22452 | reverse complement strand
CCGCCACCGGGCTTATAAGCTCACAATTTGCTGAATGTGAGTAACTGCAAAGAGTAAAGACAGAGACAGCACGGCCAGGGCGATGAGGAACTTATCCCGCACCGCCTTCGGCTGTACAAAGTCATCCTGCGCCACGTCCATCAGGTTACGGCTGCGGGTATAGCTCCATAAAATAATCGCCACCAGCGCCAGCACAACCAGCGAAATCCAGAATGGCATCCCGGTGCGGTGCCAGTTGTGCTTAATCGCCAGGGCAATCAGCGCGCCATACCCCAGCAGCGTGCGCAGCCACGCGAGGGACGTCCGCTCCGGCTGCAGGCCGGGGTCCGCTTCGCGTCGCGCTTTGCGGCTATCCGCCATAGAACACCAGTACCATTACCACGCCCGCCACCGTCAGCAGAATCGTGCTGATAATCAGCAGCCCGCGCGTATAGGGCAGATCCTGCTTCAGACGCATCGCCTTCTCATTGCGCAGCCAGCGCAGGTAGCCGTAAATCGCCAGCACGCCCGCAAACAGGGACAGCAGCAGCGCCAGCACTTCACGGATCAGCGGCGTGGCGAAATCAGGCGCGAGCTGGTCGAGGCCTACGCCTGCCGCCAGAAAACCGAGCGCCGTGCGGATCCACGCTAAAAAAGTGCGTTCATTAGCCAGAGAGAAGCGGTAGTCCGGGGCTTCACCGAGGCGGGAAATTTTCATGAAGGTTCCTTGTCGTGCTACGGGCAGGCTTCAGCATAGCGTAAATCGACAAGGACAAGGAGACCGGCATCGGGCGATGCCGGTCAGGACGATTAATGCAGCTCTGGCCAGTACGCTTTGTTGGCCTCGATCAGGTCATCCAGAATCGCTTTCGCGACGGACGCGCTCGGCACGGTTTTCGACAGGGTGATCGCCTGCCAGAGTTTCTGGTACGAGCGCTGCTCCCAGGCATCCACCACCAGTTTTTCCACCGCCACCTGCTGGCTCATCAGCCCTTTCTGGAAGTGTGGAATATCGCCCACCGTGAGCGGCTCAGGACCGTTATGGCCTACCAGGCACGGGATCTCCACCATCGCGTCGGCATCAAAGTTATGGATAGCTCCGTTGTTTGGCACAATCAGCAGCATCCGCTCCTGGGTGTTAAAGGCAATCGCGGTTGCCAGATCGACGATGTACGACGCATGTTCGTCGATTTCCAGCTCACCGGCGGCGGAGTTACCGGCTTCGATAATCGCCCGACAGGCGCTGAATACGTGCTTCTCGCGGTGATCCATGACCTCATTGGCGCGGGTGCGTTCCGGGTTGGAGTGCGCGACCACGTAGTCCGGGAACAGGTAATACTTCAGGTAGGTGTTCGGCATGGTGTCCGGATCCAGCGCCTGCACATCTCTGGCTTTGGCAAAGGTATCGTTCCAGCTCGCTTCGGTATGCGCATCTTCCGAAGGCGGAACATAGCCGTTTTTCGCCACGTATTCGCGCAGTTTCGGCATCAGGTCGTCGCCGTTGAGATCTTCAATCGACGTCCACCAGCCGAAGTGGTTCAGGCCGTAGTAGCGCACGCGCATCTCTTTGCGGTCCTTCAGGCCGACAATCTGCGCCATGCGCCCTTCAATGCCAATCGGCATATCGCAGATGTTGAGGATTTTAGCGTTCGGACGCAGGCGGCGCGTGGCTTCCGCGACAATCGCCGCCGGGTTGGAGTAGTTCAGCATCCACGCATTCGGGGAGTACTGCTCCATATAATCCACCAGCTCCAGCACGCCGCCGATAGAGCGCATGCCGTAGGAAATCCCGCCCGGTCCGCAGGTCTCCTGGCCCAGCACGCCGTGGCGCAGCGGGATTTTTTCATCTTTTTCGCGCATCGGGTATTTGCCCACGCGGATATGCGCCATCACGAAATCCACATCGCTAAACGCCGCTTTCGGATCGGTGGTGTAGCTGAATTCAATCTCCGGCGCCTGCTCTTTGAGGATAATTTTGCACGCTTCGGCGATGGTCTCCTGACGCGCGCCGTCGTTGTCATAGAACTTCAGGGCGCGCAGCGGGAAACGGTCACGGTTGGCTAACAGCATCAGGACGATACCAGGCGTAAAGGTGCTGCCGCCGCCTGCAATGACAACTGAGAATTTTTTCATGATATAGCCTCTGTCAGGGTGGTTTGTTCATTTGTTAAAGGAGTTTTCATCAGCGATTCCAGCTGGTCGCGCACCTGCGGAACGTGCAGGCCGACAATCACCTGAATGCCGTTGCCGCGTCGCACCACGCCGTGGGCGCCGAGGGCTTTGAAGACGTCATCGCTTTGGGTTTTCGCCATATCGACCAGCGCGATACGCAAGCGGGTGGCGCAGTTGTTGATGCTTTCGATGTTGGCCGCGCCGCCGAGCGCCTGAAGGAATCCGGCAGCCTGCCCGACCTGCTGGCTGGCCGCCGCCGGGGCGGTGGTTTGCCCGCGCGCCGCCTTATAGTCGGCCTTGCTGTAGAGTTTGATTTCGCTCTCTTCCCGGCCCGGCGTTTTCAGGTTCAGACGTTCGATCAGCGTTTTGAAGACCACGAAGTAGATCCCGGTGAAGCAGACGCCGATGCCGATCTGGGTGAATACCGTCGAGGCGTGGTTATGGAACATCGGGATCCAGTTTTGCGGCAGGAACTGGTCCAGCAGGCCGCCGCCCATGTTCCCGACCACGCCGAAGGCGTACATCACCGTTGCCATGGTGGCTGCCAGCACGGCGTGCACGGCAAACAGCAGCGGCGAGATAAACAGGAAGGTGAATTCGAGGGGTTCAGTAATGCCCACCAGCACGGCGGTGAGCGTAGCCGGGACCAGCAGGCCCGCCACCTTGACGCGGTTTTCCGGCGACGCGGTGTACCAGATAGCGAATGCAATCCCCACCGAGCCAAACACTTTTGAGTTGCCGTGCAGCGCGAATCCGCCTTCCGGGAAGAGGGTTTTCAGCGGCAGGGTGCTTTGGCTGAACGCCTGCAGGTGCTGCGCCCAGTAGACCTGAATACCGCCTTCCACCGCCGCCGGGCCGAAGATAAACGGACCGTAGACGAAGTGGTGCAATCCGGTTGGGATCAGAATGCGTTCCAGGAAGGTATACACCCACACGCCCAGCGCACCGGCAGAGCGCAGGAACGCCTGCAGGGACTCGATGCCCATCTGCACTTTCGGCCAGCCCAGCAGCGTCAGCCAGGCGCAGGGGATCATGACGAAGAACGCGAGGATAACGACAAAGGAGCTGCCCTGGAAAATCCCCAGAAAGACCGGCAGCGGCTTGTCAAAATAGCGGTTGTGGATGGAGGTAACGATGCCTGAAATCACAATGGCGCCGATGATGCTGGTATCGAGCGTTTTGATCCCGGCAATCATCGCCAACCCGCTACCCGCCGTCGGTTCGGCGGAGAAGTCGACGCCAAAGAAATGGCCCCAGGTCATCCCCATCGCGTTGATGAAGTAGTTCCAGGTCAGGAAGCTAATCAGCACCGCCAGACAGGCGCGGCCCTGCGCCTGCTTCGCCAGGCCAATCGGTAAGCCGACGGCAAAAATCAGCGGCATATTGCGAAACACTGCCCAGCCGCCCTCTTCAATGATGTGAACGATCTGCGCGAAAAGATGATCGGGAGCGGTTAAGGCCTCGCCGACAAACAGCGGGTTGCGAAGCATGATGGCGATTCCCACCACGATCCCGGCGAACGGAAACAGCAACACCGGGGTAAACATGGCACCGCCAAAACGTTGTATTTGACTGAGCATTTTTAAATCCTCATGAAACAACCTGTAGGGGTAGAGGCCTTTATGGTTTTTTGCTGGCCTGAGGTGAGCATAAGAACTTACTGATGCGCGAACATGGCGTGCCGCTGCGATTCGTGATCCCATTCATGGTTTTATTTTGACCAATCAGGTCTACTTTTAGCGGTAAACATGGACATGTCAGGACGCAATCCACGCGCTAATAAGGGCAGAGAGGTCTACTGGTGATCTACAAATCTATCGCCGACAGATTGCGGCTGCGGCTGAATTCATCGGACTACAACATCGGCAGTCCGCTGCCCGGCGAAAAAGCGCTGGCGCAGGAGTTTGGCGTGGCGCGAATGACCATCCGCAAGGCGCTGGATCTGCTGGTGAGCTGGGGGCTGGTTGAGCGGCGGCACGGCAGCGGAACCTTTGTGTCGCGCAAAGACGTTCACCACGAAACCACCAACCTGACCGGGCTGGTGGAAGTGCTGCGTCAGCAGGGAAAAGAGGTGCAGAGCAAGGTGCTGCAGTTCGAAGTTATGCCCGCCCCACCCGCCATCGCCAGCCAGCTGCGGATTCAGGTGGATGAGCGGATCTATTTTTCCCGGCGGGTGCGCTACGTGGACGGGAAGCCGCTGATGCTGGAGGACAGCTTTATGCCGGTGAAGCTGTTTCGCAACCTGTCTTTGGCGCATCTTGAAGGGTCAAAGTTTGATTACATCGAGAAGGAGTGCGGGATCACCATCAGCGGCAACTACGAGAGCCTGACGCCGGTGCTGGCAGATAAAACGCTGGCCGGCTATATGAACCTGCCGGAGCAGACGCCACTGCTGCGCATTACGTCTCTCTCCTACAGCGACAGCGGCGAGTTCCTCAATTATTCCGTGATGTTCCGAAATACCAGCGATTACCAGGTGGACTACCATCTGCGGCGCATCCACCCGGACGACCTGCTAGCCTATCCCCCAGAACAGCACTGCCAGTAGCTGCGGAGTGATGATACGCAGGAACATCACCAGCGGGTAGACGGTGGCATAGGACAGCGCCGCCGCGCCGCTGGTGGCGTGCAGGTTGTTGGCAAAGGCCAGCGCGGGCGGATCGGTCATCGAGCCCGCGAGCATGCCGCACAGCGTCAGGTAGTTCATTTTGGCGAACATCCGCGCCAGTATGCCCACCGTCAGCAGCGGGATCGCCGTGATGAATATGCCGTAGCCGACCCAACTCATCCCTTCCCCCCTGACCAGGGTATCGACAAAATCGCCGCCGGATTTCAGGCCGACCACCGCCAGGAACAGCACGATGCCCAGCTCGCGCAGCGCCAGGTTGGCGCTCGGCGGCATAAACCAGTAGAGCTTCCCGATACAGCCGATACGCCCGAGGATCAGCGCCATAATCAGCGGCCCGCCCGCCAGTCCCAGCTTGAGCGCGACCGGGAAGCCCGGCACGTACACAGGAATAGAGCCGAGCAGCACGCCGAGCCCGATACCGATAAACACCGGCAGCATCTGAACCTGTTGCAGTTTTTGCTGGGCGTTACCCACCATATCCGCCACGGCGTCGATGGACGACGGGCGGCCGACCAGGTTGAGGATATCCCCGAACTGCAGGCTGGCGTCCTGGCTGGCCACCAGTTCGACACCTGCACGGTTAAGGCGGGAGATCACCACGTCATAGCGCTCTTTTACCTGCAGATCGCGTATTTTCTTGCCCAAAACCTTTTCATTGGTCACGACAACGCGCTCGACGCGCATATCGGTGCCGCGGGTTGAGAGCGAGGTATCCACTTCCTGACCAATCACCAGACGGGCGTTATTTAAATCTCCGGGCTGACCGACCAGGTGCAGCAGATCGCCCTGCTGAATGACGGTGCCGGGCGCGGGCACCATCAGCATATCGTCACGCTTAAGGCGGGAGCAGATGATGTTGGCGCTGTTGAGGATCGGCACGTCCTGAATTGCCATATTGTTCAGGTTGGGGTTATCGACGCGAATATTGATGGTTTTGATCGGCATATGGCCGTTGGTGAGCGTGGTTTCATGATCCATCGCCTCTTTTTCAACGTTGACGCGAAAAAGCACCCGCACCAGCCACATGGAGAGCAGAATGCCGCAAATGCCAAACGGATAGGCCATGGCGTAGCTCATCCCCATCTGGTCGACAATGCCGGGTTCGATACCCAAATCGCGCAGGATTTGCTGGCCCGCGCCGAGCGCTGGCGTGTTGGTGACCGCTCCGGAGAAAATGCCCAACACCACGGGCAGCGGGATATCGAAGATTTTGTGCAGGATCGCGGTGACCAGTCCGCCCATCACCACAATGCCGAGGGCAAACAGGTTGAGCCGTAATCCGGAGACCCGAAGTGAAGCAAAAAAGCCCGGCCCGACCTGAATGCCGATGGTATAGACGAAGAGGATCAGGCCGAACTCCTGAGTAAAGTGGAGCATTTCGGCGCTGAGGACCAGCCCGAGCTGGTCGGCAAAGTGCCCGACAAAAATGCCGCCAAACAGTACCCCGCCTATCCCAAACCCGACGCCACGGATTTTGATATTCCCAATCCACAGGCCAACAACAGCGACCAGGGCCAACACGCTGACGGTTAACGCGATATCACTCATGATCCACTTCCTGTGCATAACCTTAGTTATGCTAAGGATTCTCTCAGAGCCAGATGCGATTGTATGGGCGATGGCGCACAAAAAAGCCCTGCCGGGGCAGGGCTTCGTGATGTCTGTGAGTATTGTCGGGTGGCGGCTACGCCTTACCCGACCTACAGGATCGGAGGGCTTGTTAACTGTTCAACGCCGGCCGATCGCTAATGGCGATACGCTGCGGCGCGATGGCTTCCGGCACGTTGCGGAGCAGGTCGATATGCAGCAGCCCGTTGGTAAACGTCGCGCCGGACACTTCCATATGGTCTGCCAGGGTAAAGCTCAGGCTAAACGGCTGATTAACCAGCCCCTGATGCAGCCATTTGGTCTCGGTCTCTTGTTTTTCCGGCGTCCCTTTCACGGTCAGGCGCGTGCCTTCAAGCTGGATATCCAGATCGTCCTGGCGGAAACCGGCCAGCGCAAGGGTGATGCGATAGTGGTTATCGTCGCTTTTTTCGATGTTGTACGGCGGAAACGTCTGTTGCTCGGTGGTGCTTTGCAGGGCATTAGCCAGTTTGTCAAAACCAATCCACTGACGCAGCAGGGGGGATAAATCGTAGTTACGCATACTAAATCTCCTTCTGAGAAGCGAGTTCGGCACAGTTTAATTTTGTGCGCAGTTGTTCCTGCAAATCCTGATGGATTCGCATATGCTCCCGTTACGGCAAGCAATTCTGGGTGGGCCGCTCACGCGACCCGCGTAATTAATTAATTTCGATACGGCGCGGTTTTTTCTCTTCCGGAATCACACGTTCCAGTTCGATAAACAGCAGGCCGTTGACCAGGTTCGCGCCTTTAACGTGAATGTTCTCGGCTAACTGGAACTTGCGTTCAAAGTTGCGCTCGGCGATGCCCTGATAAAGGTAGGTACGTTCTTTCTGCTCGGCCGCATGGGAACCTTTCACCACCAGCAGGTTGTCCTGCGCGGTGATCTCCAGTTCGTTTTCTGCAAAACCGGCGACGGCAATGGCGATGCGGTAGTGGTTTTCGTCAACCAGCTCAACATTGTATGGAGGGTAGCCGTTGCTCTGGCTTTGGTTATTTTCTAAATGGTTAAACAGGCGGTCAAAACCAATTGCAGAACGGTATAGCGGAGAAAGATCGAAGTTACGCATAAATAAAACTCCTGAAATCAGCGAGAAATTGTAGCCTTCCACCATGGACAGGCCTTTGTGCCCCCGAACACCCATCAGGCGAGTTCGTTATCGGGCCACATTCTTAAAATGGGTCTGGATACGGGCTTTTCAAGCGTGTTTATGTGAGATTTTTTTGCACTTTGCGGGTTGTCGCTTAGACTGGGACAACAGCACAAAGAGTTAAATTGCGATGGCTGCCACAGTGCGGGGTTTTCGGGCTATTCATTTAGGGTAAGGCTCGCTATAACCCTGAGTTGCAGGTCGATGCAGTGTTATTAACGATGACTGAGTGATGATGAAAAATGTTCTGATAAAGCTGACAGCGTTCAGCGGGGTGGTATTACTTTGCGGGTGCTCGAGCGTGATGTCTCACACCGGCGGTAAAGAAGGAACATATCCGGGGACGCGCGCCAGTGCGGCCATGATTTCCGATGACGACACAAACTGGGGAACCAAATCTCTGGTTATCCTGGATATGCCTTTCACGGCAGTCGCCGATACGCTGCTACTCCCGTGGGACATGTTCCGCACGGACAGTTCCGTGCGCTCACGCGTTGAGAAAAGCGAGCAGGAAAATCTGGCGACCAACGCCGTCATCCCGCCCGCTGCAATGCCCCCACGTTAGTCCTCAGCGGTTTCCGTTAGCCACAGCTGGCGGAAACCGTCCGTCTCTTCCATCCAGGCGATAGCGCGCCCGTCAGGCGAGAACACAACCGCATCCGCAGACGGTGGATTGCCGCGATCGGACGTCAAAAACGTCACCTCTCCGGTCTGCGCGTCGCAGCAGGCGATCCGGTTTTCAAGAACACATCCCAGCATGTTCCCGGAAGGGTGCCAGTTGAATGCAGACTGAATCCCGTTCTCCGTATGGGTTAACTGGCGTGGCTCGCCGCCCTCAGGAGAGATCAGCCACAGCTGCACAATGCCGTTATCATCACGCATCAGAAAGGCAATCTGCGTCCCCTGCGGATTACTGCGTACCCAGTGGCGCGGCACGTTCACCAGCCCCGGATAACGGTTCTGGTGAGTGAAGGTCAATCGACGCTGCATCACCCCGGCAGGTGGCGCTGGCAGAGTCTCTGGCGTTCCCTGCAGCGGCGCATCGCCCGCTCGTTTCCAGCCCTGCTCGTCCTGCGGTAACGCGACAATAAACAGCTCGGGTACTTTTTCGCCCTTTTCAGACAGCGTGTCGCCGATAAACGCCAGCCTGTCGTTGCCTACCCAGCCCTCTTCATAGGCGCGGTTGATTTCATCGCTGCCCGGCTGCGGGTTAGGCGTGGTGCGGCTGACCAGCACGCTCCAGAAGGTTCCCGGATATTCACGCGGATGATTCCCCTGCGGGTTCACCGGGCCGAAAGGCGCAGCCACGCCGACGTTGCGTAAATCGAGCTTCGGATCGCGCTCGTGCAGCACGTGGTCGTTATAGGTGAAGCTGACGAGCTGCCCGTTCGGGCTAAAGACGTGCACATGGCTGCCGCCGCGCAGCGCGCCTGCGGTGTAGGGCGCAGTGATATCCATCGCGTCAAGATTGCTCACCTGACCGTTACAGGCAATCACTCCCTGACGATGATGAAAATCATAGTGCCAGTCTGCGTCCGGGTTTTTCGGGCCGTGGATAAAGACGTATTTATCCTGTGCGGGATGAACGGTCACCACGCCAACATGCGCGCCGTCAGTGGCGCGATAGATCACCTCCACCTCACCCGTAACGACATTGACCCGCTCAATGGTTTCGCTGGTAAATGACGCACCAGACGGGCGTACGTCGTAGACCAGCCACTGGCTATCCGGCGTCCAGGTATTAATATTCGTGAGCTGGTGATGGCGGGAAGTGAAGGTGATTTGTTTCATGAGGATACCCTGATGCACGGTGAGTGCATCAGGGTAAAACATCCGCAGGGATTAGCCTACTCGTTTCACATCACCCACCAGCAGGATGTAGGAGAGCGCGCCAATCAGCGCCACGGCGGAGATGTAGACCAGCGCCGGGCCGAAGCCGTAGTCCTGCGCCAGGTAGCCGATGACCAGCGGTACGGTGATCCCGCCCAGCCCGCCGACAAAGTTGAACACGCCGCCGGTCAGGCCAATCAGCCGCATCGGCGCAAGAGACGACACCAGCGACCAGGTGATAGAGGCGAAACCGTTTCCGAAGAACGCCACCGCCATCAGGGTCATAATCCACACCGGATCGTTGGTGTAGTTGGCACCCATGATGCAGGTTGAGATCAGCAGCCCGCAGATAATCGGCGTTTTACGCGCCACGCCCAGCGAGTAGCCTTTTTTCACCAGCTTATCGGCCAGCCAGCCGGAGAGCAGCACGCCGAAAAACGCCGCCAGGAACGGTACGGTGGTCATAAAGCCCGCTTTCAGCGCGGTGATGCCCTTTTCCTGGGTCAGATAGTTCGGGAACCAGGTCAGGAAGAACCACAGCGTGGAGGTCACCGCGAACTGGCCCAGATACACGCCCATCAGCTTACGGTGGAAGACCAGCTTCCAGTCCGCTTTGGTCAGCGGCTGGCGCGCCTCTTTTTTCACCGGCGCATCGCCATCCACCAGGCCACCGCCGTCGCGGATGTAGTCCAGCTCGGCTTTGGTGATGCTTTTGGTCAGACGCGGCGGTTGGTAAACCTTGAACCAGATCAGCGACCAGATAATGCCAATCCCGCCGGTGACGATGAACACCCAATGCCAGCTCAGCAGCTCCTGGATCCAGATCAGCAGCGGCGTCAGGAACGCCAGGCCAACGAACTGCCCGGAGGTGTAAAAGCCGACGGCAGACGCACGCTCATGTTCCGGGAACCAGCTGGTCACCATGCGGTTGTTGGTGGGAAACGCGGGCGCTTCGAAAATACCGGTGATGGCGCGCAGGCCAATCAGCGACATCAGCCCGGTCGCGAAGCCCTGGAACAGGGTCGCCACGGACCAGCCGAAAATGGCGATAAAGTAGGTCAGACGTGAACCCACGCGGTCAAGGAACCAGCCACCGGGGATCTGGCAGAGCGTATACAGCCAGGCAAACGCCGAGAAGACGTAGCCCATTTCCGCTTTGGTGATGCCAAACTCTTCCTGAATATGGGCCGATGCCACGGCAAGGTTGGCGCGGTCGACATAGCAAATGACCACGGTAATAAAGATCATGATTAGCGTCAGGTAGCGGCGACGCCCGGTTTTTGCAGCAGTAACTGGAATATCCATCGCAATCTGTCTCCAGATTTTGGGCATAGCGAAGCCGCTCACCATGCCCTGTAATTTACAGAGGGTATATTTGGTTTTTTTAATTAAAAACGTAAACAGAATGCGCTAAATAATTCGTGCTGGGGGAAGGCGGCAAGTTTTCGCATCCCCGGGAGCATACAAAAGTATGTGACCGGGGTAAGAAAACGCAGCCAACGCATCACCAGCGCGAAGTATGACGCGCATTTACCATTCGGCTACGCTGCCGTCCTCATGACGCCACAGTGGGTTACGCCAGTCCGGCGCGTTTTTACTCAGCTCAATGACTTTGGCTTCGTCAATTTCCACGCCAAGGCCCGGCTTCGTTAACGGTTTAAAGAAACCGCCTTCCATGCAGAAGTCTTCTTTATTTTTCACAAAATCGAGCAGTTCCGCACCCTTGTTGTAGTGAATCCCCATGCTCTGTTCCTGGAACACGGCGTTGCGGGAGACAAAGTCGACGTGCAGACAGGCAGCAAGCGCGATCGGTCCGAGCGGGCAGTGCGGCGCCAGCGCCACATCGTAAGCTTCGGCCATCCCGGCAATTTTGTAGCATTCGGTGATGCCGCCCGCGTGAGAGAGGTCCGGCTGCAGGATGGCAATGCCGCCCGCTTCCAGCACGCGTTTGAACTCGAAGCGCGAGAACATGCGTTCACCCGCCGCGATAGGAATGTGGGTCTGTTCAGCCAGTTTAGGATAGTACTCGGCCTGCTCGGCCAGCACCGGCTCTTCGATAAACAGCGGACGATACGGCTCCAGCTCTTTAATCAGCACTTTGGCCATCGGCGCGCTGACGCGGCCGTGGAAATCCAGGCCAAACTCAATCTCGTTGCCAAAGGCTTCACGGATTTGCGCCACGGTATTCACCGCGCGATCCACCGCGCGCGAGTTGTCGATAATGCCCATCTCTTCGCAGCCGTTGAGCTTGAAGGTATCAAAGCCAATGTTGCGCAGCTGCGTGATGCCGTCGATCACTTCCGCAGGACGGTCGCCGCCGACCCAGCTGTAGGCTTTAATTTTGTCGCGCACCAGGCCGCCCATCAGCTGCCAGACCGGCGCGTTCAGCACTTTGCCTTTGATATCCCACAGCGCCTGGTCGATACCGGCGATGGCGCTCATCAGAATCGGCCCCCCGCGGTAGAAGCCCGCACGGTACATTACCTGCCACAGGTCGTTGATGCGTGCCGGATCCTGACCAATCAGGTATTCACCCAGCTCGTGCACCGCCGCTTCTACGGTGCGCGCGCGTCCTTCAATCACCGGTTCGCCCCAGCCCACAACCCCTTCATCGGTTTCGATTTTCAGGAACATCCAGCGAGGGGGTAAACGGTACGTGGTGAGTTTGGTTATTTTCATTTCACTGCCTCTCGATACGCTTTCACAAATGCTGCCGCCTGCTGTGCGGTACGTTCCACGGACTGCCCGGCGCGATAGAGATCGCTGCCCAGCCCCGCGCCCACACAGCCCGCGCTCATCCACTGGCCCAGGTTTTCTGGCGTTACGCCGCCCACGGCAAAGACCGGCACGCTGGCAGGCAATACCGCTTTCAGCGCTTTGATGTAGTCCGGTCCAAAAGCCGATGACGGGAAAATTTTGAGCGACTGTGCGCCCGCATCCAGGGCAGCAAAGGCTTCCGTAGCGGTGGCGCATCCCGGGCAGACGGTCATGCCGTAACCCACCGCGCGGCGGATCACCTCAGGCTGAATGTTGGGCGTGACGATAAGCTTGCAGCCCATTTTCGCCAGTTCATCCACCTGCTCCGGGTGCAGCACGGTGCCTGCGCCAATCAGCGCCTTATCGCCGAAGGCCTCCACCACGGCCGGAATGCTTTTTTCCCACTCCGGAGAGTTAAGCGGAATTTCCACCGCGTCGAACCCGGCGTCGATAACCGCGCCGACGTGGGCTAACGCCTCATCGGGCGTGATGCCGCGCAAAATTGCGATAAGGGGAAGATCAGTTTGCCACTGCATGAGCGATGCTCCTTATTCCTGCCTGAAATGCCGTGTCGCCGGATACCGTTGCAACATCACGCCCAACGGCGCGGAACGCCTGCTCGTAGCGCGACGTCAGCGATGCGCCGGCGACAATGGTAATGGCCTGCTCGTGCGCGATGAAATCACGCATGCTGGCGACCTCTGCGCCAATCAGCAGGCCGGAGAGAAATTCGCTGACCTGTTCGCGCGGGAGATTTCCCAGCACGTGCGAGGCGCGAACCTCAAAAAGCTGTGGCAAAACGGCAGGGGAAGCGATCCCACGTTCAAGCCCGGCAGCAAACGCCTCTGACGAGGCTTCTTGCTCCGGCAAACCGGCTCCCACCAGTGAATGGTTGAGCAGCAAATGATGCAGCTCGCCGGTCATCACGGTGCGAAAATCGTGGATTTGCTCAGCGTCAGCCTGGACCCACTTGCAGTGCGTTCCGGGCATGACGTAGACAGAAGAAGGAGAAAGCGTGCGCGCGCCAAGCAGCTGCGTCTCTTCGCCGCGCATCACGTTGTGGTTATCGTCGCGAGAGACGCACAAGCCGGGAATAATCCAGATATTGTCGCCAACGGACGTTAACTGCTCGCCAATAGCGGAGAAATGGGCGGGAACCGGCAGATAAGGCGCAACTTTCCAGCCTACGTTACTGCCGACCATACCCGCCATGACCACCGGCGTGGCGCTATCGCGCCAGTTTTGTGTGACCTCTGCTAACACCGCCTCGGGGGATTTACCGTTCAGGCGCGTCACGCCTGCTTCTGATTGCCTGCTCTCCAGGCACTGCTCGCCCTTATAAAGCCAGGCGCGAAGATTGGTCGATCCCCAGTCAATTGCGATGTAGCGAGATGTCATGTGATTTCCTTCAGCCTTCGTGTCGAGCTGGCGATCATGGTAAGTGCCGCCTGCTCTGCCGCATCGCCATCCTGATGCCGTATCGCATCGAACAGCGCTTTATGTTCCTGGAGCGTTTTCGGCATGTTGGCCTCATCGCCCATCCAGGTACGTTCAAATACTGCTCGCTGTAGCGAGCTGATCGCCACGCTAAGCTGCTGTAATACCGGGTTATGCACCGACTGCAGCACCGCTTCGTGGTAGCGAATGTCCGCCTCGTTAAACGCCTCCCGGTTCTGGTTATTGGCGATCATGTCGTTTAAAGCCGACTCAATCTGCGCCAAATCGCCGGACGTTGCGCGCTCCGCCGCCCAGCGGGCGATGGCCGGTTCAACCAGGTTTCGTACCTCGCTCATCGCGCCGATAAGCCGTGGGTCGTAGTCGTTTTCCAGCACCCACTGCAGAACGTCGGTATCGAGGTAGTTCCACTGGTTGCGCGGGGCAACAAACGCGCCGCGGTACCGTTTCATTTCAATCAGCCGTTTCGCCATCAGCGAGCGGAACACTTCCCGGATGATGTTGCGCGAGGTTTCAAACTCCTCACACAGTTCAGCCTCTGCTGGCAGCGGCGAACCGGGAACGTATTTGCCCCCCACAATCTGGGTGCCCAGCGTGATGACGATGCGATCGGTTTTATTGAGAGTCATGGAGAGTCCTTGTGCTCTGTATGTCCATCACTACTTTACCGCGACCGCTGAATTTCACCTCACTTTTGCAGTACAAACGTGAGGGCGTTCGTCTTTGCTGTGGTGGTAATGTAGTACAATCATTTAATGTTGTACTACAATCCAGATCACAAAAAGAACAATTCAATAAATTCAGCGCAAAAAAAAGCCCCGGTTGATAACCGAGGCTGATGATTAAAAATAAGCGTTACTGAAGCACAAACTTCTCGATAGCGTAGGCAACGCCGTCTTCCAGGTTGGATTTGGTCACGAAGTTGGCCACTTCTTTCACCGACGGAATGGCGTTATCCATCGCCACGCCCATGCCCGCGAACTCAATCATCGCGATGTCGTTTTCCTGGTCGCCCAGCGCCATGATCTCTTCCGGCTTGATACCCAGCGCATCAGCAAGCGATTTTACGCCTGTGCCTTTATTGACGCGTTTATCGAGGATTTCGAGGAAGTACGGCGCGCTTTTGAGCACGGTGTACTTCTCTTTTACCTCCGCCGGAATGCGTGCGATGGCTTTATCCAGGATTTCCGGCTCGTCGATCATCATCACTTTCAGGAACTGGGTCGCCGGGTCCATCTTCTCGGCTTCACAGAACACCAGCGGGATCGTCGCGACAAAGGATTCATGCACCGTGTAGTAGCTGATGTCGCGGTTAGCGGTGTACAGCGTGTTACGATCCAGCGCGTGGAAGTGCGACCCCACTTCGCGGGACAGTTTTTCCAGGAACAGGTAGTCATCATAGTTCAGCGCGGTTTGCGCCACCGTGCTGCCGTCTGCCGCTTTCTGCACCAGCGCACCGTTGTAGGTGATGCAGTAGTCGCCAGGCTGATTCATGTGCAGCTCTTTCAGGTAGCTGTGTACGCCCGCATACGGACGGCCCGTGGTCAGGACCACATTCACGCCCTTCGCGCGGGCGGCGGCGATCGCGTTTTTAACGGCTGGAGAGATGGTGTGGTCTGGCAGCAGCAGCGTGCCGTCCATGTCGATTGCAATGAGTTTGATAGCCATGAGATCCCCGGGATAAATGAGTGCTGCCTCATGCTAACGCGATTAAGCCCACAAAAATAGAGCTACATTGCGCAACAGAAACACCCCTTTTACGCAAATCCCGGGGAGCGCTGACTTACTCGCGGGTAAGGACGATTTTGCCAAACGCGCCGCGATCGAGGTGTTCAAACGCCTGTTCAAGCTCGTTAAAACGGTAGCGATGTTCGATCACAGGTTTCAGTCCGGTCACATCCACGGCGCGGACGAAATCTTCCAGCGCCCGGCGGTGTCCTACGCCAATCCCCTGAATGACGGGGGATTTCAGCAGCAGTTCGCCAGCTGGGAGCGTAATCTCCGTCCCGGCCAGCACGCCAATCACGGAGATACGCCCGTGAACGGCAACGGCGCGCAGGGAATGCTTCAGGTTCTCTCCCCCTACGGTTTCGATAATATGGTCGATGCCGCGATCCTGCGTGAGCGCCAGCGTATTTTCAGCCCAGTCGCCCTTCAGACGGTTGATGCCCTGATTAGCCCCCAGTTTTTTGGCCTGCGCCAGTTTTTCATCGCTTCCCGAGGTGACAAACACCTCCGCGCCGTGCGCTTTTGCGATTTGCAAAGCAAAGAGCGCCACGCCGCCCGTGCCCTGCACCAGCACCGATTGCCCGGCGCGCAGCTGGCCGCGCTCCACCAGCGCAAACCAGGCGGTAAGTCCTGCGCAGGGCAGCGTGCTGGCCTCGGCGTCATCCAGGGTCTCCGGAGAGGCCACCAGCGCGTCTTCCTTCACAATCACATACTCGGCCAGCATACCCTGGAAGTATCCGCCGGACGTTTTATAGGGGAGATTGCGCGCGTCCGCCTGCGGTTTACCGTCAATCCACTCAGGGAAGAAGGTTGAGATGACCCGCGCGCCGGGTTTGAAGCGCGTAACACCTTCACCAATGCTGTCCACCACGCCCGCCATGTCAGACGCCGGGGTAAACGGGAAGGAAAGCGGGATCGGCATTGTGCCTTCAACAACCATTTTATCGCGATAGTTAAGCGCAACGGCATTCACCCGCACGCGGATCTCACCCGGGCCGGGCTGTGGAACGGGTTCCTTTATGAGCTTGAGGCTCTCGCGCCCGAGGGCGTCCATAGACCAGCGTTGCATTGTCTCTGTCATTGTCTGTCTCCTGCCATCAGTTGAACTTTAGTAACGACAGTCTACCGTTGACTAAGCGTCGCCAGTGGCGATAAGTTTTCTCTTCATTGACGCCACAATAGATACAATCCATGACCGATACGCTGAAGGATATTCCTGTTTTTGTGGCCGCCGTTGAGGCGGGAAGTTTCGCGCAGGCCGCCATTCGTCTGCATTTGTCACGCTCGGCGGTAGGAAAAAGCATTGCCCGCCTTGAAGAGCGGCTGGGGGTACGTCTTTTTCACCGCACCACCCGCAGCCAGAGTCTGACCGATAACGGCGCGCTTTTTTATGAACGCTGCCTGCGGGCGCTTGAGGAGATTCGGGGTGCGGAATCGCTGCTTGAAACTGGAAAACAGCAGGTTAGCGGCCGCCTGCGCGTTGCCATGCCGGTGCTGTTTGGTCGCCAGTGCGTCGCCCCGCTGCTGATCGCACTGGCGCAGGAACACCCCGGGCTTGAGCTTGAAATGTCATTCAGCGACCGTGTGGTGGATCTGGTGGAGGAAGGGTTTGATATGGCGGTGCGTAACGGCACGCTTCAGGACAGCAGCGTTCTGGTCGCCAGAAGGCTGGGGGAACACCGCATGGTGCTGTGCGCCGCGCCGGAGTATCTGCTGAAGAAAGGCCAGCCACAAAGCGTTGATGATTTACCCCAGCATACGGCAATTAATTATCTGCGCGCAGGCAGAGTATTGCCCTGGCAGCTGATGGATAGCGAAGGAACGTCGCGCACCTTTACACCCCGATCGTCGCTCAACATGGATGATTTGCAGGCGATCTGCGACGCTGCGCTGGCCGGACACGGCATTGCATGGCTGCCCTGCTGGATGGTCGTCAAAGATATTCACCAGGGTAAGCTCGTCCCGCTCCTGAAGCAGGCACCGGATGTGCATTTCGACGTTCATGCGGTGTGGCAGCAGACGCCGCATCTGCCGCTGAGGGTCAGAATTGCCGTCGATACGCTAGCCAGCCGTTTACCGTCAATGCTGTCGCTGGATATGCCTGCGCCCACAAAAAAGCCGCGCTAAAAGCGCGGCCTGTTTTTTTCCGTGTAACGGCATTAAATATCGATGTTCGCCGCTTTCAGGGCGTTCTCTTCGATGAAGGCACGACGTGGTTCAACCGCATCGCCCATCAGGGTCGTGAACAGCTGGTCCGCAGCAATCGCGTCTTTAACGGTCACGCGCAGCATGCGGCGGCTTTCCGGATCCATGGTGGTTTCCCACAGCTGGTCCGGGTTCATTTCGCCCAGACCTTTATAGCGCTGGATCGCGAGGCCACGACGGGACTCTTTCACCAGCCAGTCCAGCGCCTGCTCGAAGCTGGCTACCGGCTGACGACGTTCGCCACGTTCGATGAACGCATCGTCTTCGATCAGCCCGCGCAGCGTCTCGCCGAGCGAGCAGATACGGCGGTATTCCGGACCGGTCACAAACTCGTGTTCCAGCGGGTAGTCGGTATCAACGCCGTGGGTACGCACGCGAATAATTGGCTCGAATTGATGATCGGCGTTCTGCTGAATATCGCATTTCCACATGCTGCCGTGCTGCTCTTTCTCGTTCAGATCGGTCACCAGAGCGTTCACCCAGCGTGTCACGGTCTGCTCGTCGCTAAGATCGGCTTCGGTCAGGGTTGGCTGATAAACCAGCTCCTTCAGCAGCGTTTTCGGATAACGGCGTTCCATACGCGTGATCATTTTCTGCGTGGCGTTGAACTCGGACACCAGACGCTCCAGCGGCTCACCGGCCAGTGCAGGGGCGTGAGAGTTCGCATGCAGGGTCGCACCATCAAGCGCGATCGCGATTTGGTACTGATCCATCGCTTCGTCGTCTTTAATGTACTGTTCCTGCTTGCCTTTCTTCACTTTGTACAGCGGCGGCTGTGCAATGTAGACATGGCCACGCTCAACGATCTCAGGCATCTGACGATAGAAGAAGGTCAACAGCAGCGTACGGATGTGCGAGCCGTCGACGTCCGCATCGGTCATGATGATGATGCTGTGGTAGCGCAGCTTGTCCGGGTTGTACTCATCACGGCCGATGCCGCAGCCCAGCGCGGTGATAAGCGTCGCCACTTCCTGAGAAGAGAGCATCTTGTCGAAACGGGCTTTCTCAACGTTGAGGATTTTACCCTTCAGCGGCAGAATCGCCTGGTTCTTACGGTTACGGCCCTGCTTCGCAGAACCGCCCGCGGAGTCCCCTTCCACGAGGTACAGTTCAGACAGCGCCGGGTCGCGTTCCTGGCAGTCGGCCAGTTTGCCCGGCAGGCCTGCTAAGTCCAGCGCGCCTTTACGACGGGTCATTTCACGGGCTTTACGCGCCGCTTCACGGGCACGCGCCGCATCAATAATTTTGCCCACCACGATTTTCGCGTCGGACGGGTTTTCCAGCAGGTATTCGCTCAGCAGTTCGTTCATCTGCTGTTCAACCGCCGATTTCACCTCAGAAGAGACCAGCTTGTCTTTGGTCTGTGAGGAGAACTTCGGATCCGGCACCTTCACGGAAACCACGGCAATCAGGCCTTCACGGGCGTCGTCACCGGTGGCGCTGACTTTCGCTTTCTTGCTGTAGCCTTCTTTGTCCATGTAGGCGTTCAGGGTACGGGTCATCGCCGCACGGAAGCCTGCAAGGTGCGTACCGCCGTCACGCTGTGGAATGTTGTTGGTGAAGCAGTAGATGTTTTCCTGGAACCCGTCGTTCCACTGCAGCGCCACTTCCACGCCGATACCGTCTTTTTCGGTGGAGAAATAGAAGATATTTGGGTGAATTGGCGTTTTGTTCTTGTTCAGATACTCAACAAACGCTTTGATACCACCTTCGTAATGGAAGTGGTCTTCTTTGCCGTCACGCTTATCTTTCAGGCGAATAGACACGCCGGAGTTCAGGAACGACAGTTCGCGCAGGCGTTTCGCCAGGATGTCGTACTCGAATTCGGTGACGTTGGTGAAGGTTTCATGGCTCGGCCAGAAACGTACCAGGGTACCGGTTTTGTCGGTATCGCCGGTGACGGCCAGCGGTGCCTGCGGCACGCCGTGCGTATACAGCTGACGGTGAATTTTGCCTTCGCGCTGAATAACCAGCTCCAGCTTCTGCGACAGGGCGTTAACCACGGAGACACCTACGCCGTGCAGGCCGCCGGAAACTTTATAGGAGTTATCGTCGAATTTACCGCCTGCATGCAGGACGGTCATGATCACTTCCGCAGCAGATACGCCCTCTTCCGGGTGAATACCGGTTGGGATGCCACGACCATCATCGGTGACGGAGACGGAGTTGTCCGCATGGATGGTGACCACGATGTCTTTACAGTGACCCGCGAGCGCTTCGTCGATAGCGTTATCTACCACCTCGAATACCATGTGGTGCAGACCGGTGCCGTCATCCGTGTCGCCGATATACATACCCGGGCGCTTACGCACCGCATCCAGTCCTTTCAGGACTTTGATACTGGAGGAGTCATAAGAATTCGACATCAACGTTTCTCGCTCATTTCAACTTGGGTTAATCCGTTATTTTACCCTTTTCCACGGTAAACATCTTCGAATTTTCGTCCGACATGTCTATAACGTGTTCAGCGCTAATGGCGCTGACGAAAACCTGCGACTGCGTGGCTTTTAAGCGGCTGGCAAGCAGTCCGCGCCGCGCGTCGTCGAGTTCCGAGGCAAAATCATCTATCAGGTACAGGCAGCGTCTTCCGCTCTCGCGGGTGAGAAACTCGCCCTGTGCCAGGCGCAGCGCACACATCAGGAGCTTGAGCTGCCCGCGCGACAGCGTGTCTTCCACCGGCGCACCGTCGGCACGAATGCGGAAATCCGCCTTGTGCGGGCCGTGCGCGGTGTAGGTCAGCATGCGGTCGCGCTCGAAGTTTCTCTCTAACACCTCGGCATAATCCGTCTCTTTCTCCCAGCCGCGCTGGAAGGAGAAGGTGAGAGAGAATTCGGGTAAAAACTGTTTGCAGGTGTCGGCCATGTCTTCGGCGATACCTGCGCTGTATTCGGCACGCCAGTTGCTGATTTGTTCCGCGAGAGGGATTAATTCCCTATCCCACGGACGCAGCTGGGCGTAGCGTGTAACCTGGCGCAACGCGGCGTTACGCTGCTTTAGCAGGCGCTTCAGGTTGCTCCAGGCGTTAAAGAAACCGGCTTCGTTGTGAAAGCATCCCCAGTCGAGGAACGCTCTTCTGTATTTGGGGCCGCCGTTGAGTAAAGTAAACCCCTCCGGCGTAATCAGCTGCATTGGCATCAGCAGCGCCAGCTCTGCCACTTTATGGCCGTCGGTGCCGTCGATGCGCACCTTGCTGTCGCCCTGCTTGTCTTTGGTCAAGCCAATGGCGGTTTCCCGCTCCGCCCCCTGCAAACGACCGTGCAGAACAAAGGATTCCTGCTCGTGGCGAATGACGCGACCAATCTGCAAACTGCGAAACGCCCGACCGTGGCCGAGCGTATAGATGGCTTCCAGCACGCTGGTTTTGCCGCTGCCGTTTGCGCCAACCAGGAAGTTAAAGCCAGGGGATAAAGCGAGATCCGCGCTTTCGATATTGCGAAAGTCGCGGATCAACAGACGGGTGAGCGACATTACAGTCTCATTGGCATGACAACATAAGCCGCGCTTTGGCTGGCCGCATCTTCAATCTGTACGCTTGAAACGGAGTCGGTCAGCAGAATACGCACGTTCTCGCATTTCAGTGCATTGAGCACATCCAGCACGTAGCTGACGTTAAAGCCGATTTCCATCTCGGTTCCGGCGTAGGTGACGTCCAGAATTTCTTCTGCCTCTTCCTGCTCCGGGTTGTTAGCGGTGATTTTGATCTGGTTTTCACTCACGTACAGGCGCACGCCGCGGAATTTCTCGTTAGAGAGGATCGCGGCACGGGCAAAGGCCTGCTTGAGGCTGTCGCAGCCTGCTTCCAGCGTTTTGTCCGGGTTCTTCGGCAATACGCGGCGATAATCAGGGAAACGACCGTCAACCAGCTTCGAGGTGAAGACAAAATCACCCACGTGTGCGCGGATGTTGTTGCTGCCGATCTGCACGCGCAGCGGCGTGTCGCCACCGTCGAGCATACGCATCAGCTCAATCACCCCTTTACGCGGCACGATCACCGAATGGTTTGGCAGTGAGTCGCCAATCGGCATAGAACAGACCGCCAGACGGTGGCCGTCGGTGGCTACGGTACGCAGCTCTTCACCTTCGGTTTCGAACAGCATGCCGTTTAAATAGTAACGAACGTCCTGATGCGCCATGGAGAACTGCGTGGCTTCAATCAGACGCTTCATCGTCGCCTGTGGCAGGGTGAATTCAACTTCGCTCTGCCAGTCGTCCAGGTTCGGGAAGTCTGCAGCAGGCAGCGTGGAGAGCGAGAAACGGCTGCGGCCAGAACGCACCAGCATGCGGTCGCCTTCCAGCTGCACGGCGATTTCAGCGCCTTCCGGCAGCCCACGGCAGATATCAAAGAATTTACGTGCCGGAACCGTGGTCGCGCCCGCGTCGTGCGGCTGAGTCAGCGTAACGCGTGCGATCATTTCCATTTCCAGATCCGTGCCGGTCAGCGACAGCGTACCGTCCGCGACCTGAAGCAGCAGGTTTCCGAGAATAGGCAGCGTTGGGCGGCCACCTAATGGGCCACTCACCTGTTGCAGCGGTTTTAATAAATGTTCACGTTCAACGGTAAATTTCATAGCGTCACGATGATAATGTTCTGATTAAATTGGAAAAATCTTCTTTTATGTCGTGGCTTTCTTCGCGTAACTGCTCAATCTTACGACAAGCGTGCAGCACGGTCGTATGGTCACGGCCACCAAACGCATCCCCGATTTCCGGCAGACTGTGGTTGGTTAACTCCTTTGCCAGCGCCATCGCCATCTGACGCGGACGCGCCACCGAGCGGGAACGACGTTTAGACAGTAAATCTGCCACTTTGATCTTGTAGTACTCAGCCACCGTCTTTTGAATATTGTCGATGGTGACCAGTTTTTCCTGCAATGCCAGCAAATCGCGCAGCGCTTCACGCACAAAATCGATGGTGATCGCACGACCGGTGAAGTTGGCGTTGGCAATCACACGGTTCAGCGCGCCTTCCAGCTCGCGCACGTTGGAGCGCAGACGCTTGGCAATAAAGAACGCCACTTCACCCGGCAGGCGAATGTCGTTTTCATCGGCTTTCTTCATCAGGATCGCGACGCGGGTTTCCAGCTCCGGTGGCTCGATCGCCACGGTCAGGCCCCAGCCGAAGCGGGATTTTAGACGATCTTCAACGCCGTTGATCTCTTTTGGATAACGATCCGAGGTCAAAATGATCTGCTGATTGCCTTCCAGCAGGGCGTTGAAGGTATGGAAAAATTCTTCCTGCGATCGTTCTTTATTAGCAAAGAACTGGATGTCATCGATCAGCAGCGCGTCAACGGAACGATAGTAGCGTTTAAACTCTTCGATCGCATTGTTTTGCAGGGCTTTTACCATGTCCTGAACGAAGCGCTCGGAGTGCATATACACCACTTTCGCATTAGGCTTGCGCGCCATAATGCCGTTACCCACCGCATGCAGCAGGTGCGTTTTACCCAGACCCGTGCCGCCATAAAGGAACAGCGGGTTATAAGCACCACCGGGGTTATCAGCAACCTGACGGGCCGCCGCGCGCGCCAGCTGGTTCGACTTACCTTCAACGAAGTTATCGAAGGTGTGCTTAACGTTAACGTTAGAGCGATAGGTTGGCTCAGCGGGCGCAGGGACGTTATCCCAGCCCTGACGAGCAGGTGCGACGCGAGGGGCCGGAGCAGGAGCGGCCTGAGCAGGCGCGGCTACGTTCACGGTTTCACGTACGGTTTGGGTGACCGGCTTTGTGCCCACTTCAAAGCGCAGCTGTGGGGCATCTGACCCGCAGAAATCGTTCAGCAGCCCATTGATGTTATTAAGGTACTTGTCCCTTACCCAATCGAGCACAAAACGGTTTGGCGCATACAAAGCCAGCGTGTTATCGCTCAGTTCCGCCTGCAACGGGCGGATCCACATACTGAATTCTGTGGCTGGTAACTCATCCTGCAATCGGGCAAGACACTGCTGCCAAAGCGAAAGTGACACGGCGGACTCCACTCGAACAATAAAAGAAAACTATTGAATATTCATGATTGTTGGCGCACATCGACATGACCCTGTGCAAAAGGGGGATGTGCGAATTGCTATCTGCAATTTAATCCTGACCAGGATCCTGGGATCCCGATCGGGACCGCGGATCATAGCCTAAACTGAGCCAGAGATCTTCTGTTTCTCACAGATTCTTCCCGATTTATCCACAGGAAGATCCGAAACCGGGTAAGTGTAAACGATCCTGACGCGAGTGCCCCACGATTTAGCCCGCATATTGGAAAAATTAATGAGCACAGACAATTTATTGCTTAAATGATCTAACGAAGATCCGGGACGATCCTTGCGCTTTGTTCGGGAGCCCGTATAATCCTCGACCCGGCGCGTGATGCTCATCTTCCTGCGTCGTCCGTTGCTCATTTTCCACGCGAAAACGTGCGGAAATACGCGGGAAATAAGGAAAGAGAATTGACTCCGGAGTGTACAATTATTACAATCCGGCCTCTTTAATCACCCACGCTGAGGCGTTAGTCGTTCGAAACTCGTTCGGGTATACGCAAAAGTCAGTGAATTTATTCAAGTTTAGGTAGAAATCGCCATGAAACGCACTTTTCAACCGTCTGTACTGAAGCGCAACCGTTCTCACGGCTTCCGTGCTCGTATGGCTACTAAAAATGGTCGTCAGGTTCTGGCACGTCGTCGTGCTAAAGGCCGCGCTCGTCTGACCGTTTCCAAGTAATAAAGCTAACCCCTGAGTGGTTAAGCTAGCATTTCCCAGGGAGTTACGTTTGTTAACTCCCACTCATTTCACTTTCGTCTTCCAGCAGCCACAACGGGCTGGCACGCCGCAAATCACCATCCTCGGCCGCCAAAATTCGCTGGGGCATCCCCGCATCGGTCTCACAGTCGCCAAGAAAAATGTTAAGCGTGCGCATGAACGCAATCGGATTAAACGTCTGACGCGTGAAAGCTTCCGTTTACGTCAACACGAACTGCCTTCTATGGATTTCGTGGTGGTGGCGAAAAGGGGGGTTGCCGACCTCGATAACCGTGCTCTCTCGGAAGCGTTGGAAAAATTATGGCGCCGCCACTGTCGCCTGGCTCACGGGTCCTGATAGCCCTCATTCGGGTCTATCAGCGCCTGATTAGTCCGCTACTCGGGCCACATTGCCGTTTCACGCCAACATGCTCAAGCTACGGAATTGAGGCATTGCGCAGGTTTGGAGTGATAAAAGGCAGTTGGTTGACGGTGAAACGCGTATTAAAATGCCACCCTTTACACCCAGGTGGAGACGACCCCGTCCCTCCAGGACCCTTTGATACCAGAGAACACTAACGATGGATTCGCAACGCAATCTTCTTATCATCGCTTTGTTGTTCGTGTCTTTCATGATCTGGCAAGCATGGGAACAGGATAAAAATCCTCAACCCCAGCAGCAGACCACGCAGACGACGAGCAGCCAGGGGAGTGCCGCCGACCAGGGCGTACCGGCCAGTGGCCAGGGGAAACAGATTACGGTTAAGACCGATGTGCTTGAGCTGACTATCAACACCCGTGGTGGTGATGTTGAGCAGGCGCTGCTGTTGACCTACCCGAAAGAGCTGAAGTCTACCGAACCGTTCCAGTTACTGGAAACCACACCTGAGTTCCTGTATCAGGCTCAGAGTGGCCTGACCGGTCGTGATGGCCCGGATAACCCGGCTAACGGTGCGCGTCCGCTGTATACCGTCGAGAGTGATACCTTTGTGCTGGCCGATGGTCAGAACGAACTCGCTATCCCGATGACCTACACCGACGCCGCGGGCAACACCTTCACCAAAACCTTCACCCTGAAACGCGGTGAATATGCGGTGAACGTGGGCTACAGCGTACAGAACGCCGGTGAGAAACCGCTGGAAATCTCGACCTTTGGTCAGCTGAAGCAGTCCATCAATCTGCCGTCCCACCGTGACACTGGAAGCAGCAACTTTGCGCTGCATACCTTCCGCGGCGCGGCGTACTCCACGCCTGATGCGAAGTACGAGAAATACAAATTCGACACCATTGCCGATAACGAAAACCTGAACGTCAGCTCCAAAGGCGGTTGGGTGGCCATGCTGCAGCAGTATTTCGCGACCGCGTGGATCCCGAATAACGACGGTACGAATAACTTCTACACCGCGAACCTGGGCAACGGTATTGCAGCTATCGGCTACAAGTCTCAGCCGGTTCTGGTGCAGCCGGGTCAAACCGGTAAGCTGGCAAGCACCCTGTGGGTCGGCCCGGAAATCCAGGACAAAATGGCTGCTGTTGCGCCGCACCTGGATCTGACCGTCGATTACGGCTGGTTGTGGTTCATCTCTCAGCCGCTGTTTAAGCTGCTGAAGTTCATCCACAGCTTCCTGGGTAACTGGGGCTTCTCCATCATCGTTATCACCTTCATCGTTCGTGGCATCATGTACCCGCTGACTAAAGCGCAGTACACCTCCATGGCGAAGATGCGCATGCTGCAGCCGAAGATTCAGGCTATGCGTGAGCGTCTGGGCGATGACAAACAGCGTCAGAGCCAGGAAATGATGGCCCTGTATAAAGCAGAGAAAGTGAACCCACTGGGTGGTTGCTTCCCGCTGCTGATTCAGATGCCAATCTTCCTTGCGCTGTACTACATGCTGATGGGCTCCGTTGAGCTGCGCCATGCGCCGTTCGCACTGTGGATCCATGACCTGTCTGCACAGGACCCGTACTACATCCTGCCGATCCTGATGGGCGTGACGATGTTCTTCATCCAGAAGATGTCACCGACCACCGTGACCGACCCGATGCAGCAGAAGATCATGACCTTTATGCCGGTCATCTTCACCGTGTTCTTCCTGTGGTTCCCGTCAGGTCTGGTGCTGTACTATATCGTCAGCAACCTGGTGACCATCATCCAGCAGCAGCTGATTTACCGTGGTCTGGAAAAACGTGGCCTGCATAGCCGCGAAAAGAAAAAGTCCTGATTCGGTAAGTTAACGCTAAAATAAGGGCGGTCGATTGACCGCCTTTTTTATTTGTATTGAACGAGACCAACCATGAGCCATAACGACACTATCGTCGCCCAGGCAACCCCACCGGGACGCGGTGGTGTAGGCATTCTGCGCATCTCCGGCCTGAAGGCGCGCGAGGTGGCCGAAGCGGTGCTGGGTAAACTGCCAAAGCCGCGCTACGCTGATTACCTGCCGTTTAAAGATACCGACGGCACGCCGCTGGACCAGGGCATTGCGCTGTGGTTCCCCGGCCCGAACTCCTTTACCGGCGAAGACGTGCTGGAGCTGCAGGGCCACGGCGGCCCGGTTATCCTCGACCTGCTGTTAAAACGTATTCTGACCCTGCCGGGCCTGCGCATTGCGAAGCCGGGCGAGTTTTCCGAGCGTGCTTTCCTCAACGACAAGCTCGACCTGGCGCAGGCCGAGGCGATTGCTGACCTGATCGACGCCAGTTCTGAACAGGCGGCCCGCTCCGCCCTGAACTCGCTGCAGGGGGCATTCTCCGCGCGCGTGAATCACCTAGTGGAAGCACTTACTCACCTGCGCATCTACGTCGAAGCGGCTATCGACTTCCCGGATGAGGAGATCGACTTCCTCTCTGACGGTAAAATCGAAGCCCAGCTCAACCAGGTGATGAACGATCTCGACGCCGTGCGTGCCGAAGCGCGCCAGGGTAGCCTGCTGCGTGAAGGGATGAAGGTGGTGATTGCCGGACGCCCTAACGCCGGGAAATCGAGCCTGCTGAACGCCCTGGCGGGCCGTGAAGCGGCAATCGTCACCGACATTGCCGGAACCACCCGCGACGTGCTGCGCGAGCATATCCACATCGACGGGATGCCGCTGCATATCATCGACACCGCCGGTCTGCGCGACGCGAGCGACGAGGTCGAACGCATCGGTATCGAACGCGCCTGGCAGGAGATCGAGCAGGCCGACCGCGTGCTGTTTATGGTGGACGGCACCACGACCGACGCCGTCGACCCGGCTGACATCTGGCCAGACTTTATCGCCCGTCTTCCGGCCAAGCTGCCGATCACCGTGGTGCGTAACAAAGCGGACGTCACCGGCGAAACGCTGGGCATCAGCGATGTGAACGGTCACTCACTGATTCGCCTGTCGGCGCGTACCGGTGAAGGCGTTGACGACCTGCGTAACCATCTCAAGCAGAGCATGGGCTTTGACACCAGCATGGAAGGCGGCTTCCTGGCGCGTCGCCGTCACCTGCAGGCGCTGGAAGAGGCGGCGAACCACCTTGTTCAGGGTAAAGCGCAGCTGATCGGCGCGTGGGCGGGCGAACTGCTTGCGGAAGAACTGCGCCTGGCGCAGCAGAATCTGAGCGAGATCACCGGGGAGTTTACGTCGGACGATCTGCTGGGAAGGATTTTCTCAAGCTTCTGTATCGGTAAGTAATACCCGCTCAGTCATGGTGATTTCCTCCAGGGAAATCACCATTGTCCAAATGGCAACTCGCCTAATCCCTTTTCACCCCCTATCCTGCATGCCTGCATTTATGGGGGGTTTATGGCTCGTTTTCTGTTTTGTAGTTTCGCGTTGGTTCTGCTTTATCCGTCGGGCATTGATATGTATCTGGTGGGACTCCCCCACATCGCCCGCGATCTGGGTGCCAGCGAAGCGCAACTGCACATCGCGTTTTCGGCCTACCTCGCGGGGATGGCGTCGTCGATGGTGTTTGCCGGGAAGATTGCGGATAAAGCAGGCCGTCAGCCTGTCGCGATAACAGGTGCCATCATTTTTGCCATGGCGTCCATTCTCTGCTCACAGGCGCAAAACAGCACCCTGTTCCTGTCGGGCCGCTTCATTCAGGGCATTGGAGCCGGTGGCTGTTACGTCGTCGCCTTTGCGATTTTGCGTGACACCTTAAGCGCCCAGCGCCGCGCCAAAGTGCTGTCGATGCTGAACGGTATTACCTGCATCATCCCGGTGCTGGCACCCGTAGTGGGCTACCTGATCATGCTGAAATTCCCGTGGCAGAGCCTGTTCTGGACCATGGCGGCGATGGGTGCGCTGGTCTTTATTTTGTCTATCACCGTACTGAAAGAGACCCATCCCGGCTCGCAGAATACGGGCCACACCGCAACCCTTCACCCAGCTGAAAAGCTGCTTAACCGCTTTTTCCTCAGCCGACTGGCCGTGACCACGTTAAGCGTGGCGGTGATCCTGACCTATGTAAACGTTTCCCCTGTCTTGCTGATGGAAACCATGGGCTTCGATCGCGGTCAGTATTCAACGGTGATGGCACTGACCGCGATGGTCAGTATGGCTGTCTCATTTTCTACCCCGTTTGCGCTGAATATCTTTCGCCAGCGCACGCTGATGCTGGCCTCACAGGCATTGTTCCTTGCCGCAGGCGTGATTCTGGCGACCGCGAGTTCGCACGCGGTGATGCTGGTGGGCATCACGCTCATCTGCGCCGGTTTTTCCGTCGGCTTTGGCGTGGCGATGAGCCAGGCGCTCGGGCCGTTCTCGCTGCGCGCGGGTGTAGCTAGTTCGGTATTGGGCATTGCGCAGGTCTGTGGTTCATCGCTGTGGATTTGGCTGGCAGCCGTTCTTGGTCTTAACGCGCTGAATATGCTGATCGGGATTCTGATTGGCTGTAGCATTGTCTGCATTACCTTACTTATGGTCATCCAGCCCGCGGCGCATTATGAAGAAGCCCATCAGCAGTCTCGATCTTAATCTCCTGCTTTGCCTGCAGCTTTTGCTGCAGGAGCGCAGCGTCACCAAAGCCGCGAAGCGGATGAACGTGACGCCGTCTGCGGTGAGTAAATCACTGGCCAAGCTGCGCGACTGGTTCGAAGACCCGCTGTTTGTGAAAACGCCGTTAGGGCTGCTGCCTACCCCGCTGACGGTAAGCCTGGAGCAGGATCTGGCCGACTGGATGCAGATTGGCAATCAGATCCTCGATAAATTTCACCATGACTCCCCGGGCGGGCTGACGTTCGTGCTGGCCGCCGAAACGCCGTTGATGCTGATCCGCTTTAACGCCCTGCTGGAGCAGGTGAACCAGCGCTATCCGCAGGCTACGGTGAAGATGCGCCACTGGGATTACGATTCGCTGGACGCTATTACGCGTGGAGAGGTGGATCTGGGATTCACCGGGCGCGAAACGCACCCGCGATCGCGTGAATTGCTGAAGCTAATGCCGTGGTTTATCGACTACGAGATCCTGTTTAGCGACCGTCCGTGCGTGTATCTGCGTGAGGATCATCCGGCGCTCCAGGAGGAGTGGAACCTGGAGACCTTTCTGCGCTACCCGCATATCAGCATTTTCTGGGAACGCAGCGACACCTGGGCGCTCGACGAGGTGCTAAGAGAGATGGGGCGCGAGCGTAATATCGCCATGAGCCTGCCCGGCTTCGAGCAGTCGATGTTTATGGCTGCACAGCCCGGCCATAACTATATCGCCACCGCACCTTACTACTGCCATCACTACAATCAGCTCCACCAGCGAAAACTGATCGCACTTCCTATTCCCATTGACGAAGCGCAGGCTGAAAAGCTGACCGTGCCCTTCACCATGATTTGGCATAAACGGAACAGCCATAACCCCAAAATCCTTTGGCTGCGTGAAACAATCAAAGCGCTGTACGCCGCTCCAGGTCCTGTTTTTGCCTAAGAAAATGTAAAGTTCGGTCCTAAGTCTTCTCTTACGCCGATTTACTGATTAAAACAGGAGTCAAGTTAAGCGATAATCATGTAACCGTTTAACCGATTACGACCATTATCAAGGAGCGAAAAATGGCAACGCACTTTGCAAGAGGGATACTTACAGACGGACATCTCGTATCGGCCAGAATTTCTTCAGCCTGTCACAGTGAAGCGCTCACGCTTCCGGAGCACCGCAGGACGCGGTTTTTAGCCTCCAGAGCACTTCTCGCTGAGCTTATGTTCATGCTCTACGGCACCAGTGAGCTACCGGACATTATTATCCAGCCAGAAGGCCGTCCGGTCTTCGCTGACCCGGAACTCCCCCGGTTTTCCATCGCCTATACTGGCAACATTATTGGTGTCGCACTCACTACCGAAGGCGACTGTGGACTGGATATGGAACTTCAGCGCGCGACGCGCAGCTTCCACGGTGCTAACGCGCATAACGACTACCCGCTTTCCAGCAATGAAAAGCTGTGGGTACGCAATCAAAACGATCCTGTTGAAGCCAGAGCCCAACTCATTACCCTGCGTCAGAGCATTCGTAAGCTCTGTGGGTGTGCGTCTGACGATGCCAGCCTGTTGCAACTCCTGCCAGGATCGGGACGCCTGCGTGCCACGAGAGCCACGCTGGTTGAAGCGCTCAGCGATGCCGAGGACGTGTTGATCTGGTCCATTGCCGTCACCCCGGCCATCGAACGCATGAAAATCTGGGAATTTGACAGTCAACAGGGATGGCGTAGCCTTCCTGATGTGCCCGAGCGCGCCAACGAGCCCGCCGCGCGCCTGATGCGTTTAACCAGTTTACCGGCAGAAAAAGCAATCACTCTTAGCTGATCCATTCAGGGTCATCATGATGAAACAGGAGTAATCATGTCTGATACGTTGAAAGTTGTTACGTTACTGGGAAGCCTGCGCAAAGGTTCATTTAACGGGATGGTCGCCCGCACCCTGCCACAGCTGGCACCTGCGGGGATGGAAATTAGCGCCCTGCCGTCCATTGGCGATATTCCGCTTTACGATGCTGACGTTCAGCAGGAAGAGGGATTCCCGCAGAGCGTTGAGGCGCTGGCGGAGCAAATTCGCCAGGCTGACGGGGTGGTCATCGTCACGCCAGAGTATAACTACTCGGTGCCGGGCGGCCTGAAGAATGCCATTGACTGGCTGTCCCGTTTGCCTGAACAGCCGCTGTCAGGCAAACCGGTTCTGATCCAGACCAGCTCGATGGGCGCGATTGGCGGCGCGCGCTGCCAGTATCACCTGCGCCAGATCCTGGTGTTCCTGGATGCGATGGTGATGAACAAGCCGGAGTTTATGGGCGGTGTGATTCAGAACAAGGTCGACCCGCAGACGGGTGAAGTGGTGGATCAGAGCACGCGTGACCATCTTTCTGGTCAGCTGACCGCGTTTGGGGATTATATTAAGCGGGTGAAGGCGTAAGCTCATTGCGGCCTGATGCCCTCACCCTGGCCCTCTCCCACGGGGAGAGGGAACAAACATGTTTATTTGGCGTCGATAAACACAATCTTCAGCACAAACAGCAGTGCTACAACGATCACACACGGGCTCAGTTCGCGGAAGCGACCCGTACCGACCTTCATCACGCAGTAAGAGATAAAGCCCAGCGCGATACCTTCGGTAATCGAGAAGCTGAACGGCATCATCACGGCGGTGATAAACGCCGGTACCGCTTCGGTTAAATCTTCCCATTTCACGCGCGCCAGGCTGGACGTCATCAGCACGCCTACGTAGATCAGCGCGCCTGCGGCCGCATACGGTGGAACCATCCCCGCCAGCGGAGAAAGGAAGATCACCAGCAGGAACAGCAGGCCGACGACAACCGCCGTCAGGCCGGTACGGCCACCCACAGAGACGCCGGAAGAGGATTCAATGTAAGCGGTAACAGACGAGGTGCCGATGAAAGAGCCAGCGACGGAGGAGACGCTGTCCACAAACAGCGCCTGCTTCATGCGCGGGAATTTGCCTTTCTCGTCCGCCAGACCCGCTTTGTCGGTCACGCCGATCAGCGTACCGGAGGAGTCAAACAGGTTAACCAGCATGAAGGAGAAAATCACGCCCGCCAGACCGAGGTTCAGGGAGCCCGCCAGGTCAACGTGACCAATAACGGTAGAGACGCTCGGTGGCGCGGAGACGATCCCGTGATACTGGACATCGCCCAGCATCCAGCCCAGCAGCGTGGTGACCACGATGGACACCAGCACCGCCGCGTGAATATTGCGGGAAGCCAGGATCGCGATGATAAAGAAGCCCAGCACGCCCAGCAGCACGCTGTGAGAGGTCAGGTTGCCGATGCTCACCAGCGTTTCCGGGTTCGCCACGATCACACCGGCGTTTTTCAGACCCATCATGCCGATGAACAGGCCGATACCGCTGGTGATACCCACGCGCAGGCTCACCGGGATATTGGCAATCATCCAGTAGCGCACGCGGAAAATGGTCAGCAGCAGCAGGCCAACGGCGCCCCAGAAGATAGCGCCCATGCCAACCTGCCACGGCAGGCCCATCGCCTGAACGACCACGAACGCGAAGAACGCATTCAGACCCATTGCCGGTGCCAGCGCAACCGGCAGGTTAGCGAACACGCCCATCAGGATGCTGCCAAGGGCGGCAATCAGACAGGTGGTCACGAAGACGGCGCTGGTATCCATGCCAGCAACGCCCAGAATTTGCGGGTTAACAAAAACGATATACACCATCGTCAGGAAGGTGGTGAAACCGGCGATCACTTCGGTGCGTGCCGTCGTGCCGTGCTCGCGCAGTTTGAACACGCGCTCAAGCAGACCCTGACCAGATGTCTGGGTTGTGTGTTGTTGACTCATCATCAATTTCCGAACAAGGAGGGAAAATTCGTCGCTATCCTATACCAAAATGCGACAATAGTGGCGGTTATGAGATACTTTTTTCATTGATTTTGCTTATACGGCAACGATTGCGTCTCGTTAAACTGCCGTACGTAAACGTTAAACTTGTTAAAAGGGAAAGGCATGTCCGGAATTGAAGCGGTATTTTTCGACTGCGACGGAACGCTGGTCGACAGTGAGGTCATTTGTTCCCGCGCATATGTGGCCATGTTCCAGGAATTTGGCATTACGCTCGATCTCGAAGAGGTGTTCAAACGCTTTAAGGGCGTGAAGCTGTATGAGATCATCGACATCATTAACCAGGAACACGGTGTGGATCTGGCGAAAGCCGATCTGGAACCGGTGTACCGCGCCGAGGTCGCACGCCTGTTCGACTCCGAGCTGGAAGTTATCGCCGGGGCTAACGCGTTGCTGGATGCGATGACGGTGCCAATCTGCGTGGTCTCTAACGGCCCGGTCAGCAAAATGCAGCACTCGCTGGGCAAGCTTGAGATGTTGCACCATTTCCCGGAAAAACTGTTCAGCGGCTACGATATCCAGCGCTGGAAGCCCGATCCGGCGCTGATGTTCCATGCGGCAAAAGCGATGAACGTCAACGTCGAGAACTGCATTCTGGTGGATGATTCGTCCGCGGGTGCACAGTCGGGGATTGATGCGGGCATGGAGGTGTTTTACTTCTGCGCCGATCCGCACAACAAGCCGATCGAGCATCCAAACGTGACAACCTTTACCGATCTGGCACAACTGCCGGAACTGTGGAAGGCGCGCGGGTGGGATATTACTCGCTGAAAAAACAAAGCCGGATGGCGCTAACGCTTATCCGGCCTACAAGGCTCGTAGGGCCCCGCCACAAACATCACTCTTTCGGATCTTTACCCGCCAGCAGCTTGTCCAGCTCGTCGCCGCCCACGTGACGGAAGTCCTGACCTTTCACGAAGTAGAAGATGTATTCGCAAATGTTCTGGCAGCGGTCGCCAATACGCTCGATGGAGCGCGCGCAGAACAGGGCAGTCAGTACGCTTGGGATGGTACGGGAATCTTCCATCATGTAGGTCATCAGCTGACGCACGATGCCTTCATACTCCTGGTCGACTTTCTTGTCTTCACGGTAAATACGCACCGCTTCGTCCAGATCCATACGCGCAAAGGCATCGAGCACGTCGTGCAGCATCTGCACGGTGTGACGGCCCAGCGACTCCAGGCTCACCAGCAGCGGCTGGTGCTGCTGAGAGAACTTCTCCAGCGCGGTGCGGCAGATTTTATCCGCAACGTCACCAATACGCTCCAGCTCGGCAATGGTCTTGATGATCGCCATCACCAGACGCAGATCGCTCGCCGTCGGCTGGCGTTTCGCGATAATGCGCACGCAGGCTTCGTCGATAGCCACTTCCATCATGTTGACGTTTTTGTCGCCTTCAATGACGCGCTTCGCCAGCTCGCTGTCCTGGTTGTGCATCGCCGTAATTGCATCAGAAAGCTGCTGCTCGACCATGCCGCCCATGGTCATCACCTGGGTGCGAATGCTTTCCAGCTCTGCGTTGAACTGGCCGGAAATGTGTTTATTAAGATTGAGGTTGTCCATGGTTTCTCCACATGCACTAAGGCAAATCAACCGTAGCGGCCAGTAATATAATCTTCGGTTTGTTTCTTCGCGGGCCTGGTGAACAGCGCATCCGTATCGCTGAACTCAATCAACTCGCCCAGATACATAAACGCCGTATGATCGGAACAACGCGCAGCCTGTTGCATGTTGTGGGTCACGATAACAACGGTGTAATCCTGCTTCAGCTCGGTGATGAGCTCTTCAATACGGCCGGTTGAGATCGGGTCCAGCGCTGAACACGGCTCATCCAGCAGCAACACTTCCGGGCGAATGGCGATACCGCGCGCAATGCACAGACGCTGCTGCTGACCACCGGAGAGAGAGTAACCGCTCTGGTGCAATTTATCTTTGGTTTCGTTCCATAATGCGGCCTTGGTCAACGCCCACTGCACGCGCTCGTCCATATCGGCGCGGGAGAGCTTTTCAAACAGGCGCACGCCAAAGGCGATGTTGTCATAAATCGACATCGGGAACGGCGTGGGTTTCTGGAACACCATACCTACTTTGGCACGCAGCAGGGCGATATCCTGGGCCTGGGTCAGAATGTTTTCGCCGTCCAGGATGATTTCACCTTCGGCGCGCTGCTCCGGATAGAGCGAATACATTTTGTTAAAGGTACGCAGCAGCGTGGATTTTCCACAGCCGGATGGACCGATAAATGCCGTGACCTGGTTCTTCGCGATATCCAGGTTGATGTTCTTCAGGGCATGGAATTTGCCGTAGTAGAAGTTCAAATCACGAACCTGAATCTTACCCGGGGCAGTATCAACCATACTCATTGACTCATTTCCTCATTCGGCGCCGCGAGCTGCCGCGCCGTAAAAATTTAACCGTGTTTCTTCTTCGCGAAAATGACGCGCGCCAGAATGTTCAGCAACAGTACGCAAAGGGTAATGATCAGCACCCCGGCCCAGGCCAGCTGCTGCCACTCCGCGAATGGGCTCATCGCAAATTTAAAAATCGTCACCGGCAGGTTGGCGATCGGCTGCATCATGTCCGTACTCCAGAACTGGTTGGAGAGGGATGTAAACAGCAGTGGCGCCGTTTCACCTGCAATACGCGCAATCGCCAGCAGGATACCGGTCATGATCCCGGAGATAGACGCTTTCAGCGTAATCGCGGAGATCATCTTCCATTTCGGCGTACCCAGCGCGTAAGCCGCTTCACGCAGGCTGTCCGGCACCAGTTTCAGCATGTTCTCGGTGGTACGAATGACGATAGGCACCTGCAGCAGCGCCAGCGCAATCACACCCGCCCAGCCGGAGAAGTGTTCCATCTGCGCCACCACGACGGTGTAGACGAACAAACCCACCACGATAGACGGCGCGGACAGCAGAATGTCGTTGATGAAGCGAATCACTTCCGCCAGCCAGGATTTACGCCCATATTCTGCCAGGTAGATGCCCGCCATAATGCCCAGCGGCGTGCCGAAGACCGTCGCCCACAGGATCAGCAGGCCGCTACCCGCCAGGGCGTTCGCCAGACCACCACCCGCCGTGTTTGGCGGAGGCGTCATCTCGGTGAACAGCGCCAGCGACATACCGTCAATTCCACGAACGATCGTCGAGAAGAGGATCCAGACCAGCCAGAACAGGCCGAATGCCATCGTCGCCATAGAGAGCGTTAACGCAATCCGGTTTTTTATGCGGCGTTTGGCCTGCATTTTGCGGCGGGACTCCGCCAGTTCAGCGGTAGCTTGCATTTCGAGAGTTGCCATTAGCGCGCTCCCTCATTTTTAGCGAGACGCATAATCATCAGCTTGGAAATCGCCAGAACAATGAAGGTGATAACAAACAGAATCAGCCCCAGCTCCATCAGCGCCGCAACGTGCAGGCCGGATTCCGCTTCCGCAAATTCGTTTGCCAGTGCAGAGGTAATACTGTTGCCCGGCATGTAGAGCGACACGCTGTCGAGCTGGTAGGTGTTACCGATGATAAAGGTAACCGCCATGGTTTCACCCAGCGCACGACCTAAGCCCAGCATCACGCCCCCGATCACCCCATTTTTGGTGAACGGAAGAACAATGCGCCAGATAACTTCCCAGGTGGTGCAGCCGATACCGTAGGCTGACTCTTTCATCATCACCGGGGTCTGTTCGAAGACATCGCGCATAACCGCCGCAATGTAAGGAATAATCATAATGGCGAGGATCACACCCGCTGCCAGAATACCGATACCGAATGCCGGGCCTGAGAACAGGGCCCCCACAAACGGAATGGCGGAAAGCACGTTACCGACCGGCTCCTGGAAGTACGTTGCGAACAGCGGAGCAAAGATGAACAGACCCCACATGCCGTAAACGATACTTGGAATGGCCGCCAGCAGTTCGATAGCAATACCGAGCGGGCGTCGCAGCCAGCCAGGCGCCAGCTCCGTCAGGAACAGAGCAATACCAAAGCTCACCGGAACCGCAATCAGCAGGGCGATGAACGAGGTCACCAGCGTGCCGTAAATTGGCACCAGGGCTCCGTAGATATCGTTCGGCGCGTCCCACTCTTTAGTCCACAGGAAGGAGAACCCAAATTTCTGGATGCTCGGCCAGGAGGAGAAAATCAGAGACACGATAATGCCGCCCAGCAGCAATAGCACAATCAGCGCAGCCAGTTTGACCAGCGCGCTGAAAATCATGTCACCTTTTTTACCCGGAGGGTTAAATGCAGGCTTGGTTGCAGCCATAAATCACTCTTCTGTTTGAGACGTTTTTACGAATATGCCCGGTGGCGCTAACGCTTACCGGGCCTACAGATTAAACCGTAGGGCGGGTAAGCGCAGCGCCACCCGCCATCTTCGTTAAATATATCCTGTTAGTACAGCGCTTTACCGCTGCTGTCTTTCACGTTGGTTTTCCATGCAGCACGAATCTGCTCAACCACGCTGTCTGGCAGGCTGGCGTAATCCAGGTCGTTAGCCTGTTTGCCACCATTTTTGTATGCCCAGTCGAAGAACTTCAGCACTTCAGTACCCTGCTCTGGTTTCTTCTGATCTTTGTGAATCAGAATGAACGTCGTAGAGGTGATTGGCCACGCGTCGTCGCCTTTCTGGTTAGTCAGGTCCTGCGCGAAGGATTTGCTCCAGTCAGCGCCTTTTGCGGCGTTAGCAAAGTTCTCTTCGGTCGGGCTAACCGGTTTACCGTCAGCTGAAACCAGTTTGGTGTAAGCCAGGTTGTTCTGCTTAGCGTAAGCGTATTCTACGTAACCGATGGAGCCTGGCAGACGCTGTACGAACGCGGCGATACCGTCGTTACCTTTACCGCCCAGACCGGTTGGCCAGTTAACGGTAGAGCCGGAGCCGACTTTAGATTTCCACTCTTCGTTCACTTTCGCCAGATAGCTGGTGAAGACGAAGGAGGTACCGGAACCGTCAGCACGACGAACCACAGCGATATTCTGCGAAGGCAGCTTAACGCCCGGGTTCAGTTTGGTGATGGCTTCGTCATCCCATTTTTTGATTTTACCCAGGTAGATGTCACCCAGGGTTTTGCCGTCCAGCACCAGCTCGCCTGACTTCAGGCCAGGGATGTTAACGGCCAGCACAACGCCGCCGATCACGGTCGGGAACTGGAACAGGCCTTCCTGATTCAGTTTTTCATCAGACAGAGGGGCATCTGACGCACCGAAATCTACGGTGTTAGCGGTAATTTGTTTTACGCCACCGGAGGAGCCGATACCCTGATAGTTAACCTTGTTACCGGTTTCTTTCTGGTAGGTATCTGCCCATTTGGCATACACCGGCGCAGGGAAGGTTGCACCAGCGCCAGTCAGGCTTGCTGCTGCGAATGCAGAGAAAGCGCTCATCGATAAGGTCGCGGCGACAACAGTTGCGACAGTGGTACGCATAACTTTCATAATGTCTCCTGCAAGGATTTCGTAAATCATTGTTTAAGTGGCTACGATGAGCAAAATAGGACAAACAGGTGACAGATAAATGTACGAATTATGACAGTTTTATGACAACGAAAATTTCACTTAAAATTACGTAAAAATTTATATGTATATCATGAACTTAAAGAGGAATGTGACAACCTATTTTCAGTAATATTTTCTTTATGTGACACTGAAAAAATAGCTGAAAATGACAGATTGTCATAAAAAAACTCCACCCGAAGGTGGAGTCTGAAGGGATTATTCTACGGTGACGGATTTCGCCAGGTTACGCGGCTGGTCAACGTCGGTGCCTTTGATCAGCGCCACGTGATAGGCCAGAAGCTGCAGCGGAACGGTGTAGAAGATCGGTGCAATCACCTCTTCAACGTGCGGCATCTCGATGATGTGCATGTTGTCACTGCTGGCGAAACCGGCATCTTTATCAGCGAAGACGTACAGGACACCGCCGCGGGCGCGCACTTCTTCGATGTTGGATTTCAGTTTTTCCAGCAGTTCGTTGTTAGGTGCCACAACGATGACCGGCATATCTGCATCGATCAGCGCCAGCGGGCCGTGTTTCAGCTCGCCCGCCGCATAGGCTTCAGCGTGGATGTAAGAGATCTCTTTCAGCTTCAGCGCGCCTTCCAGCGCAATCGGATACTGATCGCCACGACCCAGGAACAGGGCGTGATGTTTGTCAGAGAAATCTTCAGCCAGCGCTTCAATGCGTTTGTCCTGAGACAGCATCTGCTCAATACGGCTCGGCAGCGCCTGCAGGCCGTGAACGATGTCGTGCTCAACGGAAGCATCTTCGCCTTTCAGACGCGCCAGTTTCGCCACCAGCATCAGCAGAACGGTCAGCTGAGTGGTAAAGGCTTTCGTGGAGGCCACGCCGATTTCGGTACCCGCTTTGGTCATCAGCGCCAGATCGGACTCACGCACCAGCGATGAGCCTGGGACGTTACAGATGGCCAGCGAACCCAGGTAACCGAGCTCTTTAGACAGACGCAGCGCTGCCAGCGTGTCTGCCGTTTCGCCGGACTGGGAAAGGGTGATCATCAGGCTATTACGGCGCACCGCGGATTTGCGATAGCGGAATTCAGACGCGATTTCCACGTCGCACGGCACGCCCGCCAGGGATTCAAACCAGTAGCGAGAGACCATACCGGAGTTGTAGGAGGTGCCGCAGGCCACGATCTGAATATGCTCGACCTTGCCGAGCAGTTCGTTGGCGTTTGCGCCCAGCTCGCTCAGATCCACTTCACCGTGGCTAATGCGCCCGGTCAGGGTATTTTTGATGGCGTTTGGCTGCTCGTAGATCTCTTTCTGCATGTAGTGACGGTACGCGCCTTTGTCGCCCGCGTCGTACTGCAGGTTAGATTCGATCTCCTGGCGTTTTACCTGCTCGCCTTTGGTATCGAATACGGTCACGCTGCGACGGGTCACTTCAGCGATATCCCCCTCTTCGAGGAAGATAAAGCGACGGGTAACCGGCAGGAGCGCCAGCTGGTCAGAAGCGATGAAGTTTTCACCCATGCCCAGACCGATAACCATCGGGCTACCGGAACGCGCGGCCAGCAGTGTAGACGGGTCGCGGGAATCCATGATCACCGTACCGTAGGCACCGCGCAGCTGAGGAATGGTGCGCAGTACCGCTTCACGCAGCGTGCCGCCCTGCTCCAGCTCCCAGTGCACCAGGTGAGCAATCACTTCGGTGTCAGTTTCAGAGACGAAGGTGTAGCCGCGCGTTTTCAGTTCTTCGCGCAGCGGTTCGTGGTTTTCGATAATGCCGTTGTGCACGACCACGATGTGTTCAGACACATGCGGGTGCGCGTTACCTTCAGACGGTTCGCCGTGCGTCGCCCAGCGGGTATGCGCAATACCGGTACCACCGTGCAGCGGGTGTTCTTCCGCGGCCTGGGCCAGCATCTGCACTTTACCGAGACGGCGCAGACGGGTCATATGACCTTCTGCATCAACGACAGCCAGACCGGCAGAGTCGTAGCCACGGTATTCCAGACGACGTAAACCTTCGAGAAGGATTTCAGCAATATCACGCTGCGCAACTGCGCCAACAATTCCACACATAGTTTTAGATTCCGAATTTAGGCATGATGCCTGCGTTGTCGCTGACCTGTATTTACCCTTTCCGGGTGCCCCGAGCCTTGTAGAGAGTGGGGTTATTTTTATGGGTACTGCTTGTGGGGGGAGGATTATATTATCCCCTCACCCCGCCCCTCTCCCCAGAGGGGCGAGGGAGAAAAACACCGCACCGAACGATCCCCTCTCCCCTGTGGGGAGAAGGTGAGGGTGAGGGGGTAAATTTGTTACTTTTTCTTCACCGGGCGTTTCCAGCCCTGCTTGTTGACCTGCGGAACGCGGCTTAACACCAGCTCGTTCGCGGCCACATCGCGCGTAACGGTTGTTCCAGCAGCAATAGTCACGCCGTTACCCACGGTAACAGGCGCCACCAGCTGCGTATCGGAGCCAACGAACACGTCATCACCGATGATGGTTTTAAACTTGTTGGCACCGTCATAGTTGCAGGTAATGGTTCCCGCGCCGATGTTCACGTTGTCGCCAATTTCCGCATCGCCCAGATAGGTCAAATGACCGGCTTTCGAGCCTTTACCCAGACGCGCTTTTTTCATTTCCACGAAGTTGCCTACGTGAGCGCCTTCCAGCAGTTCGGCACCCGGGCGCAAGCGTGCAAACGGGCCGATAGTACAAGCCACATCCAGACGGGCATCTTCCACTACGCTGTACGGGCTAATTTCGCAGTCGTCACCGATAACGCTGTTTTTAATCACGCAGCCGGTGCCAATTTTGACGCGGTTGCCCAGCGTGACGTAGCCTTCAATGATAACGTTAGTATCAATCTCAACGTCACGCCCGTGCGACAGGGTACCGCGCAGATCGAAACGTGCCGGATCGCGAAGCATCACGCCCGCAAGAAGCAGCTTTTCGGCCTGCTCGGACTGATAAATACGCTCAAGACGGGAAAGCTGGAGACGGTTGTTCACGCCGTCCGTTTCGCTGATACGCGACGGATGAACGGCAGCAATTTCACGCCCTTCGTGATACGCCATCGCAATGATATCGGTGATGTAGTATTCACCCTGCGCATTATTGTTGTTGAGCTGAGACAGCCAGCGTTTCATATCCGCGCCGTTGGCAATCAGGATACCGGTGTTAATTTCCGGGATCTGGCGCTGTTCTTCGCTGGCATCTTTGTGTTCTACGATGCCGGTCACCTTGCCGTTTTCGCGGGTGATGCGGCCATAGCCGCTCGGGTCGTCCAGTACGACGGTGAGAAGGCCAATACCGCCCAGGGGTTTAGCTTCACGCAGGCGGGTCAGGGTTTCAACGGAGATCAGCGGGACATCGCCGTACAGCATCAGAATGTCTTCGTCATCGGCAAAGAACGGGGCCGCCTGCTGCATCGCATGGCCAGTTCCCAGCTGTTCAGCCTGAAGCACCCAGTTGAGCTTGTCGTCACACAGCGTCTTTTTCAGTAAATCGCCGCCGTGGCCGTAGACCAGGTTTACCTGACGAGCGCCCAATTCATTTGCTGCATCAATGACATGCTGCACCATTGGCTTTCCTGCCAACGTGTGAAGCACTTTAGGCAGATCGGAATACATGCGGGTACCTTTGCCAGCGGCAAGGATCACCACGCTCATCGCACTGTTTGACATACGCATCCTGACGGTAGTTTGAGTGAGAAGTAAAAACGTTTGATGCTTAAAATTCTACATCTTTTTCATCATGAATTAAGGCAAAAAAAAAGCCAGCCTGGTATCCAGACTGGCTTTTGAGCTTTTCAAGCCGGTGTTACATCGCTTTTTTGGTCAACTCGATAACGCGCAGTTTCGCGATCGCTTTGGCCAGCTCCGCAGACGCCTGAGCGTAATCCACGTCACCATGAGAGCTGCTAATGTGCTCTTCAGCCTTACGCTTCGATTCCAGGGCTCGCGCTTCGTCGAGATCCTGGCCACGAATAGCAGTATCGGCCAGAACGGTCACACTGCCAGGCTGCACTTCAAGAATGCCGCCGGACAGATAGATAAACTCTTCATGACCGAACTGTTTAACGATGCGGATCATACCAGGCTTAATGGCGGTGAGCAGCGGTGCGTGACCCGGGAAAATACCCAGTTCACCTTCACTACCCGTTACCTGGATTTTCTCGACCAGACCAGAGAACATTTGTTGCTCTGCGCTGACGACGTCCAGGTGGTAAGTCATTGCCATATCACCCTCCGATTAAGGCGTTAAAGTTTTTTGGCTTTTTCCACGGCTTCTTCGATGGAACCAACCATGTAGAACGCCTGCTCTGGCAGGTGATCGTATTCGCCTTCCATGATGCCTTTAAAGCCACGGATGGTGTCTTTCAGGGAAACGTATTTACCCGGAGAACCGGTGAATACTTCCGCAACGAAGAACGGCTGGGACAGGAAGCGCTGGATCTTACGCGCACGTGCTACCACCAGTTTGTCTTCTTCAGACAGTTCATCCATACCCAGGATGGCGATGATGTCTTTCAGTTCCTGGTAACGCTGCAGCAGGGACTGTACGCCACGCGCGGTGTCGTAGTGTTCCTGACCAACAACCAGTGGATCCAGCTGACGGCTGGTGGAGTCCAGCGGGTCAACGGCTGGGTAGATACCCAGAGACGCGATCTGACGGCTCAGTACCACGGTTGCATCTAAGTGCGCAAAGGTGGTTGCTGGAGATGGGTCAGTCAAGTCATCCGCAGGTACGTATACCGCCTGAACGGAGGTGATAGAACCGGTTTTGGTAGAGGTGATACGTTCCTGAAGAACACCCATCTCTTCCGCCAGCGTTGGCTGATAACCTACCGCTGAAGGCATACGACCCAGCAGTGCAGATACTTCAGTACCGGCCAGGGTGTAACGGTAGATGTTATCAACGAACAGCAGAACGTCACGGCCTTCGTCACGGAACTTCTCAGCCATAGTCAGGCCGGTCAGCGCAACGCGCAGACGGTTTCCTGGTGGCTCGTTCATCTGGCCGTAAACCAGGGAAACTTTGTCCAGAACGTTGGAGTCGGTCATTTCGTGGTAGAAGTCGTTACCCTCACGAGTACGCTCACCCACGCCCGCAAACACAGAGTAACCGGAGTGCTCGATCGCGATGTTACGGATCAGCTCCATCATGTTTACAGTTTTACCTACACCCGCACCACCGAACAGACCGACTTTACCGCCCTTCGCGAACGGACACATCAGGTCGATAACTTTGATACCGGTTTCCAGCAGTTCCTGAGAGCTTGACAGCTCTTCGTAGGAAGGTGCTGCGCGGTGGATAGCCCAACGCTCTTCTTCACCGATGTCGCCTTTCATGTCGATTGGTTGACCCAATACGTTCATGATACGACCCAGTGTTGCTTTACCTACCGGGACTTCGATCGGGTGCTCAAGGTCTTTGACTTCCAGACCACGACGCAGACCGTCGGAAGAACCCATTGCGATGGTACGCACGATACCACCACCGAGCTGCTGCTGAACTTCCAGCACCAGGCTCTCGTTACCATTCTGTACCTCAAGAGCATCGTACACGCGCGGTACGGCATCCTGAGGGAACTCGACGTCAACCACGGCGCCGATTACCTGGACAATTTTTCCAGTAGCCATCTTGAATCCTCTACGAATTAACCTGGTTATACCGCGGATGCACCACCGACGATCTCGGTGAGTTCCTGAGTAATGCTGGCCTGACGAGCTTTGTTGTATACCAACTGCAGCTCTTTAATCAGGCTGCCGCCATTGTCGGTCGCGGCTTTCATCGCCACCATACGTGCGGCCTGCTCGCTGGCCAGGTTTTCTACAACACCCTGATAAACCTGTGATTCAACGTAACGACGCAGCAGGGTATCCAGCAGCGGTTTCGGATCAGGTTCATACAGGTAATCCCAGGCTTTTTGCTTCAGCTCGTCATCTTCTGATGCCGGTAAAGGCAACATTTGAGTGAGCGTTGGAACCTGAGACATCGTGTTAATAAATTTGTTGCTGACAACATACAGTCTGTCCAGACGACCTTCATCATAGGCCTGCAACATCACTTTAACCGGACCGATCAGTTCGGACAGGGACGGGTTATCACCCATACCGGTCACCTGAGCGACAATGTTGCCACCCACGGAGTTAAAGAAAGAAACGCCCTTAGAGCCGATCATTGCGATATCGCACTGAACGCCTTTCTCGGACCATGCTTTCATATCCGCCAGCAGTTTTTTGAACAGGTTAATGTTCAAGCCGCCGCACAGACCACGGTCGGTCGACACCACCAGGTAGCCCACGCGCTTAACGTCGCGTTCTTCCAGGTAAGGGTGCTTATATTCCAGATTACCGTTCGCAAGGTGACCAATCACTTTGCGCATGGTATCTGCATAAGGACGGCTGGCCGCCATGCGATCCTGCGATTTACGCATTTTGGAAGCGGCGACCATCTCCATCGCTTTAGTGATCTTTTGCGTGTTCTGGACGCTTGCGATCTTACTACGTATCTCTTTTGCGCCGGCCATGAGCTTCTCCTCAATGCCAGGCGGCTTGTCGTGAGACAAGCCGCCGGACGATTACCAGGACTGGGTTGCTTTGAAGGAATCGAGGATAGCTTTCAGCTTGCCTTCGATTTCGTCGTTATAGCCACCGGTCTGGTTGATCTCTTGCATCAGCGGAGCGTGATCACGGTCGACGTAAGCCAGCAGAGCGGCTTCGAAGCTACCGATTTTCGCCAGTTCCACATCTTCGAGGTAACCGCGTTCAGCCGCGAACAGCACCAGGCCCTGCTGAGCAACAGACATTGGCGCGTACTGTTTCTGCTTCAGCAGCTCGGTCACTTTCTGACCGTGGCTCAGCTGTTTACGGGTTGCTTCGTCCAGATCGGATGCGAACTGAGAGAACGCAGCCAGTTCACGATACTGTGCCAGCGCGGTACGGATACCACCGGACAGTTTCTTGATGATCTTGGTCTGAGCAGCACCACCAACACGGGATACGGAGATACCCGGGTTAACCGCCGGACGAATACCGGAGTTAAACAGGTTGGTTTCCAGGAAGATCTGACCATCGGTAATGGAGATTACGTTGGTCGGAACGAACGCAGAAACGTCACCCGCCTGGGTTTCAATGATTGGCAGAGCAGTCAGAGAACCGGTTTTGCCCTTCACTTCACCTTTGGTGAAGTTCTCGACGTATTCCGCGTTAACGCGGGATGCACGCTCCAGCAGACGAGAGTGGAGGTAGAATACGTCGCCCGGGAATGCTTCACGTCCAGGTGGACGACGGAGCAGCAGGGAAACCTGACGATAAGCAACAGCCTGTTTAGACAGGTCATCGTATACGATCAGCGCATCTTCACCGCGGTCACGGAAGTATTCGCCCATTGCGCAACCGGCGTATGGCGCCAGGTATTGCAGTGCAGCAGATTCAGAAGCGGTCGCCACAACAACGATGGTGTTAGCCAGCGCGCCGTGCTCTTCCAGTTTACGAACCACGTTGGAAATGGTGGACGCTTTCTGGCCGATAGCCACGTACACACATTTGATGCCGGAGTCACGCTGGTTGATGATGGCGTCGATTGCCATCGCGGTTTTACCGGTCTGACGGTCACCGATGATCAGTTCACGCTGACCACGACCGATTGGGATCATGGCATCAACGGACTTATAACCAGTCTGCACTGGCTGATCAACGGACTGACGGTCGATAACGCCCGGTGCGATAACTTCGATTGGGGAGAAGCCATCGTGCTCAACCGGACCTTTACCGTCGATTGGCGCACCCAGGGTGTTAACGACGCGACCCAGCAGGCCACGGCCAACCGGCACTTCCAGAATACGGCCAGTACACTTAACCTTCATGCCTTCGGCGAGGTCAGCGTATGGACCCATCACAACTGCACCTACGGAGTCGCGCTCCAGGTTCAGTGCGATAGCGTAACGGTTACCCGGCAGGGAAATCATCTCACCCTGCATACAATCGGCCAGGCCGTGGATGCGGATAACACCGTCACTTACAGAAACAATAGTACCTTCGTTATGAGCTTCACTCACAACATTGAACTGAGCAATGCGCTGCTTGATCAGTTCGCTGATTTCGGTGGAATTCAGTTGCATGCTCCAGTCCCCTTAAGACTGCAAGACGTCTGCAAGGCGTTCAAGACGGCCGCGTACGCTGCCATCAATGACCATATCACCCGAGCGGATGATTACGCCTGCCATTACAGACTTATCGATTTTGCAATTCAGCTTAACTTTGCGTGACAGACGTTTTTCCATCGCGGCGGTGATTTTCGCAAGCTGTTCGGTACTGAGTTCAGTAGCAGAAGTCACTTCGACTTCGGCAGTCGCTTCACTCAGCGCACGTAAGTGCTCAAACTGCTCGAGAACATCCGGGAGCACACGGAGACGACCATTTTCAGCCATAACCTTAATCAGGTTCTGGCCATTGGCATCCAGTTGCTCTCCGCACACGGCGATAAACGACGCGGCGAGGGTATCAGGCGCTAATGCACCAGACAGCAACTCGGCCATTTGTTCGTTTTTCGTCACCTCAGCGGCAAACGCCAGCATATCCTGCCAGCGATCGACATTTTGGTGTTCGACAGCAAAGTCAAAAGCTGCTTTGGCGTAGGGGCGAGCTACCGTAACAAATTCAGACATCAGCCCCTCCCTCCTTACAGTTCAGCGACAAGTTTGTCCACGATGTCGCTGTTAGCAGCTTCATCCACGGAACGTTCGATGATCTTCTCGGCGCCAGCAACAGCCAGAATCGCAACCTGCTTACGCAGTTCTTCACGAGCACGTTTACGCTCAGCTTCAATTTCAGCCTGAGCCTGTGTCACGATCTTAGTACGTTCCTGTTCTGCTTCAGCTTTGGCTTCGTCCAGGATCTGAGAACGGCGTTTGTTAGCCTGTTCAATGATTACCTGAGCTTCAGCTTTCGCTTTTTTCAGCTGGTCTGTCGCGTTGGCCTGTGCAAGGTCCAAATCTTTCTTAGCGCGTTCTGCGGAAGCCAGACCGTCAGCAATTTCTTTCTGACGTTTTTCGATGGCAGCCATTAAAGGCGGCCATACATACTTCATGCAGAACCAGACAAAGAGAATAAACGCGATGGCCTGGCCGAGGATTGTTGCGTTCATGTTCACAGCACAATACCTCTTTAATTTCTGTGGCTTGGGGTTTTAAAACTACTACTACGCGACAGCAAACATCACGTACAGACCCAGACCTACAGCGATCATTGGGATTGCATCCACCAGACCCATAACGATAAAGAACTGAGTACGCAGCAGAGGAATCAGATCAGGTTGACGCGCTGCGCCTTCCAGGAATTTGCCCCCGAGGATGCCGATACCGATCGCAGCACCGATAGCCGCCAGACCCATCATCACAGCGGCAGCCATGTACAGCAGATCCATATTCAGGTTTTCCATGACAGTCTCCAGTTTGTTTCAATTAAAACGTAGTAGTGTTGGTAAAAAATCAGTGCTCTTCAGACGCCATCGACAGATAGACGATCGTCAGAACCATGAAGATAAAGGCTTGCAGCGTAATGATCAGGATGTGGAAAATGGCCCATGGCACATTCAGAATCCACTGTGACCACCACGGCAGAAGACCCGCGATCAGAATGAAAATCAGCTCACCCGCATACATGTTGCCGAACAGTCGCAGACCCAGTGAAACAGGTTTGGACAGCAGGCTAACGCCTTCCAGGATCAGGTTGACCGGAATAAACGCCCAGTGGTTGAACGGCTGCAAGGTAAGCTCTTTCACAAAGCCGCTTACGCCTTTCATTTTGATGCTGTAGAAAAGAATCAGGATAAACACGCCCAGTGCCATCGACAGGGTGATGTTCACGTCCGCAGACGGTACAACACGCAGCGCAGGCAGGCCGAAGATGTGCTCGCCGATGAACGGCAGCAGGTCAATTGGCAGCAGATCCATCAGGTTCATCAGGAAGACCCAAACGAACACGGTCAGGGCCAGCGGAGCAATCAGCTTGCTCTTGCCATGGTACATGTCTTTCACGCTGCCATGGACGAAGCCGATGATCATTTCGACGAAGGTCTGGAATTTCCCTGGTACACCGCTGGTCGCTCGTTTAGCAACACCGCGGAACATGGCCAGGAACAGAAGACCCAAAACCACCGAGAAGAACATGGAGTCGATGTTGATCGTCCAGAAGGTGGCCGGGGGGTTATGTGGATCCACCAGCGAGAATGTACGCAGGTCCAGCTGAAGGTTATTCAGATGGTGACCTATGTAATCCTGCGGCGTCATATTTTCTGAAGCCATGATGCCTTTTACCCTTTGTTATTGATTACAGCTGGAGCCAGAACTTGTACCACCAGCACCAAAACCCACGTTGCTATCAGCGGCATGAATACCACTTTCAAAACCGCCAGCGCCATCACCAGTAGAGCAAAGGTCAGCAACACCTTACACACTTCGCCGAGGGCGAAGGACCAGGCCACGCGGCCTTTGGCGGGTGTATGCGCCTGATGACGCCAGGCAAAAATCATAAACAACACGTTTGGCAGAACCACCGCCAAACCCCCGCACACGGCGGAGATGCCCCAGAAGGGGTCTTTGAGGCTAAACAGCAGTCCACTTGCTATCACAGCCAGAAACTGAATGAACAGAAGCTTACGAGCAACGTTTCTACTCAAGAGCGACACAGACATCACGTTTTTACTCCTGCTCCCTTCGAGGTATGCCGCGTGTCGTATAAAACGTCCTTTAAGGCTCAGAGTCAAGCATCAAAAAGCGGTCAAATTATACGGTGCGCACCCGTGATTTCAAACATTAAGTAGCGAAAAGGTGAATAAATGTTTAAATATTTTTCCCCGCCGCTGTTTTTCAACTTTTGGCGTCCGCGTTGACCTTCAGGCAAAACTGCAAACAGCGCGAAAACGTTGGCGAGAAAGCGTGCACGAGATCACAAAATGCACATTTACGATAAGGTTGTATTTATCAAAGACGTAAATCTGATTATTTCATCCTTATGAAATTAAAGACAAAATATCGCAACTATTTTCAAAACAACCCTGTATACAACAAAAACCTTTTATTGACATTCTTAATAAAAATTTAACATTTATTTCTTGTTGCCACTTTTCACTTTTAGCAGGCTGATATTTTCGTAGTTGATTATCTTAACGGTGAACAATAACCACAACGTTAACTACAAGAAAATCCATGGTAACAACAAGGTTAAATTTAGCTCAGAATAATCCCCGGAAATGCGCTGCTTTTTAACACAACAAGAACAGCACAAATTCCCAATTTTTTATTTAATTTTTAAAAATTGTTTGGCTTAAGAATCACCAGATGACGCTCACCTTCAAGGTGCGGGACCTGTAATTTTTCAATTGATTCCACGGCAAAACCTTCCGGGAGCTGCTCAATTTCGTCCTCAGGGACGAGTCCTTTCAGGGCATAAAAACGCCCTTCCTTCGCAGGCAGATGCTTGCACCAGCTCACCATATCGTTGAGCGAGGCAAATGCACGGCTAATCACCCCATCAAACGGTGGCTCTGCCGGGAACGCTTCTACCCTGCTCTGGACGGGAGTGATGTTTTCAAGCTTCAGCTCGTGCTGAACCTGGCGCAAGAAGCGAATACGTTTTCCGAGGCTGTCCAGCAGTGTGAAATGGCTCTCAGGACGGACAATCGACAGCGGAACGCCCGGTAAACCAGGTCCCGTACCCACGTCGATAAAGCGCTCCCCCTTCAGATACGGCGCCACCACGATGCTATCGAGAATATGGCGTATCAGCATCTCGTTGGGATCGCGCACTGACGTCAGGTTGTACGCTTTGTTCCATTTGTTCAGCATATCGACATAGGCCACCAGCTGGTTTTTCTGGTGATCGGTGAGCGAAATACCTGCTTCATCCAGCAGACGAGAGAGTTTATTGAGCACGGTGGGTACCTGTTTAGAGATTTTTCGCCCGGTGGCGCTGCCGCTTACCGGGCCTACGAATAAGTAGGGCGGGTCAGCGAAGCGCCACCCGCCAAAAACAATGTCAATTACGCGCTGCGGCGCAGCATGCCTTGCTTTTTCAGCCACACCAGCAGAATCGAAATCGCGGCAGGTGTGACGCCGGAGATACGGGAAGCCTGGCCGATCGACACAGGTTTATGATCGTTCAGCTTAGCGATCACTTCGTTGGAAAGGCCCGTTACCTGGCGGTAGTCCAGCATTTCCGGCAGCAGCGTGTTTTCGTTGCGCTGCTGTTTTTCGATCTCATCCTGCTGACGCGCGATATAACCTTCGTATTTGACCTGGATTTCGACCTGCTCGGCCGCTTCAGCATCTTCCAGGCCCGGCGCGAACGCGGTCAGTTTGACCAGGTTCTCGTAGGTCACTTCAGGGCGACGCAGCAGATCTTCGCCGCTGGCTTCACGTGATAGTGGCGCTGTTAAGTGAGCATTCACTTCGGCAGCGGTTTCCGCCTGTGGATTCACCCAGGTGGTTTTCAGACGCTGACGTTCCTGCTCAATGCGTTCCAGCTTCTCGTTAAAACGCGCCCAGCGTTCGTCATCCACCAGACCCAGCTCGCGGCCCATTTCGGTCAGACGGAGGTCGGCGTTGTCTTCGCGCAGCATCAGGCGATATTCCGCGCGAGAGGTAAACATACGGTACGGTTCTTTGGTACCCAGCGTGCAGAGATCGTCAACCAGCACGCCCAGATAAGCCTGGGAACGCCCCGGTGCCCAGCCCTCTTTCTCGGCAGAGAAGCGGGCGGCGTTCAGACCGGCAAGCAGACCCTGCGCTGCGGCTTCTTCGTAGCCGGTAGTACCGTTAATCTGGCCCGCGAAGAACAGACCCTGGATGAATTTGCTTTCCAGGGTTGGCTTCAGGTCACGCGGATCGAAGAAATCGTACTCAATAGCGTAGCCAGGGCGAACAATTTTTGCGTTCTCCATGCCCTGCATTGAGCGAACAATTTGCATCTGTACATCGAACGGCAGGCTGGTGGAGATGCCGTTCGGGTAAATTTCATTTGAGGTCAGCCCTTCCGGCTCCAGGAAGATCTGGTGCTGGTTACGATCGGCAAAGCGCATCACCTTGTCTTCGATCGACGGGCAGTAGCGCGGGCCGATCCCTTCGATCACGCCAGCATACATTGGGCTACGATCGAGGTTGTTGCGGATCACGTCATGGGTTTTCTCGTTGGTGTGCGTGATGTAGCACGGCACCTGCTGCGGATGCTGAGCCGCATTGCCCATGAACGAGAACACCGGCATCGGATTATCACCGTGCTGTTGCGCCAGCACGCTGAAATCAATGGTCCGCGCGTCAATACGCGGCGGTGTGCCGGTTTTCAGGCGGCTGACGCGCAGCGGCAGTTCGCGCAGACGACGTGACAGTGGGATAGACGGCGGATCGCCAGCACGGCCACCGCTGTAGTTATCCAGGCCGATATGAATTTTTCCGTCCAGGAATGTCCCGACGGTCAGCACAACCGCTTTTGCGCGGAACTTGAGACCCATCTGGGTCACGGCACCCACGACGCGATCGTTCTCGACGATAAGATCTTCAACAGCCTGCTGGAAGATCATCAGGTTCGGCTGGTTCTCCAGCGCAGTGCGCACAGCCTGGCGGTAAAGCACGCGGTCTGCCTGTGCACGGGTCGCACGAACGGCAGGCCCTTTACTCGCGTTTAGTATCCTAAACTGGATGCCTGCATGATCGATCGCTTTCGCCATCAGGCCGCCAAGTGCATCCACTTCTTTTACCAGGTGTCCTTTCCCAATGCCGCCAATCGCCGGATTACAGGACATTTGTCCCAGCGTGTCGATATTGTGTGTCAAAAGCAGGGTCTGCTGACCCATTCGCGCTGCGGCCATTGCGGCCTCAGTGCCTGCATGACCCCCGCCAATGATGATGACGTCAAAAGGATCCTGATAAAACATGGTGGTCTGCCTCGCGTAAAGCGGTATGAAAATGGATTGAAGCCCGGGCCGTGGATTCTACTCAACTTTAGTCTTTCGAGAAAGCATTGGGATCCTGGGCTATTAAAAAGAAGATCTTTTTATTTAGAGATCTGTTCTATTGTGATCTCTTATTAGGATCGCGGTCTGTTGTGGATAAGTCCGATCCGGCAAATAAGATCATCAGGTTAGGAAGGATCGTTTGCTGTGAATGATCGGTGATCCTGAAACGTATAAGCTGGGATCAGATCGAGACTTTATACACAGGCCAAAAACATCCCCAGAGTTGTTCTTTGGATAACTACGGGTTAATACGAGCTTTTAACCAGAGTTATCCACATCTGTTCGCGCGATCTTTAATCGTTTTTGAGTAAATTTTTCCAATCTGCTAGCCAGATCTCGGCCGGATCTTCCGGAATGTCATGATCGAGGATGTTGATCTTGAGCGTTTCACCCAGCTGTTTTGCTCCACACGCGGTGACAGCGGCTTCAACTTTCTCTATGGCACCGCAGAAGGTGTCATATTCACGACTGCCCATCCCCACCGCGCCAAAACGGACGTTTGACAGGTCAGGCTGTTGTTCCAGCAGTTCGTCATATAAAGGTTGCAGATTATCCGGGAGATCGCCCGCGCCGTGCGTGGAGGTAATCAGCAGCCAGACCCCGTCAGCAGGGAGATCTTCAAGTAACGGCCCGTGCAAGGTTTCTGTCGAAAAGCCTGCATCTTCCAGCTTCTCAGCCAGATGTTCCGCCACGTATTCCGCACCGCCAAGAGTGCTGCCACTGATAAGGGTAATGTCCGCCATTGATCGCTCGCTCAGATAAAGAGGCGATCATTGTACGCTGTGAGCGAGCTGGGATCTACCTGTGGAAAATGTGGGTATGAGTTTGCCCGATCAGGGGCGAATGGTACGCATGATCGGGTTTTGCAGGGAGATCAGCGTCTCGGTGGACTGAATTTCATCGATTGTTTGGATCTTGTTGATAAGTACCTGCTGGAGGGCATCGATGGATCGGCACATTACCTTTATAAAGATGCTGTAATGCCCGGTGGTGTAGTACGCCTCGGTGACTTCATCCAGCGCGTTCAGCTTCGCCAGCGCGGAAGGGTAGTCTTTTGCACTTTTAAGAATGATGCCGATAAAGCAGCAGACGTCATAACCCAGCTGCTTTGGGCTGACGTCGATGCGCGCGCCGGTAATGATCCCCGCCTGTTTCATCTTCTCTACACGAACGTGAATCGTCCCAGGGCTGACGCCAAATTGTTTCGCCAGTTCGGCGTAGGCGGTGCGTGCATTGGCCATTAAGGCCTCAAGGATGCCGCGGTCCAGATTGTCGATCTGATAATTTTCCATAGCTTTTTCTTATGAAGATTAATGAATCACTCTATTCTAGCGTCTTATTTTAACGAATCAAAAGTGAAGTCGGCTTTTTGTTGATGGGTTATTGAATTAAGTGCCGGTTCTGTTGCTTAATCAGTACCAACAGGACGCAGGAGTATAAATAATGAAAACCGCTTACATTGCAAAACAACGCCAGATCAGTTTCGTTAAATCCCATTTTTCCCGCCAGCTGGAAGAGAAGCTTGGCCTGATTGAAGTTCAGGCGCCAATTCTCAGCCGCGTGGGTGACGGGACGCAGGATAACTTGTCTGGATGCGAAAAAGCGGTACAGGTGAAAGTGAAAACACTGCCAGACGCCCAGTTCGAAGTGGTTCATTCCCTGGCGAAATGGAAGCGTCAAACTCTGGGGCAACACGACTTCAGCGCGGGCGAAGGGCTTTACACGCACATGAAAGCCCTTCGTCCCGACGAAGACCGCCTCACCCCAATTCACTCCGTCTACGTAGACCAGTGGGACTGGGAGCGCGTGATGGGTGACGGCGAGCGCCACGTAGGCACGCTGAAATCTACCGTTGAAGCGATCTACGCCGGGATCAAAGCCACCGAAGCGGCAGTGAGCAAAGAGTTTGGTCTGGCACCGTTCCTGCCGGAAACGATCCACTTTGTGCACAGTCAGGAACTGCTGAGCCGCTTCCCGGGTCTGGATGCCAAAGGTCGTGAACGTGCGATTGCTAAAGAGTTAGGTGCCGTGTTCCTGATCGGGATCGGCGGGAAATTGTCTGACGGCAAACGTCACGACGTCCGTGCGCCGGACTATGACGACTGGAGCACTGCAGGTGAATCTGAATTTGCCGGTTTGAACGGTGATATTCTGGTCTGGAACCCGGTTCTGGAAGATGCCTTTGAGCTCTCTTCTATGGGGATCCGCGTGGATGCGGAGGCGCTGAAGCGACAGCTGGCGGTTACTGGTGATGAAGATCGCCTCAAATTAGAGTGGCACCAGGCGCTGCTGCGCGGTGAAATGCCGCAGACCATCGGCGGCGGTATTGGACAGTCCCGTCTGACCATGCTGCTGCTTCAACTGCCACACATCGGTCAGGTGCAGTGTGGCGTATGGCCGCAGCAGGTACGTGAAAGCGTCGGTTCTCTTCTTTAATTAACGCCGCCAGCGTCTGAGCAGACGGCTACGCAGCCCGGTATCAAAGCGCCAGATATGATCGAAGATGCGCATGATGCCGGGTTTTCCATGCGCGGACATCGCGACGGCATGGAACCGGTGCTGGTGTACCCGCTGTAACTCCTTCACTTTATTCACCACGTCATCCGGCAGCCGCTGGGCGATGAAATCGGAAATCACCACCGCGTCGGCGTCGTACCAGTCACCACCCTGCATACGCTCCACAATGCTGCGAAAACAGCTGGCCAGATCGGTACCGCCGCGAAAACGCTGGCTCAAAAAGCGGATCGCCTGCTCGATCCCCTGCTGGTTCGTCAATTCATAGCCCACCACCTCGCTGGAGAACAGCATGATGAAGCAGCGGCGCCGATCGGCGAGCGCGACGCGCATCAGCGCCAGGCAGAACGCCTTTGCGCACTGCTCGTTAAACCCGCCCATCGATCCGGACGTATCCACGCAGACAATAAAAGGCCCGCGCGGCTGCTCATCAAAGTCCTGATGAACCACTGGACGCTGGCTTACCTTCTCGCGCCAGGCTTCGCCGTGCAGTCGATAGGTGAGGAGCTGCTTTTCCACCAGCCGACGATAGAACTCATATTCCAGCTCGGTCATCCCCAGCGTGCTTAGCTCGGTCGGCAGCAGGCGTAAGATGTCGTCGCTTTGCTGCAATCCATCCACCTGCTCCGGCACGGTGGCCGGTTCGCGGACCAGCGTGCGGAAGGTTTCCATCGGCGCGTCTTTCTTTGGGACCGATTTTGCCTCCCGCGAGCGGCCAAGCTGTTCCGCAAGCTTCATCAGCTCGGGCTGCTGCGTTAGAAAGTCGCCGTACTTCACAATCAGCTGGTAGTCCCCGCGCTTCAGCTGCCCGGCGCTCATGTCCCAGAGGCGTCCGGCGGCGTTTTCATTTTCTACCAGCACCTCTTCAAGCTGGCCGCTCAGCGTCATACGCTCCTGAACTTCGCTGAGCAGCTGTTCACGCTCTTCATCCAGCAGCTGCTGGTTCAGCGTTGTGGCCTGAACCACCAGGCTCAGCCGCCAGCGCTGTAAAAACAGGGTATGCAGCGCGGGGGTAAAGGTGGCGTTATCCGTAACCAGCGCCCGCGCCTGGCTGGCAAACGGAGAGTGGACTTTATCGAGTAACGTCAGGGTTTGCGGTAGCTGGACGATAAACTGCGGTGTCGACAGCCGTTGGCACTGCTGATAGCTGGCGACCTCCTCCGTCAATTCAGGCGGAACTTCCGTCTCCTTAAACCGCTGGCGAAGGCTATCGCGCCAGCGTGGGAGATCGTCGGTCATCGCCTTTTTGAGCCTGGGGAATTTTTCAAAGAAAGCCGCCAGCTGCGGAGAGGCCAGAAGGGTAATGACTACCTCTTCAATCAACCCTTCCTCGCTGACTGCCAGCATCACGTTGAGCGTGTCCAGCGTTAGCATTGACGCGCCTGTTTGATCTGCGCGCTGACGTCCTGCAGGCTGGCTTCGATACGACCTAACCAGTCGCTATGAATAAAGAGGCATTTTTGCTGCTCGCTGAAGCGCGTGTGCTGCTGGTGCCATTCCGTATCCAGCGCTTCCAGCTGCTGCTTGATCTCTTCCGGCACGCTATCCGAAGCGGTGCCCGGCAGCGCCAGACGCGATCCTTGCAGGCTGACATCGCGGATCACCAGATGCTGGCTGCTATCCACTTCCATCGTCAGCGGCTGGGCAAAACCAATACCGTTGAGTTTGCCGCGGATCTCACCGCCCTTATCGAGCCACTGCGCCAGCGTTTCGCGCTCAATCGTAATGTGGACCACCTGCATATCGTGCAGTTTGAGCGGCTGCTGGAGCAGCAGCGTGAGCGTCGTGCCAGTCAGATCGGCAGGAAGCTCATAGTGCGGCTTGCGGGCGAACATGCCACCAAGGCGATTCACTTTCAGCGCGGTTTTATCACTTTGCTGCTGCTGAAGCTGGATGCGCCGCTGGGCAATCGCCCCTAGCTGGTTGAGCATCGCCTGCTGCCCCCAGGCGTGTCCGGTCATCAATACTTCAAGCTGTTGCTGCATCAGGTTCATGCCTTCGGCATCGTGCCACAGGCAGTCTTTTAGCAGGATCAGATCGATTGGTGCAACGGCATCACGACCGCTGAACAAGGCGCTGGCCTGCAACAGACGGATCGCTTTTTTCCAGCGACGGTCAGAGACGTAAGGTGCAGCAGGCAGCAAATCAAGCTGTTGGCGCAGCATGAAGATCAGCTCAAAGACCGCGTCGGGCAGGGTGATTTTGCCGATGTCCTGTTGCCACTGTTGATACTCCTCATCGGTGACCTGCAGCGAAGCAGACACCGGATTCTCGTTCTCATCCTGCTGGCTTATCAGCAGGGAGCGGAAATTTGATTTATCCTGCACTTTGTCCAGCCACAGGCGGATCAGCATGCGGTCATACAGCGCTTCCAGGCTGCTGTCGGCTTCAGGCAGTTCGTTGGAGGCCGCCACCAGCAGGCGCATCGGGATTTTCTCTTCGCTGGCACCGTTGCGGAACCGACGTTCGTTAATCGCCGTCAGCAGGGTATTCAGAATCGCCGGACCGGCTTTCCAGATCTCATCAAGAAAGACAATTTCAGCCTCTGGCAGATACCCCGCCGTCAAACGCTCATAGCGCCCTTCATCTTTCAGCGCCTGAATGGAAAGTGGACCAAACACTTCTTCGGGGGTGGAAAAGCGGGTCATGAGATATTCGAAGGCGCGGGCGTTCTGAAAAGCAAATTTGAGCCTGCGGGCAATCAGGCTTTTGGCTATGCCCGGTGGGCCCAGCAAAAACACGCTTTCACCGCTCAATGCCGCCAGTAGACAGAGGCGAATGGCGTGGCTACGCTCGTAAAGGCCTTTCTCCAGCGCACTGCTAAGGCGGGAAATTCTTTCTGCTAATAAATGTGAGTGAGCCATAATAGTTTTGCATCCTTTCGCCGTCGTGGCGGCCAATTGAAGCGAGTATAGACGTTTCGGTCAGGGCTGGTAATAGACTGAAGTGCGGCGCAATTTACTTTGCGCTACATTAATGCGGTTGCATTTAGGGGTACGATTTTGCAGTGAATCGTGCATACTGTGCGCTTTTTGTGGACCAAGGGACCAGGAACACATTTGTTATTTAAACGAAAAGACTAGTCTATGAGCACTGATAATAAGCAATCATTACCCGCAATTACGCTTGCGGCGATCGGGGTTGTCTATGGTGATATTGGCACCAGCCCGCTGTATACGCTTCGTGAATGTTTGTCCGGCCAGTTTGGGTTTGGTGTTGAACGCGATGCCGTTTTTGGTTTCCTGTCACTCATCTTCTGGCTGCTGATTCTGGTCGTTTCCGTTAAATATCTCTCTTTCGTCATGCGTGCAGATAACGCGGGCGAAGGCGGTATCCTGACGCTGATGTCCCTTGCCGGACGCAATACCTCTGCCAGAATGACGTCGGTGCTCGTGATCATCGGGCTGATTGGCGGCAGTTTCTTCTACGGGGAAGTGGTGATAACGCCCGCTATTTCGGTGCTCTCGGCGATAGAGGGGCTTGAAATTATCGCGCCACAGCTCGAGACATGGGTGGTTCCGCTGGCCATTATCGTTCTGACGCTGCTGTTTGTGATCCAAAAGCACGGTACCGGGCTGGTGGGGAAACTGTTTGCGCCGATTATGCTGGCCTGGTTCCTGATCCTGGCTGCGCTTGGATTGCGCAGCATTATCGCGAACCCGGAAGTGCTGCATGCGCTGAACCCTTACTGGGCGGTGCATTTCTTCCTCGAATATAAAGTGGTTTCCTTCGTGGCGTTGGGTGCCGTCGTGCTCTCCATTACCGGTGTGGAAGCGCTGTATGCTGACATGGGGCACTTCGGGAAACTGCCTATCCGCGTGGCATGGTTTATTGTGGTGCTGCCTTCGCTGGTACTGAACTACTTCGGCCAGGGCGCGCTGCTGCTTACAAACCCAGAGGCGATTAAGAACCCGTTCTTCCTGCTGGCGCCGGACTGGGCGCTGGTGCCGATGCTGATCCTGGCGACGCTGGCGACCGTCATTGCCTCTCAGGCGGTGATTTCTGGCGTGTTTTCTCTGACGCGCCAGGCCGTGCGTCTGGGTTATCTCTCACCGATGCGCATCATCCATACCTCGGAGATGGAGTCCGGCCAGATTTACATTCCTTTCATTAACTGGCTGCTCTATTTTGCGGTGGTGATCGTCATCGTGAGCTTCGAGCACTCCAGTAACCTGGCGGCGGCGTACGGTATTGCCGTGACCGGTACGATGGTGCTGACGACGATTCTCTCCACCACGGTAGCGTACCGTAACTGGCACTGGAATAAATTCCTCGTGGCGATGATTCTTGTGGGCTTCCTGTGCATCGACGTGCCGCTGTTCTCTGCGAACCTCGACAAGATAGTGTCCGGTGGCTGGCTGCCGCTGACGCTGGGTCTGGTGATGTTCATTGTCATGACCACCTGGAAAAGCGAGCGTTTCCGCCTGCTGCGCCGCATGCACGAGCACGGGAATTCTCTGGAGGCGATGATCGCTTCTCTGGAGAAATCCCCGCCGGTGCGCGTGCCGGGTACTGCGGTATATATGTCTCGCGCGCTGAACGTGATCCCGTTTGCGCTGATGCATAACCTCAAGCACAACAAAGTGCTGCACGAGCGGGTGATCCTGCTGACGCTTCGCACCGAAGATGCGCCGTATGTCCACAACGTGCGCCGCGTGCAGATTGAGCAGCTGTCGCCGACTTTCTGGCGCGTTGTGGCAAGCTACGGCTGGCGCGAAACGCCGAACGTGGAAGAGGTGTTCCACCGCTGCGGTCTGGAAGGGCTGAGCTGCCGGATGATGGAGACGTCGTTCTTTATGTCGCACGAGTCGCTGATCATCGGCAAGCGCCCGTGGTATCTGCGCCTGCGCGGCAAGCTGTACCTCATCCTGCAGCGTAACGCCCTGCGCGCGCCTGACCAGTTTGAGATCCCGCCTAACCGCGTGATTGAGCTGGGAACGCAGGTCGAGATCTAATCCTCCGTGCGGGCTGATGCTCTCACGCCGGCCCTCTCCCACAGGGAGAGGGTGCAAACATAAAAAACGGTAACCCTCAGGTTACCGTTTTGCATTTATTTCTCCTCCATATTTGACTTAGCGAAACGTTTCGACGTCGATCACAAATCTGTTACGTCATGATGGTTTTCTGAACACTCTTGCGTCTAAACTACTTTTAGCGAAACGTTTCGCTAGTGGAGCAAGAAAATGAAGAAAGGCACGGTTCTCAACTCAGAAATCTCATCGGTTATTTCCCGTCTTGGGCATACCGATACGCTGGTGGTTTGCGATGCAGGCTTACCGGTTCCGCGCAGCACAACCCGTATCGATATGGCGTTAACGCAGGGTGTTCCTTCGTTTATGCAGGTACTGGAAGTCGTGACGGCGGAGATGCAGGTTGAGGCAGCCATTCTCGCGGCGGAAATCAAACAACATAATCCGCAACTCCACGAAACGTTGCTCGGCCACATTGAGCAACTGCAACAACACCAGGGAAACACCATAGAAATTCGTTACACGACGCACGAACAGTTCAAACAACAAACCGCTGACAGTCAGGCGGTGATTCGCAGCGGGGAGTGTTCCCCGTATGCGAATATCATTCTCTGTGCTGGCGTCACCTTCTGAGGCCATCATGGACGCATTACTGCAACTCAAAGGGATCGATAAGTCGTTCCCGGGCGTAAAAGCCCTCTCCGGTGCGGCGCTGAACGTCTACGCCGGGCGCGTCATGGCGCTGGTGGGCGAGAACGGTGCCGGCAAATCCACCATGATGAAAGTGCTGACCGGCATCTATCAACGCGATGCCGGTTCACTCGTCTGGCTGGGGAAAGAGACCACCTTCAATGGCCCGAAATCCTCTCAGGAAGCGGGCATCGGTATTATTCACCAGGAGCTGAACCTCATCCCTCAGCTCACCATTGCGGAAAACATCTTTCTCGGCCGCGAGTTTGTTAACCGGTTCGGCAAAATCGACTGGAAAACCATGTATGCCGAAGCGGACAAGCTGCTGGCGAAGCTGAACCTGCGCTTTACGAGCGACCGTCTGGTGGGCGATCTCTCGATTGGCGATCAGCAGATGGTGGAAATCGCGAAGGTGCTGAGCTTTGAGTCGAAGGTCATCATTATGGATGAACCGACCGACGCCCTGACCGATACCGAAACCGAATCCCTGTTCCGCGTGATCCGCGAGCTGAAATCGCAGGGGCGCGGGATTGTCTATATCTCTCACCGTATGAAAGAGATCTTCGAAATCTGCGATGACGTCACCGTCTTCCGCGACGGACAGTTTATTGCCGAGCGCGAAGTGGCGACGCTGACCGAAGATTCGCTTATCGAAATGATGGTGGGACGTAAGCTCGAAGATCAGTACCCGCATCTGGATAAAGCGCCGGGTGAGATCCGCCTGAAGGTGGATAACCTCTGTGGTCCGGGCGTGAACGACGTGACCTTTACCCTGCGCCAGGGCGAGATCCTGGGCGTGGCGGGCCTGATGGGTGCCGGACGTACCGAGCTGATGAAAGTGTTGTACGGCGCACTGCCGCGTACCAGTGGTTATGTCACCCTCGACGGTCATGAAGTGGTCACTCGCTCTCCGCAGGATGGTCTGGCGAACGGTATCGTCTATATCTCCGAAGACCGCAAACGCGACGGCCTGGTGCTGGGGATGTCGGTAAAAGAGAACATGTCCCTGACCGCGCTGCGCTATTTCAGCCGTAGCGGGGGGAGCCTGAAGCATAAAGATGAGCAGCAGGCGGTGAGCGATTTTATCCGCCTCTTTAACGTCAAAACCCCGTCGATGGAGCAGGCGATTGGCCTGTTGTCCGGCGGGAATCAGCAAAAAGTGGCGATTGCGCGCGGGCTGATGACGCGTCCGAAAGTGTTGATTCTCGACGAGCCAACCCGCGGCGTGGACGTGGGCGCGAAGAAAGAGATCTATCAGCTGATTAACCAGTTTAAGGCCGACGGTCTGAGCATCATTCTGGTCTCTTCCGAGATGCCAGAAGTATTAGGCATGAGCGATCGCATAATCGTCATGCATGAAGGGCATCTCGGCGGTGAATTCACTCGCGAGCAGGCCACCCAGGAAGTTCTGATGGCTGCCGCTGTGGGCAAGCTTAATCGCGTGAATCAGGAGTAAGAAGATGACTACCCAGGCTGTTTCTGGTCGCCGCTATTTCACAAAGGCATGGCTGATGGAACAAAAATCGCTGATTGCCCTGCTGGTGCTGATCGCGATTGTGTCGACCATGAGCCCGAATTTCTTCACCGTTAATAACCTGTTCAATATTCTGCAGCAGACGTCGGTGAACGCCATTATGGCGGTCGGCATGACGCTGGTGATTTTGACCTCGGGTATCGATCTGTCCGTCGGTTCCCTGCTGGCGCTCACCGGTGCGATCGCCGCTTCAATTGTGGGAATTGAGGTCAACGCGCTGGTGGCCGTTGCGGCTGCACTGGCGGCTGGCGCGGCGATTGGTGCCGTAACTGGCGTGATTGTGGCAAAAGGCCGCGTTCAGGCGTTCATCGCCACGCTGGTGATGATGCTGCTGCTGCGCGGTGTGACCATGGTGTACACCAACGGCAGCCCGGTGAATACGGGCTTTACCGATAACGCCGATCTGTTTGGCTGGTTCGGTATCGGTCGTCCGCTGGGTGTTCCTACCCCGGTCTGGATCATGGCTATCGTCTTCCTGGCGGCGTGGTACATGCTGCATCACACCCGTCTGGGCCGTTATATCTATGCGCTGGGCGGTAACGAAGCGGCAACGCGTCTGTCCGGTATCAGCGTGAATAAAGTCAAAATTATCGTTTACTCCCTGTGCGGTCTGCTGGCGTCACTGGCGGGCATCATCGAAGTGGCGCGCCTCTCTTCTGCGCAGCCGACGGCGGGTACGGGGTATGAGCTGGATGCCATTGCGGCAGTGGTTCTGGGCGGTACGAGTCTTGCGGGCGGTAAAGGTCGCATTGTTGGGACATTGATCGGCGCACTGATACTTGGTTTCCTGAATAATGGTTTGAATTTGTTAGGTGTTTCCTCCTATTACCAGATGATCGTTAAGGCAGTGGTGATTTTGCTGGCGGTACTGGTAGACAACAAAAAACAGTAACTGACGACACTACAGGACATCTTAGATATGAACATGAAAAAACTGGCTACCCTGGTTTCTGCTGTCGCGCTGAGCGCAACCGTAAGTGCTAACGCCATGGCGAAAGATACCATCGCGCTGGTTGTCTCTACCCTGAACAACCCGTTCTTCGTCTCCCTGAAGGATGGCGCGCAGAAAGAAGCGGACAAGCTGGGCTACAACCTGGTGGTGCTGGATTCACAGAACAACCCGGCGAAAGAGCTGGCGAACGTTCAGGACTTAACCGTTCGTGGCACCAAAATTCTGCTGATCAACCCAACCGATTCCGATGCCGTAGGTAACGCCGTGAAGATGGCAAACCAGGCGAAAATTCCGGTGATTACTCTGGACCGTCAGGCGTCTAAAGGTGAAGTGGTCAGCCACATTGCGTCTGATAACGTGCTGGGCGGTAAAATCGCCGGTGACTACATCGCGAAGAAAGCGGGTGAAGGCGCAAAAGTTATCGAGCTGCAGGGGATTGCCGGTACTTCCGCAGCGCGCGAGCGTGGTGAAGGCTTCCAGCAGGCTGTGGCTGCACACAAATTCAACGTGCTGGCGAGCCAGCCGGCAGACTTCGACCGCACTAAAGGTCTGAACGTTATGCAAAACCTGCTGACTGCGCATCCTGATGTGCAGGCCGTATTCGCGCAGAACGACGAAATGGCGCTGGGCGCGCTGCGTGCCCTGCAGACCGCAGGTAAATCTGATGTGATGGTTGTCGGATTTGACGGCACGCCGGATGGTGAAAAAGCGGTAAATGATGGCAAACTGGCTGCGACCATCGCTCAGCTGCCTGAGCAGATTGGCGCGACTGGCGTTGAAACTGCTGACAAAGTGCTGAAGGGCGAAAAAGTTCAGGCCAAATACCCGGTTGACCTGAAGCTGGTCATCAAGCAGTAAAAGGCGAATCAGGCAGTCGCTGGCTGCCTGAGGGACACCAATAAAGAAAAGTGTGGCATACGCCACCGGGTAACACCGGTGGCGCTCTCAGATGGACAACCCAACCATGAAAACCGCAGGCAACCTCGTCGTCCTTGGCAGTATCAATGCCGATCACATTCTTAACCTTGAAACCTTCCCGACACCGGGTGAGACCGTCACGGGTAACCAGTATCAGGTGGCCTTCGGCGGTAAAGGCGCAAACCAGGCCGTCGCCGCCGGACGCAGCGGGGCGAATATCGCGTTTATCGCCTGTACCGGCGATGACGATACCGGTGAGCGCGTACGCAAACAGCTGGCGAGCGACAACATTGATGTTTCGCCAGTGAGCGTAGTCGAAGGGGAATCTACTGGCGTGGCGCTGATTTTCGTCAACGCGGAAGGTGAGAATGTCATCGGTATTCATGCTGGCGCTAATGCTGCGCTGACAACGGAGCGTGTAGAAGCGCAACGTGCAATCATTAGCGGAGCCGACGCCCTGCTGATGCAGCTGGAGTCACCGGTTGAAAGCGTATTGGCTGCCGCCAAAATTGCACATGAAAATCATACCACTGTCGTACTTAACCCGGCTCCAGCCCGTGTATTATCAGACGAGCTGCTGGCGCTGATGGACATCATTACGCCGAACGAAACCGAAGCCGAAAAGCTGACGGGCATCCGCGTAGAAAATGATGACGATGCTGCGCGAGCCGCGGGTGCACTGCATGATAAAGGCATCGGCACCGTGATTATCACCCTTGGTAGCCGCGGGGTGTGGGTAAGTGCCAATGGCGAAGGCCGCCGCGTGCCGGGCTTTAAGGTTAAAGCCATTGATACCATTGCGGCGGGAGATACCTTTAACGGTGCGCTGGTGACGGCGCTGCTGGAAGGGAGAGCAATGGATGAGGCCATCCGCTTCGCACATGCCGCCGCCGCGATTGCGGTGACGCGTAAGGGTGCTCAGCCTTCCGTTCCGTGGCGTAAAGAGATCGATGAATTCTTAAGTCAGCAGGGGTAACGCTTGGCCACAATGAAAGATGTCGCCCGCATGGCGGGCGTTTCTACCTCGACGGTCTCTCACGTCATCAATAACGATCGCTTCGTCAGCGAGGCGATCCGGGAAAAAGTCGACGCGGCGATAAAAGAACTCAACTATGCGCCGTCGGCGCTGGCGCGCAGCCTCAAACTTAACCAGACGCGCACCATCGGTATGCTGATCACCGCCAGTACCAACCCTTTTTATTCTGAACTTGTACGCGGCGTGGAGCGCAGCTGCTTCGAGCGTGGCTACAGCCTGGTGCTGTGCAATACCGAAGGCGATGAGCAGCGCATGAACCGCAACCTGGAAACGCTGATGCAAAAACGCGTCGACGGGCTACTGCTGCTTTGCACCGAAACGCACCAGCCCTCGAAAGAGATCATCCAGCGTTATCCTTCTATCCCAACGGTGATGATGGACTGGGCGCCGTTCGACGGCACCAGCGATCTGATTCAGGATAACTCCCTGCTGGGCGGCGATATGGCGACTCAGCACCTGATTGATAAAGGCCACACTCGCATTGCCTGTATTACGGGGCCGCTGGATAAAACTCCGGCGCGTTTGCGTCTGGAAGGGTATCTCTCTGCCATGGAACGGGCGGGGCTTGCCATTCCTGATGGCTATCGGATCACCGGTGATTTTGAATTTAACGGCGGTTTCGAGGCGATGCAGAAACTGCTGGCGCAAAAGCCGCGTCCGCAGGCGGTGTTTATTGGTAATGACGCGATGGCGTTTGGTGCCTACCAGGCGTTGTATCAGGCGGGGCTACGCGTGCCGGACGATATGGCGGTGATTGGCTACGACGATATCGAACTGGCCAGCTACATGACGCCGCCGCTGACCACGATCCATCAGCCAAAAGATGAACTGGGCGAGCTGGCCATCGATGTGTTGATCCACCGGATGGCGCAGCCCTCGCTGCAGCAGCAACGTCTGCAGCTTACTCCTGTTCTGATGGAACGCGGTTCGGTTTAGCTTTCTCTTTGTGGCGCTCTTTAATCAGGTTTCGGCCGTCTTTCGGTTTTAACAGCATAAAGACCAGCGCCGACACCACGGTGAGTGCGCCCATGGTAATAAAGGTATAGTGGAACTGCTCAACGGTATTCGCGCTGTCGAAGCCTTCATAAAACCGCAGCACCGCCGCACTCACGGCAACGCCCAGACTTATCGATAATTGCTGTGTGACGGCCAGCACGCTGTTGCCGCTGCTGGCGTTCTCGTCAGTCAGGTCGGCGAGGGTGATGGTGTTCATCGACGTGAACTGCGTCGACATCGCCATGCCCAGCACAAACAGCGGCAGGATCAGCATCCAGACCGGCAACGCGGCGGACTGTAATGAGAACTGCGCAATCATCAGCCCGATAAACACCGTCACCCCAACCAGCGTCTTACGATAGCCAAACCAGCGCAGCACCTGCGTGACGGTTGATTTTGCCAGGATCGAACCCATCGCCGTGGGGGCCATCATGCAACCAGCAATCAGGGCCGGGTAGCCGAAACCGACCTGCAGCATCAATGGCATCAGGAACGGTACGCAACCCGTCCCCAGACGTGATGCAATGTTGCCCGCTATCCCTACGGAAAACGTTCGGGTGTTAAAGAGCCCCAGGGAGATTAACGGTGTCGGGTGACGGCGTGCGTGACGTATATAAAGAAGGAATAACAGAATACCGCCGAGGATAACGGAGAGTGCCATCCACGTAGCGACGATCTTCTCGCCAAACAGCTCCATCCCGCTGGAGAACAGCACCAGGCTCAGGCCAAACAGGAAAAAGCCGCCCATGTCGAAGCTGCGTCTTGGCGTGGTGAAGTCCGGCATATATTTGCGGGCATAAAACAGGCCCGCCACACCAATCGGAATATTAATCAGGAAGATCCAGTGCCAGCTTGCCCAGGTGACAAACACTCCGCCGAGTACCGGACCCAGTATCGGGCCGACAAGACCTGGCATAGTGACGAAATTCAACACCGGGAGTAATTCGCTGCGCGGATAGGCTCGCAATAACGCCAGACGCGCGACGGGCATCATCATCGCGCCGCCGATCCCCTGAAGCACGCGGAAGATAACCAGCTCCGTGAGGGAGGTTGAGAGCGCGCAGGCCAGAGAGCCGAGCGTGAAAAGCGTCACGGCCAGCATGAATATCTTACGGGTGCCGAAACGGTCAGCCAGCCACCCGCTCACGGGGATCAGCATCGCGACCGTCAGGGTGTAACTGATGATAGCGGACTGCATCGCCAGTGGGGAACGGTTGAGGCTTTGGGCTATCGCGGGAAGTGCGGTGTTAAGGATAGTGGCATCCAGTGCCTGCATAAAAAACGCCATGGCTGCAATCCACGGCAATCCGGCCATGCTGCGCGCTTTTTTCTTTGTCATTTAGTCACCTGCTGGTGGGTGGGTGCGGCCAGCAATGTCTGACACGCGCTCAGGGCCCGCTGCCCGTCGCTCTCCTGAATGGCGTCTACAATTGCCTGGTGCAGCTCCAGCTTCACCACTTCATCCTGGGTAATAGAGGTAAAGTAAGTGTGGTACACCGAATGGAATAATGAAGCAAAGGAGGTCAGGAACGGGTTGGCGCTCATCGTATAAATATGTTCATGCCAGGCCATGTCGACTTCAACCCAGCGTTCGCGGTTAAAGTGTTTTTTCAGGTAGGCCATCTCTGCCATTAAGGTATTAAGCTGTGCTTTTTGTTCGGCAGTTCCAAGCGTGGCGGCGAGCAGACACGCCTGAGGTTCGAGGCTGCTGCGCATCACCAGAAAATGATCGACGACCTGATGGAAATTATCTTCGGTCATCCACCAGGAGAGTAGCTCCTGATCGAGGAAGTTCCAGTTAGCCTGAGGCATCACTCGCGTGCCAATGCGCGGACGCGGAAGCACCATGCCTTTTGCCGTTAACGTTTTCACTGCTTCGCGAACGGCTGTGCGGCTAACCCCAAACTGTTCTCCCAGTTCAATTTCTCCCGGCAGGATGCTACCCGGGGCATATTTACCCGCTAAAATCAGCTGAGCCAGCTTCTCTGCCAGTACATATGACAGGTTTTTTTGGGCTGCCAGCTGTTGTGCGCTTAAGGGCATCGCTTTTATTCCTTAATGATTCATGCTGATAAGTATGCCACCTCGGGTGTGATTGTGGTTGCAGATACATCAAATAGAACAATTTGTAGCTTGATTTCACCGGTGTTGGTGAAAAAAAGCGCGGATAGAAACTTTTTTTAAATTTCCTCTTGTCACCTCAGAATAACTCCCTATAATGCGCCTCCACTGACACGGAACAACGGCACACACGCCGCTGGGTCAGCAGAGAAAAGCGAAAATAAACGCTTGACTCTGAAGCGGGAAAGCGTAATATGCACACCCCGCGCCGCTGCGAAAAGCGAAGCGGCACTGCTCTTTAACAATTT
>NZ_JBQEOB010000005.1:0-457817 GCF_052045065.1 Enterobacter sp. 22452 | reverse complement strand
GCCGTTCCGGTATCGCCGGTATCGCTCAGGGTCACGCTGGTATTTCCGTTCGCATCCGTGGTGGAGGTTGTCGCACTGAGCGTCCCCAGCGTCGTCGCCCAGGTCACCTGCACACCGCTGAGCACCGTACCCGTCACAGAGTCCTTCACCACGGCGGTCAGTGTAGCGTAGTCCGTCCCGTCGTTCGTGATGGATGCTTTATCGCTGGTCAGGGAATCGATGACCGGCTCAACGGCGCTGGCGGAGAGTGCCAGTATGGATTTATACTCCCCGGCCTTATCCGTGGCCTGCGGCGGCAGCAGCTTCCAGTCAGCCGGCGCGTCGCTCCCCAGTATCACCTCCGGTAACTGCGACGTCCCGTTCCAGGTCGCTATCAGCGACGTGGTGGTCTGCCAGCTCACCAGCCCCGTGGTCGTATCCAGCGCCCCCACCTTCAGCGGGAACGTCCTCAGCCCCTGGTTTTTGTTCATCACCACCAGGACGCCCGCCTGCGTCAGAACGCCGTCGGTGACGCTGGCCAGATATTCTGCGACGATGCTCCCCGGATAGCTCTGCTGCGCCACGGCCACCACCGACTGACTCCGGTCTGACGGCACCAGCGTCACCCGGACCACCACGTCGTCGCTTCCCAGGCTCGTTCCCTGCACTGCCGCCCCCGCCACCACCGGGTAGTTTGCCGTCAGGTCCGGGTTGTCCGTCACGTCATAACTGTCCCGGTATGTCCGGAAATCGAAGGCGGTAATATCCCCCGTCAGCGTATGCCCGAACAGATGGCTGCTTCCGGGTTTCACTGACTGCCAGCTCCACTGATACAGCGGACTGCGCAGCATCTCACTGCTGCCTGTCGCCAGCGTCTCGCTGGTACCGCCATAGTTCATGGACTGGTACAGCATGGCCCCGGCAGCGACAGCCGTAATCAGCACGTCAACCGACTGGCTGCTGCCGGTAATACTGGCCGTTACGGTGGAGCTACCGGTATCCCCGGTGTCACTCAGGGTCACACTGGTTTTGCCGTTTGCATCCGTGGTCGTCGTGGTCTCACTGAGCGTCCCCAGGGTTTTCGTCCAGCTCACCTGCACACCGCTGAGCACCGTACCTGTCACGGAGTCCTTCACTACGGCGGTCAGGGTGGCGTAGTCCGTACCATTATTGAGAATGGATGTTTTGTCACGCTGCAGGGAATCAATCACCGGCGTCACCGCGCTGGCAGAGAGCGCCAGAATGGATTTGTACTCCCCGGTTTTGTCCGTAGCCTGCGGCGGGTACAGCGTCCAGTCAGACGGCGCATCGGCACCCAGTCTGACCTCCGGAACCTGTTTATCTTCATTCCAGGAGGCGGTGAGTGACGAAGTGAACTGCCACGTCACCAGGCCGGTAGTGGTATCCAGACTCCCCACGTTCAGCGAAACCGTGGTCAGTCCCTGTTTTTTGTTCAGGATGACCAGTACGCCCTCCACCGTCTGCAGGCCATTTGACACGCTGGCCGTTTCTGTCACTTTTGGCCAGGACTGTGTTGCCGTTGCCACCACAGACTGGCTGCGGTCAGCGGGGAACAGCAACACCCTGACCACCACGTCATCCCCGCCCAGGGCAGTGCCCTGCACGGCAGGGGAGGACAGAAGCTGGGGATACCAGGCCGTCAGGTCAGCGTTATCGCTGACATCGTAGCTGTCCCGGTAGGTTCTAAAATCGAATGCCGTCCGGTCTGCAATCAGCGTATGACCAAACAGGTGCTCGCCGTTCAGTCGGACGGACTGCCAGGCCCACTGAGACACGGCATTACGCAGCTGTTCGCTGTTCTCAATAGCCAGAGGTTCGCTGTTACCACCGTAACTGATAGTCTGATACAGCGTCAGGCCGGCGGACTGAGAGGACAGCGTGATATCCACGGAGCGGAGGCTGCCGGTAATACTGGCCGTTACGGTGGCGATGCCGGTACCGCCGGTATCGGTCAGCGTGGTGATGGCCTGACCGTTTGCTCCGGTCTGCGAGGCGCTGGCGCCCAGATTACCCTGAGATGTCGTCCAGTTGACAGTCACGCCGGCAACGGGCTGTCCCGCGCCGTCGGTAACGGTTGCCGTCAGGGTAGCCGTATCTGTCCCGTTGTTGGCAATCACCGTTTTATCAGATGTCAGGCTGCTGATGGTGTCCGTGGCCGGCGTGCCGCCGCCAAGCGTGGTGTGCCAGGTTCCGTCCCCTTTCAGCACCGGGTCTGAGAAGACCCAGTTCGCCGGGAATCCCCCCGCGTTAATCAGTGTGACGGCATTATTCTGATACTCCACAACGAGCGTGCCGGTACCGGTCCAGGCGACAGTCCCGGTGGTGGCATCGTAATCACCGTAGCGACAGGAGGCGACCACTGAGCTTCCGTTCGTGGGAGCAACAAACCCCAGCGCGGCAGGCCGACCCGGCAGGGACAGCGTGGTGACGCTCTGTGAACTACCACCTACCAGCGCGGAGGATGCCACCGCGTTGGGGGCCGTTTGTGCGGCGTCAATATCCAGCCAGACCAGCACGGCGGCATCCGGGTCAATCCCCAGGTACTGGAGCGGGAACTGATCCTGAGCCGGGTAGAGCTGCTGTAAATCCGCGAACTGTGCGGAGCAGACCTCTTCAATATGGTTAAGATAGCTAAGGGAGGCGTCGGCAGTATCGACCTTACTCCAGGCATAAGAGTACATGGTGGTCATCGCCACGGAGAGGTAGTTCCAGTTGCTGGTGCTGGCGGCAATCACTCCCGTCCCGCCATGGTCAATGCTGTCCGGGGCACCCACGAAATCGGTTTCTTTGTAATAAAGCAGGCTTTTTCCTGCGGCTACATTACTGGTCATCGGTATATCTCCACATAATATTTAGTGTTTTATTTTTTTACTATATAAACACCAGTGAACCACTGATGTCAGAGCCGGGTATCTCCGGTAAGGACAGTGTGAAGGCCACCGTTTCTGGCACGGTATCGGTTATATCAAATGCACAGGCATGAGAGTCTTTCACGTCATTAACTGCGGTTGTAGCATTGCTCTGGGTGATGATGGCGTGCGTGTTTCCCGTAAGCGTCAGCCTCGCGACCGTTGCCGTTGAGCTGTACGTTGTCTGCAGGTACACGCTGCAGACACTGCGACCGTCAGCCCGTGAGCCTGTTGACACCCCGTAACTGAGCAAATCACCCCGGCCTGGCAACCAGTCAAGAAACCGCATACTGACATTCGCGGTTACGCCGGGTTTACTGATTAAACTGGCCTGTATCTGTACTGATTCAGCCGAAAAGTCATAGATTTGCGCCACGCCATATCCGGTATCATCCAGTGTGATGAGCTGCGTGTCCTGCCCGTCGGGATAAAAACATGCCGATGTCGGGGCCAGAATGGTTAATTCAACGGCTGCACTGGCAGGGCCTGTCAGGTTGATCGAATTGACGGGACGAACTGGCACCGCCGGAATAAACACCGGCGCACCAGTACTGCAGTTCATTGCCAGCTCACCGCTGATATTCACATCTCCGGGAAGGGAAAGTGCCGTTTTCCCCTGAAGGTCAGTCACATGATACTGCCCCTCTCCCTGTCCGTTACCGACAGGCAGGATGTTCGATTCCGGTATATGAAAAACGGCTTTTTGAGCGACAACCTCACCGGTGGTCACGGTCCGGGTGTCCGTCCACTGCGTTCCGGGGATTGGCGTATCGGGCGAATCCTTAAACCCAAACCATGTTGCGGTAAGGGTGTCACCTTCAGCCATGCCCGGGTAAACCACCTCCAGAGCGGTGCCGTTATTTGCCACGACCGAGGCATAACTGATCGTATTAGTTGAATCGGCATCAGGGAAAACAGGAGCAGGCAGCGTGGCCGGAGGGGGACATCCGACGATTTCTACTGTAAAGGGGAGCGAACTGTGAATATTTTGTGACTGCTCGATATAATCATAAAACAGCTCATAATGACCATTATAAAAACAGGATGCAGGCAAAGCGGCTGTTGCATCTATTGATAAAGGGAAAACGGGAGGATCCTGTATCACGTATGTTTTACTTGCCAGCCCATCCCAGTAAAAAACAATAAGCTCCCCGGGTAAGGGTTTAAAATAAGCGGCAGGCTCCGGTACATAAACCGTCACCCCTAATGAAATTTCATATGCATCCAGCTGATGGTCCGTTTCTGCATTGACAACCACGGGCGCACCAAGCAGAGGATCGCTGAAATGGATACTGCAGTCCGAGGTTATTGTTCCTGCCCTGGCCCTGACTATCCCGCCTGAAGGTGAATCCGCCGTAGCCTGAATGGTGGCTGAGCCAGCGGCATCCGTCACAGATGCATTGCCTGACAGTGTGATATAGAGCTGTCCGGAAACAAGTTCCCATATAACATTCATACCCGAAACCGGTAAACCATCAGATGTCTGAACAACGGCGGTCAGGACAACTGTCGTTCCCGGACTGGTTACGACAGGCGACGCGGTAACACCTGCAATAATATAATCATCCGACAACGGTAAATTGTTGTTAACCTGATTATCAGGAGTCAGTGATGACGAGATTTTTTCATTCATATATAAATCCCGGAGTTGGTCCTTGCCATGAAGTGCCGCCATATCCGGCGGCACTTCATGTAAGGGTTAAATTAAGTCAACATTGACGGTAGCCGTCGCTGAATTCTCCGGATTTCCTGTGCCAGAACGCTGAACGGTATAAGACCCCTGAGCGGTACCACTGGTACGTACTGCAGTAATATATTCCTGATCAATAATGAAGGTACAGAATCTGAGCGTCACATCAGTAGATTTAACGGTAATAGAGGTGCTTGTTTCTGACCCCGAAACAGGGACACCGGTAGACGAGTATTCCTGCCAGGAGGCGAGCACAATATCCCCCGCCGCCATACCGGAATAGCTGATCCGCATATTTGTCCCGCCGGCTGCCGCATTCGCATTAATCGTGTTGTTGGTCGCTTCCGGGAAGGAAGGTGCAGGCAGTGTTGCCGGTGGTGTTACACCATCGACGGTCAGGGCAAAGTTTTGTGAACAGTGCGTGTTCTGGTTTGCATCTTCAAAAACATAGAACACTGAATACTGGCCATTATATAAACACGCGGAATTAAACTCAGATGAAATGTTTACTGAAATAGGGAATTTTGTTGTGGAGTCGACCGGATACTGTCTGGAATCAATGATATCCGCCCCTTCCGTCCAGTAAAGCGTCACAAAGTCCCCGCTGGAGTAAGGTCCCTTACCCGGATCATTAATATACAACTGGACACCCAGTTTAATTTCGTCAGCATTCAGGGTGTGATCGTCATCGGCATTGAGAATTGAAACCACTGGTACTGTCGGGCTGCTAAAAAACACATTACAGGATGCAGATGTCCGGGCATCTACTTTCGCAGTGATAATTCCGGCCACCCCTGCATTTGAACAGGTTGCAGTAACAGTAGCAGTACCAGCAGCGTCTGTCACTGAAGATGAATCACTGGTTATAATGTAAAGGCCGCCAGCATCGACTGACCAGTCGACTGTTTTCCCGTCGACTGGATTTCCACTGGAGTCAAGCAGTGTTACCGTCAACGTAACCGTACCGTTCAGGGTGGTAATAAGCGGATCGGGTGTCAGGATGATCGTTGTTTCAGGTACTGCAGTGAGCACCGCATCCCCCGTTACTGAGATGTCATCACTCTCAGTCGCCGTGATGGTATAATCCCCCGGAATGATGCAGGTTGCTGTAACTGATGCAATCCCTGATGTCGTATCAGTTGTTCCTGATGTTGCAGACAACGAACAACCAATGCCGGGGGTGACAGAAAAATTGACAGTCGTTGCAGTTGTTACAGGGGTTGTTCCATCGCTGGTCAGAAGCGCACTCACTGTTGCGGGTGTTGTATTGTCATCAGGGATACTGACTGGGTCGATAGTAACAGCAATTTGATTTGGCATGATATTAATCCTGTTGGTGATGAATTAGGCCCTTGCACGTTTCTGACTTGCCGGCCAAATGAGTCTTAAGTATTGAGCAATAATCCAGTAAATCAATTTTCTGACCGGTGGATTTTTTCCGGTATCCGGAGAAAGAAACACCCCGTTGAAAATTAAAAACAATCTTCATAATCTGTATCGCTCAACAATGAATGTGTGACATGATGAACGGTCACGACACATGTTTTTGTACCTCTGGTGAAAATCACCGGTATGTCATACATGACAGAGTACAGAGTACAGAGTACAGAGTAATTGAAATTAGAATGCGTCATTTTTGCATATAGAGTGTGCCAGAAAAGAAGCCTATTGGAGTAATTGATTGATGTTTCAGTGAATACGTTAACATCCAAATATGGATGCATTTTTATTGTTTTTTTATGTTTTGCTGAGTTGGTACTATCTTAAATATATTCTTATTCTATTTCGTACACAGGAAAACTGCCGTTATTCTTATGAAAAATAATTTTATATACCGAAAGATGATATCTTACGTAATGATCTGCATGCAGATCTTCCCCCACTTAGTACTTTTGATGCTGGGGTCTGTTGCCCATGCTTCTGTTCCTCAAAACGTGGATACGCGTGTTTCGCCCGTAACACAATCGGGATCAACAGTTGCGACATCAATGGCAAGAAGCTATGCCACTGATACAGTTGAACATTGGTTACAGCAATTTGGTACAGCAGAAGTCAAAATCAATGTCGACGAACATGGAAACTTTGATGACAGTTCGATCGATCTTCTGGCACCAGTTTACACCAGTAAACAAGCCTATTTTTTCACCCAACTAGGGTTAAGATCACCCAATGGAAGAACCACGGGCAACCTTGGTGTTGGTATAAGAACACTGACAGAAAGCTGGATGTACGGCGGGAATGTTTTTTTTGACAACGATTTTACTGGACGCAATCAGCGTATTGGCTTTGGTGCCGAAGCATGGGCAAATTATCTCAAATTCTCGGCAAACACTTATATTGGTGTCAGCAACTGGCATAACTCACGTGATTTCAATAATTTTTATGAAAAACCGGCTAATGGGTTTGATGTAAGGGTCGACGGATATATTCCTTCATTCCCACAGCTTGGCGCCAGGGTTATGTATGAAAAATATTATGGCAACCGTGTGGCATTATTTGACAAAGATCATCTGCAGGATAACCCTTCAGCAATGACCGTTGGTCTGAACTACACGCCGTTCCCTTTGATAACAGCTGGTATCGACTACAGACATGGACAGGATTCTACCGATGAAACCCGTTTTAACCTAAACTTTCGCTATAGCTTTGGTCAGTCATGGCAAAATCAGATCTCCCCGGCAGAAGTTGATGCTTTGCGACGAATTGATGGTAGCCGCTATGATCTGGTTGACAGAAATAATGAGATTATTCTGCAATATAAAGAAAAAACACAAAAGGGTGCAGTTGCAGAGCTGAAGCTCAACAGCATAAAGGATAATAGCCCTGCGGATGGTGTGACGACCAATATCATCACCGTCCAGGCTATATCCCAGAATGGGACTCCGGTGCAAAACGCAGTGATCAACTGGAGTACCGAGGGGCATGCGAAACTCAGTACATCTTCCGGGATCACAGATAAAAACGGTCAGACGGTTGTTCAGTTAACAAACACAGAAGCTGAACAGGTGAACGTCCTGGCATCTTCGGGGGCTGTGACTCAGAAGATCAGTTCATCTTTTGTTCCCGCTGTTGCTTCACTGGGCCTTGAACTTACCCAGAATAATATGCAGGCGGACGGAAATGCTCAGAATGCCGGTAAAGTTACAGTGAAAGATACTGATGGTAACGTTATATCCGGCGTTCAGGTTGACTGGAATGTTGATAACGGTGCAGTTATTGTTAGCAGTGACAGTAGAACAAACAATCAGGGCACTGCAACAGTGCATTTCAGTAATAGTACGGCAGGGAATGTCATACTGAAAGCCACTGCAGCAGGAAAAAGTGAATCAGTCACCTCAACTTTTGTGGGGCAACAAAGTGTTGCCAGCATTGTCTTGTCAATTGCAAGTCCCAGCGTTATCGCGGACGGTGTAACTCAGGATACAGCACAGGCTCTGGTAACTGATGATTCAGGTAAACCTGTTGCAGGATACCAGGTTCACTGGACAGCGACCGGTAATGCAAAACTGAGTGCACCGGACTCCCTGACAAATGCTCAGGGCGTAGCAACCGTTAGTCTCAGCGATAGCAAACCTGAAGTTGTACTTTTGAGCGCATCAGCTGGCGACAAAACTGCAACGGGAACGATCACCTTCACCGCCGGCCAGGCTGCCAGCGTGGCGGTCGCCACCGACAAAACCACCGCGGCGGCGGACGGGACAGATGCGATCACTGCCACCGCCACTGTCACCGATGCTCACGGTAATCCGGTGGACGGTGCCACAGTCACCTGGAGCGCCAGCAACGGCGCCCAGACCAGCACCACCACTGTGCAGACCAATGCCAGCGGAGTGGCCACTGCGGCCTTCACCAGCACCACCGCCGGCCAGTCGACCCTGACGGCCAGCACGGGCGGCGTTGACGGTAACCGGGCCGTCTCCTTCACCGCCGGCCAGGCTGCCAGCGTGGCGGTTGCCACCGACAAAACCACCGCGGCGGCGGACGGGACGGATGCGATCACCGCCACCGCCACTGTCACCGATGCTCACGGTAATCCGGTGGACGGTGCCACCGTCACCTGGAGCGCCAGCAACGGCGCCCAGACCAGCACCACCACTGTGCAGACCAATGCCAGCGGGGTGGCCACTGCGGCCTTCACCAGCACCACCGCCGGCCAGTCGACCCTGACGGCCAGCACGGGCGGCGTTGACGGTAACCGGGTTGTCTCCTTCACCGGCCAGGTGATTGGAAGCATATCCATTGTTGTGGATAACAATAATGCGATATCTGATGGTATTGATACGAACCAGGCAACTGCAACAATACTGGACACAAGCGGTACCCCTGTAAGCAACGTATCGGTTGAAGCCAGTTTAAGTGGGCAAGCGGTATTAACTTCCCCTTCTCCCGCAACCACAGGTATAACAGGAACATTCCTCGTGACCCTGACAGATCGGATGCCTGAAGATGTCACGATGACTGTCAAATCAGGAAATGTTACAAAGACTCAGGTTGTAACTTTTGTTCCTCAGACACTAGCTCTGGTCGTTATGGTCTCTGAACCGCTGAATACTATCCCGGCAGATGGTGTTACACCTGCTGAGTTTAAGGCCCAGGTTCAGGATATAAATGGTCATGGTATCCCCGGCGCAACGGTTACATGGAAGACAATCCAGGGATCGGCTACACCTACGGCAACGACATCAGTTTCAGATGTAAATGGTGTGGCCACAATGACATATACCAGTACGTCTTTTGGCAATAACGTTGTAACTGCTGAATATCAGGGTAAAAGTGCACAGGCGTCGGTAACGTTCTTGAGACCATAAAGTGGCTGGCGAGTTTTTTCGCCAGCTTTTTGTGCCATTGAAAGCCCCCAACTGGGTTGGGGTTTCAGTAAAGCTTTGGGCCAGTTATTGAAACCCCTTTTGATTTGTTAAAACACCTTGTGCTCTGGCAATGGACTGACCCCGCCCCGGTAGACGATCCTGCCCTATAGTTTGAGCATAGCAACTGTCTTCGAACCCGATTACGAAGCATGTTGGTGATACAACGGATCCCATGCTTCATTGTTTTTCAGCATTGCGTTCAGGATGGTCAGTAGTTTTCTGATGCAGGCGGTCAGTGCAACCTTTTTGGGTTTTCCTGCGGCAACGAGGCGCGTATAGGGGTCCGCTTGGGAAACGGAAAATATCCCACGCTAAGGTTATTTTAATGAACCCTTAGGATTAAATGTATGAAGTAATCTTCATACTATGCTTCCGGTCTACTTCTGATTTCTTTTTTCCAGATAATCATTGGTTGCGAGTGCCGTTGACTCCCAAAATGCACGCACCATGACATCATCTACTTAGTGCTGGATTCAGAGGAGATGAAAAATGGGGGTGGGCGATATGTTATTGATATTGTTTCAGCACCGTGATTACTGGTAATAGTCGCAATGAGTACACATACCCGGCGACTATTTGCACGCTATAAAAAGAGCTATACCGGTTGTCATGGTGACAATAATTTACCGCCGGGGAATTAGCTTTTACGCTGAGGGGCAGTTTTATGCCATATAAGGCTAAAATTTCACCGGGAGCTGGCTAATGCTCAGCAGTATTCCCCGACTGGTTGCAATGTAACCCCCTTTTTTTAACTCACGGATAATTTTCATAATATGGCTGCGTGAAAGGTGGGTCCGTTCCTGAATGTAACTGGCAGTCGTGGTTTTTTTCCTGATGGCTTCGGGCTCATTATCCAGATCGATCATCGCTGTCCTGATTTTCTCGTACGATGAAGACGTCGCCGTACGAACATCCCGTCGAAGATACTGCCCACTGATGAACATAAGCAGATGTGACAACTCTCGCCACATGCCATATTCATTGAGTTTTTCCAGCACCTCGTCCACAGGCATGACTGAAATATTCATTGCTTCATGAGTTCTCAGATAACACGTATCAGAGGGTAAATGCAGATGACTCAACCCCAAAATGAACGGACCGCTGACGGTACTGATGACACTACTGTCAGAACGATGAACAGCCAGACATCCTCCATCTATCAGATAACAGAGCATGCGTCCGTCTCTGTGGAAATGAAAGCGCTGATTTGGCATTGCAAAAAGCGGAGTGGTATGGGGAAGAAGGACTGACAGTAATGAACAGATCTCTTCAGTAGGCTTAACGAGTTGCATGGGCGGTTATTTTATTAGTTTCGTTACAGGAATGGATGGATGACGCCACACTGAATTTTGCCAGGGCGGGTTTATACAATTCCCTGACGTCATTCGGGTAAGTGTAAAATTTCTTTAAGAATGCCATTTTTTATCACAATGCTTCCGCTGGATTTCAGTTCTGCCAGAATACGCATCACAGAGGCGCGGGAAATACGGGTTTTGCTGCGAATATACAGTTCGGCGGTCATGGATTCCCGTATCCCCGGTGGTTCTGCCATCAGCTCTAACAGCTGTAGCCGTACCACGTTATAAAGGGTCGGTGAAATAAGCTTGAATAAGTGCTCAGTAAGGGCCGTTGCCGTCAACTGAAGGTGCCGGGCATAAACTTCCCAGAGCTGTAACTCACCGAGCAGGGCGTAAAATTTCTCAGTGTTAATTTTGGCGATCTCAGAAGGTTCGAGAACTTTCAGGATGCACCAGGCTTTGCTGTCATCCGGCATGGGGATAGTGCCGCGGATCGAAGGTGCAGTCAGCATACCGAGCATGATATCGTCGGGAAAACGGCTGAGTGACACGGTGCCCTGACGGATGAGATAGGCAGTGGATATCTGCGTGGCATTAATGGTGAAGCGTGAACCTTTGGGATAGGTTTTAAACTCCACGTATTCACTGAGCCTGTTAATCAGGATAGCGGCATAGGCAGAGCCGGGTTTAGTATACGCAGGGCGGTTTTCATCAGACTGACTCATAAGGCGTGACCTGGTGGCTGTAACAGAACTGAGTATAGTCATTATTCAGGGATATCCGGAGTATCCGCAACGACTGACGGTAATGTGGCCCCCTCAGCATCGGATTGAGTCAGTGTATGAAACCACGACTCCACCTGCGTCACCTCGACAAAAATGGTCTCATTGTCTTCTCCGACAGTAAAAGGAACGCACGGATAAATGTCGGGCTTCACTTCTTCAAGTAACTGGCTAATCTCAGACTCTGCAAACATGCTGAAATCATAGCGTTTCAGATACCATTCACAGAATTCATCATAGGAAGAAAGGACGCAGGCAGGTTCTGTCTGCTGGAGGGTGTTTTTTATCATTTTGTTGTCCTGAAGATATATTTGACCGGAGGAACATCGAGTATAGCGAGTCAGAATATTATGAGGAAATAGACCCTGTCTCAAATGAGACGGGGGGATGGCTAAAAAACATCTCTGCAATCTCATCTGAGACTGATAGCGCATAGTGTAAACGGATATGAATAGAGATGATGACGTCATCGAGAATGATTAAATATTTTTTAATTTAATATTGTTCTCTTTGTGATTTATTATTCATCTTTCATTTCGGAGTATATATGAACAAGGGAATTACACTTGCAGCTTTAGGTGTTGCAGCATCGCTATTAACATCATTAGCGCAGGCATCGGATGGAACAATTAATTTCACCGGTGAAATTCTTGATTCGGCCTGTACCGTTGATATTGGTACCGACAATACCATGATTGTGGATTTGGGTAAGGTGGCGAAAACCGCCTTTACCGGTGTCGGCTCCACCGCATCCGCTCACAGCTTCAAACTCAATCTGACGGATTGTCCGGATACCGTCACCAGCACCACGGTGATGTTCGACGGCATTGCGTATGCCGGGGATGACACGGCGCTGGCCCTGACCGCCGATGAAGGCGTGGCGACCGGCGTGGGCGTCCAGATTTCCGATGCCGCACAGAATGTCATCTCTCTCTTCACTCCATCCCCGAGCTACACCCTGGTGGCCGGTGATAACGTCCTGCCGTTCGTCGCACGTTATATTCAGAAAGGGGCAGCGGTGACCGCCGGTCCTGCTAATTCAGTGACCCAGTTCACCCTGAACTATAACTGATATCGTCTTATTAAGTCTTCTCAGGCGGGCATCCCGCTCGCCCATTTTTTAAAGGTACTGTAATGAAAATGCTCCATAAAACACTGCTGATGAGTTTACTGGCCATGGCCGGACTGACGTCCCTGAATGCCAGCGCTGGCGTGGTCATTGGTGGCACGCGTGTTATTTATGATGGCGGAAAAAAGGAAGCTTCACTGAGCGTCAATAACCCGGATAATATTGCCTATCTTATCCAGTCATGGGTGGATATGCCTGACGGTGGCGCTGAGAAAGCTCCCTTTATTATTACGCCGCCCCTGTATCGCCTTGACCACGGCCAGCAGAACGTCATGCGTATTGTTCGCGCCGGTAATTTACCGGAAACCAAAGAAGCGATGTACTGGCTGAATGTTAAATCTATTCCGTCGGCAGAGAAAAAAGACAATACGCTGCAGATTGCCGTGAAAACCCGCATCAAATTAATTTATCGCCCGGCAGAATTAAAAGGAACAACCCCGGAAGAACAGTCCGGAAAATTAACCTGGCAGCGTAGCGGTAATCAACTCCAGGTGACTAACCCGACCCCGTATTACATGAACTTCAATGAAATCACCGTCGGCGGGAAAAAAGTCCCGGATGCGACCTGGGTGGCGCCAGGGACCTCTGCCCGGTTTGACCTGCCGCCGGGCGTCACGGGGGGGGGCGGTGACGTTCAAAATCATTAATGATTACGGCGGCGTGGGCCAGTCACACCCGGCATCCGTTTAACATCCAGCATTTTCAGTTATTTTGCAGGGGCGTTCTGGTTTAACCGGCGCCGGCACCTTCAGTGGAGTATGACAGTCATGACGTCTTTTATAAAACCTGTGTCTTTCAGGCGGGGTCAGCTCGCCTGCCTGATAGCCCTGGCGGTATCGGGATATACCCAGACAGGTTTTACCCGTGAGTATTTTAACCCGGCGTTGCTGGAAGTGGATAACCCGGCGATGAAGGGTGCTGACCTCTCTTCTTTTGAAGAGGGGACGCAGGCACCGGGGAAATACCGTGTGGATATCATTGTTAATGACCAGGCTGTGGACACCCGCGAGGTGGAATTTAAGGCGGCAATAAACGCCGCCGGAGACAGTATTCTTTTGCCGTGCCTGACCCCCGGTCAGCTGCAAAGCTGGGGCGTGAAGACCGCCTTATTTCCCGCACTGGGAAACGCCGGCGAGTGTGCGGATTTATCTGCCATTCCGGATGCGAAGAGCGAGTTTTTATTTGGTGCACAGAAGCTGACGCTGAGTATTCCGCAGGCGGCGATGTCACCGCAGGCCCGTGGCTATGTGGCACCTGACATGTGGGATGAGGGGATTACCGCGCTGTTGCTGAACTACAGCCTCAGCGGGGACAACACCTGGGCCCGTGACGGCAATGGCCAGAACAGCAACAGCCAGTACGCCAACCTGCGTCCGGGGTTAAATCTCGGCCCGTGGCGTGTGCGCAACTACACCACCTGGAGTCGCAGCTCGGAGGGGGTGGACAAATGGGATACGGTGTACACCTACCTCCAGCGCAACATTGTGGCACTGAAAAGTCAGCTCACCGTGGGTGGCAGTTCGTCCCCGTCCGATGTGTTCGACAGCATTCCGTTTCGCGGCGGCCAGCTGGCGTCTGACGATGACATGCAGCCGGACAGCCTGAAGGGGTACGCTCCCGTCGTGCGCGGCATTGCCCGGACTAACGCCCAGGTGGTCATCCGCCAGAATGGCTATGTGATTTACCAGAGCTATGTCTCACCTGGTGCATTTGAAATCACCGACATGTACTCGACCGGTGGCTCCGGCGACCTCAACGTCACTGTGAAGGAAGCTGACGGAAGTGAGCAAAATTTTGTCGTGCCCTTCGCCTCTGTGCCCGTACTACAGCGTGAAGGGCATCTGAAATACAGCCTGACCGGCGGGCAGTACCGCTCCTATAACAGCAGCGTGGATAAAACCCCGCTGGCACAGGGGACCGCGATTTACGGTCTGCCCCATGGCTTTACCCTTTATGGTGGCCTGCAGGAGGCCAGCAAGTACCAGTCACTGGCGCTCGGCGTCGGCAAAAACATGGGGGATATTGGTGCGATTTCCACCGACGTGACCCAGGCCTGGTCCACGCCGAAAGACATGGACAAGGAGAGCGGCCAGTCCTGGCGAATCCGCTACAGCAAAAACTTTGTGGAAACGGGCACCAACTTTTCGATTGCCGGTTACCGCTACTCGACCGCGGGCTACTACGGCATGCAGGAAGTGCTGGACTCGTACGGTGATGACAGCGCCCTGCAGGAGCGCCGCCGCAACCGTGCCGAGCTGACCATCAGCCAGTCGCTGGGGGAAAGCCGGGGTTCCCTGACCGGCAGTGCGATAAAAGAGAATTACTGGGATGACGCGAAATCCATGGAATCCTACAGCGTGAGCTACAACAATTCATGGCACAGTATTTCCTGGGGGCTGAGCTACACCTACAGCCGCAATGGGCAGGTCAGCGGTCAGGATAGCGACAAGACCTACGATAAGGACCAGATGGTGGCCCTCAACGTCAGCATCCCACTGGATAAACTGCTGGGGAACACCTACGCCAGCTACAGCATGAACACCAGTAAGGAAGGCAACACCACGCACAGCGTTGGCCTGAACGGCACGGCGCTGGAAAACAATACCCTGAGCTGGAACGTGCAGCAGGGTTACGGGACCGACGATGTGGGCTACAGCAGCAACGTCAATGCGGACTATCGCGGCACCTATGGCGAGGTCAACGGCGGCTACAGCTATGACGACAGCAGCGAGCGCCTGAACTACGGCGTCTCGGGCGGCATTCTGGTGCACGGCGATGGCGTGACCCTGGCTCAGCCATTCGGCGAGACCATTGCCCTGGTGAAAGCGCCGGGTGCCGGTGGGGTGGGCGTGTCAAACCAGACGGGAGTGAAAACCGACTTCCGGGGTTACACCGTGGTGAGCAATATCTCGCCGTACCGCAAAAACGATATCGTCCTGGACACACAAACCCTGCCGGACGATGTGGACCTCGAGCTCACCACCCGGACCGTGGTCCCGACGCGTGGCGCCATCGTGCGGGCGGACTACAAGGCGAATGTGGGGAACCGGGTGCTGATGACCCTGACCCGACCTGACGGGAAACCGGTGCCGTTCGGGGCGACGGTGACAGTGGAAGGGAGTGATGACAGTCAGGGCTTTATTGTCGGGGATTCGGGCCAGGTTTATTTGGCGGGTCTTGTAGATGATGGGGGATTGAATGCCCGATGGGGTAACGACACCAGTCAGAAATGCAGGGTGAAGTACTCATTGACAAAAAATCAATTCGCTTCCGGTATTCAATTAATAAATTCTCGCTGCTTTTAAAATAAGAAATCCCTATGAAAATGAAATCAATCAGTATAACTAATCCCCCACGAAATATGGGCATGGAAAATACATGTAAACCATCAGGGTTAGGACGAATGGTTTTGGTGTTTTTACTATATTTAGTTATGTCTAAGATGAACGTTGTATATGCCAGTGAATGCCAAGTGCCAGTTACGTTAAATATAAATGTTTCTGGGGCGTATAGCGTGCAACGGGATGCTCCAGTTGGAACAATAATAACACCATGGTATTCTGCCGAGGCCTATCCTTATACCACTTGCCAATTTAGTAGTAGTGAGCCTCTTATGACGGAGGCTGTCGCTGCAATATCAACACCTCTAAATCAAACCGTAAGTACCGATGGGCTGGAGTTTAAAATATATAAAACAAATGTAGACGGCATAGGGTTTATTATCAAATCATCAGGAAGAGAATCTTACACAGATGGTGGCTGGGATTCGAGTTGGCAAGGAATGGTAGCTGAACCTGATTCCACATCATTTAGCGGCATATCAGCAGGATATACTATAAACAAAGGCCGCAGTTACACAACAGGCCTTAAAGTTGAGGTTGCATTCGTAAAATATATGGAATCCAAAAGCGGCGCAATCAATGGAGGAACAATCGCTCAAGGTATGTCGACATATTACAGCGATTTTACACAGCCGTCAGCGCCTATTGTTATGATGTCATCACTAGTCGTCAATACTTTAGCCTGTAGTATATTAACGCCAACACTCACATTTCCTCTGGGAAATATCCCCGTATCCGAATTCGGCACCACGGTCGGCTTTACTCCCGCTGAAACCAGCACCCAGAATCTGGGCCTGAACTGTGATGCGGGGGCGAATATTAATGTTCAGCTCAATGCTACCCAGAACCCGGACGCTTCGGCAACGAGTGTACTGGCGCTCGACAACCAGGGAAGTTCAGGTGTTTCCGGCGGGCTGGGTGTGCAGCTGCTGTATAACGGCTCCCCGCTGGAAATCGGTAAAAACATGGTGCTGAAACAGTCGGCAGGCGGTCAGGAAACCTTCCCGATCACCGCCCGGTATTACCAGACCAAAACGACGGTCACGCCAGGCGATGCCAGCACGTCGGCAACCCTGTCCCTGACCTATCAGTGACAGCAGATGAAGGCTTTTATTATGAGAAAAACAGAAGGGCTGTTTCCTGTCCTGCTCGCCACCTGTCTGGCGCTGGCCTCAGGGAGCAGTCAGGCTTCAGAGGGTCCGAGTATCAACATCAGCGGGATTGTCGTCGCGGCATCCTGCACCATTGACAGCGATACGGTGGATAAACAGGTCACACTGCCCAAAACCCAGGCGCACAGCATGGCGGATGCGGGGACCGGCAGTGACTGGGTGGATTTTAATCTGAACCTGAGCGCCTGCCCGGCTTACCTGCAGAGCGTCACGGTGAAATTCACCGGCACGCCGGATGACAAGGATAACACCACCTATAAAAACACCGGGGATGCACAGAATGTCTCCCTGCAGCTGGCGGCCCGTACTACCAACTACGGCAACGGCAGCACCATGAAGGTGGACGTGGACTCAGCAACCCATACCGCGGTATTCCCGCTGTCAGCCCGGATTTACTCCCCGACCGGCGGGGCCACGCTGGGAACATTCGGGGCAGTTGTCAGCCTGGATTTTACCTACCAGTAACCCGGGACCGTTTGTCGTATCTTTCAGGACAGTAAAAACTGTCGCAGGAAATGGTCACATTATTAACAAACTTATTATTGTCGCGAGAAAAACATGTTCAAACTTACTCAGCTTATTACTGTCTTCCTGTTAGTGACTGCCGTGGCCGCGCAGGCCGCAGATAACGTCGCCATTAACGTCACCGGAAAAGTCGTTGCCTCTCCCTGTACCGTTACTTCCCCCGCGGATATCCCCGTCGACCTCGGGCAAAACATTCAGGCTTCCAGCCTGGCAACGGCGGGTGCCGCATCTGACTGGACGGCTTTCCAGATAACCCTTGGGAGTTGTCCTGCAGGCACCACCAAAGCAACCATTACCTTCAGCGGGACACCGGATGGCGATAATCCGGCCGACCAGTATAAAAACACGGGCACAGCAACTAATGTGGCGGTACAGTTACAGGGCAGCGGTGGAGATCAATTTGGCAATGGTAAATCGTTTACTGGGGTTATTCTTAGCGACCACACCTATACCTATAACCTCAAAGCCCGGGCTTACTCCAATGCCGGTGGAGTCACACCCGGCACCATTTCCGCCGTCATCGTGGCAACATTTACTTACCAGTGATGAGTCTAAGATAAGCGTCAGGAAGCCCGTCAGAATAAAAACAACTGCCTGCTTGACGATGAGAAAAGTAATCGTGACTGCCGGGTGGATAAGCGCCGGGCTAAGCAGGATGGCCGGCAGGCTGCCCGCAATGTTAAATTTTATTAGTTGTCTATAGCGTTCTCGCTCATATCCTGCATGTTATCAGTTCATCATCTTTTAGCAGACGTCAGAATGACTGACGTCTGCTCCGCTGGTTGTTCTCTGTTAAACATCAGACCTTGAATAAGGTGGCTTAAGGACTGATACTTTTTTTTAGTTCTGTGTCAGGACTACATTATCGATTTCGACGCTGTCGGTACCTGTTGCACTGTATTCGGCATGAAAATGAAGTACGAATGGACCCGCCCATGCAGGATCCACAGAAAAAGCGAAGTTCTCCTCTGTCCAGTCCGTATTTCTGGCGCCATTAAATGGCGAACTCCAGTAGGTGGTATTGGAGTTTGTCAGCATCAGTGCAACGGTGCCGTTCACCACGCCCCGTGAGTCAAAAGTGAGTGCATAGCTTTCATTTGCCGACACCGGAACATTCTGATAAACAGACTCAGTCGTGGCGATACTGCAGTAATTATTCGTAATCGTAATGTCTTCCGAGTCTCCACTCACACCCGAACCGGAAGAGGTGAACTGCCAGGATGTGAGACTGCCGCCACTACTTTCAAAATCACCGTTATTTACAAGATTTGTAGTCATAACGTAACCTTTTTGTGTTGAGTCGATGGAACGTTTTATAAACGTGAACCTGAAGTATAGAGCGATAAAAATTTTATGCGGTACTCATTACGGAGCAGACATCTGAATCACCCTGCATTCAACCTCACACACAGAGCATTACTTTTAACGGTAGCAGGAAACCCTGGGTATCAGTTCTGCAATGACAGAAAGGTTACCTGGCCGGTTGCGAAACCCGCAGACCGTACGCACATGGCCCGCTTGCTCTTCAAAAACCCAGGCCAAAAGCTGCGAGGCGCTATCATTCACCTGTGGGTGAGCGGTGAAGGGCTCTACGCAGGCCACCTGGGTTTATGGTTCAAGCCAGGCAGGTGCAGACGTTCCAGTGTTTTATCGCGCATGTCCTCTTTGCTCCTCTTAAGAGTCCTTACCCGCCCAGGGAAGGAGAACGATGCTGCCTCTGGCTTTGTTGGCAGCGATTCGTTCATGTGCGGCTGCTGCTTCGGACAGCGGAAGTACGCTGTCGATCACCGGACGGATCTTTCCTTCGCGAACAGGAGCCATCCACGCTGAGAAGTCCTCGATATCACCAACCAAAGTCCCTCGCAGCTGCTTCTGTGTGAAAAAGAAGTTGCGGATATCGAAAGTCACATGATGCCCGGCCATGAAGCCCATGGTGACGATGATGCCCTGGGGTCTTACCGCATCTATAGTGTGCGCGAGGATGTTGCCTCCCAGGTTGTCGATCGCGACGTCAACACCGTGGCCACCAGTCCATTCATCCAGAGCCTGGACAAAGTCTTCATTGCTGGAATTAATCACCAGTTCGGCACCCAGGCTTCTGGCCAGCCTGGCTGAAGACTCATTCTGCACGGTTACCGCTACATGAGCACCCAGCGCGCACGCGACCTGGATGCTCATAATGCCGGTGCTGGATGCCCCGGCATGGATAAGCACTCGATCACCAGTCTTCACTTCGCCCACGATCTGTACCGAACGGATCGCGATGAGCAGAGCCACCGGCATGGCGGCGATCTGCTCCGCCGGAAGGCCGCTCATGTCACGCAGCAGCCAGGCCTCAGGGATCACAATATATTGGGAATAGGCTCCCTGAATGTGTGTGCCAGGAATAGCGTAGCTCGCTGCTGTCGTTACCGGGCGAATATGCGCTTCGGTGGGATTAGTCGGATAACCAGGCATGGTGATCACCCGGTCGCCCACGGCGAAGCGGCTGGCGCCCTCGCCCAGCTCAGCAACCTCACCCACTGCATCTGAGCCCAGAATATGAGGGAAGGCCAGGTTCGGATTGATCTGGCCCAGGCGGACATAGTGATCCAGTCGGTTGACGCCAGCGGCCAGCACCTTGACCAGTACCTGTCCAGGTCCGGGAATCGGAGTGGGAAGCTCTTCAATGCGGATCTGCTCAGGTCCGCCAAAGGCGTGAATAACAGCTGCTTTCATAATGAATACTCCAATCGTTCATGGTGTGCAGTGACTCACTGCGTTGAGGGATGCCTATGGGATAGTTAACCAAATCCTGGGTATCAGTTCTGCAATGGATGATGTGATAAATCGTTCAGGGAACAGAGTGACCCATCCATTTTTTATACGATGGAACCTCAGGCGTTTATTACAGATAATTGACCTGCAACGTTGCCACAGCACTGACTTTTCCCGGCGTGGTATCCGGCTGGAGCCGGATGTAGCTCAGTGATAACGGGATAGCCAGCTGGCCGTTTGGATTCTGCGTGGGCAACGATGACAGCAGTATGGCTTGATTCAGGGGCGCCGGGCTGTTATTCAGCCAGAACTGAAGACCAATCCCTTTTGCACTCCCTGTAATCGGCTGCATATTCAGTACCCCCGTACGGGCATCGGCGGCATCGCCACTGATAGTCAGTGACATCAGATGCGGGGCCGCATCACACAGGATTTTCACCGATAACGGAAATAACGTACCGGGTTTATTCTTGTCCTGGCTTATCTTGTTAAGAGGCGTCGTCGGAAGATGCACCACCACCTGGGGGGTATCCAGAGAACAGTTAACGGGCGGTAAACCCGAAATCAACTTGAAGTTCACCATCGTGTTCAGTTCCTGGGTGCTGAATCGCAGCAACTCATTCTGTGTCACCCTCAGTGCTTCCTCAGGGTGAACCGTTTCGGCGGTTTTCACCAGCTCGATACGCAGCGCGATATTGTCGGTGCGTAAGGGGGATAAGTCATTCCCCGTCGCGCTGTCGATGAACGGAAATAGCCGCAGTTTTGCGTCATCCAGCGCATAGCGATTGAGATAAAAAATCCGCACACCGATCCCCGGAACGGAGGTCTGGTATACCCGACGCCCCAGTTCATTACCGGTTAAGTTCCCGGAAATAGTCACTCTCTCGTGGCGACCACCGCAGGTCAGCGCCTCGCTGCGCCCGGTTAGTTCCCGTAGCGTAGCCTGGTGCGTATACAGCACCGTTCCTGTTTTTTTTTGCTGGAGCTGTTTCAGGAGCGCTTCGGGGTGTAACTGGATATCCAGTCTCTGCATCTCCGGTATCCCGTGACACCCCAGAGCCTGAGCAGAGAGCAACAGACTGACGCTAAAAAGCCAGCATTTCATGGTTTACCCCTCAGAACACTGCAATGTGGCAGTGGCAAATTTACCGATCCGGATGGCATGCGTTAAGTCGTAATCCACATGGCAGCGTTGTTCGCTGTCGAGAGTCACCGTCAGCGAACCCCTTTCTGCAACGCCGTTGAGATAAACCTGTCCGTCGTTGCCGACATAAAACACACGCTCCTTCTCACCCGACAACTGAACTACAGCCCCGAAGGGGAGAGCTTGCTTCCCCTGTTGCAGCGTGGCAATAAAATCCTGACCGGGATGTGTTTCAAAACGGGCCAGAACCACCGCATCCCGGGTCGGGACGATTGACTGCGCCACCGTGCCAAGATTCCCGGTTTGCATATCCTGAGAAGTATCAAAGGCAATGGTATCCCGTGAATAAGTGGCGACATCAGGCAGCAGGGCATAGCCTGAGCGGTCTGTCCGCACCGCCGTCGCGCCAAGCAGAGGTAAATCCGCCATTCCCGGGGCACTCACCAGCGCCATCGCGCCGGTAGAATACTGTCCCAGCGTGACCCCGCCCGAATGAACTAACACCCCGCCATTGAGCCCGATCGTTGCCCTGTCCTGCCGGGATTCGTGGGCATAGCCCGCTGCAACAGAACCTCTGCTGCCGGTCAGCGTCATATTCAGATTGCTCTGGCTGGTATCCTCACCTGCGCGGGAGAATGTTTTCCCGCTTTGCGCAGACCAGGCGAGGCTTCGGTCTTCCAGTGCGGTGGCAGAATAGCCGACCTGTGCTGAAGCGCTGTTACCCACATCACGGGTATACATAGCGGTCAGGTTGCCCTGGCGGGTAGAGAACAGATCCCAAGGGACAGATACGCTCAGCGCTATCTGTCTGTCCCAGCGGGCATCACTCTGGTCGTCGGCACTCTGACTGGCGCTGAACGACAGCGACATTTGCGCCCTGCTCAGCGGAAAGTTAAGTCCGAGTTGATAGTTGCTGTTTCGTTCATCATTATCGTAAACGGCGTTGTTCAGGGAAGCGAAGAAACTCCATGTCCCCGGCAACGGCTGGTTGACCGAGACGGTGTATTCCCGCTTTTTCCGCTGACAGCTCTGGCAAGCATGCATGGCATCAGCAAGCGTGTAATAGTCAGATGAATAGCGGCGTAAGCTCGCCTGCACGTTGGTGCCTGTCCAGTCAAACAGGCGGGTATAGGACAGGCGCAGGCTTTTGCCCTGAGCAGTGCTGTCGCTTGCCACCGGTGTGGTTCGCGCCAGCGTGAGATCCGCTGACAGTGCGCCAAATATGCCAAGATCGCTCCCGAGCCCGACATTCCCGGCAGAATAGCGATCCTGCGTTTGTAACAGACCGCCGGACAGCGTCAGATCCCAGGGGATTCCCCAGGCGAAGTTCCCCTGGATGAGATCGGCATCGCGGCTTTCGGAATCTTTCGCTGGGGGATCATTCCCGTCATCAGTGTTCTCATCATCAGACATGTCCGGCTCATCACTGTCGGCCGATGAGTAGCGCCCGGCCGCGAGTGAGTACCGGAACGCGCCCTGTCGCTGCAGCCGCTGCGAAGCGGCATAGCGCTGCTGATAATGCGTCTCCTGACCGTCGCTTTCCTTGACCGTGATATCCAGCGTCCCGCCGGTGGAAACCGAGGAAAGATCGTCTATCGTGAAGCTGCCCGGCGTGACGCTGGTCTGGTAGATGACATTGTTTTGTTCCCGAATCGTTACCGTCGCATTGGTTCGGGCAATACCGTGGATCACCGGGGCAAAGCCGTTGAGACTACCGGGCTGCATTCCGCTGTCCGACACCAGCTGGATGCCGCGCAGTTTAACGCTGTCGAAGACGTCCGCAGACGTGTACGTATCCCCGAGATACAGCTCGCTTTTGAGCGCTGCAACGGTCCTTTCAACATAGGTACTGATGGTGCTCCAGTGCTGTTCATCGGAGGAAGACTTTTGCCATGAGGAAAGATTTCGCAGTCGCCAGGCACCAAAATTCATCCCGCTGTTCAGGTTGAGATAGTTGTCAGAGGTGCGGCTTTCCCCTTCTTCAGCAGACAAGATTTGCGATCCACTGTACTGATATTCCACAAGCAGAGCCGAAATCCCCTCATCCCATTCACCGGGCAGGATCTCGTCTTCTGCATGTTTTTGCATGACGGATTGGGGAAAGCTGAGTTTCAGGGTCATCGCGGCAGCGTTCAGTTGCCAGGTGGCCTCCGGCACAGCCTCTTTGACTGAAAGACAGTTTTTTTTTGTGGCATCGCTGAGATGTACGCCCGGAGCGGAGGGACTAATGCCGATAGCAATAAAATCGCGGTACTGAAGACAAGGCACGGGATTTTCATCTCCGAGCCCGGCGAGGGTGACCGGCATCACCCGAAACTGGCTGTCACCATTAACATACACATGCAGATGGTAGTTTCCCGGGCGTAACAAATTCTTCTGCACATTCTCAATGTTTTTTATTTCTGGTGCCCCGTCAGAAATCGTTAATAACGCCGGATCGTAGTAATTATCAGCGACAGCGCCTGAACTGATAGCGGCCCCGGAAACCAGTAATGCCATCGCTGTTTTTTTATGCAACATACTTCAGTTCCGTCACTGGATATCAGCGCTGTAGGTCTGAGACACCATGCTGTAGTCATTAATACCGCTCCAGTTCACCGTGAGTGAAGAGGACTTATCGGTTTTCACCGTGAAGCTTTTATCACCAAACGGAGGTACCACGGTATTGTTGGTCTCAATCGAAATGGTTATCGGTTTATGATTAAAAGCCACGCTATTCATCACCACGTAATAGGGTGAGTCATTTTTCGCGATGACCGTTCCGTTACTTTCCTGATGCCATTTCAGGTCTTTAATTGCGTTATTCGGGGAGCCTGTCAGCCCACCCGGACGATAAAAAACTTTCATGCGATTACTGACGGCCAGAAGCATTTTATTGCTGAGATTTTTCTCCTCCTGCTTCACCGACGGAACGGACTTCACGTTGAGCCAGAGCAGGCTTTCCCGATCGGCTGGCAGACCTGATCCTGTATACATCAACTGAATGACATTTTCAGACCCAGGATCCATCTGAAATAACGGGGGAGCAATAATGAAAGGCAGTTTCATCCCCTCCAGTAGCGCGTTTCCTTTGGCGTCTACCCATGACTGAACCAGGAAAGGACGGGAGTCATCATTTTTTAATGCCAGCGTAATATCAGATTTATCACCGGAATAAATGAGACGGTTGCTGCCGAGTTTAATGCTGGCACCACTCAGCAGTGGCATCAGCGCGGCCACAACAATGACAGTGCGAATAATTAATTTCATGGAAAACCTGATGAGGAGCAGAGCCTCTGACAGCTCTGCTCTGGAGGGATAAATCAGAGATAGTTAATATGGACTTGCGCAGTGGTGTGGATCTTCCCTGGCTGCGGCGTGGTGTGAATAACGCTGACCGGGTCAATCATAAACTGGAAGAAATGATCGCCATCGATGCCACCAGTCGGTGCCGCACTGCTGGTATTCGGCGCCAACAGTGTTGGACCGCTGAAAAAAGCAATACCCACGTTTTTAGCCGCACCTTCTCCCTGGTCAATAGCTAATAAGTCGCTGTCATTTTCGTCTGCAGCGCCCAGAATTGAAGCAGTCACCGTACCCGGCGTGCAATACTTCGCATCGATCATAACAAACGTCCCATTCGAATCGGGTCCGTTATTTTTCACATAGCTGGAATCATGCATACTTTCAAACGAGATAGGGTTGATAGTCACCGACTGCGCTAATTCAAGCTGACAGGAGTTCTCGGTAATTTTCCCTGTCGCGTCAAAGTTCACCGTAGTGGGTTCAGCGGCATAAGCGGACGCCGTCGCAAACAGCGCCACTGTAATGAGCGTTTTATTAATAATCATGAATGCAATCCTTCCCTGTAATTATAGATAATCAATGCGGATCTGGCCTGAGATGTGGACATCCCCGGCGGCAGGCGCGTCGGTCGTTTTCACCAGACCTGGCCATGCAGATAAACCGGCCTCGCCGTCTCCATTAACAGTATAGGGTTTAGAGGCCACGCCAGGCTTGAGCAACTCTTCTTCACCCGATCCTAAAAACATCATCATCCCAACATGCTCAGCAGGTGTTTCCGTTGCATCGTTATGCAATACACTGGCATCATCGCTGTCTGCTGTCCCTACCAGAGTGACAGTAAACTGCTGTGCTGCAGCACAGTCACTCAGGGCTATGGTTGGCATTGTCCCTGATGGCATCACCATATTCGAATAGGTGGCAGCCGAGCTGGAAACAAGTTTAGAAATATCCGTTTCCGGAAAGGTGATTGAGGTGGGGAAGCTGACGGTGCAACCACTGCCAACAATATCACCATCGATAGTCAGTGTTTGTGTTAACCCTCTGTCGGCCGCTGATGCGGTCTGGAAGGCTAACAGCGCGGATAAGCCTAATGCTGATATCAGCGATAGTTCTTTGGTTTTCATATTTAAGTTTCCCTTTAATAATAACGTCACGAACCAGAAGCCTGCATGCTAATACTATTGCAATTTTTCTCCGTAGAATATTTTTTGCAGTCTCAGTTGAGACTGCAAAAAAACATTCATGCAGTCTGTTCCATAATGCTGTCGGGGGGGCTTATTAAATAATGGATTCACATGGGCGGCAGGCAACCGCGTAGATAAAGACTACTGGCTGGTTAATGATGAGAAAAGTAATTATGACTCACCAGGTTAGCAAGTGCCATGCTTGACAGGTTTTCGTAATATTAAGTGTTACTAACTTTCAATAAAAAATAATATCAGATACTTCAGGAAGGTGACAATAACAATACTTATAAAAATAGTGTGATTCCATTCTATGTTAGCGACATTTGTTAATTTATAAAAACTGTTTGTAATACTATTTACATCTTTGTTTTTCACTGGCTTTTTTCAAAGAAACAACATCAGGTGGTGTGGTGTATGTCAAGTACAGTGAAGGGCTATTGTCAGTGCTGCAGCGGGTCGTCTGGCGGGGAAACTACGCACTGAATGGGTCCGTTAATACGTAAAAAATTCAAACAGGTTCATCGGGATCCGTCTCACGAGGCAGATATGCTGCTTTTACTCTGAGAATAGTTTGCCGGGTTGTGTCGAATTCCCGCGCAACAACGCTGATACTCGCGCCGGAATTGATTCGCGCTACTGCAGCCCGTTTCTGTTCTTCATTGAGGGCCGGAGGACGTCCAAAACGTTTTCCTGCAGCCTTTGCCCTGGCTATACCTGAATGTGTGCGTTCAAGTAGCAGATCACGTTCAAATTCGGCCACTGCTGAGATCACCTGCATCGTCATTTTCCCTGCCGGACTGGTTAAGTCCACGCCACCAAGTGCCAGACAATGCACACGAATATCTGAAACCGCCAACTGTTCGACCGTTTTTCTGATGTCTATCGCGTTGCGTCCGAGACGATCAAGTTTCGTGACAATCAGCACATCGCCATTTTCCATACGGTCAAGTAGTCTGGCAAATCCAGGTCGTTCGCTGGCAGCCACCGAACCACTGACATGTTCCTCAATCAGTCGCTGAGGTTTGACAGAGAAACCAGCCGCCTCAATTTCTCTTCGCTGATTTTCCGTGGTCTGCTCCAGCGTAGAGACACGACAGTAGGCAAAAACTCGTGACATCGCGCAACTTTCCGTACGTAAAGGATGTCCGAATTATAGCGTATGTACGAAAATAAAATCACTAATTTTCGTACATCTATTTTAAGGAATGTACTAAACCGACCGGTTTCGGTCACTGTTAACCATAACATATGGAAACTATACGCGAGGGAAGCATATATGCCACGGCGACAGATACTGAGCAGTGAAGAGCAGGAGCGCTTGCTGGTTATTCCAGATGATGAAATTATTCTGACCCGAATGTGTTTTCTGAATGAACAGGATATTGCACTCATTAATAAACACCGACGGCCAGCAAATCGCCTGGGCTTTGCTGTATTACTCTGTTATCTGCGTGGACCTGGATTTATTCCGGATAAAAGCAATCCCCCTCACAGTGGCGTCATATCCAGAATCACTTCCCAGCTGAAACTTCAGCCTGATTTATGGCCGGAATATGCCTCAAGAGAGCAAACTCGCTGGGAACATCTGGCTGAACTTTATCGCTACCTGAAATTATCCCCGTTCAGCCGATCATTGCAAAAAGATTGTATTCAGCATCTTCACCCCTATGCCATGCGTACTGACAAAGGATTTGTGCTGGCGGAAGAAATGCTCAACTGGCTACATAGCAATAATGTTATTTTCCCTTCTGTTGATGTGATCGAACGGACGCTTGCCGAAGTTGCCACGCTCGCTGACAGAGCCGTATTTTCGGCTCTTACTGCGCAACTGAAAAAGCAACATGAATCAGCACTCGACAGCCTGCTCATATCAGAGGGTGAACAGCCTTCCCGTCTGGCATGGCTACTTCAGCCTCCGGGTAAAATAAACGGTAAAAACGTGCTGCAACATATCGACCGGCTTAATTCCATCGCCGCGCTGGAATTGCCTGATGGTATTGCGCTTTCCGTTCACCAGAACAGGTTACTTAAACTGGCGCGTGAGGGCCGGAAAATGAGCAGCAGAGATCTGGCAAAATTCACCGATGTCAGACGTTACGCTACGCTGGTTTGTGTCATTCAGGAAGCGCGGGCCACACTGACTGATGAGGTTATCGAACTGCACGAACGTATTCTGGGCACGCTGTTCAGCCAGGCAAAACGCACACAAGCCGAGAGGCTTCAGCTGACGGGGAAACTCATCCAGAGCAAGTTGAAGCAGTATGTTACTGTCGGTGAGGCACTGCTGCATGCCAGAGAATCCGGTGAAGATCCCTGGGCAGCGATAGAAGATGTCCTTCCCTGGCAGGAGTTTATCAACAGCTTGGAAGAAACACAGTTTCTGTCCCGTAAGGGCAATTTCGACCCTCTTCACCTGATCACCGAAAAATACAGTACGCTGCGAAAATACGCCCCGCGTATGCTGTCAGTATTGCAGTTCATGGCGACACCTGCAGCGCAGACGCTCAGCGATGCGCTGGACACCATCAGAGAGATGTACCGTAAACAACTCCGTAGAGTTCCGCCAGCAGCGCCAACTGGATTTATCCCTGAAAGCTGGCGAAAACTGGTGCTCACACCGTCAGGGATCGACCGCAAGTATTACGAGTTTTGCGTAATGAATGAACTCAAGGGGGCGTTACGTTCCGGTGATATATGGGTAAAAGGATCGCGCCGCTACAGAAATTTTGATGATTATCTCATCCCGGCTGCTGAGTTTGAGAAATCCCGCCACAATGACCAGTTACAGCTGGCCGTTCAGACCGATTGCCAGGCTTATCTTCAGGCCCGTATGACACTTCTTGCATCGCGTCTGGAAGAAGTTAACGCGATGGCGCTTGCCGGTGATTTGCCCGATGTTGATATCTCAGATAAAGGAGTAAAAATCACTCCGCTCGAGAACAGCGTCTCTTCGGGTGTTGCCCCCTTTGCCGATTTGGTTTATGGCATGCTTCCCCATCCGAAAATTACGGAGATACTGGAAGAAGTGGACAGCTGGACGGAGTTTACGCGTCACTTCGCGCACCTCAAAAATAATAACGTCAGACCAAAAGACGGAAGACTGTTGCTGACCACCATTCTGGCCGACGGCATCAATCTGGGGCTGACAAAAATGGCGGAGTCCTGCCCGGGGGCAACAAAATCGTCACTCGAAGGTATTCAGGCATGGTACATCAGGGATGAAACCTATTCAGCGGCACTGGCCGAGCTGGTCAACGCTCAGAAAGCGCGACTTCTGGCTGCACTCTGGGGCGACGGTACAACATCGTCGTCAGACGGGCAAAACTTTCGGGTAGGCAGTCACGGGCGTTATGCCGGACAGGTCAATCTTAAGTATGGTCAGGAGCCGGGCGTGCAGATTTATACGCATATCTCAGACCAATATAGCCCGTTCTACGCCAAAGTGATCAGCCGGGTGCGCGACTCAACCCACGTGCTTGATGGTCTGCTGTACCATGAAAGCGATCTGGAAATTACCGAGCATTACACCGATACCGCAGGTTTCACTGAACATGTTTTCGCCCTGATGCATCTGCTGGGATTCGCTTTTGCGCCGAGGATCCGGGATCTTCATGACAAGCGGCTGTTTATTCATGGAAAGGCAGATCGCTATCCGGGGCTTCAGTCCGTCATATCAACAACCAGCCTGAATATCAAAGACATTGAGGCGCACTGGGATGAGGTATTGCGCCTGGCAACCTCGATTAAGCAGGGGACAGTCACCGCATCGCTGATGATGAAAAAGTTAGCCAGTTACCCAAAACAGAACGGACTCGCCAAAGCGCTGAGAGAGATTGGCCGCATCGAGCGGACACTATTTATGCTGGACTGGTTCCGAGATCCCAGTCTACGCCGACGCGTACAGGCGGGGCTGAATAAGGGTGAGGCCCGTAATGCCCTGGCGCGAGCGGTTTTTATGCACCGTCTGGGTGAGATAAGGGATCGTGGGCTGGAGAATCAAAGTTACCGCGCCAGCGGGCTGACGTTACTGACAGCGGCGATCACGTTGTGGAACACGGTATATATAGAAAGAGCCATTGAGTCACTGAAACGAAAAGGTATCCCGATAAATGAGCAACTGGTATCTCATCTTTCTCCCCTGGGCTGGGAACATATCAATCTGAGTGGAGATTACGTCTGGCGTAACAATCTTAAGCTGGGGTCCGGAAAATACCGCTCATTACGCACAGTCGATACTGCATTGTACAAAAAACAGTCTTAGCGTGGGATAATTTCCGTTTTCCAAGCGGACCCCGTATAGAACTCTTTAATTACTGGGTTGTGCCTCGTCCCGACAAGGGCTGACATATAGAGAGCTGTTCGGACGGAGGCTCGCCCTCCGAATACCGTTCGGCGACCACGCATCGTGCCGGAATCTCTGTTTACTGGAGCAACCCCAATAAGCGCACTAATTTCACGTCGTGACAACGTTCCAAGTTCCGGAATCTCAGCCAGCAGCACGGCAACAGTCGCTGCACCAACACCTTTAACGGCGCTCAATAATGCAGATAATTCACTGAAATTTTTCGAAATATAGGCTGACATTTCAACTTCTATACGAGCCATTTCACTTTTCAATACCGAAATAATAAATCTGATACTTTCATGATTCTGAGGATGCGATGGATGCAACCTGTTCCGCTCAGCTGTAAGCATGATCGTTAATTGTCGGCGTCTGACCACCATTGCTGCCAGCAACTGCCTGTGAACATCAGGTAAGGGACGAATATATTTTTCCCGCTCAGGATGCTGGTTAATAACTTTTGCCATTTGTAGCAGGACTCTGGCATCTATTTGGTCGGTCTTAGCCAGATAGCCCATTGCGCGGGCAAAATCTCGCGCCTGGCGGGGATTGATAACAACCACGTCGAAACATTCAGACTGAAGATAGCCAGCCACACCAGACTCAAGTCCCCCGGTGGCCTCCATCAGGATCAGTTGAGTTTCATTTTGCTTTAACTCTTTGAGTATCTGATTAAAACCGCCATCTTCATTTGGCACAGTGAATTGCCGGGCAATACTGCTGATTGCAATATCCAGAGTGCTTTTCGAAACATCAATGCCTGCACAACGTTGATTTGACACGCTCATCTATACCCCTCCTTGCAAATACGATTTGAAGTTCAGACAACTGTTCGGGCTTCAGATGAACGACTCAGCCTGTGCGTCAGTCGCTATGCTGCGGGCTTGAATAACCCCAGGAGGAATCGGACTACACGGGCTTTGCCAAATCTAAGCCAGAACATAGTAATCCACTTTCAAGATACAAGGAGGAGCGTATGGGCACACCACGATTTACACCTGAATTTAAGGAAGAAGCCGTCCGTCAAATAACGGAACGCGGTTATTCCGTTGCCGAAGTATCTGACCGCCTGGGCGTGTCTGCACACAGCCTCTATAAGTGGCTACGGGCTATTAAACCCGATAACAGCGAACAGCATGCCCGGGATTTACTGGAAGCCAAAAGCGAGATCCTGAAACTACGGGCACAGCTAAAACGCGCCGAAGAAGAACGGGATATCCTCAAAAAGGCCGCGCGGTACTTTGCAAGGGAGCCCGACTGAAGTACCGCTTTATCAATGAGCACCGCACTGTATGGGGTGTGATGACAATGTGTCGGGTACTGAATGTCGCCCGGGCCGGGTTCTACGCGTGGCCGCATAACCCGGTCTCGGCACGCGCTAAAGATAACCAGCGCCTGATGACGCTTATCCGTGACTCATATTCACTGAGCGGAGGCGTATACGGTTACCGGCGGGTTCATGGCGACCTGAACGAAATCGGGGAGACCTGCGGCAAAAACCGGGTGGGTCGTATTATGCAACTGAACCGGATCAAAGCCGTGCGCGGCTATAAAGCGCCGCGTCGTATCGCCGGCCGACCTTCAATGGTTGCCCCTAATCGCGTGCAGCGGCAGTTTACTGTTGTCCGGGCCAATCAGGTCTGGGTCACAGATATTACTTATAGTGTGCCCGGAGTTCAGGGTGAGCATGGATGCTCAAATGAACCACGAATCTGTCTGGAATATTGAACCGGTAACTCACGATGAGGAGCCCAACAATCCCACCGGGTGTGACGGTGGAGAACCTGAGCGGCAGTGACCTGTGGCATGCCCGCAGGGTGATGTAACCCGCTGACAACGGGGATTGAGGCGAGATCACTAAGCCAAGATGATCCTCAAGGTTGAGTACTGAAAGGCTGAAGAACATGAACCCGTTAATCCGCCTCTGTGGGTTGAAAATGTCACCACGGCCTACGTGATCTGACAGGTCGTGCAGGAGTCACTGGCGGTGATACGTAAGCACTACCGGTCGAAGGTGTTTTGATATGTATGCGAAACACCGGGACAGCAGCGCCTATCACTCTCGCGTTGCTGACTTCTGCCAACTTGCGGCAAGCAAGGATAAAGAGTGCGACGGGCAGCCTCCTCAGTATGTCTGAGTCCAGGCAGGTAAACCGGGGAAGGTCAGCGACGGATGTTAAGGAGGTATGGCTCCGATGACGCGCTGGCTGGCGGAGCTTCCGTAGTAGTCCGCGATGGGGAAAGCCCATTACATGGCGAAGGGAAGTAGTTTAAATGTGTTTGCGACGTGAATTAACTGACCTAACGAGGTGAAGACCTTTGATAATCAGCGAAATGCAACGCAAGCTTGCCACATGGGCAGCCACCGATCCGTCCCGACGGATTGAACGGCTGCTGCGCCTGATAATACAACCAGAATGGCTGGCTGAAGCGGCACGGATCACGCTGTCATCAAAGGGGGCACATACCCCCGGCGTTGATGGCGTGAACAAAACAATGCTACAGGCCAGACTGGCTGCTGAGCTGCAAATCCTCAGAGATGAATTACTCTCAGATCACTACCAGCCCTTGCCCGCCAGACGGGTTTACATCCCTAAAAGCAACGGCAAACTGCGACCACTGGGTATCCCCGCGTTGCGGGATCGTATTGTTCAGCGGGCCATGCTGATGGCGATGGAACCGATATGGGAGAGTGATTTTCATACACTCTCCTATGGCTTCCGGCCCGAACGCAGTGTCCACCACGCGATCCGCACGGTGAAATTACAGCTCACCGATTGCGGGGAAACACGGGGCCGATGGGTGATCGAAGGCGACCTGTCCAGTTACTTCGACACCGTACATCATCGACTGCTGATGAAGGCCGTGCGCCGCAGGATCAGTGACACACGCTTTATGAGCCTGTTGTGGAAAACCATCAAGGCCGGGCATGTTGATGTCGGTCTCTTTCGGGCGGCCAGTGAAGGCGTGCCGCAAGGAGGCGTAATATCGCCGCTGCTGTCGAATATCATGCTCAATGAGTTCGATCAGTATCTGCATAAACGCTATCTGTGCGGGAAAGCCCGAAAGGATAGATGGTACTGGAATAACAGTATCCAGCGAGGCCGAAGTACTGCTGTCAGAGAAAACTGGCAATGGAAACCTGCGGTGGCTTACTGCCGCTATGCCGATGATTTTGTACTTATCGTCAAAGGCACCAAAGCACAGGCAGAAGCCATCAGGGAGGAATGCCGGGGTGTGCTCGAAGACAGCCTGAAACTCAGGCTGAACATGGACAAGACCAGAATCACCCATGTCAATGACGGTTTTATCTTTCTGGGCCACCGGATCATCCGCAAACGCAGTCGTTACGGCGATCTGCGAGTGGTCTCGACGATCCCGAAGGAGAAAGCCAGAAACTTCGCGGCCTCGCTGACGGCACTGTTATCAGGCAATTACAGTGAAAGCAAAGTCGATATGGTTGAGATGCTCAACCGGAAACTGAAAGGATGGGTCATGTTCTATCAGTTCGTTGATTTTAAGGCCAAAGTCTTCCGTTATATCGACCGTGTCGCGTTCTGGAAGCTGGCTCACTGGCTGGCCCGCAAATACCGTACAGGAATCGCTTCCCTGATGAGGTGGTGGTGTAAATCACCAAAACCGGGTCAGAGCAAAACGTGGGTTTTATTTGGTAAAACCAACCACGGCAAGCTCAGCGGTGAAGCGCTGTACCGGTTGGTGGGGCAAGGCAAGAAGCTGTTCCGCTGGCGTCTGCCTGAAGGTAATCCCTATCTGAGGACGGAGGCCAGAAACACATACACATCGCGTTTTACTGAAGTGGCAATGGCGTTCACCAGCGTTTAAATGGAGAGCCGGATGCGCTGAAAGGTGCACGTCCGGTTCGGAGAGGAGAGGCAGGGAAATAGTCCGACTACGCCCTGCCTCTTACTCTACTCCGCACCTGGCAGGGCTGGCTGTATCTGGCGGTGGTTATCGATCTCTTCGCCCGTAATGTGGTCGGCTGGTCGATGAAGCCCACCCTCTCACGCGAACTGGCACTCGACGCGCTGATGATGGCCGTCTGGCGGCGAAAACAGGACGGCGAGGTCATCGTGCACTCAGACAGGGCAGCCAGTACGGCAGCGACGACTGGCAACGGTTCTGTCGGGCCAATAATCTGGCCCCGAGTATGAGCCGGCGTGGCAACTGCTGGGATAATGCAGTGGCCGAATCGTTCTTCAGTTCACTGAAAAAGAACGGATCAGAAAACGTATCTATAAAACCCGGGATCTGGCCCGGGCCGATATCTTCGATTACATTGAAGTGTTCTACAACCGGGCCCGGCGCCACAGCCACCTCGGCGGCGTCAGCCCGGAGGCCTTTGAACAGGCCTCGTCGTGAGGACAGGAAATGTCTACTGTTGTGGGGTCAGTCCAGAGTCAGAATACAGAATTCCGGAACCACCTCCTACCTCAATGACAAAATTTTTCATAGTCTTACTTCAGGTACGTGGCTGACTTGTGGCGAACAGATAGCGGTGGATCTTCCACTCTCCGTTCTCTTTTCGGAAAACAAACAGTTCATTGTTCCCTTCCGTCACTTCAAGGTCAGTGGCCAGAATCCTGGTGCGGCCTGCAGAACTGGTACGTGCCCAGGCCCAGTCTCCAGCCTCTTCGATTTCATGAATTTCGAAGCGGATATCAAGTTTGATGGTGGCGAAAACTTGTTCATAACCGGCACGTACCGCATCACGTCCTACCAGGGCGGGGGCATGCTGGGGCATGAACACAGGCTCACTGTCGTAAAGATTAAGGATAGAGTCTGTGGCGCTGTGATTGAGTGCGACCTCGTAGGACTGAATGAGGGCCTGAATGGTCATGGTCTGGCTCCTGTCAGAATCGTTGAAATCAACGGTATGTATGAACTTTAGTGCTATCATTGACGAATGAATAGATGCATTTTTTGCTGTCTGGCTCTCAAATATGAGAGGTATATGTGGATCTCAATGCAGTGCAGATGTTTGTCAGCGTCGTACAATCGGGAAGTCTCTCTGCCGGGGCTGTACAGCTGGGGCTACCATTGCCAACTGTTAGCCGCCGTATCCGCGAGCTTGAGCGGCAGTTGAAAGTGCAACTATTGGAACGGTCTGTGCGCGGAACTCGCTTAACGGACGCAGGCTCACGCCTCTATAAGTATGCCAGTTGTGGCATCGAGGCATTGCAGGAGGCTGAACAGGCGGTGGTGAGTGATCAGGAGAGGCTTAGGGGGCGGCTTCGCTTGTCTCTGCCGCCTGCATTTGAGCCGTGGTGGGAATTGCTGTCCCTGTTTCAGCAACGCTATCCAGAAGTTCAGCTACATGTGTTTAGCACTGAGCGTCGCGTTGACCTGGTCGAAGATAGTATTGATGTGGCACTACGGGTCGGTGCAATTGTTCACGAGACGATAGTGGCCCGGCGTGTACTGTCATACCGCCATGTCCTGGTTGCTGGTCGGCACCTTATTGACCGACTGGGGGTGCCTGAATCTGTGGATTCGCTACATCACTATCCCTGCGCAACCTGGTCTTCTGGCGCGAGTTCCGTGAGTCGCTGGAGTCTGGGTGAAGAGGTTTTTGAGCCGCGTAGTATGCTAACCACCAACGACTACGCGCATTTAAGAAATCGTGCATTGGCTGGAGACGTGGTGACCGAGCTACCTTTGTTTCTGGCTACCCCTCATTTACAAAATGATGAACTGGTCTCGCTGTTACCTGACAAGCCGATGCCAGAACTGCAGATCCATTTGCTCTATCCCTCACATCGACATCCTTCGTCAATAGTTCGGGCGTATCTGGATTTTTGTCAGCAGCAGGTGCCACTACTTGTGCCACATTGAAGATAAATTTGTCTGAATACATGCCCCCTCGAAGGTATCCTTTTGCCAGCTTATGTTTGCCTCCGGGGAACGGGTTGCCGGTTTCCATAAAATGGCAAACTTTTTTCAACAGTTGCCACATTGAGCAACACTGATGATTGCGTATTTGTGTAGTGAAGTGCCTGCCATAACCGTTCAATATGATTCACCCATGGCGGAGTAGACGGGCTGAAAATCACCCTGAACTTCGGGTTTTCCTCCGGCCAGCGCAGTTTTTCCCGACTTTTATGGATAATGTAGTTGTCCACGATCAGCGTGATGGTTTTTGCCCGTCGGTACGTCGTGTTAAGCCGTTTCAGCAGGTTGATGAACCGCTTCGAACTTTTGCTGTTGCCTCCCACGTAACTGACTTTACCCGTTCTGCTGTGCAGTACTCCGGCCAGAAAATTTTTTTCGTTCTGCCCCGGGTCACCACGCGTTTTTGTTGCCCGCGTAGTTTCTGCATATTCCGACCCAAACCGACCGGCGTTTTTCAAGATAGATGTCGTTTTTTATGCTGCCCGGCGGTGTTCATTCTCCGGGTTAAGTGCCACCATATTTACCGGTGCCCAGTTGCGCGTTTTTCCTGACCAGCGTTCGGGATGCTGACAGCGGGCTGCTTCGTACACGGTCTCTCGCTGTTTGAGAAGCCCCTTATCCAGTCCCAGATGTCTTTGCTCTGGTGTGACGAACTTTATCCCGCTATGCCGGTGCTGAGTGTTGTACCAGCGGATGAAGCTGTGTACCCACTCTCGCGCCTTGCTTATATTGCTGAAGCCATCCACTGGCCATTCCGGGCAATATTTCAGCGTACGGAACAGCGACTCCGAGTAAGGTTTGTCATTACTGACCCTCGGTCTGCTGAACGACGACCACGCCTTAATCGATTCGTCGTCCGGCCAGAAAGTCATGGAGCCACGGTTTATAGGTGTGCCAGTTGGTGATTCTGAACTTCTGTTTTGCCACGGGACTACCTGCGTTGTCAGGGAATGCGTGATCCGATCCTTCAACTCAAAAAGTTCGAGTTATTCAACAAACAAAGCCCCATTCAATATAAAAATAGGAATATTGCTCGAAAAAATGTCTTATTGGATAAATCAATCGAAGAGAGTCATAAATGACACAAAACGTGATGATGATAATCTGTGTACCATATTCTCCTTCACAGGTCCTTTAACTCTTTTTTGCCTCTAAAAACAGACTTTTTAATCTCTCTTTTTGTCACTGCCCCCGCTGTAAAATGGATGGCTTCTTTTCACAGGATGATTTTATGAAAATCGACGCATTCCCCGGTATCCACCAACTGATTAACTGGATTGTTAATAATGAATCAGCGATTGCGCAAGGATGTGTTAATCTTATTGGTGCTATTTTTCTGCTCTGCTCGGGTATTTTTTTCTCTCGTATTGCCAGTTCAGGGTTTAAAAAACTACTCAATAAACGCAGGGTCGATCATACCATTACACTGTTTTGTAGCGCCCTGTTGCGTTATGCCTTGCTGGCGTTTGCGGTGATTGCCGCACTGGGTCGTATTGGGGTGGAAACATCGTCGATTATCGCTGTGGTTGGCGCGGCAGGATTGGCTATCGGCCTGGCGCTGCAAAGCTCGCTGGCAAACTTTGCGGCAGGTGTGTTGCTGGTCTCGTTGCGCCCCATTCGCGCAGGTGAGTACGCCAGCATTGGCGCTGTGGCGGGAACGATTGAAGAAGTTCATATTTTTTCCACCACGCTGCGAACGGCAGACAATAAGATTATCGTTGTACCTAACGGTAAAATTATTGCGGGAGAAATTACCAACTACTCCCGGCAGCAGATGCGCCGGGTGGATATTACGCTGGGTGTGGCATACAACTCAAACATCTCTCATGTCAAAAGCACGCTGACCACCGTGGTCAGCGTCGATCCGCGAATTATTCACGCAAAAGGTTACACCATTCGCCTGAGTGAATTTGCCCCTTCCTCACTGAATTTTGTGGTTCGGGTATGGGTGGAAAACCGCCACTACTGGGATGTCTACTTTGATCTGATGGAGAATATCAAACTGGCGCTCGACGAAAACCATATTCAGATGCCATTCCCACAAATGGACGTACACCTGAACGACGGGCTGCAGACCACTGTGCAGCGTTACGTTTCTATGAGCGAGGCCTGAGCCGATGTCAGTCACTCTTCATCGCGATCTCACACAGACGCTGTTCAGTAGCATCCTTATTATGGCCTTGCTGATCGGCGCTATCTGGGTCGCCAGCCCTTTTCTGCTGAGTATTGTCTGGGCGGGACTGATTGTTATCGCTACATGGCCGCTGTTTACGCTCCTGCAACGCAAAACGGGATGGCACAAGGGGATAATAGTTGGTTTGATGATGCTCTTCCTTACCCTCATTTTCCTGCTCCCGCTACTGTTTTGCATGTCGGTATTTTCTACTCTGCTGGAGAAAATCCTCTCCTGGTTCACCCTTTTCGATCTCAAGCACCTGCCGGATTTCGCTTTCCTAGCTCATATTCCCTGGATAGGTGAGAAACTACATTCCCGCTGGCTGGACCTCATCAACGAGCACACCGCGACGCTTCGCGATACCCTTAAACCCTGGGTTGTCCGGGTGATAGTCGCTTTTATGCAGCAAATCTCGCATATCGGTGCACTGTTGCTTAATGGCGTACTGATGCTGATAGCATGTCTGTTGTTCTACCTGCACGGTCACAGAATAGCGCACGGATTGCGACTATTTGCCCGTCGTCTGGCCGCTGAGCGTGGTGAAAGCGCCATTTTGCTGGCCGGAAAAACCATTCAGGCCGTCGCGATGGGTATCGTCCTGACTGCGGTGATCCAGTCAGCATTCGCCGGATTAGGTTTGCTGATTTGCCCGATCCCCGGCGCGGCGCTACTGATGGCAATTATTTTTGTGCTTTGTCTGATGCAACTCGGCCCAGTACTCCTCATGCTACCCTGCGTAGCCTGGCTGTTCTGGAGCGGCCAGTATAACTGGGGCGTACTGCTACTAATATGGACTGTGGTTGCCGGATCGCTGGACAATGTGCTCAAACCCGTACTGATCCGCCGCGGTGCAGAAACGTCGCTGTTTCTGATTATGCTGGGCGTCATTGGTGGATTACTGACCCTTGGTATCCTCGGTTTGTTCATTGGCCCGGTGCTTCTCGCCGTATCCTGGCGATTGATCGCCGCCTGGGTGCGGGAAACACCCGTCGTCATCACAGCAGCTAAGGACATGATATGAAGATATTTCTGTAATAGTGATGACTGCGCTGCTGACTTTTTCATCTGTCAGCATGGCTATGGATAAAAGCGCAACGGGTGCTGTGGCTGGTGCGGCAACAGGCAAAAGCGTGAAGTCTACCGTCGGTGGTGCAGTTGTTGGTTCGGGTACCGGGGCGATGTTCAAAAGCGGCGATAAAGGCAAAGCAGCGCGTAAAGGCGGCGCGGTGGGGGCTGGTACAGCAGCAATGACCGGGAAAAATGTGCTGAAAGGTGCTGCCGTCGGTGCCGGGGCTGGTGGGATGACTGGCGAAGCGACGCATTAGTCCTCACGCCATGCCATCTTAAAAACACCCTTTGCTATTTGCAAAGGGCATACAATTAAAATTAAAGGGACAAACGTAAAAGAGCAGGTGATTTTGTCGCCACTGCCGGCATCCAGGTTATCGTGACGACACCAGGGATTGTATTCACGATATCGAATGTCGCATCAAACGGTCCCGATACGGTATTGATAGTTTGGACGCTCAAATTTGTCCCTGCAAAACAGGTGTCATTGGGCTTTGTTTGTTGAATGACTCGAACTTTTTGAGTTGAAGGATCGGATCACGCATTCCCTGACAACGCAGGTAGTCCCGTGGCAAAACAGAAGTTCAGAATCACCAACTGGCACACCTATAAACCGTGGCTCCATGACTTTCTGGCCGGGCGACGAATCGATTAAGGCGTGGTATGACACAGCCCCGCCTTCAGTACGTGGAAGACCTCAGCGCTATTCTGACCTTGCCATCACCACCTTTCTGGTGATTAAACGAGTATTTCGGCTGACCCTGCGGGCTGCACAGGGTTTCATTGATTCCACCGGGCTGAAGGTCTTCGGTGAAAACGAATAGAAAGTCAAAAAATACGGCAAAGAACACCAACCGATCTGGCGGAAGCTGCATCTGGTTGTAGACAGCAAAACACATGAAATCATCTGTGCTGACCTGTCGCTTAACTACGTTACAGACTCAGAGGCCTTCCCCGGGTTAATCCGGAAAATCAGGTCAGCCGCCGCTAATGGTGCTTACGATACCCGTTTATGTCACGATGAGCTGCACCGTAAGAAAATCAGCGCCCTCATCCCAGAAGGGAGCGGATTACTGGCCCGGTGAGTAGGACAACGGAATATACCCCGGGTGGCTTTGTTGAATAAATAAGATTCCGAGCGAATTTCCCTGTCGCTGGTCTGATTTTCAGGCAATACGCATGCTTTCTGCCATACCTGCCTTTGTCATTTTGATCAGTGCACGTACCGTGACCAGCTCCTCTCACTCAGTGCCCATGAGCCTCCGAACAGATGTTTACCCGATACATGGTCGTTTCCGCTATAGAGTGACGGTTATATTAACCGAAATTTCCGAAGTACCGCTTTCTACAGGTCCATGCGGGTATGTGATGAACTGGATTAAAATCTATTATCTCATCAGGATGATGCATCTGATGTTTCAAGGGCTGAATCATGTATAAATGATTTCAGATAACCATTCTCCATTTGTAGTGTTCCGTTTTTCTTTAGCGCAGCAAGATGTTTGAGGATACTACTGCGGGAGAGATTTGAACTCTGTTTGATATATTCAATAACCGTGATTGTGTTAATCAACTCTGTCGGTGACTGGCTCAGCAACTGTAGCAAAGCGCAGACAATCCTGAAAGAGCTGTGCTGGCTCAGTACAGTATAGATTTTGAAAAGTGATGACATCAAATACAACGTTGAATCAACCAGTTGTGGCCATAGTTTCTGGCACTCAACTACCTGGAACATCTGCTCAACAGGGCAAATCTCAAACTCGACGGTACTCATTGCTTCAAGATAAATTATTTCGCCAACACAAATAAAGCGATCAAATCCGTAAAATTCCGGGCCGCTGATATGGCCGAGAATCCTATCGTCCATTCTACGGCGCAACAATACGACACCACTATGTAAAAGCACACCATCGGATATACAGGAATTGTCAAAAGATATCAGAGCCCCTCGGGGAGCGTTGACGATCCTTGATGGTTGGCTTATCCTACTGATAATGGTGCGAATGCTCGTTATTGGTTTATTATCATACATAATGCTGTTTCCTGTTATCATCGAATTCAGTTGGCCATCAATACGGTCAATCAGTTATCTTCCCTATCCATAGCTCCATAGCTCCATAGCTCCATAGCAAGCACCAGAAACATCTTATTTTGCTCAGATGGATGTCATCCAAATATTCCCCAATCAACAAGGCTATAATAATGGGAATGTCATGAAAATATTAACTTAGCTACTCTGAATAACGTTTTCAAATCCTGGGGGTTCCGGTTTTTGATCCAAAGCTGGAATTAATAACGAGCGGGCAATTTATGTATATTTATCAGTATGCCGCGGTTTAACTCAATATGACCGCCTTTTTTTAAATCCCCAAGGATTTTCATGATGCCACTACGCGACAATAACGTTTTTTCCTGAATATAGTCGCAGGCATTAGTGCGCATACGAAGCGTTTCCGGTTCGCGCATTAGTGCTTCGAGATTATTCTTAATCAGGTCATAGGTTGGGAGTGAGGTGGAGTTAAAGGTATAATCCAAAAAACGCAGCGAAACATACATCGATGTCCATGCCAGAGATTGCCATAGATCCTGTTGCTCAATGATTCCTCTGAATTCGTCCCGACAGAGTATCTCATAGCGAATCATACCTCGTGCCTGTAGATACATGTCAGGATTATCGTCATTCATCAGATTAAAACCAAGAATCATAGGTGCTCTCGTGTTACTGAGCAGCATATGATCGGCATTACGATAGACAGCGACAACACCCTCATGTAACAACACCGTCATGGGTTCCATGTACTGCAGTAAAGATATAATCTGACGCTCCCGTCCTGTTTTAACGCGTGTCGGGTCGGATGCTTTGTCGATTAAATGAATAATATGCTCTTCCGGTTTCATGTTCGTGTCATCATTGTGTGGATATCAACAGTATAGCTACTGATGAATTCAGCGCCACAACCAATGTACATGATACTGTTATGGGGTGCGAACAATTTTGCAATCAGGTTTGTATCTATAAATGGACTTGTTTTGACTGGTTTCCCGGAGTGCTTTAATTATCCTAATAGTCAGTAATACTATTCTGATATCTGGTTTAATTTGCAAGGGGCTATTGTTGTGCCGCAACTTTTTTTGTATGAACCCAGAATGCTGATGCGTTCTGCCGTTTGTTCTTTACTTCATGATGCTATTTATTCTTCTCTGGATGTGTACCCGCGACTGACGTCGCTGAGTGAGGACGTCTGCGGTGCCGATCATCACCGTACGGCTGTGCTGGCAGGAATGGATGGAGCCGGAACTGAATTTGCGCGTCTACTCAGGCTACTTAGCTCTCTGATACGTTTACAAATCAAAACCATTGTCTGGCTTCCTTCTGGATACCCGCATGTCGCACAACTTTTACGAAGCATCGGGGTAAACCATCTGTTGCTGGAAGATGATCTGGAGCCGGGGCTTACGCAATTCATACGAATGGAGACATCGGGAGTTACATTGCCAGCCCATACCAGACATCAACGCACCGTTTCTCAAAACGGGCTGGATATCATGCTGCAGTTTGCCAGTGGGTTATCCGCAAAGGAAATCTCTCAGTCCCGGGGGTGCAGCCACAAAACCATTTTCTCATGGAAACATAATTTGTGCGATGCCCTGGGGCTTCAGCACGAGGAACACTGGTTCGATGTACTGACGGAAATCGCGCAACTTTCCACACCATATCAGACAAGGTAAATTGTATGTCACACTTTCATGCCCTATATCTTTCCTCCAGCAATATCTGGTTTCATGCGCTAAGCCTGGAGTTTGCAAATCTTGCCAAAACAAATCCCGGCTGGTCGTATTCACTGAGTACCCCTGGGTATGAGGCAAGTACAGAGCAAAAGCTGTGGGTTATCGATTTTACGGATATAAAAACAGCATCCGTTTCAGCACTCCCTCTTAACGATCCGCGCATGCTGGTTCTGGTCCGGGGGATTAATAAGCGTCTTATCCATAAACTACTGACTGGAAGCCGTTGTTCATTGTTATGTGTGGATGACCCCTTTTTTGCGGCGCGCGAACTGGTTGAGTGCTGCTGCCGACAGAAGCGTTTTCTTAGTCCATTCATTCGCCAGCTAAGCCTGGCGTCACCAGATGCGCAGGTACAGGTATCATTAACCGAAACGGAAAGTAAAGTTCTGTCCTTTCTGCGAGAAGGGAAAAAAAGTGTCGACATATCAAAAATGCTGTTTCGTAGCCAGAAAACCATCAGCTCACATAAGCGCAATATTATGCGTAAACTTGGCGTGGATAGCGATCTTGCTTTTAAACAAAAGCTGAAGATGATCGAAGCAGAAGAGATTGTCTGAGTGCATCGAAAAGCTGGCTTAAGGGGCAGTGAGCCAGCCTTTATTTACATCATTTCATTAAGCGAAATAAGAGTTTGGGGTCAACATTAACTCATCGTCTGATCCTGCCAGTAATAATTTCTTTTCCACAATAAAATCCCCCCTCTGTATAGTTTCTTTCATTATTCCTTACGGCATTTTTAACAAAGCGGAACTCGCATAAGACTCCCCTGTTGAGACGGTTTAGTCTGTTCAGGAAACAGGTTCAGTATACAATAATTGTACTATCCAAAAAATGTTTTAACGAAAAAATGGGCCATGCGTTAGTTAAATAATGGGTTGTGGACAAATTAACACAGAAGAAATACTCACTAATGCAAAGAAAGAAGTAGCGTCCGTCGCAGTAATGGATATATACTACCTCAAAAAAAGTAAGGTAAAATAATATAATGCGCGAATGCTTCCTTAAATTCATATTTATAACCAATCATCATTGCAAAGTGTTAATGTTATGCAATCCACTGGTATTTAAAATCATCTTTTCACATTCCAAATAAAAACGATTTTAAGATTATTCTGATTGGTGGGGGCAAATAAAGTTCAATCCTTCCTGGAAGGAATCACAGCAATGGTTAAAGTAAATGTTCTCTCAGCTTTGATCCCGCTGTACAGTTATCTTTTGTCAGTAGCCCGCAATGCGGGCTCTTTTACTTACCCAGCCCGGGGGATTATACCAACCCGGTTGTACTGCTTATCTAAATAACTGATCCTAATACCGCTACACTTTAGCCAGCCCATGTTTCCCACCTGGGAATGGGCTAACGGTATCCATAAAGTGACGAACCTTTTCAACAGTTGCCACATTGAATGGCACTGGTGATTTCGAGTTATTGTCTCATGAAGCGCCTGCCACAACCGTTCCACATGATTGACCCATGGCGAGTAAACCGGCTGATAAATTACCCTGAACTTCGGGTTTGTTTTCAGCCAGCGCAACGTTTCACGGCTTTTGTGGATGATGTAGTTATCGACAATGAGCGTAATCGTTTTTGCCCGCCGGTATGTCGCCTTCAGATTTTTTAACAGACTGATAAATAAGGACGAACCTTTACTGTTTCCACCAACGTAGCTGACTTTTCCCGTGCCGCTGTGCAGCACGCCGGCAAGATAGTACTTTTCATTCTGGCCCGGCGTGACAACGCGCATTTGCTGCCCACATAGCTGCCAGTCTGCGCCAATTTTGGGATTGAGGTGAATATCCACTTCATCTTCATAAAACACGGGATTTTCCGCACTACATTTCGCCAGAGCTTCATGGATAGCGACCATTTTTTCTTCTTTGTGTGGGCCACGGATACGCAGTGTCGGTGCGGCTCTCCGCCATACCAGTCCGGTACTCCAGCGGGAACGCTGGTAACCGAAATCGCCGGGAGAATGCTTAACAAGCTCACGCAGCAATGCGCAAATATGTTCGAACGGCCAGCGTCTCCCACGTCCTGACGGTAATGACTTCAGGCCTTCAACACCAGACAGCGTGAACCAGTTAATCCAGCGACCAATCGATGAGCGGGGACAACAGAGCGTTCTGGCAACATGACAGACGGTGTCACCACGATGCAGCATCAGCATAGCGGTGAGTCGCCGGGTGTGGTTTTGTCCTTTGTTTTATGGATAGTTTTCTGCATCAGGCGTCGTTCAGTTCTGGGTATTGGTGCTATGGTCGGCATTGCTCAGTCCGGCTGGTGATTTGGGATATTCAGCGATTGATCAGATCGCATAAACCGGACTGAGTTCCCCCGTAAGTGATCTACTATTCCGAGCAGTTATTTAGGAATTCCGGGTATATTGACTTGCACCCCGGCAGGTCTGTAAATCCCAGCCGGTAATATTAGCACTCAGGATCAACGCAGCTTCCATGACAGCAAAGCGCCCTGCTAGACGCTCACGGGATCCGTACCCTGTCAGATTTCGCAGTGCTGTTCTCACATCCGGTTTTGGCATGAACGCGATCTAATCGTCCTTCATCGTCTTCATGAACCGCTCGGCCATGCCATTGCTCTATGGGCTGCTCACCGCTGTTGTGCAGGGCTCCAGATTCAGCTCACTGGCGAACCTCCGCGTTTTATGCGCGGTATACGCTGAGCCGTTGTCCGTCAGCCACTGTACTGCTGTGTCCGGCAACCTGTAGCCGAAGCGCTTTCCCACCGACCTCAGCATCACATCCTGCACCGTCGAACTGTCGTTGCCTCCCGTGCTCGCCGCCCAGCCTATGGCCTCTCGGTCGCCGCAATCCAGCGGGAACGTGGCCCGTAGTTTTTCACCATCGTCACAACCGAACTCGAAGCCGTCTGCACACCAGTGTATATCACTTTCTGCTACCGCGATTTTCCCTTTGTGTTCACGCTTTGAGCGTTCTGGTTTGTCATGCTATAACAGCAGGTTATGCTCACTCATGATCCTGTAAAGTCGTTTGGCATTTACCGGCGGTAGTCCCTCTGTGCGACGTTGCATACGCAGGATGCCCCACACTCGTCGATAACCGTAGCTGGGCATATCGCTGATGATATCGAGGATAACCTGGTGCTTCGTTCTGACAACGGAAGCCCAATTCGGAGCTATGCATTGCAGGCAAAAAGTATGCTCTTGGTGTACTGAGTGCTTACGCTCGCTTGGGTCAGCAATGAGAATCCGTAAACAGAATCGTTGTTCCGCACACTCAAATATTGTCCCTGATGGCCAGTGAACTGGTTTTCACACAATAGATGACGTACGGGCATGGGTAAGCCGTTTCGCAAACTGGTACAACGTTGAACATAAGCACAGCGGGTTCAAATACGTACGCTGGAGTAAGCAGTTACACTACTGGGACTATATTCCGGAAGTTTACCTTAACCCGGAATAAGAGGCGACATAACGTAATTTTATTACATCAAGTGACAACTATGTTGAAAAACGCCGCATCCTTTGCCCACAGCTAGAAGAACGATGTCAACGATGCTTTGGTAATTTGTGCAACCGCATTCCGCCCCGGTATCCACTTTGTTTTGGTTAGAATAACGGACCAACAGGATATATATCAATGTACTCTAAACACACGTCAACTGATGGTTGAGTAGAGAAAAAAGCTGGTTAACCTGCGCTTTACTCTGCTTGCTGAATATGGTGTTACAATCCCTGTCGGGATCCAGCATCGCCAGCAACAGCCGCCGAAGGCGGGAAAGTGTTCCTGACTCAGGCACAATTGGCAATACTGCCGAAAGACATAAACTGGGAACATCCACAGCGGGTGGAACGTGAAAGCTTTTCTCCAGAACTCGTGCGCTCCGTGGTGATCTCTGCCACCAGAAGTACCTTTAAAGACCGTTTAACACACATTTAAACGGTCTTTCCGACACAGTTACAGCGTAATGTTACATGCCGCAATAAACTCTTTGACGGCTTTCTTTGCAAACGAAACGGAACCCGAACCGGATGAAACATGATTTCCGTTGCTGTCAATGTTGCCAATCAGAAAATCTTTACGGGATGACTCATCACGAAACTGTTTTAGCAGAAGCTTAATCTTTGTGGTCTCGTTACTCATCATTTGAATGTATTTTGCGTTTCTGCGGGACAGTACTGTATTAAAAACAACAGGATTATTATCCGGAACCTCTATTAACGTCTGATAGTGGGGTTCCCCCCCTATCATCGAATCAGGGTCCAGCTCTACCTGGCTGACAGAGAGTGAATCTTTCGAACAATTAAAAATAACAGACTGATTATGATTGGTGATATCTCCAACTAGCTCAGCTTTGATGTAACCAGGTGAAAAAATATCCTGCTCTGTCGTTGTTTTCCATGATGCCTGTGCAGGGGATAAAGAACAGGAAGATAGCAAGGATAATGAAATGAGCAATTTTTTTAACATGTAAGTATCTCCTTAAAAAGGAAATACTCTATGTCATCCTGTCGGAAATTTTGTGACTATTATGGCTTTACGGCGTCATATCAGAAACGGGATGTTGCGTTTTCAGAAAAGTATGGTTTCTGATAGCTGAAAGTTTTAATTTTTAGGTGACAAAATGCGGTGATGCGGGCTGTTACGCGCTGCGAAAGCTTCAGGAATTTTCATCTGTTATGAGTTTTTCAGGCTGAACAGTACCTGATACCTGTGATACTTATGCATGATAATCACTTCTTTCCCTGCCGTGAGAGACGTGTACTACTGCCCCGGTTTTTTGGTTTCTTTTGCGTCAGAAAATTCTTGCCATGGCGATTCGGTGATAGTGCGGGTAACAAGTTGTACTGGTGACGTTACCGTTAATGAGGTAAATAAGGAACTATCTGAGTTCCTTTAACTCGATTAGCTATATTTTCATCGTATTATGGAATGTCCACCATTTAATGTTCATCCTATCCTTCTGTACCTTGATATACTTCTCGTGTTCATACCATGATTCTTAACATTATAATGTTGCTTACGATCACTTATTCATTATGGATGTTCGGTGTTGCCAGAGCCGCGAGTCGAAGAGCAACTTCGGCTACGCGTATTGTTTTACGTAATGTCGAAATTGTGATTGCAGCTCCAGGCTTTGGTTTTTCACTACTTCTGTATTAGTTCCTTCCTGGTAGCAATTGGCGCTCAATTCTGAAACCATAGATATTATTGCTACTTGCACACAGGTATAATCTCCGGCGTTCAATTTTTGTAACACGAGACAGGGTTCGGTCATATTTAATATATGTTACCTTCAAAGTAAACAAGGTATTCCAGAAAATAATTGACGCATTACTGTACCCAAAATGGTAAAAAACTTCTGGTCAGGAATTACATACCGCAGACAGGAGAGATTGTTCCAAAAGTCATTTTTTATATGAAAAGACAGTCACAGGAAAAGACTGTCTTTTTTGTGAAGTCAATTCTGAATTAAGACAACGTTATCAATATCGACACTGTCAGTTGGTGTCGCGCTGTATTCAGCATGGAAATGCAACATAAGTGTACCTGTCCATGATGGATCCGCAGGAAACGAAAAATTTTCTCGTGTCCAGACAGTATTTCTGGCTGAGTTAAATGAAGAACTCCAATATGTTGTATTAGAATTGACAAGCATTATGGTAACTGTGCCATTAACTAATCCCCGGGAATCAAATGAGAGATTATAATTCTCCCCCGCTAATAAACCAATATTTTGATATACAGACTCAGTGGTCGCGATACTGCAATAGTGGTTTGTAATCTGCTCTGTTTCTCCATTAACACCGGAACCGGAAGAAGTATACTGCCAGGAGGTTAACCCTCCGCCATTGCTTTCAAAATCACCGTTGTAAATGATATTAGTAGACATATGATTCTCCTGTGAGGAATAGAAAAGGAGCAAAAATCGTGAAGTGACAGAAAAAGGATATGATATTAATGGTTATTTACCAGATCATGATTACACGAATTATTCTAAATTGTGATGTCGCTCGCGATTTTTGCATTTGAATTGCGAAGATAACTTGATGTATGAAAAAACGTGAGGTGACTGATTAGCGCGCGATGCAACTCTAGCGATGACCAATGGGATCTTCCTTGAGGAGAGAAAATCTGTTGTTATTGCACCGTAATTGTAGTCCGTAGGATTATGAAAATTAAGAATACCTTTACCAAATTATAATAACCAGGTAGTGACGATTACAACCAACTGTTCTTCCCTCCTCGTTTACGAATAAATGAACGTGCATGCAACCACCTTTTCGCAGTGTAATGATGTAGTTTTGTACATTGTGCGTATTCTGCTCTGATCAATCATTCGGGGAACTTTACTTTTCTACTGCTTTTAACCTGTTCTGTCAGGCAACGGGGAAACCCTGAAAAAATGTGGTTATATCGCTGTTTTGTCTCCTACAGGATCCACGACAGCTATGTACACCAGCTGATGCTTATAAAGTCGAATGGTTTCCAGCAGCCTCAGCGGATCAAGTGCGTGAATAGCCGTTACGGCAGGCCTCGCGCTCATGAGGTTCTGCGTTGATGCGCTGAGTGACATTCATTTCCTTGATGCGGTTGAGCATAAGCTCGGTGAGCTCACGCGGAAAACCCTCGCCGCCGAGTTGCATCAGTGGACTGCTGAATGTCATGCTATTATCCACCATCTTGTTGAAATTACATCACGCCCTAAGACTCTATCTGATACGGATAATCTGGCAGACGAAAATATAAAAATCGGGCATATGTGACGTCACCATTCCTCCCTCCTGGCAGGAAGCGATGCATTCTGCTGCATTTCCACGTATTCGGGCTTTGCATCGGATAATGATTTCCTTGATGAAAATGCGATCTCAACACCCAATATGGTAAACACCCTGAACAAACGTTCAAAACTTGCACTTGCAGGGTTTGCCTCCATACGAGCATAAGTTTGCTGTGTTACACTCAGGTATTCTGACATCTCTCTTTGCGTCAGCCCGTTAGCTTTGCGAAAGCCAATCAGCACAGGACGTAACTGATTCAAAGTTTTCAAAGGATATTGAGTGTTCATTAGCAACCGACCGTATAGGCTAATTAATATACGCAATTTGAATGTTAATACAGCCTATAGGCTGTTAATGTATTTAACAGATTATAGGCTGTTAAAACGTTTTTTGCCAACATGTGGCATCATTCCGGTAAACGGTATGACAGAGTAAGATAGAGCAGCGTATAGACTCCTTCCAGAGGCAGTTGCCTCCTGCCACGTTCGGAATAGACGGCCTGTATATTTTCGGCTGTTGCCATTTCGGTTACCTTAATATCAAGTCGTCAGACACCTGTGATCCTTCGCCATGTAATGGGCTTTCCCCATCGCGGACTACTACGGAAGCTCCGCCAGCCAGCACGTCATCGGAGCCATGCCTCCTTAACATCCGTCGCTGACCTTCCCCGGTTCACCTGTCTGGACTCAGACATACTGAGGAGGCTGCCCGTCGCACTCTTTGTCCTTGCTTACCGCAAGTTGGCAGAAGTCAGCAACACGAGCGTGATAGGCGTTGCTGTCCCGGTGTTTTGCATATATGTCAGAACACCTTTGACTGACAGCGCATACGTGTCGCTGTCAGTTACTTCTGCACGACCTGTCAGATCACGTAGGCCGTGGTGACGTTTTCAACCCACAGAGGCGGATTAACGGGTTCATGTTCTTCAGCTTTTCAGCACTCAACCCTGGGGAGCATCTCGGCTTAGTGATCTCGCCTCAATCCCCGTTGTCAGCGGGTTACATCACCCTGCGGGCATGCCGCAGGTCACTGCCGCTCAGGTTCACCACCGTCACACCCGGTGGGATTGTTGGGTTTCTCATCGTGAGTTACCGGTTCAACATTCCAGACAGGCTCGTGGTTCATTTGAGCATCCGTGCTCGCCCTGAACTTCGGGCACACCGTATGTAAAATCTGCACACAAAAGCTGATTGGGATGTTTCGCCACGAACTGACGGTTTACCCGGTCACCTGCCGCAGCTGCTTTCCGGCTGACCGTAGTCCGCACTTTTTTACCCCGAAGCACGCCAGCGAGGCCCATGCTCTTCATCAGTCGCGCGATGGTGCATCTGGCCACGCTGAAGCCTTCACGCTGCAGCTGCCTCCAGACTTTACGGATGCCATAGACACTGTAGTTTTCGTCATACACTCACTGTATTTCCGGCTTCAACCGATCGTCACGGCGGTCACGTTGACTGCGTTTCTCCGGATGCTGGCGGTATTCACGGTGCCGGTAGTACGTCGACGGGGCGATATTCAGCTCATGACATACCGGTCCGACCCCGTGACTACCGCTGAGGGTATCCAGCAGCGGCATTATTTTTTCCATAGACGGTCGTACTCCGCCTTCGCAAAATAAGCCGAGGCCTGGCGCAGGATATCGTTGCTGCGCCGCAGCTCACGAACCTCTTGCTCCAGCTCTTTGAGCCGCTGACGCTCATCACTTGTGAGCCCGCCATCGCCGGCACCATTATTGCGTTCATGCTGACGCAGCCAGGCTCTGAGCGTGTCGGGACTGCAACCAATTTTTGGCGCGATGGAGTTGATGGCGACGTGTTCTGAGTGATATTCACTGCGCTGTTCCAGCAGCATTCTGACAGCCCGCTCACGCAGTTCTGGTGGGTAACGGTTTGCTCGTTTGGATGTCATTTCGGGTCTCCTTTAACTGAGAGTTTAGTCTCCCGAAAACCCGGTACGGTTCACCGTAAGAGACGGCTTTTCATGTTTGCGCATGGACTGGTAAGCCTTATCGTCGATGATTTCATCTTTCCATTTGTATAATACCGAGCGACTGATGCCAATGTTCCTGGCGATTTCTCTGGCAGGTACATGTCGTGTACAAAGCGCCATGGCAGCCGGACGTTTCACTTCAGGTTCAAAAGGTGCATTTTGATTGATCGTACTGGCAAAAAAAGCCGTCTGTCGGGATGATGTTCATTAACCCAGCGAGCCAGTACATCACAGCAGGGATAACCAAGAGTCCTGCTGGTAAACGCCAGGCAATAGCCATGATTTAGATAATGTTCAACAGCAGCCTGCTTTTGCATATCAGAGTAATGAGGCTTACGGCGTATGGTTTTTGTAGCACCGTCACTCGCTTCCCATAAACGGATCCAGCGTCGCAGTTTTTTTAGAGGGGGAATCCAGTTCACGAACCACAGGAGCCAGTTTACTACCGTATTTAAAGTAAAGTTCAATTGCAGGGAGCCGTTCTGCTTCGGTAGACATTATTTATCTCCTGAGTGTCCAGAAAATTGTCCGCACCCCCATTACAGTCTTATATCATTGGCGCTAACAGCCGTCAGCACCCATCAGGGATGACCGGTTCGTCCAGCGTCGGTATGGTCTGACCACCGTTAGCAATCACAATTGACAGGGCTGAAGAATAACTGACGTTACCAGCGGCATCAGACACAGAGTAATACACCGCATAGTTACCGTCTTCCAGGTAGGCTGACGGGAGCTCGGTGTTGATATCAATCCCCATCGGCAACTGGGTTAACGGGTCGGTCAGGAGCGGGATGAGAAAATCGCCCCATCAGAAGGTGACGGTATCGCCTGCTGCGGGGTTCGGGTAGCGAGGAATGTCTATCTGGATCCCGAGCTGTAAATCATAGTAATCGATAGTGTACTTGTCTGCCTCGGTGACACCGGAGACGGCCTGGGTCGGTAATGCGACACTGGCGTAAATGTTGACCAATTTACCCATGGTCTCAGTATCTGTGGTGACGGTCAGCGTCGCGTTTGCGGTTGCTGTCATGTCAACGATAGCGGTATCATCGATGGTGGAGGTGGCAGTGGAGAGTGCGCCGTCGGTGGTCACCGCTCAACTAACACTTGTACCCACAGGTGCGGCTGCATCGGTACGGTCCTGAATAACGACGATCATGGTCGCGGCCAGTGAACCATCAGACGGTATTGAGGATTTATCAGCGTTCACTGAAGAAACAGAATATATTGCGACCATTTTAATTCCTTAAAAGATTGAATGAGTGAAAATAAAAAAACAAATGCCCCGTGTTCTGTTGGCGGGAAATATACCTCCATCTATCTAACGCCCCCTGTCAGAATAGATGTATAGTTGTCATGCAACTGCGTAAAATAAGAGAGAAGGAAGCGTTTTTTTTGTGGGTGCTCATCCGGTAATCTCTGAAAACACCATGAACTATCATGGTTTTATTTTTGATGATGTGCCGAAAAAAAGAAAAATTCTGGATAATAACCGGGGGTAAAAGGACATATTGCAATTGTTTAGAGGTTTTGATACCAGCATGCGTGAGTGAACTTACCTTATCCATACAAAACATAACACCTGGCTTTATTATTTGGTTCAAAAATGAAAATAACAGAGATGTAGAATATATTCCCCCCTTGCTTTGTCCGATTTTTAGTTACCCAAAAAGCAAATAAAGAACACTGTTGCGGGAGGCAGAGCGTATAATTTTTGAAGGGAATAGTAAATATTTTCCCGGACTATTCGAAAATGTTGAATACCAGTAATGAGGAACCCGTGATGGATCAGGACAGCATGATTATTCCCCTACTACGACAGGAGGAAGGGGTCAGAAACAGACCGTATATTGACAGCCTGGGTTACCCCACGGCCGGAGTAGGATTTAAGCTTGGCCCCCAGGGCGTGCCACTGAGCCACTACACATTTTCACTTGATGACCGGACGATTGATGCCTGGCTGAATGCCTGCATCACTGCGGTGCAAGCCGGGATGAAACGCAGCAGCAGTATTGCAGCTGCGATGTCGCACTGTAATCCGGCTCGCCAGGATGTGCTGACATCAATGGCTTACCAGACAGGGGTTTCGGGTCTTGAGAAGTTTCGTAATATGCTGACAGCCATTATAGCAGATGACTGGAATACCGCTGCAAACGAAATGCTGGACAGTATCTGGGCAAAACAAACTGCAGAACGTGCATGCCGACATGCAACGGTTATGAGGACCGGTGTCTGGAAAGGCGTGTACCATTTTGATGTTTCTTATGATTGCAGATGAGCAGTGCAGTCCGAAAACATCCCCCTGCAGTGAATGATAAAGTATACCGGGCGGTTATTTCCCGTCTGGTAATCAGGCTAACTCTGATGTTAAAAGGGCATTCTGCTCACAAAATGTGATGTTCGTAATCATATTTATACAACATAATATGAAGGTGATATATGAATAATAAGCTAACAATAAGCGGATTATTAATGATGCTTATATCGCAACCTGCGGAGGTTATAAAAATAGTGGTGATCCTGACACTGGGTGAAGTTGGCCGCTGGTTGTACGGTGGGGGACGTTTCCGGGAACGAGCAGGAGACTTAGTCATCAGTCTGCTTCTGTTTTATCTGATCCGTCCGCATATCATTAATTTTCCACCTATTTTTGGAACAAAATTGTCCTCTGGTGCAATTGCGATATGCATCGCCTTGCTGGGAACTCATGGTATCAGTCAGATTTTAACATATACCATTAAGAAAAGAACGGGACTTGATATTTCTGAAATTCTTGGTAGAAATAAAAAATAAGATGACGCAGCATGGAGGGGCGATCAACTATCACGGAGTTTATTTTTCGATTAAAAAACCTTCATTGCTGCCGTATTGCATCCTGATTCCACGATAACTTTTATGCAATTTATCAATATATTACATTTTTTTGGAATGCCAGGTGCAAGTGAATTGTTTTTAGTATCTTTCTGCCCGCCGTGGAAGTTCATAATGAAAGGCGTGACTGAAATGCACATTATCCGGAAAACGATATTGCCACAGAAACAATGTTGCTTTAAGATTAAAATCTGGTTAAATTTTGATAGGTTGTTTTAAAGTGAGTGAGCTTTTATTGTTCCCTAAAATATCATTACTGATTAATGGTTGTGTTCTGTTGAGGGAGATTCAGACAAAAATCCTATTAAAAGAGGAGGTTAATTATGATGATATTTCCAGACTACGCAACCTGGATAAGGGCTTTTTTAATATTTTTCAGGTGATTATTGATGAGCAGAATACAGCGATTTACATCCCTCAACGAACACTCTGGCTTATCGGCATTGTCGAGAAACGTCTTCCTGAACTTTTGCAAAACATGCCTCTGATACGTGAAATGAGTAACAGAGGCATATTTTAGATTATGGAACTACTCCATCAGTTGAGCCAGTATATCTGTGATTTTTTGTATAACAGATGTGTTTTTGTTACGATTATTGACATACAAGCCGCTCTGTAGCCTGATGTCGGGGATCTTTAGTGTCCGGGTCCTTGGCGGGGAAAGATAAGCAACAAGGCTTTCCGGGAGCAATATCATCCCCTCACCTGTGCTGGCATAGAAAAGTAAGGATACTGTATCACATTCTATTTCTTTTATATTTGTATAAGGCATGAATTTTTTCACTACCGAAAAAACAAAACCTTTAACCTCCGCGGAGATTAGATCTTTTTTAATATATAGCGTAATGTCTTTCATTATTTCAAAATCCAATATGTCCGCATTGGAAATATTCTCAGGAAGAATTAAACACAGTGATTCACTTTTGAATTCATGACAGGTGAAATTATCTGGAACGGTTATTTTTCTGAAAGAAAATAATACTACCATTGGATTTGAAATCAACGATTGCATCTCGCAATTCGATACAATAACGCGGCGACATTCTATTAATGGGGATATGTTTTTTAACTTCGAACAAAGATGTTGATAAACTATATAAGGAACACTGAAATCGCAAAGTAATTCTATTTTTGAAATATATGGTGATATCATAAATTCATTTTCAATACCACATAACAAATCATATATCGGTTTTGTTTTTTGATAAAGCAAAAGCGCTAAATTAGTTGGGTAAAGTTGATTGTATTTCCTTGTAAATAATTTACCACCTGCCTTATCTTCCAGTTCGTATAAGGCTCGAGCCAATGGAGAACGAGTAACACATAATTGTTCTGCTGCGCTGTTAATGCATTGCGTCTCATAGGCAACAATAAAATATTTCAACTTTTTCGACATTAACAAAGACATTCCTACTCCATTTTTTATTTCCCATTTCGATATAGTTGACCATGTGGTCAATCTTTTCTGTACCCAGAACGAATATCAGCATCAGGTACCGTTTATTTATAAACTATCCAGACCTATTACTGAATGCAAAAAAGAGTTTAAAATGAACAATAACAGCACAGAGTCTATTTTGATGCTTATAGTTACAGGGCTTTTAACTTCAATTCGCTCCATATGATGTAATAATGATTGTCGTGCGTGCACTATATGCCTTAGTTCAGCTATATTGGAATGTTTGGTGCACGATAAATACTACCGTTTACACCAGGCGTGAATATCTGTAGATAACTTGTTTACATGCGTTGTTCTGGTGTGATGAAGCAAAGGTGGGGGGCGTATCCCCATGAAGGAAGGGAGATAGATGATTGCCTGGTATTAACTTTCAGATACCGATAACACATCAGGCATCATGTTATCAATATAACACTATCTGCTGCTGAAGGTTCTGCTGCTCTGGTCTCGAAGCCAGATTGGCACTAACCAAAAAACAATAATACTACAGTTGGTAATCCCTGGTTAAAGTGGCAGTTACAGCATAACAAGTCGAACTGGCTTCTCCCTGATTGTTTATCACCGCATCAGCAGCTTCATAGATCATAAAATTGGTAACTACAACCGATCAGGTTACGTGGATCCCTGCGAGCGGATTGCCATTCGTTTCTTTAACCAGGACGGTGGTAACTCCCTTATCCGCCGCCATTCCCTTTCCCGACCAAAGACAGCGGGATAATAGTTGCGGCTTTTACAGCAATGAAGCGCGCAGTAACGTTACCGGTGAAGCTGTCAGCCGGACTGTTGTCTTTAACATTGTTAAATGTCATATCGGTTAGCACATCGCATTTGTCTTTATACTGCAGGACAATTTTGTCGTTACGATCCACGAGATCATATCGACTGCCCACCAAGCTTCGACGCCGGGAAACATCATCTGCTGAAATCTGGGATCTCCAGGGTTGGCCCTGCGTATAATAGAAGTTCAGACTGAAACGAGTGTCGTCCATAGAGTCCTGACCGCGCTTGTAATCCACAGCATCAGTGATAAGTGTAACTGGCGTGTTGTTCAGCCCGACGGTGACTGCGGAAGGATTACTTTGCAGGTTATCCTTATCGAACAACGCAACTTTGTCACCATGGTATTTCTCGTACATTACCCGGGTTCCTAACTGGGGATAAGATGGCAGGTAAGCCTCGGCCCGGATATCGAACCCATCGGCTGGCTTTTTCCATTATAATCGGTAAAATCAAGGGGCTGTGCCAGTTGGTTGTTCCTGTATAGATGTTTGTGGCAAGTTTCAAATAACTGGTCCAGGCTTTCATTCCTAACCCAATGTGCCGGTTATCACCGATAAAATCGTCATCAAAAAACACATTGCCACCAAACATCCAGTTTTCAAGATAGAAAGTACGCCCCCTACCCCAAGGTTACCTGTTGTTCGATTATCCGGAGCCCGAGATCGAATTGAGTAAAAAGGACGGATTTTTTATTCTTATATAGAGATGCCAGAAAATCGATCGAACTGTTATCCCAGTTACCGTCGTTGTCGATGTTCAGTTTTACTTCGGCTGTTCCAAAATGGCTGAGCCATTCTTGCACCGATGTTACCGCTGCACCAGTTGCCATATTGGTGACTGTACTTTTTGTTGCATTGGGGTCGTTCCGGGAAACATCATGGCAACTGTTTCCATGGTCTGCCCCCAGTTAAAATTCTGGGATCCAGTCTGCGTCTTATGCTGCTCACTCGTTACGGCATGTGCGGGCCAGGTGGCTGTAACAGGCATCATGACCTGAAGAAAAATCAGCCCCCAGGTAACTACTTTGTTTTTAAAGTAACTCTATCTGTCAGTGGCTTTGTTCAAGTTCAGTTTCATTAAATTTATCCAATACAGGCAAAAATCAAAATTGAATATCGGATCTTGGTATATCCCGAAAAAAGATTCCTTGTCGGCTAAACATGGCAGTCAGCCGTGTTCTTGTTCGCCAGTAACATTGTTGCTGTAATCACCCCTGTAGATATACCGAGATGATTCGGGCATTTGGATGCTGAAAGACCAGGTGTAAAGGAGTACATTTGTTAAGATACAGACGATTTTGGGTACATTTCATCTCGTAGATTGACTCAGGAACCGACGTATTCTTTTGCATACAGTTAGCTCATGCTTTGGCTTCATAACTGAAAACGCATTATCTGGCAGGAACGAAGTACCATGAAACAGCGGTTAATTTTAGTAAAATCAATATGTAGCAGCATGAAATTTTACGCCAACGAAACAAGAAGAATAGCAGAAACAAAGTCCAAAAATAGATTCAAAAGAAAACATTCTTGTGTAGTCAATCTCCAGAGCCAAACACGATTAATTTTTGTGTTAAACTTAGGCTCGGGCATATCTTTGTGTGACAAACAGACAGATCTGCCATGCGCTTTCGGCACTTTATAGAACAGGACATTTTTTGTAGTGTTGGTTAGTAACAGTAAAGTATTTGGCTTATATTTCGCCACAATATCAGACATCTAATACATTGAATAATACGGGACTGTGTTCAAAAATGGGAAGCATCTATTTGAGTCTTTTTTCGGATCGACTGGTTACAAAAAAATCGTAAGCCTGGCCAGCCAGTGAGCATTCTGGGTCTTGGCGAAATCATCTCTTAGTAGGCACTGACGTGCTCCCCGTTGGTTACTACACCGTGATGTTAGTAATGTTTTCATAAGCCACATGAGGACATCCCCATGAAGAAGCGTTTTTCCGACGAACAGATCATCAGTATCCTCCGCGAGGCTGAAGCCGGGGTTTCTGCCCGTGAGCTCTGCCGTAAGCACGCCATTTCCGACGCCACCTTTACACCTGGCGTAAGAAGTATGGCGGTATGGAGGTGCCCGAGGTTAAACGCCTGAAGTCGCTTGAGGAAGAGAACGCCAGGCTCAAGAAGCTGCTTGCCGAAGCCATGCTGGATAAGGAGGCGCTTCAGGTGGCTCTGGGGCGAAAGTACTGACGACAGGCCAGAAGCGGGAAGCCGTGGTGTTGATGTGTGATGCGACCGGTCTGTCGCAACGTCGTGCCTGCCGGCTTACAGGTTTGTCCCTGTCGACCTGCCGTTATGATGCTCAGCGTCCGGCTGCTGATGCACATTTATCAGGGCGTATTACTGAGCTGGCGCTTGAACGCAGACGTTTTGGTTATCGGCGCATCTGGCAGTTGCTGCGCAGGGAGGGCCTTCACGTCAATCACAAGCGGGTATACCGTATTTACCACCTTAATGGACTGAGCGTAAAACGCAGACGACGCCGTAAAGGGCTGGCGACCGAACGGTTTCCGCTTCTGCGCCCGGATGCACCGAACCTTACATGGTCGATGGATTTCGTTATGGACGCACTGGCCAACGGTCGCAGGATCAAGTGCCTGGCCTGTGTGGATGATTTCACGAAGGAGTGTCTGACGATCACCGCTGCTTTCGGTATTTCAGGCGTTCAGGTCACGCGTATTCTGGACAGCATCGCGTTGTTTCGGGGGGATCCGACGACAATAAGAACCGATCAGGGTCCGGAATTTACCTGCCGCGCGCTCGAACAATAGGCCTTTGAGCATGGTGTGGAACTACGGCTTATCCAGCCTGGTAAGCCAACGCAGAACGGATTTATTGAGAGTTTTAACGGACGCTTTCGCGATGAGTGTCTGAATGAACACTGGTTCAGAGATATTCTTCATGCCCGGAAAACGATTAATGACTGGCGGCTGGATTATAACGAGTGCCGTCCCCATTCATCGCTGGACTACCAGACACCAGCTGAATTCGCAACGGACTGGCGAAACAGGAAATATGAAGAAAAACCAACCGACATTACTAACTGAAGGTTGTATCTAATCCCGGGGGCAGGTCAGCACCATTATGAAACTTTAACGAAGCGGAGTGATGAAGATCCTTTCGGAACTCAAAAAAAGAGGGCATTGAACTGAAATGAGAGTTCTAGGTAAATATTAAACACTTGCTTTATGGGCGCTAAAGATTTTTTTAAATCCATTATTAGATAGTTGTTTTTTGGATTTACTTTATAAGTCCATGTATTTTAGAAGCTGGTTATTAATTTTTATCAGATGAGAACTTTTTTAATCTGGTTATTAATTTTTATCAGATGAGAACTTTTTTAATCTGGTTATTAATTTTTATCAGATGAGAACTTTTTTTAATCTGGTTAATTACATTGATTACGTCATTTACGTCATTTTGCAGGGCGGTTATATATTTTAGACCGAAAATAGACTATCCAGATATTTAAGATATTACTCACATACTGAGTTTGTCACAGTGGGCATGATTTTGGAGAAATAAATATGGAACAATATCTTCTGCAACTGATTGATGTCATGAAAGTAACGGGTACAGCAACAAGTAGACATATTGCCCAAAAAGCGCAAATGAGTAATGCTGATACCATCATGGCCTTATTATACATGGAAAATATTGGGCTGACTGAGCAGTGCAATGGCCTCTGGAAATTGCAAGAAAATGCTAAAAATAATTATATCATCGAAATGAAAACGATTGCAAAATTAAAATCATATTGTTAGCTTACCCTCCCAGACTTCGCTTAAGTAGGTAATTAAAAAATTGAAATAGTATGTCGATTTTAAAGTTTACCATCAAAGTTCGTTTTAAATCCATCTTTGCTTAACCCACAATAATCTAATTCTGAACATCATTTTCACCCAAGCATAAGCAATCAGATACGTAATGACAACGCATCCGATAACCTCACTCAGATGTGGGAAATCTTCAAACATTGCGGACAGGGCATTTTTTGCATATTCTGGCTCAACGTGAACACTCATTCTCGTTAATTTTCAAGGTAGTTGTCGTGTTTTTATGCCGCCTGGCGTTCTTTTTCTGGATTCAGCGATACAGTTTCTACCGGTGACCAGTTTCGGGTCTGTTGTGACCAGCGTTCCGGATGCATTTTTCTCGTTATTTCGTAGAGTCTTGTGTGCCGGGCAAGGAGCTCTACATCTTTTCCATTGTATTTTTCATCTGGCGTAACGTACCTTATTCCACTTTGGCGATACTGAGTGTTGTACCACTGAACGAAGTCGTGGACCCATATCCGGGTATCACTAACACTGCAGACCCCATTTCGCAGCCATTGAGGGCAATACTTCAGCGTTCTGAACAGCGATTCCGAGTACGGATTGTCGTTGCTTACTCGTGACCTGATGTGGGATGTAACGATGCCCAGATCATAAAGCTTTGCCTGCATAGTGAAGCTTTTCATCGGGCTACCGTTGTCCGTGTGTAGAACCAACTGGCGACTGTCGCATTTTTCCCGCCAGGCTGAACGTTGTAGCAGCTCCGATGCACGCTGACCCGCCGTTCAGATTAGGACTTTCATCTCGGTGCTAATGTGACCAGCTTTTGTTGGTAAGGGTCAAATCTTTTGCAAGCAGTCGTAAGTCACATGTAACTAAGCATAAAGCCAAATGTCTACTTCATTTGCTGCAGGTCTCGCGGTAAAAAAACTATATTTTCGAGATTTTCCATTACGTAATTATCGGGGTGTGTGCCCGCCACTTTTTCAAATTTTTGTTCCAGGTCAGCAATGCGCAACATTGCCTGATATAAAGCATGTTCAGTAGTTCCACGTTCAGCACAAAAACGTTGAAGCTGTGCTTTCAATTCACTACAGGATTTCCGGTATCGTATTTTTAGTCTCTTCTCATTGTCCCGCTCATTACGCAATGATTCCAGCGCTTCATGATGATGAGTGTTGGTTGTACTGACCTGGGTTGTCCCGGAATTATACCGGGATATGCATTCAGCGGCCTGCTTGCGAAATTCAGAGTAGGGCTTGTAATACAAAGTTCCGTTTCCTACTTTAGCTTCTTTTGCCAGCCTGGCCATGGACAGTTTTGTTCCGGGTGTAATAGTTTTACCTTCGTTTCTGAGCAGGCGAGCGAGTGCCTCTTCAAAGAGCTGCAACTGGATCTCTGTTTTACATAATTTGTTATTCATTTTTCACTCCAGTGAATATTAATACTGTTTGCTGGGGCATACGGTTCGAAGTCGATGTCATGATCGGCCATGATTTTTTCACAGGCGCGGATCCCGACCAGTGTTTTAGCAAGCAAGTTTGGTTGATTCAGATTTTGATTGAGTGCCTGCTTATGGCGTCTGATAAGGCGTTCGCGCAAATCAGCCCGTAGCCGGGCATGCTGAGTCATGATGACATCATGGCTACATAAAACCGGATTGATTAGAGGGTCAATTGTACAATCCAGCCGTTCACAACGAGGGTTAAGGCACAGGCTATGTCCGTTATCTACTATGGTTAATTCACCTTTACGGATAGCCGTATTGATTTCCTCCCGGCTATGAAAAATGATATTGCCCTGGGCTATTTGTTCCCGGATTTGAGTTCCTGCCTTTCCCGAAACAGGTTCGTCTGTAAGATAGAGTCTTTCTGCAATATCAGTCATTAGCAACATGTTCATTTCAGCGAGTTCGGCCTGAATTTCGGGATCCTGTTCCATATCAAATGTTCTGGCAACCTCAGCATTGTTCCCATACCAGGCTGACATACTGATGTTTGTATGGGCAAACTGCTGTTTCACCTGTAAAAAAGAACCAAAATTATTGCGCAACAGAAAAATAGCAAAAGTGCGTCTGAACTGATGAGTTGCGATTGGCCAGAGCTTATCCAGGGGGATGCTGATAGTATTCCACTGGCTGTTTAGTGTCTTAAATTCGGCTAAGTGTTCTTGCCTCAGGCAGGCTCCCTGCGAACCATCCTTTGTCGGGGCTGTTGCCACGAGCCTGTCCAGTGCATTCTTCATACTGGATTTTGTCACAACAATATTTTTTCCTCTGACTCCCAGAGCCAGGAAAAGAGATTGCCCATGTTCAATCAATTTGTTTGCAGCGTTGTATCGCCCGGCCTCAGTCAACGTAGTAGATTGCGTTTTGAGTTGGGCTCTGCGTGGTTCCGTTATTGCCGCCAGTAAGTCGATCGCTGTTTTTGCTACCGGGGCTGTAACCCAGGCGTGGCGGATCGGAGTGCCCTTATTGAGCTTACTGGTTTTTCCTGCCAGAAGACTGTGAGTGATACCTTTATGTGTTTGTTCCTGGTAAGCATCAGCATCAAGCTCAAACCATTCACCGTAGCGCATGCCGCTGACAGCACCAATAACAGTGCCGCAGGCTGCCAGAATATCGTTATAGAGGACGGTAAGAGTATCTGTGGGGGCATAGATATAATCAGCTTCTTTCGCCAGAGCCATCAAAAAGGGCCTGCGATCGGTCAGGATATTCTTCAGCGCTTTAGATTTGTGTTGTTCTCGTAGCGTCAGGTAGTGACTAAAAAGTGAGACCAGTTCCTGGCGTGAATGGTGCCAAATTTCTATACGGTGTATTGCATGAGAATAAATTTGTACTGCCACAGGTTGTGGGATAGCGAGTGTTTGTTGTGATGTTTTGTTCTTGTCAGCGAGTTTATCGGCAAGTAATGCTATGTTTGTATATGGGAAATTGATAAAACCGTAGCGATGTGCCAGTGATAACGAGGCGAGGAGATGTACAACCCGTCCGACAGCCATTTTTCGTGTACTGACTTCCGCCATGAACTTTTGTTGCATGTGCGGCAATGTAAGCGCTGACATCTCTGGTATTCCACACTGGATACAAAGTTGTGAAAGTTCTGCCCATGCACCGAATCTTCTCGATACACCGGCAATACCTTCGCTGGCGGTACGCCGTTTTTCAAACAGATGGATGTACATTAAGTGCCTGACAGCATTGCGAAAACCTTCCGAAATCCTTTTCCAGTTCCAGATGGCGCTTCCCTGGCTGTTACCCGAGCGGGTGTTAACATAGGCTCTGAAGTCCCAGATATCGCTCGTAAAGTAGCTAAGAGGCTGATTATCAACATCGAAACTCACAATAATTTCGTTTAAAGGAAACGACTCATTGCGATGGAGCTCCACCCATTCTGGGGGTGTTATACTTGGATTATTCTTTCCTGGTTTAAATCGTGCCTGCATTATCAGTTCTCCTACCAGATATCGTACAGGTCTGCCACAGAGTTCTCATCGTCCCACAGAGGATGCGCCTGAACGTTTAATTTGCCGATGGCTTTTGCATATACATCAGGGTAGTCGCGCTCAACTTCTGCGAGCATAATCTGAATTTTTCCCATGACATCATTAATCCGTGTAACCGGAAGGTGGTGATTAATGGCCGGACGCTGAAGACTTTCGGTAAGACTTTCACGGAAGCCCAGCATGCACCAGATATCGTCTACTTCCGCTACCAGTGCCTGAAACTCACACCCAAAGCAATCAAGAAATTTGAAACAGGCAATGGACTCGTCCTGACCCAGCAGGCCGCTGGCGACCAGTTCCCGTTTCAGACTTTGTGCTTTATCCCCGAAAGGTTGCCTGCACCTGCTTCCCATTTTGGTCGGGGCTGGCTCTGCATCTCCTTTGGCAATGATTTCCATTGCCCTTAGGGGTTTTCCATATTTTGCCTCAACAACTTTTCTCGCCTCATTAATGCTGGCTCCGCGGGCAGTGAGCTCAAGCGCCTCGGCTGCACTGCCCAGTCGATTGCGATTATTATGCGGGTTGCCATTCATATAATGCCTTGCCGCAGTTCCTTTAAGGTTGTTAAGCCCCTCAGCAACGGTAGCAATGGAATTAGTATCCGCCATCAACCCGTCGCTCTTACTTTGCCTGAAGCGACCGATTACTGGCCTGACCTGGTGGGGAGCGCGAGCCATGAACCAGTTAATGTAGCTGGTTATATCTGCTGAAAAGACAAATCCATCGTACTGACCGTTGTCAAAGCGAGGAAAAAGGTAAGCCTCTTCCGGAAGGTTGAAATATTCAAGGCAGTTAAGATAAACACTAAAGAAATCTTTTCCTCGCCGGGTGAATCCCATATCCCATGTATTTTCTTGCCCTCCCTGCCGATCCTTTTTACTAACCAGTCGATAGAGATTAATTGTTTTATCGAAATGGAACTCCCGCTCTGTAACGTCTCTCCGACGTAATTTTCTAAGAGGTGAATTATTATCTCCGGTGAAATTAGCGGTGAGGAACAACGCAGTTATCGTGAGTTTATTAAACCAGAGGGTACTGTTATAACTGGAAATATCCCAGTTTGTTTTGGGTTGATCAAAAGGACAGGTAATTGGTTCCCCCTTTTTTAGCCGACTGGCGAGCACATTAAATACTCTGAACAGGTCACGTGAAACGCCGATTTGTTCTTCATCTGAGTAAGCCTGCGTCTTCTTTTCCATCACATTGTGGCGGGCAACTTTTGGCATCAGGTTGGCCAGTGCTTCGTACCCTGCCCAGGACAGAAATGCTGAAAATCGATCGCTCATCCCACGAATGCCTGCATGAGATTTAGCATTATTATTCACCTGGTTGCTTATATGTTGTGCGTAAGAACTGACAGTTGACTCGGTCAACTCTGCCATACGCAGGGTTGTGTCGCAGTAGCGGAAAAAAAATTTAACCATATTGAAATCGGTAAATATGGTGCTTCCGCTTAATATATGAACGCGAGCCGCCAGCCATTCGTAAATGAGCAACACCAGGGGTAAACGTTCGTTATGCTTTTTTGCATTGTTGATGGAGCTTGCCCTTGGAACACCATCATAAAGTAAACGAAAGACGTAAATCGGCCTGTATGCATTGTCTTTACACGCATGATGCGCTACAGAAAGGATTAAATCATCATCACCTGGCGCACCAGAATGAATTTGGGGGGAGATTTGCAACGTTCGTGAGGCTAATTTATTCATTTTAGCCTCTGTGAGGGGAATGCAAATGACTCCATACACCAATGGTGTTGTCGTCTCCGTATATCCGATCCAGACCCTCCTGGTGGATACGGTCAGATTGTCTCGCCAGGTAGTTATCTTCCCAGAATTTAACGTAGAGTGAAGTTGTCTGAGGTGATGAATGACGCAAACGAGCCTGAACTTCTGACTCAACCTGGTCTCTGGTCATGACGGGTTCACCTGGATTCCTTGGATGGCTACCGGGATAAGTAAGTTGCATTAAAGCAATTGTCAGGTACGTGGCATAGGTTGAACGAAGATTATGAAATTTATGCGAAAATGTGGGCATCTTAAAGTCGATGCGAACAGCATTGCGGATTTCGCCCCAGCGGGCATTGAGCGAGTTTTCGTTGTATGGTTCTCCCTGGTTATTCAATAATAACGGTGGATACTGACGAGCTAAGGAATCCGGGGTTAACTGGAGGTATTTTGACAAGCGTTTTCTGTATCGTGTGCTTTGCTTATAAGCGTATAACTGCCTCATCAACCAGACCGGTATTTTTATTTCACCTGACTCGCCGCGTTTAGTATGGCAATGATTACCAGGCCCAATCATTACGGTTATTGTGTTTTCATCTACAGAGGTTGGCTGAATCAGTGTGCTGCTAAACGTAAGCACCTCCATTCTTCGCATTCCTGTATATAAAGCGAGGTATATGGCTATTCGAATCTCAGGAGCAATAGTCTTTGGAATATATTTATCATTTATTTTAGTATAACTTCTCCCTTCTTTAAGAACGCCTAGCAAAGATTGTAACTCAGGTCGTTGTTCTTTCAGCAAAGGGCGTAAATGATTCGGGAGTCGGGATTGTTTTACTTTGTCACGTGCAGTAATTTTCAGGTCAGTTGTTTGAACCTTTATATAACGATTTATATGCCCCAGCATCCGCTCATCAGCAATATTAATCTCACTGAACTGGCATGGTGGTCGTTGAAACACATCACCATATTCCATCCAGTAGACATACATGCCAACAACGGCTCCCCGATAACTCTTTGCTGTAGAGCTTGCGAGTCGTCGTTTACCGCTCTGTGGGTCAACTTCATCATGCTGAGCCTGGAGATAATCACGGAACCGATAGAGAGGGCGCATGTGGCTTGCCCTTGGCATGTCGCTCCAGGAAAGTTGCTCTCTTTCTAAAAAGGAAAAAAATAGCGTTAACGCTTTGGCAATACAGGAGAGATCCTGGTGCTTTTCAACTGCTTTACAATGAATTAAATACTCATTGGCAGCATTAATTGGGCGATCTTGTGAATCAAAGAGGAGGTACATATTTTTAATATGTATGCCATCCTGGCTCCAGGATGTTAAGAGCTCACCATTTTTAGACAGGCTGAAGGCAGGTGTTGCCTCAATAAACATATCTCCGACGTTCAAATAACGTACAGGCATAGTAACCCTCCATCGATCCTAAGTTCACTTTGAGTGTAGGAGGCTTTGCATAATTACTCGAAAAATTTTTGAGAGATCAAATGTGGGGGTTATATCAGAGAGAAAAAGTGTGGGGGTGCCAGACATCCTGCCAGACGCCGTCTACGAGTTGTCCCATTTTTTTCTCCTCCGTCAGATAGCAAAAGCGAGGAGATATCTCCTCGCTTTGGGTTCAATCAGTATAGCGTGCTTACCACTTCTTATTCAGAAGGCGGTCGATGCTGTATGCGCCTGGGCCAGTGATGGCCAGCAGCAGGAAGCCACCCGCGATGGTCAGGTTTTTCATGAACATCAGAGAGTTCACGCCTTCCGCAAAGTTGCTGTGGAACAGGAAAGCCGTCAGCAGGGTGAAGCCTGCGGTGAACAGCGCGGTGGTACGGGTCAGGAAGCCGAACAGCACTGCCAGGCCGCCGCCGAACTCAAGCAGGATGGTCAAAGGCAGCAGGAACCCCGGCACGCCCATGGCTTCCATATATTGCTGGGTACCCGCGTAACCGGTGATTTTTCCCCAACCTGCCACGATGAACAGAATTGGCATCAGAATACGTGCTACCAGTACACCAACATCTTCTAATTTTTTCATTTTACTCTCCAGGAAACCACATCAGCGGCTGAACTTTATTTGTGTGCAATTCCGGGTAGATACCGCGGCTTTGCTGTCGATGGAGAGGATAATAAACGGGGCGGGGGACAATTGTTAGCAAGGAAAACTGTCAATCTTTATCAAAGATATTGAGTAAGCGTGGGGAGAGATTTTTGCCGGGTGGCGCTGCGCTTACCCGGCCTACGGATAAAATGTAGGCCGGGTAAGGCACAGCCGCCACCCGGCAAGAAGGCTAGCGTAACTGCTGCTGCCGCAACGTTGCTTTCACCAGACGCCAGGCGCTCCAGGCACCAAAGCCGCGACGTGCCCAGCGGATCAGCATATTAGGATGACGAACCGTCCAGATAGCCATCACGCTGCTGCCCACCAGCGCCCAGGAACGCAGGCTCAGGAAGGTGTTCCAGCCCCGGTCAAACGGACGTGTTGCCTCGATCCAGTCGCGACGACCGGCGGAGAGATCCAGGCGTTGCTGTTGGATCTGGCTTAGCAGATACGCTTTTCGCTTTTGACGTTCGGCTTTATCGCTCACGGCTTGTCATCCTCCAGCAGCGAACGATCGTTGGCCAGCTCCTGGCGCGTGTGGCGCAGGAAAGTGGACCTGCGTGCTTTACGCATTGTCCAGATGCCGCCAATCAATGCCGCAACCAGTAACACCACCGTGGTGGCGATCATCGCGTTAAGACGATACTGCGGGTCGATAGCCCAGATGATTAATACCATCAGGCTCATCAGACCGAACGCGGCGAAGAGCATGGTGAGCCCGAGCATGAGCAGCATCTGGAAGAGATTGGCTTTCTCCTCTTCCAGTTCAACCACTGCCAGCCGGACGCGCGTTTCGGCAATGCCGACCAGCGTGGTTAAAATACGCTGGCCGATACCGAGGACGTTATTAGCAGGCCCTTGTGCGTGACGAGGATCTTCCATAATCAACGACGCGTCAGCAGGACACCCAGCACTACACCAACGGCAGCGCCAATACCCACACCCGTCCACGGATTGTCGCGAACATATTCGTCAGCGCGCGCGGCGGCTTCACGGGTCTGTTTGGCTAACGCATCGCCGGTTTCACCGAGGCGATAACGGCTCTCTTTCAGCGCCTGCTCCGCTTTGCTGCGGAGTTTGCTGACCTCTTCTTTCGACTTATCAGCAGAAGAGCTAAGTACCTCTTCCAGGGTGTCCGCCAGTGATTTCAGTTCAGCGCGCAGATTTTCTGACGTAGTATCTTTTGACATGATTCTCTCCTGTTGAGATTTCCGTTAACTCAATAATCGCGAGCTTCCAGCGCTTTCAGGTCGTCCTGCGCTTCTTTCAACTTCTTCTCGCGCTTGGCAATTTTTTCCGCATCCCCTTTCTCTTTCGCTTCCTGCAGGTCTTGACGGCGCTCGGCTATCTCGTCCTTCTGTTCAGCGATTTTTTTCTGGTGATCGGCACGCAGCTTGCTGTCGGAACAGTTGGCTTTCACTTCGCTTAACGCTTTCTTCAGGCCATCAACGCGGTGCTGATTATTATGCTTTTCGGCATAACCGATCTCGCGCTGAATATCCTGTTCTTTCTCCTGACAGAGAGAGGTGGCGTATGAAGCTGTGCTTAAAGAAAAAAGGGCCAGAGCCAGGGTAATGCGGAATTTCATTATCGAAACCTTCCATTGTGTTACGGCGTGAGCCGTGATCCAGAACTATGCGGAGAACATCTGAGGGGTGCTCCGCGTACTTAAGCATAGTAAGTAAACGGCGTAATCACCAAAGTAAGTGAAAAGATTCGGAATCCTGGTAATTAACCAAACCGATGCGACGTATCGCGTAGCAGCGACATCCAGGAGGCAACATGGCTGTCGTCTTCCTGCTGCGCAATGATATAACCCTGCGGCAGCGTTCTGTCGAGCACGGCTTTTGCCGCTGCACTCTGCGCGCTGGAGTCAAATTTTATCAGCAGCACGTCGTCTTGCGGCGTAATGCTTTTAAAGCGGATCCCGTTGGCATCCAGATGATGCCAGATGGAAAAACCATCCGGCACGCTGGCGCCCTGATTCACCGGACGTATTGCCAGCGTCGATTCCTGATGCTGCAGCGCAGCCCATGCCAGGATCAGGACGCTGAACATCATCAGCGCGATCATGGCGTAAGAGACGCGACGCAGGGCGAGCGGGGAGATAACCATGGTTAACCCCTGGCGCCGTATTTCTTTTTCCACAGGACAACCAGCGAGCCCACCAGGCCAAAGACCAGCAGGACCACCGGTAACAGCATCAGGCAGGACATCAACTGATCTTCATACTTCATGAAGACCGGGGTTTTGCCCAGCGCGTAGCCCAACGTGGTGAGGATCAGTACCCATAACAGGCCGCTCATCCAGTTAAAGAACTGGAAGCGGGTACTGCTCAGACCGGACAGCCCGGCGATGGTGGGCAGCAGAGTACGGACAAAGGCAATAAAACGGCCCATCAGCAGCGCCGAAAGCCCGTGCTTATGGAAAAGATGGTGCGCGCGCTGGTGGTAATGCGCCGGAAGATGCGAAAGCCAGTTTTGTACGATCCGCGTGTTGCCCAGCCATCGCCCCTGAATGTAGCTCACCCAGCAGCCCAGGCTGGCCGCAATGGTTAACAGCAATACGGTTTGCGGGAAGGCCATCGCCCCTTTCGCACAGAGTACGCCTACCAGCACCAGCAGACTGTCGCCCGGTAAAAAAGCAGCAGGAAGCAGTCCGTTCTCAAGGAACAGAATCATAAACAGGACAAAATAAAGCATGCCAATCATGGAAGGGTTGGCCAGCGTTTCGAAATCCTGAGCCCACAGGGCATTCAATAGTTGGGTCAAAAGTTCCATTCAGTGTTCCTGGAAATCGGTTAACGTCACGCCTGTAATCCGGGAAAAACAGCACGGCGACATTGTTGTGATTTCATTATGGTCGCTCGCGGACACATTGGTGTGTGGCCAACACTGTTCCCTGTTAATTGGCTGGTTAGCAAGCACTAACTTACAAAATAACGAAGTGAATCCAATTGTAACAAAGCCCGAGGTTCTGCGTCACAGAATTTGCAGGGGTGAAGTGATTTTGGCGTAAGGCCTGGAAGGGAGCGAGGGATTTTACAAAGGCTGACACTATATATGTTTTGCTTACCCCTGTTCGCCATCAGGCGCAGCGAAGCGCCTGCCAGCAGAAAGGGAGACTATTTTGCCTGACTGGATGCGGTATCGAGATGAACCACGGGATTATCGGCAAAAAGATAGCGATCAGCGTTAAATTCGAAGTCGTCGCTGGTCTCGTTGAACAACATCAGTTTGGTGTTTTCCAGATGCTGCCACATCGCCAGTTTTGCCGCATGCGGATCTTTGCGAATCAGTGCTTTAAGAATTTGGTCGTGATCGTCGCACCAGTTATCCACGGTGCGCGAATCGATATGATCGTGCAGTTTCTTCCAGTACGGGTTGTGAACGCGCTGAGTCCACATTTTTTCCACGATTGCGGCCAGCGCCGTATTCTGCGTGGCCAGCGCCACCTGGACGTGGAACTGAAGATCCCATTCTGAATCGCGGAAACATTTTTCTTTACGCGCGTTTTCCTGGATCTCCATCAGCTTCATGATGTCCTGTTTGGTGACCTGAGTAGCGGCGAATTCGGCAATATTACTCTCGATCAGCTGGCGAGCCTGGAGCAGCTCAAACGGACCGTAGCTGGCAAATTCCAGATTTTCGTCCGGTGCCGGGGAGTGTTTTGCCTGGTTGGAAATCACATGAATGCCGGAGCCTTTGCGTACCTCAACGTAGCCTTCCACTTCCAGCATGATGATGGCTTCGCGCACCACCGTGCGGCTCACGCTTTTTTCATCCGCAATAAAGCGCTCAGCGGGAAGTTTATCACCGACAAGATAGACGCCTTGCTCGATGCGATCTTTCAGCTCGGCAGCAAGTTGTTGATATAAACGACGTGGTTCGGTGATTTCCATATGCGCTCCAGGCAGGGTACGGCGGATGATTTGTTATACCACTTTTGCGAGCCAGTCTCCAGATTTCGCCATGAAAAAAGCCGCCCGGAGGCGGCTTTTGAGAAGATTTTGCCGGGTGGCGCTGCGCTTACCCGGCCTACGATTTTATTGGGTTTTGTAGGCCGGGTCAGGCGAAGCCGCCACCCGGCACAGCGATGCTAACTCTGCGTAGCGGGTTTCCCAAGGGACTCTTTCGCCAGTTCGTCTGCGGATTTACTTTTCAGCACCGTCCAGATAACCACCGCACCCATCAGGTCGAAGATAGCCAGTACCGCGAACAGCGGGCTAAAGCCAATGGTATCTGCCAGGGCACCGACCACCAGCGCAAACATGGTGCTAGCGGTCCATGCCGCCATACCGGTCAGGCCGTTAGCCGTTGCCACTTCGTTACGACCGAAGACGTCAGACGAGAGCGTAATCAGCGCGCCGGACAGGGACTGGTGCGCAAAGCCACCAATACACAGCAGGGCGATAGCCACATATGGGCTGGTGAACAGGCCGATCATGCCAGGGCCGATCATCAGCAGGGCGCCCATGGTGACGACCATTTTACGGGAGACAATCAGGTTCACCCCAAACCAGCGCTGGAACAGCGGTGGCAGGTAGCCGCCCACGATACAGCCCAGGTCTGCGAACAGCATTGGCATCCAGGCGAACATCGCAATCTCTTTCAGGTTAAAGCCGTACACTTTAAACATGAACAGCGGGATCCAGGCGTTGAAGGTACCCCAGGCCGGTTCTGCCAGGAAGCGCGGCAGGGCGATACCCCAGAACTGACGGGTGCCCAGGATCTGCCAGACGGTCATTTTTTTGCCGTTGTTGGTCTGATGCTGAGATTCCTGACCACCAATGATGTATTCACGTTCTTCTTCAGAGAGTTTTTTCTGGTCGCGCGGGTGTTTATAGAACACCAGCCACGCCATTGCCCATGCAAAGCTCAGTACGCCAGAGATAATGAACGCCATCTGCCAGCTGTGCATCACGATAGCCCAGACCACCAGCGGCGGCGCAATCATCGCGCCGATAGACGAGCCGACGTTGAAGTAACCTACAGCGATGGAACGCTCTTTTGCCGGGAACCATTCGGAGCTTGCCTTCAGGCCCGCCGGGATCATGGCGGCTTCAGCCGCACCGACTGCACCACGCGCCAGCGCCAGGCCGCCCCAACTGCCTGCCAGTGCGGTTGCACCGCAGAAAATCGCCCATGCTACGGCGAAGAAGGCATAGCCGATTTTGGTACCCAGAATATCCAGAACATAGCCTGCAACAGGCTGCATGATGGTATAAGCCGCGGAATAAGCCGCAATGATGTAGGAGTATTGCTGCGTGGTGATGTGCAACTCTTCCATCAACGTTGGAGCCGCTGCTGCCACTGTGTTACGCGTCAGGTAGCCCAGCACGGTGCCGAGCGTCACCAGTGCAATCATATACCAACGTAACCCTTTAATTTTACGCATGTAAAACCTCATCGTTATGTTATTTCCGTGCCAGAACACGGTAACAACTCAACCGTTGCCGGGAGTTGTTCAGTAACGGGAGGGGCATAACCGGGAGATGTCCCGGAACGACCCGAACCTTGCCATAAGTCATCGTGCATAAGTCGGTTTCCGTACCGTTAAATCTGATGTTCTTGACACCAGCAATGCATTCCGTCGGCGTAGTGTTTGCGACGGCGAAACGATAACTTGTCATACAACTTTAAAAGGTGAGTGACATCACAAATGTGTGAATCTTTGTAGGGATATTCCGCGGTGCGAGCAAAGCCAGTATTGGCGCGGCCTGTGAGAGGGTTTACTCCATTTGGGGTAATTTTTTTGTCGACGTTTATTGATCTGACTCACGAAAAAAACTTCGGCGGGTGGAAATTGGTGTGATAACTTTGCAACATATGAACATACGCTTTCTGACGCTCCCGTAATGAGGAAGACGATAATGACGCCGTTTATGACCGACGATTTTCTGTTAGATACTGAATTTGCACGCCGCCTGTACCACGACTACGCAAAGGACCAGCCAATTTTCGACTACCACTGCCATTTACCGCCGCAGCAGGTTGCCGAAAATTATCGATTCAAAAACCTGTATGATATCTGGCTGAAGGGTGACCACTATAAATGGCGCGCGATGCGCACCAACGGCGTCGCTGAGCGCCTGTGCACCGGCGATGCCACCGATCGCGAGAAGTTTGACGCCTGGGCGGCCACCGTTCCGCATACCATCGGCAACCCGCTATACCACTGGACGCATCTTGAACTGCGTCGTCCGTTTGGCATCACCGGTAAACTCCTTTCTCCCGCTACTGCGGATGAAATCTGGGATCAATGCAACGCGCTGCTGGCGCAGGAACAGTTCTCCGCACGCGGCATCATGAAGCAGATGAACGTGAAGATGGTCGGCACCACCGACGATCCTGTCGATTCGCTCGAGCACCACGCCGTCGTTGCGAAAGACACCTCTTTCGACATTAAAGTGCTGCCAAGCTGGCGCCCGGATAAAGCCTTCAACATTGAGCAGGCCACCTTCACTGACTACATGGCGAAGCTGGCGGAAGTGTCCGATACCGATATTCGTCGTTTTGCTGACCTGCAAACCGCGCTGACCAAACGCCTGGATCACTTTGCGGCGCACGGCTGTAAAGTCTCTGACCACGCGCTGGACGTGGTGCTGTTTGCCGAATCAAACGAAGCCGAGCTGGACAGCATCCTGGCGCGTCGTCTCTCCGGCGAAACGCTGAGCGAGCATGAAATTGCCCAGTTCAAAACGGCGGTGCTGGTGTTCCTCGGCGCGGAATACGCCCGTCGCGGCTGGGTACAGCAGTACCATATCGGCGCGCTGCGCAATAACAACCAGCGCCAGTTCAAACTGATCGGTGCGGATGTGGGCTTCGACTCCATCAACGACCGTCCGCTGGCGGAAGAGCTGTCCAAACTGCTGAGCAAACAGAACGAGCAAAATCTGCTGCCAAAAACCATCCTCTATTGCCTGAACCCGCGCGATAACGAAGTGCTGGGTACCATGGTCGGCAACTTCCAGGGCGAAGGGATGCCGGGCAAGATGCAGTTCGGCTCCGGCTGGTGGTTCAACGATCAGAAAGACGGCATGGAGCGTCAAATGACGCAGCTGGCGCAGCTTGGCCTGCTGAGCCGCTTTGTCGGCATGCTGACCGACAGCCGCAGCTTCCTGTCCTATACCCGCCATGAATACTTCCGCCGCATTCTGTGCCAGATGATTGGCCGCTGGGTGCACGCGGGCGAAGCGCCAGCGGATATCCAGCTGCTGGGCGAAATGGTGAAAAACATCTGCTTTAACAATGCGCGTGACTACTTCGCCATTGAACTGAACTAAGGCCGTCTGAGGTTGATATGCAATACATCAAAATCCATTCGCTGGATAACGTGGCCGTCGCGCTGGCGGATTTGACCGAAGGAACGAACGTCACGTTCGACGGTCAGTCGGTCACGTTGCGCCAGGCCATTGGGCGTGGACACAAGTTTGCCCTGATCCCCATTGCGAAAGGGGAGAACGTGGTGAAGTACGGTTTGCCCATCGGTCATGCGCTGGCGGATATTGCACCGGGTGAATATATTCACTCACACAATACCCGCACCAATCTGAGCGATCTGGACGAGTACAGCTATCAACCTGATTTCCAGGCGGAAGCCGGGCAGGCGGCAGATCGTGACGTGCAGATCTACCGTCGCGCCAGCGGCGAGGTGGGGATCCGCAATGAACTGTGGATCCTCCCGACCGTCGGCTGCGTGAACGGGATTGCGCGTCAAATTCAGACGCGTTTCCTGAAAGAGACCAATGATGCCGAAGGTACTGATGGCGTGCATTTGTTCAGCCATACCTACGGCTGCTCGCAGCTGGGTGACGACCACATCAATACCCGCACCATGCTGCAAAACATGGTGCGCCACCCGAACGCAGGCGCGGTGCTGGTGATTGGCCTTGGTTGCGAGAACAATCAGGTTGACGCTTTCCGCGACACGCTGGGGGAATTCGACCCTGAGCGCGTGCATTTTATGGTGTGCCAGCATCAGGACGACGAAGTGGAAGCGGGCGTGGAGCAGCTTCACCAGTTGTATGACGTCATGCGCCACGACAAGCGCGAGCCGGGCAAGCTGAGTGAGCTGAAGTTTGGTCTGGAGTGCGGCGGGTCTGATGGTCTTTCCGGCATTACCGCCAACCCGATGCTCGGCCGCTTCTCGGACTACGTCATCGCTAACGGCGGCACCACGGTGCTGACCGAAGTGCCGGAAATGTTTGGCGCGGAGCGTATTCTGATGAGCCACTGCCGCGACGAAGAGACGTTTGAGAAAACCGTCACCATGGTGAACGACTTCAAACAGTACTTCATCGCCCATAATCAGCCGATTTATGAAAACCCGTCGCCGGGCAACAAGGCGGGCGGGATCACCACGCTTGAAGAGAAATCCCTCGGCTGCACCCAGAAAGCGGGCGCGAGCCAGGTTGTGGACGTGCTGCGCTACGGCGAGCGCCTGAAAATGCACGGGCTGAACCTGCTCAGCGCACCGGGCAACGATGCGGTCGCCACCAGCGCGCTGGCGGGAGCGGGCTGTCATATGGTGCTGTTCAGTACTGGTCGCGGTACGCCGTACGGCGGGTTTGTGCCGACGGTGAAAATCGCCACCAACAGCGAGCTGGCGACGAAGAAAAAACACTGGATCGACTTTGATGCGGGCCAGCTGATCCACGGCAAAGCGATGCCGCAGCTGCTGACGGAGTTTGTGGACACTATTGTGGAATTTGCGAACGGGAAGCAGACCTGTAACGAAAAGAATGACTTCCGCGAGCTGGCGATTTTTAAGAGTGGTGTGACGCTGTAAGTGTGATGTCGGGTGGCGCTAACGCTTACCCGACCTACGAAATCCTGTAGGCCCGGTAAGGCGTAGCCGCCACCGGGCTTTCTTTTTACCCGCGCACAGCGTTCTTTGCCAGGCGCGCGTCTTCCGCCTGACAGGCCGCTGCGGTAAACAGCACGTCGGTAGAGGAGTTCAGCGCGGTTTCGCAGGAGTCCTGCAGCACGCCGATGATAAAGCCGACGGCCACAACCTGCATTGCGATTTCGTTCGGGATGCCAAACATATTACACGCCAGCGGGATCAGCAGCAGCGAACCGCCCGCCACGCCCGATGCGCCACAGGCACACAGCGACGCCACCACGCTCAGCAGCAGTGCGGTCGGCAGATCCACCGGAATACCCAGCGTATGCACCGCCGCCAGGGTCAGCACGGTGATGGTGATCGCCGCGCCCGCCATGTTTACGGTTGCACCCAGTGGGATCGACACGGAATACGTGTCGCGGTCCAGGTTCAGCTTCTCTGCCAGCGCCATGTTGACCGGAATGTTCGCCGCCGAACTGCGGGTGAAGAAGGCGTACACGCCGCTCTCGCGCAGGCAGGTCAGCACCAGCGGATACGGGTTGCGGCGGATCTGCCAGAACACCAGCAGTGGGTTAATGACCAGCGCGACCAGCAGCATACAGCCAATCAGCACGATCAGAAGCTGTGCGTATCCCCACAGGGTTTCAAACCCGGTGGTTGCCAGCGTGGAGGAGACCAGACCGAAAATCCCGATTGGCGCAAAACGAATAACAATTTTCACCATAAAGGTCACGGCGTTCGACACGTCGTTAACCAGGTTTTTCGTGGTCTCGTTGCCGTGACGCAGCGCGAAGCCCAGGCCAATCGCCCAGACCAGGATGCCAATGTAGTTTGCATTCAGCAGGGCATCAATCGGGTTAGTGACCATGCTCATCAGCAGGCCGCGAAGCACTTCGACAATGCCGGACGGCGGAGTGATATCACCGGCCGCGCTGGTCAGGTGCAGCGTGGACGGGAACAGGAAGCTAAACACCACGGCCGTTAAGGCAGCAGAGAAGGTTCCCAGCAGATACAGGAACAGAATAGGGCGAATGTTGGTTTTTTGTCCGTGCTGGTGGTTAGCGATTGACGCCATCACCAGCATCAGTACCAGAACCGGTGCGACGGCTTTCAGTGCACCAACAAACAGCGTACCCAGCAGGCCCGTCGCGATAGCAGCAGGTTTTGACACCAGCGCCAGCAGGATCCCGAGAACCAGTCCTACCAGAATTTGTTTAACCAGGCTCCCCTGCGCCAGGCGCGCAAAAAGCCCCGTTGATTGTGTGCTCATACATTATTCCTGAGTGAAATTGCGTTCCATTCCGAATGTGCTCTAAGTCACATTTATGTCCGGATGTAAGTAAATGTTTGCCTGGTCGAGTATAGGGAATGCACGAAAGGAGGGAAGCGTAAAATGCTGGATTTTACGTGGTGCATCATATTTTTTAACTGCTGCGTTACAAAAGTGTGTTCACCCTCTCCCTATGGGAGAGGGCCGGAGTGAGGGAATTACTCTACCTGCTGCTTCTTATCGTGCTGGCGGTTAACCCAGGTATTGATAATCAGCGTCACGATTAGAATGCCGAACACCACGCCGAGCGAAATGGCGATCGGGATGTGGTAGAAATCGACGATCAGCATCTTGATACCGATAAACACCAGGATCACCGACAGACCATACTTCAGCATCGAGAAGCGTTCCGCCGCGCCCGCCAGCAGGAAGTACATCGCACGCAGGCCGAGGATCGCAAACAGGTTTGAGGTCAGGACGATGAACGGGTCGGTGGTCACCGCGAAAATGGCCGGGATGCTGTCTACGGCAAAAATCACGTCGCTCAGCTCGACCAGAATCAGCACCAGCAGCAGCGGGGTGGCAAACAGCAGGCCGTTCTTGCGCACGAAGAAGTGCTCGCTTTCGATCTTGTCGGTCATGCGCAGGTGCCCACGGATCCACTTCACCAGCGGGCGATCGCCAATCGCGGAGCCGTCCTCTTTCGCCAGCGCCATTTTGACACCGGTGAACAGCAGGAACGCGCCAAAGACGTACAGCAGCCATTCGAACTGGGTGATCAGCCAGCTGCCGGCGAAGATCATAATGGTACGCAGGATAATCGCGCCCAGCACGCCGTAGACCAGCACGCGACGCTGCAGGGCAGCAGGTACGGCAAAGTAGCTGAACAGCATCAGCCAGACGAAGACGTTATCAACCGCCAGGGCTTTTTCAATCAGATAGCCGGTGAGGAAGGCGAGCGCCTGAGGATCGGCCACCGCACGGCCTTCGGTCGAGGCCAGATACCACCAGAAGGCGGCACAGAACAGCAGAGAGAGGGTAACCCACACCAGAGACCAGGCCGCGGCCTGCTTCATGGACATGCCGTGCGCGCCGCGACGGCCCTGCAAAAAGAGGTCGATCGCCAGCATGATGAGCACGACAACCGCGAATCCGCCCCACAACATTGGAGTGCCGACAGAATGCATACTATTTTCCTTACACATAAAAAACAAAAACGGCCATGGTCAGAAGACGATAGCCGTTAGCTTTTTATGCATAGACCTCGCCTTCCGGCAAGGTCTCACTTACAACCACGAGGGTTGCCCGGCGACCGGATGCGTGTTTAACGCATCGTAATGACGATCCACCGACGAAGAAGTTACTCCCCTTTGCAGGTAACAAAATATGTCAGACCATTGGTTTCGTCAATGGTCTGCACGGTTTCATTACACAGTTTTACGCGATAGCTTCCGCGCTCACGTCGTCTGCTGGAAACACCACGCCGGTCTGACGGCGGATATCCGTTTGCAGTTTCGCCGTGGTGCGGCTCACCGCGAGGCCCGGGTGATTCACTTCGTTGTCTTCCACCAGACGGGCGAAGACCTCTGCCTCATAGAGCATAGTGTTAATATGCTGAGGCTGCGTCAGCTCTTGCGCTTTACCGCCGCGCGGCACAAAGCTCACCTTCTGGCACTCGGAGATCTTCTCGATAACCAGCGAGCCCGCTTCGCCCTGAATTTCGCTCGGCAGCACGGAATCGCTCACCTTGGAGTGCTGCAGCGTGACGCTGAAATCGCCGTAGTCCAGCACCACGAGTCCGTGCGCATCCACGCCGCTCTCCAGCAGGCTAGCGGTGGCCGTCACGCCATGCGGCTCGCCCCACAGCGCCACGGCAGAGGCCAGGCAGTAGAAGCCGATATCCATAATCGAACCGTTAGAGAAGGCCGGGTTAAAGGTGTTCGGGTTCTCGCCGTCCAGGTAGCGCTGGTAGCGCGACGAGTACTGGCAGTAGTTGATAAAGGCTTTACGCACTTTGCCAATTTTCGGCAGGGACTGCTGCAGCAGCAGGAAATTCGGCAGGCTGGCGGTTTTAAACGCTTCGAACAGCACCACCTGGTTTTCGCGGGCAAGCGCAATGGCCGTTTCCACTTCCTGAATATTCGATGCCAGCGGCTTCTCGCAAATTACATGCTTTTTATGGCTGAGGAACAGCTTCGTTTGCGGGAAGTGCAGGGAGTTTGGGCTGGCGATATAGACCGCGTCAATGGCGTCGCTTTGCGCCATCTCGTCGAGCGAGGTGAAGAGATGCTCAACGAGGTAGTCGTTAGCAAAACTCTGCGCCTGCTCAAGGCTGCGGGAATAGACCGCGGTAAGCTTATATTTGCCGGTTTCGTGGGCGGCGTCGACGAACTGGCGCGTGATCCAGTTCGTTCCAATGACTGCGAAACGTATCATAAACGTTTACGTACTCCGTAGCGGGGAACCTTTAGCCACTGTAGCACGTCATCATGACAATTCGCGTGCGCTATTCCGCATTACTATTTAACGATAAATGCGTAAGCCATAGCCGGGTATCAAACTCCAGCTGGTGGTACTGCGGCTCCATGTGGCAGCACAGGGAATAGAACGCTTTGTCGTGCTCTTTCTCTTTCAGATGCGCCAGCTCATGGACGACGATCATCCGCAGAAAGGCTTCTGGCGCGTTACGGAACACCGTCGCGACGCGGATTTCGGCCTTCGCCTTTAGCTTGCCGCCCTGCACGCGGGAGATGGCAGTGTGCAGGCCGAGCGCGTTTTTCAGCACGTGGATCTTGTTGTCGTACATCACCTTGTTGATCGGCGGCGCGCTCTTCAGATAGCGGCTTTTCAGATCCTGCGTATACTGCCAGAGGGCCTTATCGGTCGCGAAATCGTGCGTACCGGGATAGCGTTTTTCCAGCACCGCGCCGAGCTTCTGCTCGGCAATCAGGCTGCGAACCTGAGTCAGTAAATGCTCCGGATAGCCCTGGAGATAAGTAAGTTGGTTCATCAACGCCCCAAATCGACAATAAAACGGGTATACTCACGCACCCTTTTCAGGGATACGCCAAATTTTACCATTCAGGAGGGCCGATGAGCCACTTAGACAACGGTTTCCGTTCACTCAACCTTAAACGTTTCCCGGAAACGGACGACGTTAACCCGCTCATGGCGTGGGAAGCGGCGGATGAATATCTGCTGCAGCAGTTGGATGAGACTGAAATCCGCGGCCCGGTTTTGATCCTGAATGACGCGTTTGGCGCGCTGGGCTGCGCCTTGGCGGAGCACACGCCATACAGCATCGGCGATTCCTACCTGAGCGAGCTGGCGACGCGTGAAAACCTGCGCCATAACGACATCGAAGAGTCTAGCGTGAAGTTCCTCGACAGCACCGTGGATTACCCGCAGGCGCCGGGCGTGGTGCTGATTAAGGTGCCAAAAACCATGGCGCTGCTGGAGCAGCAGCTGCGCGCGCTGCGTAAGGTCGTCACGCCAGAAACCCGCATCATCGCGGGTGCGAAAGCGCGCGATATCCACACCTCGACGCTGGAACTGTTCGAGAAAGTCCTCGGCCCGACCACCACGACGCTGGCCTGGAAAAAAGCGCGTCTCATCAACTGTATGTTCAGCGCACCGGAGCTGGCCGACGCGCCAGAGACCCTGAGCTGGAAGCTGGAAGGCACCGACTGGACCATCCACAACCATGCGAACGTTTTCTCCCGCACCGGACTGGATATCGGCGCGCGTTTCTTTATGGAACATCTGCCGGAAAATCTGGAAGGTGAGATTGTCGATCTGGGCTGCGGCAACGGCGTGATTGGCCTGACGCTGCTGGCGAAGAACCCGGACGCCAGCGTGGTGTTCAGCGACGAGTCGCCGATGGCGGTGGCCTCCAGCCGTCTGAACGTGGAAACCAACATGCCGGAAGCGCTGGACCGCTGCGAGTTTATGATCAACAACGCGCTGTCGGGCGTAGAGCCGTTCCGCTTCAACGCCGTGTTCTGCAACCCGCCGTTCCACCAGAAGCACGCCCTGACGGATAACGTCGCGTGGGAGATGTTCCACCACGCGCGCCGCTGCCTGAAAATCAACGGCGAGCTGTACATCGTGGCGAACCGCCACCTGGACTACTTCCACAAGCTGAAGAAGATTTTCGGTAACTGCGTCACCATTGCGACCAACAACAAGTTTGTGGTGCTGAAAGCGGTGAAGCTGGGTCGTCGTCGGTAAGATTGTTAAGTGCGGCCTGATGCCCTCACCCCAACCCTCTCCCACAGGGAGAGGGCGCAAACACTAAAAACGGCAACTGGGTTGCCGTTTTGCTTTTACCCTGCCGCCCGGCAATGCCCTAGATCGCCAGAGCTAACTTTGTCCCCTGCGCAATTGCCCGCCGCGCATCCAGCTCCATCGCCACGTCGCACCCGCCGATCAAATGCACCGTTTTACCGGCTTCGCGCAGCGGATCCGCCAGATCGCGCTTCGGCTCCTGCCCGGCACATAAAATGACATGATCCACGCGCAGCAGCTGCGGTTCGCCGCCGATCGTGACGTGCAGCCCCTCGTCGTCGATCTTCTGGTAGCTGACCGCCGGGATCATCGTCACCCCGCGCGAGAGCAGGGTGGCGCGGTGGATCCAGCCCGTGGTTTTGCCCAGCCCTTCACCCGGCTTGCTGGCTTTACGCTGGAGCATCACGATCTGGCGCGGGCTTTTCGGCAGTTGCGGCCCTTCCGGGCGTAGCCCGCCGGACTGGCTCAGGCTGGTGTCGATACCCCATTCCACGCAAAACTCGGCAATGTTCTGGCTGGTGGCCTCGCCCGGCTGGCTTAAGTACATGGCGGTATCAAAGCCGATCCCGCCGCAGCCGATAATCGCCACCTTCTCACCAACCGGCGTTTTGTCACGCAATACATCCAGATAGCTCAGGACCTTCGGATGATCGATACCCTCGATCGCCGGCATGCGCGGTACGATCCCGCTCGCCAGGATCACCTCGTCGAAACCGATCAGATCCGCCGCGCTGACAAACTGGTTAAGCCGCAGATCGATGCCTGTAAGCTCGATCATCCGGCGGTAGTAGCGCAGCGTTTCATAGAACTCCTCTTTGCCGGGGATCTGTTTGGCGATATTAAACTGGCCGCCAATCTCCGCCAGCGCATCAAACAGCGTCACGCTGTGCCCGCGGGAAGCGGCATTCACCGCAAACGCCAGCCCCGCCGGGCCTGCGCCCACCACGGCCAGGCGTTTTTTATTGACCGCCGCAACAACCGGCATTTTGGTTTCATGGCAGGCGCGCGGGTTAACCAGGCAAGAGGTGACCTTGCCGACGAAGATCTGATCCAGACAGGCCTGGTTACAGCCGATGCAGGTGTTGATTTCATCCGCACGGCCGCTTTGCGCTTTGGAGAGCAGTTCGGCATCGGCCAGGAACGGTCGCGCCATCGACACCATATCGGCGTCGCCTCGCGAAATCACATCGTCCGCCACCTGCGGATCGTTAATGCGGTTAGTAGTGACCAGCGGAACAGATACTTTGCCTTTCAGCCTGCGCGTTACCCAGCTGAACGCCGCGCGCGGCACCGGCGTGGCAATGGTCGGGATGCGCGCTTCGTGCCAGCCGATACCGGTGTTGATAATGGTGGCGCCAGCGGCTTCAATCGCCTGCGCCAGCTGCACGGTTTCGTCGAAGGTACCGCCGCCCTCTACCAGGTCGAGCATCGACAGGCGGAAAACAATAATAAAATCAGCGCCCGCACGTTCGCGCACGGTGCGCACGACCTCCACGGCAAAACGCATGCGGCGGGCATAGTCGCCGCCCCATTCGTCGTCGCGCTGGTTGGTGCGGGCGGCGAGGAACTCGTTAATCAGATAGCCTTCGGAACCCATTATCTCGACGCCGTCATAGCCCGCCTCGCGTGCCAGCGCCGCGCAGCGGGCGAAGTCGTCAATCAATGCCAGGATTTCGTCGTGGGTGAGGGCGTGAGGTTTAAAGCGGTTAATCGGTGCCTGAAGAGCCGACGGCGCGACCAGGTTCGGCTGATAGCTGTAGCGTCCGGTGTGCAGGATTTGCAGGGCGATTTTACCGCCCTCGCGGTGTACCGCGTCGGTCACAATGCGGTGGTGCGCCAGCTGTGACGCATCGTTCAGGACCGCGCCGCCCTCCATGCCCACGCCGGAAGGGGCAGGGGCCACGCCGCCGGTGACAATCAGCGCCACTCCGTGGCGGGCGCGCTCGGCATAGAAGGCCGCCAGACGCTCGGCCCCGTCCGGATGCTCTTCCAGCCCGGTGTGCATTGAGCCCATCAGCACGCGGTTTTTGAGTGTGGTGAACCCCAGATCGAGGGGGGCGAATAACGACGGGTAGCGGCTCATAGTCTCTTCCAGTGTAAAATTATTGTTATGTGGTCGGATGAGTTACTAATTTAGCCAGCACGAAGTAAAAGGGAAAAGGGGAATGCAGTGATTGTGATGGGATTCAAATATTGGTGTGGCCTGATGCCCTCACCCTAACCCTCTCCCACAGGGAGAGGGGACGTAATCTCCCTCTCCCTTAGGGAGAGGGTCGGGGTGAGGGGGATGCCCGCATCAGCCCCGGCGCCTGCCACATTGACGTCGTCAGCCCGCTGTCCACCAGCCCCAGCTGGTCGGCGTACACCGCCTGCCACTTCTGCATCATGCCGTCGTACAGCTCGCGGTGCTGCGGGTTCGGCGTGAACTCGCGGCTCCACTTCACCAGCCGCTCGCCCGTCGAGGCCATATCCGCAAACAGCCCCGCGCCCGCGCCTGCCGCAATTGCGCAGCCGAGCGCCGTCGCCTCTTTCACCTCCGGCACGCGCACCGGCAGACCGGTGACGTCGCTTAAAATCTGACTCCACAGCGCCCCTTTCGAGCCGCCTCCGGCAAACACCAGGCGCTCAAACGTCACGCCGGAGAAGCGCGAAATTTGCGCCAGGTTGCAGGCCGAGACGATCGCCGCGTTCTCCTCCAGGGCGCGGAACAGCGTCGCTTTGTTGCACTTTTCCGGGTCGATGGAGAGGTTAATAAACGACGGCGCGGCGTGGTACCACTGCTTAAAATGCATTGCGTCGGAGAAAATCGGCATCACCCCGTGGGAGCCCGCTGGCACGCGGCTCGCCATCTCTTCCAGCAGGGAATAGGTATCCATCCCCATCCGTTCGGCAATCAGCTTTTCCTCCGCGCAGAAGGCGTCGCGGAACCAGCGCATGGTCAGTCCGGTAAAGAAGCTGATCGACTCCGCCTGCGCCATGCCGGGAATAACGTGCGGGTTCACGCGGATGTTCATGTCAGGGTCGGTGCGCACCTGCGGCAGGTTCACTACCTGCTGCCAGAAGGTGCCGCCCAGCACCGCCGTTTGCCCGGCGCGCACCACGCCCAGCCCCAGACAGCCCAGCTGCACGTCGCCGCCGCCCATCACCACCGGGGTGCCTTCGCGCAGGCCGCTCTGCTGCGCGGCCTCTTTGGTGATAGCGCCCAGCACGGTGCCGGTCTCTTTCACCGGGGAGAGGATATCGGCGCGCAGGCCAGCCATGTCGAGCAGCGCCGGCCGCCAGTCGCGGGAGAAGAGATCCAGCATGCCGGTGGTGCCCGCGTTAGACGGGTCGACCGCCAGCTCGCCCGAGAGCTTTGCCGCCAGCCAGTCGCTGATCATGGTGATGGTGGCGGCCTTGCGGTAAATATCCGGGCGATGGTGTGCCAGCCACAGCAGGCGCGGCATGGCGCTCAGCGCCAGCGTCTGGCCGGAAACGTCATACACTTCGGATTCAAAACGGTCGTCGTGGATCTCTTTGAGTTCGGCCACCTCGCGGCTGGCGCGGGCGTCGACGTTGGCGCAGGCCCAGATGGCCTCGCCGTTGCGGTCGTACAGCACGATCCCTTCGCGCATCGAGCAGCAGGCGACGGACTGAATATCCGCCGCGCTCAGGTGCGCACGTTCCAGCGCCTGATAAATACACTGGCAGGCCAGCCGCCAGTTGGTCTCCAGGTCGAACTCCATCGACCCCGGCACGTTCTCCACGCTCAGGTGCTTCCACTCGGCCTGGCCGACGGCAATCTGGTTGCCCTGTAAATCGAAAATAACGGCGCGAACGCTGCCTGTCCCTGCATCTAACGCTAAAAGGTAACTCATGAGCTTGCCTCGTTGTTAGCGCAGGGCAACCCCGTTACGTCAGGGCCAGCACCGCGCGGGCTGTCGTCTCTTCCGTCACCAGGCCATTGATACGGCGGCCCTTCAGTGCGGCATAAATCGCATCGGCTTTCTCTTCTCCTCCGGCCACGCCAACGATGGTGGGCAGCTGCGCCAGTTCATCGAGCGTGACGCCCAGCAGTTCTTTGTGGATCTCCAGCTCCTCGACGCACTCGCCCTCGGCATTGAGGAAGTAGCCGAGAATATCGCCGACCGCCCCTTTGCGGGCGTACATCAGCTGCTCGCCTTCGCTGATATAGCCGGAGCGCAGTATCGTTGCGTCACGACGCTGGTTCACGGAACCAATGCCGACCACCGCCACGTCGGCAGCGGTGGCGGCGAGGATCACGTCCCGCACGCTGGTTTCGCGCTTTAAGATCCCGGCCACCTCGGCAGATGACACGCGAAGCGGGGCGGGGATCATGCTCACGCTGCAGGCCGCATCCAGCTGGCCGATACCGGTCATATACGGCCCCACGCCGCCGGAGAGCGTCACCAGGCGGATCTGCTGCGAGCTGATAAAGCCGCTCAGGTGCTGCAGGCTGCTCATGGTGGTTTCACCAAACCCCACCGCCAGCAGCTGGCCGGGCTCCAGTACGCCCATCAGCGACTGCGCCGCGCCAATGCCCAGCCGCACGTTCATCGGCGGGGTATTCAGGGCTGGCATCACGCGCACCAGCTTCAGGCCAAAGCGCTGCTGTAGCTCGGTTTCCAGCGCCAGGCAGCCCTCGTAGCGGGAGTTGATCTGCACCCGAATCACCCCCGACTGACGGCCCTTCTCCAGCAGGCGGGAGATCTTCAGGCGCGGCAGCCCGAGCCGCTCGCCGATGTCGTTTTGGGTCAGCCCGTCGTGGTAGTAGCACCAGGCCACGCGGGCCACCAGCTCCTCTTCCGCCAGCGCCAGCCCGGCAAACCGTCCTTCTTCCGCAGTGCGTTTATCGCTCATAGTTGAACTCTTATAAAAATTTAGATCATATGTTCGTGATGGCGCGAAGGGAAAATGTGAGCCACGCGACAAAACGGATCTTTTAGATCGTTTCTGGTTTATCTGTATCTCAATCGATAAAACTGTGATCCCTGCACGGTTGTAAATATAGTTCACCGTCTACGCTTTTGAACATTATTAAATCTAAAAATCATTTGTTCAATAGCGGAGCGATGATGACACCACTTCTCGACGCGCGAAATATCAGCAAGCAGTTCTCAGGCGTGCCGGTTCTGAAAGGCATTGATTTCACGCTGCTTGCGGGCCAGGTGCACGCCCTGATGGGCGGGAACGGCGCGGGAAAATCGACGCTGATGAAGATCATCGCCGGGGTGGAAACGCCGGACAGCGGTGAACTTTCTGTCGAGGGGCAGTCATATGCGCGGCTCACGCCCGTGCAGGCGCACAGGTTAGGCATTTACCTGGTGCCGCAGGAGCCGCTGCTGTTCCCCAACCTGACGGTGGGGGAAAACATCCTGTTCCGCCTGCCGCGCGAACGCGATCTGGAAAAGCGGCTGGCGGAGAAGCTCCAGCAGCTGCAGTGCCCACTTAACCTCGACGCCGCCGCCAGCACCCTGGAAGTGGCGGATCAGCAGATGGTGGAGATCCTGCGCGGCCTGATGCGCAACGCCAGGATCCTGATCCTCGACGAACCCACGGCCTCCCTCACGCCGGGTGAAACCGAACGCCTGTTTCGCCAGATCCGCGCCCTGCAGGCACTCGGCGTCGGGATTGTCTTTATCTCGCACAAGCTGCCGGAAATTCGCCAGTTGGCGAGCCACGTCTCGGTGATGCGCGACGGCGCGGTGGTGCTGAGCGGCGAAACCGCGCAGTTTGACGACAGCGCCCTGATCGCCGCCATGACGCCGGTAAGCCGCGATAAATCTCTCAGCGATACGCAAAAGCTGTGGCTGGCGCTGCCGGGCAACCGTCGCACCCAGCCGCAGGATTTCCCGGTGCTGCGGGTGGACGATCTCACCGGGGAAGGGTTTATCGATCTCAGCCTTGAAATCTACGCCGGGGAGATCGTCGGCCTGGCCGGGCTGGTGGGATCCGGGCGCACCGAGTTTGCGGAAACGCTCTACGGTCTGCGGCCTGTGCGCGGCGGCCGCGTCTGGCTGGAGAACCAGGAGATTACCGGCGATCCGGTAAGTTCACGCCTGGAAAAAGGGCTGGTCTACCTGCCGGAAGACAGGCAGGTGTCCGGCCTGTTCCTCGACGCGCCGATCCGCTGGAACACCGTGGCGCTGAACGAACCGTCTCTCTGGCAGCAGCGCAAGCGGGAGTCTGCGGTGGTGGAACGCTATCACCGGGCGCTGGGGATCAAGCTCAACCATGCGGATCAACCCGTGCGCACGCTTTCCGGCGGCAACCAGCAGAAGGTGCTGCTGGCGCGCTGCCTGGAGGCCAATCCTTTACTGCTGATCGTCGATGAACCGACGCGCGGGGTGGACGTCTCGGCGCGCGCCGACATCTACCAGCTGATAAAAAGCGTGGCGGCGCAGAACGTGGCGGTGCTGATGATCTCAAGCGATCTTGACGAGTTCCCGGGCCTTGCGGACCGGGTGCTGGTGATGCATCAGGGCGTGCTCAGCGGCGAGCTGCCGCGTCACGCCGTCAGCCTCGACAAGATGATGGCGCTGGCGTTCGGAGGGCAATCATGAAGACCTTACTCAAAAACCGCGAGCTGAGCGCGTTTCTCGCCATTCTGGCGCTGTTCGCCGTGCTGGTGGCGCTGAACCCGTCTTACTTCAGCCTGCAGACGCTGGGGATGATCTTCGCCAGCGCGCAGATCCTGATCCTGTTGGCCATCGGTGCCGCGCTGGTGATGCTGACCCGCAATATCGACGTGTCCGTTGGCTCTATCGTGGGGCTGTCCGCCATCGCCGTGGGTGTGGCGCTGAACAGCGGCTACAGCCTGCCGGTTTCCATTCTCTTTGCGCTGTCGACTGGCGCGCTGGCCGGGGCGTTCAACGGGTTTCTGGTGGTGGGGCTGCGCATTCCGGCGATTGTCGCCACCCTCGGCACGCTGGGGCTGTACCGCGGGGCGATGCTGCTCTGGACGGGCGGGAAGTGGATTGAAGGACTGCCGCCGGGGCTGAAATCCCTCTCTGAGCCTGCCGCCATCGGCATATCACCGCTCGGCATGCTGGTATTAATTATCGCCGTCGTTGGCGCATGGACGCTGTCGCGTACTGCGTTCGGGCGTGATTTCTACGCGGTGGGGGATAACCTCGCCGCCGCGCGCCAGCTGGGCGTGGCGGTGAACCGCACGCGAATGCTCGCCTTTACCCTGAACGGCATGCTGGCGGCCTGCGCCGGGATTGTCTTTGCCGCGCAGATTGGTTTTGTGCCCAACCAGACCGGCAGCGGGCTGGAGATGAAGGCCATCGCCGCCTGCGTGCTCGGCGGCATTTCGCTGCTGGGCGGCACGGGTACGCTGGTTGGCGCGCTGCTCGGCGCCTTCTTCCTGACCCAAATCGATACCGTGCTGGTGCTGTTCAGGCTCCCGGCGTGGTGGAACGACTTTATCGCCGGGCTGGTGCTGCTGGGCGTGCTGGTGCTCGACGGGCGCCTGCGCCAGGCGCTGGCGCGCCACCAGCGTGCGCTGAAGTATGGCCGCTTCCAGCCGGGTCACAAAGGGGGAAAGCACGCGACTCCTTTTCCAAAACGCAAAAAAGAGGTGGCGTAAATGAGGCTTAACTGGGAAAGCGCGCTGCTCATTTTACTGGTGCTGGAGATCCTGCTCTTTGGCGCCATCAACCCGCGCATGCTTGATATCAACATGCTGCTGTTCAGCACCAGCGACTTCATTTGTATTGGCATCGTGGCGCTGCCGCTCACGCTTGTGATCATCAGCGGCGGGATCGACATCTCCCTCGGCTCGACCATCGGCCTGTGCGCCATTGCGCTGGGCGTGATGATGCAGGCGGGGTGGCCGATGGCGGTCGCCGTTCCATTGACGCTGCTGCTCGGCCTGCTGTGCGGATTATTTAATGCCGCGCTTATTCACTATACCGGCATCAGCCCGTTGGTTATCACTCTCGGCACGCTCTACCTCTACGGTGGCGGCGCGCTGCTGCTCTCCGGCATGGCGGGGGCGACGGGCTACGAGGGCATCGGCGGCTTCCCGGACAGCTTTACCGCGTTCGCTAACCTCACGGTGTTGGGCATGCCGATCCCGCTGGTGCTGTTCGCGGTGATTACGTTTTTCTTCTGGCTGATTACCCATCGCGGGCGCTTTGGTCGTCACTTGTTTTTAATCGGGCAAAACCCGCGCGCGGCGCGCTATGCGGCGCTGTCGGTGAACGGCATGCCCTACGCGCTGTACGGTCTGGTGGGCGTGGCCTCGGCGGTTGCCGCGCTGGTGATGGTCTCCTATTTCGGCTCCGCGCGTTCGGATCTGGGGCGCGATTTGCTGATGCCAGCGCTCACCGCCGCCGTGCTCGGCGGGGCCAATATCTACGGCGGGTCAGGTTCGGTTGTCGGTACGGCGCTGGCGGCACTGCTGGTGGGCTACCTGCAGCAGGGTTTACAGATGGTCGGTATTCCTAACCAGGTGTCGAGCGCGCTGTCAGGGGCGCTGCTGGTTGTGGTGGTGATGGGACGTTCGCTGAGTCTGCACCGCGAGTGGGTGCGTTCTCTCTTTAGAAAACTATCCGGAGCGTAAGATGAAAACAAAACTGATAGTCCTGGCAATGGCCCTCAGCTTCGCCTCGGCGCAGGCGGCGGACCGCATTGCCTTTATCCCGAAGCTGGTGGGCGTGGGCTTCTTCACCAGCGGCGGCAATGGCGCGAAAGAGGCGGGGAAAGATCTTGGCGTGGACGTCACCTACGACGGCCCGACCGAGCCGAGCGTCTCCGGCCAGGTGCAGCTCATCAATAACTTCGTCAACCAGGGCTATAACGCCATTATCGTCTCCGCCGTGTCGCCGGACGGCCTCTGCCCGGCGCTGAAGCGCGCGATGCAGCGCGGGGTCAAGGTCCTGACCTGGGATTCCGACACCAGGCCGGAGTGCCGCAGCATCTATATCAACCAGGGAACGCCGGAGCAGCTCGGCGGCCTGCTGGTGGAGATGGCGGGCAAACAGGTCACCAAACCGAACGCTAAAGTGGCGTTCTTCTACTCCAGCCCGACCGTTACCGACCAGAACCAGTGGGTGAAAGAGGCGAAGGCCAAAATCGAGAAAGATCATCCTCAGTGGCAGGTCGTCACCACCCAGTTTGGCTATAACGATGCCACCAAATCTCTGCAAACCGCCGAAGGGATCTTAAAAGCGTATCCGGATCTGGATGCGATCATCGCCCCGGACGCCAACGCGCTGCCAGCAGCGGCGCAGGCGGCGGAAAACCTGAAGCGCGAAGGGGTGGCGATTGTCGGCTTCAGCACGCCGAACGTGATGCGTCCGTACGTTGAGCGCGGCACGGTAAAAGCCTTCGGCCTGTGGGATGTCGTACAACAGGGAAAAATTGCGGTCAATGTCGCCGATCGCCTGCTGAAAAAAGGCGATCTTAACGTCGGCGACAGCGTGGACGTAAAAGACATCGGCGCGCTGAAGGTCGAGCCGAACAGCGTGCAGGGCTACCAGTATGAGGCGAAGGGCAACGGCATCGTGCTGCTGCCGGAGCGCGTGGTGTTCACCAAAGAGAACATCAGCAAATACGATTTCTGACGGGGGAGCAAATGGCTGATTTAGACGACATCAAAGACGGCAAAGATTTTGGCATCGGCACGCCGCAGCAGAATGTGCCTTACACCCTTAAGGGCTGCGGCTCGCTGGACTGGGGTATGCAGTCCAGGCTTTCGCGCATCTTCAACCCGCAGAGCAACCGCACGGTGATGCTGGCCTTTGACCACGGCTACTTTCAGGGGCCGACCACCGGCCTTGAGCGTATCGATCTCTCTATCGCGCCGCTGTTTGGCGAAACCGACGTGCTGATGTGCACCCGCGGCATCCTCAGGAGCCAGGTGCCTGCTGCGACGAACAAACCGGTGGTGCTGCGCGCCTCGGGGGGTAACTCGATTCTTGGCGAGCTGTCGAACGAGTGCGTGGCGGTGGCGATGGAGGACGCGCTGCGCCTGAACGTCTGCGCGGTGGCGGCACAGGTGTATATCGGAAGCCCGTTCGAGCATCAGTCAATCAACAACATCATCAAGCTTGTTGATGCGGGCGCGCGCTACGGCATGCCGACGCTGGCGGTGACGGGGGTGGGTAAAGAGATGGCGCGGGACGCGCGCTATTTCTCGCTGGCCAGCCGCATCGCCGCCGAAATGGGTGCGCAATTCGTCAAAACCTATTACGTGGACGAGGGCTTTGAAAAAGTGACCGCCAGCTGCCCGGTGCCGATTGTGATCGCCGGAGGCAAAAAGCTGCCGGAGCACGAGGCGCTGGAGATGTGCTGGCGCGCAATCGACCAGGGCGCATCCGGCGTGGACATGGGGCGCAACATCTTCCAGTCCAGCGCGCCGCTCGCCATGCTGAAGGCGGTGAAGAAAGTGGTACACGAGAACATGAGCGCCCGGGACGCGTTCCAGTTCTGGCAGGAAGAGAAACAGGGAGAAGCAAAATGAATGTGACGTTAGTGGAGATCAACATCAAACCCGAACGGGTGGACGAGTTTCTGGAGGTGTTTCGCGCCAACCACGAGGGGGCAATCAAGGAGCCGGGAAACCTGCGATTCGACGTATTGCAGGACCCGCGGGTGAAAACCCGGTTCTTTATTTACGAAGCCTATAAAGACGAGGAGGCAGTGCTGGCGCATAAGCAAACGCCGCACTATCTGGCGTGCGTGGATAAGCTTGAGGAATTGATGTCAGAGCCGCGTAAGAAACGCAGTTTTGTGGGGCTGCTGCCGGAGTAATGGCTTTGCCCGGTGGCGCTAACGCTTACCGGGCCTACGGGGTGCGGGACGGTGCGGTAGGCCGGGTAAGCGTAAGCGCCACCCGGCGTTTTTCAGGCCAGCTCTAATTCCGCAAGGATCGCTGAAAGAGCCTCGCGCGGCTCCCCCTGAACCGCCTGTAACGGAAATGGCAATGCAGGTGCAGCTACTTTTCCCATCATCTCTGCTGCCGCCGCGATAACCCGTAAGCTGCCGTATCGGCGGAACAATTCCCACAGCGGCTCTAACCGTTCTGACTCAGCATTATTTCCCGAACGTGCAATCGCCAGCGCCGCCTGAGGGAACAACCCCGCGAGAACCGAGTACCAGACGTCAAACCCGGCCTGCAGGGCTGAGGCTGCTCGCCAGTCACCGGCGATGCCCAGCGTGACCGTATCCGGAAGATGGGCGCGTACGTGCGAGAGGTCCTCCGGCACGCGACCAAGCTTAATGGATCCCACATTCGGCAGGGCCGCGACGGCAAATAACAATTCATCGCTAAACGTAAAACCGGTCGTGGCGGGATTATCGTAAATGCATAGCGGTACGGAGAGCTGACGGGTCACCGTTTCATAGAGAGTAAACACTTCGTCTTCCGTTAATCGCTGGTACGACACGGGTGCCAGCAGCACGCCGGAGACACCTGCCGTTTGTGCGTCGTCAGCCAGACGCAGGATATCGTCCAGCCGTAGTGCACCGATGCTGACGATGACCGGAATGTTATCAGCATGCGCCACCGCGCAGCGTGCGATCCGGCCGCGCTCTTCAACGGACAGATAGGCATAGCTTCCCGTTGAGCCGAGAATGCCCAGGGAATCCACGCCTGCGTCGACCACGGGGCGCAGAAGATTGATGAAGGACTGCTCGTCAAACGTCCCCTCTTTCAGGGGCGTTAACGGAAAGGCGCTTAATCCGCGAAACATCGTGTTGTCCTCTTATAGTTCCAGCAGTTGAACCTGAGCCTTGGCCCCCGGCATCAGCCGCTTAAGGTTGTTGAGCAGCTCTTCTCCTGCCTCTTCCAGCGCCGCGAGCGGCATCGACGGCAGGCTTTCAAGAATAAACCACATGGTTTGCGCCTGGCTGTCAAGACGCGTCCGTATCCCCTGGCGCCAGTTCCAGCGGCGGCAGGTGACGCCGAGATCGTCGCGCCAGATAACCTCGCCCGGTTCCGGATGTTCCACTACCGGCTGTCCCTCTTTGAGGGTATCAAACGGCTCGCTGCCGTCGGCCAGCGTCAGACGCGGCGCGCCTGAATAAGCCGCGAGATTTTCTCCGCCAACTGGGATCGCGTAGCGAATACTCACCGCGTTATAAATATCCACCACCGGATCCAGCGGCGGCAGCGAGCCGTCTTTCAGCACCCGCTTACGCAGGGCGGATGCCGAGCAGGGCGTGCGTTTCGGTTTCGCGCCAAAGGCTTTAAACACCTCATCCCAGTCTGAAAGGTGTGCGTCAGCCCACGGCACATCGTCATTCAACATCTGCTGGCAGGCCTGCGCCAGCGCGGCGGGCGCAACCTCCGGTTGGGTAATCGGCGCGGCCTCAACCAGAATGCTCAGCGCCCGAAAGCCGGGCGCAATGTCGGCAAGTCGCGAATCTATTGACGGCGTTAAGAGAGACATAAATAATCCTGTATTGACTGTTTTATACCATGGTAGTGACCAATGACTGATAAAGTCAATATAATGACTGCACAGGGTGCCGATGTTGCCCAGGTAAGCCTGGCCGTCGCGAACCGCATACGCAACTGGCGCAAAGAGAAAAAACTGTCGCTGGACGAGCTGTCCCGCCGCGCCAGCGTCAGCAAAGGGATGCTGGTGGAGATCGAAAAGGGCGCAGCCAACCCCAGCATCGCGATTTTATGCAAGCTGGCCGCCGCGCTCGGCATCTCGGTGGCGGATATCGTCAACGTCTCCAGCGAGCCGCTGGTGCACATTATTGAAGAATCGGCGATCCCGGTACTGTGGCAGGGGGCGCAGGGCGGACGTGCCAGGCTGCTGGCGGGCACCGCGGGCCCGGATATGATTGAACTCTGGCAGTGGGAGATGCATCCGGGGGAGTATTTCACCTCGACAGGGCATCCGGCGGGAACCTTTGAGCTGCTGCACGTGAACGAAGGCGTGTTGACGCTGACGGTGGACGAGACGGTTACGCAGGTGAATGCTGGCGCGTCGGCGGTGGCGAAAACCGAAGCGGCGCACGGCTATGCGAACGAAGGGGAGAGCGTACTGCGCTTCACTATGACGGTGGCGGAGTTTCACCGTTAAAAAGCAGCCCGGTGGCGCTACGCTTACCGGGCGAACGTCTTTCAGGAATGATGATTCTGCAACGTAGCGAGCAGACTGTCTGCACTGTATTGTCTGAGGAGTTTTTCATCTCTTGCAGGCAGGTCGCTTTGAAGAAATGCGTCCAGACCCTCGGTATCGACTCCGTTATAAATAAAAATACGGGCAGGATCGTACAGCGCCATCGTTTTAATCGACGCATTGGTGGTGATCAGCTTCTTATTCAGAACCAGTGCTTCCAGTGCGCGGAGTGTTAAACCATTTTGCTCAGGTTTGTTTATTTCCAGCATAATTGAGCAGTGTTTGGCTTTTTTAATATTGTCCAGATAGCTGAGTTTTTTATTCTGACAATTACTGGGATAGTTATCCTGATTATTGTACTTATCCAGCAGGTAAAAATCTGTCTCATAACCGCTATTTTCAAGTACCGGTGTCAGGGTACGAAGAACATCTGCCCGAATGGGTTCATAGCCACCGACAAAAAAGCAGCTTTTATTTTCAGCTGCGCTCTCTTTTTGAAATTGCTGGATTTCTTGCCAGCTAAACGGCAAAAACTGCTCGATAGCACGCAAGTTATAGCGTTCGCAATCAGCAGGATCAAAGCTATAAATAGCATCAAAGACGGGCCGAACGGTCTCGATGTAATCCGCATCCTGCGCCAGTTGCCCAAGAAGACGACGTTTGCGCGTCAGGGCATCCACGGAGTCGCGCAGAATCAACACTTTTTTACATGGCATGCTGGCGACATAATCCAGGAACGGAAAGACGCTGTAGCCATTACAAATCGCGATATCATCCCGTTTGATTGCCGATAATTTAACGGCACAGTGCGTGCGCTTATGCCATTTTTTTAACGCCTCGCCTGGCAGCAGGGCATTGATCGATTTGTAGCGTCGCATAATGCGATTAATTTGCTTTACGGGATGATCCTTAGCAAGCGAGTTAAGCATCATGATTTCGAAAGGATTGACCCATTCCAGGAAAAAATAGCGCATGGTCCCTCAGGAGAAGATAGCCGATATTGCAGGAATGATATCGTATTCTGCCAGACGGGTCATTAAACACCCCCTCCCGCGGAGGGGGTGTCTATATTACGCCTCTTCCACACTCACCCTGAGCGCTGCCAGCGCTTTGCGCGCCGCTTTCAGCACCTGCTCACACTGCTCAATCGTCAGCGTCAGCGGTGGCTCAATGCGGATGGTTTTCGAGTTGTTGAGCGTCCCGGCCACCAGCACCCGCTGGCGGAACATCTCGCTCGCGAAGCTGTAGCCGATTTCGTTGTTGACAAACTCGATTGCCATAAGCATCCCTTTACCGCGCGCCTCCTGCACAAGGTCCGGGTATTCCCGGCCCAACTGGCGGAAGCCGTCCAGCAGCATGTCGCCTTTCTGCTCCGCCTGCGCGGGCAGGTTTTGCTCCAGCAGCACGTTGATGGTCGCCAGCGCCGCCGCACAGGCCAGCGGGTTACCGCCAAAGGTGGTGGTATGCAGGAACGGGTTGTCGAACAGCACCGAGAACACCTCTTCCGTCGCAACCGTCGCGCCAATTGGCATCACGCCGCCGCCGAGCGCCTTCGCCAGGCACAGGATGTCCGGCTGAACGTTTTCATGCTCGCAGGCAAACATCTTGCCGGTGCGCCCCATGCCGGTTTGCACTTCGTCGAGGATCAGCAGCGCGCCAAACTCATCGCACAGCTGACGCACGGCGGGCAGATAGCCCTGCGGAGGCAAGATCACGCCGCCTTCACCCTGGATAGGCTCCAGGATCACCGCTGCCACATCGTCGCCGGTTTTACGGCATTCACTCAGCACGGTGCGCATGGCGTTAATGTCGCCGAACGGCACGTGGCGGAAGCCCGGCAGCAGCGGCATAAACGGTTTGCGGAAGGTGGATTTGGCGGTCGCCGACAGTGCACCCAGGGATTTCCCGTGGAACGCGCCGCTGGTGGCGATAAAGGTGAATTTCCCGCGCGGCGACTGGTACGCTTTGGCGAGTTTAATCGCCGCTTCGACCGATTCCGTGCCGCTGTTGCTAAAGAAGCTGTACTTCAGTTTGCCGGGCGTTAAGGCCGCCAGCGTTTTCGCGAGCATGGCGCGAAGCGGGTCGAGCAGTTCCTGGCTATGGAGAGGTTGTTTCGCAAGTTGATTCTGTACGGCGGAAACCACAACTGGATTACGGTGCCCCACGTTGAAAATACCAAAACCCCCCAGGCAATCGATAAATTCCTGTCCCTGGGTGTCGACAAGCGTGTTCAGACTTCCCGCTTGCCACTCTACGGCTCCGTAATCCCCGCCGGCGGTAACAGATTTGCGATACTCCAGAAAACCAGGATTCACATGCTCTTTAAAGTAATCGATGACCTCTCGGTTAAGTTGTTTCATCTCCTCATGATCGAGCGTTCGCTTCTCAATGAGATTCAGTGCGTGCGCGGTACAGGCAAGAGCCGAGGCGCTGGAAGGTAACCTGTTCAAAATGTGCTCCCGGGGATCGCGTATCACATGATACTGCGTTAAGTATTGCAGGGATTACGCCACTTCAGCGGACTTAACGAAAATCGGGATAAACACCAGGTTAAAATAATATTGCGCAATATTTAATCATGCCGATACCACCCTGATGGGATGAAGGCGGGAGGGGAAAGCGCGATGGATGGGGGTCAATTGCACCGGAGTGGTGCGATAGATGCCACTTAAGTGGGCGTTAATAGATCATGCTTTGCGGGTAATTTCTCTACGAAAGTATTTTAAATCAATCGATTAGAAAAGCGTACAGAAAGTGCGGTTTACCTTAAATTTGCGATCTCGATCGGATTTAACAACTAAAGATAAATTTGTAACCGCCGAAAAAACAATAAACCACAAAATTAACACTCGAATAACCTGCAAGGAATGCCCGCCATGTCCTCTCCATCCTTTGTCACCCAGAATGAATTCCCTCTGGATAGTGACACCACTCTTATGTCGACCACCGATCTCCAGAGCTACATGACCCATGCCAACGACACCTTTGTACAGGTAAGTGGCTATACGCTCCAGGAACTGATGGGACAGCCGCACAACATGGTGCGTCACCCCGACATGCCGAAAGCGGCCTTCGCCGACATGTGGTACACGCTGCAACAGGGGGAACCGTGGAGCGGGATTGTCAAAAACCGCCGCAAAAACGGCGACCACTACTGGGTGCGAGCGAACGCCGTGCCGATGGTGCGCCACGGGAAAATGACCGGCTATATGTCGATTCGCACAAAAGCGACGGCTGAAGAGATTGCGGTCGTGGAGCCTTTATATAAGGCGCTCAATGAAGGCCGTTGTAAAAAACGTATCCATAAAGGGCTGGTGGTGCGCAAAGGCTGGCTCGGGAAGTTACCGGCTATGCCGCTGCGCTGGCGGGTTCGTAGCGTCATGGCGGCGCTGTTTGCGGTGATGGCTGCCACGCTGGCGTTAACCTCTGCGGGGTGGCCATCGCTGGTGGCTGCTGCCGTCGTGATGGTCGTCGGGACGATGCTGTTCGAGCAGCAGATTGTCCGACCGGTGGAAAATGTCACGCGTCAGGCGCTGAAGGTCGCGACCGGTGAGCGTAACAGCGTGCAGCACCTGAACCGCAGCGACGAGCTGGGGCTGACGCTGCGCGCGATCGGACAGCTGGGGCTGATGTGTCGCTGGTTAATCAATGATGTATCAAGCCAGGTGGTGAGCGTGCGCGATGGCAGCGATAAGCTGGCGCAGGGGAATGACGATCTCAACGACCGCACGCGTCAGACCGTCACCAATGTGCAGCAGACCGTGGCGACGATGAATCAAATGGCCGCCTCGGTACAAAGCAACTCTGAAACCGCTGCCGAAGTCGATAAGCTCTCCGTGGCGGCCAGCAACGCGGCGACCAAAGGCGGAAATGCGATGCAGACGGTGGTGAAAACCATGGATGATATTGCTGACAGTACCCAGCGGATCGGCTCGATCACTTCGCTTATCAATGACATCGCTTTCCAGACCAATATTCTGGCGCTGAACGCGGCAGTGGAAGCGGCACGGGCAGGCGAACAGGGCAAAGGCTTTGCGGTCGTGGCCGGTGAGGTTCGTCATCTCGCCAGCCGCAGCGCCAGTGCGGCCAACGATATCCGTAAGCTGATTGACGCCAGCGCCAGCAAGGTACAGTCCGGCTCCGATCAGGTTCACGCGGCAGGCCGCACAATGGATGACATTGTTGAGCAGGTGAAAAACGTCACGCAGCTTATTGCTCAGATTAGCCACGCCACGTCTGAACAGGCTACCGGACTGTCCGAGTTAACCCGGGCCGTTGCCGAACTGGACAGTATCACGCAGAAAAATGCGGACCTGGTAGAGGAGAGCGCGCAGATCTCCGCCATGGTGAAGCACCGTGCGGGACGTCTCAAAGATGCCGTGACCGTGCTCCATTGAGCCAGTAATGTTCCAGAAAAGCCGTTTATGCCACCAGGTCTAAACGGCGTTTTAATGTGATTATTTTTAATGTTTATTGTTAATGTGATATTAAATAACTAAAAAAATCCGCTCAGTTATTTATGCCTGCCTAAGTCAGTTTTCCCCGATGCTATTTCAGAAATGCCCTCTGTGGTGGTTACACAACGATCGATGCGCCAAAATTAATAGACTGTACCTATCCATTGTGATGGTTATGAAATAAAAAAACGATCAAAGTCATAAAGTTAGCGCGTTCGTTACCGATAACGGTGATCGTCTGAGAAATAATCACATCGATGGAGTAAATATGTTCTTACATGACGTAAAGATCGGCACGAAATTATTTCTGGCGTTTGGGTTCTTTATTGTTCTGATGATCGTCAGTGCGAGTGTCTCATTGCTGAGCCTGAATCGGGCGAACAACGGGATGCAGACTATCATTACCCACGATTATCCAACCACGGTAAAAGCCAACCAGCTAATCGACAACTTCCAGGAATTTATAAGCACGCAGCAGCTTATGCTGCTGGACGAGCAGGGCACCTACACGGGGCAATCTCAGCAGCGTCTGAAAGAGATCAGCGAGCACATTACGGTGATCCTGGGCGAGCTGAGCAACGCGTTGCAGGATCAGAAATCTCAGCAGGTACTGGCGGATATCCGCAGCGTGCGCCAGCAGTATCTGGACTCGCGCTACCGCATTTTGCAGGCGGTGCAGAACAACAACCGTGCGGGCGCTATCCAGGAGATGATGACCAACACCCTCACCGTGCAGCAGGCTTACAAAGCGAAAGTGCAGGCGCTGATCGCCATCCAAAACAACGAGATGCAGAGCGCGGGCGCGCAGGTGGACGGTGATTTCCGAACCAACCGCATGCTGCTGCTCCTGATCACGCTCTTCAGCGTGGCGGTGGGCAGCCTGATTGGCTGGTTTATCGTGCGCTCCATTACCCGTCCGCTGGGCGAAGCGGTGAGCTTTGCCGAAGCCATTGCCGATGGCGATCTGACCGGCAGCATTGCGTCTCACGGTAAAGACGAAACCGGCCTGTTGTTGCATGCGCTGATGGAGATGAAAACCCGTCTGCTGGAGATTGTGCAGCAGGTGCAAACCGGCTCGGAAAACATCTCCAGCGCCGCCGCACAGATTGTCGCAGGCAACCAGGATCTGGCCGCGCGCACCGAAGAGCAGGCCAGTTCCGTCGAGCAGACGGCAGCCTCGATGGAGCAGATCACCGCGACGGTGAAAAACACCGCGTCGCACACCGGGGAAGCGACCACCCTCTCTGCCGATGCCGCGACGGTGGTGAAAAACAACGGTGAGATGATGAAACAGGTGACCAGCAAAATGCGCCTGATTAACGAAACATCCAATCGGATGTCCGACATTATCGACCTGATCGACGCCATTGCCTTCCAGACCAATATTCTGGCGCTTAACGCGGCGGTCGAGGCGGCACGTGCGGGAGAGCACGGCCGTGGCTTTGCGGTGGTCGCGGGCGAAGTGCGCCAGCTGGCGCAGAAGAGCGCCTCTTCGGCGAGTGAAATCCGCCAGCTGATTGAAAGTTCCACCAGCCAGACTCAGGACGGGATGAACCTGGTGGAAAAAGCCAGCGGACTGATCAACGGGATGGTCGGCAACGTGGAGGAGATGGACGTGATCCTGCGTGAGATCCGTCAGGCCAGCCATGAGCAGACGGAAGGCATCTCGCAAATCAACAGCGCGATTGGCCTGATTGACGCCACCACCCAGCAGAACTCCGCGCTGGTGGAGGAGTCCGTTGCGGCGGCGGCATCGCTGAATGAGCAGGCGATGCACCTGAAAGAGCTGGTAAAAGTGTTCCGCGTGAGCGAGCGCGCGCTGGCTTAATCCAGCTGGGAGATCTCCAGCGCCGCGCGGTCGATCACCCCGACGATCTGCTTGAGCTGCGCGTCGCTGAGTTCTCCCTGATTCACCTTCAGGTCCAGCACCGCTTTGAAGTTTTCCAGCGCCCGCTTCATCTGCGGGTTTTTACGCAGCTGGAAGCCGACGCTGCGCGCTTTGATGCGCACCTGGATCTGTTCCAGCTGTTCCCGGTTTTCATCCAGCCAGTTTTGTCCTTCAGCGGTTATCGCAATTTTCTTGCGGCCGTTCTCTTCTTCCGTAATGGTGATAAACGTCTGATCCTGCAGATAATCCAGGGTTGGGTAGATCACGCCCGGGCTCGGCGTGTAGTTCCCCTGCGTCAGGTTCTCGATCTCTTTGATCAGCTCATAACCGTGACTGGCATTGCGGGTCAGGATATCCAGGATCACCAGCCGCAGATCGCCGTGGCCGAAAAAGCGCGGTCGGCGTCCGCCGCCTTCATGTTCGTGTCGCATAGTGACTCTCTTAATTTGATATATCTAAACTATATCTTAGATATATTCAGATGCAATCTAAAAGATCTTGCATTCCTGGTTAATAGCAATCATTATCATTAAAAATCAATTTCGATATATCGTATTCACCTGAGAAGGGCATAAAAATGACATCAACCCGTTACCCTCAACGTGTCCGCAATGACCTGCGCTTTCGCGAGCTGAACGTGCTCCGCGTCGAGCGCGTCAGCGCTGGCTTCCAGCGCGTTGTGCTCGGCGGCGAGGCGCTGGAGGGCTTTAGCTCCCGCGGCTTCGACGACCACACCAAGGTCTTTTTCCCGGCACCGGGCACGACCTTTGTTCCGCCCGTTGTCACCGATGAAGGCATCGACTGGGGCGACGGCGTGCGCCCGCAGGCGCGTGACTATACGCCCCTGTTCGATGAGGAGAAGAATGAGCTGGTGCTGGATTTCTTCGTTCATGATGGCGGCGTTGCCAGCAACTGGGCGGTAGCGGCCAAACCTGGCGACAAACTCACTATCGGTGGGCCGCGCGGATCGCTGGTGGTGCCGGAAGATTACGCCTGGCAGCTGTACGTGTGTGATGAATCCGGGATGCCCGCGCTGCGCCGCCGTTTAGAAGGCATCGCCAAACTGCCGGTACGCCCGGACGTTCATGCTGTCGTGACCGTGGGTGACGGATCTTATAAGGACTATCTGGCGCACCTGAGTGAATTCAACCTCACCTGGATTGTGGGCCACAACCCGCAGGCGGTGGCCGATCATCTGGCGACGCTGGCCGTGCCCGAAGAGGACTACTTTATCTGGCTGACCGGGGAAGGGAAGGTGGTGAAAAACCTGAGCCGCCAGTTTGAAATCGACGCGATTGACCAGCAACTGGTGCGTGCCAGCGCATACTGGCACGCTAAATAGTCAGGCTGCGGACTCCAGCTGCGCTTCGCTCACCTGATGTTCGAGCGAGGCGCGGACCTCATGCAGCGCCTTCTCCTGCTGGGCAAAGTAGGCTTCCATATTGTTCAGCGACGACACCAGCAGCCAGGATTCTTCTTTCTCCAGCTCCGCCAGCTCGTTCACTAAGGTGTCGATTTGCTCGCGAACCTGCGCCATTTTTTTGCGGATACGCTCCAGATCGTTCAGCCTGTCGCTCGCCATCATTGGCTCAAAGCCCTGCTGCAGGCGTGCCACCAGTGAACGGATCGCTTTTACATCCCCGCGCTGTTTGGCCTGGTTAAGCTGCACCATCATGGTGTTAGCTTCTTCTTTCAGATCGTCTGCCACCAGATCCGGGTGGCACAGCTTGCTCGCCTGACGCCACAGGCGTTTCAGCTCGTTCCGATCCTCTTCCGAGAGATCTTTCCCTTTGCGCAGACGCACTTCGGCATCGTGATGCTGCTCGCGATACTTCTCGTACTCTTCGTTAGCCTCATCGCGCGCCTGGCGCGCGGGCTCTTCTTCACGCGTTAAGCCGCTCTCAAGTTCCAGCGCTTCGGCCAGAAGATTGGCAATCAGGTTGCTTTGCTGCTGCAGCTGTTTACGCGCCTCGGCAGCCTGTACGGAATCGGCCGGGAGATCGCGCCAGCGCTGGGTGAGCGTTGCCAGCACCTCTACCGCCTGCGCCATATAGCGCTGACAACGGCGATAATCTTCTTCGCGACGACGCGCCTCCGCCTGCTGACGACGCAGGTTTAGCTCCGCCAGCGTTTTACGCAGGGCGAGGATCTGCTGCATCAGCGGCCCGAGACGGGAGAAATAGAGATCGTTGAACTCATCGAGCTGCTGCACGCGGGCGTTGCGGCGGTCAATCAGATCGCGCAGACGCTCTTCCAGCGCCTTCAGCTCCAGCTTGCTGGCGGCCACCTGCGGGTCACGCCACGGGGTCACGGCGCGCTGGCCCTGCAGCCACGCGGTGATGGCCCTGATGGCTGCGGTGTAGTTCTTATTCTCAAGCGCCACGACGATTGCCTGTAGCTCCTCGTCAAACGCTTCATTTTTCAGCCGCGTCAGCTGGCTCTGGATGATGTCGTCATCTTCCAGTTCGATGGCATTTTTTATGATTTCTAGCCGTTTGATCGGTGTGCTCATGATGCCTTTCGCTTTGGCGCTTAAGTATTTGAGTTAAGGTTAGTTGTTGTAAAAGCTACAGGAAATAATACACACGGATGATGATCGGCGCGACAGGGGATTTCTTTAATCTTGCTTCAGATATACCCCTGCAAAAATCTGAAAATGTGCCAGAAATATCCTTATTCTCTTTGCTGATATTTACACTATTTACTTTTTGAAATAAGTTGCTCGTTTTTTAACAGTCAAGTTTGAAAACGGACTTTAAGCGGAGAGTAAAGAGTGTTAGGGAAAACATCAGCATGCGCGCTGTTGGCGGCCATCCTGTTACTGGCGCCAGGGATCGCACTCGCCGCCCCGTTGTCACCGGCCGACCGTAATACCATCCAGCAGCAACAGCAGCAGCTGCTGGATGAGAGCCAGCGTCAGCGTGAATCGCTGGAGCGCAGCGTGGTGGTACCGCGTCCCGTTCAGCCCGACAGTACCGCGACTCCACAAGGCCCCTGTTTTGTTATCTCGCGCATCGAACTGACGGGTGCCAACCTTCTGTCTCCGTTAGCTAAAGAACGGCTGGTTGCGCCGTGGCTGAATCAGTGCCTTGATATTGCTGGCTTAAATACCCTGACTAACGCCGTGTCTGACTGGTACATCAGCCGGGGTTATATCACCAGCCGCGCGTTTTTAACCGAGCAGGATCTCTCCGGCGGCGTACTCCATCTTGCCGTGCTGGAAGGAAAGCTTCAGCACATTCGCCTCGAAGGTGTGCCGGACCGCACATTGAAAATGACCTTCCCCGGGCTTGAGGGGAAGATCCTTAACCTGCGCGATATCGAACAGGGCATGGAACAACTCAACCGGGTACGTCAGCGGCCCGTTGAGATTGAAATTTTGCCCGGCGACAGGCAGGGCTACTCGGTGGTTAATCTGACCGCCACGCCAGAGTTCCCCCTTAGCGGCTCCGTCAGTTTTGATAACAGCGGGCAAAAGAGCACCGGGACCGGGCAGCTTACTGGCGCGTTGTACGGCAATAACCTGCTGGGTCTGGCGGATAAGTGGTTTATCAGCGGCGGGCGCAGCAGTGATTTTTCCAACAGCAAGGATGCTCAAAATTTTGCAGCAGGCGTCAGCATCCCTTACGGCTACGGACTGCTGGACTACAGCTACAGCTGGAGCAACTACCTCAGTACTATCGATAATAACGGCTACCTCTGGCGGTCGACGGGGGATACCGAAACGCACCGTCTGACGGGCTCGTGGGTACTGTTCCGCAATGGCGATATCAAAACCGGCGTGTCGGCGGGCATCACTCATCGCATCAACCGGAACTATCTCGATGATGTTTTGCTGGCCACCAGCAGCCGCAAACTTTCCAGTGTTTCATTGGGCATTAACCACACGCAAAAAATCGCTTCGGGCGTGGCGACCCTGAACCCAACCTTTACGCAGGGCGTGCCGTGGTTGGGTGCAGAAGACGATAACGACAAACAGGGTGATGTGGCAAAAGCCGAATTCCGCAAATGGAGCCTGAACGGCAGCTTTCAGCGTCCCGTGGCGGACAAACTCTGGTGGCTCACCAGCGTCTATTTCCAGTGGTCGCCGGACAGGTTGTACGGCAGTGAGCGTCTGACGCTGGGCGGCGAAACGTCCGTTCGGGGCTTTAAGGAGCAGTACATCTCCGGGGATAACGGCGGCTACTGGCGAAACGAGCTGAACTGGTCGCTCTTTACGCTGCCGTGGGTCGGCGATGTTGGCGTACTTGCCGCAATTGACGGCGGCTGGCTGAAGAAGGACGGCCAGGATCGTTACGCCTCCGGCACGCTGTGGGGAACCGCGTTGGGGCTTACCGCGACGAATCGCGGTTACTCCAGCCAGTTTACCGTCGGCACACCGGTGGACTATCCGGACTGGCTGGCACCGGATCACCTCGTGATTTATTACCGTTTTTCAGTGGCTTTTTAAGGGACAGGGATGATGGAAAAGGATCAGGTTCGTTTTTCACAGCGTGCGCTTAGCGCGTTACTGAGCGTATTGCTGGCAACCCAGCCGCTGCTGCCTGCGGTGGCCGCCACGATCTCCCCGTCCGGAAATACGCAGATGGATAAGGCGGCCAACGGTGTTCCGGTCGTGAACATTGCCACGCCGAATCAGTCCGGTATTTCCCATAATAAATACCACGATTACAACGTCGGCAAAGAAGGGCTGATCCTGAATAACGCCACGGGACAGCTGAACCAGACCCAGCTTGGCGGGATTATCCAAAACAACCCCAACCTGAAAGCCGGGCAGGAAGCCAAAGGGATCATCAACGAAGTCACCGGTGCGAACCGCTCACATTTACAGGGCTACACCGAAGTGGCGGGCAAGGCGGCAAACGTTATTGTGGCGAACCCCTACGGTATCACCTGTAACGGCTGCGGATTTATTAATACGCCGAATGCGACGCTCACCACGGGGAAACCGGTGCTCGACGCCAGCGGGAAGCTGCAATCGCTTGATGTGACTAAAGGTGCGGTCACCATTGAGGGCGCCGGGCTGGATGGCAGCCAGAGTGATGCCGTATCGATTATTTCCCGCGCGACCGAGATCAATGCCCAACTGCATGCGAAAGAGGTACGTGTGGTCGCCGGGGCGAACCGCGTCGCAGCAGACGGCAGCGTCAGCGCGTTGAAAGGGGAAGGTGACGCGCCGAAGGTGGCGGTAGACACGGGTGCGCTGGGCGGGATGTACGCCAACCGTATTCGTCTGGTGTCCAGCGAAACAGGCCTGGGGGTAAACCTAGGGGATCTTAACGCGCGTCAGGGCGATATTACGCTCAGCAGCGCGGGGAAAGTGGTGCTGAAAAACACGCTTGCCAGCGGTAGCACCCGCGTTTCTGCGAAAGAGGTGACGTTAACCGGCGACCATAAAGCAGGGGATAACCTTACTGTCTCCGGGCAGAGCGCCCTGACGCTCGACCAGGCCCATATCGCCGCCGAGAAAAATCTTCAGTTAGCGACCAACGGTACCCTCACGCAAAGCGGCGGCGCGTTCACTGCGGGAACCGACACCACGTTGACGGCAAACGCCCTCACCCAGAGTGCGGATGCCCAGGCGGGTGCCGGTCGTAACCTTGCCGTGAACGTGGCAGAAAACGCGGCGCTTAAGGGGAAAAACATCGCCGGGCAGGATGCCACGGTTAACGCGAAAACGCTGGAAACCGGGACGCAGCTGACCGCATCACGCCATATTTCGCTGGAGGCGTCGCAGCGTGCCGCGCTTAACGGCTCTGTCGTCGCGGGTCAGCAACTGTCGGTGAAAGGCGGTGAGCTGACGCAGCGCGGAAGCGTAAGCGCCTCAGCTATCACGCTCAGCGGTCAGACGCTGACTCAGGAGAGCAGCAGCAGAACCAGTGCCAGCGGGAATATCGCGCTCTCCACGTCCGGGAACACCCTGCTGAAAGGCAGTACCACGGCCGGAAAATCTCTTGCCATAAACACGGGGAACCTGAACAACAGCGGTGCGCTTTCCGCGGGGATGGATGCCTCGTTGAAGACCGGGACATTCAGCAATACCGGCACCGTTCAGGGCAACAGCCTGAACGTTTCAGGGACCGACATCACCAGTTCGGGCACCCTGAAAAGCGCCTCCACACTGGGTATCAACGCTCGCAACGCCACGCTGTCCGGTGACACCGGTGCGAAAGGCAAAACGACCGTTATCGCGAGCGGTAAGCTGGATAACAGCGGCGCGCTCGTCAGCGATGACACGCTGACGCTGAAGGCTGCGCAGGTGACAAACAGCGGCACGCTTTCCGGTGCCAGAGGGCTTGCTGGCTCAGCAGACGCGTTCATCACCACCGAAAAGTCTGTAATCCACAGTGATGGCGATCTGGCGCTGAACAATACGGCTACCACTCTTGCAGGCGAAACCAGCGCGGGCGGCTCCGTGAGCGTTCGGGGTCACAGCCTGACGACCACGGCAACGGCACAGACGCAGGGTAACAGCGTCAGCGTGGACGTACGGAATGCGCAGCTTGATGGGACGCAGGCTGCGAAAGATGGGCTTATCCTGACAGCCACTGACGCTCTCAGTCACGGGGGAAAATCTTCAGCGTCAGCCCTGAAGATTGAAACCACGAATCTCAATAACAGGGGGACGCTGACGGCGTCTTCGCTCGCCATCAGCAGCCCTGCAGTCATTAACAGTGGTTTGATCCACGCGGGGCAGACGCTGTCACTGGTTACCCGTCTGCTGGATAACCGCAGCAGCGGCGTGCTGTACAGCCCGGCGGCACTCACCCTTTCAGTTGATGAGGTGAAAAACAGCGGCATTATCACCAGCGATGCCGGGCTCTCCCTCTCCGGTTCGCGCCTGTCCAACAGCGGTGAGCTGAGTGGCGCGTCACTCCTGGTTGATTACGACACGCTGAATAACAGCGCGGGAGGCCTGCTGCTGGCGAAGGGGGAAAACCGCATCACGGCACAATCGGTGTCCAGTGCAGGCAGTATCGTGGGGAACACGCTGACGCTGAATGCCGATCGCCTCGACAGTCGCGGTCTCTTGCAGGGTGATACCGCGTTATCCGTGACCGCCGGAATGCTGGATTTAGTAGCAGGCTCGCGCACGCTTACGGGCGGGAACCTCACCTTTTCAGGCACCACGCTGACTACCGCAGGCCAGCTGCAGGGGCAGAATGTCAGTCTCCGCGGGCGCGACTGGAATAACAGCGGAAGTTCGCTGGCAACCGGCTCCTTTAATGCCTCCACCACCGGGACATTCAGCAATACCGGTGAACTGATGAGCCAGGGCGACATCACGCTGAATGCGGGCAATACCGTTAACAACGGCAATCTGTTATCGGCAGGCACGCTCTCGCTCGCGGGGAATACGCTGCGCAACAGCGGAACGGTTCAGGGAAACCGTGTTACCGCGCATCAGGACAGTATCACTAACAGCGGCACGCTCACCGGGATCGCTGCGCTGACGCTGGCTGCTCGTCTGGAGATGGCTGCACCGCTCCTCTCGCTGGTGAATGAAGCATCGGGATCGCTGCTGACGGCGGGCGAGTTGGCGGTGACGGCCGGTGACCTCAGTAACGCCGGGCAATGGCAGGGTAAACGGGTACTTATTCATGCGCAGGCGCTTACGAACGGCGGTGCGATCCAGGCGGCAGATGTACTGGATGCGCAGATCGTCAGCAATCTTATCAGTACGACGGGCAGCAAAATCACCTCAAACGGAGAACTGGCGCTCTCAGCACTGACGCTTGCAAACAGCGGGCAGTGGATAGCCAAGGATCTGACGCTGAAGGCGAATACGCTGACAAACAGCGGTGAAATCACCGGGGTTGATGCGCTTTCCGCCTCGCTGAACCAGACGCTGAACAACCAGCGCGGCGGGAAATTACTCACGGCTGGCGTCCTGTCGATGAATGCCGGTAACGCGACGAACGCCGGACAGATTCAGGGTAAAACGACCGCAATCACAGCCGGGCAACTGATCAACAGCGGACGGCTTCAGGGTGAAGCGCTGACGCTGGATGTTTCCGGGGCGCTGAACAATACCGCTGGTGGCGTTCTGTTGAGCCAGAACGCGCTGAAGGCGTCGTCCGCCACGCTGAGTAATCAGGGGACGGTGCAGGGCGGCGGTGAATCCACGGTGAAAGCCACCACCCGTTTACAGAATGACGGCAAAATTCTCTCCGGTGGGAAGCTCACGCTGGCCACGCCAGAGCTGACAAACGGTAGCGGCGGCCTGGTTCAGGCCGTCACGCTGCTGCTGGATGTGGTGAACGCCGTGAATGGCGGAAATGTCCTGGCGACGGGCAGCGCTGAGCTGCGTGGCAGCTCCCTCGATAACCGCGGCACGCTGCAGGGTGCGGATTTGGGGGTGAAATACCGGAACACCACCAACAGCGGCACGGTGCTGGGTACTGCCTCGCTGACGGTAGCGGGTGACGCTCTCACCGATACCGTCAGCGGTAAACTCTACAGTGGGGGCAATCTGCTGCTCGATGTCGCCAACTTCAGCGGTCATGGTCAGGTGGTTTCCCTGGGCGACGCGACGCTGAAGCTGGTCAATGCGCTCGTGAACACCGGTACGCTGGCCGCAGGTAAAACGCTGTCGGTCTCCTCGCAAAACGCCATCACCAACAGCGGCGTGATCCAGGGCAATGCCATCGCCCTCAGCGCGGGGGGAGCATTTACGAACAGCGGTGCGCTCACCACCGGTAACGGCAGCAGCACGTTCAGCGCGCAGAGCCTGCTGCTGAATGCGTCCGGCTCGCTTCAGGCGGGCGGAGACGTGCAGCTTACCTCGCGGGAAAATATCACCATTAACGGCTTCACCGGTACCGCGGGCAGCCTGACGATGACGGCAGCAGGTACGCTGCTTAATTCAGCGCTGATTTATGCGGGCAATAATCTCTCCCTGTTTGCTGCACGCATTCACAATATTTACGGCGACATTCTTGCTGATAACAATCTGTGGATGCAGAGGAATGCAGTCGGTGAGGGAAATGAAGAAGTGATTAACCGCTCCGGTACGATTGAGACCACACGCGGCGATATCACCGTGAATACCCGCCATTTGCTCAATGAAGCCGATGGGCTGACTGTCAGCCAGTCAGAACGGGAATACCCAGATGCCATTCCTGCCGCAGATGAACACTACATCAGTTATGACCTCAACGGCAGACCTTCGGATTTTGTCCTCTTGCTTGAAGACTGGAAAAACGATGGCAGTAAGGTTGTTTTTGACAGGTATGAGCGTTGCGCCGGAAGTGGTGCAAACGGCAGTGGACAGTGCAGTGACAGGATTGATTACCGCCTTACAGGGGAAGATATCCGGCAATTCCTGCTGAGTGAGTCCGTTGTGTCCGTATCGGCCACCGGCAGTTCCGCCCGAATGGCTGCCGGACGCGACATCATAATCAATGCAGGGACGCTGGATAACCGTGCTAGCCATATTCTTGCGGGACGTAACGCCGTTCTTACGGGAGGGACACTGAATAACCTCTCTGCCGAAGGTGGACGTCGCGTTACCTACGTTCAGGCTGAATATCGTTGTGAGTGGTTTTATCAGGACTGCAACGACAGCAAGTGGCAACCTCTGACGCACTATGCAGACGGAAGTTGGGGCTGGTTTGATGAGGACTATGGCTGGTATGGCTGGGTGCCTTATCTCCTCGGTGAACGAACGACAGAATTTGTGGCCGATGGCGGAGTATACCGCTCGGTTATCAGTGCTGGCGGTAACGTCAGTGCGAACTTTAAGAGTGACATCAGCAATACCAACGTCACTGCAAACGCGGGGGGATTCAATAACACTATTCATGCCCCAACGCTGAATACACTTACGCCTGAAGCTATCGGTGAGGGGTTGAACAGTGAGTCATTGACTCCAGGTAGCAGCACAAACATGAGTGCCCCCGATCTTCTGGATAATCTCACCGACGCCCTGAAAGACATCTCCGGCGGTTCATCCCTTTCCGATCGGAACGGCAGCAGCGGTAACTATCCGCTGCCGTCCGGTGATAACGGTTACTTCGTACCATCTACCGACCCCGATAGCCCGTATCTGATAACGGTGAACCCCAAGCTTGATGGCCTCGGGAAGGTGGATAACAGCCTGTTTGATGGACTCTATGGCATGCTCGGCATCAAGCCTGGCGATGCACCGCGTGAGACCAACAGTGCCTACACCGATCGGAACCAGTTCCTCGGCTCGGCGTACTTCCTCGACCGTCTGGGCCTGAACCCGGATCGCGATTACCGTTTCCTCGGCGACGCGGCATTCGATACCCGTTACGTCAGCAACGCCATTCTGAACCAGACCGGCAGCCGGTATATCAACGGCATCGGTTCCGATCTCGACCAGATGCGCTATCTGATGGACAGCGCAGCCACACAGCAGCAGGCGCTGGGCCTGAAATTCGGCGTGGCGCTGACGGTAGCGCAGGTTGCCGCGCTTGACCACAGCCTGCTGTGGTGGGAAGCGGCGACCATTAACGGCCAGACGGTGATGGTCCCGAAAGTTTATCTGTCACCGAAGGATGTCACCGTTCACAGCGGCAGCGTGATTAGCGGTAATAACGTGCAGCTGGCGGGCGGCAACGTCACCAACAGCGGCAGCATCATTACGGCGCAGAATGCCCTGTCCATCGACAGCAGCAACAGCATCAGCAACCTCAACGCCGGGCTCATCAGCGCGGGCGGCGGGCTGAACCTGAGCGCGCTGGGGGATATCAACAACATCGGCTCCGCCATCAGCGGTAAAACCGTCGGGCTTGAGAGCGTTTCCGGCAGCATCAACAATGTCACGCGTACCCAGAAGTGGAATGTTGATGCGGGGAACGTGCATTTTGGCGGTACGGATGTGGGCACGACGGCGTCCATCACCGCGACAGAAGGGCTGGCGATGCGCGCCGGACAGGATATCAACGTGACGGGCGCAAACGTGTCGGCAGGCGGTAGCCTGGGCATGGCGGCAGGGAACGATATCAACATCACCGCCAACGAGATGGCGACGAGTGAGGGACGTTCCGGCCGTAACCGCACGACAACGGAGACGGCGTCGGCCACGCATCAGGGCAGCACCCTGACCGCAGGCGGCGACCTCACCCTGCAGGCGGGTAACGACGTGAATGCCCGTGCGGCGGCGATGGCGGCAGAAGGGGATGTGGGCATTCAGGCCGGACGCGACGTGAACCTGCTGGCAGAATCCACCACCACGCGCAGCAGCAGCCAGGGCGGTAAGAAAACCGTTATCGATGAGTCCGTACGTCAGCAGGGAACGGCAATCGCCAGCGGCGGCAACACGGTCATTCTTGCCGGGCGGGACGTGACCGCACAGGCGGCAGAGGTGACCGCGCAGGGTGATATCGGCGTGGCGGCAGGTCGCGACGTGAGCCTGACCACGGCGACGGAGAGTGACTACCACTTTAAGGAAGAGACCAAAACCAAAAAAGGGTTCCTCAGCAAGAAGACCACCCACACCATTGAGGAAGACAGCGCGACGAGGGAGAAAGGCTCGCTGCTGAGCGGCGACAACGTGACGGTGTCGGCGGGGAACAACCTGCGGGTGTCAGGCTCGGCGGTGGCGGGTGACGGAGACGTTGCGCTGTCGGCGGGCAACAATGTGGATATCGTGGCGGCCACCAACACCGACACCTCCTGGCGCTTTAAGGAGACCAAAAAGTCCGGTCTGATGGGTACGGGCGGTATCGGCTTCACCATCGGCAGCAGCAAAACCACCCACGACCTGCGGGAACAGGGCACGACGCAGAGTGAAAGCTTCAGCACGGTCGGCTCGACGGGCGGCAGCGTCAGCATTACGGCGGGCAAACAGGCGCATATTGGCGGGGCGGATATCATCGCGCAGAAGGATATCAGCCTGACCGGCGACAGCGTGGTGATTGAGCCGGGGCATGACAAGCGTACCCGCGATGAGACGTTCGAGCAGAAGAGCAGCGGTCTGACGGTGGCGCTGTCGGGGGCGGCGGGGAGCGCGGTGAATAATGCTGTTACCACGGCACAGAGCGCGAAGCAGAGCAGCGACTCGCGCCTTGCCGCACTTCAGGGCACGCAGGCGGCGCTTTCCGGCGTGCAGGCCGGACAGGCCGTGGCGCTGGACCAGGCGAAGGGCGACTCTGACAAACGCAATAACAACACCATCGGCGTCAGCGCGTCGATTGGCTCACAGTCGTCCAAATCCTCATCGCATATGGAGAGCGAGACGACGACAGGCAGCACCCTGAGCGCGGGCAATAACGTCACGATAAAAGCCACCGGAAGCGATATCACCGTGGCGGGGAGCCAGATTAAGGCCGGGAAAGACGTTACGCTTGACGCAGCGCGGGACGTCAACCTGATAGCCTCGCAGGACACGCAGCAGACAACGGGTAAAAACAGCAGCAGCGGCGGCAGCCTTGGCGTCGGGGTGGGTGTCGGCTCCGGCGGTGCGGGCATCAGCATCTCGGCGAATGCGAACAGCAGCAAAGGGCATGAGAAGGGCAACGGCACCTGGCAGAACGAGACCACGGTGGATGCGGGTAACCGCGTGACCATCAACACCGGGCGCGACGCGACAATCGCCGGTGCGCAGGTGAGCGGCGAAACCATGGTGGCAGATATCGGACGCGACCTGACGATTGCCAGCACCCAGGACAGCGATCACTACAACAGCAAGCAGAACAGTGTCAGCGGCGGCGTGGGGTACACCTTTGGTGCAGGCACGGCTTCGGGCAGCATCAACGTCAGTCGCGATAAAATGACCAGCGACTACGACTCGGTTCAGGAGCAGAGCGGGATATTTGCCGGTAAAGGCGGTTTTGACGTGACGGTGGGCAACCATACGCAGCTCGACGGCGGGGTGATTGCCTCCACGGCGACGGCAGATAAGAACCGCCTCGATACCGAAACACTGGGCTTCAGCGATATCCATAACCAGGCGGACTTTAAGACGGAGCACCAGGGCGCTGGCATCAGTTCCGGCGGCAGCATCGGCGGGCAGTTTGCCGGGAATATGGCGAACGCTCTGCTGGCCGGAGGCGGTAACAGCGGTCACGCGGAAGGGACGACGCAGGCGGCGGTGAGCGAGGGGACGCTCATCATCCGCGATAAGGAGAACCAGAAGCAGGATGTGGCGGACCTGAGCCGCGATGCGGAGCACGCGAACGGCAGCATCAGCCCGATATTTGACAAGGAGAAGGAGCAGCAGCGCCTGCAGGAAGTGCAGCTGATTGGTGAGATTGGCTCGCAGGCGGTAGATATTGCGAACACGTATGGCGAGACAGAAGGGCTGAAGGCGGCGCGGGATGCGCTGGCGAAAGAGGGCGTGACTGAGCCGGGAGCGGATGCCAGCGACGCACTGAAAAAGGCCTATCAGGATGCCCTGCGCGGGACCGATGCGTACAAAACCACGACGGCGAAATACGGCACGGGCAGTGACCTGCAGCGGGGTATCCAGGCGGCGACGGCCGCGCTTCAGGGGCTGGCGGGAAGTGACCTGACTGCAGCACTGGCGGGGGCATCGGCGCCGGAGCTGGCGTATCGTATTGGTCACGGTATGGGGATCGATGACAATACGGCAGCGAAAACCATTGCGCATGCGATACTGGGTGGCGCGGTTGCGGCACTGCAGGGGAACAGCGCGGCAGCGGGTGCGGCCGGAGCGGCGACCGGTGAGCTTGCGGCGAAGGCGATAGCGGGTATGCTGTATCCGGGTAAAGCGGTCAGCGACCTGAGTGAGGAGCAGAAGCAGACGGTTAGTGTACTGGCGACGATATCGGCCGGGATGGCCGGAGGGCTGGCGGGAGACAGTACGGCGTCGGCGATGACGGGGGCGCAGGGCGGGAAGAATGCTGCGGAGAATAACTATCTGAGTGTGTCGGAAAAGACAGAGCTTGAGCTGGCGAAGCTTAAACTCAACAGCAAAGACCCGGCAGAACGTGAGAAAGCTCAGCGAACAATTAATGAGCTGCGTGAAAAAGATATCGCCAGTGACCAGAAAGTCATTGATGCCTGTGGTAATGGTAATGCTGGCAGTGCGGCCTGTGCCGGAGCAAGACTTGAGGTTATCGCAGCTAAAGGTGAATACGAAAACACCGGCAACTACAACTCGAAAGCCAGCCAGCAGTACGGAGATGCTTACAGTCAGATAGTGAACCTGCTGAATATCACCAGTGTTGATGCACAAAATCAGCAGCAGGTGAAAGACGCTCTTACGCAGTATGCAATGGATGTGCTGGGAGTTGATCGTCAGACCGCCCAAGGTTATGTCGAAACAAAGCAAGGAATGGATATCATCGTTGCTTCGGTGACTCCGGTGTTGGGTTCAGCAGCAGCAAAACAACTCAGTAAAGTCGTTGATGCTAATCTCAAGGTGGTTGCGAAGGGTAATGTTGATGGGGCTAAATTCTCTGATACTAACCAGGGAGCAAGACCTTCCAATCTAGCTGATGTAAATAAACCAACGCTGATTGACGGGCGAATTCAGGCTAAAATAGACAAGCAAAATAAGCCCCTTCCTAATGGGAATATGGCTACAGCTCATGCTGAGGTGGGTGTTATCCAGCAAGCTTTTGAAAAGGGTATGTCTCAAGGTCGTGATATGACGATGAGCGTATCTAAAGAGCCTGTGTGTGGTTATTGTCGTGGGGACATAGCAGCTATGGCCGATAAAGCGGGATTGAAATCATTAACTATCTTTGAAGAGGCTACAGGGTCTGTCCTCTACTGGCAGCCTGGAATGAAATCTCTGAAGGTCAGGGAGTAATATGAATTTCAAAATGAGTTGGACGCAGGATGGAAACGGCGGGAATAAACGGATCTCAAGCTGGAGCGAAATATTAACCCAGTTGGAGCAACTTCATGGAAGAGAAGGTACCCTTACGCTTGATATTCTAACCAGTGTGGATACAGATGCAGAAATGCTACAGGTCAGAACTGAAAGTGGCTATTATCTAATAACATTGGGTGAGATATTTGAAGATGATTATCAGATAAGAACTCACTGGAATCCTTCTAAATCTGATGCCAGTATTATGATACTTGGTGATAGTTGGCCTGAACGTCAGCTTATAAAAGACTTTGATCTTGTTGCTAGGATCTTTAAAGAGTTCTTCGAGACTGGCAACGTATCAACTGATCTTTTGAATTGATTGAGGAAATCCCGCTCTGAGTCGGCGGGATTTGAGGTTGAGAATAACTCGCTGGCACTGGTTGCCAGAGGCTGCGCGGTTGCAGCGCCGTGCCGGACGAAGATTGCAGAGAAGTTGCTGGAAATCGGGGTCAAGGGCGGTATTACCGGCTCCGTGGCGAAAACGCTTGCCGACAAACTGACTGCTGATGAACTGGATCACCTTGTTACCCTGGAAATGATGGGTAATGATGAGATCACCAGTAAGTATCTCAGCTCGCTTCAGGATAAGTATGGTTCCGGGAGTGCTTCGAATCCGAATATCGGCAAGGATCTGACGGATGGTGAGAAAGCTGAACTGGGCGGTGCGGGTTCAGGCATGCCGAGCGGCTGGGAGCCGCAGGATGAGGAGAATGCTCGGAACAATGAAGCCCATAGTTCAACGAATGGGGAAAATTTAAATTCTGAATTAGTCGGCAAAGAAATTGCGGGAGGGCATGCTTTTGAGAAACACGTCCTTCAGCAAGGAGAGTTTACTGGCTTGGGTATAAGAACAAGGGCTCAGTTTGCACAACACATTGAAAATGTTGTTAAGAATCCTACGTCTATCAAAGAGTTGAGTAATGGTCGTTCGGCTTATTGGGATCAATCTACAGGTACTGTTGTAATTCGTAATCCGAAAGCATCTGATGGCGGAACGGCTTTTAGACCGGTAAACGGTAGGGCATACTTTGATAATTTGAGGTGATGAATGGACGTAATATCTGTTGCAGGTAAACAAGCTCAATTAACTATTGGTGAGAATGAGCTATTAATCCTGAATTCAGCTTTGAATGAGATTTGTAATGGTATCTCTGTTCCTGAGTTTGGAACCAGAATAGGGGCTTCTAAAGAAGAAGTCTGTACATTACTTAATGAAATAGGCCGTATTTTAGACAATATGATCGCTTAAAAAGGATCCCGGCTACCGGGCCGGGATCCTTTTATCCGTCAGCCAACCGGCTCGATCACTAGTCTTCCTTGTTCCATGCTGACCGTGGCCGGCGTGTCGGTGCTGAATCACGCCTCTGCCAGAAAGTTGCCGTTCAGGCGCAGGGCCAGAGCGAAAGTTTCAGTGCTTTGTTCTCGACGGGCGATAACTTCAGTCTTGCTGCGGGCAAACAGGCGCATATCGGCGGGGCGGATGGGTTTACTAAAACACGTTCTAACGGGGAGACGTTGTATTACAACCGAACAACAAATACTTTTGCTGTTAAAACGACAGATGGAGTTCCTAAGACAATGTTTAAGCCGGACCCTGCTGATTATGGATACAAATCGAACCTGGACTAGTTTAATGCACAATAATGAATTTTATGTATGTCGAGTATGTGGCACTGAACAGTTAGATCCTCCTTGGGGGGAAGATGGTCAAATACCAAGTTATGACATATGTGACTGTTGTGGTGTTGAGTTTGGGTATGAAGATATGAATTTGGAGTCGATCAAACGCTACAGACAAAAATGGCTCGACAGTGGTGCTAACTGGTTCAGAAAGAAAAATAAACCAGAAAATTGGTCCTTAGATATGCAGTTACAAAATATTTCTGAACGGTATCGTTGAGTGAATGATTCCGGCCGTCGAGTCGGGAACGTTCTATCAGGCTTTACTCAGAATCCCCGTTTCTGCGCTTGAACACTGCAAATTTTCGGCGTTTAACGGTAGTAGATATTGCAGGAAGCAGGGGGGAACGAATTAGGCCTGAACTAAGTACGAAAGAGCGGAAAGCGTAAGCAAGTAGAAGGATATTCTCCTTCATTATTTTATCTCAAGGAAAGAAAATGAAAGTTACAAAATTCACAGCAACTACTTTACTATTCGTTGTAGCGCTAACGGGGTGTGCCAGCAAAATAAAACCTGAAAAAGTAACCTCTTCAAATGGTAGTTCGATTGATATTATGGCTGTGTCAGCACAGGCAGACCTTAATAATAATCGTATCGCAGATAATTCACTACGCGTAGTTACCCCGACTCATAACGCTGTAGGAAAAGGGCTGGCCGTTTTGTCTGTGTTAACCGGAAATATAAATTCCAGCAGTTTTGATAAAGAAAATTATAAAGGGGAAATCATCGAGTCGATCAAAAACCCTACTGATACCTATCTCGCTGAAGCTGCAAAGAAAACTATCAGTAAATGGATGGACTCCCAATCCAACGGGTATGTTTATAAAGAGCAACTCTATATTGGCCATGCTACCTGGGCATTGATCTTTAAAGATGCTACGGCAACCACTCCCGTTTATCAGCTGAAATATAAGGTGCTTTTCTATAAAAAACCTGAGGGTGGGAATATGTTTTCTGCTTATACTGTAGCTGAATGTTCCCCAACTCCTGTGGAAGCGAATCTGTCATAATGGGAACGTGAGAATTATAAGAAGGTGACTGTTGAAACCCAGAAGTATATGGATGCCTGTATCCTTGAGTTAAATAATCAACTCCCGCGCTTGCTTAAAAAGTAGCATCTATATTAAGTTATCCAATCCCGGTTTTAACACCGGGATTTTATTTTTTAAACGTTATTTACCCTCGATTTATCACCGGCACATCCCCCAGATAATTCAACGCTCCCGGAAACGTCTTTAACCACTGAGCCACTTTCTTTTTATTAATATTCACCACACTCATACCTTCAAGACATCCCCATAACTCACGCGTATGTTGCGGCGTAATAACAATACAATCCTTCATCACCCGGGTTTTGACTGGCATGCCGTTGATAAAACCTGCATTAGCGAGCCATTTGCCGCTAAGGGGAAGGTATCGACAGTCCACCCGTGAATAAAGCTCACAACAGGCTGAACTGTCTTCCTGCGTTTCCGCACGGGGATGAATGGGGGCAGCATCAGTCCGGTTCCCGTGCAAACGGCGAATATCATTTTTGCATATTAGATCGCGGACTAAATAAAATTCAGTAGATGATAAAAAGTTAATTATGGAGAATTCGAGGCAGCTTCAGGAAATTTATTCGTCTACCGTTGCCTTACTCGATACCAATGACGGCTATTTCGTACTGTCTATCCTTACGGCGCTCCCTAATCACCGGTAACTGATTGAAATAGCAAAAAATAGAGTAAAAATCGAGACAAATCCCTACGTAAAATTACCAGGTTAAACGCGTATTCATCCTAATAGTTTGCCCTTTCGGGACTGCATATGATTCGCCTCACTGACTGTGTTTTCCTGGCATCGGCGAACGAGGGTTCGACGAGCGGAATAATTTTTCAACGGAGTGTAGATGAATATGAAAGCGATTTTTGTAGCCCTGCCGATCGCGATAATCTCGATGACCGTTATGGCGGCAAATACTGAAGAAGGCTATTACGCTTCTGCAAAATACCTGCAGATTGAACAGCGTGCGAAAGAGATGGATACCAGCGCGCGCCCGGGTGTCGGGCAGTTCGTCGGCGGTAAAGAAAAAGAGCATTTTGGCGGCGCGGCGATTGCTGCGGGCTATCAGTTTGGTAACGGTTGGCGCACCGAAGGTGAGTACACCTTTAAGCAGAAAACGGAATACACCAGCGGTTCCAGCACGTTCGCCAACAGCTATAACTACCTGCAGACTGAAACCGAGCGTCTGATGCTTAACGTGTATCGCGATTATGAGCTGGGTTACGGTGTTTCCGTGTACGGTACCGCAGGGGTGGGTGTGAGTAAGATCAAAGCGGGCGGCTGGCAGGGTAATGCAGGTCGTGAATATGCGTCTACCACCCAAAGCAATTTGACCTACGCGTTAGGTGCAGGCGTCAGCTATATGCCGGTTGAGCGTCTGTATGTTGATTTGGGCTACCGTTATATCGATATGGGTAAGATCGAAAGCGGATATAACAACTTTACCAACGCGCGTGGCTTAAAAGATGAGCAAATGAAAGCGCACATTGTTTCTAATGAATTTACCCTTGGCATGCGCTATGTCTTTTAACCTGTTGATATTGTCACTGCTTTAAAAACAGGGCCAACGCCGCGTTGATGCGGGGTTGGCTTTTTTGTGCTTAGTTGGCGTCTCGACGTTATCTTATCGCCACGCCAAAATTGATAAACAAAAAAGCCACTCGCTAGAGTGGCTTTTTTATATGATTCTACAGCTAAAATTTGGTGGCCCCTGCTGGACTTGAACCAGCGACCAAGCGATTATGAGTCGCCTGCTCTAACCACTGAGCTAAGGGGCCGTGGCGGTGAATTATAAAGTAACTCCCCGCAGCAATCCAGCCATTCACTCCTGCCTGCTGTTTTTATAAACAATGCATAATCAATCCTTTATACTTCCATAACGACGTATCAGTGGGAGTAAAGATGATTAACGACATTCTGGCCCCTGGCCTGCGGGTAGTATTTTGCGGTATCAACCCGGGGAAATCCTCGGCGCACACCGGTTTTCACTTCGCTCATCCGGGAAATCGCTTCTGGAAGGTGATCTATCAGGCAGGTTTTACCGACAGGCTACTCAAGCCAGAAGAGGAGCAACACCTGCTGGATACGCGCTGTGGGATCACCATGCTGGTCGAGCGTCCTACGGTGCAGGCAACCGAGGTCAATCTGCATGAACTACGCAGCGGCGGGCGGGAACTGGTCAAGAAAATAGAGGATTATCAGCCCGCTGCGCTGGCTATCCTCGGCAAGCAGGCTTACGAGCAGGCATTTAGCCAGCGAGGCGCGCAGTGGGGTAAACAGAGCATTAGCATCGGCGTAACGCAGGTGTGGGTGCTGCCAAACCCAAGCGGGTTAAACAGGGCAACGCTGGATAAGCTGGTTGAAGCCTATCGCGAACTGGATGAGGCGCTGATGGTGCGCGGGCTGTAGCTGCCGGAGCCAGAGGCTCCGGCAGCACTGTCAGAACTCGAAGCGTGCGCCCATGTTGTAGCGGCGTCCTTCCAGCAGGGAAGACTGGTTATAGGACGTTTTGTAGATCGGGTTCACGTCGAACAGGTTGTAGACCCCCGCCATCAGCGTGATGCGCTTGTTGAGATGGTAGCGTGCGCCTAAATCAACCAGCGCATAGGCCTCTGTGGATGTCGATTTCCCGGTGTTCGGCGTGTTGCTGCGCCAGCTGGCTTTGGTCCACAGCTCAAGATCGTTAAGCGCGTTCCACGTCAGGGAGAGGTTTGCCATGCTGCTCGGGAATTCGTTCAGCGCTTCACCCTTGTACTGACCGCTCTTTTGCTCGCTATGAGTATAGGTGTAGTTCGCGTTAGCCTTCAGCGCGGGCGTGACCTGCCAGTCACCGTTCAGCTCCAGACCATAAATTTCCGCGTCGCTGACGTTGAAGTACTGGGAGACCTCTTCCGCTTCATAGCCGTTGTACACACACTTCTGCGTAGCCGTTGCGGTACAGATGGTGTAGTCACTGATCTTGTCTTTAAATTTGGTGAAGAACACGGTGGCATCCAATGCCAGCGCGTCCTCTTGCCAGTAGACGCCCAGTTCGGTGTTGACGCTTTGCTCCGGCTTCAGGTCGTTGTTACCGATGCCAATATAGGAATAAGGATACGAACCGTAAACGCTGGTGAAGCCTTCGTTGTTCTGGCGCAGATCCGGTTTTTTATAGCCCGCAGAGACGCCACCTTTCAGCGCCCAGCTTTCATCAATCGTCCAGTTACCGTAGAGTTTTGGCGTCACGTGGTAGCCAAAATAGCTGTCGTGATCGAGACGTGCTGAGGCAGTGAGGGTGAAGTCAGGCACCATCATCCAGGCGTCTTCGGCGAAGACCGCCCAGCCGTTACGCGTGATTTTGCTGACTGGCGTGACGCCCGGCACTTCTTTGTCTGCAATACCGAAGGTGTCGTTCAGCTCGTTGCGGGTGAAGTTAATCCCCAGCGTTAGCTTGTGATCGCCAAGCGTAAAGGTGTTCGCGCTATTGGCCTCGTAGTTACGCTGTTTGATGAACTGCGAGCTCATCCCCGGAACGCGATATTCGGTTTCGGCGTTCTCGTAGCTGACGAAGTTCTTCGCTTCCAGCAAATCGTCACCGTACCAGGCGTGCTGAGAAAGCGACGCCGCATCGCGGTCAAAATCCCATTCCCAGGCTTTATCGTTGTGTGATTTTTCCTGATGCCCTTTAACGACATTTAAATCCCAAAGTTGGGTGTCGGTCGGCGACATGTTGATGGTCGCGTCCAGATTTCCGGCCTGGTGCTTTACAAAGCGCTCATCGTTCTGGCTGTCGTCATCGCGACGGTCCAGATAATCCGCCGCCACGCTCACCCCGAGTTTGCCGGGAATAATCGGCCCCATCAGAAAAGCGTTGGTCTGGTTGGTGTTGCCGTACTCGCTCTTCTCCTGCAGGAAGTAGTTATCTTCCAGTACGCCGGTCCATGCATCCAGGTTGTAGCCTTTTTTGGTGATGACGTTCACCACGCCGCCAATGGAGTCAGAGCCATACAGGGAGGACATCGGCCCACGGATCACCTCAATGCGCTCGATAGCGGCAAGCGGAGGCAAAAAGGCCGCTTCGGTGCCGATGTGGTGCCCGTAAGGGCGGGATTCGCGGGTGCCCTGTTTGATGCCGTTCACCATGTAAGAGGTATAGGTCGAGTCCATGCCGCGCATCTGCACATCACCCGTTGCCAGGCTTCCGTTACCGTTGCCCACTAATACACCGGGCATCTCACGAAGCGCCTCGGTGACGTTCTGGTTCGACCGGGTGTTAAGCTCTTTTTCACCGACGACAGAGATGGTGGCCGGTGCTTCGCGGCGTTCCTGCGCGAAACCGGTGGCGGTGACGACAAGCTGATCTTCATCTGCCGGGGTAGCTTCCTCGGCGAAAACTGCCGCAGGAAGGGTGGCGAGGGCGAGCGACATCGCCAGCGCCGTTCGTGTCTGGTTCATCACGTCGCACTCCTCAGAATGGGGTTAAATCGAGTTTGAGCACATAGTCAGCCTTGTTGGCCTTTTCATCCTGTTTCACGCTGACGAACAGCGTTTTGTTGTCAGGGGAAAGCACCATGCTGTTTGGCATCGCCGCGGTTGTGACGGTGTGTTTCAGGCTGTAGGTGTTGGCATCGATAACGCTTATCTGACGGGCATTGCGATGGGTAACATACACTTCATCGCGCGCAGGGTTGTAGACCGCGGCAATAGAGTTCGGTGTTGGAACGCGATGAACAATTTTGCCGGAGTCAAGCTGGACAACCAGCACGTCACGGGTGTTGGTATCCGCAATAAAACCAACGCCTTTGGCGGTGTTCAACGCGATGTTCAGGAAGTAGTGTTTAGGTTCAGCGGGGTCAATCTTCACGCGGGAGAGAACCTGAGAGGTTTTGCCATCCAGGGTAATGAGCTCGCCTTTGCCGGTCACAGCGTAAACTTTATCGCCTGCTTCATCGACCGCAAAACCGACCGGATCCATCTGTTTGTGGGTCAGCAGCAACGTCTGTTTTTGCGTGTCGACGACCCACAGCACGCCTTTGCCTTCGCTGCCGATGCCGGAGACATACAGGCGGTGGTGTTTCTTATCAAGAACCACTTCGCGGACGTGTGCTTTATTCTCAGCGTCCGTAAGCTGGAGGGTTTTCACTTCTTTGTTGGTGCGGGTATCCAACAGTGTCACTGAGCCATCAAGCGCGTTGCCTAACCACAGGATATGATTGGCATCATCCAGTGAAACCGCAAACGGGCGGCGCTGGGTAGTAATGCGCTCATTAACGTTTAGTGAATCGACCGCAAGCTGGAACACTTCACCGGCGGTTTTGTCTTTCTCGAAAGAGGGGGCAGAGGCCGCGTAGACTGCCTTTTGTCCAGCGTCATAAGCCAGTTCGTAAACGCCGTGACCCAGCGGCTGAGAGGTAAACTGATCTTCCGTGAAGTCCTTTGCCAAAACAGAACCCGCGTGAAGTGACAGGGAAATCGCGAGCGCACAGAGGGACCGATTTTTTAATGTTTTGAAATTCATGTAATTTTTCTTTACAGTAGTTTACGAAAAGAAAAATGATAATGAAAATAAATATCATTTACAATTGCATATGTAAGCGGTCACCCCTACTAATTTTTGTACTCTCGGTAGAAAATCCCAAAAAAAAACTCCCCGCAGGGAGTTTTTGCTGTCAGGACAGATTAGTCGTCCAGGAAGCTACGCAGCACTTCAGAGCGGCTTGGATGACGCAGCTTACGCAGCGCCTTCGCCTCGATCTGACGGATACGTTCGCGGGTAACGTCGAACTGTTTACCCACTTCTTCCAGCGTGTGGTCGGTATTCATATCGATACCGAAACGCATACGCAGTACTTTTGCTTCACGGGCGGTCAGGCCAGCCAGGACGTCGTGCGTGGCAGCACGCAGGCTCTCGGTGGTGGCAGAGTCCAGCGGCAGCTCGAGGGTGGTATCCTCGATGAAATCACCCAGATGCGAATCTTCATCATCACCGATTGGTGTTTCCATGGAGATTGGCTCTTTGGCGATCTTCAGCACTTTACGGATCTTGTCTTCCGGCATCAGCATGCGTTCAGCCAGCTCTTCCGGCGTCGGCTCGCGGCCCATCTCTTGCAGCATCTGGCGGGAGATACGGTTGAGCTTGTTGATGGTCTCAATCATATGCACCGGAATACGGATGGTGCGCGCCTGGTCTGCGATAGAGCGGGTGATCGCCTGACGGATCCACCATGTCGCATAGGTAGAGAACTTGTAACCACGACGGTATTCAAACTTATCTACCGCTTTCATCAGACCGATGTTGCCTTCCTGAATCAGATCCAGGAACTGCAGACCACGGTTGGTGTATTTCTTGGCGATAGAGATAACCAGACGCAAGTTCGCTTCAACCATCTCTTTCTTCGCACGGCGAGCTTTCGCTTCGCCGATGGACATACGACGGTTAATGTCTTTTACCTGCTCAATGGTCAGGCCAGTTTCTTCTTCGATCTGCTGAAGTTTCATCAGGCCGCGCTGCACATCGTCTTTCACATCATGCAGTTTTTCTGACCACGGTTTGTTCATCGCGATAGCCGCGTTGAACCAGGTCTCGCTGGTTTCGTTGCCGGTGAAGAGGGTAATGAAGTTCTTCTTCGGCATTTTGCACTGTTCAACGCACAGCTTCATGATGATACGTTCCTGGGTACGCACGCGATCCATCATGACGCGCATGCTGTTCACCAGGTAATCGAACTGTTTTGGCACCAGGCGGAACTGTTTGAACACTTCAGACAGCTTCAGGATCTCTTCCTGAGCGGCAGCATGGCTGCGGCCTTTCGCTTTGATGGTGTCACGCGTGACTTCGTACTGGGTACGCAGCTCACCGAACTTCTCACGTGCCAGCTCAGGGTCGATGCTGTTGTCGTCGTCGCTGTCGTCTTCTTCTTCCTCATCTTCGTCTTCGTCGTCATCCATCTCTTCCTGAGACAGTTCTGAACCGACGTGAGTGGCGGTAGGCGCCATATCTTCTTCAGCGTTCGGATCGACAAAGCCGGTGATCAGATCGGACAGGCGAGCTTCTTCAGCTTCAACGCGATCGTACTGTTCCAGCAGATAGGTGATGGCTTCCGGGTATTCAGCAACAGAACACTGAACCTGGTTGATCCCGTCTTCGATGCGTTTAGCGATGTCAATTTCGCCTTCGCGGGTCAACAGTTCAACGGTACCCATTTCGCGCATGTACATGCGGACCGGGTCAGTGGTACGCCCGATTTCAGATTCCACGCTGGACAGTACCTGTGCAGCAGCTTCTTCCGCATCTTCGTCAGTGTTGTTGGAGGTTTCAGCCAGCAACAGATCATCGGCATCCGGTGCTTCTTCCATCACCTGAATACCCATGTCATTGATCATTTGGATGATGTCTTCGATTTGATCTGAATCGACGATATCTTCCGGCAGATGGTCATTGACCTCGGCATAGGTCAGATAGCCTTGCTCCTTACCGCGTTGGACAAGAAGTTTCAGCTGTGACTGCGGGTTTTGCTCCATAAGACGGTATCCACACTTATTTCGTTTGATTGGTGTCGGCGATGGGGCTGCCAACCTTTAAAGCGAGGGCGTACTTATATTTTTGCCGCTGCCTCTCAGTGCGGCTGCCGGGGGCTTCCCGATCGATATTCGGCACTTAAGCCGTTAAATACTTCATCCTTCACGTTGTCTCTGCGTTAGCTGCGTTCTCTCATCCTGGTCATGTACTTATGTACACTCCCAGGAATTCGTTCGCTTGCTGCCTTGATACAACGCGAATGATTTTGTCTTTCACTTATTTTCTTGCCAGTTCCTGGTTAATCATCCAGAGCTCCCGGCGTTCTTCGCTGCTCAAACCGTGTGTGCGCTCGCGAGCTATCAACTCTTCCTGGCGCAACTCAAGCATCGAATCAAACATATGGTTGAGTGAGTCGGTGAACGTTTTTTCTGCAATGTCCTTATCTGCTATATCGTCCCACATCGACAATTTTTCAAGGGTAGCGGCCTCTTTTGTGCCGCGATAATGTTCTAAAAGTTGTCCGGTGGTCAGACCTGGCTGAGACAAACAAGTGTTGACCAGTTCTGAAAATAAGCCAAGTCCGGGCAATTTTTCGTGGTTCAAACCCGCCAGCGACGGCACTTGCGGAGCAAGCTCGGGGTTTTGCACCAGTAACCCTATCAGTATACGCATGGTTGTGCGTTTTAGCTGAGGCGCGGCGCGAACCGCACCGTTTTCAGCCTGTTTAGGCATTAAACGTTCAAGCTGGCTATCGTCCAGAATGCCGAGCTTGTTGCCTAGCTCCTGACGCAGATAGATGCGCAGCGTTTCGCCGGGCACCTGGCTGATTAACGGCAGCGCCAGCGTACTGAGCTGCGCGCGCCCGTCAGGGGTACTCAAATCGACCTGCGGCATCAGGCTGTTAAACAAAAACGTGGAGAGTGGCTGAGCCTGCTCCATCCGCGCTTCAAACGCCGCTTTGCCCTCTTTACGCACCAGCGTATCCGGGTCTTCACCGTCGGGCAGAAACATAAAGCGTAGCTGACGCCCATCGGTCATATAAGGTAGCGCGGTTTCCAGCGCTCGCCAGGCGGCGTCACGTCCTGCGCGGTCACCGTCGTAACAGCAGATGACGTTGTTGGTCACCCTGAACAGCAGCTGAATATGATCGGCAGTCGTGGACGTACCTAACGACGCAACCGCGTAGTTGATGTCGTACTGCGCCAGCGCCACGACGTCCATATAGCCTTCGACGACCAGCAGACGCGGAGGTTCCGCATTATCCTGCTGCGCCTCATAAAGACCGTACAGCTGGCGGCCCTTATGGAAAATATCGGTTTCCGGGGAGTTGAGGTACTTCGGCAGGGCATCACCCAGCACGCGACCACCAAAACCAATTACCCGGCCTCGCTTGTCGCGGATCGGGAACATCACCCGTTCACGGAAGCGGTCGTAGCTTCGTCCCTGGTCGTTGGTGACCAGCATGCCTGCATCGATGAGAGACTTACGATCTTCGCTATTGCCGCCAAAACGCTTTAACACGTTGTCCCAGCCGGGCGGGGCGTAACCAATAGCGAAACGCGTAATGACATCGTCGCTCAGTCCGCGCTTGTTCAGATACTGACGCGCAGGCTCAGCCGCAGAGTGCTTAAGAGACTGTTGATAAAACGAATTCAGGCCATCCATCAGTTGATACAGCGTTTGCCGTTGATGGCGCTCGATCTGACTTGGTCCACTGCCTGCTTCATACGGCACTTCAAGGTTATGCATCGCCGCCAGCTCTTCGACGGTTTCAACGAACTCGAGCTTGTCGTAGTTCATCAAAAAATCGACGGCATTACCGTGTGCGCCACAGCCGAAGCAATGGTAGAACTGCTTTTCACCGTTTACGGTGAAGGAGGGGGTTTTTTCGTTATGGAACGGACAGCACGCATGGTAGTTCTTGCCCTGCTTTTTTAGCTTTACCCGCGCGTCGATGAGATCGACGATGTCGGTTCTGGCAAGCAGGTCATTGATGAAAACGCGTGGGATTCTTCCGGCCATATGCCCCAAAATTTTAAGCGACTTATAAACGAAAACAAGCCGCGCATTCCTTCCGGAAGCACGGCCTTACGACTATTACTCTGTCTGTCAATTGAGGGCTGAGGCCCTCAACCAATTAGTACAGACGAGTACGGCGTGCGTTTTCGCGAGCCAGTTTCTTCGCGTGACGTTTCACAGCGGAAGCTTTAGCGCGCTTACGTTCGGTCGTTGGTTTTTCATAAAACTCACGACGACGAACTTCAGCCAGAACACCTGCTTTCTCGCATGAACGTTTGAAGCGACGCAGTGCTACGTCGAACGGCTCGTTTTCACGTACTTTAATTACCGGCATGTAACTCTCACCTTTAATAAATTCGGTTTGCCGCTGGCATCAACGCCAGCTTATTTCAAAATGGTGCGGAATTTTACTGCAAATGCTGCTGCTTTGTAAAGCACCGATGCGATTTTGAAAGGGACTTTAATAAGGGTGAGGAGTATACACGAGCCTTCTTCCTGGGGCGAACAAAGTTTTACATCAACCCGCCCAGGCTCTACACTGCGCGGTATTGAAACGAGGTAAAACAAGTCATGCGTGTACTGGGTATTGAAACATCCTGCGATGAAACCGGCATCGCCATTTACGACGACGAAAAAGGGCTTCTGGCCAACCAGCTGTATAGTCAGGTGAAATTACACGCTGACTACGGCGGCGTCGTACCTGAACTGGCCTCTCGTGACCACGTGCGTAAAACGGTTCCCCTGATTCAGGCGGCGCTGAAAGAAGCGGGATTAACGGCAAAAGAGATTGATGCAGTGGCGTATACCGCAGGCCCGGGCCTGGTTGGCGCGCTGCTGGTTGGCGCAACGGTTGGCCGTTCGCTGGCGTTCGCGTGGGATGTGCCGGCGATCCCGGTTCACCATATGGAAGGGCACCTTCTGGCGCCGATGCTGGAAGAGAATCCGCCTGAATTCCCGTTTGTGGCGCTGCTGGTCTCCGGCGGCCATACGCAGCTGATTAGCGTAACGGGCATTGGCAAGTACGAGCTGCTGGGCGAGTCGATCGACGATGCCGCCGGTGAAGCCTTCGATAAAACCGCCAAGCTGCTGGGGCTGGATTACCCGGGTGGCCCGATGCTGTCAAAAATGGCGTCGCAGGGAACGGAAGGGCGCTTTGTCTTCCCGCGCCCGATGACCGACCGTCCGGGGCTGGACTTCAGCTTCTCCGGGCTGAAAACCTTCGCGGCCAATACTATCCGCAATAATGATAACGACGAGCAGACGCGTGCCGACATCGCCCGTGCGTTTGAAGATGCGGTGGTGGATACGCTGATGATCAAGTGCAAGCGCGCCCTGGATCAGACCGGCTTTAAGCGTCTGGTGATGGCGGGTGGCGTGAGCGCTAACCGTACGCTGCGCGCGAAGCTCGCCGAGATGATGCAAAAGCGTCGTGGAGAAGTGTTCTATGCGCGTCCGGAGTTCTGTACCGATAACGGCGCGATGATCGCTTACGCGGGTATGGTGCGCCTGAATGCGGGCGCAACGTCCGACCTGAGCGTGTCCGTGCGTCCGCGCTGGCCGCTGGCGGAACTGCCAGAGGCGTGAGTTTTTTTGCCCGGTGGCGCTGCGCTTACCGGGCCTACAACATCCACGTGCAATAACCCGCACTACACCCGCAACATCCCTTTCTCTTCCAGAAACGCAATAATCGTTGCCAGACCATCACCCGCTTTCAGGTTGGTAAACGTCCACGGACGCTCGCCGCGCATGCGGTTGGTGTCGCGCTCCATCACCTCCAGCGACGCCCCCACGTACGGTGCGAGATCGGTTTTGTTGATCACCAGAAAATCGGATTTGGTGATCCCCGGTCCACCCTTGCGCGGGATTTTTTCCCCTTCGGCCACGTCGATCACGTAAATGGTCAGATCCGCCAGCTCCGGGCTGAAGGTCGCGCTCAGGTTGTCGCCGCCGCTTTCAACGAAGATCAGATCCAGATTGCCGAACTTCTCGCTTAACGCTTCCACCGCCGCCAGGTTCATTGAGGCGTCTTCGCGGATGGCGGTATGCGGACAGCCGCCCGTCTCCACGCCCACGATGCGCTCCGGCTCCAGCGCGCCCGCCTCGGTCAGGATGCGCTGATCCTCTTTGGTGTAGATATCGTTGGTCACCACCGCCAGGTGATAGGTATCGCGCATCGCCTTGCAGAGCGCTTCCAGCAGCGCGGTTTTGCCCGACCCTACCGGGCCGCCCACGCCCACGCGCAGGGGATGTTTGTAATCAGCCATATTGACTCCTCAGGAACGAAATAGTCGTGAATATTGGGTTTCGTGGCGCGCGGAGGCAATGGCGGACAGCGGCGTTGCTGCCCCCAGCGCGTCGTCGCGACGTAAAAATGCCTGTTCAAAACCAGCGGCGTAGTCGTCGCTCAGTTCGATAATCAGCTGCTGTGCGGCCTGTTGCCCAAACGGCACCAGCTTGACGCCCGCCATCACCGCGCTCTCTATCCAGCTGTAGCCAAGGCTCAGCGCCAGCTCGCGCACGCTAATGCCCCAGCGCACGCCGAGCCAGGCCATGCCGCAGAGTTGGCTTTGTATAAACAGCGGCAGCCATTCGGGGGGACAATCCGGCTCCCAGCTCTTAATCAGTCGCGTAAAGGCCGCCCCGCGATTTCGCTCTTCTTCTCGCAGCTCGCGCGTTTCCCGGCAGGCGAGAAGGTATGCCGTCCAGCGTTTTGCCGCCGCCAGATCGTCTTGTTCACAGGCCCGGTACAGCCGGACAAACAGCGGCAGATCGACGCAGAAAAAGCTCTGCTCCATCTGCTGGATTTGCCAACGTTTAAAGGCGTCGGCATCCATGACCCAGCCAGCCTCAACGGCCCACTCCAGCCCTTGCGACCAGGTAAACGACCCGACCGGCAGGCTGCTGCTGGAGAGCTGCATCAGGCGTAGCCGCTGACGGGCGAGCTCCATCAGCTCATCAGCGCCAGCAGGGCGGAGACGATCAGCCCGCCGCCGAAGGTTTTACGCAGGCCGTCGTGACGACGCAGAAGCAGCCCCGCGGCAAAGCTGGCGCACAGCACCGTGGCGCTGGCCAGCATAAAGCCGCTGGTGAAGAGCCAGAAGCTGTGGCCGGACATCTCCACGCCGTGCGCCCAGCCGTGGAACATCGCCAGGGCAGGCACCGCCAGCAGCAGGCGGTTTTCAGTTTTAAACATCATCACGCCGGATACCGCCAGCGAGGCGATAATCAGCATCTCCATGCCGCTGAAGCCGCCGAGCAGGCTACCCGCAATCGCACCGACAAGCATCATCCCGAGGGTGGCAAACGGCAGCAGGAGTTTGCGTCCGCTCAGCGCCGAGAGCACGCCCGCACCGGTCAGCATCAGCAGGTGATCGAGCCCGGTTAGCGGATGGAGAAAACCGGCCTGAAAACTGTCGGTGCCGTGGCCGGGGTGGGCGAGTGCGGGAACGGAAAAGGCCAGAAGCAGCAGAGGTAAATACTTACGCATGATGAATCCTTAATGTGAATGAGCGTGAGAGTGGCTGTGGGCATCGCTGGTGTAAGCGCCCGCTTCCGGTTCAAACGGCAGGCTGGCGTAGGCCACTTCCAGCCCGAACTGGCGCAGCATGTCGTCGAGAACGTGGTCGTGGTGATAGCGCAGCTCGCCGGGCATGATCTGCAGCGGTACGTGGCGGTTGCCCAGGTGGTAGCAGGCGCGGGCGAGCAGGAACGGATCGGCGCAGCGCACCACGGAAACCGACTCCGGGGCGGCGATCACCTCGACAATCTCGCTACCGTCGTCAGTAGTCAGCAGGTCGCCCCCGCGCAGCAACAGGCCGCGCGGCAGCATCAGTCCGGCTTCGCGGCCGTCGTTCAGCGATACGCGGGCGCGGCTTTTCACCCGAACGTCAATCGGCAGCGTGACGCTGGCGGTGACGGGGTGGGCATGGTCCAGACGTTGGGTTAAATAGATCATCATCACTCCTCAAAACAGGAAATAGCGTTGCGCCATCGGCAGAACGTCAGCCGGTTCGCTGGTTATCAGTTCACCGTCGACGCGCACCTCGTAGGTTTGTGAGTCGACGGTGATATTCGGCTGCAGGCCGTTGTGGATCATGTCCGCCTTTTTCACCGTCCGGCAGCCTTTCACTACCGCGGTAGCGCTCTGCAGGTTGAGCTGCTGCGGGATGCCGTTCGCACTGGCGGCCTGCGAGATAAACGTCAGCCGGGTGGCGTGGCGCGCGGCACCCAGCGATCCAAACATCGGCCGGTAATGCACCGGCTGCGGCGTGGGGATCGAGGCGTTGATATCGCCCATCGGCGCGCAGGCAATCATCCCGCCCTTGACGATGGTGGCAGGCTTCACGCCGAAGAACGCCGGGGACCAGACCACCAGATCCGCCAGCTTGCCCGCCTCAATCGAACCGACTTCGTGGGCAATGCCGTGGGTGAGCGCCGGGTTAATGGTGTATTTGGCGACGTAGCGCTTCACGCGGAAGTTGTCGTTCTCGCCGGTCTCTTCCGGCAGCGCGCCGCGCTGGACCTTCATGCGGTGCGCCACCTGCCAGGTGCGGATAATCACTTCCCCGACGCGGCCCATGGCCTGCGAATCTGACGAGGTGAGCGAGAACGCGCCGATGTCGTGCAGCACGTCTTCAGCGGCGATGGTTTCTCGACGAATGCGGGATTCCGCAAACGCCACGTCCTCGGCGATATCCGGGTCAAGGTGGTGGCAGACCATCAGCATGTCGAGATGCTCGTCGATGGTATTGACCGTGTAGGGCAGCGTCGGATTGGTGGAGGAGGGCAGAATATTCGGGTGTGCACAGGCGGTGATAATATCCGGCGCGTGGCCGCCGCCCGCCCCTTCGGTGTGGAAAGTGTGGATGGTTCGCCCGCCTATAGCCGCCAGCGTGTCTTCGACAAAACCGGATTCGTTCAGCGTGTCGCTGTGCAACGCCACCTGAATATCCATCTCGTCAGCGACCTCCAGCGAGCAGTTGATCGCCGCAGGCGTCGCGCCCCAGTCTTCGTGAATTTTCAGCCCGATAGCACCGGCGGCAATCTGCTCGCGCAGGGCGTTCGGGTTGGAGCCGTTACCTTTGCCGAGCAGGCCGATATTCACCGGCAGCGTATCGGCAGCCTGCAGCATGCGGGCGATATACCACGGTCCTGGCGTACAGGTGGTGGCGTTGGTGCCCGCCGCCGGTCCGGTGCCGCCACCGATCATGGTGGTGACGCCGGAGACCAGCGCCTCTTCCGCCTGCTGCGGGCAGATCCAGTGGATGTGGGTGTCGATCCCGCCAGCGGTGACGATCTTCCCCTCGGCGGCAATCACTTCCGTTGCCGCACCAATCGGGATCGTCACGCCGGGCTGAATGTCCGGGTTCCCGGCTTTGCCCACGGCGAAGATCCGCCCGTTCTTGACGCCGATATCGGCCTTCACGATCCCCCAGTGATCGACGATCAGCGCGTTGGTGAGAACCAGATCCACGCAGGCGTCAGCGGTCATCTGCCCCTGGCCCATGCCGTCGCGGATCACCTTCCCGCCGCCGAATTTGACTTCTTCGCCGTAGATCGTGAGATCGTCCTCCACTTCGATCCACAGCTCGCTATCGGCCAGCCGGACTTTATCCCCCGTGGTGGGGCCGAACATATCGGCATACGCCCGGCGTGAAATCTCAGCCATGTTTCACCTCTCCCATCACGTCACCGCGAAAACCGAAAATCCGCTGCGCACCCGCGGCCTGCACCAGCGTCACTTCCCGCTTCTGGCCGGGCTCGAAGCGCACGGCGGTGCCCGCCGGGATGTTCAGTCGGTAGCCCTTTGTGGCTTCCCGATCGAACTTCAGCGCCGGATTGACCTCGTAAAAGTGGTAGTGCGATCCGACCTGAATGGGCCTGTCGCCGTGGTTTTCGACAACCACGCTTTGGGTTTCCCGTCCGACGTTAAAGCTGATATTGCCCGGTTTGATCTGATATTCGCCTGGGATCATCACGCGCTCCTTAGACGATTGGATTGTGGACGGTGACGAGCTTGGAGCCGTCCGGGAAGGTGGCTTCCACCTGAATATCCGGGATCATCTCCGGGACGCCCTCCATTACCTGGTCGCGCCTCAGGACGTGGCGGCCCGCCTCCATCAGCGAGGCGACGGTTTCGCCATCGCGCGCGCCTTCCATAATGAAGGCGCTGATCAGCGCGACCGATTCCGGGTAGTTGAGCTTTACCCCGCGGGCAAGGCGGCGTTCGGCAACCAGCGCGGCGGTAAACAGCAACAGCTTGTCTTTTTCTCTGGGGGTCAGTTCCATAACGTTTCTCTTATGTCTGCCAGATACGCGGCGAACAGGCGGTTTTGGTAGTGAGGAGCGGGCGAAGCGACTGCCAGATATCGCGCATCACCCGCTGGCAAATCAGGTTGTCGTGGGAGAGAAAACGCACCGACAGCAGGCCATCGGTGAGCGTTGCCCCGGCATAATTTTCCAGTGGCGCGAGCCGCTCGCGCACCGCGTCGAGGTGATCATCGGCAGCCGGATAGAACAGCAGCGTGCCGAGCCACGGATGCCCGGCGACGGGCGTGAGATCGCCGTCGCTAAGATGCTGGCGCTCAATCAGGCGCGGCTCGTCATCTACCCACACCTCAAGGCGGCTCTCCAGCGTACCGTGGCTGAAGGTCTCACCGATCACCGGGCGCCCCAGGCAGTACAGCTCCCACGCCAGCAGCGTGCTGGAGGCCTTCAGGTGGAAGACGGAACGCAGCGCGGCATTCGCGCCGGGAAAGACAATGGTGTCCTGCGGCAGCCACTCGAGCGTGGATCCATCATCGAGATAAAAGTGCTGGCTCAGACGGGCCTGCGGGCCGCTGCTGCGATAGAACTTGCTGGCGCCGGGCATGGTAATAAGCGCGTGGCTGTTGGCGTTCAGCCGAACGGAAATGTCCAGCGTATCGCCGCCCACAATCCCGCCGGGCGGGTGAAGCAGATAAAGGTGGCAGGTTTCCCCTTCGGGGTAAAACGGACGCTGAACGCTGAGCGGCCCGACGTGATGAGCGGAGTACAGGAGGGTTTTCTCAGGGGTGTGACAAAACTGCAGAGCAAGCGATGCCTGCCAGCCTTTGTATGAATTATCAGTGACCTGAGCTGCTAACATGCTGCATCCATCTGCTCATCATCGGGGTCGTTTCAGTATGCCCTGGCGGAAATGAAGGCTGTCATATGAGTCGCTTATGGATGGCGGTTAAGACGAAACAAAAAAGCACGCCCGGGAGGCGTGCTGTCTGACAAACATCGCGATGCCGTTATTTCAGGTGCTCATGCAGCGCTGCGCCAGCCTGTTCCAGGGCAACCTTGACCGTAGGCTCTTCGCTCAGTGGATTGAGCAGGCCGTAATCGTGGATCATGCCGTTATAGCGCGTGACGGTCACCGGGACGCCAGCCGCATCCAGTTTACGCCCGAATGCCTCACCTTCATCCCGCAGTACGTCCAGCTCTGCTGTCTGAATCAGCGTCTCCGGGAAGCCTTTCAACTGCGCGGCGCTGGCGCGAAGCGGAGAGGCAAGGATATTGTTGCGATCGGCTGCGTTGGTGGTGTAGTTGTCCCAGAACCATTTCATCATGTTTTTCGACAGGAAATAGCCGTTCTCGAACTGGTTATACGAGGCAGTATCAAAATTCGCATCGGTCACAGGCCAGAGCATGACGTTGTAGCGAATTTTTGGCCCATTAAATTGTTTTGCCTGTAGCGCTACGGAAGCCACCATATTGCCGCCCACGCTGTTACCGACCAGACCCAGACGGCTACCGTCCACGCCAATTTCCTGACCGTGCTCGGCTACCCATTTTGTCGCTTCAAAGGCCTGATGAATGGCCACCGGGAAATGGGCCTCAGGTGATGGTGTGTAATCAACGTAAACCGCTGCGGCACCCGACGCACGAACGAGGTCGCGGATTAAACGCTCATGGGTTGGGAAATCACCCAGCACCCAGCCGCCGCCGTGGAAGAACATAAATGCCGGGAGCGTGCCGCTGGCATTTTCAGGTTTCACTATTTTCAGTTTGATCGCCTGGCCATTAACCTGGATCGTTTTTTCAGAAACCTGAGCGGGCGGCAGTTTTGCGCCTTGCTGCGCGCCGATCAGTACCTGGCGGGCTTCCTGAGGGGTCATCTGTTCCATTGGTTTACCCTTGCCAGAATTCAAAACATTGAGAAATGCCTGTACGCCTGCGGTCGGGGTAGGGGTATTGGTGGTTTGAGCGGATGCCGCGGCTGACGCGAAGACGGAAGAAACCAGGATGGCGGTTAATGTTTTCATGACGATACCTCTTTAAACGTGTTTGAACGGATAAGATAACTAAGTAGCGCGCTACTTAATTGTCGATATAATACTTGCGCGCAAGATACTTTTAGTCAAACGTTATTTATAATTATTTTTAGACAACAGAGTCGGGGTTGATAGAAAAATGAAAGAAAACAAAACGCTAGATGATTTACTTTGCTTCTCGCTCTACTCGGTTACCAATGCGTTCGTTCGCCAGTATCGCCCCTTACTGCAGGAGATGGATCTGACCTATCCGCAATTCGTTGTTTTGATGGCGCTTTATGAGAAAGACAACATCCCACTTCGCGATCTCAGCGATAAGACGTTTTTTGATTCGGGCACATTGACCCCGCTTGTACAAAAGCTTGAGGCAAAAGGATTTCTCAACCGTATCGCGGTTGTGGGGGATGAAAGGATGAAAAATGTCGTTCTGACAGAAAAAGCTAACGCACTGAAACAACAGGTGATGGCGCTGCCGGACCAGATTCGTTGCAGTATGCGGATGAATGATGATGAGCTTGAGATGCTAAAAAAACTCTCCCGAACTCTGCTGGACGATTTATAAGTGCCCTTCGGTGGGAGGAACCCACCGAAGTGACCTGTCGTTACCGATAATCCTCCGCATCCACATCATACCCGGACGGCTCCCAGCGGATCGCCAGCAGCGACGCCAGGCCGATAAACGGTGCCAGTGCAATCACCCAGAACACGGCGGTATCCAGCGAAGCAACCAGCAGCGGGAACAGGAATAGCGACAGCGTCGAGCTGCTGCGCATTAGCGTCTGGTTGAGACCCACGCCCACGCCGCGCAGCGAGGTCGGGTAGCTCAATGACGCAAACGTCATGGTATGCGCACCCGGGCCAAAGCCCTGACCGAACAGGAATAGCGCCAGCATCGAAACAGCAAGCACGCCTTCAGAGGCACCTTCCGGTCGGCCTATCAGCGCCAGCCCGAGCAGCGCCACAAGTTGGCAGGCATAGCCCGCGAGCGACATCCGCCACGCGCCGAAGCGTGGAACATAGCGCACCGCCAGTAATCCGCCAACAAACGCAAACAGCAGGTTAAGCACCAGCGAGATCAAAATGGTGGTGAGCATCGACTGCACGAAGAAGCTTGAAATAATCACCGGCAGGCCAAAGGCCACGGCGTTGTAGGCAAACGAGGAGACCACCGACAGCAGCGTGGCGAGGGTGGTACGCCGCAGATAAATGCCCCGGAACAGGTTGAGGTAGTTCGACCATTTTGCCTTGTTAACCACCGGCGCGGGCTGGTCAAGGGCATCCTGCGGCACGTGGGCGTTGATGTTGTACGACTGCCGCAAAATGGATGCCGCCTCTTTCAGGTTGCCCTGATTCGCCGCCCAGACCGGAGACTCGCTCATGTAGCGGCTGCGAATGCCGATTATCACCAGCGCGGGCACCGCGCCAAAGCCGAGGATCAGGCGCCAGAGCCAGTCGCTGTGGTTTTCCGGCAGCACGGCGTAGAAGAATAGCACCAGCAGGTAGGAGACGCTGATGGCCGCATACCAGGTAGGGCACCACATCGCGACGCTGGAAGCTTTGTTTCCCGGCCCTTTCAGTCTGGCGAACTCGCTGAGAAACGCCATCGCCACGGGAAGGTCGATCCCCACGCCGAGCCCCATCACAAAGCGCGCGCCCGCCAGCACATATTCGTTCGGAGCCAGCGCACAGGCGATAGCGGCGACGACAAAGAAGACCATATCGGCCATAAACACGCGGTAGCGCCCGATTTTATCCGTGAGATAGCCGCCGAGCAGCGCCCCGACGATGGCACCAAAGGTAATGGCCGACGCCACCATCCCTGTGCCTGCAGGGGTTAAATTGAATTCGCGGGTAATGTCCTTGATGCCAAACGCCAGTGCGCCGAGATCGTACGCGTCGAGGAAAATACCGCCCAGCGCGATACCGACCACGATACGGGCGTTGGCCCGGCCCTGAGAGCCGTCGTTAACCAGACGTGAAACGTCCGATGCGCTGCGCACCCACTTGATGTCGCCATCCGGGGTGCTTCCTGCCGTTGAAAGGGGAGTTGTATCTGTGATTTCTGCCATTTTTCTTTTTGTGTGGTTGTGTTGTGTCTCTAACAGTTACCACAGGCAGAAGGTGACCAAAATCACATTTGGTTATAAGGCATAACGAACGCTTTATTTAGCGTCTTTCTTCTTACGCTTGAGCTTCGTCCAAATCTTGGTTTCCTGACGACGCCACAGGCGCTGAATGTTGTCGTGATGGCGCAGCAGGATCAGGCAGGAGAGCATCGACACCGGGAAGGTGAACTGGGGTTTAAACCACCAGACGTAGAACGGGGCAATCAGCGCGCTGACGATCGCGCCCAGCGACGAGTAGCCGCTCAGAAGAATGGTGAGCAGCCAGGTCCCGGCCATTACGCCGGTGAGATCCCAGCCGATAGGTGCAATCGCACCGAAGGCCGTCGCAACGCCTTTTCCGCCTTTAAAACCAAAGAAAACGGGCCAGATATGGCCGACGCAGGCGGCGATGGCGATAAGACCGAGCCAGAACGGCGTGACGCCCAGCGCATACGCGCCCCAGACGGGTAGCATCCCTTTCAGAACATCAAAAATCAAAACCGCTACGGCTGCTCCCTTGCCGCCAATTCGTAGTACATTGGTCGCCCCCGGATTCCCGGAACCACTTTCGCGCGGGTCAGGTAACCCGGCGATGCGGCAGACCAGAATGGCGCTGGAGATTGAGCCGCAAAGGTAGGCGAGGATAATCATTCCAGGCGCGATTGCACTCATAACGCTGTTCCGTTTTGAAAATGTATCTGTATTCTCAGCATCTGTGGATAATACGCATAATTCGCCGGAAGTGGTATCCGGTTTAGCCAAAAAGCAGGCAGGTCGTGATGGATATTGTATTTATAGAGCAACTTTCGGTAATCACCACTATTGGTGTTTACGACTGGGAACAGACCATCGAGCAGAAGCTGGTGTTCGATATCGAAATGGGCTGGGATAACCGCGCGTCGGCAAAAAGCGACGATGTGAATGACTGTCTGAGCTATGCCGACATCAGTGATGCGGTCGTGGGGCACGTGGAAGGGCAGCGTTTCGCGCTGGTGGAACGCGTGGCGGAAGAGGTGGCGGAGCTGCTGCTGACCAAATTTAACTCACCATGGGTACGCATCAAGTTAAGCAAACCGGGTGCGGTAGCCCGCGCCGCCAACGTAGGCGTGATTATCGAGCGTGGCAATAATCTGAAAGCAAAGATTTAACGTCATAATCGCTAAACCATTTTAGGTTATACCGGTCATAAAGCTGTATCTTTCACGGTTGTCCACGTGGGACACCGTTTTTTTATATCTTTTTAGGGGTTTATAGATGAGCGATATGCACTCGCTGCTGGTGGCGGCAATACTGGGTGTGGTCGAAGGATTGACGGAGTTTTTGCCGGTTTCCAGTACGGGCCATATGATTATCGTCGGCCATCTGCTGGGCTTTGAGGGCGATACCGCAAAGACGTTCGAAGTGGTGATTCAGCTGGGTTCTATTCTGGCGGTTGTGGTGATGTTCTGGCGTCGTCTGTTTGGCCTGATCGGCATCCACTTTGGACGTTTGCCGCAGCGTGAAGGGGAAGGCAAGGGCCGTCTGACGCTGATTCACATTCTGCTCGGCATGGTCCCGGCGGTCGTGCTGGGGCTGGTATTCCACGACACCATCAAATCGCTGTTTAACCCGATTAACGTGATGTATGCGCTGGTGGTCGGCGGTTTCCTGCTGATTGCAGCAGAAGTGCTGAAACCTAAAACCCCGCGTGCGGAAGGTCTGGATGATATGACCTACCGTCAGGCGTTTATCATTGGTTGCTTCCAGTGTCTGGCGCTGTGGCCGGGCTTCTCGCGTTCAGGGGCGACCATTTCTGGTGGTATGCTGATGGGTGTGAGCCGTTATGCCGCGTCGGAATTTTCATTCCTGCTGGCGGTGCCGATGATGATGGGCGCTACCGTACTCGACGTCTATAAGAGCTATCACTTCCTGACGGCTGGCGACATTCCGATGTTCGCCGTGGGCTTCATCACCGCCTTTATCGTGGCGCTGATCGCCATCAAAACTTTCCTGCAGCTGATCAAGCGTATCTCGTTCATTCCGTTCGCGATCTACCGCTTTATCGTCGCGGCTGCGGTGTACGTGGTCTTCTTCTGATGACCAACGGCCCTCAGTCTTTTGGCTGAGGGCAACGCTTTTCCTTCCATGCCGCAACGGCTTCTATCCTGCGTTTCGTCAACTCTTCCCGAATTTCCGGTCCTTTGAATCCTGCTTCAACAACATCTTTCGTGGGTACGGCTTTCGCCACGTCCCAGGCTTCGCGCAGCAAACGGCCTTGTGGGTAATCGCACGCCTCAAACCCGGTGCGACCGCGCACGTCGGCTTCGCTGGTCAGGGCGATCTGCTCCACGCGCTGGGGTTTACGCCAGGCGTCGATATTATCGAACAGCTTAACGATGGTGGCCGGTTTCAGGATCGGGAAGGTATGGATGAGATCGTGGAACTCTGCCACCAGTTTTGCCAGGTCGCGGATCTCATTTGGCACGCGCAGGCGCTGACACAGCCCCTCGACCAGCTTAACTCCAGCCGGGCCGTGCCCGTGGTGGCGCGGCCAGAACTCCTTCGGCGTTAACCCTTTGCCGAGATCGTGGCACAGAGTGGAAAAACGCACGTCCACGTCCGGGCTGAGCATGGCGGCCATGCTGAGCGTCATCAGGGTATGAATACCGGTATCAATTTCCGGGTGCCATTTCGCCGGGGCGGGGACGCCAAACAGCACGTCGATTTCCGGGAACAGTACTTTCAGCGCGCCACAGTCGCGCAGCACCTGGAAAAAGACCTGCGGGTTGCGGGTCGTGAGGGCGTTTTCCGTCTCTTTCCAGACGCGTTCTGGCGTGAGGTGTTCCAGTTCGCCCGCTTCGGTCATCGCGGTCATCAGCGCCATGGTTTCATCAGCGATACGGAAACTGAGATGCGCATAACGCGCGGCGAAACGTGCCACGCGCAGCACGCGGAGCGGATCTTCAGAAAAAGCCGGGGAAACGTGACGTAAAAGACGGTCGCGCAGATCGTCCTGACCGCCGTAGGCATCAATGATCTGGCCGTGCTCGTCCTGCGCAAGGGCGTTGATGGTGAGATCGCGGCGCAGCAGATCCTGCTCCAGCGTCACATCCGGGGCGGCGTAGCAGGTAAAGCCGGTATAGCCAGAGCCGGATTTTCGTTCGGTACGCGCCAGGGCGTACTCTTCGCGGCTTTTAGGATGAAGAAAAACGGGAAAATCGCGGCCTACCTGCTGGTAGCCCGCGTCGAGCATCTCTTCGGGGGTGGCACCCACCACCACCCAGTCTTTATCTTTGACCGGCAGACCTAACAACGCATCACGTACCGCACCACCGACCAGATAACTCTTCACACCAACGCTCCCGTTTTCTCTTTTCGCAAGATAATACGTAAGTGTGGCAGAGAAGACGAGTTAGTTCATCCAGCGGTCTTTGCGCTTACGGCTTGGGATCAGCATTGGCAGCACCAGACCCAGCACCAGACCGACGCCCAGCACGCCGCCGCCATACATGAACCACTGCATGATGATGGTGCGCTGTTTGTCATCAAGCTGCAGGTTGGCGGCATTCACTTTCTTCTGCGCGACAATCAGCTCGTTTTTCAGCTTCTGGTTCTCTTCCTTCAAACCGTTTATCACACCATCGCTCTGGGCCACTTTCTGCTGCATTTCTGCCGTGCGCTGGTTCCAGGTGTTATCGATGTTGGTCAGCTTATCGGTCAGGGTTTTCACCTGGTTTTCCAGGTCCGGTACGCGGGTGCGCAGGCTTGGCACGTTGCTCAGCTCTTTCAGCGGGATCCAGGAGGTGCGACCGGAACTGTCGCGTACCTGACCGTAGTTGGTGTCTGCATTGGTTTGTAACAGAACCACTTCCTCGCCGGCATTTACCGTGCCCACGAGGCGATAATTGTCCCCAGGGCCACTGCGTACCCAGGTGTTCAGTTCATCAGAAACGTAACGCTTCTCTTCAGCGTGGACCGCGGTTGCGGCGCTAAAAGCGAGTAAAGTAAGTCCAATCAGGCGTAATTTAAGCATATCAGTCGTTATTTTCATAAATAGTGGAACGATAGTAGTGGTATCAGTGTCTCTACGCAAAGGATTCGTCATCAATCGGAATCATCTGTGTCGTGATTTCCACCTCTTCAAACTTTTACGCCCGTCAAATTGCTCATTGCGTGGCAATTTGGCGCAAAATACTATGTACTGACAAACAAATGGCGAGGAAGTTCGCCTTCATCGACGCGTCTGTGACGCAGGCAAAAGTACAAGGCTATGGCACAAGAAATCGAATTAAAGTTTATCGTCGAAAAAGACAGCGTTGACGCGCTCCGTCAGCATCTGCACACGCTTTCCGGCGAACACCATGAACCGGTACAACTGCTTAATATCTATTACGAAACGCCGGATAACTGGCTGCGTCGTCACGATATGGGCCTGCGCATCCGTGGCGCGAGCGGGCGCTACGAGATGACGATGAAAATTGCCGGTCGCGTGGTGGGCGGTTTGCACCAGCGTCCGGAATACAATATCGACATCAATAAGCCAGAACTTGAGCTTGAACGTTTTCCGGCTGAGGTCTGGCCGGAAGGCAAACTCCCGGCAACCTTATCCGCAGAAGTACAGCCGCTGTTCAGCACCGATTTCTGGCGCGAGAAATGGCTGGTGACGGAAGGCAAAAGCCGCATTGAAATCGCCCTCGATCTGGGCGAGGTGAAGGCGGGGGAGTTCCAGGAACCGATTTGCGAACTGGAGCTTGAACTGCTGGAAGGTGACGCCAACGACGTGCTGAAACTGGCTCGCAAGCTGGTGAACCAGTCTGGACTGCGGCAGGGAAGCCTGAGCAAAGCCGCGCGCGGCTACCACCTGGCGGCGGGGAATGCGCCGCGCGTGCTGAAAGAGACGACCATTTTGCACGTTGCGCCGAAAGCCAGCGTTGAACAGGGTCTGGAAGCCGCGCTGGAGCTGGCGCTTTCCCAGTGGCAGTACCACGAAGAGCTGTGGGTGCGTAATGTGAAAAACGCGAAATCCCACGTGCTGGCGGCTGTTGCCCTAGTGCGTCATACCCTTGCGTTGTTCGGCGGTATCGTTCCTCGCAAAGCGAGTGCTCACTTACGCGATCTGCTGACGCAAACCGAAGCGCTGATGCTCTCGGACGTATCCGCGCAAACGGCGATCTACAGCCCGCAAACCGCCACGGCAAAACTGGCGCTGACCGAGTTTCTGGTGACGCGCGGCTGGCGTTCTTTCCTGGATGCAAAAGCGCAAACCAAAATCGCGGAAAACTTCAAACGTTTCGCGGATATTCATCTTTCCCGCCATGCCGCCGAACTGAAGACCACGTTTGCCTACCCGCTGGGCGATCAGTATGGCGATCAGCTTCCCCGTCTTTCGCGTAATATCGACAGCATGGTGCTGCTGTCCGGTGCCTATGACGGCGTGAAGGCGCAGGCCTGGCTGGAGAACTGGCAGGGGCTGAAACACGCCATTGAAACCCGCCAGCATATTGAGATTGAGCATTTCCGTAACGAGGCCATTTCGCAGGAGCCGTTCTGGCTGCACAGCGGAAAACGTTAACTCTGGCAAGGAACCCCAATAATGCCGCTTTCTTCGCAATTACAGCAGCAGTGGCAGACCGTTTGCGAACGTCTGCCCGAGTCATTACCGGCCTCATCGTTAAGCGAGCAGGCAAAGCGCGTGCTCGCCTTCAGTGATTTTGTGCAGGAAAGTATCGCCGCCAACCCGGACTGGCTGGCAGAGCTTGAGAACGCACCGCCACAGGCGGACGAGTGGCGACATTATGCCGGCTGGCTGCAAACCGCACTCGAAGATGTAGCGGATGAGGTGACGCTGATGCGCGTGCTGCGCCAGTTCCGACGTCGGGTCATGGTGCGTATCGCCTGGGCGCAGTCCCTGGCGCTGGTAAGCGAAGAGAGCACCTTGCAGCAGCTAAGCGAGCTGGCGCAAACGCTGATTGTCGCCGCGCGCGACTGGCTCTACGCCGCCTGCTGTAAAGAGTGGGGTACGCCGTGCAGCGAGGAAGGGGTTCCTCAGCCGCTGTTGATTCTGGGAATGGGCAAGCTCGGCGGCTGTGAGCTGAACTTCTCCTCCGACATCGACCTGATTTTTGCCTGGCCCGAGAACGGCTCCACGCGCGGCGGCCGACGCGAGCTGGACAACGCCCAGTTCTTTACCCGCCTCGGCCAGCGTCTGATTAAGGCGCTGGACCAGCCCACGCAGGACGGTTTTGTCTACCGCGTGGACATGCGCCTGCGTCCGTTTGGCGACAGCGGCCCGCTGGTGCTGAGCTTTGCCGCGCTGGAAGATTACTACCAGGAGCAGGGGCGCGACTGGGAGCGCTACGCGATGGTCAAAGCGCGGATCATGGGCGACAGCGACGACGCTTACGCCAACGAGCTGCGCGCCATGCTGCGCCCGTTCGTGTTCCGTCGCTATATCGACTTCAGCGTGATCCAGTCCCTGCGTAATATGAAAGGGATGATCGCCCGCGAGGTGCGCCGTCGCGGTCTGAAGGACAACATCAAGCTCGGCGCGGGCGGCATTCGCGAAATTGAATTTATCGTGCAAGTCTTCCAGCTTATTCGCGGCGGGCGCGAGCCATCGCTGCAGTCCCGCTCGCTGTTGCCGACGCTGAGCGCCATCGAGCAGCTGCACCTGCTGCCGGAAGGCGACGCGCAAACCCTGCGCGAGGCCTATCTGTTCCTGCGCCGTCTGGAAAATCTGCTGCAAAGTATCAATGACGAACAGACCCAGACCCTGCCGGGCGACGACCTGAACCGGGCGCGTCTGGCCTGGGGAATGCGCGTGCAAGACTGGTCAATGCTGACCGAACGGCTCGATGCCCATATGGCAGGCGTGCGCCGCATCTTTAACGACCTGATCGGTGATGACGAAAGTGAGTCGCAGGACGATGCGCTCTCCGAACACTGGCGCGAGCTGTGGCAGGACGCGCTTCAGGAAGATGACACCACGCCGGTGCTGACGCACTTAACCGACGACGCGCGCCATCGCGTGGTGGCGCTGATCGCGGATTTCCGTCTCGAACTGAACAAACGCGCCATTGGCCCGCGCGGTCGTCAGGTGCTGGATCACCTGATGCCGCACCTGCTGAGCGAGGTCTGCTCGCGGGCGGACGCGCCGGTGCCGCTGTCGCGCATGATGCCGCTGCTGAGCGGGATTATCACGCGTACCACCTATCTGGAGCTCCTGAGCGAGTTTCCGGGGGCGCTCAAGCATCTGATTTCCCTCTGTGCCGCGTCGCCGATGGTGGCGAACAAGCTGGCACGTTACCCGCTGCTGCTGGATGAGCTGCTCGACCCGAACACGCTGTATCAGCCCACGGCGACGGATGCCTACCGCGACGAGCTGCGTCAGTATCTGCTGCGCGTGCCGGAAGAAGATGAAGAGCAACAGCTTGAGGCGCTTCGCCAGTTTAAGCAGGCGCAGATGCTGCGCGTGGCGGCGGCGGATATCGCCGGAACGCTGCCGGTGATGAAAGTGAGCGATCACTTAACCTGGCTTGCGGAAGCGATTATCGACGCGGTAGTGCATCAGGCGTGGGTGCAGATGGTGGCGCGCTACGGCCAGCCGAAACACCTGGCCGACCGCGAGGGGCGTGGCTTCGCGGTGGTGGGCTACGGTAAGCTTGGCGGCTGGGAGCTGGGATACAGTTCTGATCTCGATCTTATTTTCCTGCACGATTGCCCGGTTGACGTGATGACCGACGGCGAGCGTGAAATTGACGGGCGCCAGTTCTACCTGCGTCTGGCGCAGCGCATCATGCACCTGTTCAGTACCCGCACCTCGTCGGGTATTTTGTATGAAGTGGATGCGCGTCTGCGTCCGTCAGGCGCGGCGGGCATGCTGGTGACCTCAACGGAATCCTTCGCCGATTACCAGAAGAATGAGGCCTGGACGTGGGAGCATCAGGCGCTGGTGCGCGCCCGCGTGGTGTATGGCGATCCGCAGCTCAAAACGCAGTTTGACGTCATCCGCAAAGAGGTCATGACCACCCCGCGTGAAGGCAGTACGTTGCAGACCGAAGTGCGCGAAATGCGCGAGAAAATGCGTGCGCACTTAGGCAATAAGCATCGCGATCGCTTTGATATTAAAGCCGACGAGGGCGGGATTACCGATATTGAGTTTATTACCCAGTATCTGGTGCTGCTGCACGCGCACGACAAGCCGAAGCTGACGCGCTGGTCGGATAACGTGCGCATTCTGGAACTGTTGGCGCAAAACGACATTATGGACGAGCAGGAGGCGCAGGCCTTAACCCGCGCCTACACCACGCTGCGCGACGAGCTGCATCACCTGGCCTTGCAGGAGCAGCCGGGGCACGTGGCGCTGGACTGTTTCATCGCTGAACGCGCTCAGGTAACGGCCAGCTGGCAGAAGTGGCTGGTGGAACCGTGCGTAAAAAATCAAGTGTGATATTATCGCGCGCAAATTGTGAATCTTTCTGGAGTCAGGAATGAAAGTAACACTGCCAGAGTTTGAACGTGCTGGGGTAATGGTTGTTGGGGATGTGATGCTGGATCGCTACTGGTACGGCCCGACCAGCCGCATCTCTCCGGAAGCACCGGTACCGGTGGTTAAGGTCGACACCATTGAAGAGCGTCCCGGCGGCGCGGCAAACGTGGCGATGAACATAGCCTCTCTGGGCGCGCATTCGCGTCTGGTGGGCCTGACCGGCATCGACGATGCGGCGCGCGCGTTGAGCAAGTCGCTGGCGGACGTGAACGTGAAGTGCGATTTCGTTTCTGTTCCGACCCACCCGACCATCACCAAGCTGCGCGTGCTGTCGCGCAACCAGCAGCTGATCCGCCTCGACTTTGAAGAAGGTTTTGAGGGCGTCGATCCTGAGCCGCTGCACGAGCGTATCAACCAGGCGCTGGACAATATTGGCGCGCTGGTGCTGTCCGACTATGCGAAAGGTGCGCTGGCAAGCGTACAGACGATGATTAAGCTGGCGCGTAAAGCCAACGTGCCGGTGCTGATCGACCCGAAAGGAACCGATTTTGAGCGCTATCGCGGCGCGACGCTGCTGACGCCAAACCTCTCCGAGTTTGAAGCGGTGGCGGGCAAGTGCAAAACCGAGGAGGAACTGGTTGAGCGCGGCATGAAGATCATTGCTGACTTTGAACTGTCCGCGCTGCTGGTGACCCGCTCCGAGCAGGGGATGACGCTGCTGCAGCCGGGCAAAGCGCCGCTGCATATGCCAACCCAGGCGCAAGAAGTGTACGACGTAACCGGTGCCGGTGATACGGTGATTGGCGTGCTGGCGGCGACGCTGGCGGCGGGTAATTCCCTCGAAGAAGCGTGCTACTTTGCGAACGCGGCGGCGGGCGTGGTGGTCGGTAAGCTCGGGACGTCTACCGTTTCGCCTATCGAGCTGGAAAACGCCGTGCGCGGTCGTGCCGATACCGGTTTTGGCGTCATGAGCGAAGACGAGCTGAAGGTGGCCGTTGCCGCGGCGCGTAAGCGTGGTGAAAAAGTGGTGATGACCAACGGCGTGTTCGACATCCTGCACGCGGGCCACGTTTCGTATCTGGCAAATGCACGCAAGCTGGGCGATCGCCTGATTGTGGCGGTCAACAGCGATGCGTCGACGAAACGCCTGAAGGGTGAAACGCGTCCGGTGAACCCGCTGGAGCAGCGTATGATCGTGCTCGGCGCGCTGGAAGCCGTGGACTGGGTGGTGTCGTTTGAAGAAGACACGCCGCAGCGCCTGATTGCCGGTATTCTGCCGGACCTGCTGGTGAAAGGCGGGGATTACAAACCGGAGCAAATCGCGGGGAGCGAAGAGGTCTGGGCCAACGGCGGTGAAGTGATGGTGCTCAACTTTGAGGACGGGTGTTCAACCACCAACATCATTAAGAAGATCCAAAAAGACAGTCAGTAAAAAACGGGCCATTTGGCCCGTTTTTTTATGTCGGGTGGCGGCTGCGCCTTACCCGACCTGCGCATTCATGTAGGCCCGGTAAGGCGTAGCCGCCACCGGGCACAACAGGCCGCACTTACTCCTGGTCATCCACCGGTGGAATCGCCGGTGCCGGCTTCACTTCTTCCGGGGTATTGCGGTTTTCCAGCTCGGTCAAACGCTGTTCCAGCAGCGCCAGCTTTTCGCGGGTGCGCAGCAGAACTTGCGTCTGCACGTCAAACTCTTCGCGGCTCACTAAATCAAGGCGAACTAACTGTGCCTGCAGCGTCTGGCGGATTTTCTTCTCAACGTCATCACCAAATTCACGAATGCCTTTTGGCATGGACTCGTGAACCTGACGCGCAATTTGCTCAATTTTCTTTGGGTCAATCATTGTCGTTTCCCTTGATGGAAAGATGTTAGTGTCCATTGTAGCGCGTCATCCCCGGGGTAAACAAAATTGTTTGATGCTTATGCATTGCCCAGGATAATCAATAGCGTTATAGTTATCTCGCTTATTCTCAGGGCGGGGCGAAATTCCCCACCGGCGGTAAATCAGCTTAACGCTGAAAGCCCGCGAGCGCTTTGGGTGAATACTCAAAGGTCAGCAGATCCGGTGTAATTCCGGGGCCGACGGTTAGAGTCCGGATGGGAGAGAGTAACGATCCAGTCGGGCATGGGCCCGCTCACGTTATCTTTTTGCCGCTTGTACGGCGCTCCTAAGACTGCCCTGATTCTGGTAACCATAATGTTAATGAGGTTTTTTTACCATGAATCAGACGCTACTTTCCTCTTTTGGCACTTCAACTCAACGTGTTGAACATGCACTGGATGCACTGCGCGAAGGCCGCGGTGTGATGGTGCTTGACGATGAAAACCGTGAAAACGAAGGCGATATGATTTTCGCCGCCGAAAACATGACCGTTGAACAGATGGCGCTGACCATCCGTCACGGTAGCGGCATCGTATGCCTGTGTATTAACGAAGACCGTCGTAAGCAGCTTGACCTGCCGATGATGGTCGAAAACAACACCAGCGCCTTTGGTACCGGTTTTACCGTGACCATTGAAGCGGCGCATGGCGTGACCACCGGTGTGTCTGCGGCTGACCGTCTGACCACCGTACGTGCAGCGATTGCAGACGGTGCGAAGCCATCCGATCTGCATCGTCCAGGCCACGTCTTCCCACTGCGTGCGCAGGCGGGCGGCGTTTTGACCCGTGGCGGCCACACCGAAGCGACTATCGACCTGGTGACGCTGGCAGGCTTCAAACCTGCTGGTGTACTGTGTGAACTGACCAACGATGATGGCACCATGGCGCGCGCGCCGGAGTGCATCACCTTTGCGCGTCTGCACAACATGCCGGTGGTGACGATTGAAGATCTGGTCGAGTATCGTCAGGCGCACGAGCGCAAAGCCAGCTGAGATTGCTGATGTGAAAAAGCCGGGGAAACCCGGCTTTTTTGTTTCTAGTGATAGTTGATTTTGAACAGCACGACGGTTTCAAAAGGACCTGAGTCAATACCCAACCCTTCGGCGTGTGAAAGCTCGGCGGTGTAAGCGGTCTCGAGCTGCAGCACCGAACCGGTAAAATCAGCATACTCGTCATACTGATTGAAGGTATAGGGCTGTGTCCCGTTCAAAATACGCAGCTTTAAACCATTACCGATCAGAAGTGCCGTGTCATTGGCCGTGAGTTCGTTATCGGTATAGAACGACGAGTCGATCTTAAACCCGTCTGAACACTGCGCGTCCTGCACTTTGCTCGTTTTCACCGTGAAGGTTCGCGTGCGCGTTCCCTGATTCACAATATCCCGCGCGCTGAAGGTACCAAAATCAATCTCCTGATTTTCAGGATAAATACTGAACGTTGCCCCGCAGTCCAGCACCTTGATGTTCTCCAGTCCGTTGATATGATATTTGAGGTTTTTCGCATCCCAAAGGGCATTTACGCCGCCTTTGCCGTCAAACTGTACGACGATGTAATCCCCCAGCGTACTGACGTAACCCTGAGGCGGTATCGCTTTGAGCTTAACGTAGAGTCTGAAGCGCGCCGCAAACGTTCGGGAGGTATGGACATCCGATGGATTGCCTGAACAGACGTAGTTCTCCCAGCCCATCGCTCTTATCTGTTCAGCCGTATAATTGCTCAGGCTGTTGTTATCCAGACACTGACGGGTATCAACGCCGTAGGTTTGTCCGATGGCATCGTAATCTGCGCCTTCGTAAGTTACACCCAGTTCGTAGTAAGGATCCGACGCTGACGGATAAGGGTTCACCCAGGCGAACACATCTTCATTCTCATGATTTGAGGCGGTATTCCTGTCGCAGTAAACCGGGATCTTGATGTCGCTGGATTCCCAGATCTTTTGCCCAACCGTTGCATTGCTGGGGATCGAAAATTCAGACACCGTTTGGGTTTGCTCGACCGGACCGTTTTGCGAGGCAAGGTAACAGTTCAGGGCCAGGGCCTGCTTAAGCGGCAACATCAGCAGTATCAGCCAGAATAGCTTAACGAGAGCTCGCATCTTATCCTGCCTTACGCGGCGTCAGCGTACATGGAGATGAGCCGGAACAGCGTAGATTGACCTTGCGTAGCGCACCATAATCATCAATATAACCCAGGCTATAGCCCGATCCTTCTGATTCACTCAGCGTCAGGGTACTGGTCGCAAACGGGCCGATCATCAGGCTGTCGAAGCCGGGCATCATCGTTTTTCCGTTATTGCTCAGCCACGCCAGCGTAATGTAATAGGGCGTAGGGTTTTTAAGGTGCAGGGTTTGGCCTGAGAGCGTCACCGCCAGCTGCATTTCCGTCTCCACACCCGGCGCTTTGCGGATGGCTTCCGGACGCCAGAACAGTTTGATGCGGCTCTGCATGGCGACCTGCATAACGCTGCGCGCCTCTTTCAGATTGGCACTTTTGGGGGGAACTTCGCGCAAATTAAAGAAGAACAAGGTTTCGCGGTCCTTGGGCAACTGTTGCGTCGCGGCCTGCTTCACGATCCGCACCTGTGACGAGGTGCCGGGTTCAATGCGTTGAATGGGCGGCAGGACCATAAAATGGTGTTCCTCTTTGCGGCCTTCCTGATTTTCCACCCAGGCGAGGGCAAGGTAGGGGAGGGACTTGCTCTGGTTTTCGACGGTCAGGCTGCTGGCTTTATCGCTTTCGGGAAAGACGATGCGCGTCCTGTCCAGGTTAATCGCCGCCTGTGAGGCGCTGGCGTAGCAAAAAAGAAGTGCTGTTAAATACGCGTGTGGTTTCATCATGATCATTTACTGGCAGGGCAGCATCAGCTGCGTGGTGTTTTCCAGAGAGGCTGGCAGAGAGAAATGACACTGCCGATCGCCTCCCCACGTGACCGTAAAGTGTTGTTCCGCTTTTACCGCGCCCAGCCAGAGATGCCCGTCCTGAGCGACGATGCCCACCTCTTTGCCGGAATCCTGCTCGCGCACCTGTGCGCCGAGCGGCGGCGTGCCGCTGGCGGTACGCACGATCCCGGCAATATCCTGACCCTGACGGGAGGCAATCAGCCGATAACCGATTGCGCCCTCGGTCCAGGTGGAGCGAATGACGCGGTTATCGACATCGACCCCCTCTGGCAGCGAGTTCAAATTGACCTGCACGCTGGCGGGTAAATAGCTCGAAAAAGAAGGCAATACGCCAATGCCAAACGTGTTGGTGGCATCGCGGGACATGTTCAGCGGTATATTGCCGACGCCCTCCGTGCTGACCATAACGCGCGGTTCGTTGCCGTAGCTCCGGCGATGAAGCGACGCGCCGTGGGCGGTTGCGGTGAACGAGCCATTCCAGCTCGCGCTGACTGAACGGTATTCATTGGCCTTGTAACTTCCCGACAGGTTCAGGTCTCCCGTCGCGGCATAATGCTGATAGTTCGCGCTGACCTGCGCGCCAGCATCAGTTTTCTCGCTCTCGGTACCTGCGGAGATCCCCCAGGTATTGTCGCTGTCTGAGGCGTCATACCAGGAGAGCGTTTGACGCGTAGTGTCACTGTTTCTCAGGTCATAATTGAGTCGGTGATCGGGATCGAGGGGGACGCTCAGAGAGAGGTAAACCTGCGTGTCATCGCGCTGATCCTGATAATGTGTTTTGCTCCACGAGGCCGTCACGCCGAGGTTTTTCCAGCGGCCAAGGTCGAAGTTGTATCCTGCCGTGAGTGTTCCGGTGGTGGAAGGGGCTCTTTCCCACCACGTCTGGCGCAGCATGCCGAGGTACAGATTCAGCGACAGCGCGGGTATGTACTGACTCGCCGTAATGCTGAGCGTTTGTTTTTCCGTTTCTGCGCTATCCCGGTCTTTTTCAAGAAAACGGGTATAGCTCAGAAAGCGGCTGTCGGAGTAGCGGTAGCTGGCAAGCGTGAGCTGGCTTCCGGTGGTATCGAAACGCTTGCCGTAGTTGATTCGGTAGCTGTATCCGGTCTGTTTAACTTCACCGACCCACTGGCTGGTGGCCTGAGTGACATCAAACGACAGCGCGCCAAGCCATGTCAGGTTTTGTCCAACCCCTGCCGCCAGCGCACGGTAGTCACTACCGCTGTTCAGCACGCCGCCGTAAAGGGAGGTTTGGGACAACATCCCCCAAGAGAATTCGCTGCTTAAAAAGGCCTCGTTTTCAACATGGTGCGAGCTGTCCTGACGGGCTTTACCGCCCGCTATCTTATAGCGAATCTGACCTTTTCGGGTCAGGAAGGGGACTGAAGCAGCAGAAACCTGGAAGGTGCTTATGCGGCCGTCTTCTTCCGTGACGTTGACGTCCAGCGTGCCCTGTACCGATTGATTAATATCCTGAATAACGAACGGACCGGGCGGAACCTTGGTCTGATAAATGATCCTGCCAGCCTGACTGACCGTCACGGTCGCGTTGGTTTGCGCGATGCCGGAGACTTGAGGGGCATAACCGCGCAGCGACCACGGCAGCATGCGTTCGTCGCTGATGAGCGAAGCCCCCGTATAGGAAAAACCGTCGAAAATATCAGACTGGAAATCAGATTCACCCAGCGTCAGCTTTGACCTCAGTGCGGGCAGAGGACGAAACAGGTAAGCCCGGGACAAACGCCCCTCGCTCTGAGAGCCCTCTTCCGTCCGCGTGAACGCGTACTGATAATCCCCGCGCAGGCGCCAGGCTCCCAGGTTAGCCCCGGCGGTGCCGTAGGTATTGAGGTTTTCACTGTCTGAACCGTCATCAGGCTGATAGCGGCTGGCGAAAAGATTGTAGTCCAGCAGTAGGCCAGCGATACCGTTGTCCCAGGTGGCGGGCGGCATCCAGTTCGTGGCGCGATACTGCAGCCAGGCCTGAGGGAGGGTGACCTCAAGCGTTTGGGTCGCCTGGAAAAACTCGAAATGAATCTGAGGCAGCGCGGAAAAATCGACGCAGCCCGCGTTTTCCGTAAGCATGCTGCGGAACTTATCGTCCAGACCGAACGCATCCGCCAGATCTGCCGGAATGCAGACTTCCGTAGTGTCATCTTTTTTTTGCCAGGCCAACTGCCAGCCGTTAGCAAGCGGGGTCTTATTTATTGAAACGGTAACGAAATAGTTTCCCGGAGCAACACGGCTTTTATCTTTGAATTGTGATAAATCAATATTGCTGCGTTGATCTTTATCGATGGCATTAATGTTAAATTCAACGGCAAGCAGAGGAAGGGGCGTAAGAAAGCCTGCGATGATGATCCATAGTGAACTGTATTTCATCATTCAGCTCTCAAATAAAATTACGGCAATGGCTGGCAAATATATTGCCAGCCGAAATAGATCTAACGGTGTGTGCTTATTTATACAGCAGGACGTAATTCGCGGTAGATTCAACCTGGCCGGCCGTTGCTGTTTTACCATTGGCCACTTCCATCTGCGCTTTGAAATGCAGCGTCTGCGTGGCGGAGCCTGCTGACAGATCAACCGTTTCAGCGGAGCCAAGGGTGATTGGGGACTCTGCGTTATTCAGCAGACGGACGCCAACGTTCTGTGCGCCGCCCGCATAGGTGTTGCTCATCAGGCTGGTGTCGGTTGTGTCGGTAGCGGTGCTGCTGAAGGTCACGTCCACTTTGGTGACAGGGGTTGCAGTTTCATCTGCAGGATCAAGCTGGCAGTTTTCCAGATTGATATCAACCGGAACCGCCGTTGATTTTTTGTTGGCATTGATGACTGCAGTCGTAATCTGACCGAGATCGACCTCTTTATCTACACTGTCAGGCGCGATATTGCATGGCGCATCAATCACAACGCCTTTAAAGGTAATTTTTCCGGAGCCTTGATCCGCAGCAAATGCGTTAGCGGTAATAAAAGAGGCTATGGTCAAGGCTAAAAGTGTTTTTGATTTAATATGCATAGATAATCCTGAGGTGAGTTTTAAGTAAACATGAGTCCATTACACGAAGGATTATATTAAATAAAATTGTAACTGTGTGTTATTAAGAAATATTTAAAGTTGGTTTAACTTATTGTTTAAATATCATTTCGCTAAATATTACAGGCGGGGTGTTAATAGGGTAGGAAAAAAATAGCAGTGTCGAAAAAGCGACACTGCGAATGGAATGGTGCTATTGATAATTGATTTTCACGATCAGATCTTTGCTAAAAGGGCCCATTGTGATGGACTCACCGGCCTTAGCAGTCAGTTCAGCAGTGTAATCGTGCGTGATTGTTGTGGTTATTGTATCGTCCGGTGAATAGGTCGCAAAGGGCTGATACTGGTTATAGGTGATGTCACCATTCACTTTATCGATGATTCGCATAAGTAAGCCATTTCCCATGTCCAGATGAGTTTCATCATAAAGCGTATCGGTGGTGTAAAAACTGGTTGTGACGTCAAACTGTTCCGTACATCCCGCAGTGGCATCTTTAATCGTCGAGACGCTAAACGGGGCTGTGAGAGCCTTGCCATTTACCTCTCTTTCAGTAAATTGCCCAAAATTCACGATCTGATTATCGGGGTAAATTCTGATATTCACCCCGCAATCAAGAAAATGAATATTTGACAGACCATTAATATCATAATGGAGGTTTTTTGCGTTAGGCATGACGTTGATTCCGCCGACTCCATCAAAAGTGAGCACGGTGACAGCCGGAAAACTGAAATTAAACTGCTCTGTAGGCACGGCCTTTAACTTAACATAGAGACGAAATCGTACCGTAAAAGAGACATTTTTCTTAATCGTTGTTCCGTTACAGGCAGCAACGGAATACGCTCGGGAATGGTCATCCATCTTATCTAAACATACCCCGGTATCGATTTTGATATCAGGTGTATCGTAGTCGATGCCGCTATAGGTCACCCCAAACGCCAGGTAAGGGTTATTAGTCACCAGACTATCCGTATTATGGAAACTGTCCAGAATATACGCGTAAATATTCTCACTCCACGGGTCGTCCTCAACGGACTTATTATGGTCTCGCGTCGCGCTGTCGCAGTAAACGGTGACCAGCAGATCTCCACTTTCCCAAATCTTCTGCCCTTGCGGCGCATTGGCCGGTACGGTGAACGCCGGGAGTGTTGTCGTGACCAGGCTCTCACCGCCTGCATTGTTTTTATAACAATTTAATGCCCATGCAGAGGATGAAAAGATACAACAAATCACGATCATGGCGAGGTAGATTTTTTTCATTATTATCCCTTTTTCACCGATTGGCTTTGGCAGGCAGTTTGCACTGCATTGCAGTTCACTTTGAACATTTCTAGTCCGCCATAGTCGCCGATATAACCAATCTGAAATTCTGCCGGTAAATTTTTCAGCTTTTGAGTGGCCTGGCCGAAAGGTTCAACCATCACGCTCTCTGCACCCGGCAAGAGTGTTTTGCCATTCAGTCCGATATAACCCACGGTGATATAGTAAGGGCTGGGATTTTTAAGTTGCAGACCGTCAGAGGAACGGGATATCACCACCTTGTCCAGTGGCACAAATTGACCCTCTTTTAGCTCAATGGCTTTTGGCCGCCAGAACAGTTTAAGGCGGCTTTGCATGGCTATTTGCATCACGTTCTTCTGCTCTGCTTTGGGGGGGATCTCGCGCATATTGTAATAAAACAGTGATTCTCGATCGGCTGGAAGGCGGCTGAGATTTTGCTGCGCCATCAGGCGAACCTGCGCCTGTTCGTCTGGCTCTATTCGCAGTAATGGCGGAATAGGGGAGATAAACTCGCGCGTTTTCTTACCCTCTTTATCCTCTATCCACGACTGAGCAAGATAAGGATCGGTTTTACTTTGGTTCGTCAGTCTGACCGCCACGCTTTTTGCTGACGCGTTGAAAATGATGCGTGTTCTGTCCGGCGATACGGTGGCATGTGCAAAGCTGCACACTCCCAGGAGACAGATAAGTCCTTTTGAAATCATCGTGATGTTCATTTTATTCGTCCTGAATTAATGCACTGTTTTACAAGGTAAAAATATAGCGTCACCGCTGAGGTTACTTTGGTTCGGTGGCGTGATTTCGCACGCGTTGCCAGACCAGGTGAGACGTAACGTACTGTTTTCCTGAATCCCACTGAGATAAACGAACCCTTCTTCGGCGACCAGCCCGACTTCTTTGCCCGAGGCGCTGTCGATGACGCTGACGCCCAAAGGCGGATACTGCCCGTTTTCCTGACGAATGATGCCGACAATTTGGTAGCCGCTGGTGGCGTTGAGCTTGCTATAGCCTATGGCACCTTCTGTCAGCGTGGTTCGAATGACGGAGTTTTCTATATCCACACCATCAGGCAATGTATTGCTGTTTACACGCACCGTTGAAGTGGTGTAGTTGGTGAGAGAGGGCACAACGGCAATACCAAATGCGTTAGTGCGCGTGCGCGTACTGTTGACCTCAACTCCTGAAACACCATCAGCATCAATCATCATGCGGGCATTATCAGCCGGGCTGTAATCATGCAGGGCGACACCATGTCGCGTAGCCGTGATCGAACCACTCCAGCCAGCGCTGATTGAACGATAGTGATTAGGTTGAACGCTCCCTGACAGGTTGAGACGTCCGTAAGGAGAATAGTGCTGATATCCGCCACGCAATGACGGTTCGCCTTCGCGTAAATCCTCTTCTGTCGTAGAAGCAGAGAGATTCCACGTATTGTTGCGATCGGATGAATCGTAATAGGAAGCCATATGAGACGCACTGTCGCCACCTGAGCGCTGATAGCTGTACATAATGCTACGGCTCTGCTCCAGCGGGAGGGTGAAGGAAAAATAGATCTGATTTTCGTCACTGTCATCCCAGCGCACGCGGCTCAGCGCCAGCGAAGCGGATAGCCCTCTGAAATCGCCAATATCAAAATTGCGGCTCAGCGAAAAGGAGTAGTTCGTATTACTGCTGTTATCCCAGTAAGTATTACGAGTAACGTTGAGATAAGTATTTAATGCCAGAGAGTCAAGGTACTGGTTGAAGGAGATGACATAACTCTCTTTTTCGTTTGTCGTTGAGGTATCACCATCACGGGAGGCGAGATACTCGCTCATTGAGACATATTCTTTATCCGAGAATCGATAACCGGCAAAGGTAATCTGGCTACCGGTTGCCTCGAAGCGCTTAGCGTAGTTTACGCGATAGCTGTAACCACGCTGTTTATCATTGTTTTCCTGATGCAACGTAGCCTCGGCGCCTGTCACATCAAAGGATAGCGAACCGAGCTCATCCAGGTTGAAGCCGATACCGGTAGTCATCGCCTGATAGTCATATGCCGTCAGCATGGTGCCACCATACAATGACACATTACTCAGCCAACCCCAGGAGAGTTCACCTGTCCAGAAAAGGGGGTTATTGATGTCGTTATGTCCCGTTGCGGTGGGTTTTCCGACAGAGGTTTTATAACGCACCTGGCCTTTTCGGGTCAGGAAGGGGATGGAGGAAGATCCGACCTGGAAGGTGGTTTTGCGCCCATCTTCCTCTTCAACTGTCACGTCCAACTGACCCTGGTAGGTTTCACCCAGGTCGGAAATCGTGAAAGGACCCGGCGCGACGGTTGTTTGATAAAGGACGCGGCCAGACTGGGTGACGGTCACTTTGGCATTGGTCTGCGCAATACCGGTAATTTGCGGTGCATAGCCTTGTAAATCGGGTGGCAGCATGCTTTCGTCACTTTCCAACGATGCACCGGTAAAGTGGAAGGTATCAAAAATATCCGAGCTTAAATCATATTGCCCGAGCGTCATTTTTGATGACAGCGAAGGAACAGGGCGGTACAGATAAGTCCGTGCCAGACTGCTGTCGCTGCCGGTCGACTCACCCTTACGGAAGTTTTGATTGTATTGATAATCTGAACGCAGCCGCCATGCGCCGAGGTTAAACCCAAGCGTGCCGTAAGCGCTAACATTCTGGCTGTCGTCGCCCCCGTGCGGATCGTACTGGCTGGCATAGAGATTATAATCGAGTAACACACCCGCAATGCCTTCATCCCAGAATTCAGGCGGTGTCCAGTTTTGTGCCTGATACGTCATCCATGCCTGAGGGACGGTGACGGACAGCACCATAGTGCCTTTATTGAGTGAAAAAACCAGTTCTGGAACACCCGAAAGATCCAGGCATCGTCCGCCCTGATAAAAATGGCGTGTTGAAATAAAGTCGGTGCTCAATCCGAAAGCGGACAATTGTTCTGCGTTGACACAAATTTGCGAGCCGCTGTCGTTATCCGTTGCGATCCATTCCATTGTCGCGGGTTGCGGTAACGCGTTTTTATTGACCTGAATGCGAACGAGATAGCTTCCCGGCACGATGTGGCCTTTTTTCTCAAACTGGGAAATATCAATATTGCTGCGATCTTCAACGTCAATCATATCCGTGTTGAATTCAACGGCGGATACCGGCAATACGAATAATGCTGAGTAAAACGTGGCGCTCAGCGAATGCTTTATGAAAGCAGTGAGGCGAGAAAGTTGATGCGCTGAGTGTTTTAGCATAAATCCGTTTCGCGTTAATAAAGGAATACTTAAAAGCCGATGAGTCCTTCATCGGCTGATACTTCAGGCAATAACAAAGAATTATTTGTAATCGAGAACGTAGTTCGCCTGGGCCTGAACGTTACCTGGGGTAGCAGTGCTGCCTGATAAAGGTTCCATGCGGGCTTTAAAGTTCAGTTCCTGATAGGCGTTAGTGGTTGGGAATGAGACTTCTATTGCCTCGCCCAGCTTCACTTTATTGCTACCGCTATCCAGTAAACGAACACCCACACCTGTCGCTCCGCCGATGTTGCCATCAAGGGTGTTTTTCATCAGGCTCGTGTCGGTGGTATCGGTACTTGCAGAGGTGAAGGTGACCTTTACTTTGTCGATAGTGGTAGTGGTTTGTCCGGTCGTGGTCGAAAGTATGCAATCCTGCAGGTGGATATTCACGTCAACCGGCAGCGAATTTTTACCGCTGTTCAGCACGCTATCCGCGACTTCACCTAATTCAACGGTCTGATTTTCATCTCCTGGGGTGATAGAGCATGGTGCGCTGATCACTTCGCCAGTGAATGTGATCTTACCTGAACCCTGATTATCTACTGCAACAGCAGTGAATGACAGTCCAGAAAGCAGTGCCGTTGTCGCAACTGCCAGAATAGTTTTGTTAAACATGAAGATATAATCCTTTATCTAAGATTTGAAATCGCAATACGTTTAATAAATTAATATTGCAACACTTTCATTTCATAAAAGCGGTCGAAATATATCAGTCACAATATGGATGATCTCGTGAGCATTTCTTAACGATGGATTTAGAGATAATTAATAAATTGTTTGAAATTATGAGAGGGAGATGTGCTGTAACTCAAAATCCAAGGTGCTTGGTTTAAATAGTGATTAACATCAACCTTTTGAAGGTGTTTTTAATACACAAAGCGGTAATTATTTTACGGGAAATAGTTATAAATAATATTTCTTTAGTGAATTCTATGGCATTCGGAAAGTATGGTGCCGGACTTAATATCATTGATAATGATGGTTGGCACTCACTGACATTTCAAAAAATTGCGCTCCCGCAAAAAAGGGAGCGCAACCGCTCAGCCTATACCTGCCGACTGTAACAAGACCAGGCTAAACCCCATCACCGACATACCGCACAGCACGCCATAGCTGGGGTTGTTATTGGGGTCGATCTCTTTTGCCAGCGGCATTAGTTCATCTACTGAAAGTGCGACCATAATCCCGGCCACCGCGGCCATAATGGCTGCCATCACCACAGGTGATACCAGACTGCCAAGAATCAGCCATGCCAGTACGCCACCCAGAATCTCGGCGATACCTGAAATACCGGCCCAGAAAACGGCAGTACGTTTTGAGCCGGTGGCTGCATACACCGGTCCCGCAACGGCAAGTCCTTCAGGAATATTGTGTAAGGCGACCGCCAGCGCGATGCCAAAGCCCATTTCCAGATTGCTGCTGGCCGTCACGTAGGTGGCGACGCCCTCCGGGAAGTTATGCAGGCTGATGCCCAGCGTCAACAGTATCGCCGTGCGCTTGATATTACGCGGCGAAGGGGTGACATTTTCCTGCATTAAATCTTGCGGATGCGCGTGCGGAAGCATGCGATCGAGAGCGAAATACCCGAGCAGACCAAAGACAAACATGCCGTAGCCCAGAAGTGGGGACATGCCCTCTGTGCCAAGGGCGGCGGGCAGCATCTCCATCAAGGAGATAAGCAGCATAATGCCAGCAGCAAAACCGAGTGAAAAAGCCAGCACACGGTTAGAGGGTTTCTGGCCGAGTACGCCCAGGATCGCGCCAATGAAGGTGGCTGCACCCGCCAGGACGGTCAACATCAGAGGTACTGACATTCATCTCTCCTTTATCTGTCCCTTATATTCAAATTTCCTGAAGATGTTCTTCATGCTTATCAGCGTTCATCTTTACCGGATTGCGCGTAATGTAGCCCAATCAAATTGACACCGTCTGTAAGGATATCATCATGTCTTCTTCTCGTATGCCAGCACTGTTTTTAGGCCACGGTAGCCCAATGAACGTCCTGGAGGATAACGTCTATACCCGAGCCTGGCGCCAGTTGGGTGAGACGTTGCCGCGTCCGAAAGCCATTGTGGTGGTATCTGCGCACTGGTTTACGCGAGGTACCGGCGTTACGGCGATGGAAGCACCGAAAACCATTCATGATTTCGGCGGTTTCCCGCAGGCACTGTATGATACGCATTACCCCGCCCCTGGCTCACCAGCGCTGGCTCAGCAGCTGGTGGAGCTGCTGGCGCCTGTCCCGGTTACACTGGATAAAGAAGCCTGGGGTTTTGACCATGGCTCCTGGGGCGTGCTGATTAAAATGTACCCGGATGCCGATATCCCATTGGTGCAGTTGAGCATCGACAGCACCAAACCCGCCGCCTGGCATCTGGAAATGGGCCGCAAGCTGGCAACCCTGCGTGATGAAGGCATCATGCTGGTGGCGAGTGGTAACGTGGTGCATAACCTGCGTACGGCGCGCTGGCACGGAGAGAACACGCCGTACCCGTGGGCAACCTCGTTTAACGACTACGTCAAAGCAAACCTGACCTGGCAAGGCCCGAGTGAGGCGCATCCGCTGGTGAACTATCTGGATCACGAAGGCGGTTCGCTCTCTAACCCGACCCCGGAGCATTTCCTGCCGCTGCTGTATGTGCTTGGCGCGTGGGATGGTCAGGAACCGATTACGATCCCGATTGATGGTATTGAGATGGGGAGTTTGAGTATGCTGTCGGTGCAGATTGGGTAAAAACATGCCGGGTGGCGGCTTCGCCTTAACCGGCCTACATGTCGCGCGTAGGCCCGGTAAGCGTAGGGCCACCGGGCAAGTCTTACTCAATAAAAATATGCGGATAGAAGCGCGACAGATCCTGAGTGATCAGCGCACGGTCTTCGCGGATGCCAATCCCGGCAGGCTGATCGTTAATGAGCCAGCTACCAATCAGCGTATAGCTGTCGCCAAACTTCGGCAGTTGATAGAACTCCTGGACGATCATCCCTTCCTCACCGTATGGACCTTCAACCGCTTCCAGCGTTTTGCCGTTTTCGATGATGGAGACGTTTGCCCCCTCGCGGGAGAAGATCGGCTTCACGACGTATTTTTCCATTTGCGGGTGATCGTCTTCCGCAAAGTACGCCGCCAGCAGGTTAGGGTGGTTCGGGAACATCTCCCACAGCATCGGTAGCAGGGCTTTATTCGAAATAATGCTCTTCCACGCTGGCTCCAGCCAGCGCACGCCAGCGTCTTCCAGCTTGGTGGAGAACATCTCGCGCAGCATGTATTCCCACGGGTAGAGCTTGAACAGGTTACTGATCACCTGATCCTGCATATCCGTAAACTGACCTTTTTCACCCAGACCAATATCCTCGATATAGAGGAACTCCGTGGCGACGTCCGCTTCGGCGGCGCAGTCTTGTAGGTATTGAACCGTACCGCGGTCTTCTTCCGTGTCACGGCAGCAGGCGAGATGCAGCAGATTGAAGCCGTGCTGTTCGCGCAGTTCGGCGAAACGCTCAATCAGCTTTTCCTGCAGGCTGTTGAACTGGTCGCTCCCTTCCGGCAGGTTTCCAGCATTGATTTGATCTTCCAGCCAAATCCACTGGAAGAATGCCGCTTCATACAGGGAGGTTGGGGTATCGGCGTTATTTTCCAGGAGCTTAGGTTCACCCACGCCATCCCAGGCGAGATCGAGGCGAGAGTAAAGTGAAGGTTGGTTCGTTTTCCACGACTGGCGTACAAAGCTCCAGGTGTGCTTCGGAATGCGGAATTTGGTCATCAGCTCATCGCTGTCGATAACCTTTTCCACGACCTTCAGGCACATCTGGTGAAGTTCAGCGGTGACCTCTTCCAGCTTTTCAACCTGGGCCAGCGTGAGCTTGTAGTAAGCATCTTCACACCAGTACGGCTCGCCGTACATGGTGTGGAAGTTAAAACCGTATTCAGTGGCCTTTTCGCGCCAGTCCGGGCGCTCGACAATACTGACTCGTTCCATAATCAGCCGCCCATTGAGCGAGTAGAAGACCCGGTCGCGCTACGCTGCATGGTGGTCTGTTTCGCCACAGACTCACCGAAGCCACCGCGGGTGATGGTGCTGGTGGTCGCTGGCTTAGGTGCCATCGCCGTTTTCGGCACGGTTGTGGTACGGCCAGGCGTTGCTGCACCGTAGTTTTTACCGGTGGCATCGGTGTATTTACCGTATGCCGGGCTGTTTGGGTTTTTGGAGCTAAACAGCGGCTGCTGCTGGTAGCCCGCGCCGCCGCTCATCATGCGGCCCATCATGTAGCCCGCCATCAGCGGCATCCAGAAGCTGCCGCTGGACTGCGCCTGCGCCTGGTTTTCCGGCGCCATGCCTGCCTGAGCAGGAGCCTGCTGGCACTGACCTTCGCCGAATTCCGCCACGCAGTCTTCGCGCGAAGCATATTTCGGTGCAGTACGTTCCGCTTCTTTCAGCGCGCTGTTATAAGCCGTCGTACATTCCGCGGCTTTGCCGGTTGCGGCCGAGCAGTCGTCTGCGTTTTGATACATCGAGACCGTTTCGTCGCTTTGCTCACAGCCTGCCAGCATAAAGACGGCGGTGACCGCCAGCGCAACAGGGGTGAGGTGACGTGCGTTCCAGCTTTTGCGGAACGACGCGTGATTCATCGTTTTTGTCCGTTTCATGTTTGTCTTCCAGGACCCAGTGGTAATAACGCTCAGGATAGAGGATGAGTGGTTGAAAATGAAGCGAAGAGGGGCGGAATGAGGGGGATCTTTACGTTGGCTTACGTTCGGGTGTGATTTAGATGCTCCCTCTCCCTGTGGGAGAGGGCCGGGGTGAGGGCATCAGGCCGCAGTGGGCCTGATGACACTCTTAGTTACGGAACGGATTGCTGCCGGTGTTGGTACGTGCTGCCGCTGGCTGTGCAGCAGGCGCGCTGCCTTCAGCGTTGAAGTTATCCACCGCGGCAACCTGCTGCGGGTTCTCCGGTGCAACGCTTTCCGGTGAAGTCGAAACCGGTTTGCCCAGCGTGCTGTTCAGCATCTGCAGATCCTGTTCGTTCAGCGTACCCAGCGCCTGCTTGATGTTCAGCTGGTTAATCAGGTACTGGTAACGTGCGCTGGAGAGCTGCTGTTTCGCGTTGTACAGCGTGGTGGTCGCGTCGAGTACGTCAACGATGGTACGCGTACCGACCGAGTAGCCCGCTTCCATTGCATCCAGGGAGCTTTGTGCAGACACAACGGCCTGTTTATAGGCGTTGATGCTGCTGATAGAGGCGTTCACGTTGTTGAAGGAAGAACGCACGGTCTGCACCACGTTACGGTGCGCGCTTTCCAGCTGCTCGCTTGCGCCAACAAAGTTGTACTGCGCCTGTTTCACCTGGGAGTTCACCATGCCGCCCTGGTACAGCGGCAGGGAGAAGCTCAGACCCACTTTGTTCTGACCCTGGTTGCTGTCGTCATACTGGGCTGAGTTGGTTTTAGAACCGCTATAGGTCGTATCAGAGACACCGGTAGAGGCGCTCAGGCTCAGGGTTGGCAGATGGCCATCCTGCGCCTGGCGGATTTGCTCGCGGGCCAGATCCTGGCTCAGACGCGCCTGCAATAACGCCAGGTTGCGGTTTTCCGCTTCTTTCAGCAGGGCGTTAACGGCCTGCGGCTTATCGGTTTTGAAGCTGTCCACGTTCAGGGAGGCCAGCTCAGGGTAGTAGTTACCCGTCACCTGACGAAGTGATTCCAGCGCGTTATCAAGGTTGTTACGCGCGGTGACTTCGTTGGCCAGTACGCTGTCGTACTGTGAACGGGCGTTCTGCACGTCGGTGATCGCCACCAGACCCACGTTGAAGCGCTGGGTGGTTTGATCCAACTGACGGTAAATCGCCTGTTTCTGCGCTTCGGTGTAGGAGAGCGAGTCAATCGCGCTCAGCACGTTGAAGTACGCGGTGGCGGTATTGAGGATCAGCGTCTGCTGATCGGTCTGATACGTCACATCCTGAATGCCCGCGCTCTTTTCCTGCAGGGTCAGGGCGCGCCATTTGGACATGTCAAACAGCGTCTGGGTTAACTGCAGTGATGCGCTGGTGGCATTGGAGTTAACGCCGTTAGCGTCGCGGAAACCGTTGCTGTAGGTATAATCTGCACCTAAACCTAACTGCGGCAGCAGCGGGCTACGCGCTTCGTTAATCTTTTCAAACGCAGCATCACGATCGGCCGCTGATTTACGTAAATCAGGGTTGCCCAGACGTGCCTGCTGGTAGACCTGTAACAGGTTTTCCGCCTGGCTCATTGCACTGAAGCCCGTCAGGCTCAGGCCGATAAGGATGGGGAGCAATTTCTTCATTTGCATTCCTTGTTGTGAAGCAGTATTAGCGCTGATCTAATTAAAAATAATTGCCGATTCTAACAGAATCATCCACACCAAAAGGTTGGCGTTACGTGCCATCTGGCGGTAATTTGCACCAATCTATCATATAGCCTTACAAACGGCAGCCAAACAGCCTTGAAATTCATCATTTCATCACCATTGCTACCAGGACATGATTTATGCAAAAAACAGAGAAGTTGCCCGTCACATTCGCCAAAAACGATGTAGAAATTATTGCACGAGAAACGCTTTATAGCGGTTTTTTTTCAATGGATCTTTACCGTTTCAGGCATCGCCTGTTTAACGGCGAGATGAGCGGCGAAATCAAACGCGAAATTTTTGAGCGCGGGCATGCTGCAGTCTTGCTACCCTTTGACCCAGTGCGCGATGAAGTGGTGCTGGTTGAGCAGATCCGCATTGCCGCTTATGACGTCAGCGAAAGCCCGTGGCTGCTGGAGATGGTGGCCGGGATGATTGAAGAGGGCGAATCGGTCGAAGACGTTGCCCGGCGCGAAGCGCTGGAAGAGGCAGGTCTGGTTGTCGGGAGAACAAAACCCGTGCTCAGCTATCTGGCAAGCCCGGGTGGCACAAGTGAACGCTTATCCATTATGGTGGGCGAAGTGGACGCCACGACCGCGGAAGGGATCCACGGTCTGGCAGATGAAAACGAAGATATTCGGGTTCATGTGGTGAGCCGGGAACAGGCTTACCAGTGGGTAGAAGAGGGGAAAATCGACAACGCAGCGTCTGTCATCGCCCTGCAATGGCTGCAACTGCATTATCAGACATTACGAAACGAGTGGAAAAAATGAAGCGCTATACACCTGACTTCCCAGAAATGATGCGCCTGTGCGAAACCAATTTCGCACAGCTGCGCCGCCTGCTGCCGCGAAACGACGCACCCGGCGAAACGGTAAGCTATCAGGTGAGCAACGCGCAGTATCGGTTAACGATAACAGAATCAACGCGCTACACTACGCTGGTAGAGATTGAGCAAACGGCCCCCAGCATTAGCTACTGGAGCTTGCCGTCGATGACGGTGCGCCTCTATCACGACGCGATGGTCGCTGAAGTGTGTTCGAGCCAGCAGATCTTTCGCTTCAAAGCGCGGTATGATTATCCGAATAAAAAGTTGCATCAACGCGACGAAAAGCATCAAATTAACCAGTTTTTAGCCGACTGGCTAAGATATTGTTTAGCACATGGAGCAATGGCGATTCCGGTTTGTTAGCGTCATAAACCTACCTAAGGACACCATTTGGAAAGCCTGTTGAACCTGACTGTTGCTGGTGGGGCGCCAGTCAGGATATTACAAATCACCGATACCCACCTGTTTGCCGAAAAGCATGAAACTCTGCTGGGCGTGAATACCTGGGAGAGCTATCAGGCTGTACTCAACGCGATTCACGCCGAAGATCGCGCCTGCGATCTGATTGTCGCAACGGGCGATCTGGCGCAGGATCAGTCCTCCGCGGCCTACCAGCATTTTGCTGAAGGCATCGCGAGCTTCAGCGTGCCTTGCGTATGGCTGCCCGGCAACCATGATTTCCAGCCTGCCATGTACAGTTCGCTCCTGGAGTCGGGTATCTCCCCGGCGAAGTGTGTTTTTGCAGGGGACCACTGGCAAATTTTACTGCTCGACAGCCAGGTCTTTGGCGTCCCGCACGGTGAGTTAAGCGAGTTTCAGCTTGACTGGCTCGAAACCAAACTGGCTGCCGAACCGGCACGCAATACGCTGCTGTTGCTTCATCATCATCCGCTGCCAGCGGGCTGCAGCTGGCTCGATCAACACAGCCTGCGTAACTCAGCGGCACTGGACAGCGTGCTGGTGAACTTCCCTCGCGTGAAAAATCTGCTGTGCGGACACATTCATCAGGAACAGGATCTCGACTGGAATGGCCGCAGAATGCTCGCCACGCCGTCCACTTGCGTGCAGTTTAAGCCGCATTGCGCCAACTTCACCCTGGACACCATCGCACCAGGCTGGCGCTGGCTGGAACTGCATGCCGATGGCAACCTGACGACAGAAGTGTGCCGTTTGTCAGGCGCAAAATTCCGCCCCGATACCGCTTCAGAAGGCTATTGATGTCTACGCTTCTTTATCTTCACGGGTTCAACAGTTCGCCGCGATCCGCGAAAGCGACGCAGTTTCGCCACTGGCTGAGCGAGCATCATCCGCACGTTGAGATGATTGTCCCGCAACTGCCGCCATACCCGGCGGAAGCGGCGGAGATGCTGGAATCGATCGTCCTCGAACACGGTGGCGAATCCTTTGGCGTGGTCGGTTCATCGCTGGGAGGATATTACGCCACCTGGCTGTCGCAATGCTTTATGCTGCCCGCAGTGGTGGTTAACCCGGCGGTACGGCCATTTGAGCTACTGAGGGACTTTCTTGGCGAAAACGAGAACCCCTACACCGGCCAACAATATGTGCTAGAGTCACGCCATATTTACGATCTCAAAGTTATGCAGGTCGACCCGCTTGAAGCGCCGGATCTCATCTGGCTGCTGCAGCAGACGGGTGATGAAGTGCTGGATTACCGCCAGGCAGTGGCGTATTACGCATCCTGCCGCCAGACTATAGAAGAGGGCGGAAACCATGCTTTCACGGGCTTTGAGGATCATTTCACCCAGATTGTCGATTTTCTTGGACTGCACAGCCACTGACAATCAATGCGAATTGCTAGCTTAAATCATGACGCAAACCTATAACGCTGATGCCATTGAGGTCCTCACCGGGCTTGAGCCGGTTCGCCGCCGCCCGGGGATGTACACCGATACGACGCGCCCAAACCACCTGGGCCAGGAAGTTATTGATAACAGTGTGGACGAAGCGCTGGCAGGCCATGCCAAACGCGTTGACGTAATCCTGCACGCCGATCAGTCGCTGGAAGTTATAGACGACGGGCGCGGCATGCCGGTGGATATCCATCCGGAAGAGGGCGTGCCTGCCGTTGAGCTGATCCTCTGCCGTCTGCATGCGGGTGGTAAGTTCTCCAACAAAAACTACCAGTTCTCCGGTGGCCTGCACGGCGTGGGCATTTCCGTCGTGAACGCCCTGTCCAAACGCGTGGAAGTGAATGTCCGTCGCGACGGCCAGGTCTATAACATCGCCTTTGAAAACGGCGATAAGGTGCAGGATCTGCAGGTTGTCGGCACGTGCGGCAAACGCAATACCGGCACCAGCGTGCACTTCTGGCCTGACGAAAGCTTCTTCGACAGCCCGCGTTTTTCTGTTTCTCGCCTGACGCACCTGCTGAAAGCCAAAGCGGTACTGTGTCCGGGCGTGGAAATCACCTTTACAGACCACGTTAACAATACCGCGCAAACCTGGTGCTACGCCGATGGTCTGAACGACTACCTGTGCGAAGCGGTAAACGGCCTGCCAACGCTGCCGGAAAAACCGTTTGTCGGTAACTTTAGCGGCGATACAGAAGCCGTGGACTGGGCGCTGCTGTGGCTGCCGGAAGGCGGCGAGCTGCTGACCGAAAGCTACGTTAACCTGATCCCGACCATGCTGGGCGGTACGCACGTCAACGGCCTGCGTCAGGGGCTGCTGGACGCGATGCGCGAATTCTGCGAATACCGCAACATCCTGCCGCGCGGCGTGAAGCTGTCTGCGGAAGATATCTGGGATCGCTGCGCCTACGTCCTCTCCGTGAAGATGCAGGATCCGCAGTTTGCCGGTCAGACCAAAGAGCGTCTGTCGTCACGTCAGTGCGCGGCGTTCGTTTCCGGCGTGGTGAAAGATGCATTTACCCTGTGGCTGAACCAGAACGTTCAGGCAGCAGAAATGCTGGCTGAAATGGCGATCTCCAGCGCCCAGCGTCGTCTGCGTGCCGCGAAGAAAGTGGTGCGTAAAAAGCTGACCAGTGGCCCCGCGCTGCCGGGCAAGCTGGCGGACTGTACCGCGCAGGATCTCAACCGTACCGAGCTGTTCCTCGTGGAAGGGGACTCGGCGGGCGGATCGGCCAAGCAGGCGCGCGATCGTGAATATCAGGCGATCATGCCGCTCAAGGGTAAGATCCTGAATACCTGGGAGGTCTCTTCTGATGAAGTGCTGGCCTCGCAGGAGGTTCACGATATCTCGGTGGCGATCGGCATCGATCCGGACAGCGACGATCTGAGCCAGCTGCGCTACGGCAAGATCTGTATCCTCGCGGATGCGGACTCCGATGGTCTGCACATCGCCACGCTGCTGTGCGCGCTGTTCGTGAAGCACTTCAAAACGCTGGTGAAAAACGGCCACGTTCACGTGGCGCTACCGCCGCTCTACCGTATCGATCTCGGTAAAGAGGTTTACTACGCGCTGACGGAAGAAGAAAAAGCGGGCGTGCTGGAACAGCTGAAGCGCAAGAAGGGCAAACCGAACGTGCAGCGCTTTAAAGGGCTGGGCGAGATGAACCCGATGCAGCTTCGCGAAACGACGTTGGATCCGAACACGCGCCGTCTGGTGCAGCTGACGATCAGCGACGAAGACGAACAGCAAACCAACGCCATGATGGATATGCTCCTTGCCAAGAAACGTTCGGAAGACCGACGTAACTGGCTGCAGGAGAAAGGCGATATGGCGGATATTGAGGCCTGATGCTGAAAAAGCCCTGCGATGCAGGGCTTTTTTTTGCCCGGTGGCGCTGCGCTTACCGGGCCTACGATCGATCCCCTCGCCCCTCTGGGGAGAGGGTTAGGGTGAGGGGAACGCCTCGCACTGACGTCAAAACTCCATCTTCACCGTAAACTGCACTTCGCGCGGATCGCCAATCTGGTTGCCCAGGTTGTTGGTTGCAATGGACGACGTGTAGTAGGTCTTATCAAACAGGTTTTTCACGTTCACCTGCAGCGTCACCGGATACTGCAGCTTCATCTTATACGCCGCAAACGCATCCGCCACGAAATAGCCCGGCAGATAGTATTCCGCCCCGTTGGTTGCGGAACGACGGCTTACGCCGTGCCCGCCGCCGCCCAGCGTCAGCGTATTCCCGGCAAACACATTGTGAATATCGTAGGTCAGGAACAGGGAGCCGGTATGGCGCGGCACGTTCGGCAGCGGTTTGCCCGCATAGTCCGGGTCTTCCAGCACCTTCGCGTCGGTATAGCCGTAGCTGGCAATAATGTTGGTGTTCTCAGTCAGCGACCCCGCAAGATCCACTTCTACACCCTGAGAGCGCACGCGACCTGCGGTTTTGGCGATGGTTTCATCACCCACGCTTTCGGTGTACAGCACGTTGCGCTTGTGGATATCAAACAGCGCAATGTTGGCAGTAATTCCGTCGAAAAGGTCAAACTTAGCACCGATTTCATACGCATTAGACGTTTCAGGTGGCAGGTCGCCAATGTAGCTCGCAATGGACGACTGCGGCATAAACGTCTGGGAATAGTTGGCAAATAGCGAGACTGCCGGGGTGAGCTTGTACACCAGCCCCAGCTTAGGCGTCCACTGGTCGTCGCGGCTGTCGGTATTCACGTTAAACGGACGGCCTTTCCCCGCGTACTGGGTGTAATACTGGTAGCGCAGTCCGGCGACGGCGATCCATTTATCGGTCAGGTACAGCGCGTCCTGCGCGTAGGCGGAGTAGCTCTCCTGCTTAATGGTCTGGTCGCTGTCGGACGCCGAGACGGTGGTGCACTTGTCGAGATTCCCATACGTCGGATTGTAGATATTGAAACCTTTGACGTTCTTACAGCGCATCATATCCGTGCGCAGCAGATCGTAATTCTCATACGACACGCCGGTCAGGATCTCATTGTAAAAGCCCGCGATGTCCACGTTCCCCTGCAGATCCGCCCGCGTCGTATGCATCCGCTGGGTGGAGCCCTGGGTGGCATCCACGCGGCGGGTCAGGTTGCCGGTTTTTGAATCGTAGGCCATCACGCGCGCCTGGTTATCGCTGTACTTATCCTGGCTGTAGCTGTAGTCGAACTTCGCAGTCCACTGGCTGTTAAGACGATACTCCGCGTTGAGCTGCGCGAGATCGGACTGCCCGTCGGTGACGTTAAACGATTCGTCAAAGCGGGTTTTGCGATCGACGTCGACGGCTTTTTTGGTGTTGAGATCGAAGATCGTTCCGCGATCGAACGGCGTTTTATAGTCGCGATGCGAATAGAGCACGGTCACGGTGGCGTCATCGCCAAACCAGGTGAGCGACGGGGCGATAAAGGTGCTGCGTTCGGTGCCGAAATTGCGCCAGTAGTCTTCGTCCTGATATTCCCCCGTCAGGCGATACGCCAGACGCGTGCCGTCAATCGGGCCGGTGACGTCAAACTGTCCGGTGCCGCCGCCAAAGCTGGTCGAGGTGGCAGAAATCGAGCCGCCGAAGGTTTTCTCCGGGCGTTTGGTGACGACGTTAATCAGGCCGCCGGGGTCGAGAATACCGTACAGGGTCGAGGCCGGGCCTTTCAGCACCTCCACGCGTTCGGTTGAGGCGTTAAAGCTGCGCGGCAGCACGGTGCGCAGGCCGTTGGTCATGATCGAGCCGTCACGGTTCGCACCAAAACCACGGCGCACAAAGGCATCCTGCGTGCCGCCCAGGGTGTTGGTCTGCACTACGTTGCTGACGTTATACAGCGCCTCGTCGAGCGTGGTCGCATTTTGATCTTCCAGCACTTTATCGCTGACGGTATTGACCACCTGCGGGATGTCCAGCATCGGCATGTTGGTCAGCGTGGCGGTGGAGGTGTTCAGGGGCTGATAGCCGCTGGTGGCGTCGAGGGTCGCATTCGGATCGGCGGTAACGGTCAGGGTCTCGCCGTCGTTTGCCGCTGCGTGTACCAAAGGTGCCATAAACAACAGAGAAAAGAGCGCGCGCCCTTTTACCCCAGAGAATGAAGGTGTGAACTTAGCCATTACATCTGTTTTCCCAGAATATCCGGCGAAACAATCTTCGCGGAAAAAATGTGTGAGTCATTGCCCTTACGGTCTGTTCGTTAGCCTGAATGGCATCGAACTTGTAATTGAGAATCATTCAATCATGCGAGATTGTAGTAGTAAATGGAAAAAGTAAAAAAATGACTACAGTGATTTTCGTACCGTTAAAATCAAAGTGTTTTGCTTTTAAACTACTGAAATAAAGCGATATTTATTCATTTAGCTTTGCGTGATCTATTGTGATCATCCCTGGTTTATCCAGGGCTTTTATTCACTTGACTACTACATGGCGCAGCGGCAAACTTCTCAAAAGAGAATGAGTTTTATTTTTATTTATTGGTTTTTCATTACGTTGGCATTCACGTGGCGCATAACACGACAAAACCGGGACTGGTTCTGGAGAATCTCTCTGCGGGTTATCACAAAAAAATCATCGTTGATGATATCACCCTCGCGATCCCGCAACGGAAGATGACCGTTCTGGTGGGGGCGAACGGCTGTGGCAAATCCACGCTGTTGAGCACCCTCGCACGTCTGCTACAGCCGCTTGGCGGCAGCGTCGTGCTGGATGGCAAAGCCATTCATGAACAGCCGACCAAAGCGGTCGCCCGTCAGCTTGGCATTTTGCCGCAGTCACCGCTGTTGCCGGAGGGGTTAACCGTTTTTGAACTGGTTTCGCGCGGGCGCTTTCCCTGGCAGAACTTTATGCGTCAGTGGAGTGATGAAGACGAGCTGGCGGTGGAGGAGGCATTACGCCTGACCGGAACGGCAGAGTTTGCTCATCTGCCGGTTGAAAGCCTGTCCGGCGGTCAGCGTCAACGCTGCTGGATCGCCATGGCGCTGGCGCAGCAAACGCCGTATATCCTGCTGGATGAGCCCACGACGTATCTCGACCTTCGCTATCAGGTGGAGATCCTGGAGCTGCTGCACACCCTGACCCGCCAGCACGGGCGCACCGTGGTGGTGGTGCTGCACGATCTCAACTTTGCCGTGAACTACGGCGATTCTCTGGTCTTTTTACGCCAGGGCAAAGTCGAGGGTGTATTACATGAAGGCGACACCTGCACGCCGTCGCTGATCAAAACGGTGTTTGACGTCGACGTACATATGTCCGTTAACCCAATGACCGGAAAGCCGTTCTTTATGCCGTTTCGAAAGGGCGCAGAACAACCATGATGCGCACCTCTCTGGCATTCCTTGTATTCACATTGCTGCTGGCGATGGGTGCGATTGCACATCTGGGCATCGGCGCGCGCTTTATCGCTCCCCGGACGGTAGTGGATGCATTCTTCCATTTCGATCCGCGCAATTTCGACCATAACGTGATTATCAGGCTCCGGCTGCTGCGTCTCTGCGCCGCAATGGTGACTGGCGCCGCGCTCGGCGTGGCGGGCGTGCTGCTGCAGTCGGTGATCCGTAACCCGCTCGGCGAGCCGCATATTCTGGGGCTGAATGCAGGGGCGGCGCTGGCGGTAGTTATCACCAGCGCGCTTGGGCTGCCGCTGCCGTTTGGTCGCCCGCTCGTTGCCGCCGTCGGTGCCGCGGCGCTGTTTCTGCTGGTGCTGACGTTCTCTTCGTCCGGTCGCACCGGGCTGACGCCGATGAAAGTCACGCTGTGCGGCGTGGCGATGTCGGCATTTGCCTCATCGGTGACTGCCGCGATATTAATCCTTGATGAACAGACGCTGCTCGCCATGCGCACCTGGCTGGCGGGAGATTTAGCGGGGCTCAGCGCCGGGACGACAGGGAGCGCTGCAGGGGTTGCTGCCGCTGGCTTTGCGCTGGCGCTGTGGCTCTCGCCCTCGCTCAACATGCTGGCGCTGGGCGACAGAATGGCGCAGGGGCTTGGCGTCTCATTGCTGAAGACGCGCCTGTTCGCGCTGCTGGCGATTGCACTGCTCTGCGGCGCGGCGGTCTCCATCGCCGGACCGATTGGTTTTATCGGCCTTGTGGTACCCCAGCTGATCCGCCGCCTGGTGACGGTGGACATCCGCGCAATGGTGCCGCTTTCGGCCCTGTGTGGGGCGCTGGTTCTCCTGCTGGCGGATGTTGCCGCCCGCACGCTGTTTACGCCGTATGAGCTGGCAACCGGTGTTATGACCGCGCTGGTCGGCGCGCCCGTCTTTATCTTCCTGGCGTCGAGGATGTTCAAATGAGCCGGGCGGGACTGCGTGCGCTACGCGTCGGCCCCCTTTCGGCGCTGGTTCGTCCAAAAGCGCTGGCATGCCTGGCATTTTTATCGCTGGCTGCCTTCTTGCTGCTCAGTTTTGGTCTGACCCACGGCTCGCTGCCCATTCCTGCCTCCGCCATCGGGCGCGCGCTGTTTTATCCGCAGACGCTGGAAGCAGAGACGCATTACATCGTGATGGATATCCGTCTGCCGCGCCTGCTGATGGCGGTGCTGTGCGGCGCGATGCTCGGTATGGCGGGGGCGGCGATGCAGTCCATCACCCGCAATGGCCTTGCTGACCCCGGGCTTATCGGCGTGAAAGAGGGCTGTAGCGCGGCGGTGCTGTTGCTGATGTTTCAGTTCCCGACGCTTAGCCTGTACTGGCGACCGCTGGTCGGCATGGCCGGTGGGCTGCTGACCGCGCTGCTGGTGGTGGCGCTGGCACGCGATATTTCCCGTCCGCGATTCATCCTGACGGGGATCGGCGTGTCATGGGCGTTTGCCGCCGCAATGGGCGTTTTTATGACTACCGCGGACGTGCGCGACGTGCAGACCGCGATGCTGTGGCTGGCGGGGAGTCTGCATGCGGCAAACTGGATGCTGGTCAGCATTGCGGCAGCCTGGGCGCTTCCCGCGTTCGCGCTGCTGCTCTTTACCGCACGCGCCGCCGACGTGGCGTTGCTGGGTAACCACACAGCGACCGGGCTTGGCGTGCGCACTTCACGACTTGCCTTGCTGCGCGTGCTTGCACCGGTCGTGCTCACCGCGGCCTGCGTCTCCTGCGTGGGGAGTATGGGTTTCGTGGGGCTGATTGCACCGCATATGGCGCGCCTGCTGCTGCGCGGTGGGCAAACAGCATTGCTGACGGGAAGCGCCGTGCTGGGCGCGCTGCTGGTGCTGCTGGCGGATAACGTCGGGCGTCTGGCATTTTTGCCGCTTCAGCTGCCGGCGGGGATTGTGATTTCACTGATTGGCGGGCCGTTTTTCCTGCTGCTGCTCTGGCAGCGTCGGGACCGATTTTAGAGGAAGTGTGATGCGCGTACTTTTGACAATGCTGTTGCTGGTAGGGTTTGTGGCGAGTGCGGCGGAACCGACGCAGAGGTTTACAGACGATCTGAACCGCAACGTGGTGGTGCCGGTCCATCCGAAGCGGATCGTCTCGTTGCACGATTTGGATATCACCATCCCGCTGATTGAGCTTGGGGTACCCCCGGTTGCCAGCCATGGCCGCACCCGACCGGACGGCAGCCATTTTCTGCGTTCCAGCGGCATGTTAACCGGCGTCGATTTTGATAATTCCGACATCAAATTCATCGGCACTGCGGATATCGACATTGAAGCCATCGCCGCCGCGAAGCCGGACCTGATCATCACCGAGCCGACCCGTAACACGCCGGTAGAACAGCTGGAAAAAATTGCCCCGACGGTGAGCATCGATCACCTCGACGGTGGTGCGCCCGAAATCTACCGCAAGCTGGCTCAGCTCACCGGTACGCAGGCGCGGCTGAAGATTCTGGAGCGTCGCTATCAGGAGCAAATCAAGGCCCTGAAAGCCACTATCGACACCCGCACGTTAACCGTGTCGGTGATTCAGGCCAATCAGGGCAAAATCAACGCCATGCACAGCTATCACTCGCTTGGACGCGTGCTGCGCGACGCAGGATTCACGTTTCCACCGTTGATTGAGAGCATCCCGGACGGCGGGCGTATCGACGTCAGCGCCGAGCGCTTGCCGGAGCTGGATGCCGATTTCGTCTTCGCCACCTGGCGCGGCGATACCGGCGGCAAGCCGCAGGACGAGATGGCGGCGATGGACGCGGTGATGCCGGGCTGGTGCCAGTTCCTCAACGCCTGCCGCACCGGGCATTACGTGCTCATCTCTCGCGAGGAGGCCATCTCGAACTCGTTCGCCTCGTTAGGCCTGATGGTCGCGCAGGTGCAGTCGCAGATTGCGGGACGTCCGCTGCCGGAGGCATCACGGTGATCCGCAAAGTCGATGTGTACGGTGACCGCTTCCGTTCGCGGGCGAACCAGCTCACGCCACGGCTGCTGCTGGTGGCGCGCTATATCAATGAAAATCGTGAAGCGGTCATGGAGCAGACGGCGATGGAGATCGCGACGCTGCTTAACACCTCGGATGCCACCGTCGTTCGCGCTATCCAGGCGCTCGGTTTTGCCGGATTGCGCGATCTGAAGCAGACGCTCGAGCAGTGGTTCGGCCCCGTGGTGACCTCCAGCGAGAAAATGTCTACCACGGTGAATACGCTGACCAGCGATGTGAATACAAGCATTGATTTCGTGCTGGAAGGGCATCGGCACACCTGCGAGGTGCTGTCTGAACCACACAACCGCTATGCGATGGCGCAGGCCGTGTCGCTGCTGGCGCAGGCGAGGCAGGTCGCTATTTTTGGCATTGGCGCATCCGGTATTCTGGCCGATTACACCGCCAGGTTGTTCAGCCGTATGGGACTTCCTGCGATCCCGCTCAACCGCACCGGGATAGGGCTTGCCGAACAGCTTATTGCGCTTCAGCGCGGCGACGTGCTGATGATGATGGCGCAGAAATCCGCGCACCGGGAAGGACAGACCACGCTGCGCGAGGCGAAACGTCTCGGCATTCCCACCATTTTGCTGACCAACGCCACCGACTCGCGCTTCAGTAAAGAGGCCAGCGTGGTGATCCACGTTCCGCGCGGCGGCGAGAAGGGCAAAATCCCGCTGCACGGTACGGTGCTGCTGTGTCTGGAGATGATTATTTTATCCGTCGCCTCCACCGAGCCGCAGCGCACCATTAAGTCGATGAAGCGCATCAACGAGTTACATCGTGGATTAAAGCCGGGGAAGAAAAGCGGTTGATTTTCCCCCTCTCCCTGTGGGTGAGTGCGTCAAACCGCACGATGGTTCTTCCTGTACTGCAGCGGCGTCTCGCCAATCCCTTTTTTAAACGCGCTGATGAACCACGTCACGTCGGAGAACCCCGTCTGCTCCGCGATGTCTCGCACGCTCGAATCCGTGTGAAGTAAACACTCGCAGGCCTTACGCAGCCGTAATGTGTTGAGATAGTCGTGGATCTTCTCGCCCGTCTCCGCATGGAATTTTCGCGACACGTAGCTGCGCGATTTCCCCAGCTCTTCGGCCAGCGCGTCGAGGCGGAATTTCTCCCGATAATGCTCGTCCAGCCAGAACATCACCTGGCTGGCGATCCCCTGGCTGCTGCCCGGCGTGCCGTCGCTATCGTCGGGCAGCATGGCAAACAGGCCGATCAGCAGCCCGGCAATGGCCTCGCTGTTCATGGGCGACTGATAACAGGCCAACAGATGATCGACATGCTGATGGCAATGCGCCAGGTCAGCGACCCACGCCTCACCGCCGCGGCGTGAAAGCCGCTCCAGCCGCTGCCGGGTTTGCGGGAAATCACGCAGGTTTTTCAGCACGGCGTGATGATCGAGATGAATGATGGTGCGCCGGTAAATGGCCTCCGCCTGCGCGTCCACCATCACCTTGTGCAGGGTAAAGGGGGGGAAGAAAAACAGCCGGCCGGGGCGCATGGTGTAATGCCGGTTGCCGACAATCGCGACGCCAAACCCTTCTTCCACATAGAGAATTTCCAGACACTGATGCCAGTGGTGGTAACGCACGGTATTGGCGAACAGGCGGCTGAACGACACCACGGTGTCGTTTAGGGTAATCAGCTCCAGATGATCGGACGTTGGCGTGTCGCGCATAGTGCAATAGAACTCAACTTTTTCCCGTCAGATGCTATTTATAAACCACCTTTTTAAATTTTCTTAACTGTAGGTTTATTCATCGTTCTCACCTGTGACGCGGCTAACATTTCTGCCCCTTGCGGATTCACTATGCTTTGCCGCAGTTGATTACGAGGGCAAACCTATGTGGGCGGCAAACAAAGAAAAATCAAATCCGTTGTCTTCACGCCGGGACGTGGTGGCGTATTTAAACGGGATGCTGGGCGCGCTGGATAAGCAGTTTCCGCCGGGCAGTTCACGTTTTTCACTGGGCGAGACCTGCGCGCACTACGCGACGGATATCGCGCAGATGGAAGGGCTTTCCCGCGCGCTGTGGGGGCTGTTTCCGCTGATGGCGGGCGGCGAGGGCGAGTCGTGGAGTGAGAAATATCTGGACGCCATCAAACTGGGCACCGATCCGCAAAGCGCGGGCTACTGGGGTGAAACCGGCCCCTACGATCAGCGTCTGGTGGAGATGGCGGCCTACGGTCTGGGGCTGTCCCTGCTGGGTGACAAACTCCTCGAGCGCTTCACCGAGCGCGAAGTGATGAACCTCCACGCCTGGCTCAGCCAGATCACCGACGCACAGATGCCGGACAGCAACTGGAACTACTTCGCCATCATGGTCCAGCTTGGATTCAAGCGCGCCGGGCTGCCGTATGATCAGCGCGCCATCGACCATCGCTTTGCGCTGATGGACGCTTACTATCTGGGCGACGGCTGGTATTCCGACGGTCCGGGGCGTCCGAAAGATTATTACATTTCCATGGCCTTCCACTTCTACGGGCTGATCTACGCCGCCCTGAGCGGCGACGAGGCGAGGGCGGACGTGCTGCGCGAGCGCTCGCGTCTGTTCGCGGAGGACTTTATCTACTGGTCCGCTGCCGACGGTGCCTCGGTGCCGTTTGGCCGCAGCCTGACTTACCGTTTTGCGATGGTCGCGTTCTGGAGCGCGGTGGCTTTTTCCGGGCTGGAGGTGTTCACGCCGGGCATCGTGAAGGGCATTATTCTGCGCCATCTGCGCTGGTGGCAGCAGCAGCCGATTACCGATCGCGACGGCATTTTGACCCTCGGCTTTGCCTATCCGAACCTCGCGATGTGCGAGGACTACAACTCGCCCGGTTCGCCGTACTGGGCACTGAAAACTTACCTCATTCTGGCGCTGCCGGAGACGCACCCGTTCTGGCTGGCTGAGGAACAGCCGCTGCCCGCGCTGGCGGAAAAGCACGTGATTCCGCATGCTCAGCAGATCCTTATCCATGCGGAAAAGTCGCAGCACGTCACCATGCTCACCGCCGGACAGCTTGAGCTGAATAACTACGTCAATACCGACGCCAAATACACTAAATTTGCCTACTCCAGCCGCTTTGGTTTCACCATTGAGCGCGGGCGCTTTGGCCTGAAGCATGCGGCCTGTGATTCCATGCTGCTGCTGGCGGACGGAGACGATTACTACCGCGGTCGCCGCGAATGCGAAGCGGTGCGGGTGGATGAAAACTATATCTACTCGCGCTGGTCGCCGTGGCACGACGTGCATATCGACACCTGGCAAGTGCCGTTCGGGGAATGGCATCTGCGCCTGCACCGCATTAACAGCGCACGCGCGCTGCAAACGGCCGAAGGCGGGTTTGCGGTGATGAAAACCGAACACCAGATCCGCGAGCGCGGCTGTTATCTGGCAGCCAAGAACGGCAGCAGCGCGATTGTCGATCTCTCGCCCGCCATCACGCGCGTGCCGGACAGCATCGTTACGCCGCCGAACAGCAGCATCATGTTCCCGGAGTGCGCCGCCATTCCGCTGTTAAAAACCGATATCCCTCAAGGCGAAAGCTGGCTCTGCTGCGCCGTCTTTGCCAGCGAAAAGCAAAATAGTGCGGCCAGGCCGCACCTGAATATCACTCAAAACCAGGTCGAGATCCGCGAACCTGGAGGCGAACGTCAACTGTCGTTCACATTATAAAAATTCTGACCCTACACCTCGGCGAGGATGGTATGAAAAATACATCGATAACCAACAGAACCGAATATTACAAAATCAGCAGCTTTATTTTTCTCTATTTCTTTACCTGGTCCGCCAGTATTGGTTTGCTGGCTATCTGGCTCGGTCAAAAAGCGAATCTCAGCGGGGCGGTGATCGGAACCGTATTCGCGGTGAACGGTATTTTCTCCGTTATTCTCAAACCCATCTACGGCTATATTCTCGATAAAATCAGCATGAGCAAATACCTGCTCTATTTTGTGGTCGCCATGTCGGTCCTGATGGCGCCGTTCTTTATTTACGTCTATCAGCCGCTGTTAATCTCCAACACCATGTTGGGGATCATTATCGGCGCGCTCTATTTAAGCTTTGCCTGGTATGCGGGCGTGGCGGCGTGTGAATCCTATTCTGACCGCTTCAGCCGCCTGAACGGCATGGAGTTCGGGCAGATCCGCATGTGGGGCTCGCTCGGCTGGGCGGTGGCGTCGTCCTTCTCCGGCCTGCTGTTTAACCTCTCGCCTGCGTATAACTTTATTATGGGCAGCGTGACCTCTGTGGTGATGCTGATTGTCCTGCTCAGCCTGAAAGTGAACACTAACTCTGTTCACGCCGGTGAGGTGCTGACCAAAGAAAAAATCGCTCCTTCGGACGTGTTCGCTCTGCTGCGCAGCCGTAAATTCTGGGCTTTCTGCCTGTACGTGGCCGGCGTGGCGTGGATGATGTTTATCGCCGAACAGCAGTTCTCGCGCTATTTCGTCACCTTCTTTGACGATATTCACCAGGGCAACGCGGTGTTTGGCTATTTGGGCACCGTGCAGTCCGGCATGGAGTTCGTTATGTATATGGTGATCCCGCTGTTCGTTAACTTTATTGGCGCCAAGCGCGGGCTGTTAATTGTCGGTCTGGTGGTGGGGGCGCGTCTGATTATTTCCGGCATGTGCGATTCACACCTGTTAATTTCCGTGCTGAAGCCCCTGTACGGCCTGGAAATCTGCCTGCTGCTGGTCTCCGTCTTTAAATACATCGCCGAACATTTCGATAAGCGCGTTAACGCCACCATGTATTTACTGGGCTATCAGGCAATGCTGTACGTCGGTAACGTGGTCATCTCTTCGCCTGCGGGATATATGTATGATCGCATCGGCTTTGAACAGACCTATATCATCATGGGCGCCACGGCGCTGACCTTTACTCTTATTTCTGCCTTCACGTTATCCGCCTGTCAGAGCAAATGGCGCGGACCCCGCACGCTGAACGTAGCAGAAACCTCTACCCGATAATTACGCCGTCAAAGAAGGAACCGAAATATGTTAAGTCGTATCAAAGAGGAGCGCCTGCCTGCGATTGCCGCGCCCGTTGACCCACGCGCATTTAGCGATGAACTCAGCTCGGCACGCGGCCATGTCCTCGACCTGATTAGCCGTCATTTAACCGAATTCGGCGAGCAGTTCCCGGCGGAAACCTGTAAGGACGGTTTTTACCCGCTGACCGATAACGTGGAGTGGACCACCAGCTTCTGGACCGGCCAGCTCTGGCTGGCGTGGGAGATGAGCGGCGAGGCGAAGTTCCGCGAGATGGCGGAAAAGCACGTACGCTCGTTCGGCCTGCGCATCGCCGGACGCAATGACACCAACACCCACGACCTGGGCTTCCTGTACACGCTCTCCTGCGTGGCGGCCTGGCGGCTGACCGGGAACCGCGAGGCGCGCGGGTTCTCCCTGCTGGCGGCGGAAGCCCTGCTGGAGCGCTTCCATGAGAAGGCGAAGATCATTCAGGCGTGGGGCGATCTGGCCGATCCGGAACAGGCCGGACGGATGATCATCGACTGCAACATGAATCTGCCGCTGCTCTATTGGGCGACGGAACAAACCGGCGATCCGCGCTTTGCCGAGGCTGCAAAAGCGCACGTGATGCAGGCGGCGACGTATCTCATCCGTGAGGATGCCTCGACGTTCCACACCTACTATATGGATGTGAACACCGGCGCGCCGCGCTACGGCAATACCCAGCAGGGCTACGCCGACGATTCGTGCTGGTCGCGCGGGCAGGCATGGGGCATTTACGGCTTCCTGCTGAGCTATATCTATACCGGTGACGAGACGATGATCGCCCTGTCGAAGCGGCTGGCGAACTATTTCCTCAACCGACTGCCGGAGGATTCTGTTTGCCACTGGGATCTGGCGCTGGTGGGCACCGACGCGCTGCGCGATTCGTCATCGGCGGCCATCGCGGTATGCGGGCTGCTGGAACTGGTGAAGCATCTGCCGGTCACGGATCCGGATCGCGAGCGCTATCTGGAGTGGGCGAAAGGGATCATGTCGTCGCTGACGAAGCACTATCTGATGGGCAAAGACGAGAAGGGCAACGGGCTGCTGAAGCACTCGGTGTATCACCTGGCGAGCAATAAAGGGGTGGATGAGTGCGCAAGCTGGGGGGATTACTTCTACGTTGAGGCGCTGGTGCGCTTTACGCAAAGCTGGAAATCGTACTGGTAAAACAGTCGGGGGAGGTCCCCCCGACTCTGCGGTTACGCTTTCGGGATGCGCAGCGTCTGGCCTGGATAAATTTTATCCGGGCTGGAGAGCATCGGGCGGTTCGCCTCGAAAATCTTGTTGTACTGGTTGGCATTGCCATACACCGTTTTGGAGATGGCGCTCAGGGTGTCACCTGATTTAACCGTGTAGTAGGTCGCTTCATCTTCGGCATCGGTGGCGGTGATGTTGTTCTCCACCTCGCTCACCCCTGCGATGTTCCCCACGGCAACCTGAATTTTCTCTTTCTGCTCTTGCGTCAGCCCGTCGCCCGTCACGCTGGCTTTGCCGTCAGTAACGGTGACCTGGACTTTATCCGCGCCAGGAATATTCAGCTTTTTGAGGTGCTCGCTGACTTTATCGCTCTGACCTTTATGATCGGTCAGGTTATCCCACAACTTTTCGCCTGCTTCTTTCACGAAGTTAAAAAGACCCATTCCATCCTCCTGTTAACAATGAAGTCAGAATAAGCATAGCAGTTGGGTTTTAAGGTGATACAAAAAGCCCGGTGGCGCTAGCGCTTACCGGGCCTGCGGGTCAGGTTTTGTAGGCCGGGTAAACGCAGTGCCACCCGGCAAATTCCACGAACCTTAAACCCCTTGCTCCAGAATTCGGATATGGGTATCCAGCACGTCACCTTTTACCGCCTCACTCCACGCTTTCATGTGCGGAGTCTGCAGGTGCGCTTCAAGGTGCGCCACGGTTTCCCACAGTTCAACCATCATGATTGAATCCGGCGCGGTCGCCTGGAAGCTGGCATCAGTGGCTGCATCCACCAGCGGCGCATAGCCGTGGCAGCCTTCTTCTTCAAGTACGGTCGGGATAATCTTCGCGAACTGATCCAGCACCGCCTGGCGGTGATGTTGACCTGGACGAGTACGAATTTCAGCAATTACGGTAAGCATGGTTAACTCCTTCTAATTCCAGGTTACCAGTTAAGCAAAAATTTCCGCGAGATGCTTGCGATATTCTGCGATATAGCTCGGGACATCAGGCATTTTAATCACGTCGTTAACGATAAACGTCGGCAGCGGATCCATGCCCAAGAACTGGTTCGCCTTGTGGAACGGCAGATACGCACCGTCTACGCCCACGCCTTCGAAGAACTGATCTTTCTCGGTGAAGGCTTCCATCGGGGCGTTCCAGGTCAGGGAGAGCATATATTTTTTGCCCTGAATCAGGCCGCCGGAACCGTATTTTTTGGAAGCGTCTGAACGGGTACGACCGTCGCTGGCATACAGCGAACCGTGGCCTTCAGTGAACACGTCATCCATGTATTTTTTCACGGTCCACGGCGCGCCCATCCACCAGCCCGGCATCTGCCAGATAACCACGTCGGCCCACAGGAAGTTCTGCACTTCGGCTTTCACGTCATAATTGCTGTCCGCGCGCACGACCTTAACATCATGCCCGGCGTCGCGCAGGAAACCGTCCGCGACCTCGGTCAGGGTGTCATTCAGCTGGCCTTTAGAGTGCGCGAACTCTTTCGCGCCGTTGATAATCAAAATATTGCTCATTATTTGTCCTCGGTGTTGAGAGTATGTCGGGGATTCTACGCGCGAGGACGGAGCGGAAAAATAAGCAAAATGTGCAAAGTCTTTTGCGCATAGCGCAATAATGCCTACCAGCTGACGTTGACCTCAACGCCCCCTTCAGCCGCATTAGCCAGCGAGACGCGCATACCGTGGAGGGTGGCGATGCGTTTAACAATCGATAACCCCAGCCCGCTTCCGGTGGCATCTTGCCCCGGTGGACGATAAAAGCGCTCGCCAATACGTGCCAGCGCGTCGGGGGAAATCCCGGGGCCGTTGTCACGCACGGTGAAGCGGTGACCGTCCAGCGTCACGTCCACCACGCTACCGCGCGGGCTGTAACGTACTGCATTATCCAGCAGGTTACGTACCAGCAGGCTCAGGAGCAGCTGTTGACCCGCGAGTTTCACCTCTGGCGCACGGATATTCAGGCGCACATCAATGCCCGCCTGCTGCGCCGGATGATAAATATCCATCACCGCGGACTGCAGTAAATCGGCCATGACAATCGGCTCGACGCCGTCCAGGTTATCCAGCGAATCCAGGCGCGACAGCGTAAGGAGTTGATCCACCAGCCGGGAGGCGCGGTCGATACCCGCATGAAGCTGCGAAAGGGCTTTGGACTGCGCCTCGGGATCGTCCTGATACAGCTGCGCCACGTCGGTTTGCACCTTCAGGGCGGCTAACGGGCTGCGCAGCTCGTGGGCGGCATCGGAGGTAAAGCGGCGCTCGCGGCTCATCATCTCTTGCGTGCGTATAAACAGGTGATTCAGCGCGTCGAGCAGCGGACGCACCTCAGTGGGGACACCCTCCGTTGAGAGTTTATCGGTGGCATCCGGCGTGCGGGAGCGCAGGGTCTGCGCCAGCTTTTTCAGCGGCTTCAGCTCGCGGCTCAACAGCAGGATCAGCAACAGCAGCATGACGGGCAGCGCCACCAGCCACGGCGTAAGCTGAGAACTCACCACGTCCAGCGCCATGTCCTGGCGGTACTCCCACTCCTGCCCGACCACCACGCGGTATTTACCGTCTGGCGACGTCAGCCATAAGAAGCGCCATTCGTCGTTGTCGTCCTGAAGCCGCCCGTCAGCAAACCCGTCGCGACGATAGTGATACGGAATATCGCGCCCGTTTTCACCGTCGTTGAGGATCATGCTGCCGTCGGCGCTGAAAATGGCAAAGGCCAGCGCGTCATCGTCCAGATGCCCGTGTTTGGCTTTTTTGGGCACCTCGCGCATGCGCTCCGGCGCGCGGATCTCGTCCAGGTCCATCGTCAGCAGACGTTTGGCAAACAGCATCTGCTGGGTATCAAAGAGCTTGTCGAGCTTATGCGTCGTTTGCTGCCACGCGACAAGACTGGCGGCAAACCAGGCCGTCAGGGAGAGCAGCAGGAAGAGCAGCGTCAGGCGGAGTTTCAGGCTCAGTTTCATGCGTCACCCAGGGTGTAGCCGATGCCGTGCACGGTGCGGATAAACGCGCTGCCGAGCTTGCGGCGAAGATGATGGACGTGGACCTCTACGGCGTTACTGGAGACGTCGTCATCCCAGCTATAGAGCTTTTCTTCAATTGCTTTGCGGGGAAGCACGCGGCCCGCATTGCGCATCAGCAGCTCCAGCAGGGCAAACTCTTTCGGTTTGAGGGGCAGCGTTTCGCCCTCCAGCGTGGCGACAAGGCTCGTCGGGTCGAGCGTGACCTTACCGTGACGCAGCTCGCTGCGGGTCTGACCGTGGCTGCGCCGCACCAGCGCTTCAAGGCGCGCGGCCACTTCGATCAGGGCAAACGGCTTACAAAGGTAATCGTCCGCGCCCAGGCGCAACCCCTCGACGCGCTGGTTCAGCGCATCCCGCGCCGTCAGAATCAGTACCGGCTCGCTGCGCCCGCTTTCGCGCCAGGCGCGCAGGATCGCCAGCCCGTCGATCTCCGGCAGCGTCAGATCCAGCACTACGGCATCATAGGGTGCGCTATACAGCGCGGCCTGACCGGTTTTCCCGTCGGTAAACCAGTCCACGGTAAACCCCATTTTGCTCAGGCCCGCTTTGATGCCGTCGCCGATGAGCCTGTCGTCTTCTACCAGTAAAATGCGCATGTTCCCTCCTTGATGCCGTCAGTAAACCCTCTGAATCAACATGCTGTACAGTAAAAATAAATAAATTTTCCCCTTAAGAAGTTGTTAAGGATTACCCTGTTTAATGGACTGCGAAACCACATTAAAGGGAGAGATTAAGATGAAAAAATTCGCTGCACTTGCTGCCATCATGATGATGACCACTGCCCCTGTTTTTGCCGCGCAGGGCGGATTTAACGGCCCGTCCGCAACCGCGACCCAGACGCAAACCCAGCAGGGCGGTTTTGTGGATAACAACGCCAACCTGACGACGGCGGCAAAAGTGAAGGATCTGAAGGACGATGCCTGGGTGAAGCTGCGCGGGAACATCACCGAGCGCCTGTCCGATGACCGCTACACCTTCCGCGATGAAACCGGCACGGTGGTGGTTGAGATTGACCACAAGCGCTGGAACGGCGTGACCGTCAGCCCGCAGGATAAGGTCGAACTCCAGGGTAAAGTCGATAAAGACTGGAACGAGTTTGAAATCGACGTGAAGCAGGTCATCAAGCTGAACAAATAACCCGAAAAGGGCCGCCTGTGCGGCCCTTTTTCTTTGTGACTCAATTCGTCAGATGAGGTAGTATCTGCGGCAATATTGCCTGAAACCCTTCGGTTTCTGAGTTGAGGAATCACACGTAATGAGCGATATGGCAGAGCGCCTCGCGCTACATGAATTCACGGAAAACGCCTACCTGAACTACTCCATGTACGTCATCATGGACAGGGCGTTGCCGTTTATCGGGGATGGCCTGAAGCCCGTTCAGCGCCGCATCGTCTATGCGATGTCCGAGCTGGGGCTGAACGCCACCGCCAAGTTCAAGAAATCCGCCCGTACCGTCGGTGACGTACTGGGTAAATACCATCCGCACGGTGACAGCGCCTGTTATGAAGCGATGGTGCTGATGGCGCAGCCGTTCTCTTACCGCTACCCGCTGGTGGACGGGCAGGGGAACTGGGGTGCGCCGGACGATCCTAAATCCTTCGCGGCGATGCGTTATACCGAATCCCGCCTGTCTAAATACGCCGAAGTACTGCTGGGCGAGCTGGGTCAGGGAACCGTTGACTGGGTGCCAAACTTCGACGGTACGATGCAGGAGCCGAAAATGCTGCCTGCGCGTCTGCCGAACATCCTGCTGAACGGCACCACCGGTATCGCGGTCGGTATGGCGACGGACATTCCGCCGCACAACCTGCGCGAAGTGGCGAAAGCCGCCATCACCCTGATTGAGCAGCCGAAAACCTCGCTGGACGAGCTGCTGGATATCGTGCAGGGGCCGGATTACCCGACCGAAGCCGAGATCATCACTTCGCGCGCGGAAATCCGCAAAATCTACCAGAACGGTCGCGGCTCCGTACGCATGCGCGCGGTGTGGAATAAAGAAGATGGCGCTGTGGTGATCACCGCGCTGCCGCATCAGGTCTCCGGGGCCAAAGTGCTGGAGCAGATCGCCTCCCAGATGCGCAATAAAAAGCTGCCGATGGTGGACGACCTGCGCGACGAATCGGATCACGAAAACCCGACCCGTCTGGTGATCGTCCCGCGCTCGAACCGCGTGGACATGGAACAGGTGATGAACCACCTGTTCGCCACCACCGATCTGGAAAAAAGCTACCGCATCAACCTGAACATGATTGGCCTTGACGGTCGCCCGGCGGTGAAAAACCTGCTGGAGATCCTCACCGAATGGCTGACGTTCCGCCGCGATACGGTGCGCCGTCGTCTGAACCACCGTCTGGAAAAAGTGCTTAAGCGCCTGCATATCCTCGAAGGTTTGCTGGTGGCGTTCCTCAATATTGACGAAGTGATTGAGATCATCCGTACCGAGGACGAGCCGAAGCCCGCGCTGATGTCGCGCTTTGGCATCAGCGAAACCCAGGCCGAAGCCATCCTCGAACTGAAGCTGCGTCATCTCGCCAAACTGGAAGAGATGAAGATCCGCGGCGAGCAGAACGAGCTGGAAAAAGAGCGCGATCAGCTGCAGGCGATTCTGGCGTCCGAGCGCAAGATGAATACCCTGCTGAAGAAAGAGCTGCAGGCGGATGCTGAAGCCTTTGGCGACGACCGTCGTTCTCCGCTGCACGAGCGCGAAGAAGCGAAGGCGATGAACGAACACGACATGCAGCCGTCCGAGCCGGTGACCATTGTGCTGTCGCAGAGCGGCTGGGTGCGTAGCGCCAAAGGCCACGATATCGACGCGCCGGGCCTGAGCTATAAAGCGGGCGACAGCTTCAAAGCGGCGGTGAAAGGCAAGAGCAACCAGCCGGTGGCGTTTATCGATTCCACTGGTCGCAGCTACGCTATCGATCCGATCACGCTGCCTTCCGCGCGCGGGCAGGGTGAACCGCTCACCGGCAAGCTAACGCTGCCGCCGGGCGCGACGGTTGACCATATGCTGATGGAAGCGGATGACCAAAAACTGCTGATGGCCTCCGATGCGGGCTACGGCTTTATCTGTACCTTTAACGATCTCGTGTCGCGTAACCGCGCCGGTAAAGCGCTGATTAGCCTGCCGGACAACGCCCACGTGATGACGCCGCTGGTGATTGAGAACGAGAGCGACATGCTGCTGGCGATCACCTCTGCCGGCCGTATGCTGATGTTCCCGGTCAGCGATTTGCCGGAGCTGTCAAAAGGCAAGGGCAACAAGATCATCAACATCCCGTCGGCGGAAGCGGCGAAAGGCGAAGATGGCCTGGCGCATCTCTTCCTTCTGCCGCCGCAGAGCACGCTGACTATTCATGTCGGCAAGCGTAAAATCAAACTGCGTCCGGAAGAGCTGCAGAAGGTTGTTGGCGAGCGCGGTCGTCGCGGCTCGCTGATGCGTGGCCTGCAGCGTATCGACCGCGTGGAGATTGACTCTCCTGCGCGCAGCACCGCGGGCGACAGCGAAGAGTAACGTAACGCCTCCCCCCTCCGTTCCGGAGGGGGGCATTTCACGAAAATTTCCCGTAAAATCGTTGTTAATTCGTGCGTTGCGATTAACAATACGCGCTCGTAATAAAGTCCTTACCTGGCCACAGGTGAAGTATAATTGTCAGCTGTCAGGGCTTCAGAGGTCGCTATGCTATACATTGTTCGTCTCATTCTTACCGTTATCTACTGCATTCTGGTCTGTGTTTTCGGCTGCATCTACTGCCTGTTCAGTCCGCGTAATCCTAAGCATGTCGCCACCTTTGGCCATATGTTTGGCCGCCTTGCGCCGCTGTTTGGTCTGAAGGTGGAAAAACGCCTGCCGGAAGGCGCGGAGCAGTTCGGCAACGCCATCTATATCGCTAACCATCAGAACAACTACGATATGGTGACCGCCGCAAACATCGTACTGCCGCCAACCGTGACGGTGGGGAAAAAGAGTCTGTTGTGGATCCCGTTTTTCGGTCAGCTCTATTGGCTCACGGGTAACTTGTTGATTGACCGTAATAATCGAGCCAAAGCGCATGGCACTATTGCGGAAGTGGTGAATCACTTTAAGAAACGCAAAATCTCAATCTGGATGTTCCCGGAAGGGACGCGTAGCCGCGGTCGTGGCCTGCTGCCGTTTAAAACCGGTGCGTTTCATGCCGCAATTGCGGCAGGTGTTCCAATTATTCCTGTGTGTGTTTCCAATACTTCTAATAAGATTAATCTTAACCGCCTGAATAACGGGTTGGTCATTGTCGAAATGCTGCCGCCGGTGGATACCAGTAAATATGGCAAAGATCAGGTGCGCGAACTGGCCGATCATTGCCGTGAGCTGATGGCTCAGCATATTGCGTTGCTCGACAAAGAAGTCGCAGAGAGAGAAGCCGCCGGTAAGATTTAATCCGGCGTTATAAGGGAAAACGAATTCCCGCGTTGTTAGTCGTTTCAGATGGAGCTTATATGTCATTCAGTCGGCGTCAGTTTATTCAGGCTTCGGGGATCGCCCTTTGTGCAGGTGCGATACCGCGGACAGCCAACGCCGCCGGGCAGCAACAGCCGCTGCCTATTCCACCGTTGATTGAATCCCGTCGCGGGCAGCCGCTTTTCCTCACGCTACAGCGTAGCCACTGGTCCTTTACTCAGGGAACGCGCGCGCAGATATGGGGAATCAATGGGCGTTACCTTGGCCCAACCATTCGCGTGTGGAACGGCGATGACGTTAAGCTGATATACAGTAACCGGACGACTGAAAATGTCGCGATGACCGTCAGCGGACTGCAGGTGCCGGGGCCGCTGATCGGCGGCGCGGCGCGCATGATGTCGCCAAACGCCGACTGGGCGCCCGTCCTCCCTATCCGCCAGAGCGCGACCACGCTGTGGTACCACGCCAATACGCCGAACCGCACCGCCCAGCAGGTCTACAACGGCCTGGCCGGTATGTGGCTGATTGAGGATGAGGTGAGTAAATCGCTGCCGATCCCAAATCACTACGGCGTGGATGATTTCCCGGTCATTATTCAGGATAAGCGCCTTGATAACTTCGGCACGCCGGAATACAGCGAGCCGGGCAGCGGTGGTTTTGTTGGCGATACGCTGCTGGTTAACGGCGCGCAAAGCCCCTTTGTTGAAGTCTCGCGTGGCTGGGTGCGCCTGCGTCTGCTGAACGCCTCCAACTCGCGCCGCTATCAGCTGCAGATGAGCGACGGCCGCGCGCTGCACGTGATCTCAGGCGATCAGGGTTTTTTACCCGCACCGGTTTCCGTTAAACAGCTGGCGCTCTCGCCGGGTGAACGTCGTGAAATCCTGGTGGATATGACTAACGGGGATGAAGTCTCCGTCACCTGTGGTGAAGCGGCGAGCATTGTTGACCGCATTCGCGGGTTCTTTGAGCCGTCGAGCATTCTGGTCTCTACGCTGGTATTAACCCTGCGCCCAACCGGTCTGCTGCCGCTGGTGACCGATAGCCTGCCAATGCGCCTGCTGCCGCAGGAGATCATGAGCGGCTCGCCGGTGCGCAGCCGTGATATCAGCCTGGGCGACGATCCGGGCATCAACGGCGCGCTGTGGGATGTGAACCGTATCGACATTACCGCGCAGCAGGGCACCTGGGAGCGCTGGACGGTTCGTTCGGATATGCCGCAGTCGTTCCATATTGAAGGGGTGTCATTCCTGATCCGCAACGTCAATGGCGCAATGCCGTTCCCGGAAGATCGCGGCTGGAAAGACACCGTCTGGGTGGATGGTCAGGTTGAACTGCTCGTCTACTATGGTCAGCCTTCCTGGCCGCACTTCCCGTTCCTGTTCCATAGCCAGACGCTGGAGATGATGGACAGGGGGTCTGTGGGGCAGATGCTGATCAATCCGGCACCGTGAAACGAGTCGGGTGGCGGCTTCGCCTTACCCGACCTACAGGCCCGTAGGCCCGGTAAGCGTAGCGCCACCGGGCAATAAATACCCCTTCATTTCCCACATTGATCCAGCGTATAATCCCCGCCCTTTTGTCTATTTTTTCTTCGGAAGCATTATGAGCGCAATTTCCCTGATCCAGCCGGATCGTGACCTCTTCTCCTGGCCCCAGTACTGGGCGGCCTGCTTTGGACCGGCGCCGTTCCTGCCGATGTCCCGGGAAGAGATGGACCAACTGGGCTGGGATAGCTGCGACATCATTCTGGTCACGGGCGATGCCTACGTTGACCACCCGAGCTTTGGTATGGCGATTTGTGGCCGTATGCTCGAAGCGCAGGGCTTCCGCGTGGGGATCATCTCCCAGCCTGACTGGAACAGCAAAGACGACTTTATGCGTCTGGGGAAACCGAACCTGTTCTTCGGCGTGACCGCAGGCAACATGGACTCGATGATCAACCGCTACACCGCCGACCGTAAGCTGCGCCATGACGATGCCTACACGCCGGATAACGTGGCGGGCAAACGCCCGGACCGCGCTACCCTGGTCTATACCCAGCGCTGTAAAGAAGCCTGGAAAGACGTCCCGGTGATCCTGGGCGGCATCGAGGCGAGCCTGCGCCGTACCGCGCATTACGACTACTGGTCAGATACCGTTCGCCGCTCGGTGCTGGTGGATTCCAAAGCCGACATGCTGATTTATGGTAACGGCGAGCGTCCGCTGGTGGAAGTGGCGCACCGTCTGTCCCAGGGTGAGCCGGTGAGCAGCATCCGCGACGTGCGCAATACCGCGATCATGGTGAAAGAGGCGCTGCCGGGCTGGAGCGGGATGGATTCCCGTATCATTGATATGCCGGGCAAAATCGACCCGATCCCGCACCCGTACGGCGAAGATCTGCCGTGTGCCGATAACAAACCGGTTGAGCCGAAAAAAGCGGAAGCGAAGGCAATCGTTGTGCAGCCGCCGCGCCCGAAACCGTGGGAAAAGACCTACGTGCTGCTGCCGTCCTACGAGAAGGTGAAAGCCGACAAGGTGCTCTACGCGCACGCGTCCCGTATTCTGCACCATGAAACCAACCCGGGCTGTGCCCGCGCGTTGATGCAGAAGCACGGCGAGCGCTTTATCTGGATCAACCCACCGGCGATCCCGCTTTCCACCGAAGAGATGGACAGCGTCTTTGCGCTGCCGTACAAGCGCGTGCCGCACCCGGCGTACGGCAACGCCCGTATCCCGGCGTATGAGATGATCCGCTTCTCGATCAACATCATGCGCGGCTGCTTCGGCGGCTGTTCCTTCTGCTCCATTACCGAACACGAAGGCCGTATTATCCAGAGCCGCTCTGAAGATTCGATCATCAATGAGATCGAAGCCATTCGCGACTCGGTGCCGGGCTTTACCGGCGTGATCTCCGATCTCGGTGGCCCAACCGCAAACATGTATATGCTGCGCTGCAAGTCGCCGCGTGCGGAGCAAACCTGCCGTCGCCTCTCCTGCGTCTATCCGAGCATTTGCGAGCACATGGACACCAACCACGAGCCGACGATCAACCTCTACCGCCGCGCGCGTGACCTGAAGGGCATCAAGAAGATCCTGATCGCCTCCGGCGTACGTTACGACATCGCCGTGGAAGATCCGCGCTACATCAAAGAGCTGGCGACGCACCACGTCGGCGGCTATCTGAAGATTGCCCCGGAGCACACCGAAGAAGGCCCGCTGTCGAAAATGATGAAGCCGGGCATGGGCAGCTACGATCGCTTTAAAGAGCTGTTCGACACCTATTCGAAGCAGGCGGGTAAAGAGCAGTATCTGATCCCGTACTTCATCTCTGCCCACCCGGGCACGCGCGATGAAGACATGGTGAACCTGGCGCTGTGGCTGAAGCAGCGTCGCTTCCGTCTGGATCAGGTGCAGAACTTCTACCCGTCGCCGCTCGCGAACTCGACGACAATGTATTACACCGGCAAGAACCCGCTGAGTAAGATTGGCTATAAGAGTGAAGAGGTGGTGGTGCCGAAAGGGGATAAACAGCGTCGTCTGCATAAAGCGCTGCTGCGTTACCACGATCCGAAAAACTGGCCGCTGATCCGTCAGGCGCTGGAAGATATGGGTAAAAAACACCTGATCGGCTCGCGCCGCGACTGCCTGGTACCGGCCCCGACGCTGGATGAAATGCGCGAAGCACGTCGCCAGAACCGCAATACGCGCCCGGCGCTGACCAAGCACACGCCGATTGTGCATCAGCGTTCGAACGGTGTTGCGGGAACGAAGAAGAACGTAAAACGTAAGACCGGTTAAACCTGTAACAATGCCCGGTGGCGCTGGCGCTTACCGGGCCTACAGGTCAGCGCGTAGGCCGGGTAAGGCGAAGCCGCCACCCGGCTTTTTTACGCACTTAACCGCCAAACTGATCCGGATCCGGGCCTAAACGTTTACCTTTATCCAGCTTCGCAATCTCACCCAGCTCATCTTTATCCAGCCGGAAATCCCAGACGTCGAAGTTCTCGGCGATGCGCGACGGCGTGACCGATTTCGGGATCACCACCAGTCCATTATCCAGATGCCAGCGAATGACAATCTGCGCCGGCGTCTTGCCGTATTTATCCGCCAGCTCACGGATAATTTTCTGATCGAACACCCCTTCGCCGCCCTGCGCCAGCGGGCTCCAGGATTCGGTCTGGATCTTATGCGTGGCGTTCCAGGCATGAAGCTGGCGCTGTTGCAGCAGCGGGTGCAGCTCAATCTGGTTGATGACAGGCGCAACGCCGGTTTCATCAATCAGACGCTGCAGGTGATGCACCTGGAAGTTACAGACGCCGATGCTTTTCACCAGCCCCTCTTTTTGCAGGTCAATCATCCCTTTCCAGGCATCAACATAGTGATCGATAGCCGGAACCGGCCAGTGCATCAGCCAGAGATCGACGAAATCGAGCTGGAGCTTTTCCAGGCTCTCCTCCAGGGCTTCGCGGGGGCGTTTTTGATCGTCGTTCCACAGTTTGGTGGTGATGAATAACTCATCGCGGGGGACGCCGGCGCTGGCCAGTGCGGTCCCCACGCCGTCCTCGTTTTTGTACGCGGCGGCGGTATCAATCGACCGATAGCCGACTTCCAGGGCTTTATGAATGGCGGAGACGACCTCGTCGTTACCGGCTTTCCATACACCTAGCCCCAACTGGGGCATCACGTTGCCGTCCTGCAGCTTGATTACGGTTTGGTTTGCCATTTTTCCTCCTTCAGGTGCGCATCGTCGGAGGGGGACTCCGACGATGGGGTGTGCATTAAGTCTGGACGAAATGTCAAAAAACGAAAGTCGGGAGGGCAAAAACGCTTAGCGCGCCGCTTCGTAAATGCGACGGCTGACGTCCAGCGTAATGTCGCCGTGCTCGCCCAGTTGGGTCATGCCGTGTTCTTCAAGTTTTGCCAGCAGAGCAGGGATGGAGCTGCCGTCCAGGCCGTAGCCGGACAGACGCGTTGGCACGCCCAGACCTTCAAAGAAGCTGCGGGTCGCTTCGATGGCGGCATCAATACGCGCATCGTCAGAACCTTCGGTGATGTTCCACACGCGCTCGGCGTACTGCAGCAGTTTGGCACGCTTGGTACCGCGTTTTTCGTTCCACAGGGCAGGCAGAACGACGGCCAGCGTCTGGGCATGATCCAGACCGTGCATAGCCGTCAGCTCGTGGCCCAGCATGTGGGTCGCCCAGTCCTGCGGCACGCCAGCACCGATCAGGCCGTTCAGCGCCTGGGTTGCCGCCCACATCACGTTGGCGCGCACGTCGTAGTTTTCCGGTTCTTTCAGCGCTTTCGGGCCGTCTTCGACGAGCGTCAGCAGAATGCCTTCCGCGAAGCGATCCTGGATTTTGGCATCGACCGGATACGTGACGTACTGCTCAACGGTATGTACAAAGGCATCGACCACGCCGTTAGCCACCTGACGCGCAGGCAGGGTGTAGGTATACACCGGGTCCAGAATGGCAAACACAGGCTGAACGTGTTCGTTCATAAAGGCCTGTTTGTCACCGGTCGTTTTACGGGAGATCACCGCGCCCTTGTTGGATTCAGAGCCGGTCGCTGGCAGGGTCAGCACGGAGCCCATCGGGATGGCGCTTTTAATGTCGCTGCCGCGGGTTTCCAGAATGTGCCACGGATCGATGCCGTCAGCGTAGTGCGCTGCCGCCGCGATGAATTTGGTGCCGTCCAGCACGGAGCCGCCGCCGACCGCCAGCAGGAAGGTGATGTTGTCTTCGCGGGCGATTTTCACCGCGTTCATCAGCGTTTCGTAAGAGGGGTTTGGCTCAATGCCGCCGAACTCACGCACGTCCAGTCCGTCCAGGGCGCTGTAAACCTGATCCAGCACGCCGGTTTTTTTCACGCTGCCGCCACCGTAGGTGATCAGCACGCGGGCGTCAGCGGGGATTTGCGCGCGCAGGTCGGCGATGGCGTCTTTACCAAACAGAATGCGGGTTGGGGTGTGAAGATTAAAGTTGTTCATTGCTCGTTCCCTTTAGTGGGTGAAAAACCGTGGTGGCGCAGAGGGCTACCTGATGCTGCACATTGTGGCCGCCCGGGGCTATCCTCTCAATGCACATTCCTGCCGATGTCTTGCCCATTTCTACAGAGCGCTGGAGAAAGCGCGGAAAACGACGCACACTGTCAGCGTCGGAAACCGTACCCGGAGTAACGTAATATGAACCGTGAAGCGATCTGCCATCAGCTCACTACGCAGATTAAAAGACTGATAGATAACGAAAAGGGTGTCAGTAACCTGCTTCCTGACATTCGCCTGCTCTACGGCACGCAGCCCGGGACGCGCACGCCGGTGATGTACCAGCCGGGCATCGTTTTTCTCTTCTCGGGCCATAAAATTGGCTATATCAACGAGCGCGTGTTCCGCTACGACACCAATGAATACCTGCTTCTGACAGTACCTTTACCCTTCGAATGTGAAACCTTCGCGACAGAGGCGGTTCCGCTGGCCGGTATTCGCGTCAACGTCGATATTCTTCAGCTGCAGGAGCTGCTGATGGAGATTGGTGAAGACGAGTTTTTCCAGCCTTCGATGGCGGCAAGCGGGATTAACTCAGCGACGCTGTCGGAGGAGATCCTCTGCGCCATTGAACGTCTGCTGGACGTGATGGAAAGGCCGCTGGACGCGCGTATTCTCGGCAAGCAGATTATCCGTGAAATTATTTACCATGTGCTGCTGGGACCGGGAGGCGGTGCGTTACTGGCGCTGGTGAGCCGACAGACCCACTTCAGCCTGATCAGCCGCGTGCTCAAGCGTATCGAAAGTCAGTACACGGAAAACCTCAGCGTCGACCAGCTGGCGGCGGAAGCGAACATGAGCGTCTCGGCGTTTCACCATAACTTCAAATCGGTGACCAGCACCTCGCCGCTGCAGTACCTCAAAACCTACCGTTTGCACAAGGCGCGGATGCTGATGATCCACGACGGCATGAAGGCCAGCGCGGCGGCAATGCGCGTCGGCTATGAAAGCGCGTCGCAGTTCAGTCGGGAGTTTAAGCGCTATTTCGGCGTCACGCCGGGAGAAGATGCGTCGCGCATCCGAACGATGCAGGGAGCCTGACGGGAAACGTAGGCCGGGTAAGCGATAGCGCCACCCGGCTTTTGTTTATGCACTGCAGTACTTTTTCTTAATCACCACCGCAATCGTCCCTACCAGCCCTGCCACCAGCAGGAACATCGGCAGCACCATCAGGAAGGTCATCACCTGGTCTTCATGCTGTTTCACAAACGGGATCATATTCAGCGCGTAGCCGAGTGTGGTGACTACACCAACCCACAGCAGGGCGCTCAGCCAGTTGAAGAACTGGAAACGGCGGTTCGACAGGCCGGAAATGCCCGCCATGGTGGGCAGAAGCGTGCGAACAAATGCCAGGAAACGCCCGGCCAGCAGCGCCAGCAGGCCGTGCCGGTCAAACATGCAGGTCGCGCGCTGATGATATTTATGCGGCAACTGCGCCAGCCAGCCTTTTACGACGCGCGTATTCCCAAGCCAGCGGCCCTGTAAATAGCTCAGCCAGCAGCCCAGGCTGGCGGCTGACGTGAGGATCACCATCGTCGGCGTGAAGTCCATCACTCCCTTGCCGATTAACGCGCCTGCGAGCAGAAGCAGGCTGTCACCGGGGAGAAACGAGGCGGGCAGTAATCCATTTTCCAGAAACAGCGTCGCGAACATCACGAAGTAAACAATCCCCACGACGTGCGGATCCGCCAGCGCGGCAAAATCGTGTTGCCAGAGCGCCGCAATAATATCTTGAATAACAGCCATGGACTTTCCTGTGGAACAGCAGATATAACGCTATTGTACTCCCGAATTGGCCCGCTGGGGTTGATCGCGGACGCAACTCATGCAGACTTTTCTGCTTGCAGTGTTCACAAAAACGTCCAGGAGTACATTTTCAGCCTGCACTCTACACGATACGTTCAAACCCTGCTGACAAATCCGCAATTAAATCGTCCACATTTTCTAAACCAATATGCAATCGAATCAGCGTGCCGCTGAAGTCCACTTCGCCGCCGGGGCGCAGGGCCGCAATTTGTTCCGGCTGGTTAGGCAGGATCAGAGATTCAAAGCCGCCCCAGGAGTAGGCCATGCTGAAGAGGGTAAAATTATCCAGATAGCTTGCCAGCTCGTCGTTGTTCAGCCGCTTTTTCAGCACGAAGGAGAACAGGCCGCTGCTGCCCGTAAAGTCACGTTGCCAGAATTCGTGACCTTTACTGCCCGGCAGCGCAGGGTGATTCACGCGCTCCACCTGCGGATGCTGCGCCAGCCACTCGGCAACTCTCAGGCTGCTTTCATGGTGCTGACGCAGACGAACCCCCAGCGTGCGGATGCCCCGGCTGGTCATGTAGGCCGTGTCTGCGTCCACCATTTGCCCCATCAGATAGGCGTTTTCACGCAGCTGATCCCAGCAGCGCGCGTTGGACACCGCCGTGCCAATCATGCCGTCCGAGTGTCCAATCAGGTATTTGGTCGCCGCCTGAATCGAGATATCAATATCGAATTCCAGCGCCTTAAACAGCACGCCTGCCGCCCAGGTGTTGTCGATCATGATAATCGCATCCGGCGCTTTGCTGCGCACGGCCTTCACGATGGCAGGCACGTCGTGCACTTCCATGGTGATTGAGCCGGGAGATTCCAGGAACACAATGCGCGTGTTTGGCTGAATAAGTTCGGCAATGCCTTCCCCGATCAGCGGATCAAACCAGCCGGTGGTCACCCCGAGCTTGCTGAGGATTTTGGTGCAGAAATCCTGGCTTGGCTCGTAGGCGGTGTTGGTCATCAGGATATGATCGCCCTGTTCCACAAACGCCAGAATGGTGTTGGCAACCGCCGCCGCGCCGCAGGGGAACAGTGCACAGCCCACGCCGCCTTCCAGCTCGCACATGGCTTCCTGCAGAGAAAAATGGGTTAGCGTGCCGCGACGACCATAAAACAGCCCGCCTTTCGCGCGGTTGCGCGTGGCGATTTTTTTCTCCTCAACCGTATTAAACACCAGCGAGGAAGCGCGTTGAATCACGCTGTTTACCGATCCCTGGGTGTATTTTTTGCTGCGTCCTGCCTGCACCAGCGTGGTATCAAGATGCTTCTTTGTCATGTTCGCTAACCCTGTTTTTTTATACGTCTGGACGTCCAGACTACCACGATTGTAAAAATGTGCACCCGGATGCTTATCGAATAAGCAGAAAATATTATGAAAAATACGCATTAGAAATTTTTACTGCGTAAGCGCAAGGAATGTGAGCGAAAATTACGGCACTATGTAAATACTAATGAGAACTACTATCAATTCGACGACGTTTTGATATTATTACGCTCAGATTTTGTGATTTGCGTCCTGGAGATACAGAGTGGGTAATAATTTGATGCAGACGGATCTCTCCGTTTGGGGCATGTATCAACATGCTGACATCGTGGTTAAGATTGTGATGATCGGCCTGATTCTGGCGTCCGTTGTCACCTGGGCTATTTTCTTCAGCAAGAGCGCCGAGCTGCTTTCTCAGAAGCGCCGCCTTAAGCGCGAACAGCAGCAGCTGGCCGAAGCCCGCTCTCTGGATCAGGCTTCTGATATGACCTCATCCTTCCATGCGAAAAGCCTGACCAGCATGTTAGTTAATGAAGCACAGAACGAGCTGGAACTCTCCGCAGGCAGTGAAGATAACGAAGGCATTAAAGAACGTACTGGCTTCCGTCTGGAACGCCGCGTAGCTGCCGTCGGTCGTCATATGGGCCGCGGTAATGGTTACCTGGCGACCATCGGGGCGATTTCTCCGTTCGTCGGCCTGTTCGGTACCGTCTGGGGCATCATGAACAGCTTTATCGGCATCGCCCAGACTCAAACGACTAACCTGGCGGTGGTTGCACCAGGCATCGCAGAAGCACTGCTGGCAACGGCCATTGGTCTGGTTGCCGCGATCCCTGCGGTCGTAATCTATAACATCTTCGCGCGTATGATTGGCAGCTACAAAGCCACGCTCGGTGACGTTGCTGCACAGGTTCTGCTGCTGCAAAGCCGTGACCTGGACCTCAACGCCAGCTCCGTTAAACCGGTGCATGCGGCCTCTAAACTGCGCGTAGGTTGATCGTATGGCAATGCGTCTAAACGAAAATCTGGACGATAACGGTGAAATGCATGAGATCAACGTGACGCCGTTTATCGACGTCATGCTGGTTCTGCTGATTATCTTTATGGTGGCTGCACCCCTGGCGACGGTCGACGTGAAGGTGAATCTCCCGGCCTCATCCAGCCAGCCGCAGCCGCGCCCGGAAAAGCCTATCTATCTGTCGGTGAAAGCAGATAAATCCATGTTCCTGGGTAACGACCCGGTCACGGATGCGTCAGTCATTCCGGCGTTGGATCAGCTTACCGGCGGCAAGAAAGACACCACCGTCTTCTTCCGTGCAGATAAGACCGTCGACTATGAAACCATGATGAGGGTGATGGACACGCTGCATCAGGCGGGGTACCTGAAGATTGGTCTGGTCGGCGAAGAGAAAGCGGCCGCGAAGTGATAAGGAAGCTGGCGAAAGCCAGCTTTTGTCATTGTGTGTGAGGGAGCACGGTCAATCTAACGAGTAATAGCGTATATGGTTTCCTCTCAACGTGTTCCGGTCGCGTTGAGGTTGATAACGGGCATGATAGCCACATTACCGGCGTAAAAGAGATCTGAATTAGTAAACGAATAAATACGTCCGGTAATGGTTGCGTTGACGTGCGAACCGTACCCAGTGATTCTGGCGCTGCCGGTATCAGCAACCATAAACGGTGTCCTCTTTTTCAGATGGTTAAGCGGGTTTACCTGATGCTTAGCGTCAAGATAATAGCGGTACACGTCTGAAACCGTCGCTCCTCCGCCCTTGTACTTAGTGATGTATAAATACATATCAGATGTAATTTGTTGTTCTGAATAAAGTTCATCATCTGGCGGCTGGCTGGCGTAATACTGAAATACCACAAAAACGAGTAGTGCGACAGTCAGCGCGCGATGCAACCATTTAATAACCGTGCTGCCTGGCATAATCAATTCCTTGTTTAATCCAAAACTGGTCGTGCGGGTCATCCACATAAGGTAGTTCACCGTACCATGCTCCCCACTGTGGGTTTGATGTTCCAGCCCTGCTTTGCGCGAAACCTGCGCCCATATAAAGCATTTTTTCTGGTATACCCGCTGCAAACCCGGTAGCACCATAATTAAAATTACCAAAATTAGCCAGGTCACGGCGCTGTTGTTTGTAATCCCACGGACCATGATTTCTGACCTGTTGATAAAACCAGTAATAGGTTTGCGGTAGCGCCATATTACGTCCCACGCTATGCGTGCTGGCTTCGCGCATGTTGTCTAAAACAATGCTCGTTCCTCTGGTCGGCATGAGAGGCAGTACAGCCATAATTGCATCCTTGCAGTTTGATTTTTGGGGATATTTACCCATGATCAATCCTTGAACATTGATACACATCATTTAAGTCGGTGATTTTTTCTGCGCGCAATCGTATTACAACAAGCGCGCAGGAGTTGTGATTTTCTGCGAACAGGAAGAGGAAAAGAGTATTTAGCTTTTAGTTTCGGGGGGGCGGGTTGCCAGCGCGTCTTCATCAAGCGCGACGTGGGTGACGTTTGAGGTGCGATAATCCCCCTCAGACAGTTTACGGGTCAGGCGCAGCGTCGCGGTCTCTCTCGCCAGCAGATACTGATAATTAGCCTCCAGACGTCCCAGAAGCTTCTCTTTCAGCTCCGGGCGCTGCTCGATGATGGCATTCATCACTGCACCGTAGATCTCTTCTTTCACCTGTAACGGGTATATTTCGCGGCGGTTCTGCCATTTCAGGCGCACGAGCGTGGCCGGGATCGATACCAGATCCTGGGTAATACGCGTCATCTCTTCATTTTTACTCTTTTTTAATGCTTCGAGATTTTGCTTTAAGATAAATTCATCGCTTTTTTTATCATCTAAAGTCAAATAGACATTATTATCATTAACTGGTTTCACGTTAATCTTCCCCGAAGTCATAAAAAATCGGGGCGTTTTTTTCTCGAGTAATTAAATTAAGCCAAATTTCATTACCCATTTCGTTTATTTCTTTGGTCTTTTCAGCCATTATTTGACTGAGCTGCTGGGCATCTATTTCACCTTCGGCTTGCAGGTCATTCAGCAGGTGCGCCAAGGCTTCAATTTTCACAGCGCGAAATAAACGGTCTTTAATATGGCGGTCGTGCTCTTCCAGCACCATATTACGGGATTTGCCCGTTCGGGAAACACCAATTAATATGTCAGACTCGAAATCGGAGAGCTTTCTTTTTCCCTGAGTAAAATTAGCCTCTTTTTCTTCTTTCGTCGGTTGCTGTTCCACAGGCGTAATGTGGTACTTAGCCGGGACAAGACTGTCGGGCAGCATTTTTTAATTTCCTTTAATTTCAACAGGGTGGGGTTGGTAAAGGCGTGAGATTCGTTGACAATAACATGAGGCAATTTTAAAATCAAAAAAAATGGAGCCTACCCATGAACAGCATTTTCTTTACGGTCATCACATTACTATTACTGACCGCTGGTGTGCTTTTATTGATGCAAGAGTTCAATAAAACGAAAGTGTCGAAAGACGCCAGTGAACCGCCGCAACCTGAGTTGATGACAAAAGAGGAAGGAGAAGATCATTTCTCTGTATTGATGAACTCGGTGACACCGGTTTGGTACTGGCGGGTAAACCATGAATATATCGACTTTTTACACGCGACAATTAAGCGGATGAAAATGTCAGAAATTAATGACACGCCGGGGTTGTTTGAAGCGCAGCGTCGCTGCAGCGACCTGAATTCCGCGGTCTATAAATATTATGACAATATCAAAAAGCGCTGTCTTAATGGCGAGAAAGTCTCGTATTCCGACCTGGACGTATTAAACCTTCGTCAGTGTTTTCGCGAGTTCAGTCTGGAAGCCTACCCGGAGCTGGTGGTATTGGTCTGGCCGGAGTACGCGCGTCCGGAGGTTAACCCGGAAGAGGTGTAGGCGTGGTGTTGGTTAGTTGTTGCAAACAGTGAGCGTCGTTGAGATATACTGCCCGCTGGTTTCGATTGCAGACAGGACTCTATGGAACGCTTTTTTGAAAACGCAATGTACGCCTCTCGCTGGCTACTGGCACCCGTCTATTTTGGCCTTTCCCTGGCACTGGTCGCGCTGAGCATAAAGTTCTTCCAGGAAATTTTTCACGTCTTGCCAGACATCTTTTCCATCGCCGAAGCGGACCTGATTCTGGTGCTGCTGTCGCTGGTAGATATGACGCTGGTGGGCGGACTGCTGGTGATGGTGATGTTCTCTGGCTATGAGAACTTCGTTTCCCAGCTTGATATCGCTGAGCATAAAGAGAAGCTCAACTGGCTGGGCAAAATGGATGCCTCGTCGCTGAAGAACAAAGTGGCCGCGTCGATTGTGGCGATCTCCTCTATTCATCTGTTACGCGTGTTTATGGACGCGAAGAACGTCCCGGATAACAAACTGATGTGGTATGTGATCATCCACCTGACGTTTGTGCTGTCTGCGTTTGTGATGGGGTATCTGGATAAGATCAGTAAGAAATAATTTCCCCCTCACCCTAACCCTCTCCCACAGGGAGAGGGGATAGTCAGCTCCCTCTCCCTGTGGGAGAGGGCCGGGGTGAGGGCATCATACCGCACTATTTATCCGACGACGCCTGCCACAGATTCAACTCCCCATCCGCCACATGCTGGTCAATCCGCTGGAGTTCGTCTTCCGTAAAGCGCAGGTTATCCAGCGCCTGAACGTTCTCCTCCAGCTGTTCCGGACGGCTCGCACCAATCAGCACCGACGTCACGCGTTCATCTTTCAGCAGCCAGCTCAACGCCATCTGCGCCATGGTTTGCCCACGCGCATGCGCCATTTCATTCAGCAGGCGCAGGCTGTTCAGGTTGGCTTCGGTCAGCATTTTTTCCGTCAGGCCGCGCACCTTTTTGCCTTCGCGCTGCATGCGTGAACCTTCAGGAATTCCGTTCAGGTATTTCCCGGTCAGCAGACCCTGCGCCAGCGGGGTGAAGGCGATACAGCCCGTCCCGTTTGCTTCAAGTGCATCCAGCAAACCGGTCTTGTCGACCCAGCGGTTGAGCAAGTTGTAAGACGGCTGGTGGATCAGCAGCGGGATTTTCCACTCGCGCAGCAGCTCGGCCATTTTCTGCGTGCGCTCGGTTGAGTAGGAGGATATGCCCACATACAGCGCTTTGCCGCTCTGTACGGCGTGCGCCAGCGCTGAGGCCGTCTCTTCCATTGGCGTGTTTTCATCCACGCGGTGGGAATAGAAAATATCCACATACTCCACGCCCATACGCTTCAGGCTTTGGTCGAGACTGGCGAGCAGATATTTACGTGAACCGCCGGAACCATACGGCCCCGGCCACATGTCGTAGCCCGCTTTGGTGGAGATAATCAGCTCGTCGCGATACGCGGCAAAATCTTCGCGCAGGAGGCGGCCAAAATTCTCCTCGGCGCTGCCCGCCGGTGGCCCGTAGTTATTGGCGAGATCAAAATGGGTGATGCCGAGGTCGAAAGCTTTACGCAACAGCGCCCGCTGGGCATCCAGCGGCTGGACGTGACCGAAGCTATGCCACAGTCCCAGTGACAGCGCGGGCAGACGCAGGCCGCTTTTCCCGCAGTAGCGGTACTGCATATTCTCATAGCGGCCGGTGTAAGGGTGCCAGGACATGATGTCTCCTTTCTTATCGATGAATTTTCGAAACAGCGTTTTCATTCTGAACTTATCACATCACCCATTACATCACTAAGCGTGGGCATAATGGTTAACGGCAGCTGTGTGACCTGTGAAGCCACACTAATTAAAAATAATCACAAAAGGTTATAATTTCCGCGCTCCCTGCCGATAACGAGAGTAGTACTCGCCTCTGGGCGAACTCACCCTCTCGGCAAGGAAGATTTATGAATATGCTCCGTAATTTCACGATCCGCTTCGTCATGCTGACGATTCTGGGGATCTTTTGTTTAATGTGGGCGGGGGTTGGGCTATACAGCACCTGGTCACTGTCTCGCGTTTCCGATGGTAACGAAGTGGATCGGCAGCTGGTCAAACAGATGACGGTGCTCAGTCAGGGCAACGATCAGTATTTCCGATTCGTCACTCGTTTGAGCCGCGCAATGGAGGTCAAAGCCGCAGGCGGCACTCCGGACCTGGCCTCTGCCCAACAGGCGCTGGATAACATGAGTAAGAAGCTGGGCGAAATGAAGGCCATCTCCCCCGGCCCGATGGACGAACAGGTTTCTGCACAGGTCATTAGCAGCTGGCAGGCCCTGCTCGATAAGGGCGTAACCCCGCAGATGCAGCAGGCTAAGCAGTCGCTGGACGGCTATCGCCAGCAGGCCAACAACGTCACGCCACCGCTGAGCCGCGCGTTCGGTGCCGCGGCGGAGAACTTTAACAACGCCGCCGCGAAGTCGCTCGACAGCACCCGCGTGGTGGTGGACGGCCTGACCAGCATGACCCGCACGGTGATTATTGTCGCCACGATTATTGGCCTGCTGATCCTGCTTTTCACCGACCGTTACCTGGTGGCGATGCTGGTGAAACCGCTGGCTCGTATTCGCCAGCAGTTCCGCCAGATTGCCCAGGGCGATCTCAGCCAGCCGATCGAGCCGTTTGGCCGCAACTGCGTGGGACAGCTGGTTCCCTTACTGAGCGCCATGCAGGACAGCCTGCGTGAAGCGGTCAGCACCATCCGCTCCGGCAGCGAAAATATCTGGCGCGGCGCGACGGAGATCTCCAGCGGGAACAACGATCTCTCGTCCCGTACGGAAGAGCAGGCCGCCGCGCTGGAAGAGACCGCCGCGAGTATGGAGCAGCTTACGGCGACGGTAAAACTGAACGCCGAAAGCGCACGTCAGGCCAGCGAGCTGGCGGACGTGGCTTCGACGACCGCCAGCCGTGGCGGTTCGCTGGTAGAAGACGTGGTCACCACCATGAGCGGTATTTCTGACAGTTCGAAGAAGATCGCGGAAATTACCACCGTGATTAACAGCATTGCGTTCCAGACCAATATCCTGGCGCTCAACGCAGCCGTTGAGGCAGCGCGCGCAGGGGAACAGGGGCGTGGCTTCGCCGTGGTTGCGGGTGAAGTGCGTAATCTGGCCAGCCGCAGCGCCAATGCGGCAAAAGAGATTGAAGGGCTGATTGCCGATTCCGTTTCCCGCGTCGAGCAGGGCGCACGGCTGGTGAACGACACCGGCACGACCATGGAGGCCATTCTGCGCGACGTGACGGAGGTGACGACCATCATGAAGCAAATTGCGTCTGCGTCAGAAGAGCAAAGTAAGGGCATTTCTCAGGTGGGCATCGCTATCACCCAGATGGATGGCGTCACCCAACAGAACGCCTCGCTGGTTGAAGAGGTTTCCGCGGCGGCCGCCGCGCTGGAACGCCAGACTGAAGAGCTTCAGCGCTCGGTGCAAAAATTCCGTCTCACCGCATAACCTTATCGGGTCAGGTCGCCTGTCGCGGCCTGGCCCCTTATCGCCCTGAAAGACGATCCCGCTGAATCATCTGCGTCACCTGTGACAGCTGGCCTATCCTCACTTCACTCGACCGCTGGAATTTGCTTTTATCAATCAGCAGCAGCGACTGGCCTGCGCGGCTTAACAGCAGTGATTTAAAGACCGCGTTATGCTCCACCGGATCCCACAGCGTGCCCTGCTCATCAACGCCTTCGCAGGAGAAGATAAACAGGTCAATCTCCAGCCCTTTAAGCTGCGTAAGCAACGCCGGATTGACGTAGCAGCGGTACTTGCGATCAAGCGTGCCGCCGGAGCAGATAAGCGTGATCCGCTCGCGTTTTGCCATCTCATGACAGATCGGCAGACTATTGGTAAAGACGGTGAGTTCGATATCCGGGAGCTGGCGCGCCAGGTGAAAACAGGTTGAACTGGCATCGAGGGCGATGGTCATCCCTTCGCTGATCCAGTCCAGCGCGTGACGGGCGATATCGACTTTATCGGCGTAGTGGCTTTTTAAGCGCGCGCCAAACGGCTCTCCGCTGTCGCGGCTGTTCGGATGGATAAGCCGCGCGCGGCCGTGCTGGCGCAGGATCTTACCCTGCTGCTGAAGGGCATTCAGATCGCGACGGATCGTCTCCTTGCTGACGGCGAGCGTTTCTGCCAGCGCGTCAGTAGTTAGCCAGTCGCAGCCGCTCAGGAGGTCGATAATGTGCTGCTGTCGGTTAAGTTTCATGTGGCAGTACGGTGAGCGCCTGTTTAACGGCCTCAAGCAGGCGTGCTTCCGGGACACCGTCCCGCGCCTGAATTGAAAGACCGTGCAAAAAGACAGCGAAATAGTCTCCCAGGCTGTCAGCATTTACCGATGCTGAAAGTTCACCTTGCTGCACGGCCTGCCGAAGTCGGTCAATGATCTGCTGCGTACGCTGCTGGCGATGCTGCGCCAGCCAGGTTTTGATATCGTCATTTCCGGCACTGACGCTCGCTGCTGAAGAGACGACCATACACCCTTGCGGCAGATCCTGTTGGCAATACAGGTGCACGGCATCCATAAGGAGCTTTTGCAGCGTCTCCCGCACGCTACCTCTGGTCGCTAAGGCGCGATCCGCGAAACCGCCTTCCTGACTTTCGTAATCAGCAATCGCTTCCCGAAAGAGTTGCTCTTTTGAGCCGAACGCTTTGTAAATACGTGCCGAAGCGATGCCCAGTTCCGCCACCAAATCTGACATTGAGGTCCCTTCGTAACCTTGTCGCCAGAACAAATTGCGCGCTTTTATGAGCGCCTGGTCACGATCGAACTGACGCGGTCTGCCTGCCATTTTGTTGCTCCGGTTTGTCTTATCTTCACTGAAAACAGGATCGCCTAAATCGTTGCGATCGCCAACGACTTTATCTTTTCGCTTGCGGTGAATGCGTTTTGCTCCTATTGTTTGTCAATCGACAAACAATAGGGGTTTACGATGAAAACCCTGAAAGGTCCAAGCCTCCATCTCGCTCAATTCAGTGATAGCGAGGCCCCGTTCAACAGCTTACCCGCCATAGCCCAGTGGGCAGCGGAAACCGGATTCAAGGCACTACAAATACCGGCATGGGATCGTCGTCTTTTCGATGTAGCCACTGCGGCGGAAAGCCAGACTTACTGCGATGACATTGTCGGTATGCTGGCCGAACAGGGGCTGGTTGTAAGCGAGCTGACCAGCCATATCTTTGGCCAACTGATGGCGGTGCATCCGGCTTACGACAGCTTATGCGACAGTTTCGCGCCGCCGGAGATACACGGCAATCCGCAAGCGCGCGGTGAATGGGCACGGCAACAGCTGCTGATGGCGGTCAAAGCCTCTGCCCGGCTTGGCCTCAGCGAATTAGGCACGTTTTCCGGCTCACTGGCGTGGCCTTATCTTTTCCCGTTCCCGCAGCGTCCGGAGGGGTTAATCGAAACCGCATTTGACGAGTTGGCCAAACGCTGGCTTCCGGTGCTTAACGCCTGTGATGAGCAGGGCATAAATCTCTGTTTCGAAATTCACCCGAGCGAAGATCTGCACGACGGGGTGACGTTTGAAATGTTTCATCAGCGCGTGGGGGAGCATCCTCGTTGCCGGATACTCTTTGATCCCAGCCATATGGTGCTACAGCAGCTGAATTACCTGGAATTTATTGATATTTATAAGGATGTCATCAACATGTTCCATGTTAAGGACGCAGAATTTAATCCCACCGGGCGTCAGGGAATTTATGGCGGCTATCAGTCATGGATCGATCGCGCGGGGCGCTTTCGTTCATTAGGTGACGGTCAGGTTGATTTCAACGCGATCTTCTCGAAATTTGCACAATATGATTATGCCGGCTGGGCAACCCTGGAATGGGAGTGCTGCCTGAAAAACCCGCTCGACGGCGCACGTGAAGGCGCTACGTTTATCCGCGACCATATCATCCATATCACCGATAAAGTCTTCGATGATTTCGCGGGTGCGCCTGTCAATTCTCAACAAATCAACGCGTTACTTGGTATTCGATAAGCCGCCATCTTACAGGACGTCAAAATGAAACAAGAAAATAACGAGATCCTGCACAAGGATCTCGACGCCAAACACATCTATATGAAAGTGAGCGGGCAGCGCATCCACTGCGTTGTGGCGGGAAAAGGCAAGCCAGTGCTGCTGATACCCGGCTGGCCTCAGACCTGGTTTACCTGGCGCTATGTTATGCGCGCACTGGCAAAGGCAGGTTTCCAGGCGATAGCGATTGATCCGCCGGGCATTGGCGATTCAGATAAGCCGCTCGCTGGCTATGACACCGGCAGCATCGGTGCCATCCTGCACGCGACAATGGCGCAGCTCGGGCATGCACGTTACAGCCTTGTCGGCCACGATATCGGCATGTGGGTTGGATACGCCATGGCGAGTGATTTTCCGCAAGCGGTTGAACGGGTTGTGCTGACAGAGGCGGTTATCCCCGGTCTGGCACCCCCTCCGGCGATTTTTGTCGCACCGGAAGAGAATATTTTCCTTTGGCACTTCATGTTCAATCAACTGGCTGATTTACCCGAAACCCTCACCAGTGGCCGTGAAGCGCACTATCTCAGCTATATTTTCGACCGCTGGTCTCATCGCCGTGGACGGGTGGCATCAGACGTGTATATCGCCGCCTATTCAACGCCTGGCCGACTGCGTGCAGGCTTCGACTATTATCGCGCTATTCCGGAAACCATCCGGCAGAACCAGCGACGTGCGCAAACGCCTTTAACCATGCCGGTGCTAACGGTGGGGGCCGAACATGCGACGCGCGATGCGCCGCTGATAACCCTACAGGGCAATGCCCTTGATTTGCGTGGAGAGACGGTGGCCGACTGCGGGCATTTTATTACCGAAGAGTGCCATGAGGCTTTTAGCGGAATAATTGTGCCGTTCCTGTCAGAGGATACAAACTATGCCGCTTGATCCGGGGATTGCCAACTTTCTGAAAAATTTATCGGGAGCGCCACTACCGAGCTCACTGGCTGAAATGCGAGCGGCGATAGAGGTGGAATTGCCTGGGCTACAGGGAGAGGTGGCATTAAACGACGACATCAAAAATTATGTCGTCAATGCTGATGATGGTCATGGCATCGCCCTCCGGGTCTATACGCCCGTCGGCTTAAAGACTGAAACCGCACGGCCCGCGATGCTATTTGCCCATGGCGGAGGGTGGTGTCTGGGATCGCTTTCGCTATACGATCGTCCCTGTCAGACACTCGCGAATGCCACCGACAGGATAATATTGTCAGTAGATTATCGACTGGCACCCGAGCACCCGTTCCCGCGGCCATTAGACGATGTTTATCAGGCGCTATGTTGGGTCTACGAACAGGCAGCGTATCTAGGCATTGATACCCACCGTCTGGCGGTGGCTGGCGATAGCGCTGGAGGAAATCTTGCCGCAGCAACAGCGCTACTGGCACGCGATCGTGGCGGTCCTGAAATTGAGCATCAACTGCTGTTTTATCCGGCATTAAGTCGCGATATGGCAACGGAGAGCTATCGGGAATTTGCTGAAGGATATTATCTGACACGTGATGCGATGGCGTTTTGCTGGGAAAATTATCTGGGGGAACGACGCAATGACTACGCCGAACCTTTGCACGCCGATTCCCTGCGCGGTTTACCACCGGCAACTATTCTCAGCTGCGAATATGACCCGCTGCGTGATGAGGCCGAACAGTATGCGCAGCGGCTTCAGGAGGCTGGCGTAACGGTGCGCTGCGTGCGATTACAGGGCATGATCCACGCCTGTCTTCATATGTCAGGGCTAACGCCAGCCATACAGCAGCTTTTCGAACTGGCTCGCGGTTAAGAGGACTCATAACGAAAAACCCAGTATCAACTGGGTTTTTATGGGAAATCGTTTGCCACACCACACCGTTTATCAGTGCGTGGCTTCACCAATCAACGCGCCTGAACCGGCGCCAACCGCTGCGCCTTTCAGTACGCTATTTCCGGTCACGGCGGCAGCACCCGCGCCAACGGCAGCGCCTACAACACCGCCCTTGCGTGCCGCTTTGCCTTTTTCACCGTTTTTAAACATGGCACCCGTACCCGCACCAACGACCGCGCCGCCTACTGTGGATTTCAGGTCTTTGCCCGTGGCTGCGCCAATTGCGGCGCCGGCAACGGCCCCAGCGGCAGTTTTGTCCATCGCCATACCCGAGGTAGAAATAATGAGGGTGCTGATAACCAGCGCTGTTTTGATGAATTTCATAACAGATCCTTTGTAATAGCCGTTGGTTGATACTTCGCTTCTCACAGCCAGGCGTGAGAAAAGAGGGCGAATAGTGCCAGTAATACCGGCTCAACCTTTAAGCTAATCATGCCCTCGGCAAGGATCGTTGTTACCGGGCGGTGGCCCGCCCGGCAGAGCGTCAGGCCTGACGCTTATCTTCCGTATTCGTCTCGAAGTCGCTCGCCGCGTGGCGTTCGTGGAGCTGCTCGTTCAGCTCGCCGCTGGTGCGGTTAACGATACGTCCGCGCTTAACGGCATGGCGATTCGCCACGTCTTTCGCCCAGCGCTGCACGTGAGTGTACTTCTCTGCATCCAGGAATTCGGCGGCGTTATAAACGCTACCCAGCGCCACGCAGCCGAACCATGGCCAGATGGCGATATCCGCGATGGTGTACTCCTCACCCGCCACGTAGCGACCGCGCGCCAGCTGTTTATCCAGCACGTCGAACAGGCGCTTGGCTTCCATGGTGAAGCGGTCAATCGCGTACTCAATCTTCACCGGTGCGTAGTTATAGAAGTGACCGAAGCCGCCGCCGAGGAACGGCGCCGCGCCCTGGAGCCAGAACAGCCAGTTCAGCGTCTCGGTGCGTCCCGCCGGATCTTTCGGCAGGAAGTGACCGAATTTCTCTGCCAGGTAAAGCAGGATATTGCCGGATTCAAAGACGCGCGTTGGCGGGTTTGTAGAGTGGTCACGCAGCGCCGGGATTTTCGAGTTCGGGTTCACGTCGACAAACCCGCTGGAGAACTGATCGCCCTCGCCGATGCGGATCAACCACGCGTCGTACTCCGCACCCGTCACGCCCAGCGCCAGCAGCTCTTCGAGCATGATCGTCACTTTCTGGCCGTTCGGTGTTCCCAGCGAGTAGAGCTGCAGCGGGTGAGAGCCTACGGGCAAATCCTTCTCATGCGTTGCGCCGGAAATTGGACGGTTGATGTTGGCGAACGCGCCGCCGCCGTTCTTATTCCATTCCCATACTTTTGGTGGCTGATACGTGTTGTCTGACATGTTGGCCTGCCTTTTGAGTGATGTGTTGAGGCAGTGTAGCAGGAGATTTGTGAAGCGTTTAACGAACTGAGCGCAATCAATTAACCGCTATTCCTTCTGCTGCTTATATATATCAAATCCGGCATAAGCTTAATCGAAAATCGCATTTTCATAATTAATGCGTAAACCGCTAAAGCTGAATATGATGCTTCAACATAAATAAAAGATGCAGTAATAAACACTTTATAAGGCAAGGAGTTAGTGAGATGCGCAAGCTTCTGTTATCGGCAGTGGTCGTTTCGCTCGCGTTAGGCCTGGCGGGCTGTGATGATGCGAAAAATAAAGAGACAAATACGTCCCCGGCGGCAAAAAGCGACGCGCCAAAAGCGGGCGGTTCGCTCATTATCGGTATTACCTCCGGCGACCCGTTAGCCGTTAATCCGCTCTATGCCAGCGACCGCACAACGTTAACGATCATGCAGGCGCTTTATGCCCCGCTGTACAGCTTTAATAACGGCAACATTGAGTGGGGCCTGGCGGAAAGCCTGACGCCTTCTGCCGACAACCTGAGCTACACCCTGACGCTAAAACCCAACCTCAAATGGCAGGACGGACAGCCGCTGACGGCGGACGACGTGGTCTTCACCTTCAATAAGCTGCTGGATGCCAAACAGCACAGCTTCTTCCGCAGCATGTTTACCTACGGCGGCAAGCCTGTTGAAGTGAGCAAGGTTGATGAGCGCACCGTTAAGTTCACCTTACCGCAGGTCAGCGCGGCCTTTACCGGCACCCTGGTGCAGATCTACCCGATCCCGCAGCACGTGTTCGCCGGTGAAGGCGATCTGGAAAAGAGCACCAAAAACGATGCGCCGGTCGGTTCCGGGCCGTTCAAATTTAAAGAGTATCGCGCCGGGCAGTATTACGCCCTGACGCGCTTCGACGATTACTGGAACGGCAAACCGAAGCTCGATTCCGTCACCTACCGTTTCGCCAAAGACAGCAACGCCGCCAACCTGGCGCTGCAAAACGGTGAAATCAACCTCAAGATGGTTGACCCGCAGGACGTGAACCGCCTGAAAAATACCGGTAAGTTCGACTTCGTGGTCTATCCGGAGGGCCGCCTGGCCTATATGACGTTCAACCAGAACGTGGCGGTGATGAAGAGCAAAGCGCTGCGTCAGGCCATCGCGTACGCCATCAACAAAGACGAGCTAACTCAGACCGCGTTTACCTCGCTGGACTACGCTAAACCGGCAACCTCGTTCCTGACGCCAGATACGCTTTACAAGACGGATGACGTTGAACAGTACAAATTCGATCTGCAAAAAGCCAAAGACCTGCTGAAGACGTCCGGCGCGCCGGACAACCTCAAGCTGCGCCTGGCGTATGTGAACACCAACAAAACCCAGGAGAGCATGGCGCTCTACATTCAGCAGGCACTGAAGGGAATTGGGGTGAACGTGGAGCTGATGCCGCTGGACTCCAACGCCATGTCTCAGCGCAGTCTTGATATGAACAACACCGCGTGGGAGCTGAACCTGGGCGGCTACATCATGGGATCAGAGCCGGACGGTTACAAATCGCTGTTCATGAGCAATGAAGCCTATAACTACGCGCACTACAAAAATCCGCAGTTTGATGTCCTGTGGGATAAAGGTGCCGTGGAAACCGACGCCGCGAAACGTGCCGATATCTACAAGCAAATTCAGCAGACCGTGGCGAACGAGATGACCTACTACCCGATCGCCTACACCAATGCGACCGTCGCCGTGGATAAACGCTTCGGCGGTACGAAGGAAGCGGAGCCGAAGCCGGTTTATCTGTTCCAGGATCTGTCAAAAATTTATCAAAAATAGGCTGTTGCCCCGGTCGTAAGATCGGGGCCTTTTAAGGGCACGTCGTGAACACACTCCTCACGCGTCGGCTGCTGCAGCTGCTGCCGATGCTTTTCTTTATTTCGCTGGTGGCGTTTTTGCTGGTCAAGCTCGCGCCCGGCGACCCCGTGGCCGCGTACATCACGCCGCGCATGGCGCCGGAAGATATTGAGCGTATTCGCCAGAGCCTGGGGCTGGATAAGCCGCTGGTCACGCAGTACATCCTGTGGCTGAAAAACGTCCTGCAGGGCGATCTCGGCTATTCGTTGATTTACCACCGCCCGGTGCTGGAGATGATCGGCGAACGCATTCCGGCCACGCTGGGGCTGATGGGGGCGTCGCTGCTGATGGCTATCGTGCTGGCGATCCCGCTGGGGCTGCTGGCGGGGGCATTTAAGCACCGCTGGCTGGATCACCTGCTGAACCTGTTTGCCTATATCGGCATCTCGGTACCGATTTTCTGGTTCGGCATTTTGCTCATCACCGTTTTTGCCGTGCAGCTTAACTGGTTCCCCAGCATGGGGATGCGCACCATCGGCATGGAGGACAACGGGCTGGATCTGCTGCGCCACGGCGTGCTGCCGTGTATTGCCCTCACGTTCTACAACCTCTCCAGCTACGTGCGCTACATCCGCTCCAACACCATCTCGCAGCTCTCCGCCGATTACGTGCAGACCCAGCTTGCCTACGGCGCCACGCGTTCCAGTATTCTATTCCGCCACGTGCTGAAAAACGTCTTGCTGCCGGTGATTACCCTGTTCGGTCTGTCGTTCGGTGAGTTGATTGTGGGTGCTTATGTGACCGAGAGCGTCTTCTCCTGGCCGGGGATGGGGCTGCTCGGGATCCAGTCGATCGCCTCGCTGGACTACCCGCTGATCATGGCGATCATCATGCTCTCGTCGATGATGCTGATCGTCGGTAACCTGATCGCCGACGTGCTTTATCGCTTCGCCGATCCCCGCATTCGTACTCTGAGGTAACCGGATGAGCAGACGCTGGCAGCAGGTTCGTCACCAGCTGCGCCGCAACCGTCCGGCGCAGTTCTCCCTGTTTGTGCTTTTTATTTTCGTTGTCGCCGCGCTCTGTGCGGGGTTAAGTCCGTACGATCCGGATCGGATGGCGCTCGGCGCGCGCACGTTGCCGCCGGATGCCGCGCACTGGTTTGGCACCGACGAATACGGGCGCGACTACTTTACCCGCGCGCTGTACGGCGGCCAGATCTCCCTGATGGTCGGTTTTCTTGCCATGCTCTTTTCCACGCTTATCGGCACGGTGGTAGGAACGGTGAGCGGCTATTTTGGCGGCTGGCTGGATAACCTGATGATGCGCGCCGTGGATATCCTGATGGCCATTCCGGCCTTCTTCCTGCTGCTGGTGGTGAATGCTTACCTCAAGCCGGGCGTGGATAACATCATTCTGATTATCAGCCTGCTGACGTGGATGAACATGTCGCGTCTGGTGCGTGCTGAAACCCTATCGGTGAAAGAGCGCGAGTACGTGCTTTATGCCCGCGCGTCGGGAGCGCATCCGCTGCGTATTATCGTGCGCCACATCATTCCCGGCGTGCTGCCGACCATTATCGTGGCGGCCACGCTGAATATCGCCTCGGCCATTCTGATGGAGTCAACGCTCAGCTTCTTAGGGCTGGGCGTGCAGGCACCGGCGGCATCATGGGGAAGCATGCTTAACAACGCCCAGTCTTATATTGGCGAAGCGTCCTGGCTGGCGATGTTCCCCGGCATTTTGATCCTGCTGACGGTGTTCAGCTTTAACGTGCTGGGCGATGTGTTCCGTACCGCCTTTGAGCCAGGAGCGAATCGCGATGAGTAACTTATTAGCGCTTGAGAACCTGCAAACCACGTTCCGCACCCGCGAGGGCGAGGTTCACGCGGTGCGTGGCGTGAGCTTTCAGGTTCAGCCGGGGGAACTCGTCGGTATCGTCGGCGAGTCGGGCTGCGGGAAAAGCGTCACCTGTAAGTCGATTATCCAGCTTCTGGGGAGCAACGGACGGATAACCGGCGGCAGCATTCGCTTCCAGAATGAGGACCTGGCGCAGAAAACCCCCGCGCAGATGCGTGCCATTCGTGGCAACGAGATCGCGATGATTTTTCAGGATCCGATGACCGCCCTGAACCCGGTGCTCACTATCGGCAAGCAGATGTCTGAGATCCTGGTGCGAAACAAAAAGCTGTCGAAAAAAGCGGCCAAAGCGGCAGCAATAGCCATGCTGGATCAGGTGGGCATTGCCGAAGCGGAACGCCGATACAATCAGTATCCGCACGAGTTCAGCGGCGGAATGCGCCAGCGCGTGATGATCGCTATTGCGCTCTCCTGCAATCCGAAGCTTCTTATTGCCGACGAGCCGACCACCGCGCTGGACGTGACCATTCAGGCGCAGATCCTGCGCCTGCTGAAAAGCCTGCAGCAGCAGACCCGGACCGCGATTTTACTGATCACCCACGATCTCGGCGTCGTGGCGCAGGTCTGCAGCCGTGTGGTGGTGATGTACGGCGGGCTGGTGATGGAGGAGGGGAGCGTGGAGGACATTTTTTATCGCCCCGCGCATCCCTACACCCAGGGGCTGCTGGCCTCGCTGCCGCGCCCGGATGAGGTTAACCAACGTCTATCGCCGATTGAAGGTTCACCGCCTGGCCTGCTTAACCCGCCGCCGGGCTGCCCGTTCGCGGAACGCTGCCCGAAGCGCATGCCCCAGTGTGAACGGCAACCCGCATTTTACACCGCCGCAGAGGGCCATCGCGCTGCCTGCTGGCTATGGGCCGATAAGGAGATTCAGGCATGAGTGAACAACAGGCGCCATTAGTGAGCGTGCGCGATCTGCGCAAGCACTATCCGCTCAACGGCGGTTTGCTGCGTAAAGGCGTGGCCGTGAAGGCGGTTGATGGCGTGAGCTTTGATATCCAGCCCGGCGAGACGTTTGGCCTGGTGGGGGAGTCCGGCTGCGGAAAATCCACCCTCGGGCGCGCCATACTGCGCCTTTTCGATATTACCTCTGGTGAGATCCACTTTGCCGGACAGGCAATCGCCCACGCCCGCGAAAGAGAGCTCAAGCCGCTGCGCAAGCGGATGCAGGCGATTTTTCAGGATCCTTACTCCTCGCTCAACCCCGGTATGACGGTGCGACAGCTGGTGGCCGAACCGATGCAGATCCACGGCTACAGCCGCGAAGAACAGCGAGAGCGTACGGAAACGCTGCTCAACAAAGTGGGGCTGAAGCACGAACACCTTGAACGGTTCCCGCATGAGTTCAGCGGCGGGCAGCGTCAGCGCATCAGTATTGCCCGCGCGTTGTCCGTGCATCCTGAATTTGTGCTGTGCGATGAGCCGCTCTCGGCGCTGGACGTATCGGTGCAGGCGCAGGTGGTGAATATTTTGCAGGATCTGCAGCAGGAGCTGGGGCTAACCTATCTGTTTATCGCCCACGATCTCTCCATGGTGCGCCATATCTCCAGCCGCATTGGGGTGATGTATCTCGGCAAACTGGTAGAGGTGGCCCCGGCGAATGAACTGTATCGGCGTCCGGCACACCCTTACACCCGCGCGCTGCTGGCGGCGGTTCCCCAGCCCGATCCGCGTATCCGCAATCTCGAAGACGCCACCCTGCGCGGCGACATTCCAGGCCCCACGTCCGCGCTGCCGGGCTGTAAGTTCTGCAGCCGCTGCCCGCACGCCATGCCGGTTTGCCAGACGCAGGAGCCTGTCATGCAGGAGATTGCGCCAGGACATTTCGCGGCATGCTGGTTGTTTAAGATTTGAGCATTAAACGTGTCGGGTGGCGCTTCGCTTACCCGACCTACAGGGTTTTGTGTTTCGTAGGCCGGGTAAGGCGAATTATTTGCCACGCAGGTGTATGATAAATCCACCTCTGTCAGGTTAATTACAACGTGCAGACGACGACAACCCCTCAAAAAATTGCCGCCTGCCTCTTTTAGGTTGGATACATGCGTAAAGGAAAGTTAAGCAGTGATGCGCCATTCGGGACATTGTTAGGCTATGCGCCCGGTGGCGTGGCGATTTACTCTTCAAATTACGGCAGTCTGGACCCGCGAAAATACCCGGAAGACGCAGATTTTCGCAGCTATATCGGCAACGAATACATGGGCCACAAGTGGCAGTGCGTTGAGTTTGCCCGCCGTTTCCTGTTCCTCAACTATGGCTTCGTGTTTACCGACGTCGGCATGGCGTGGGAAATCTTCTCCCTGCGCTTTTTACGCCAGGTAGTGAACGATAACATTCTGCCCCTTCAGGCCTTTGCCAACGGTTCAAAACGCGCGCCGCGCGCCGGGGCGCTGCTGATCTGGCAAAAAGGCGGCGAGTTTCACGAGACCGGCCACGTGGCGGTGATCACCCAGCTTCTCGACGACAAGGTGCGTATTGCGGAGCAGAACGTGATTCACTCCCCTCTGCCGCTCGGGCAGCAGTGGACGCGCGAGCTGCGTCTGTGCGTGGAGAACGGGTGTTATACCATCCATGACACCTTCAACGACACGGAGATCCTCGGCTGGATGATCCAGACCGACGACACGGAACACAGCATTCCCCAGCCGGAAATCGACGGCGAACTGCTGAAAATCAGCGGCGCGCGGCTGAAAAACAAACGTCAGTTCGACGGAAAATGGCTAAACGAAAATGACGCGCTGCAGCAGGCGTATATCCGCGCCAACGGCCATGTGATCAACAAAGATCCCTGCCAGTACTTCACTATTACCGAAAGCGCCGAGCAGGAGCTGATCAAGGCCACCAACGAACTGCACCTGATGTACCTGCACGCGACGGACAAGGTGCTGAAAGACGACAGCCTGCTGGCGCTTTTCGACATCCCGAAAATCCTTTGGCCGCGCCTGCGCCTCTCCTGGCAGTGGCGTCGCCACCATATGATCACCGGTCGTATGGATTTCTGCATGGATGAGCGCGGGATTAAGGTCTACGAGTACAACGCCGATTCCGCCTCCTGTCACACAGAAGGCGGGTTGATCCTCGAAGAGTGGGTCAAAAACGGCTATCGCGGTAACGGGCATAACCCGGCGGAAGGGCTGCTGGAAGAGCTGACCGGCGCATGGAAACACAGCCACGCGCGTCCGTTTGTGCACATCATGCAGGACAACGATGTCGAAGAGGACTATCACGCGCTCTTTATCCAGCGTTCTCTGCTGCAGGCCGGATTTGAAACCAAAATTCTGCACGGGCTTGGCGCCCTGAGCTGGGATGCCGCCGGGCAGCTGATTGACGACGAAGGTCGCCACGTCAACTGCGTGTGGAAAACCTGGGCGTGGGAGACGGCGATTGAGCAGATCCGTGAGGTCAGCGAAACCGAATACGCGGCAGTGCCGATCCGCACCGGACATCCCGAGGGCGAGGTACGCCTGATTGACGTTCTGCTGCGCCCGGAGGTGCTGGTCTTCGAACCGCTGTGGACCGTGATCCCCGGCAACAAGGCGATTCTGCCGGTCCTGTGGCAGCTGTTCCCGAATCACCGCTACCTGCTCGACACCGATTTTGAGGTTAACGACCTGCTGAAGCAGACCGGCTATGCCGTCAAGCCGATTGCCGGACGCTGCGGCAGCAATATCGATCTCATCAGCGCCCAGGACGAACTGCTGGATAAATCCAGCGGCAAGTTTGTCGACCGTAAAAACATCTACCAGCAGCTGTGGTGCCTGCCGAAGGTCGACGGCAAATACATACAGGTCTGTACCTTTACCGTGGGCGGGAACTATGGCGGTACCTGCCTGCGCGGCGATGACTCGCTGGTGGTGAAAAAAGAGAGCGATATTGAGCCGCTGATTGTGGTGAAGGATAAGTAACGCACACCCGCTCTAACAAAGCCCCCGCAGGGTATCCTGCGGGGGCTTTTTATTACGGTTCTTCCTCTTCCTGCTGCTCGCTTACCTTCAGATCGATGATGCGGCCAATCTGATCGTGATACACCGTCAGCAGGTTGTACTGGCTCATCTCGGAGATGATCTGCGGTGAGACATTAAAGCTGCGGGCCAGCTCCTCCTGGTGAAAATAGCCCGGCTGACGCCGTCTCACGTGGGCGCGTCGGCGGTTGTACTGATACCACAAAATCAGCAGCCAGCCGTTGAGCGCGGCGAACAGCAGGTAGAGCAACACCGTATTAAAGGACGCAATAATCACGCCCCACCGATAGTCGCTCTCATCGGTTAGCTGCATCCAGAGCCTGGCATACAGGAAAAACAGAAAGCCTCCCCACGCCACCAGCGTTAACGCGGCATCGAAAAGACGTGGCAAGAGACGATGCTCGGTCAAAATTAAGGTATTTTCGTTCATTGAAGGCTTCCTTTTCCCCGGTCAGGACTGATCCAGCGCGCGCGGGCACGCTGACGTTTAAGCATGACTTTTGGAAATGCGACGAGGGTAGTGAACAGGCCAATCATCCAGTACACCATCGGGAACCAGATCACCCAGAAAAGCGAGCTGGCCACTCTTCGTTCATAGCGCCGCTCGATGAACAAGCTGACCAGGAACTGCAACAGGCACATCACCCCCAGCAGCAGCCCGGTAAACTCCGGTGGAAAAAGGCTCTCCACGGTCAGCCTGGCGGGAACAGGCGCGACATGACTGAGGAGGAACAACAGCACCGTCATCGCGTACGCGAAGGCCCACAGCGTTGATAGCGCGTACTCCATAAACAGGGGCCACATGCGGTGATGCTCCCAGCGCACAATCCTGCGAAGGTTGACCAGAAACACCTCCGCGCCGCCCTGGGCCCAGCGCAGGCGCTGCTTCCACAGGCCCTTCAGCGTCTCCGGCATCAAAATCCAGCACAGCGCCCGCGGCTCGAAAAAGATATCCCAGTGGCGCAGTTGGAGCTTCCAGCTGATGTCGATGTCTTCGGTGATCATGTCCGGGCTCCAGTACCCGACGTCCGCCAGCGCCTGTCGACGAAAGGCGGCGATGACGCCGGAGACGGTAAAGACCCGGCCATAGATCCGCTGCGTCCGCTTAATGAGCCCAATGATGGAGGAGAACTCGCCCACCTGAATGCGGCCAATCAGCGTGGAGCGCGTGCGAATGCGCGGGTTCCCGGTCACCGCGCCGACGTGGGGGTACTGAATCAGCGGGGCAACCAGATAAGCGGCGGTATCGCGATCGAGCAGGGCGTCGCCGTCAATGCAGACCAGCAGATCGCCCCGGGCCGCCGCCGCCCCGGCTTTGAGCGCCAGCGCTTTCCCCTGGTTCTCCGCGAGGTTAATCACCCGCAGGCGCGGCTGTTCCTGCGCCAGCGCCTGCAATACCTCAGCGGTGTTGTCAGACGAACCGTCGTTGATGGCGATGACTTCTATATTTTCATACCGCTGCTCCAGCGCGGCGCTGATGGTCTCCCGCGCATTTCGTCCCTCGTTGAAGCAGGGGATAAGAATGGAGATGAGCGGCTCACCGGCGAGCGACGGGGCAGGCGTGTCTTTATCCCACGACCAGTGGCGTTCAAGCTGATACCAGAAATAGAGGCCGCCGGTTATCCAGAGCACCGACATGAACAGCGGCCAGAAGAACACAAAATCCAGAATCAGTTCGCCGGTAAAGAGGGCGGCCACGCCCAACGGCAACCCGAATACCAGACATAAAATAGAGAATGCGATAATGCGATCAGTCATTGTCAGGGTACCAGTACGAAGAAAATTCAGGCCTGATGCGTGAGATATCAGGTTGGTTGTTGAGGAAGTCGTCGGGGTAGTAACCGTAATTTTTGACGCCGTTCAGCTGGAGCACGCGCATCCACTGCGCAAGCTGACTATCGGCAACGGCGCGCTGCGGTTTCTGGTCCCAGTCCCTGGCCTGCAGCTCAAAAATCGTTTTATCGAGCGCGCCGGGGCGCGCGGCGACCGCGTTAACCAGACGCGTCAGCCAGGCATCGCTCTCGTCTGCCGGGACGGACTCCATCAGCGGCATGGCCATTGGCACCGTCCAGTCATACTCCGCCAGAAAATCATCAAGATTCTGCGCGAACCACGCTTCGCTTTCGGGCTGCAGAATGGGTAGGGCGAACATGTTGCGGGCGGTTTTTATCTGCGGGCCACGGATATGCTTCACCGCCTGGCTCAGAGTGCGGGTAAAGCTGATAAGCCGCTGGCTCTTCTGGCGAGTCGTGTCCTGTCCGGCATCGTCCACGTCCGTCAGCACCGCATCGTCATGGAACAAAATCCCATTGAAGCTGGCATAGCGGGCCAGATCTTCATAGATGTCCGTCACCTGCTGGCGCACCTGCGGGTCCCACGGGGAGAGCCGGATATAGGGCTCGGTGGCGTCGCGCAGCTGGCCGGTTTGACGATCCCGGCGCTGCACGCGAGGCAGGGAAGGATCGAGATCGAACGAGAGCACCGGCATCCACGCGAAGACTTTTACCCCCGCGCGGGTTTGTAGCTGCCAGGCGACAAAATTAAAGAGATCGGCCCGAACCGGCAAACGACGGTTGGGGAAATAGAGCGCCGTGATCCTGCCGTCGCCCTGCGGGTCGGCAAACGCCTGCAGGAAAACATGGCTGATTTTCATGTCATAGACCCGCTGGATCAGCCTGTTGATGTTTTGGGTCTGCTGGGCCGGATCGGGATCGTAAACGTAGTCGAGATCGACGTGCATCACGCGCACCGGCTCAGTCTCCTGAACCTGGCTGACCGTGCTGGCAAAGGTTTTGAGTGAGGGATTACCGGCGATCAGCAGACGGGGAATGCTGCCGAGATTGCGCACGTCACCCAGCCCGTCCTCAAGGGTAAAGGCCAGCTGATAGCCCTGGTTTTTGGCTATCGCGAGCGATGTCCCGTTGGCGGCGCCATACGGCCAGACCCAGGCGCGCGGTGCCTTTCCGGTCACCTGCGTGATTTTTTCGGTCACTTTGCGAACGTCATCGCCGATCCGCTGGTTGAACTGCTGGTCGGTTTCATAGCGTCCCGTTTCTTTATCATAAAAGCGATTGGCGATCGCCGGTTCGCGGCTGCCCTGCGGGTTAGCCTGAATGCCGTAATGCGAGGCCCAGGTATGCGAGCCGATCTCAATCAGCGGGGACCGGCTGAGCTCGCGCACCATGTCCCACGTCGCGAAGCGATTGCGGGGCGTCATCAGGCCGCCGAAGTTAACCTTTTGATTTGCCGGCGTATCCACCCAGCTGCCCACCGGCGCCCACAGGGCAGGAACGTTCCATGCCTGAAGCAGCGGCCAGACGCGGGTATAAAAGCTGCTGTAGCCGTCGTCAAAGCTGAGCAGAACGGCCTTTGGCGGCAGCGTTTTTTTTCCGTCATGGGCATCCAGAATGTCCTGTACGCTGACCGCGTGATAGCCGTTGTGCACAAGCCAGCTAATCTGCTCGTTTAACGCGCTGGTGCGAACGGAGAGGTAGCGTTGATCGGCGGCATCATCTTCTACGTCGTGGTAGGCCAGGACCAAAAACTGGTTTGTTGGCCAGGGTTTGGTCGCCTCCAGCTGCGGCCGCGCTTTGGGCGCAATGAACGAGATCGCCTGCGCGCAGGCGCTCGCGCTGAGGCAGAGCCAGCCGATGACGATCAGGCTCACGGAAAGACGTGTGTTCAGCATATTCATCCTTAAAAGCGTAAAGTCGCATCAAACGTGACGGAGAGATTGCTCTCGCGTTTGCCGTCGTAAGGGCGTTTATCCCAGTTCAGCATCACGCCGGTATCGATAACGTTGTTCCACTGAACGCGTTGCCCGTAACCCAGCAGGGCGATGGCGCCAGCGGACTGATTTTTCTGCCAGTAGCTGCCGCCTCCCGCCACGAACTGCTGGCTCCAGAGGGTGTCGTAATGGCGATACATCTCATGGTCAACGGCCAGGGCAGCCGTCACGGACAGATCCCGCGCCGGGTTGTAATAGAGCGTGTCCCGCAGGCTGTTTTTACTGGCGGCGATCCCCGGTTCGAGATCCAGCGTCAGGGACGGGGTCTGCCAGAGACGCTCCTTACCCGTAAGGGTGTATTCCTGGCGACGGTTATGATCGGAGAAGCGGCTGAGGGCGGCGCTGAACTGGTACTCACGCCGCTCGTTTTGGTACCAGCGCACCCCGCCTTCACCCCGGTTGGCGCTAATTCCGTTGCGTAACGCCCGAAGGGGCGTGGTGCGCGACAGACGCTCAAGGCTGCCGCTGACCTGCCAGCTATCGGTCGTAAAGTACGTCGTTGAGAGGCGAGCGCCCGGCTTGTTTTCACCGAGATAGCGGTTGCTGGAGAGTTCGGCCTCGAGCTGCAAGTCGCGTGGCCGCCATTCGACGCCGCCCAAGAGGTGACGGCTGGCACCTTTGCCCTCATCGAAGTTACTCTGCGCGTAGCGGGCACCCGCAAACAGCCGCCAGCTATCCGCTACGGGGGGGCCATAGAGCGTGGCGTCCCAGTTCAGGTCGTGTGTCCCGCTCACGGGGTTATCGGAGTGCAAGCCCTTGCCCGCGTTGAGGCGCAGTTCGGACATGTGGTGGACCGTTCGGAGCCTGTCGAGACGCCTGGCGCTGCGGTCGGCGGGCGCGCGAGCCAGCACGTCGTCGGCCAGTAAATCCATCTGTCGCCACTCCTGCAGGTCCATCGCGACGTAGGCCTGCTGTTGCTCTAGCTCTGTATTGGACGGCTCCAGCGCCTCCGCCGTTTTCAGCTTTTGCTCGGCCGCGCGCGGCAGGCCCCGCGCCTGAAGCAGGGTGGCGTAGTCAATCTGTAGCCCCTGATTGCCCGGCGCCGTTGTCGCCAGACGGTGCGCCAGCGTTTCGGCTTCCGGCAGGGCATTCGTCGCCAGCAAATAGTTAAAGCGGAGCGACTGGCCGGTAAGCCACCGATCGTTCGGCTGAGGGGTAGGGGAGCCGAAATCGTAACGGGTCCAGGGGACGTCGCGGGTCTGGCGCTCAACGTACTGGCGGGCGGCCTGGTACTCTCCCGTATCCAGCCAGGCGTAAAAAAGCGCGTGCTCCTCATCCTGCGGGTCGGAAGCATATTGCGGATAGCGTTGCAGAAGCGCGAAGGCGGCGGCCGCGTTTTTCTCCTGCAGATACGCGGAGATGACCCAGCCGATTGCCCAGCCCGGCACCGAATGCTGGGCTGCCGTAAGATCCTGATATTCGCTTATCACCTGTGGGTAATCAGCATGGGCGTACAGCGCGCCAAGCCTGTCGATACGCGCAAGGACGATGTCTTCCGCCGCCTGCGGCTCGTTTTGCCAGCGAGCAAGCAGGGCGTCGTAACGATTCAGCGCGGATTGCGCAAGCTGCAGGCGCTCCTTTTCTGTTCTGCCAGGCACATCGGCAAGGCGAACCCGTTCGGCGGCGGCATTACGCTCAAGACGTCGACGCTCCGCCGGAGACAGCGTCACGCTTTGTGAAAGCTGGAGCGCGGGGGTATTCACCCGGTTATCCGTAAGCGCGTCGATCAGCTCGCTGAGGAGCGCTTTATTCTCAGGTGCGATATTCAGCGCGCGCGTGTCTGCCAGCAGCCGATCCCAGCTTTTCCCCTGGCGTAACCAGACATAGGAGAGCGTCTGAAGATGCGCCTGAGAGGGATTTTCCGCCACCAGCCGTCGGGCTTCCTGCAGGGCAAGCGTATCCATGCGGGCATCGGCCAGGGTTTTTATATAGCCGATACGATAATCGTCGTTATCCGGCGCAAGGCTACGCGCCTCTTTCCAGAGCGCCAGGGCTGGCTGCCACGCTTTTTGATTTCGCCTGGATTGCGCGACGGCCGCAACGCCGCGTGCAGGCAACGGCATATAAATGCCGTAACGCTGCCAGACCTGTATAACCTCGTCATCATGACCCGCCCAGGCTGCCACCTGTAACCAGTCCGCAACGTGTTCAGGTGTCAGGGCATGCTGCTGCTGATAACGCTGAAGATAATCGAGAAACGGCGTGTAATTACCGTTACGCGCCTGTTGAATCTGTTGCTCATAAACGGATTCAGTCGCCTGAGCCAGAACAGGAAAGAGGAATAACAGGAACAATAATGTTGGGGTGCGATAAAAGAATAACGTATTGAAGCGAAGCGAACTTTCCATATCTATTTGCCATTTGTTTATCGTGAATCCATTGCATAACACGGCCGCCTTTAAACTCAGCGTTAAAGGCCATAAATGAGAACATTAAATCTAAATGCAGTGATGTTGTGGGATACTTACCTAAAGGTAATTATGGATCCTTATCTCAGGGGATTGGGTGAAAGCTAATGTACACCTGATATGTTGCCTGATAAATATGTTGAAAAGCGGGTTTATCGTTTTGAGATAATTCTGTATCGAGCGGTTTTTAACGTTTTTATTGAATTGATGGTTTATTTGTAACTCATTGAAAATTATTTACTTTATTTTTATTGTGACAGCCTGTCATATATTTTTTATGCGGTTTTGCTGTGTCAATTAAAGTACTTTCTGGTACATATTTGGGAAGTTTCATGACAAAAATTCTTAATGTTTAGAGAAGTGACTTTTCTGCGATTGTTTTTTATTTATAATTAATGACAGCCATTGAATGATAGTCTACAGGAAGTCTTTCTCATCAATGTCTGTATTGAGGGATATCCATAGCCAGAATACATTTATCGTTAAAATAACAGCGCTATAAAACGAAGGCGGCCTTCTTTCTGAAGGATCGTTCTTGCTTTAATCTAAAAGGGATGGTTAGTGGCAACTTCAATAGTGTTAGTGACTCAGGATCGCTACCTTGTGAGGGGGATGCGGATTTTTTTTCCGGATATAATCCTGCTCGACAAGATTGACAGAAACATATTTGATAACGGTGCAGATGAATATTCTGTGTTGATTGATAGTCGTGCTCCGCTCCGTTTATATGATTACCTGATACGCCATCCGGCCAGAACGAAAAAAACAATCTGCTGCGTTATGCTTGATATGCGACACCGCGAGGAGAATCTGCTCAGTATGAAGTTATTTATGAACACGTCGCTCACCGCGCCGGATATGGCCTCGCTGTTTAATCTGATTCTTAATATGAAGGGCAGACGCCTGACCACGAGGTGGCTACTTAATTTACGGCCTGGCACGCACGAAGCGATCATGTTGCGGTTGCTGAGGGCAGGGATGTCGATGGAAGCCATTGCCGAGGAGCTGAATACGTCGGTGAAAAGCCTCTATCGCAAACGAACGACGCTCTCGGAACGCCTGGGAGTGGAGAACTTCAACGAGGCGTGTTTGTTTATCTTTAAAAACAAACTGCTGGACGCAGGTGGGAACGATCCCTGAATTCCTGAGTGTCCAAAAGCAAGAACCCGCCACAAGGGCGGGTTCTTTTAATAGTAATAATTCAGAACGACCAGCGCAGATTCGCGTTAACCGAGTTGACGCGGGTATCCGCACCATATTGCCCCTGATAACCCACATCCAGCGTCGCCGCTCGAGACAGCTGTACGCTCACGCCGATATCACCCACCATCACGTCCTCATCCACGGCCTGGCCCTGAGTAATGAACGCGTCGCTGCCCGCAAACGCCATGCGCGAAGAGGTGTTCTTATCGCCATAGGCGTGCTGCCAGCCCAACGAACCGTAGAGGTTAACGTTCTTCGGTAGCTCGGTCACACCGCGCACCCCGAGGGTGGAATAGAAAGTGTTCATCGTTTCGTTACGTACGCTCAGCGCGGCGGCACCGCCGTCTTCCCTGAAGCTGTCGGTATGCAGTCGGACGTACGATAAATTGACGAACGGCTCAATATTCATATCAGGCTGACCGAAACGGTAGCCCGCTTCGGTGAACGCCAGCAGCGAGTTGGCGTCGTAATCCGACTTCAGACGATCCGAGAAGCCGCTGAAATCAACATTGCGCTCGCCTTCGATCTTGTGCCAGGTATAACCCAGCGCGCCGCGCAGGGAAAACGCATCCTGTTGACCCGCTGCATACAGGCCAAGGTGATAGTTGTCGGTATCCGTTGAGGAACGACGGCTATCGACGTCGTAATCACCGCGGCTGTAGCCGAAGTAGCCACCGATACGCACGTTATGATCTGCCAGCTTGCGATCTGCCCCCAGCAGGAAGCCGGTGGTATTGCCGTCCAGCTTGCCCACGTTACCGTCGCCGTTGTTTCGGCTCCATGAACTGAAGGTCTGACCCCAGACGCCGTTATGTTGCGGCTCCGGCTGCTGCACCAGCGACATCGCTAACGGTGGTATCGGCAGGCTGTCGTTATCAAACGCGCGCAGCATACGCTGGTTTAACACGTTAAACACCTGCGTACTGCCCGCGATCAGGTTGGACTGCATTGACGGATAAACTTCGCCGGACAGCTGGTTGAACGCCTCGCGCGCTTCCGGCGCGCTCAGCACCAGCAGCGAGTTGTACAGCGCCAGCGACGGGCCGCTTTGCGTCAGCGTGGAGAGCGCACCGGCGGTATTCCACTGGTTGCTGCTCTTGGCCACGGTCTGGAAAATGCCCGGCTTGCCGCTGCCCGGGTTTTCACCGCCAGGATTCTCACCGCCCGGGTTTTCACCGCCAGGATTCTCACCGCCCGGGTTTTCGCCTCCGGGGTTTTCACCTCCGGGGTTTTCACCGCCCGGGTTTTCACCCCCGGGATTCTCGCCGCCGGTCTCTTTCTGCGCGATGGTCAGATCGACGGCGTTGGTGCTCTGCTTGAGCGCCACGTCCAGGAAGGCGGATTTGGACATCGCCCCCGCGAACTGACCGTCAATTCCCCCGTCGGAGGTTAAAATGCGATAGCTTTGACCCGTTTTGTAGCTGGTTTGCGGATCCAGCGCGGTGACCTGTACCTGAGCCTGATCGCTGATAGTCGTTTTGCCCGATACCAGCAGCTGGTCGCTACGACCATCTCCGGCGATATCAACATCATAGAAGGATTCGCCGATAAAGTTCAGATAGCGTTTCAGCGTCATCGTACCGATATTGCCGTCACCGGGCGAGATATGCCCGCCGGACAGGATCTCGGTCTGGCCCAGCGTGCCGTTCCCCCCCAGCGTGCCGCCGGCTTTGATTGACGCGGCGCTGCTGTAGCCCAGCCCGTTGCTGACGTCGGATCCCGCCGTCGCGTTGAGGATCAGCGTCCCGCCGTTCTCGGCGCTAAGGGTCTGAATATCAAAAATATCGTCTTCTGGCTGGGTGTTGATATTGCTGGCAATAATGACTTTGCCACCGCGCGCGGTCACGTTCGCCTGCAGGGCTGAAAGATCGCCGTTAAGCGTTGTCTGCCCGGAGGTATTGATCACCTCACCTTCACCGCTCATCGTGTTGCTGAAGACGTAATTTCCGTCGGTATGGTTGAAGTAGACATAGCTGCCGAACAGCCCGCCACGCAGGCTGATTGCCGTATTCGCATCGAGAGTACCCGCGCCGCCCGCTGTGCCAAGCGTTGGCTCAGTTAAACCCGTGCCGGTGTCCATATTGCCGCGGCTGCCGATGATGAGTGCACCCCGGTTCGAACCGGAACCCGAAGTCCCCACGATCAGCGTATTGCTGCCAGCGGAAAATGAACCGCCGTCAATCACAGACAGCACGCCATTGCCATAATCGCCCACGCTCACGCTGCTGCCGCTGGTAAAGCGCGAGTCTTTGCCCGCAATAACCAGCTCGGCGGTTTTACCCGCCCCGGAGACGCCCGCCACCTGCACGCCGCCAACGTTAACCGTTCCGCCGTTCAGCACGTCCAGGTCGCCATAAAGCGTCAATGTACGGCCAACATTCCACTGTGAGCCGCTTCCCGTGACGGTGGCTTTCGGGCTCAGCGTGTCGGTTTCACCCGGCCCGGTACCGTTGCCGATGCGCGCATCGTAGGCGGTGCTGAGCGCCGCGCCGTCTTCAATCGCCAGCGTGGAACGTGCCCCCAGATCGGTGCCTACGCTGAGAAAATTACTGGTCACGCGAGAACCCGCACCCGTGGCGATAAGGTGGCTGTCGTAGCCGCGGGTGGTGCCGACAACGATCTCCTTCGCGCTCGCCAGCGCGCCCTCTTCGACACGCAGGGTGCCGAGGCCAAGATTAAGGTCACCGCGCAGGACGTATTGATCGTTCACCGCGTTAAGCTCAGCGTTTGGCCCACGAACCGTGACCACGCTTTCATAAATTTGGCCGTCGAACAGTCGACCGATATTGATGTTATAGGCGGTGATTTTGCCATTATCGATCAGCAGGTTTCCGCGTTGATTACGTCCAACATAAACATCTCCGGTGTAACCCAGCGTTTCGGTAATACGCGCGTCGCCATCAAAAATTGCATCGGCTGCACGTGCGAAATCGGCAGGTGAAAGCAGTAACAGCGGCGCGGAAAATAGAGCGAGGTAAAGTCTGGAAAGCGGCGTCTTAACCGCTAAAGCATGCGATGTAGAGTTATTCACGGGCTATCTCCGTACTCATTAGCGTGATGTCTGGAAAATCGTTTTTATGAAAACTCAGATACGACAGAAAATATAAAAGGCGTTATTTATGTACGCCTTTTGATTTGAAGTTAATTATTTATGAGTGACGACAGGGGTACAGGTTGGCGCGCTGAGTGTCGGTGCGGATCCTAAAATCCCCGGCATCATCATTGATGAGCAATCGAAAATACGCCCTTTTTCCGTCGTAGCGCGATAAGACAGCTTTTGTCCACCCAGTGCGTCCGGCTGGGCACCATTAACATTGGTCACGGTTATTTCATCCGATGAGCCCAGCCCCAGCATTTTAGCGGTCTCCGCCTGCAGGAGCGGAATAGCCTGATCGGTTTTCAGCGTGGAACAACCGGTTAGCATCAACGTAACGGTTAAAAAGACGAGAGGTTTTTTCATAAATTATCCTTGATATCCAATCAGTTAATTTCACTGATTGTATTTATGTTTTCATTTACTCAAATCAGCGAATAATATATTTCCCTTTCCTAATCGAAAAAACCCTCCTAAAGTAGGGTGGGTAGATAATAATTCATCTGTACTCTCAGATATGCGAAGGTTAAAGGAGGACCCTTTGGGACAGAATTATGCGTTGGTCGTTGATGACCATCCATTGGTAGCTAGCGGCATCGCCAATTATCTGATTACACATTGCCAATTTAAGCAGGCGTATGTGGTGACGAATGAAGACGATTGCTACCGTCAAATTAGGGATAATGGCCCGCCACGTTTGCTGGTAATCGATTTTTGGCTCTCGTCCGGAACGGCGTTGAAATTACTCAAAGAAGTGAAACAACTTTACCCACAGATACGACTCCTGGTGGTCAGCGGGGATGACAATAATGATCTCTGGCGGAAAGTTCATGCCGCCGGGGGGCACGGTTTTGTATTGAAAAGCGAACCGCCTGAAATGTTCTCACAGGCCGTTTTCGCACTCACTAATAATTTGACCTGGTTCCCTGATGGAAGCGAACTTTCCGTTAAGTCGAATAATGAGAAGTTAAGTAAATTTAACTTAACGCCGCGGCAAATAGATGTATTAAATATGATTATGCGTGGCCTGCCAAATAAAAGAATCGCCGCGCAGCTTTCAATTTCTGAGCCCACGGTCAAAGAACACATCAGCAATATATTGAAAAAGATAGGTGTTAACAGCAGGGTAGAGGCCATCACGCTTCTGCATGGCAAGCAGGAACCGTCGGAATGAGGTTTTTCCAGAGCTTACAGAACGAGGGTATCTCTCCTCCGGCGCAGATCCGTTTGCTAAACAACACCTTTCTGCGGCTGGTGTTTAGCTTTAGCGCGGTGCCCTTTGTCGGGATCCCTTTCGCCATCTGGATTTATATGCTTGGGGATGATCTCGGCCCAACGATTACCTGGATAATCATTTATCTGCTATGTGCAGTGGCGATACGAATATTGCATCGACGCTATCAGCGCGAAGCGAAAGACAATATTGAAAAGGACGTGCTGCGACGCTGGCTTCCGCGTATTAATAATATCGCCTTTGTTCACGGGCTGGGCATTTCATCACTCTATTTAATTACCCCGCAGACGCAGAACTTTGACTTTTTCCTGCTCCTTAATATCAGTATCGCCGCTATCGTCGCCGCCAATGCGACGCATCTGACGCCGGTCATCAGCACCTTTACGCGCTTTTTCTTCGCCTCCTGGGGGGTGCTGAACCTCGGCATTATCTGGCGGCTGGATGAGTTAATGTTCATCGTGCTCATGCTGAATCTGCTTTACGGCTTCGCGATTTACCGCCATGCATTAACTTCGCACGCTTTCTTTATACAGCAAGCGCTTCTTGAGGAAAAAAGCTCGCGCCTGGCGGAACAGTTTCGTCAGGCCAAAGAGGACGCGGAGCAGGCTCTGCTGGATAAAAATCAGTTTCTGACAACCGCCAGCCACGATCTGCGCCAGCCCGTGCACGCCATGGGTTTTCTGATCGAAGCTATTCTCCACCGAAACCGGGACGATAGCCTGACGCCGCAACTCCTTGACCTGCAGCAGAGCGTTCGTTCGGTACATTTAATGCTCAACTCTCTGCTCGATCTCAGCAAAATTGAATCCGGGAATGTCCTTTCTGCCCCGACCAAAGTGGATATCGGCGCTCTGCTTGACTCGGTGATCACGCTGTTTCGCGAAGAGGCCAACAGCCGTGCCCTGCGGCTGTCTACCCGTCGACCCAAACGCCGCATCTACGTGACAGGCGATTCGCTGCTGGTGCGACAATCCCTGATTAACCTGATTCAAAACGCCCTTCGCTACACGCTACAGGGGGGCGTACTGGTCGCCATCCGACCACGCGGTGAGGAGTGTATGGTAGAGGTGTGGGATACGGGCGTCGGTATCGCCGATGACGAGAAAGGTAAAATCTTCTCACCTTACTACCGCCCTGAGCTGGCATGGAAGATAGACAGCGCCGGACACGGGCTGGGACTGGCCGTAGTGGCCCGTTGTGCCAAGCTGATGAAGGTGAAGTACGGGATGCAATCCATTGAAGGTAAAGGCTCACGCTTCTGGATGCGCTTCACTCAATATGCTGGCGAAGACATCGCGCTGGACACCCCACCCGCCTGTGATATCACCGCCACGCCGGTACGCTATGCACCGTTGCACGGTTCCTGCCTGGTCGTCGATGACGACCCGCTGGTGACGTCTGCCTGGGAGAGCCTGATGAGCGTATGGGGAATCAACGTGCGCTGCGCGGCCTCCGCTGAAGAAGCGTTCGATATTATTGACGACGGCTTCAGGCCGTTCGCCGTGCTGTGCGACCAGCGCCTGCGATCCGGTGAAAGCGGCTTCGACGTTCTTAAAGCGCTTTTTGAACGTCTGCCGGATATGAGCGGCGCGATAGTCAGCGGCGAATTTAATTCACCGGTTCTGCTGGAGGCAGAGCAGGAGGGGTATCTGGTGCTGCGTAAGCCTCTGGAGCCAGCTAAATTGTATGCGCTGCTGACGCAGTGGTCGGGATGTCGTGGATAAAAGGACGTGAAGAAGTCTTGTTTTTGGCTGGCTTAGAATGCAAAAACGGACCTCCGTGGAGGTCCGTTAATATGAATTTGGTGCCCGGACTCGGAATCGAACCAAGGACACGGGGATTTTCAATCCCCTGCTCTACCGACTGAGCTATCCGGGCAACGGGGCGCATTAAACCCGATCTGCCCCCTGCCGTCAACGAAAAATGTTGTTTTCGTTACAGACTGCGCAATCTCTCACCATTTCGCCGCACTCTTAAGCGAACAAGTGCGTCCAGAGCGCGGAGAGCGGCATGGCGAGCAGCAACGCGGGCAGCATGTTCACCACGGCAAACATCTTGATTCCGCAAATACGCAACCCTGTCGCCAGCAGCAGCAGGCCGCCAACCGCGGTGAAGTCCGCCATCATCGCAGGCGTAGTCAGGGGCAGGATCAGCGTGGCGCAGGTGGCCAGCGCCAGCTGGATCAGCAACATCGGCACGCAAATCGCGGCAACGGCAATGCCGAGCGTGGTGGCAAAAATAGTGGCCGTAAAGAAATCAAGAAACGCCTTCGCAATCAATATGCTTGGGTCACCCGTCATCCCTTCCTGCATGGAACCGAAAATCCCGGTGCCGCTGGCGCAAAACAGAATGATGATGGCGACATAGTTTTGAATAAACGACTCATGGGTACCGTGTTTCGCCTTGCCCGGGCGGGCAATCAGGTTTTTGGCTTTGCCTACGGCATTATTGATGCCTTTTTCCAGGTAGCAAAATTCACCAATGAGCGCGCCGAGCAGGGTCGCGAGCACCATGACGGGCAGGTTGGCGCATTTGATCACCAAAAGGATGCCGATGCCTAACGAGGCCAGGCCAAATATGGAGGGCATCGAGGTGCGAATACGTTCCGGCAACCGCTGACTTAACACTGCGCCGAGTACGCCGCCTAACAATACGGCACCGGCGTTGATAAAGGGTCCAATTACCACCGTTAACTCCTGTTACTTAATCATTGGTATTGCATGATTATGACACGACAACGCTGCATGACGCTTAGCTTTGCAAGGCTAAGTGCATACTGATTCCTTCTTGCACCTAAAAATAAAAGGTGACATTATTGCGCGAATTTTCTCCTCCCTGTCTCACCGCCCGGTGAGGGTAACTGCGCCTATGAAAACCATGAAAATTGCCGTCAGCCGCGAGCTGGTCTCTACTGTGTCTACTCACCGGGAAATGGTGACGCTGGATAACACTGATTTTACCGATGTGGCGGCAGTGGTCATTACGGTCGCTGAAAGCTGCAGCGGCATCCTTGCGCTGCTGAAACGTACGGGCTTTCAGCTTCCGGTATTTATGTTCTCGCAGGAGCCGACGAATGTTCCTGAAGGTGTCACTGCTGTAATAGCAGGAAAAGCGCAGGAGTTTCTGGAACTGGAGGCTGCCGCCTGCCGTTACGAAGAGGATCTGCTGCCGCCTTTTTTCGACACCCTGAGCCAGTATGTTGCGATGGGCAACAGCACTTTTGCTTGCCCCGGGCATCAGCACGGCGCGTTTTTCAAAAAGCATCCCGCCGGGCGGCAGTTTTATGACTTCTTCGGTGAGAACGTGTTTCGCGCCGATATGTGCAACGCCGACGTAAAGCTGGGTGATTTGCTGATCCACGAAGGGTCCGCTAAGCATGCGCAAAAGTTCGCGGCAAAAGTCTTTAATGCCGATAAAACCTACTTCGTGCTGAACGGCACGTCAGCAGCGAATAAGGTTGTCACCAACGCGCTGCTGACCCGCGGCGATCTGGTGCTGTTCGACCGTAACAACCATAAATCGAATCATCACGGCGCGCTGATTCAGGCAGGCGCCACGCCGGTCTACCTTGAAGCGGCACGTAACCCATTTGGTTTTATCGGCGGGATTGACGAGCACTGCTTCGACGATGCGTATCTGCGAAATCAGATCCGTGACGTTGCCCCGGACAAGGCCGATGCGCCTCGCCCGTTCCGTCTGGCCATCATTCAACTGGGCACCTACGACGGGACGATCTACAACGCCCGTCAGGTGATCGACAAGATCGGCCACCTTTGCGACTACATCCTCTTTGACTCTGCCTGGGTAGGTTACGAACAATTTATCCCGATGATGGCGGAAACGTCCCCGCTGTTGCTGGAACTGAACGAGAACGATCCGGGGATTTTCGTGACCCAGTCGGTGCATAAGCAGCAGGCCGGGTTCTCACAAACGTCGCAGATCCATAAAAAGGATAACCACATTCGCGGTCAGGCACGTTTCTGCCCGCACAAGCGGCTGAACAATGCCTTTATGCTGCACGCCTCTACCAGCCCGTTTTATCCGCTGTTCGCGGCGCTGGACGTGAACGCCAAGATCCACGAAGGTGAAAGCGGACGCAGGCTGTGGGCGGAGTGCGTCGAGCTGGGCATTGAAGCGCGCAAGGCGATCGTTGCCAACTGTCATATGATCAAACCCTTTATCCCACCGGTGGTGGCGGGGCGTCCGTGGCAGGATCATGCGACACACACCATCGCCAGCGAGCGTCGCTTCTTCAGCTTCGAGCCAGGCGCGAACTGGCACGGTTTTGAAGGCTACGCCCGTGACCAGTATTTTGTTGACCCGTGCAAGCTGCTGCTGACCACGCCGGGTATTGATGCTGAAACCGGTAACTACACCGCGTTTGGTATCCCGGCGACGATTCTGGCGCACTACCTGCGTGAGAACGGCATCGTGCCGGAGAAGTGCGATCTCAACTCGATCCTGTTCCTGCTGACCCCTGCCGAAAGCAGCGAGAAGCTGGCGCAGCTGGTGGCGATGCTGGGACAGTTTGAACAGCACATTGAAGACGATACGCCGCTGGCCGACGTTCTGCCGACCATCTACCAGAAATATCCCGTTCGCTACCGTGATTACACGATCCGCCAGCTGTGCCAGGAGATGCACGATCTCTACGTCAGCTTTAACGTGAAAGATCTGCAAAAGGCGATGTTCCGCCGGGAAAGCTTCCCCGACGTCGTGGTGAACCCTCAGGATGCCAACCAGGAGTACATTCGCGGGAACGTGGAGCTGGTGCGTATTCGTGATGCCGGAGGACGCATTGCTGCTGAGGGCGCGCTGCCGTATCCGCCAGGGGTGCTGTGCGTGGTGCCGGGTGAAGTCTGGGGTGGGGCGGTACAGCGCTATTTTCTGGCGCTGGAGGAGGGCATCAATATGCTGCCGGGCTTCTCGCCGGAGCTGCAGGGTGTGTACAGCGAGAAGGATGCCGACGGGATTAAGCGGCTGTATGGGTACGTATTGAGATAGTGCGGGCTGTTGCCCTCACCCCTCACCCTAACCCTCTCCCCAAAGGGGAGAGGGGATTGCACGGAGCCGTCTTTTCCCCCTCGCCCCTTTGGGGAGAGGGCCGGGGTGAGGGGAGTTAAGCCGCACTACGCTTATACATCCTCCTCGGATGCCCAATCTTCCCGTACAGCATCTCTACGCTGAGAAACCCCGCCTCCACGCAGTGTTCCAGATAACGCCGGGTGGTGGTTTTACTCAAACCCGTTTCGCTCACCACTTCATCCACGGAAAAGCAGTGCGTTGCTTTGGCGTTAAAAAGTGTTTGTACCAGCGCCAGCGTATTCTCTTCAATGCCTTTGCTGCCGTTGTCCTGACGGTAATTTTTTGCCTGCAACTGATAGAGGGAATCCACGTTCTGCTGGTCGACAATCTTCCAGACCCGCTGCTGCTCGGCAAACTGCACAAAGCGCTCCAGCGACTGGCTGAGCCGCTTCCACGACACCGGTTTGAGGATGTAGTCAAACGCGCCGTTGCGGATGGCCTGGCTGCAGGTGTCCATGTCACTGGCGGCAGTGATGAAAATCACTGAGCAGTTGGCGCGGGCCAGCATTGGATTGCTGATAAGCGTGATGCCCTTGCCGTCCGGCAGGTAGTTATCCAGCAACATCAGCTGAGGCTGCTTGCTCTCAAGCTGCGTCTGCGCGTCAGCCAGTGAAGAGGCAATCCCGACCAGCCTCAAACGCGGATGTTTACCGATCAGCTCCGCATGCAATTGCGCCAGTTCGTTCTCGTCTTCAACAATCAGTACGTCGATAAGTTCATGTTGCATAATCATTATCTTCCAGTTCTTGTGCGGGACGCCGGGCAGCTCCCGTGGCGGGAATAAACAGTGAGAAAATGGCACCGCGCGGCGTGTTATCCGCAACTTCGATGGCGCCGCCCGCCTGCGTGACGTAGCTTTCAATCAGATACAGGCCAATACCGTGATCGCCGCGCGTTTTGGTGGTAATGCCGCGTTCAAATATGTGTTCACGGATCTCCGGTTTGATGCCAATACCCTGGTCGGCGACTTCGATGATGAGTTCCTGCTCGCTCAGTTTTATCAGCACTTCAACCGGCGCATGCGGAAGCGGTGCGCGCTGCGTCGCTTCAATCGCGTTATCCAGCAAGTTCCCGATAATCGAGATGAGTTCCGATTCAAGCAGCGGCAGAAAGGGTTTATCCATCCGGCAGGCGGGGTCGAAGCTCAGCTCCACGCCTTTCTCCCGCGCACGCGCGGCTTTGCCTAACAGCAGGCCGCAGAGCGTCGGGGAGCTAAAGCGCGACGAGATAAAGTCCAGCAGCTCCTGCGCGTGCTCTGACTGCGCCTGAATATAGCCAATCGCCTCATCATAGCGGCCCATGTGCAGCAGGCCGGAAAGGGTGGTCATCCGGTTGAGCTGCTCGTGGCGCATGATGCGCAGGTTATCAACGTAGCGTTTAACCTGGCTGAGCTGGGCGCTGAGCGAGTCGATCTCATTGCGATCGCGGAAGGTGATCACCCAGCCCTGCAGCGAGTTTTCCAGCATGATCCTTACCCGGCTGGCAATGACCGTAAGATCGTTAAAGCGGCAGATTTCGTCATGGGTGTCTTTCGCCAGCATGGTATGTGTATTGAAGAACGGAACAGGATCGATCACCTGGCTAATCAGTTGTCCGCGCAGCTCGCGGGCGGGCTGGCTTAAGCCTAATAACTTGCGTGCCGCCTGGTTGATCACTTCGATGCGCAGATCGTCATCGATAGCAATGACCCCTTCATAGATGGATTCCATTATCGCCTTCTGCTGGCGTACCAGCAGGCCAATTTCGCGTGGCTCCAGCGAGAAGATCTGCTTCTTGATACTGCGGGTGAAAAACCAGGAGAAGATAAACAGGGCGATCAGCAGCAGCACGGCGGCAATCAGAATGTTAACCACTTTATTGACGGTGATGGTATCCAGATAGCTGGTGAGATAGCCCACCGAGACAATCCCCACGACGTGCCCCGCATCGTTAAAAATCGGCGCTTTACTGCGAAGTGAAATACCTAAGCCGCCCTTGCGGATCGTGGTCGTGCTTTTACCCTGCAGAACCTCGTCGTTATCGCCGCCGACCAGCGTTTTACCCACCCGGTCAGCAAACACCGAGTGAAACAGGTGCAGCCCTTTATTATCGCCAATCACAATAAAACTGGCGTCGCTGTGGGCCGCTATTTTCTGCATAAAGTCGCTGATGCCGTTGATATCTTTCTGTTCGACTTCTTTTCGCAAAGTAGGAATAAGCGCAATTTCTTCGGCCTGTATTTTTGCGCGCGCGCTCATTTCCTGATAAAGCTGTCTTCCAACGTCGACGTAATAATATCCACCCAGTAGCGCAAACAGTACTGAGAAAAAAACGACCAGCGAAATAAACAGCTTGATCTGAAATGACACTTTCATAACTATCACGCCGGGTATCAACAAGGCAGGCTAATATATCATCTTTTCTCGTGGTGACGCCTGCTTTGCAGAAAACTTGTGATCCCTTGCACAGCAGCGCCTGTAAAAGATTTATCCGAAACGCCAGACGTCTTAAGGCTAAATTAATAAATGTTATTTATTTGTTCATTTAAGAAAAGAAACCATAAAAACCATGGAAATAAATAAGGTGTAAATCACATTAAATAAAAGAAACCATTAAAACCATAGCTGCCATTAAAACTTCGCTTTTAATATGCCATTCCTCACATAAAGTAAGCCTTTGTGACTCTAAGCTGAACGCACAAAATAACCAAGGGGCTTATTATGAGCACAACTGACGATTCTTTCTCTGTTACCCACGACCCGATTGAAATTCAGCGACCTTCGCTCAAAGAGCGCTGGTGGCATATTATGGATACCTGGAAAATCGGGATTATTCCTCTGCCGCTGTTCGTTCTGGCGGGCGCGCTGATTGCCATTGATTGCCTGGGCGGAAAACTGCCGAGCGATATCGTGGTGATGGTGGCCACGCTGGCCTTCTTCGGCTTCGCCTGCGGTGAGTTTGGTAAACGCCTGCCGATTGTCGGCAAGCTCGGCGCGGCGGCGATCTGCGCCACCTTTATCCCTTCCGCGCTGGTCTATTACGGCCTGCTGCCGGATGTGGTGGTCGAGTCCACCACCAAGTTCTATAAATCTACCAACATTCTCTATCTCTACATCTGCTGCATTATTGTCGGCAGCATCATGAGCATGAACCGCACGGTGCTGATTCAGGGCTTCCTGCGCATCTTCTTCCCGATGCTGTGCGGTGAAATCGTCGGCATGCTGGTGGGGATGGGCGTCGGCCTGGCGCTGGGTCTTGAGCCGTTCCAGATCTTCTTCTTTATCATTCTGCCGATTATGGCGGGTGGGGTAGGGGAAGGGGCGATCCCACTTTCCATCGGCTATGCCACCCTGCTGCATATGGACCAGGGCGTGGCGCTCGGTCGCGTGCTGCCAATGGTGATGCTCGGCGGTCTGACGGCGATCATCATCTCCGGCTGCCTGAACCAGCTTGGTAAACGCTACCCGCACCTGACCGGTGAAGGCCAGCTGATGCCTAACCGCGCGAATGCAGATGCTACCGTCTCTCAGCCTGCGTTCTCCGGCAAGGCGGACGTGACCACCATCGCCTCCGGCGCGCTGCTGGCGGTGCTGCTCTACATGCTGGGCATGCTGGGACACAAGCTGATTGGTCTGCCTGCCCCAGTCGGCATGCTGTTTATGGCGGTGCTGGTGAAGCTCTGCAACGGCGCCTCTCCACGCCTGCTGGAAGGCTCGCAGGTGGTGTACAAATTCTTCCAGACCTCCGTGACCTACCCGATTCTCTTCGCCGTTGGCGTGGCCATCACCCCGTGGCACGAACTGGTGGCGGCGTTCACCGTCAGCAACCTGCTGGTGATTGTCAGCACCGTTTCTGCACTGGTCGCAACCGGCTTCTTCGTCGGCAAAAAGATTGGTATGCACCCGATTGATGTCGCCATCGTCTCCTGCTGCCAGAGCGGCCAGGGCGGTACCGGCGACGTGGCGATCCTGACCGCAGGCAACCGCATGAGCCTGATGCCGTTCGCCCAGATTGCTACCCGTATCGGCGGCGCGATTAACGTCTCTATCTCACTGCTGATTCTGGGCAACTTCCTCGTTTAAGTTTTCAGGAAAGAACAATGAAACTCGCAAGCTTTTTATACCAGGGAAAACGCAGCTACGGCATCGTCCAGGCCGACGGCGTGATTGACTTAGGCCGCCGTCTCGGCGACCGCTACAGCGACCTCAAGGCGCTGCTGCAGGGCAACGGGCTGGCGCAGGCCACCCGCTATCTGAACGATGCCGTGGACGTGCCGCTGAGTGCCATCACCTTCTTACCGGTGATTGTGCAGCCGGAAAAAATTCTCTGCGTGGGCATGAACTACGCCGACAAGCGCAAAGAGTTTGACCAGCATAACCCGGCCCCAACGCTGTTTGTCCGCTTCCCGGATTCACAGACCGGGCACAACGAGCCGGTGCTGAAGCCGCGCCACTCCAGCGAATTCGACTACGAAGGCGAGCTGGCGGTGATCATCGGCAAAGGCGGGGAGAACATCAGCCGCGACGACGCCCTGCGCCACGTGGCCGGGTACAGCTGCTACATGGACGGTTCCGCCCGCGACTGGCAGCACACCTGGTTTACCGCCGGTAAAAACTGGCGTCAGACCGGCGCGTTTGGCCCGTGGATGGCGACGGCCGATGAGATCCCGGATCCACATCAGCTGGCAATCCGCACCTGGCTGAACGGCCGCATGGTGCAGGAAGACAACACCAGCAGCATGATCCACAAGGTGGCAGAGCTGATCGAGTACATCAGCACCTTTACCCGCTTAAGTCCGGGCGACGTGATCATCACCGGCTCCCCTGGCGGGGTGGGTAAAAAGCGTAACCCGCCGCTGTTTATGAAAGAGGGCGATCGCATTGAGGTGGAGATCGAGCATATCGGTCATCTGAGCAACGTGATTGTGGAAGCGCCAGCCGTCGGGCTTGCGGCGGCACACTGAGAAAGGCGGCATGAACAGTCAACCCATCGATTTTCGCCACACCCTCGTGGCGAAGCATCCGGAACGCTTAAGCCAGATCCGTTACCTGCTGGCAGACAGCGGCCTTGGCCTGGACAACGACATCACGCTGTTTGTCGAAGCCTGGTCCGGCTCGCAGCTGGTGGGTTGCGCAGGGCTTGCTGCCAACGTCATCAAATGCGTGGCGGTCAACGAGCAGCTTCGCGGCGAGAACCTCAGCGCGCGGCTGCTGGCAGAGGTGGAAAATGCGGCGCTGGAGCGCGGCCATTTTCACCTCTTCCTCTGCACCCGTCCGTGCAACCGGGAGCGCTTTTCCCGCAGCGGCTTCTGGCCGATTGCCCAAAGTGGGAACAACGCGGTGCTAATGGAGAACACCCCGCAGGGGATCGAACGCTACTGCCGTTCCCTGCGCGCGAAGCGCAAGTGCGGGGAGAACATTGGCGCGATAGTGATGAACGCCAATCCGTTCACCCTCGGCCACCGCCATCTGGTGGAGCAGGCGGCAACGCGGTGCGATGCCCTGCATCTGTTCGTGGTGCGTGAAGATGCCTCGTTCTTCCCGTTCAGCGCGCGCCTCGAGATGGTGCGCGCGGGCGTGGCGCATCTGCCGAACGTGGTGGTGCATGAAGGCTCGCAGTACATCATCTCCCGCGCCACCTTTCCGGCCTACTTCCTGAAGGAGACCGGCAGAGTGCAGCAGGCGTGGAGCGAGATCGACGTGCTGATCTTCCGGGACTTTATTGCCCCGGCGCTGGGCATCACGCACCGCTTTATCGGCTCGGAGCCGTTTTGCGATATCACCCGCCAGTACAACCAGACGCTGCACGACCTGCTGGCCTCGCATATCGACGTGGTGGAAATGCCGCGCATCAAGGCCACCGGCAACGCCATTTCAGCGTCCGAAGTGCGCCGTTTACTGAAGACACAGCAGTTTTCCCGGATCCGGGAGATTGTCCCGGACTCCACCTTCGCGCTTCTCGAAACGCATTACCGTGCGAGTGCGGAAGTCGCTTAACTACCAGGAATTTATCATGAAAATTGTAAGGGAGGCGCTGGCCGGAACGCAGGAGTCCAGCGACCTGATGGTGAAAATCGCTCCCGCTCACGGCGAGCTGGAGATAGTCATCCACAGTGAAGTGATTAAGCAGTTTGGCGAGCAGATTCGCCAGGTGGTCAACGACACATTGCGCGCCTTGAACGTGCACCAGGGATTAATCATTATTGAAGACAAAGGGGCGCTGGACTGTGTGATCCGCGCCCGCCTGCAGAGCGCGCTGATGCGTGCCGCCGATGAACAGGCCATCAACTGGGGGGCGCTGAAATGAGCAAACTCCGCCGCAGCATGCTGTTCCTGCCGGGCGCCAACGCCGCCATGCTCTCCACCGCCTTTATCTACCGTCCTGACTCCATCATGTTCGACCTTGAGGACGCCGTCGCCCTGCGCGAGAAGGATACCGCGCGCATGCTGGTGTTCCATGCGCTGCAGCACCCGATGTATCAGGATATCGAAACCGTGGTGCGCATTAACCCGCTCAGCACGCCGTTTGGCCTGCTGGATCTGGAAGCCGCCGTGCGGGCGGGCGTGGACGTGATCCGCCTGCCAAAAACCGACACGCCGGACGATATCTACGAGCTGGAAGGCCACCTGGAGCGCATTGAACGTGAATGCGGTCGCGAGGTCGGCTCCACCCGCGTGATGGCGGCGATTGAATCAGCCATTGGCGTCATCAACGCCGTGGCGATTGCCCGCAGCTCTCCGCGCCTTATCGGGATTGCGCTGGCCGCCTTTGACTACGTGATGGACATGCAGACCGAACGCGGCGACGGCACCGAGCTGTTCTATGCCCGCTGCGCCGTACTGCATGCCGCCCGCGCGGCGGGCATCGATGCCTTCGACGTGGTGTGGTCAGACGTTAACGACGAGGCCGGGTTCCTTCGCGAGGTCGATTTGATCCGCAAGATGGGCTTTAACGGTAAATCGCTGATCAACCCGCGCCAGATTGACCTGCTGCACAACGCCTACGCCCCGACGCAGGAAGAGGTGGATCACGCGAAGCGCGTGATTGAGGCGGCAGAAGAGGGCGAGCGTAACGGCCTGGGCGTGGTGTCGCTCAACGGCAAAATGGTGGATGCACCGATTATTAACCACGCGCAGGTAGTGCTCGAGCGCGCAGCGGCCTCCGGCGTGCGTCGTTAAGGATTACACAATGAATCAGACAGAACTTCTCCATGTGAATTTTCCCCATTTGCGGGACTTAAAACCCTTTGATACTGCGCACAGCGCGACGCCGTGGCTGGCAGACAGCGACGCGAAGCACAGCCGCAAGCTCTGCGCCTCTGTTGAAGAGGCGGTGATGCGAAGCGGCCTGCAGGACGGAATGACCATCTCCTTCCACCACGCATTCCGCGAAGGCGACCGGGTGATCAACACCGTCGTGGCGCTGCTGGCGCGGATGGGCTTCAAAAACCTGACGCTGGCCTCCAGCTCGCTGATGACCTGCAACGATGCGCTGATCGAACATATCGAAAGCGGCGTTATCACCCGGATTTACACCTCGGGGATGCGCGGCAGGCTGGCGGATGCCATCTCCCACGGGCTGATGGACGAGCCGGTGCAAATTCACTCCCACGGCGGGCGCGTGAAGCTGCTCCAGGACGGTGAGCTGAAAATCGACGTGGCGTTTCTCGGCGTGCCGTGCAGCGATGAGTTTGGCAACGCCAACGGCACGCACGGCAAATCCTGCTGCGGCTCGCTGGGCTACGCCATGGTGGACGCGCACTTTGCCCGCAAGGTGGTGCTGCTGACGGAAGAACTGGTGCCGTTCCCCAATATGCCCGCCAGCCTGGTGCAGGACCAGGTGGACTACATCGTGCAGGTTGAGAGCGTGGGCGACCCGGCGAAAATCAGCGTCGGCGCGGCGCGCGTCACCAGCAACCCGCGCGAGCTGATGATTGCCCGCTATGCAGCGGACGTGATTGAGCACTCCGGCTACTTCAAACCGGGCTTCTCAATGCAGACCGGCTCCGGCGCGGCGGCGACCGCCTGCACGCGCTTTATGGAAGAGAAGATGGAGCGCAGCGGCGTTAAGGCACGCTTTGCGCTCGGCGGCATCACCGGCAGCCTGGTGGATTTGCACGAGAAGGGGCTGATCGAAAAGCTGCTCGACACCCAGTGCTTTGACGGCCAGGCGGCGGCTTCGCTGGCGAGCAACCCGAACCACGTGGAGATCTCCACCAACGTCTACGCCAACCCTGGCAGCAAAGCGGCAAGCTGCGATCAGCTCGACGTGGTGATCCTCAGCGCGCTGGAAATCGACGTCGATTTCAACGTCAACGTGATCACCGGTTCCGATGGGGTGATGCGCGGCGCGTCCGGCGGACACTGCGATGTGGCCGCCGCGGCGAACCTGACCATTGTGGTCGCGCCGCTGCTGCGCAGCCGTATTCCGACGGTCGTGAAGCGCGTCACCACGCGCCTCACGCCGGGCGAAAGCATTGACGTGCTGGTCACCGACCACGGCATTGCGGTCAATCCGGCGCGCCCGGAGATCCGCGAGCGGCTGCTGGAAGCCGGGCTCAACGTTGTGGATATCAGCGCGCTTTACGAGCGGGCGATTTCCCTGACGGGCGTACCGAAACCGATTGAATTTACCGACAAAATCGTCGGGGTGATCCGCTACCGCGACGGCAGCGTGATCGACACCGTACGACAGGTGAAGGAGTCAGTATGATTTCAGCGACACCCGTGCGGGCGGGTGTCAGCCTGGACGAACTGCTGGCGGCGAAAGATCGCCGTGCGGCGCGCCAGGCCGACATGCTCACGCACTATCAACAGCCGATAATTTCCCTCACGCTGGTCACGCCGGGAGAAATCAAAGACAGCCTGCGCTATCGCAACTGCATGGGCGTGGCGCTGCAGATGTGTGACCAGCTGCTGTGGGAGAACCGCTGGCAGGTGTTGGACCGCCAGGTGCTGTGGCTCCCGACCGGGCCAGAAGCCCTGTGGTGCGTGGCCCATCCGGCGGCGGAAATCAAAGCGCACTGTGCGGATCTGGAGCAGACGCACCCGCTCGGCAGGCTGTGGGATCTGGACGTGATCTGCCCTCAGCACGGCCACGTCGGGCGTCAGTCGCTGGGGGCGAATCTCAGACGCTGCCTGATCTGCGACGAGCCCGCGCATGCCTGCTCCCGTTCGCGGAACCATCCCGTTGAGCTGGTGGTTTCCCGCGTGGAGAAGATGATCGATGACTGGTTTGCTCGCGACTAAACCCTGCCCGGCTGACGTGCCAGCGCTTGCCGAAGCGGCGCTGTGGCAGGAGCTGGAGCTAACGCCCAAGCCGGGGCTGGTAGACAAGCTTAATAACGGCTCCCATCGCGATATGGACCACGGGCTGTTCGTCCGAAGCATTGCGGCGATTACGCCGTGGTTTTCGCGCTTTGCCGAGCTGGGTAGCACGCATGCAGATAAGCCTGCTGCCGAACAGTTAAGGATTATCCGCCCGATGGGGATGGCCTGCGAGCAGGCGATGTACGCCGCGACGAACGGAGTGAACACCCACAAGGGTGGGATTTTTGCCCTGGGTTTACTGTGCTTCGCCGCCGGGCGTGTGAAAAATATCTCTGCAGACAGCCTCTGCTGTGAGGTGAGTAACATCTGCAGCGGGCTGGTATCGCGTGAGCTGGCCGCACGCAGCGGACAGGCGACGGCGGGCGAGCGGCAGTTTCAGCAGTACGGCTTAACCGGCGCGCGCGGCGAGGCGGAGAGCGGCTTCGGGACGGTGCGTAAGGCTCTGGATTCGTGGAACGGACAGTCGCTTCACGGCCTGCTGTTGCGCCTGATGGCGATTAATCAGGACAGTAATCTCGTGTCGCGCGGCGGCATGGAAGGGCTGCGCTATGTTCAGGGCTACGCGCGGGAATTACTGGCTAACGGCTGGGATCGCGGGGCGTTGCTTAAGATGGATAAAGCATTGATTGAACGCAATCTGAGCCCGGGCGGCAGTGCAGATTTGCTGTCGGTGGGGTGGGTGCTGTCTGCAATAAAATAGCCGGGTGGCGCTAACGCTTACCCGGCCTACTCTGCGTGCTTTTGTAGGCCCGGTAAGGCGAAGCCGCCACCGGGCAAAAGTCATCAAGGATTAATGCGCGATCGGCTGCGCACCGTGTGGTTCACGCACGTGCTTGTACTTGAACAGCGCGATAAACGCGAAGAACAGCACCAGCGAGTACGCGGCGAAGATCAGCCACACGGGCTGCCAGTCGGTGATGCCGTTGGTGGTGTACATCTCAACCACTTTACCGCTCACCACGCCGCCCAGAATACAGCCGAAGCCGTTGGTCATCATCAGGAACATGCCCTGCGCGCTGGCGCGGATTTCAGGCTTCACCTCTTTTTCCACAAACACCGAACCGGAGATGTTGAAGAAGTCGAAGGCGCAGCCGTAAACGATCATCGACAGTACCAGCAGCACGGTACCGAACGCGCTTGGGTCACCGTAGGCGAACAGGCCGAAGCGCAGCATCCATGCAGCGATACTGATCAGCATGACGTTTTTGATGCCGTAGCGGCTCAGGAAGAACGGGATGGTCAGGATGAACAGCGTCTCAGAGATCTGAGAGATGGACATCATCACCGACGCGTGCTCGACGATAAAGCTTCCGGCAAACAGCGGGTTGTTATCGAAGCTGTGCAGGAAGGTGTTGCCGAACATGTTGGTGATCTGCAGCTCTGCGCCCAGCAGCATGGAGAAGATAAAGAAGATCGCCATGCGTCTGTTTTTAAACAGCGCGAACGCGTCCAGGCCGAGCATGGCGCTCCAGCTCTGGTTTTTCTGCTGGTTTGATACCGGAATGTGCGGCAGCGTCAGGGTAAACACGGCCAGCACCACGGAGAGCACCGCGCCGATATAGAGCTGCATGTGGCTCAGCTCAAAGCCCGCGAAGCTCACGCCCCACATCGCCATGATAAAGCCGATGGTGCCCCAGATACGGATTGGCGGGAAGTCGGTCACGATATCCATGCCCGCAGACTTGATGCGGTGGTAGGAGATGGTGTTGATCAGGCCAAGCGTTGGCATATAGGCCAGCGAGTTAAGCAGGATCACCATGAACATCGCCCCCGGCGTGGTCACTTCGGCCGCCATAAACAGCGTCCCCGCACCCACCAGATGGCAAAGCATGTACAGCCATTTCGCACTTAACCATTTATCCGCCACGATACCGAGCAGCGTTGGCATGAAGACAGCCGCGATACCCAGCGAACTGTATACGGCACCGATAGACGCACCATCGAACTTGAGCGTCACAAACATATAGGAGCCGAGTGTGGTCAGCCAGCTACCCCACAGGCAGAACTGCAGAAACGACAAAATTTTAAGCTGCAGCTTAAGGTTCATGTTACTTTCCTCACAAGTGAGCGGGAGATATGTTGTTTTGGGAACATTCAGGGTTGTTATTTGATGCAATTCTATCAGTTGGCAACGATATGTTTTGTTACCTCCCGCAAAAAAATGCAATCCACATTAATTTGCAGTTTGGATTGTGATGCAAATAACATTTTCGTATGGATGGGGTGAGTGAGTGCGGCATGATGCCCCCTCACCCTAACCCTCTCCCAGAGGGAGAGGGAACTTGAATACCCTCTCCCTCTGGGAGAGGGCAGGGTGAGGGATAGTTCTAGCGACGACGATAGTTCTTCTGCGCCGTATTCACCTTATACAGATAGCGGCGGGATTCCGCAGACGGGTGGCGGGTGGTGAGGGTTGAGTAGACATCCCCCGGCGCCATGCTGTTGATGATGTTCGCGGCCTGCACCTTATCGCTGGAGAAGACGCGCAGCACGCTGCCCGCACCGCCGTTATAGGCGGTGATCACCGCATAGCGGCGCGACGTTGGGTTATCAATTCCGCCCAGGTATACATTATTCAGCATCGCCAGATAGGCGGTGCCGGTATCGATGTTGCTCTGCGGGTCGAACAGATAGCTGCGGCTCGGCGTGCCGGATTTACCCTGCGAGCGGAAGACGTCTTTACCGGCGCTGTGCTGCACAACCTGCATCAGCCCCAGCGCGTCGGAGCGGCTTACCGCGTACGGGTTGAATGAAGATTCGGTCTGCATAATCGCCAGGATCAGCGACTCATCCACGCCGTACTTACGGGACGCCTGACGCACCATCCCAATGTACTTATGCGCACGCTTGTCGAGGTGGTTCGGCACCAGGTTGATGGTGATGCTGTAGATGATCTTCAGGCCGTTCGAGCGGCTTTTCAGGCGCGTTTGCAGCAGATAATCCGCGAAGTTCGTGGCGCGGCCTTCCCAGCGGATCGGCTGACCGGTCTGATCGACAACCTGGCCGTACAGGAACGGCTCTTTGGAAATAGTAATGTCGTCAGCGTCGGAGTAGAGATCGATAGAGCCCGGATCGTCACCCATCAGCAGGGTTTTGATAATCGCCTGACGCAGGCGCGCAGCAGGGTCAGTGCCTGCGATGGTTTCAACCGTGATCGTACCCTCATCAAAGTTGATGTGGCTTCGGGTCTGATAGGCGTCGGTGTACTTAACGTAGTCCTTAGGTCCGGCGATAAGAACTTCGTTAAATCCCCATATGTTTTCGATGTTGTGGGCAAACTGCCCCATCAAAATGTCAAAACCGTTGGTGTCCTTAACCCAGGCTTCGTTGTAATCATCGCCTTTTTTGGAAGAACAAGAGACCAGCAACGGCGCAACAAGAGCTAGCGCTAAAAGTTTTTTCATCATTCCGGGAGTGCGTGTTGTGTTTGCTTAGTCGTGGCTTTCGCCGGGTGGCGCTGCGCTTATCCGGCCTACAAAACCGTAGGCCCGTGCAAGCGAAGCGCCGCCGGGCAACAGCGGCACGAAATTATTTTTCCGGCGGCGTATAGCCTTCGATGTGCACGTCTTTACCTTCGAACAGGAAGCTCACCATCTCCTGCTCCAGCAGCTTGCGGTGCTCCGGGTTCATCATGCTGAGTTTTTTCTCGTTGATCAGCATGGTCTGCTTTTTCTGCCACTGTCCCCAGGCTTCTTTGGAGATTTCATTGTAGATGCGTTTACCCAGGTCGCCCGGATAAAGCTGGAAGTCCTGGCCTTCAGCGTCACGCTGCAGGAAAGTACAAAAAATCGTTCTGGCCATACTCATTCCTCTTTTTCTTGCCGATGCTAAACCATTGCACCGGCACGTAATTGTTGTAACAGGCGCTCCACGGGAGCCGCCAGCCCGACTGAAGGCGGTTGCGCTAAGTTATACCAGAGAGCGGTGCCTTCATCCATGCACGAGGTGAATGAGGACACGGGAAGCCACATGGGCACAATATCCAGATGGAAATGGCTGAAGGTGTGGCGAAACGCCGTCTGCTGCGTCAGGTTATCGGCGGCTATTCCGCGCTGTTTAAGCCATTCACGCAACAAATCTTCATTTTCAAACTGTGGGAAGCAGTATAGACCGCCCCACAGACCGCTCGGCGGACGCTGGGCAAGGAACACCTCATCGCCGTGTTGCATCAGCAGCATATAGCCGGTGCGCTCCGGCAGCGTCTGTTTGGGTCTCTTACCGGGATACTGCGCCCACGAATGGTTGGCATACGCCACGCAGAGATTATTCACCGGGCAGAGTTCGCATTTTGGTTTTGAGCGCGTGCAGACCATCGCGCCGAGATCCATCATCGCCTGGTTAAAACGCTCCACCCCGTTCGCCGGGGTGACCGCTTCGCTGATCTCCCAAAGGCGTTTTTCTACGTCTTTCTTACCCGGCCAGCCGTCGACGGCATAGCAGCGTGCCAGCACGCGCTTCACGTTGCCGTCGAGGATCGGGAAATGCTTGCCTAATGAAAGGGAAAGAATCGCGCCTGCGGTGGAGCGCCCGACTCCGGGGAGATCGGCCACCTCGTCAAAGGTTTCCGGGAATTTACCGTTATGGCGCGTCGCGACCTGCTGCGCGGCCTTGTGAAGATTACGCGCGCGGGCGTAATAGCCCAGGCCTGTCCACAGGTGCAGCACTTCGTCTAATGGCGCGTTTGCCAGATCGATGACCGTCGGGAAGCGCGCCATAAAACGCTCGAAGTAAGGAATGACCGTGGCGACCTGCGTTTGTTGCAACATCACCTCGGAGAGCCATACTTTGTAAGGCGTTTTTTCAATTTGCCAGGGCAGGGTTTTACGCCCGTATTTGTCGTACCAGTCCAGCACCTGGGCTGAAAATTGAGAGGCTTGCATGGTCATCGATTCACATAATCAGGGACGCAGATTGCAGCACAGCGTCAATCTGCTGTAAACCGGATCTTTCCCATGCTTGCATAGAAGCCTTAACTTTGGATAATGCCCGTTTCCCGAACACTCTCACAAGCAGACAACTCTTTTATGAAAAACGACGTCATTTCACCGGAATTTGATGAAAACGGTCGCCCGCTGCGCCGTATTCGCAGCTTTGTCCGCCGTCAGGGCCGCCTGACAAAAGGGCAGCAACATGCGCTGGACAACTACTGGCCGGTGATGGGCGTTGAGTTCACTGAACAGCCTGTCGACTTCGCCGACCTGTTTGGCCGAGAAGCGCCTGTGACGCTGGAGATCGGTTTTGGTATGGGCACCTCGCTGGTGACCATGGCGAAAGCGCGACCGGAGCAGAACTTCCTCGGTATCGAAGTACACTCGCCGGGCGTCGGTGCATGCCTGGCAACGGCCCACGAAGAGGGCGTTGAGAACCTGCGCGTCATGTGTCACGACGCGGTGGAAGTGCTGCACAAAATGATTCCTGACAATTCTTTGAACATGGTTCAGCTCTTTTTCCCTGACCCGTGGCACAAAGCACGTCATAATAAACGCCGTATCGTTCAGGCACCGTTTGCCGAGCTGCTGAAAAGTAAGTTAAAACTGGGCGGCGTCTTCCACATGGCGACCGACTGGGAACCTTATGCGGAACATATGCTGGAAGTGATGTCCTCGCTGGACGGCTATAAAAACCAGTCTGAAAGCAACGACTATGTACCGCGTCCGGATTCACGTCCGGTGACAAAATTTGAACAGCGTGGCCATCGTCTTGGTCACGGTGTATGGGACTTAATGTTCGAGAGGGTGAAATAATGGCAAAGAATCGTAGCCGTCGTCTGCGTAAAAAGATGCACATCGAAGAATTCCAGGAAGTGGGCTTCTCTGTTGCCTGGCGTTTCCCGGAAGGCACCAGCGTTGAGCAGATCGATCAGGACGTTGACGCGTTCATCAATGATGTGATCGAGCCAAACAAGCTGGCCTTCGACGGTAGCGGCTATCTGGCGTGGGAAGGTCTGATCTGCACCCAGGAAGTCGGTAAATGCACCGAAGAACATCAGGCGCTGGTACGCAAATGGCTTGAAGACCACAAACTGGAAGATGTCCGCATCAGCGAACTTTTCGACGTTTGGTGGGACTAATAAAGCAAGTACAGGGCCAGCATTAGCTGGCCCATTTTGTCTGAGGGAGTGTTAAAGATGCGCAAAACGTTGCTGGCTGTTGCTTTAATGGCAATCGGATCCACCGCCCATGCGGAGTATAAATGTAGCGTCACCCCGCGTGACGACGTGGTATTAAGCCCGCAAACCGTGCAGGTCAAAGGCGAGAACGGCAATCTGGTGATTACGCCGGATGGCAGCGTAACGTTTAACGGCAAGCCGCAAAACCTGACTGCCGCGCAGCGCGAGCAGGCGAAGGATTACCAGGCCGAGCTGCGTACTGCCCTGCCGTGGATTAACGACGGCGCGCTGACGCGCGTTGAGAAAAGCCGCGTGGCGCTGGATAAGATCATTACCAAAGAGGTGGGTGAGAGCAGCAATATGCGCACCCGTCTGACCAAGCTGGACAAGCAGCTTAAAGAACAGATGAACCGGATTATCGAAAATCGTACCGATGGTCTGACGTTCCACTACAAGGCGATTGATCAGGTCCGTGCTGACGGGCAGCAACTGGTGAATCAGGCGATGGGCGGCATCCTGCAGGACAGCATCAACGAGATGGGGGCGAAAGCCGTGCTGAAAGGCGGCGGTAACCCGCTGCAGGGCGTGCTGGGTAGCCTTGGCGGCTTGCAGACGTCGATTCAGAACGAGTGGAAAAACCAGGAAGATGATTTCCAGCAGTTCGGCAAAGACGTGTGTAAACGCGTGGTGTCGCTGGAGGATAGCCGGAAGGCGCTGGTGGGGACGCTGAAGTAATTTCCCCTCACCCTAACCCTCTCCCCAAAGGGGCGAGGGAATGGTTTGCTCCCTCTCTCTTTCAGGGAGAGGGCCGGGGTGAGGGTTGTAGCATTTGCAGTGTCTCAAGGATCTTTTCTAATACCGCCTCTTCGTTATCCCAGAGTTCGTTGTTCCAGAAACGAATGACATGCCAATCTTTCTCATTAAGCCAGCACGTTCTTTGACGATCGTATTCCTGCTTTTCATCATGTTGCCCGCCATCCAGCTCAACGGCCAGACGAGCTGCGCAGCAGGCGAAATCGAGAATGTAGTGACCTACCGGATGTTGACGACGAAATTTATAATTTTCGAAGCGGCGGCTGCGTAATAAATACCATAGCCGTCTTTCTTCCTGTGTGAGCTCGCGTCTGAGCTGCTTTGCGTATGAACGAATAATTTCCATCCCCACACTCTGCCAGCCTTTCCCTCAGCCGGCAGAACGGGATGCAAAATCCTGAATCAGCCTTCAGGAATCTTCGGTGAGGAACAGCTCAAGAAGGGAGTTTAAGAACAATTTGCCGTGCTCGGTGATCTGCCAGAACGCATCACACTCGGTCAGATACCCCTGCGCCAGCGCCTCGTCGATCTGCGGGCGAATCACCGATTCCGGCAGCCCGGTGTACAACGCAAACTCCGCGCGCGGCGCGGCTTCCAGCAGACGTAAGCGGTTCATGAAGAACTCAAACGGCTTATCCGCCGCCTCGACGTCGTGCTGACGCTCCAGATAGCGGCCTTCCATATATCCACGCGGGTGTCGGGTCTTAGCGGTGCGCAGTATGCGCCCGTCCGGGAAGGTCACCTTGCCGTGCGCGCCGCAGCCAATCCCCAGATAGTCGCCAAACCGCCAGTAGTTCAGGTTATGCTGACACTGATAGCCCGGCTTCGCGTAGGCGGAGGTTTCATACTGCTGATAGCCCGCAGCGGTCAGAAGCCTGTGGCCCTGCTCGAAGATATCCCACAGCGCGTCGTCATCCGGTAGCGCCGGCGGGCGCGAGCCAAACAGCGTGTTTGGCTCGATGGTGAGCTGATACCATGACAGGTGCGGCGGGTTCAGTTCGATCGCCTGACGCAGGTCATCCAGCGCCTCTTCCAGCGACTGATCCGGCAGGCCGTGCATTAAATCCAGGTTAAAGCTGCGAAGATTAAGCCCGGTCGCCAGGTTCGCCGCGCGCTTCGCCTCTTCCGGGCCGTGAATGCGGCCCAGACGTTTCAGTTTCGGCTCGCTAAAGCTCTGCACGCCGATGGAGATGCGGTTCACGCCCGCACGCTGATAGTCGACAAAACGGTCGGCCTCAACGGTGCCGGGGTTGGCTTCCATCGTAATTTCAGCATCCGCTGCCAGGTTCAGACGCGCACGCACGCCGTCCAGCAGCGTTTGCATTGCCGGGCCTGAAAGCAGGCTCGGCGTACCGCCACCAATGAAAATGGTCTTAACTTCACGTCCCTGTGCGTAAGCGACATCGGCGTCCAGGTCGGCCAGCAGATGCGCAACGTAGTCATCATGCGGCACTTCACCCTTCAGCGCGTGCGAGTTGAAATCGCAGTACGGGCATTTCTGCACGCACCACGGGATGTGAATATAAAGACTCAGTGGTGGCAAATTAGCCATTACGTAACGCTTCCAGTAACAGTTTCAGTGCGCGTCCACGGTGGGAAATCGCGCTTTTCTCTTCGCGGGTCAGTTCCGCGGCGGTTTTGCCCTCGGTCGGGACAAAGAAGATCGGGTCGTAGCCAAAGCCACCGTTGCCCGCTGCTTCACGGGTAATCACGCCTGGCCAGCTGCCATGGCAGACGATAGGCGTCGGGTCTTCCGCATGACGCATATAAACCAGTACGCAGTGGAACTGCGCGGTGCGCTGTTCGTCCGGTACGTTTTTCAGTGCGACAAGCAGCTTTTCCAGATTCTGCTGGTCGGTGGCGTCCACGCCGGAATAGCGTGCAGAGTAAATCCCCGGCGCTCCGCCGAGAAAATCCACGGCCAGGCCGGAGTCATCGGCAATCGCGGGCAGGCCGGTGACCTGTGCGGCGTGGCGCGCTTTCAGGATCGCGTTTTCGATAAACGTCAGGCCCGTCTCTTCGGCGGACTCGACGCCAAGCTCGGTCTGGGCGACCACGTCCAGCCCAAAATCATTTAATAGCGAGGCCAGCTCGCGCACTTTACCGGCGTTACCGGTCGCGAGAACAACTTTCTGCATGGTTTAGTCCTGTTCTGTCAGAGCCGCGACTTCCGTCGGGATTGCTTGCGGATTGAGGATTTTTACCTGTTTATGCCGCCCAAGTTCACCTTTTTCAATGATGACCTGGCTTTTGGCGACGCGAAACTGTTTTGCCAGATATTTGGTCAGATGCGCGTTCGCCTGGCCGTCAACCGGCGGGGCGGTGATGGCGACTTTCAACTCGTCGCCATGCAGCCCAACAATACTGTCACGGCTGGCTTTCGGCTGAATATACAACCGCAAAACCAGCCCGTCAGCGCAGGTGCTTACGGCACTCATAGCGCCATCCACAGCCCCGGCAGCAGCATGTTGCCCGTGGACTGTAACAGCTCGGCGATACCCATGTTAACCACATACAGCAGCAGTACCAGGATCATCGGCGAGAAATCAATACCGCCCATCGAAGGCAGCAGGTTGCGAATAGGGCGCAGCAGCGGTTCGGCCAGTTGGATCAGCGCATATTCAACCGGACTACGGCCCTGGCTTACCCAGCTCATTATCGCCATCACCAGCAGCACCCAGAAGATCAGCAACCCGACGGTTTTGACCAGAATCAGGACCGCAGCAATCCAGATAATCGGCTGGAAGGTGATGACCATAAACAGCACGATCGCTTTGATAACGCTCAGAATAAACGCCACCAGCAGAGACGAACTGTCGATGGGACCCATCGCCGGAATAATACGGCGCAGCGGCCCGACAACAGGTTGCGTGATTTTCACGACAAACTGGGAAAACGGATTGTAAAAATCACAGCGGGCCCACTGCATCCAGACGCGCAGTAAAAGCGCCATCGTATACAGCTCAAGCACCGTTGAGAGCAGGAAAGTCAACGTCTTCATGGCGTTCCTCAGGTTTCCTTATTATTTTGAGTAGTCGCGCGCACCGAAAATTGCCGTGCCGATGCGCACCATAGTGCTGCCTGCCGCGATGGCGGCTTCCATATCATCCGACATGCCCAGTGAAAGCGTGTCTACCGTTTCATAGCGCGCTTTAAGCGCCTCAAATGCTACAGCCATTTGCTGTGCCACGGCAAACTGCCTTTCATAACTTGACTCAGGCGCCGGAATTGCCATCAGCCCACGCAGGGTTAAACGCGGCAGGGCGGCGACTTCTTCTGCCAGTGCATCCAGCTCGCTCAGCGCAATGCCGGACTTGCTGTTTTCATCACTGATGTTGATTTGAATCAGCACGTTAAGCGCGGGCATCTCTGCGGGCCGCTGGTCGTTCAGACGGGTAGCAATGCGCAGTCGGTCAACGGTATGGCACCAGTCGAAATGCTCTGCCACCAGACGGCTTTTGTTCGACTGCAGCGGGCCGATAAAGTGCCACTGCAGATCCGAATTCCCCTGCTCCTGGAAGGAGCGAATTTTATCCACGCCTTCCTGCACGTAGTTTTCGCCAAACGCCCGGTGGCCTGCCGCTATCGCTTCTGCGATGGCGCTCGCAGGCTTCGTTTTGCTGACTGCAAGCAGGGTAATTTCTTCTGAAGCACGGCCGCAACGCGTTGCAGCGGCTGAGATTTTGTCCCGGACCTGTGCCAGGTTATGCGCAATGTCGTTCATTTTCCGAGGAGTAGTCTATGGATGTGGAAGAAATTGTGGCCCTTAGTGTAAAGCATAACGTCTCCGATCTACACCTGTGCAGTGATTCACCGCCGCGCTGGCGCAGATTAGGCCGCCTTGAACCGGCCCCGTTTCCGGCCCCCGACGTTGAGGCGCTGTTAAAAACCTGGCTCAACGATGAACAGCAGGGCGCGTGGTGGGCAAACGGACAGGTAGACTTTGCCGTCACGCTCACAGGCAATCAGCGTCTTCGCGGCAGTGCGTTTACGCATATGAAAGGGGTGTCGATCGCCTTGCGGCTGTTGCCGCTCGCGTGCCCGCAGCTTTCTGCACTGGGTGTGCCCAGGGCTATCCCGGAACTGCTCTCCAGCGACAGCGGGTTGATTCTGGTGACGGGTGCGACCGGTAGCGGAAAATCCACGACGCTCGCGGCGATGGTGGATTTTCTCAACCATCACACTGACGGCCACATACTGACGCTCGAAGATCCGGTGGAGTTTATGTACCAGAGTGAACGCTGCCTGATACAACAGCGGGAGATGGGTCAGCACAGCCTCTCCTTTGCCGAGGCGCTGCGCAGTGCGCTGCGTGAAGATCCGGACGTTATTCTGTTGGGAGAGCTGCGCGACAGCGAAACCATCCGCCTTGCGCTGACGGCGGCCGAAACCGGGCACCTGGTGCTGGCAACGCTGCATACGCGCGGCGCTTCGCAGGCGATTGAACGGCTGGTGGATACCTTCCCGGCGCAGGAGAAAGATCCGGTGCGTAACCAGCTGGCAGGCAGCCTTCGCGCTGTACTGGCGCAAAAACTGCTTCAGGACGTGCAGGGCGGACGCGTGGCGCTATATGAACTGCTGGTGAACACCCCGGCGGCGGCGAATCTCATTCGTGAAGGGAAGACGTGGCAATTACCCGGCATCATACAAACCGGTCAGCAGGCGGGAATGCAGAACTTTGAGCAGAGTCTGGCGGAAAGGCGGGCGCAGGGGCGGCTGTAGGCCCCGGTGCTCAGTAACCTTGTTCGAAATAGCTTTCGAGAATGATGACGGCTGAGGCGGAGTCGACGCTGCCTTTGTTCAGCGCCCGGAAACCACCGTGCTCAAACAGGCCTGCGCGCGCTTCGACGGTACTCAGGCGTTCATCGTGGAGCTTTACCGACACGCCAAAGCGGCCATGAATTTTGTTAGCGAACTTACGCGCGCGGGCGGTGAGCGGCTGTTCGGTGCCGTCCATGTTCAGCGGCAAGCCCACAATCACGTCGTCCGGCTGCCACTCTTTAAGCAGGCGCTCGATAAGGTTCCAGTCCGGCGTGCCGTCATTGGCCTTGAGTGCCGTCAACGGGCGCGCCGTGCCTGTGATGCGCTGACCAACGGCGACGCCGATGCTTTTGGTACCAAAATCGAAGGCCAGAAGCGTTCCGCTCATTACGCGTGCCCCGCTACGCCTGGCATGGTCAGAATATCGATGCCAATCAGTTTCGCCGCGTCACGCCAGCGATCGGCGATAGGCGTTTTAAACAGGATGTTCATATCGGCAGGTGCGGTCAGCCACGCGTTATCCAGTATCTCTTGTTCAAGCTGGCCTTTCTCCCACGAGGAGTAGCCCAGCGCGACAAGTACTTCGGAAGGCTGCTCGGCAGTGCCCAACGTTTCAAGCACGTCGCGAGAGGTCGTGACTACGGTGTTGTCGGAGATACGAATACTGGAAGAGAAGACCGGCGGCGTATGCAGGATAAAACCACGATCTTCCGCGAGCGGGCCACCCAGCATCACCGGTTTATCGAGACGGATCTCCGGGAGACGCGCTTCAGCGGTGATTTTCAGCTTGTCCAGAATTCCTTCAACCTGCAGGTTTTCCAGCGGCTTGTTGATGATAATCCCCATGGCACCGTCTTCGTTGTATTCGCAAATATAAACCACGGCGCGGCGGAAAATCGGATCCTGGAGAGCAGGCATGGCAATAAGAAAGTGATGCTGTAAATTCATTGTCAGAGGTACTGTTTCCTGGTTTAAAAAGCGACAGCGCCCAGTATGGGGATAAACCTGGGCGCTGTCACAGATTATTTCTGTAAACGTTTTTCGATAGCGTCCATCAGCATTCCGGTGATCGAGATCGGGAACTCCGCTTCGATTTCACGGATGCAGGTCGGGCTGGTGACGTTCACTTCGGTCAGGCGATCGCCGATGATATCCAGCCCAACGAAGATCAGGCCTTTGGCTTTCAGCGTCGGGCCGACGCGGCGGGCAATTTCCCAGTCGCTTTCGGTCAGCGGACGGGGTTCACCACGGCCACCGGCGGCCAGATTACCGCGGGTTTCGCCACCCTGAGGAATACGCGCCAGGCAGTAAGGTACCGGTTCGCCATCTACGACCAGCACGCGCTTATCGCCGTCTTTGATCGCCGGAATGTAGTTCTGCGCCATGCAGTAACGCGTGCCCAGCTCGGTGAGGGTTTCGGCAATTACGCCAATGTTCGGGTCGCCTTCTTTCACGCGGAAAATCGACGCGCCGCCCATGCCGTCCAGTGGTTTCATGATGATATCGCCGTGCTTCTGCCAGAACGCTTTCAGCTGCGCCTTGCTGCGGGTCACCAGCGTTTCCGGCGTCAGGTCAGAGAACCAGGCGGTGTAGAGCTTCTCGTTACAGTCGCGCAGGCTCTGCGGCTTGTTGACGATCAGCGTGCCTTTCTCTTCAGCACGCTCAAGGATGTAGGTGCTGTAGATGTATTCGGTATCAAACGGCGGATCTTTACGCATCAGGATAACGTTGAGGTCGGCCAGGGGAATGTCCTGCTCGGTGCCGAATTCGTACCATTTGTCGTAGTTCTGCTCGACGTTAACGATGCGGGTACGTGCGCGCGCTTCACCGTTAATCAGGTAAAGATCGTTCATCTCCATATAGTGGAGTTCATAGCCGCGACGCTGCGCTTCCAGCAGCATGGCGAAGCTGGAATCTTTCTTGATGTTAATGTTTGCGATGGGGTCCATCACGATGCCGAGCTTGATCATGTTCTTCTCCGTTATTACTTCAACCCAGATCGCCAAACCGTACCTGTAGCGCGGTAATGGCCGTGAGTGCCGTTGTCTCAGTGCGCAGAACGCGAGGTCCCAACAGAATATCAGTAAACTGGTAACGTGCCGTCATCGCAATTTCGTCCGCTGACAGGCCGCCTTCGGGGCCAATCAGCAGGCGTACGCGCTCGACGGGCAATGGCAGCGTATTGATGCTGGCGCTGGCGCGCGGATGAAGATTGAGCTTCAGCCCGCTGTCCTCTTCTGCACACCAGTCTTCCAGGTCCATCGCCGGGCGGATCTCCGGGATACGGTTGCGGCCACTCTGTTCGCACGCCGCAATGGCAATTTTCTGCCACTGCTGGATCTTTTTGTTCAGACGTTCCGCATCCAGTTTAACGCCACAGCGTTCAGAAAAAAGTGGCGTAATGAGGCTTACACCCAGTTCAATGGATTTCTGAATGGTGAATTCCATTTTCTCACCGCGCGACATCACCTGGCCCAGATGAATGTGCAGCGGCGATTCCCGGTCATCCACTTCGCCACGCAGCACGTTAACGTGCACGCTTTTTTTATCAGACCGCGTGATTTCCGCGTCGAAAACCTGGTTCGATCCGTCGAACAGCTGGATGGCCTGACCTGCACCCATGCGCAGCACGCGGCCAACGTGGTTGGCGGCGTCATCAGACAGGGCGATTTCGCGGCCTGCGGTAATCAGTTCAGGATGGTAAATGCGGGGAATGCGCATAGTCAGAAATTCCATATGTCATGCGATATAAGCGAATTGCCGTAGTGTAGGTTAGCTCTTTTGCGCCTGGCAAGCCCGCTGGACGTAAGGGTTGTGATTCCCCTGGACTTTGGCGATGCGCTCGTCGCGCTGGCATTCCCACTCGGTTACCGGGTACTGCTTGTTCCAGGCATTGAACAGCTGCGTCTGCTGGCGTGAAAGGTTGAGGTCATAACGGTCACGCATATAGAAGTAGGTACGGGCGATGCTGCCGCGCGCGCGGGCAGGGGGCTCGGCGACTTTCTCTTTGAAATCCACCTTCATGCCGCACTGACCGTACTGGCCTTCGCCACCGTTCCACTGGCTGTACATAAAGTTGCCGCGGTCACCGTTCACTTCGCCAACCGCAGGCTGCAGGTTGTGCATATCGCTTTCCATCTGGCGATAAACCGGATCTTTGGAACAGTTTTTACGCCCGCCATCCTGCCAGCACTGGCGCTGGTGGCCAAACTGCCACGCCGGGACGACATGTTCCCATTCAATGCGGCTGGCGCGGTTTTCATTTTTACGCACCTTATAGCCGCAGGATTCGAGGTCAACGACCCCTTTTTTACCCTGCCAGTTAATTTTACAGCCGCAGTAGAAATCACCCGGAACATCAGCGTTCACCTTCACGCCAGCGGCTTTGGCCTGAGAGAAACTGTTGATACCGTCGGCCAGAGCATGGCCGGAGAGCGCCGTCGCCAGAAGGGCAACCGCGAGAGAAACATTACGGGACATCTTACACTCCGTGTCAAAACAAGCCCGAAACGTAACGAATGTTGTTCCCGTATGCAATCAGTCAGATCAGGAAAGTTCCTGAAAGTTCGGATAATTATTCGGCGACCAGCGGTTCGCCGCATTTTACGCAGCGGTAGGTTGCCTCGCCGCGCACCACGCGGTTATGGCGGCGGACGGTGAGCTGGTGCTGCTGGCACCGGCAGCGGTAGGGAAATGTATTGCGACGTACTGATTCCAGTTCGAACTGATGCGTGCGGCGAGCCGGAACGCCGAGCACGGCTTCCATCATCCACTTCCACTCTTTCCCGTGCGGCGCTACGCGGCCAAAGTGCTTCCACACCAGAAGATGCGCCAGCTCGTGCGGCACCACTTCCTCAATAAACGCCTGCTGGTTTTCCATCATCAGCACCGGGTTCAGGCGGATCTCATACGATTCCAGCCAGGCGGTGCCTGCTGCGGTTCCACGCTGCTGATAAACCAGCTTCGGTTCAGGATAGTTGCGGCCGAGCTTCAGGTTGGCCTGGGCGAGTTTTTCCCGCAGGCTGCGCATAACGGCTTGCTGAATGGCGATGGGGAGACGGGGAGCTTTCATAGGGGCAGAGCATAAAGCGCGAAGCGGGGAGGTGCAAGGGGCACCTCCCGCCAGAGAATTAGTCGTGTGCGCCGATTTCGCGCAGCGGACGACCTTTCATCAGGTTACGTTCAATGTGTTCAAGTGAAACGTGTTTGGTTTCTGGAACCAGCCAGATAGTCAGAACAATAAAGAACAGGTTCAGACCGGCGTAGACCCAGAAGGTGTTGGCATTGCCCAGGGTATTGAGCATGGTCAGGAACGTTGCGCCGACGATCATATTGGCAATCCAGTTAGTCGCGGTGGAGCAGGTGATACCAAAATCACGCCCTTTCAGCGGCTGGATCTCGGAGCACAGCACCCAAATCAGCGGACCGGCGCTCATTGCAAACCCGACGATAAACATCAGCAGCATCGCCACCGCGAAGTACTGGGCGGTTGGAGAGTGAATGCCCACATGCATCATGGTGCCCAGCACGCCCATGCCGACGGCCATCACCAGGAAGCCCAGCGTCAGGGTAGGCTTACGCCCCCAACGGTCCACCAGTCCGATGGCGATAAAGGTCGCCAGCACGTTGGTCAGGCCGACAATAACGGTGCCCCACATCTGCTCGGTCGTGTTGGTATAACCCGCCAGTTCGAAGATTTTTGGCGCGTAGTACATGATGACGTTCATCCCGGTGAACTGCTGCATCACCTGCAGAAGCACGCCGAGGAACACCGCGCGGCGGAAGTTGCTGTTCTCTTTAAACAGCGCCCAGCCGGACTGTTTCACCTTCAGGCTTTCGCGGATCTCTTCCAGCTCGTTTTTCGCCTCGGCGCTGGTATCGCGCAGGCGGAGCAGCACGCGTTCAGCATCAACGAAGCGGCGTTTTGCGGCAAACCAGCGCGGGCTGTCCGGCAGGAAGAAGACGCCAATCAGCAGCAGAATGGCCGGGATGATGATCACGCCGAGCATCCAGCGCCATGCGCCGCTGTAGCTAAACGCGGTATCGGAAAGGTAAGCACCCAGAATACCGATGGTGATCATCAGTTGGTACATGGAAATCATGCTGCCGCGGATTTTCTCCGGCGCGATTTCGGAAAGATACAGCGGCGCGGTATAGGAAGCGACGCCGACAGCCAAACCCAGCAAAACGCGGGAAAGAATGAGCACTTCAACGTTAGGGGCAGCGGCAGAGAAGAGTGAACCGGCAACGAACAGGATCGCGCCGATCATCAGGCTCTTTTTGCGCCCGAGCTTGAAGGAGAGCCAGCCGCTGCCAACGGCACCGACTGCCGCACCAAACATCATGGAGCTGACCACCCATTCCTGGGTATGCGCGGTAATCTGGAACTCGTCTGCGATGAAGGGAAGTGCGCCGGCAATCACGCCGATATCCAGGCCAAAAAGTAATCCTGCCAGGGCGGCGAGGAAGCAGACGAAGAATGTCATCGCCTTGTTGGACGTACGCCCTTGTTTATTATTGTCAGGCATTATGCCCTCCATTTGATTTATCAGTTTTGTCGATGTTAAGGGTAGGTGAGTGACCCGTAAAAATATGTGAGACAAATCACATTGGTGTAATCGGTTACACTAACGTGCAACCGTAAAGATAATTAACGCTTTGAAAATATAGAGGTAAATGAGGTGACGCGCATCGCGTTTGTTTGAATTTCAGACTTAACTGAAATGAAATGTAACAGCAGAAGAAAGGCGATCAAGCAAAGAGATTATTCTGAAAGCGGGATATATTGGGCATGGTGTAAGCGGTTTCAAATGGTGTGGCTTTGAGCCGGGTGGCGGCTGCGCCTGACCCGGCCTACAAACACCTCAAAAACCGTAGGCCCGCGCAAGCGAAGCACCGCCGGGCAAAGATGACCGCACAAATGCAAAAGGCCAGCCCGAAGGCTGGCCTTTTATGAAGCAGCTGTCAGTCGATTACTTCAGACCGGCAGCCTCACGCAGCAGGGCGGCTTTGTCGGTTTTTTCCCATGGGAAATGTTCGCGACCAAAGTGACCGTATGCAGCGGTTTCTTTGTAGATTGGGTGCAGCAGATCCAGCATCTGAATCAGGCCGTATGGACGCAGGTCGAAGAACTCGCGCACCAGCAGGGTCAGCTGTTCTGAAGGCACTTTCTCAGTACCGAAAGTTTCCACCATGATGGAGGTCGGTTCAGCCACGCCGATTGCGTAGGAAACCTGAATCTCACAGCGGTCAGCCAGGCCAGCAGCAACGATGTTTTTCGCAACATAACGTGCAGCGTACGCGGCAGAACGGTCAACTTTAGACGGGTCTTTACCGGAGAATGCACCGCCGCCGTGACGCGCCATGCCGCCGTAGGTATCCACGATGATTTTACGGCCGGTCAGGCCGCAGTCGCCCATTGGGCCGCCGATAACAAAGCGTCCGGTTGGGTTGATGAAGAATTTGGTTGCAGAGCTCAGCCATTCGGTTGGCAGAACCGGCTTGATGATCTCTTCCATCACGGCTTCCTGCAGCGATTTCTGATCGATATCTTCAGAATGCTGAGTGGACAGAACTACCGCATCAATGCCAACGATTTTACCGTCGTCATACTGGAAGGTGACCTGGCTTTTCGCATCCGGACGCAGCCATGGCAGGGTGCCGTTTTTACGCACTTCAGCCTGACGCTGCACCAGACGGTGTGCGTAGGTAACCGGTGCTGGCATCAGCACGTCGGTTTCGTTAGTTGCGTAGCCGAACATCAGGCCCTGGTCGCCCGCGCCCTGCTCCAGTGGATCGGCGCGGTCAACGCCCTGGTTGATGTCCGGGGACTGTTTGCCGATGGCGCTCAGTACCGCGCAAGAGTTGGCATCAAAGCCCATATCAGAATGTACATAGCCGATCTCACGCACCGTGTTACGGGTGATCTCTTCGATATCAACCCATGCGCTGGTGGTGATCTCACCGCCGACCAGAACCATGCCGGTTTTGACATAGGTTTCACACGCTACGCGCGCTTTAGGATCCTGGGCAAGGATCGCATCCAGCACCGCATCGGAGATTTGGTCAGCAATTTTATCAGGATGTCCTTCTGATACGGACTCGGACGTAAACAGGTGTTTTGCCATGTTTTATTTCACCTAAGAGGAATTTGGTTAGCTCGAACTGCTGTGTGGAATAGCCAAAGGAGAGTATTCTACCAAGGCCTGCAGGTTTTTGACACTGGCAGTCTGAGTGTTAATCAGTATAGATGGATTAACATCTGGACGTCCATTTTAGGTCACTTCTTCACCCGATTTCCAGTTTTTTTTGACTTACCTCTCACTGCGTTGAAAACAAAGCTGGAAATATTTCCTGACGGCACTGGCAACCCAAGCATTTTTGTTTTGCATTTTCCCCACCTTCTCGGTATAAAACGCGGCACGCGGCTCATACAAAAAAGCGCTCGATGACCTCATCGTGTCGCCACTTCCAGCCGGGTTAAGCAGTGAACATTTAGCTTTGGCTTGTGGTCCGTTTCAGCAGAGGCGGCCGTGGAGGTGATACGAGATAATGAACCATCGTTTTCCGCTAATTCAGCGCAGCCGTTCTGGCGCGCAGTTGATTCCCGCAACCCGCATTTCTAGTCTGCAAACCTGCCGATGTTATACCCATCTCGGCGCTTCTCAGGATCCCAGGGCCGGTTACGCTCTGTGACAACTGAACAAGGGCGCTCTTGTTAATACAAGAGTTTTCTCGTGGTTTCGCCGAACCTTGTCATACAGAGTTCGGATACGTGTTTTACAATGATATGAATAAGAAACCGGTCGCACGGTCTGGATTTCAGCATACTCTGCTGGGAAACGGAGCCGTTTATGGGTTGTTATCGCCGTATAACGCTGCGATAGTAGTCAACTGTTTTACACTTAATACAAAGAGTTGAGGTTCGCTATGTCTGACGACATGTCTTCTTTTTCGCCTTCGTCAGCGGGCGAACAGGGTGTACTACGTTCTATGCAGGAGGTTGCGATGAGCTCCCAGGAAGCCAGCAAGATGCTGCGCACTTACAATATTGCCTGGTGGGGCAATAACTACTACGACGTCAACGAACTGGGCCACATCAGCGTCTGCCCTGATCCGGACGTCCCTGAAGCGCGCGTCGATCTCGCCAAACTGGTGAAAGCCCGCGAAGCACAGGGCCAGCGTTTGCCTGCACTGTTCTGCTTCCCGCAGATCCTGCAACATCGCCTGCGTTCTATTAACGCTGCGTTCAAACGCGCGCGTGAATCCTACGGCTATAAAGGCGACTACTTCCTGGTTTACCCGATCAAGGTAAACCAGCACCGCCGCGTGATTGAATCCCTGATCCACTCCGGTGAACCGCTGGGTCTGGAAGCCGGTTCCAAAGCGGAACTGATGGCCGTTCTGGCGCACGCGGGCATGACCCGTTCGGTGATCGTCTGTAACGGCTATAAAGACCGTGAATACATTCGTCTGGCGCTGATTGGCGAGAAGATGGGCCACAAGGTCTATCTGGTTATCGAGAAGATGACTGAAATCGCTATCGTGCTGGAAGAGGCTGAGCGTCTGAACGTCATCCCACGCCTCGGCGTGCGTGCGCGTCTGGCGTCGCAGGGTTCCGGTAAATGGCAGTCCTCCGGCGGTGAAAAATCCAAGTTCGGCCTCGCGGCGAACCAGGTGCTGCAGCTGGTGGAAATTCTGCGCGAGCGCGGTCGTCTGGACAGCATTCAGCTGCTGCACTTCCACCTCGGCTCGCAGATGGCCAACATTCGCGACATCGCCACCGGCGTGCGTGAATCGGCGCGCTTCTACGTTGAGCTGCACAAGCTCGGCGTGAATATTCAGTGCTTCGACGTGGGCGGTGGTCTGGGCGTGGATTACGAAGGTACCCGCTCGCAGTCCGACTGCTCCGTGAACTACGGCCTGAACGAATACGCCAACAATATTATCTGGGCGATTGGCGATGCCTGTGAAGAGAATGGCCTGCCGCACCCGACGGTGATCACCGAATCTGGCCGCGCGGTTACCGCGCACCATACGGTGCTGGTCTCTAACATCATCGGCGTTGAGCGTAGCGAAATCACCGAAGCGACGCCTCCGGCAGAAGATGCCCCGCGTTCGCTGCAAAGCATGTGGGAAACCTGGCAGGAGATGCACGAGCCGGGCACGCGCCGTTCCCTGCGCGAATGGCTGCACGACAGCCAGATGGACCTGCACGATATTCACGTGGGCTATTCCTCCGGCACCTTTAGCCTGCAGGAGCGCGCGTGGGCGGAGCAGCTCTATCTGAACATGTGCCATGAAGTGCAGAAGCAACTCGACCCGAGCAACCGCGCGCACCGTCCGATTATCGACGAGCTGCAGGAACGTATGGCGGACAAAATGTACGTCAACTTCTCGCTGTTCCAGTCGATGCCGGATGCCTGGGGTATCGACCAGCTGTTCCCGGTTCTGCCGCTGGAAGGGCTGAACCACGCCCCGGAACGTCGTGCGGTACTGCTGGACATCACCTGTGATTCTGACGGCGCTATCGACCACTACGTTGACGGCGACGGTATCGCAACGACGATGCCAATGCCGGAGTACGACCCGGAGAACCCGCCGATGCTGGGCTTCTTTATGGTCGGCGCGTATCAGGAGATCCTCGGCAACATGCACAACCTGTTCGGTGATACCGAAGCGGTTGACGTGTTCGTTTTCCCTGACGGCAACGTGGAAGTCGAGCTGTCTGACGAAGGGGACACCGTAGCGGACATGCTCGAATACGTTCAGCTGGATCCGAAAAAACTGCTCACCCAGTTCCGCGACCAGGTGAAAAACACCGGTCTGGACGACGCGTTACAGCAGCAGTTCCTGGAAGAGTTTGAAGCGGGTCTGTACGGGTACACCTACCTGGAAGACGAGTAGGTTAACCTCCCTCTCCCTCAGGGAGAGGGGCGGGGTGAGGGCAGCAGGTTGCTGTGCCGCTGATGCCCGGTGGCGCTGCGCTTACCGGGCCTACGTATGTAGGCCGGATAAGGCGGAGCCGTCATCCGGCAGAATGCTATACTCTCTTGAACCCGTCTGCATTACCGGCGATAATTCGCCCCAATTAGCGATTTACGAATCAATCCCTTCCTCGTCGGGTTTAACGACGCGGAAGGGATTTTTTTTCATCTGTTTTTAATGTATCGACTTTAAAAGAGGTCAGGACATGAGCACTTTAGGTCATCAGTACGATAACTCTCTGGTATCTAACGCGTTTGGTTTTTTACGCCTTCCGATGAACTTCCAGCCGTACGACAGTGACGCTGACTGGGTGATCACCGGCGTACCGTTCGACATGGCAACGTCCGGTCGCGCGGGCGGTCGTCATGGCCCGGCAGCGATCCGTCAGGTTTCTACCAACCTGGCCTGGGAGCACAACCGCTTCCCGTGGAACTTCGATATGCGCGAGCGCCTGAACGTGGTGGACTGCGGTGACCTGGTGTACGCCTTCGGTGACGCGCGTGAGATGAGCGAAAAGCTGCAGGCCCACGCCGAAAAGCTGCTGGCGGCCGGTAAGCGCATGCTCTCCTTCGGCGGTGATCACTTCGTGACCCTGCCGCTGCTGCGCGCCCACGCCAAGCACTTCGGTAAAATGGCGCTGGTGCACTTTGATGCGCATACCGACACCTACGCGAACGGCTGCGAGTTCGACCACGGCACCATGTTCTTCACCGCGCCGAACGAAGGCCTGATCGACCCGAACCACTCGGTGCAGATCGGCATCCGCACCGAGTTCGACAAAGACAACGGCTTCACCGTGCTGGATGCGGGCCAGGTCAACGATCGCGGCGTGGACGATATTCTGGCGCAGGTTAAGCAGATCGTCGGCGATATGCCTGTGTACCTGACTTTCGATATCGACTGTCTGGATCCGGCGTTTGCGCCGGGCACCGGTACGCCTGTTATCGGCGGCCTGACCTCTGACCGCGCGATCAAGCTGGTGCGCGGCCTGAAGGATCTGAACATCGTCGGGATGGACGTGGTGGAAGTGGCACCGGCCTATGACCAGTCCGAGATCACCGCGCTGGCCGCGGCGACCCTGGCGCTGGAAATGCTCTACATCCAGGCGGCGAAAAAAGGCGAATAAGCCTTACGCGCTCACTGCTGCTGCGCGACGCATGCGCAGCAGCAGCATTCCTCCGGCGAGCAGGGTAATCACCTGCGAGACGACCAGCACCGAAAAGCCAGAGCTGACCGACCCCACCGATTTCATCACCATCCCCATCAGTAGCGGAATAAACGCCGCGCAGATATTGCCTATCCCATTAATAATGCCGTACGCGCTGCCCACGGCGTCCCGGGCGGCGTGATGCTGGATTACCGCAGGAATAGCCGCTCCCTGAAGTCCCCAGAACACGTTGGCAGACAGCATAAACAGCGCCAGCCATGCGGGCTGATGGCTGAGCATCAGCGCGACCACGGAGAGTGCCGTCAACGTACCGCCCACCACAAACAGTACCGGCGCCTGTTCCGGCCGCATTTTGTCGAGCAGCACGCCGCCCAGAAACTTTGACCCCAGGCTCAGCAGGAAGGGGACCGCCGCAAGCATACCCGTGGCGTGCAGCGAGAAGTGGTGCTCGTCACGCAGCCATGCGGGCAGCCACGCGCTGCTGCCCCATAGATAGCTCAGCGTGGCGATTTCAACCAGCAGGATCCAGCCCAGCAGCGGCGTCTGCCAGGCCAGCGTGAAGGTGCGAACAAACCCCGGTTTCTTCATCTTCACCGGGCTGTGTGGCGCGGGCAGAAAACGCCAGATGAGCCCGCCGCCCAGCACCAGATTCATTACCGCCAGCGCGTAAAACGACCCGGCCCAGCCCAGATGCGCCATCAGCCAGGTGACCAGCGGAAAGCCCACGGCCAGCCCGAGCGAGACGCCCAGCGCGGTGACGGCGTTGGGTTTGCCGATCTCTTCCGCGCTAAAGTTATCGCTGATAAAGCGCGTCTTCAACGAAAAGAGCGGTCCTTCGGCAATACCCAAAATCACGCGGGCGATAAGCATGCCAATTAGCGAACCCAGCAGCGGAGAAATTGCGCAGACCGCGGCCCAAATCGCAATGCTGCTTAATAATCCCTGACGGTAATGGAGTTTGCTTTCGATAACCGGAGTTAATAATAAAGCCGAAAAACCATAACCCAGCAGAAAGCAGGTCATGAGCATGCCTTGTAACATTCTGTTTTCATTTAGCTGAAAATGTTCGGCAAATTCCGGGTTTAAAATCATTACCGAGATATTAACCCGGTCGACGTAGGAAATAATAATCAGTAATAACAGTGCAATTGTACCTTGCCATCTTGCCGTCATCATGCCCGCCTTACGTTTTCATCTATTTATATTTTTATCAAAGTGATTGTCACGGATCTAAAATGGTTCACTGGTGAAACTCATTGTTTATTAAAGGTAAATAAAATTCTTGTTTCACAGGTGAAACACCAAGGATGTGACGCTACTTTATTTTTAAGGAAGAAAAAGAAAAGAAGTCAATATCTTTTATTGAAATGTTGAGGGCATTAATAAATCGTATTTATCACGCCGCAATAATGAAAATTTCATATCGCTGCATTTTTTCGTGATCCTTTGCACACTTAGTTAATTAATACTCGTTTGATTAACAAATTCGTCACATTGCCGCTTGACGAAACATTCATCGCTTTTATATTGACCGTATTAAATAAGAAACAGAGTTTCATATATGAAACAAAAGCCTGGAGGATCGTGATGAGCTGGATAGGCGTATGTGACGCAGAACAAGTACAGGAAGATTTCCCTTTTAGCGGCAACGTCGACGGTAAAGAGATCGGCGTTTACCTGATTGACGGTGAATATTACGCGCTGGAAGACGTATGCCCGCACGCTTATGCCCTGCTGAGCCAGGGATTTGTGGAGGACGGCAAAGTGGAATGCCCTCTGCATGAGGCGGTGTTTGACGTCAAAACTGGCCAGTGCCTGCACGGACCCGGTGGTCGCAACCTGAACCGCTACCCGGTTCGGGTCTTTGAAAACCAAATTCAGATTACCTTCGTCGAGGAGACCGTGGCATGAGCGACATCCTGAACTACAACCCGGCGCTGCCGGAAAGCCGCCAGTTTACCCCGCCTGCAGAGGGCGGCAACGGTGCCATTCATAAGCCGGGTGATTACACCAACCTGATCTGGCAAACCCGCAGCCGCGAGCCGGAAAGCTGGGAGGTGAACCTGATTGCCACGCTGGAAGATCTCTTCGAACAGGGCGTTGAAACGCTACCGGAACTGGTGAACGGGCTGAACGCGGTGCGCATGCACGACCAGCAGGGTGAGCCGTGGCGCGAAGCCAGCTTCCAGGCATTCTTACAGGTTAACGGCTACTGAGGACAATGCGATGACGACGACCGTACAAAACTATCTCGATAAAGGCCTGCGCGGCCTCTGGTATCCGGTACTGGCAAGCTGGGAAGTGCAGTCTGCTCCTGTGGGCATCACCCGCCTGGGCGAGCAGATTGTGGTCTGGCGTAATAAAGACGGCCAGGTGCAGGCGCTGGAAGACCGCTGCCCGCACCGCGGCGCGCGCCTGTCGATGGGCTGGAACCTCGGCGACCGCATTGCCTGCTGGTATCACGGCGTGGAAGTGGCGGGCAACGGCGAAGTGAAGGATGTGCCCGCCGTGGACAAATGCCCGCTGGTCGGCCAGCAATGCGTGCGCAGCTATAACGTGCAGGAGGCGCACGGCGCCATCTTCCTGTGGTTTGGCGTCACCGCTGACCAGCAGCCGGACGCGCTGACCTTCCCGGATGAACTAGCCGATACGGAGAACTTCAGCAACTTCCTCTGCACCGCCGCGTGGAAGTGCAACTACCAGTACGCGCTGGAAAACGTGATGGACCCGATGCACGGCACCTATCTGCATTCGTCCTCGCACTCAATGGCGGAAGGGGATCGCAAGGCCGACATGGTGCTCCAGCCGACCAAAACCGGCTTTATTTTCGAGAAAAAAGGGCAGAGCGGCGTCAACTTCGACTGGGTTGAGCTCGGCAACAGCGGCACCTGCTGGATGCGCCTCTCTATTCCTTACAAGAAGCGCTTCGGACCGGGCGGCCACTTCTTTATCGTCGGCATGGTGGTGCCGGAAGATAACGACAACTGCCGCGTCTTCTTCTGGCGCATCCGCCGCGTGCAGGGCTGGCAGCGCGACATGTGGCGCTTCATGTACCGCAACCGTCTGGAAAAACTGCACTGGGAAGTGCTGGAGCAGGACCGCGTGGTGCTGGAAAGCCTGGCCCCCAACGCCCGCGACCATGAATACCTCTACCAGCACGACGTCGGCCTCTCCCGCCTGCGCCGCATGATGCAAAAGGCCGCGAAAGAGCAGCTGGCGCTGCGCGAAGAACAGCAGGGAGCCGCCTGATGAACGGGCTGCTGAGCGGAAAGCGCATCGTGGTGACCGGCGCCGCGCGCGGGCTGGGCTACCACTTTGCCAAAGCCTGCGCGGAGCAGGGCGCCGCAGTAGTGATGTGCGACATCCTCGAAGGCGAGCTGGCTGAACGTGCCCACGGGCTGAGCGAGCAGGGCTACGCGATCGAATCGCACGTTGTCGATCTGGCCGATCCGCATTCCATCGAGCAGGTCTTTAGCGCCATTGGCGAGCAGGGGCAGATCGACGGCCTGGTGAACAACGCGGCCATGGCGACGGGCGTGGGCGGCAAAAACATGCTCGATTACGATCCTGACCTGTGGGACCGCGTGATGAGCGTGAACGTCAAAGGCACCTGGCTGGTGACGCGCGCCGCCGTGCCGCTGCTGTGCGAAGGGGCGGGCATTGTGAACGTGGCGTCCGACACCGCGCTGTGGGGCGCGCCGCGCCTGATGGCCTACGTGGCCAGCAAGGGCGCGGTGATTGCCATGACCCGCTCAATGGCGCGCGAACTGGGCGAAAAACGCATTCGAATCAACGCCATCGCGCCGGGATTAACCCGCGTCGAGGCAACCGAATATATTCCGGCCGAGCGGCATCAGCTTTACGAAAATGGTCGCGCATTAACGGGGGCGCAGCAGCCGGAGGATGTCACCGGCAGCGTGGTCTGGCTGTTAAGCGATCTGTCGCGGTTCATCACCGGACAGCTGATCCCGGTCAACGGCGGTTTTGTCTTTAATTGAGGTAGGGCGATGATGGCAAACGATCGGGAAGTGAAGTATCTGGTGCCGGGGCTGGAGCGCGGTTTACAGCTGCTGTTGGCCTTTGGCGAGCAGCATCGCGAACTGACCTTTGCCGAGCTGCACCGGCTGGTGGATATGCCGAAGGCCACCGCCTACCGCGTGGTACAGACGCTGGAGTTTATGGGCTTTCTGGAGCGCAACGCGCGCACCAACACCTTCTCGCTGGGCATGAACGTGCTGCGTCTCGGCTTTGAGTACATCGCCTCGCTTGACGTGGCGCAGGTTGGCCAGCCGGTCATCGAGCAGCTGCGCGACGTAAGCCAGTGCAGCAGCCATCTGGCGATCCGCGACGGGCGCGACATTATCTACATCGCCCGCGTCAGCGCCGCCGGGTCGCGCATCAATCAGGTCAGCATTGGCACCCGTCTTCCGGTGCACTGCACCTCGCTCGGCCGCATGTTGCTGACCGATATCTCCCGCGCCGAGTTTGAACGGCTGTTCCCGCACGAGCGCCTGCCGGGCAACGCGCCGGGGCAGCTTCACGACCGCGAAGCCCTGTGGCAGATGGTGCAGCAGGACAAAGCCCGCGGGTACGTGATCGGCGAATCCTTCTTCCGCCACGGCATCTCCTCCATCGTCTACCCGGTGTATGACCGAAGCGGACGCGTGGCGGCGGTAGTCAGCATTCTGGTGCCGTCGGAGGAGATCCCGCAGACCGACCGCGAGCGCCTGCAAAACGAGGTTCGCCTCGCGGCGGATAAAATTTCTGGCTTCTTAGGGTATCTGTCACAGGCCAGTTAAATCAGTGAGTTAACGTCAGGCGCTTGACCGCGTCGGGCATGTTTTACGCCCAATTTGGGCCAGATGAGGCAACGAACGATGAGTGTAACCGGAATTGAAAAGCTGGAATTTGGCGTGGAAGACCTGACGCACTGCGCCAAATTTATGCGTGATTTTGGCCTGACGGGCGATGCCAGCGGCCAGCGTTTTACCACCCTGAGCGGCGCGCGCGTGGAGCTTAATCCCATCGACAGCCCCGACCTGCCACCCGCGTTTGAAGCGGGCAACACCCTGCGCCGCATGACCTGGGCGGTTGCGAGTCAGTCAGATCTTAACGCGCTGCGCCCAAAGCTTGCGCAGCAGCCTGGCTTTCGCGAGGTGGGCGACGCGCTGGAGTGTATCGACCCGAACGGCATGACGCTGCGGGTGCAGGTCAGCCAGCAGACCGACGTGGAGCTGAACGTCGAGCCGATTAACCAGTGGGGCGACGCCCGCCGGATCGACACGCCCAGCCCGGTTTACGATCGCGCCCAACCCATCAACGTCGGGCACGTGGTGTTCTTCGTGGAGGAGCTGGCGGCGGTAGAAAAATTCTACCGCGAGGTGCTCGGCTTCCAGGTCTCTGACCGCTACATCAACCGTGCCGTGTTCCTGCGCTGCGGCGCGCGCGGCGGTCATCACAACCTGTTCCTGCTGCAGCTGCCGAACCGCAGGCGCGGGCTGAACCACGTGGCCTTCACCGTGCGCGACATCCACGAGGTGATCGGCGGCGGTATCGCGATGAATAAAAATGACTGGAGCACCTTTATCGGGCCGGGCCGCCATCCGGTGTCGTCGGCGTACTTCTGGTACGTCAACAGCCCGACCGGCGGTGCGTTTGAGTATTACACCAACGACGATTATCTGACCGAAAACTGGCAGCCGCGTGAGCTCGAGCACTCGCTGGTCTCCTTTACCGAATGGGCGGTGGAAGGTGGGATCGACCACGACACGCGCCGCCAGCAGAAAAAGCCGGAGGCGGTATGACGTCGCGCATTGTCATTATCGGCGGCGGCCAGGCGGGCGGCTGGGCGGCGAAAACCCTGCGCGACGAGGGCTTCGACGGCGAGATTTGCGTGGTGGCGGAAGAAGAGTGGGATTTCTACGAGCGTCCGCCGCTGTCGAAAGCCTCTCTGCTGGAGCCGGACGCGGCGCTTCCGCGCCTGTTTTCCGACGAAGCGCAGCGGGCGCTGAACCTGACCTGGCACCGTCCGCTGCGTGCGGAGCAGATCGACCGCGAGGCGAAAACCGTGCGTTTGAGCAACGGTGAATGCCTTAGTTACAACATTCTTTTAATTGCCACCGGAGGGCGGGCGCGCCTGCCGGGCGAGGCGTGGTCAGGGCATCCGCAGGTCTACACCCTGCGCCACTGGCAGGACGCGCAGCGCCTGAAGCGTCGCCTGGCGGAAAGTCACAAACTGGCGATTATCGGCGGCGGCTGGATTGGCCTTGAGATTGCCGCCTCTGCGCGGAAAAGCGGCGTAGCGGTCACGCTGTTCGAGCAGCAGCCCGCCCTGTGCATGCGCTCGGTGAGCGGCGAGGTGTCGCAGCGCTTAGAGGCTATCCATCGCGAGCAGGGCGTGGATATCCGCACCGGCTGCGGCGCGCTGGAGCTGGAGGACGATAACGGCCTGCCGGTTATTCACTGCGACGGCCAGCGTGAAACCTTTGATGCGGTGGTGGTCGGGATCGGCGTCGATCTCAATCTGGAGCTGGCCCGCGACGCCGGGCTGAAAACCGGGCGCGGGATCGTCGTCGATGCCCAGGGGCGAACGTCGGATCCGTTCATCTTCGCCGCCGGCGATGTGGCGCAGCATCATCACTACGGCCTGTGCATTCAGTCCTGGGCCTTCGCCCAGAACCAGGCGGTGGCGACGGCGAAAGCGATGCTCAACCCCGATGCGCCGGGCTACGACGACGCGCCGTGGCTGTGGTCGGATCAATATCAGCACAATATCCAGATCCTCGGCATTCCGCAGCCGGGCAGCAGAACGGTCGTGCGTGAAGAGGCGCTGTACTTCTCGCTGGACGACAACGGGCGGCTGACGCAGCTGGTGGCGTTCAACGACGCGCGCACCGTCAAGCTGGCGAAGCGCTGGATGGCAGCGGAGCGGGATTTATCGGATGTACCGCTCGCCGACCCGGCTTTTTCACTGATGTCATTGCGATAGCTAACCCGCACCCGTAGGGGGAGACATGACCACATTAGAGACCAACACCGCGCCCGCTGAGGCGAGCGGTGAGGGAACCCGCACGCCCGAAAAAGCGGTGCGCTGGGCCATCCCGCTGTCGCTGCTGGCCTGCGTGCTGCTGGCGTTCTTCGACAAAATCAGCATCGCGGCGCTGTTTTCCGACGGCCATTTCCAGCAGGCGATGGGCATCGATTTCGACACCACGCGCCTCGGCATTTTGATGAGCGCCTTTCTGCTCAGCTACGGCTTTTCGTCGGTGTTTTTAAGCGGGCTGGGCGACAAAATTGCGCCGCTGCGCCTGCTCACCGGGATGATGGTGGTGTGGTGCGCGCTGATGGTGGCGATGGGCTTCACCCATAACTACACGCTGATGATCGTCCTGCGCATTTTGCTGGGCGTGGCGGAAGGGCCGCTGTTCCCGCTGGCCTTCGCCATCGTGCGCCACAACTTCCCGCAGCATCTGCAGGCGCGCGCCACCATGCTCTGGCTGCTGGGCACGCCGGTGGGCGCGGCGATTGGCTTCCCGCTTTCCCTCTGGCTGCTGAACACCTTCGGCTGGCAAAGCACCTTCTTCGTGATGGCGATGCTCACCGTGCCGGTGCTGATCTTTGTGCGCATCGGCCTGCGCGGGATCCGTCTGGATACGAAGCCCGGTACCTCGCAGGCGTCTCAGGACGAACGCCGCGCCGCGCGCCGCGAACTGTTTGTCAGCCCGCACTTCTGGATCATCTGCATCTTTAACATCGCCTTCCTGACCTACCTGTGGGGCATCAACGGCTGGCTGCCGGGCTACCTGATTAAGGGCAAAGGCATTCACCTGGAGCACGCGGGCTGGCTGTCGTCGATGCCGTTCATCGCCATGCTGGCGGGCGAGGTCATTGGCGCGTGGCTGTCGGACCGGGTCGATAAGCGCTCGGCGGCCTGCTTTATCTCGATGGCGGGGGCGGCAGTGGGCCTGGCGGCGGTGATGCACCTCGACACCCCGCTGACCATCATCGCGGCGATGAGCTTCAGTACCTTTATGTGGGGCACCGGCGCACCCAACATTTTCGCCCTGCTGGCGAAGGCCACCCATCCGCGGGTGAGCGCCACGGCGGGCGGCATTTTCAACGGGCTGGGAAACTTTGCGGGCGCGCTGTCGCCAGCGGTGATGGGCGCGCTTATTGCCTTCACCCACAGCATGGATTCCGGGCTGATTTTTCTGGCGGTGATGGCGGCGGTGGGCTGCGTCCTGTTACTGCCGCTGCTGAGACGTTACTGAGGAGAGTGTCATGACTGATTCAACCGTAACCAACACAACAGGCATCAAACCTGACCACCTGACGATGGAAGAGTGGGTCGAGTCGCGCATTGCGCGCTTCGAAGGCCGCAAGTACGACTGGAACGCGCTGAAGTTCCAGGCCGATTTTGACCCGAAGTACCGCCGTGCGCAGATGCGCTATATCGGCACCGGCGCAACGGGCGTCGCGAACGACACCAACACCGTGCAGGCGGACCATTTTACCTTCTCCACCATGGTGCTGCCGTCGAAGTGCGAAGGGCCGCTGCACCTGCACGACGACGTGGAAGAGGTGTTCTTCATGCTTAAAGGGCAGATCACGCTGATGATCCAGGACGGCGACAACTACACCGAAACCGTGCTGCGCGAGCGTGACCTGATCTCCGTTCCGCCGGGCATCTATCGCGGGCTGTTTAACCACGGCGAAGAAGAGGCGCTGATGTGCGTCATGCTGGGGACCAACAAGCCGGAAATCCCGACCTACCCCGCCGATCATCCGCTTTCCAAAGTGAAGCGGAACTAAGGGGGCATGATGACGGGTTTTCGTGAACAGGGAAGCGGCATCCCGCTGATGCTGCTGCACGGTATCAGCTCCGGCGCGGCCTCCTGGCACAAGCAGATGGCGCTGGACGGCTTTCGCGTGCTGGCGTGGGACATGCCCGGCTATGGCGAAAGCCCGATGCTGGCGGTTGAACGGGCAAACGCGGGGGATTACGCCGACGCGCTGGCGGCGATGCTTGACCGCGCGGGCGTCTGGCAGGCGGTGCTGGTCGGCCATTCGCTCGGCGCATTGGTCGCCAGCGCCTTTGCGGCGAAGTTTCCGGATCGCGTCATCCATCTGGTGCTGGCGGACGCCGCGCAGGGCTACGGCAATGCCGCACCGGCGCAGCGCGAGCAGGTCTGGCGCAGCCGCGAACAGCAGATGGCATTGGGCGGTGAGATCCTCGCCCAGACCCGCGCCGCGAAGCTGCTGCGCCCCGGCGCGCGAGCGGAAGATATCGCGACCGTGGCGGCGGGCATGCGCACGCTGCGCCCGGAAGGCTACCTCGCCGCCGCGTGGATGCTGGTGCACGACGACATTCACGGTTGGCTTAAGCGCTACCCGGGCAATTTTGAAGTCTGGTGCGGCGAGCAGGATGCCATCACCCAGCCGGAACTGGTGCAGGGGCTGGCGCTGCGCTACGGCATGCCGTTTATCGCGATCCCGCAGGCCGGACACGCCAGCTATCTCGACAACGACGCGTTTTTTAACCAACAGCTTTTACGCATTAACGAAGAGGTGCGCGATGAATGCACACATTGACGGCCGCGTGGCGGTCGTTACCGGCGGTTCGTCCGGCATTGGCTTTGAAACGCTGCGCCTGCTGCTGGGTGAGGGGGCAAGGGTCGCCTTCTGTGGCCGCGATCCGGACCGGCTCGCCAGCGCCCACGCGGCGCTGCAAAACGAATACCCCAACGGGGAGATTTTCTCTTATCGCTGCGACGTGCTGAACGCCGACGAGATACAGGCCTTCGCGGACGCGGTGCAGGCTCGCTTTGGCGGGGCGGATATGCTGATCAACAACGCCGGGCAGGGCTACGTGGCGCACTTCCACGACACCCCGCGCGAGGCGTGGCTGCACGAGGCCGAGCTGAAGCTGTTCGGGGTGATCAGCCCGGTGCAGGCGTTTCAGCCTCTGCTGGAGCACTCCGACATCGCCTCCATCACCTGCGTGAACTCCCTGCTGGCGCTGCAGCCGGAGGAGCACATGATCGCCACCTCCGCCGCCCGCGCCGCGCTGCTGAATATGACGCTCACGCTCTCAAAAGAGCTGGTGGGCAAAGGCATCCGCGTCAATTCCATTCTGCTCGGCATGGTGGAGTCCGGGCAGTGGCAGCGCCGCTTTGAGAACCGGGCGGACAAAAGCCAGAGCTGGCTGGAGTGGACGGCGGATATCGCGCGCAAGCGCGGCATTCCGATGGCGCGCCTCGGCAAGCCGCAGGAGCCCGCGCAGGCGCTGCTGTTTCTCGCCTCGCCGCTGGCCTCGTTTACCACCGGCGCCGCGCTGGACGTTTCCGGCGGCTTCTGCCGCCACCTGTAAGGACGCATCATGAAAAAGGTCATGTTAATTGGATTCGGTGCCATGGCGCAGGCGGTGATTGAGCGTCTGCCAGCGGGCGTCGCTATCGGCTGGATCGTGGCGCGAGAGTCTCATCACGCGGCGATCCGCGCGCAGCTTGGCGAGGATGTGGTGGCGCTGGCCTCCCCGATGGAGTGCGCGCATACGCCCGATCTGGTGCTGGAGTGCGCCAGCCAGCAGGCGGTGGCGCAGTATGGCGAAGCGATTTTAGGACGCGGCTGGCATCTGGCGGTGATCTCCACCGGTGCGCTGGCGGACAGCGCGCTGGAGCAGCGGCTGCTTGCGGCGGGAGGCAAACTGACGCTGCTCTCCGGTGCGGTTGCCGGTATCGACGGGCTGGCGGCGGCGAGAGAGGGCGGGCTTGAACGCGTGACCTATCAGTCGCGCAAAAGCCCGGCCAGCTGGCGCGGCAGCTACGCCGAGCAGCTTATCGATCTCAATTCTGTTTCTGAAGCAAAGGTCTTCTTCGAGGGCAGCGCCCGCGAGGCGGCGCGTTTGTTTCCTGCCAACGCTAACGTGGCGGCAACCGTGGCGCTCGGCGGTGTGGGGATGGATGAGACCCGCGTGCAGCTGATGGTCGACCCGTTAACGAAACGCAATACCCACACGCTGCACGTGGAAGGATTGTTCGGCGAGTTCCATCTTGAGCTGAGTGGGCTGCCGCTGGCTTCTAATCCTAAAACCTCCACCCTGGCGGCACTGAGCGCGGTGCGCGCCTGCCGTGAACTGGCCCTGAGCTGAGGAGTGACAATGGACGATCTGAAGATTTTTATCGGCGGCCAGTGGCGACACGGCAGCGGCAACCCGATGCAGAGCCACTTTCCGGCTGACGGGTCAATTAACGCTACGCTGAATGCGGCAAGTCTCGACGATCTGCAGGACGCGATTGAGGCCGGAGAGCGCGCCTGGCGCGATCCCGCGTGGCGCGGCTGCCTGCCGCACGTCCGGGCGAAGATCCTGCATAAGGTTGCCGATCTGATTGAGTCCCGGGTGGATGAACTGGCGCAGATGCAGAGCCGCGATAACGGCAAACCGCTGGCGGAAGCGCGCGGGCTGGTGATGAGCGCGGCGGGAACGGCGCGCTACTTTGCCGCCGCCGGCGAGCTGCTGGAGGGTGAGCTCCCAACGCCGCGCCAGCCCGATTTGCTGACGCTGAGCCGCTACGAGCCGCTCGGCGTGGTGGCCGCCATCACGCCGTGGAACTCGCCGATTGCCAGCGAGATGCAGAAGGTCGCGCCGGCCATTGCTGCCGGTAACGCGGTGATCCTCAAGCCCGCCGAAGCCACGCCGCTGATGGCGCTGGAGCTGGCGCGGATTTTCGAACAGGCCGGGCTGCCCACCGGGCTGCTGAGCGTCCTGCCGGGCAAAGGCTCGGTGATTGGCGATGCGCTGGCGCGCCATCCTCGCGTGCGGAAAATTTCCTTTACCGGCGGCACCACCACGGGCCGTCATCTGGCGCACGTGGCGGCGGAAAAGCTGATCCCGGCCTCGCTGGAGCTGGGCGGAAAATCCCCGACCATCGTGCTGGAAGATGCAGACCTCGAGCAGGCCGCGCGCGGGATCTGCTACGGCATTTTCAGCTCGGCGGGGCAGGCGTGCATTGCCGGATCGCGGCTGTTCATTCACGAGAGCATTTACGCGCCGCTGATGGCGCGGCTGCTGGAGTTAACTCGCGGGCTGCGCGTCGGGCACCCGTTTACCGACGGCGTCCACGTGGGGCCGCTGATCAACGACGGGCATCGTCAGAGCGTGCAGGCGTACGTTGAGCTGGCGAAGCGCGAGGGGGGCCGCGTGCTGTGCGGCGGGGAGATCCCTGCCGATCCCAATCTTGCTAACGGCAGCTTTTTCCAGCCCACGATTATCGAGGGGCTGAGCAACAGCGCCCGCGCGTGTCAGGAGGAGATCTTCGGCCCGGTGCTGGTGGCAATGCCGTTTCGCGATGAAGCCACGCTTATTCGCGAGGCGAACGACTCGGTTTACGGCCTGGCGGCGGGAATTTGGACCCGCGATACCGGGCGTGCCCTGCGGTTAAGCGACCAGCTTGAAGCGGGCACCGTATGGATCAATACCTACAAGGTTTTTGCCATTTCGACCCCGTTCGGGGGCTTTAAAGAGAGCGGTCTGGGCCGCGAAAAGGGTATTCAGGGGCTAAAAGCCTGGATGCAGCAAAAGAGCATTTATCTGGCGACGGGTAACAGCGTCAACCACTGGTGCGACTGAGAAAAGGGTGAGCAATGAGCGAAATGATAACCGTCGGCGACGCCATCGCCAGAACGCTGGAGCAGTATCAGGTTGAGGCCATTTACGGCGTCATCTCCATTCACAACCTGCCGATCGCTGACGCAGTGGGGCAACGGGGCAACATCCGCTTCGTGCCCGCGCGCGGCGAGGCGGGATCCGTCACCATGGCCGACGCCCACGGGCGCTTTTCCGGCCTCGGCGTGGCGCTGACCAGCACCGGCGCGGGCGCGGGTAACGCGGTAGGCGCGCTGGTGGAAGCCATGAACGCCTGCACGCCGCTGCTGCATTTAACCGGGCAGGTAGAGAAAGCCTGGCTGGATGCCGACACCGGGTTTATCCACGAAACCCGCGACCAGCTGACCTTCCTGAAGGCCAGCTCAAAGCGGGCGTACCGCATCAGCAATGCTAACCAGGCGATGGCCATTCTGCATAAAGCCATTCAGGAGGCGCAGACGCCGCCGTGCGGGCCGGTCTCTGTGGAAATCCCGATTGATATTCAGGGTGCGAAAATTCCGCTGTCGCTGGTGACGAAACCGGTGAAACCGGCTTCGGTTCCAGCCGTCTATCCCACGACGGTTGACGCACTGTGGACGCAGCTTAAGCTGGCAAAACAGCCGCTGCTGTGGCTGGGCGGCGGGGCGCTGGGAAGCGCTGACGCGGTGAAAAAACTGGCGGATGCGGGCGTGACGGTGATCTCCAGCACCCACGCGCGCGGCGTGTTGCCGGATAGCCATCGCGCCAGCCTGCGGGCGTTCCACAACTCGCCGTCGGTGGAAGCGCTTATCGCACAGTGCGATTTTACACTGGTCGCCGGTTCACGCCTGCGCAGCAACGAAACCCGTTCCTGGACGCTTGAGCTGCCGCATCCGCGCGTGCAGATTGATATCGACCCGGCAGCGGCAAGTCGTAACTATCTGATGGACAACACGCTGGTAGCCGACTGTTCCGCGTTGCTTGGCGCGCTTGCAGACAAAATTCAGGGCCGCGAGTGGGGCAACGCACCGTGGGATACGCAGGTGCAGCAGGCGGTTGAGCAAGCCGAACAGGGGCTGCGCGAGCAGTGCGGCGCCTACGCGAAGCTCAACGACGCCATCGAGAAAGCGCTGCCGAAAGATGGCCTGCTGGTGCGCGATATCACCGTGTCTGGCAGCCTGTGGGGCAGCCGTCTGTTTCGCGCCAACGGACCTCTGATGAACATTCACTCTCTGGCCGGGGCAATTGGCATGGGGCTGCCGATGGCGATCGGCACTGCGATCGCCAACCCGCAGCGCAAGGTGGTGGGGCTGGTGGGCGACGGCGGCCTGAGCCTGAATTTAGGCGAACTGGCGACGCTGGCGCAGGAAAAAGCCAACGTGACGATGCTGATCATGAACGACGGCGGTTACGGCGTGATGCGCGGCATTCAGGATAAGTATTTCGGCGGGCGTCAGTACTATAACGAACTGCATACGCCGGACTTCACCCTGCTGGCGCAGGCGATTGGCCTTCAGGCGTGGAGCGTTGAGCGGGCAGAGGATTTTGATGCGGTGATGACGGAGGCGCTGGCGATGCCGGGGCCGTCGGTAGTGGAAGTTCGGATGGGGCAGATTGGCGCGCTGAAGTTTGCCGGGCCGCCGCAGAAGACGCTTTACTAGCTGTTTCCCCTCACCCCAACCCTCTCCCACAGGGAGAGGGAGAAAACTGTAGGCCGGGTAAGGCGAAGCCGCCACCCGGCTTTTTTCATCAGAACACGTTAAACGGGTATTCCACGTAAGCGCGGATCTCATCCCCGCCCACGTTATAGTCGCTGGCGTTGCTGGAGACGCGCAGTACGGAGTAGCGCAGGCGCAGCGTCAGGTCTTTTGCCGTGCCATCCTGTACCTTGTACTGGATCTGGTTAAACCACTCGTGCTCTTTGCCGTTGCTGGTTTCAGACGTTTTAATGTTGTCGCCACGCACGTAAGCGGTGGTCCAGCTCAGGCCCGGCAGGCCGAGGCCGCCGAAGTCCAGACCGTAAGAGGCCTGCCATGAGCGCTCGTCTTCACCGTTGAAATCAGACCAGTAGGAGTTCGCCAGCCAGATGGTGTTGCCGCCGTCCCCCACGCCGCCCTGGTCGCGATAGCCGCCGTAGTTGTAGCCGGTGCTGCCGCTGCTCTGCTGGTACGCCACCTTGAAGGTATGAATATCCCAGATGTAGCTCGCCGCCAGGCTCCAGATGGTGTTGCTGCGGCCCGTGTCGAGGCTGTCCGCGTAGCGCTGATCCAGTCGCGAATTGTAGCCGTTGAAATCAAGCACCAGCTGCTGTCCGGTGCTGAACGGCTGTTTGAAGTTCATGCCCAGATACTGCTTATTCATCACCTCTTCATTATGAGAGGCGTACAGCGCGCCGCTGAACTGGTCGTTGAACTGGTAGCTTGCGCCGCCGAAGGTCAGGCTCTTCAGCCCGCTGTCGTGGCGGTCATCGCTTTTACGCTGCTCGTCGGTGAAGTAACCGGCGTTCACTTCCAGACCGTCGATCTCTTTCGAGGTCAGCAGGGTGCCGGTGTAGCTTTCAAACAGCAGGCGGGAGCTGTCGGATGTAATGATTGGCAGCTCAGGACGCTGGTTCCCGTAGCTCAGTACGGTATTGGAGATGCGCATTTTGGCCGTCGCGCCAAACTTTGCCAGATCGGATTTTGCCCGGCCGTCGTCTTCCTGCTTAAAGAAGTCGATGCCGCCCGCGCCGCTCTTGCCGCGGCCACCGTCCAGACGCACGCCATACTGGGCGATACCGTCCACGCCGAAGCCCACCAGCCCTTCGGTATAGCCGGATGCAAAGGTGGCAATGATGCCCTGGCCCCATTCGGCTTTATCCTGCTGGCCCTGATGGTAATCGCGGCTGATATAGGCATTACGTAAAAACAGATCCAGATGGCTGTCGTCAATAAAACCCTGGCTGTCGGATTGCTGGCTTGCTGCGGCAGGTAATGCGGCGAATAAACTTAACGCAATTAATGATAATTCTTTTTTCACGGAGGGAACGTCTCTGTCTGAATATATTAATTTGAATGACTGCGTGGTTGATAATTACCGGAAATATTAACGATTGCAATAAATATGTGACCAGACATTTCAGGGGCTGAATACAGATGTGGCGGGGCTTTCTGGCGAGTTACCGATACGTGCTTTTAAATTGGCAATTCATGCGAAATAAAAGGGAGGCAAATATGCCTCCCGGTAAAATTATTTAATTCCGTCTGCGGCCATACGGTCGCGAATATGTTGTGCACGTTCTTCCGAGGCCGGGTGATCGTCAAACATGGAGCTTTGGCGACCCGCTTCCAGCTTGGCCAGTTTTTCGAAGCTGGTGGCTAAACCTGATGGATTAATCCCGCGTTTGCGCAACAGATCGTAGGAGTAATCATCCGCTTCAGACTCCTGACGCTGGGAGAACTGGGAGTTAACCAGCTTTTCACCGACGTCGCCAAGCTGTGACTGCGACAGGCTGCCCACGATACCGCCCGCAGAGGCCGCTGCCGCGCGAACGGCATTGGTACCCAGGGCAACCTGCATCCCTTTCTTCACGTGGCCGAGCGCAACGTGGCCCATTTCGTGGCCGATAACCGCTTCCACTTCGTTGTCGGTCATCATGTCCATCAGCCCGCTATAGACGCGGATACAGCCGTTCGCCATGGCGAAGGCGTTCACGTCTTTCGCCATGTAAACCTTGTAGTTCACCGGCTGGCCGTTGATGTTGTCGCCCAGCGCGGATGCAATCTTATTCAGACGCTGCGTGTAGGTACTGTTAGCCGGGGCAAGCGTGGCTTTGCCGTCCATATCTTTACACGCCTGATCGCTCAGCGCTTTCACCTGCGCGTCGCTCAGGGAATAGGCCTGAAAGGCTTCTGCGCCTGAGGTCATCAGACCGTTAGAATCCATATTCTGACAGCCGCTCAGCAGGAGCGTCGTACCCAGGGCCAGCACTATTGCACGCATTTTCATGAGATTGCTTCCGTACTCGTTAATCTGAATAAAATCCGAAAAGTGCACCGTCAGCGAAGCCGGTGTCGGGCTAAGTATAAGGAATATCGACAGGGGCGGGCGAGGAGATTGCGCAACATGCGAGCATGATCCAGAGATTTCTTAACGAGCAAAAGAATGCTCCATGTACATGACTTGCGGCTTGGGTTACATTGTTGGCACTTTTTTCCGGCGTAGCCCAAAACGCGCTGTCGTCAAGGGCATGGCCTTTAACAGTCCGATCTGGAGTTAAAATGTCCTCACGTAAAGAGCTTGCTAATGCTATTCGTGCGCTGAGCATGGATGCAGTACAGAAAGCCAAATCTGGCCACCCAGGGGCTCCTATGGGTATGGCTGATATCGCCGAAGTCCTGTGGCGTGACTTCCTGAACCACAACCCGCAGAACCCGTCATGGGCTGACCGCGACCGCTTCGTGCTGTCCAACGGCCACGGCTCTATGCTGATCTATAGCCTGCTGCACCTCACCGGCTACGATCTGCCAATCGAAGAGCTGAAAAACTTCCGTCAGCTGCACTCCAAAACGCCAGGTCACCCGGAAGTGGGTTACACCGCGGGCGTCGAAACCACCACCGGCCCGCTGGGTCAGGGTATTGCTAACGCAGTCGGTATGGCGATTGCTGAGAAGACGCTGGCGGCGCAGTTCAACCGCCCAGGTCACGACATCGTTGACCACTTCACCTACGCGTTCATGGGCGACGGCTGCATGATGGAAGGCATTTCTCACGAAGTGTGCTCCCTGGCAGGTACCCTGAAGCTGGGCAAACTGGTTGCGTTCTATGACGACAACGGTATCTCCATCGACGGTCACGTTGAAGGCTGGTTCACTGACGACACCGCAGCACGCTTCGAAGCCTACGGCTGGCACGTTGTGCGTGGCGTTGATGGCCACGATGCTGACTCGATTAAACGTGCAGTAGAAGAAGCGCGCGCTGTGACGGACAAACCGTCCCTGCTGATGTGCAAAACCATCATTGGCTTCGGTTCGCCGAACAAAGCGGGTACTCATGACTCCCACGGTGCACCGCTGGGCGACGCGGAAATCGCACTGACCCGTGAAGCGCTGGGCTGGAAACATCCTGCATTCGAAATCCCATCTGAAATCTACGCTCAGTGGGATGCAAAAGAAGTGGGCCAGGCGAAAGAAGCGGCCTGGAACGAGAAGTTCGCTGCCTATGCGAAGGCCTTCCCTCAGGAAGCGGCTGAATTCACCCGTCGTATGAAAGGCGACATGCCGTCTGACTTCGACGCGAAAGCGAACGAGTTCATTGCTAAGCTGCAGGCGAACCCGTCTAAAATCGCGAGCCGTAAAGCGTCTCAGAATGCGATTGAAGCGTTCGGACCTCTGCTGCCAGAATTCCTCGGTGGCTCCGCTGACCTCGCGCCTTCTAACCTGACTATCTGGTCCGGTTCTAAAGCGATCAACGAAGACACTGCCGGTAACTACATCCATTACGGTGTACGTGAATTCGGTATGACCGCGATCGCCAACGGTATCTCCCTGCACGGCGGTTTCCTGCCGTACACCTCTACCTTCCTGATGTTCGTTGAATATGCACGTAACGCCGTGCGTATGGCTGCGCTGATGAAACAGCGTCAGGTGATGGTCTACACCCACGACTCCATCGGTCTGGGCGAAGATGGTCCAACTCACCAGCCGGTAGAGCAGGTGGCTTCCCTGCGCGTGACGCCGAACATGAGCACATGGCGTCCATGTGACCAGGTTGAATCCGCGGTGGCGTGGAAATACGGCGTTGAGCGTCAGGACGGTCCAACCGCGCTGATCCTCTCCCGTCAGAACCTGGCACAGCAGGAGCGTACGTCTGAGCAGCTGGCGAACATTGCTCGCGGTGGTTACGTGCTGAAAGATTGCGCGGGCCAGCCAGAGCTGATCTTCATCGCCACCGGTTCTGAAGTTGAACTGGCTGTTGCAGCCTGGGAAAAACTGACTGCCGAAGGCGTGAAAGCGCGCGTGGTTTCCATGCCGTCTACCGATGCGTTCGACAAACAGGATGCTGCATACCGTGAATCCGTGCTGCCTAAAGCGGTTTCCGCTCGCGTGGCAGTGGAAGCGGGTATCGCTGACTACTGGTTCAAATACGTTGGCCTGAACGGCGCTATCGTCGGTATGACCACCTTCGGTGAATCTGCTCCGGCAGAGCTGCTGTTCGAAGAGTTCGGCTTCACCGTTGAGAACGTTGTCGCTAAGGCGAAAGAACTGCTGTAATTGCTGTTTTGCCCGGTGGCGCTACGCTTACCGGGCCGACAAATGGCACGAAAATAGGCCGGGTAAGCGCTAGCGCGTCACCCGGCTTTTTTGTCGGCACTATTCCATCAAAAATGTGATGCAAGTCATATAGCCCGCTTATTCATCTGGACAGAGATTCCTTTTATTCCCCAATTCGCTTATTCTTGCTGAAGCGTTTCAGTCGATTAAATGTTCGACAATTGACCAATCAATCGCAGTTTGTGACAGCAAGGATTCCCCTTCGGGCGTCGCTGGATTACTCTTTCAGCCACCTCAAACCCAGGGATAGCTTTGCAGGAGATCTATGACCGTACGCGTAGCGATTAATGGCTTCGGTCGCATCGGGCGCAACGTGGTTCGTGCTTTATATGAATCCGGGCGTCGTGCGGAAATAACCGTGGTAGCAATCAACGAACTGGCGGATGCTGCGGGCATGGCGCATTTGTTGAAATATGACACCAGCCACGGACGCTTTGCCTGGGATGTTCGCCAGGAAAGAGAGCAGCTGTTTGTCGGCGACGATGCCATCCGCGTACTGCATGAGAGCAGCATCGCCGGGCTACCGTGGCGTGAACTGGGTGTGGATATCGTGCTTGACTGTACCGGCGTTTACGGCAGCCGCGAACATGGCGAAGCACATCTGGCCGCAGGCGCAAAAAAAGTCCTGTTTTCTCACCCCGGCAGTAACGACCTCGACGCGACCGTCGTGTTTGGCGTTAACCAGCATGAGCTGCAGGCCGAACACCGCATTGTTTCCAACGCCTCCTGTACCACCAACTGCATTATTCCGGTCATCAAACTGTTAGACGATGCGTATGGCATTGAATCCGGCACCGTGACCACGATTCACTCCGCCATGCACGATCAGCAGGTTATCGACGCCTACCATCCGGATTTACGACGCACTCGCGCAGCGAGTCAGTCAATCATCCCGGTGGATACGAAACTGGCGGCAGGGATCACCCGAATTTTCCCGCAGTTTAACGACCGTTTCGAAGCGATTGCCGTGCGCGTTCCGACGATTAACGTGACCGCAATCGACCTCAGTGTGACGGTGAAAAAACCGGTAAAAGCCTGTGAAGTCAACCTGTTGCTGCAAAAAGCGGCACAGGGTGCATTTCATGGTATAGTTGACTATACGGAATTACCGTTGGTCTCAGTAGATTTTAACCACGACCCGCACAGCGCTATCGTCGATGGCACACAAACGCGCGTCAGTGGGGCACACCTTATCAAGACGCTGGTCTGGTGTGATAACGAATGGGGCTTTGCTAACCGAATGCTCGACACCACGTTAGCAATGGCCGCTCAAGGTTTCAGGTAAGACGCATCGTGCGTCTGCAAAACTTTAAGAATCAACGAGAGGATTCACCATGTCTGTAATTAAGATGACCGATCTGGATCTGGCTGGTAAACGCGTTTTCATCCGTGCCGATCTGAACGTACCGGTTAAAGATGGCAAAGTGACCAGCGACGCGCGTATCCGTGCATCTCTGCCAACCATCGAACTGGCTCTGAAGCAGGGCGCTAAAGTGATGGTCACTTCCCACCTGGGTCGTCCAACTGAAGGCGAGTACAACGAAGAGTTCTCTCTGCTGCCAGTTGTTAATTACCTGAAAGACAAACTGTCCAGCCCGGTTCGCCTGGTGAAAGATTACCTGGACGGCGTTGAAGTGGCTGCCGGTGAACTGGTTGTTCTGGAAAACGTTCGCTTCAACAAAGGCGAAAAGAAAGACGACGAAGCACTGTCTAAAAAATACGCTGCACTGTGCGACGTATTTGTAATGGATGCCTTCGGTACGGCTCACCGCGCGCAGGCGTCAACCCACGGTATCGGTAAATTCGCAGACGTAGCCTGTGCCGGTCCTCTGCTGGCTGACGAACTGGAAGCGCTGGGTAAAGCACTGAAAGAACCGGCTCGTCCAATGGTGGCTATCGTTGGTGGTTCTAAAGTTTCTACCAAACTGACCGTTCTGGATTCCCTGTCTAAAATCGCTGACCAGCTGATCGTTGGCGGTGGTATCGCGAACACCTTCGTTGCCGCTCAGGGCCACAACGTGGGTAAATCCCTGTACGAAGCAGACCTGGTTGACGAAGCCAAACGCCTGCTGACCACCTGTGACATCCCGGTTCCAACTGACGTTCGCGTAGCGACCGAGTTCTCCGAAACCGCAACCGCGACCCTGAAATCTGTAAATGACATCAAAGATGAAGAGCAGATTCTGGATCTGGGCGACGTTTCTGCACAGAAACTGGCTGAAATCCTGAAAAACGCAAAAACTATCCTGTGGAACGGTCCTGTTGGCGTGTTCGAATTCCCGAACTTCCGCAAAGGTACTGAGATCGTTGCTAACGCAATCGCAGACAGCGAAGCGTTCTCTATCGCAGGCGGTGGTGACACCCTGGCAGCAATCGACCTGTTCGGTATCGCTGACAAGATCTCCTACATCTCCACTGGTGGCGGCGCATTCCTCGAATTCGTGGAAGGCAAAGTACTGCCAGCAGTAGCAATGCTCGAAGAGCGCGCTAAGAAGTAAGCCATTCAAGGGCAGGGAAACCTGCCCAATTTTCAGCGCGCTTATAAGAGCACGCACCTTTTCTAACGGCCGAAGATACAGGACTAAGCAACATGTCTAAAATTTTTGATTTCGTAAAACCTGGCGTTATCACTGGTGATGACGTACAGAAAGTGTTCCAGGTAGCTAAAGAAAACAACTTCGCTCTGCCAGCAGTTAACTGCGTGGGTACCGACTCCATCAACGCCGTACTGGAAACTGCAGCCAAAGTTAAAGCTCCAGTTATCGTTCAGTTCTCTAACGGTGGCGCTGCGTTCATCGCAGGTAAAGGCGTGAAAACTGACGTTCCTCAGGGCGCTGCAATCCTGGGTGCTATCTCTGGTGCGCACCACGTACACCAGATGGCTGAACACTACGGTGTTCCGGTTATCCTGCACACTGACCACTGCGCGAAGAAACTGCTGCCGTGGATCGACGGTCTGCTGGACGCGGGTGAAAAACACTTCGCGGCAACCGGTAAGCCACTGTTCTCTTCTCACATGATCGACCTGTCTGAAGAGTCACTGCACGAAAACATCGAAATCTGCTCCAAATACCTGGCGCGTATGTCCAAAATGGACATGACCCTGGAAATCGAACTGGGTTGCACCGGTGGTGAAGAAGACGGCGTGGACAACAGCCACATGGACGCTTCTGCACTTTACACCCAGCCAGAAGACGTTGATTACGCTTACACCGAGCTGAGCAAAATCAGCCCACGCTTCACCATTGCAGCGTCCTTCGGTAACGTGCACGGCGTTTACAAACCAGGTAACGTGGTTCTGACCCCAACCATCCTGCGTGATTCTCAGGAATACGTTTCCAAGAAACACAACCTGCCGCACAACAGCCTGAACTTCGTCTTCCACGGCGGTTCCGGTTCTTCTGCTCAGGAAATCAAAGACTCCGTAAGCTACGGCGTAGTGAAAATGAACATCGATACCGACACCCAGTGGGCAACATGGGACGGTATCCTGCAGTACTACAAAACCAACGAAGCTTACCTGCAGGGTCAGCTGGGCAACCCGAAAGGCGAAGACCAGCCGAACAAGAAATACTACGATCCACGCGTATGGCTGCGCGCTGCACAGACGTCCATGGTGACCCGTCTGGAGCAGGCATTCAAAGAACTGAACGCAATCGACGTTCTGTAATTTGAGCTGCTAACAGCATCAGAAGGCCCGCACATGCGGGCCTTTTTTTTCGCATTTTCAACATGCTGCAACATCTGCTTTTGTGATCTGTTTGGCAATATTTGCGCTTTTTGTTTACCCTTTACTGACCTGCCTGTCTCCATGGGGGATGGATTTTGTGTTTTGGTTTAACAAAAGGAAGAATAAATGGAACAACTCGATGTTGTAGACAGCATCAATCACGCCGGTAACTGGCTGGTGCGCAACCAGGCACTGCTGCTGAGCTATGCCGTGAACATCGTCGCGGCGATTGCCATCATCATCGTCGGGATGATCGTGGCGCGTATCGTATCGAACGCGGTCAACCGCGTGATGCTGGCCCGTCACATTGACGCCACGGTGGCTGATTTCCTCTCCGCACTGGTGCGTTATGGCATCATCGCCTTTACGCTTATTGCGGCGCTGGGTCGCGTAGGCGTGCAGACGGCATCCGTCATCGCCGTGCTCGGTGCGGCTGGTCTGGCTATTGGTCTGGCACTGCAGGGCTCACTTTCAAACCTGGCGGCAGGCGTTCTGCTGGTCACCTTCCGTCCGTTCCGCTCGGGTGAATACGTTGACCTTGGCGGCATTGCCGGAACCGTACTGCAGGTGCAGATTTTCTCAACCACCCTGCGTACCGTCGATGGCCGCATCGTGGTGGTACCGAACGGGAAAATCATCGCGGGCAACATCATTAACTTCTCCCGTGAACCGGTACGCCGTAATGAGCTGATTATCAGCGTGGCCTATGACTCCGACATCGATCAGGTCAAATCGCTGATTAGCAATATCATTGCTTCAGACGATCGCATTCTGAAAGACAAAGAGCAGACGGTTCGCCTCAACGAACTGGGCGCGTCATCCATTAACTTCGTGGTGCGTATCTGGAGCAAAAGCAGCGATCTGCAAAACGTCTACTGGGACGTGCTGGAGCGCATTAAGCGCGAGTTTGACGCCAACGGCATCAGCTTCCCGTACCCGCAGATGGACGTAAACGTCAAAAAAGTAAAAGAAGCCGAATAACGTCTCCCGTAGGCCCGGTAAGCGCTAGCGCCACCGGGCTTTTATTTTATTAGCCATGCTAATACCCAATTAATATTATCAATTTCCTCTAATGTTATTCTCACAGTATAGTCTGCTCCAAAGACAATTCTGCGAGATTTACGTCATGTTATCCTATTACTTTCAAGGCCTTGCACTAGGTGCGGCCATGATCCTTCCTCTCGGTCCCCAAAATGCGTTCGTGATGAACCAGGGCATCCGCCGCCAGTATCATCTGATGATCGCGTTGCTGTGTGCTGTCAGTGACTTGCTGCTGATCTGCGCCGGGATTTTTGGTGGCAGCGCGCTATTGATGCAGTCTCCATGGCTGCTGGCGCTGGTGACCTGGGGCGGCGTGGCGTTCCTGCTGTGGTACGGATTCGGTGCGCTGAAAACGGCGATGAGCAGCAACCTTGAGCTGGCGAGCGCCGAAGTGATGAAGCAGGGCCGCTGGAAAATTATCGTCACCATGCTGGCGGTGACCTGGCTCAATCCACATGTTTATCTGGATACTTTCGTGGTGTTGGGTAGCCTGGGTGGACAACTGGACGTTGAGCCGAAGCGCTGGTTTGCGCTCGGTACGGTCAGCGCCTCCTTCCTCTGGTTCTTCGGCCTCGCCATTCTGGCGGCATGGTTGGCCCCGCGTTTGCGTACCGCTAAAGCTCAGCGCATCATCAATACGCTGGTCGGTCTGGTGATGTGGTTTATTGCTTTCCAGCTGGCAAAAGAGGGCATTCATCATGTTCAGGGATTGTTCAACTAAGCGTTTGTCTTATGGACATCTGAACAAGACCCGCTAAGCTTGCTGGCATGCGCCCTGATGTTGGGGCACTCTTCGCAACATGGAGGAATGACAGTGAAGTTTAAAGTGATGGCCCTGGCGGCATTAGTGAGTTTAGGTGCGGTGTCGGTGCAGGCAAATGAATTGCCAAATGGCCCGCACATCGTCACTTCAGGCACCGCAAGCGTGGACGCGGTACCGGATGTTGCAACCCTGGCAATTGAAGTGAACGTGGCCGCGAAAGATGCCGCCTCCGCTAAAAAGCAGGCTGACGATCGTGTTGCGCAATATCTCTCTTTCCTCGAGCAGAATGGTGTAGGTAAAAAAGATATTAGTTCCGCTAACCTGCGTACCCAACCGGATTACGACTACCAGAACGGGAAAAGCATTCTCAAAGGCTACCGTGCCGTACGTACCGTTGAAGTGACCGTGCGTCAGCTTGATAAGCTGAACTCGCTGCTTGATGGCGCGTTAAAAGCGGGGCTGAATGAAATTCGTTCCGTCTCGCTGGGCGTTGCGCAACCGGAGAAATACAAAGACGAAGCGCGTAAAGCCGCGATTGATGATGCAATCCATCAGGCGGAGCAGCTGGCTTCTGGCTTTAAGAGCAAGCTCGGCCCAGTTTACAGCGTGCGTTACCACGTCTCTAACTACCAGCCAAGCCCGATGGTACGCATGATGAAGGCTGATGCAGCCCCGGTTTCTGCTCAGGAAACCTATGAGCAGCCAACCATTCAGTTCGACGATCAGGTGGATGTCGTGTTCCAGCTGGAGCCAACTCAAACTCAGCAAACTGAGCCGGCTAAGGCGCAGTAATTTGCCCTCATCCTAACCCTCTCCCACAGGGAGAGGGAATTCAAGCGATTAGTCCTGCCTCAACACCTTATGCCCGAACGCCAGCAGCGCGTCGGTGACGTTGCGCATCATACGGCTTTCCGGCGCAAAGCGGTGCCAGTAAAGCATCCGGCGCTGATACAGCCCCGGCGTCAGGTCAATCAGCTCACCGCTTTTCAACTCTCTCTCAATCTGCAGGTGCGGGATCATGCAGCAGGTGGTGCCCTGACGTGCAAGCTGCACAAAGGCTTCAGACGAGTTCACGATATGGCACGGCACGCTGCCCGGCGGGAGGTCGAAGTTTTGCTGCAGGAACGCCTGGTGCATATCATCCAGATGGTCAAACGCCACGGCAGGGGCTTTCAACAGCGCGGCGCGGGTGACGCCATTCGGGAAGTAGCGCTCGGCAAAGGCTTTTGAGCCAACAAACAGGTAATCCAGCGCACCTAGCTGATCGACAAGACAGCTTGGCAATGCCTGAGGCTGGATACTGACCGCGCCAACCACTTCACCACGACGCAGGCGCTCCTGTGTACGGGTTTCATCTTCTACCTGTAAATTCAGTCGAATAGGGGAGTCGGCCAGGACTGGCGCAAGGGCAGGCAGCAGCCAGGTTGCCAAACTGTCGGCGTTCACCGCCAGCGACAGCAGCAGCGGCGTGGAACCCGTTTGTTCATCACCCAGCCACTCATCTTCCAGCAGTTCAACCTGACGCAGCAGGGCGAGGAGCTTTTGCCCTTGCTCCGTTGGACGCGGCGGAACGGTACGCACCAGCAGGGGTTGCCCGAACATGTTTTCAAGCTGTTTGATACGCTGTGATACGGCGGACTGGGTGATGCACAACTTCTGCGCCGCGCGCTCAAAACCGCGTTCACGAATAACCGCATCAAGTGCCTGTAGTGTTCTGTAGTCCGGACGTTTCATTGCTCTGGCTTACTCCTTAATTTTGCTTAATCTGCACTATGACACAATTTTCCCTTCGTGGCAGACGAAATCCATCCGACGTGTTCTATAATGCGCCCTGAGTTTTCACACCACAGGCAAACGATCATGACGCAGGATGAACTGAAAAAAGCAGTAGGATGGGCCGCTCTCCAGTACGTACAGCCGGGTACCATTGTCGGTGTTGGTACGGGGTCAACGGCGGCACACTTTATCGATGCCCTGGGCACGATGAAGGGGCAGATCGAGGGCGCGGTTTCCAGCTCCGATGCTTCCACGGAAAAGCTAAAAAGCCTCGGCATTACCGTTTTCGATCTCAACGAAGTGGATCGTCTGGGCATTTACGTTGATGGCGCGGATGAGATCAACGGCCATATGCAGATGATCAAGGGCGGCGGCGCGGCGCTGACGCGTGAAAAGATCATCGCTTCTGTAGCGGACAAGTTCATCTGTATCGCGGACGCCTCCAAGCAGGTCGACATCCTGGGAAACTTCCCGCTGCCGGTCGAAGTGATCCCGATGGCGCGTAGCGCGGTTGCCCGTCAACTGGTGAAACTGGGCGGTCGTCCGGAATATCGTCAGGGCGTAGTCACCGATAACGGTAACGTGATCCTCGACGTTCACGGCCTGGAAATCCTCGACGCAGTCGCACTGGAAAATGCCATCAACGCTATCCCAGGCGTAGTGACCGTAGGGTTATTTGCCAACCGTGGCGCGGATGTGGCGCTGATCGGCACCGCTGACGGCGTGAAAACTATCGTAAAATGATCTGACGGGGGGAGTCCTCCCCCCGCTAAAAAATTTTTGAAAAGCTAAATTCGGTGACTTGTATCACGTTTTTGAACCTCTTTTGCCGATCCTGCCACGTTTGTAAATTTCCATAGCATTTTCCTCTGACATTTTGCCCTGGATGACTTTTCTTCAGAGTGCCGACGCAAACGTTCATATTGCTGCAATAGTTTTTTTTGATATGTTGGCTACAGCGGATTCATATCCAGCACAACATCAGTTCAGACAAAAACAGGGTCGGGTAAATGGCAAAGGTATCACTGGAGAAAGACAAGATTAAATTCCTGCTGGTCGAGGGCGTGCATCAAAAAGCAATCGATAGCCTTCGTGCGGCAGGTTACACCAACATCGAATTTCACAAAGGCGCGCTCGATACCGAAGAGCTGAAAGCGTCCATCCGTGATGCCCACTTCATTGGCCTGCGATCCCGTACTCACCTGACTGAAGACGTTATTGCTGCGGCGGAAAAGCTGGTGGCTATCGGCTGCTTCTGCATCGGTACCAACCAGGTTGACCTGAATGCTGCCGCCAAACGCGGTATTCCCGTGTTTAACGCCCCGTTCTCCAACACCCGTTCCGTGGCGGAGCTGGTGATTGGCGAACTGCTGCTGCTGCTGCGCGGCATTCCTGAAGCGAACGCCAAGGCGCACCGCGGCGTGTGGAACAAACTGGCGTCTGGCTCTTTCGAAGCGCGTGGTAAAAAGCTGGGGATTATCGGCTACGGCCACATTGGTACGCAGCTCGGTATTCTGGCGGAATCCCTGGGTATGCACGTGTTCTTCTACGATATCGAAAGCAAGCTGCCGCTGGGCAATGCGACCCAGGTTCAACACCTGTCTGACCTGTTGAACATGAGCGACGTGGTGAGTCTGCACGTACCGGAAAACGCGTCAACCAAGAACATGATGGGCGCGGAAGAGCTGGCGCTGATGAAGCCTGGCTCACTGCTGATCAACGCCGCGCGCGGCACGGTTGTTGATATCCCGGCACTGGCGGATGCGCTGAAGCGTAAGCATCTGGCGGGCGCGGCCATCGACGTGTTCCCGACGGAGCCCGCCACCAACAGCGATCCGTTCACCTCTCCGCTGTGCGAGTTCGACAACGTTATCCTGACGCCACACATCGGCGGTTCGACTCAGGAAGCGCAGGAGAATATCGGTCTGGAAGTAGCAGGTAAGCTGAGCAAATACTCCGACAACGGTTCTACGCTCTCTGCCGTGAATTTCCCGGAAGTGTCTCTGCCGCTGCACGGCGGTCGTCGTCTGCTGCACATCCACGAAAACCGTCCAGGCGTGCTGACCGCCATCAACCAGATCTTTGCCGAGCAGGGCGTTAACATTGCCGCGCAGTATCTGCAGACCAACTCGCAGATGGGCTATGTGGTTATTGATATCGAAGCGGATGACGATGTGGCCGAGAAAGCGCTGCAGAGCATGAAGGCGATTCCGGGGACGATTCGCGCGCGTCTGCTTTACTAATGTGCGGTCTGTGGTGTCGGGTGGCGGCTGCGCCTTACCCGACCTACGTTGAGGTTTTGTAGGCCGGGTAAGCGTAAGCGCCACCCGGCTTTATTCTACCAGGTCCAGGTTTTACTGGGCGTCACCACCGCCGGCAACGGCACATCCCATTTCTCCACCGGCAACGCCTCCACGCCCTGACAATCATGCGCATAGCCCACCGGCTGTAGCCCGTACTGCTGCCAGTTTTGCAGCGTCCTGTCATAAAAACCGCCGCCCATCCCTAAACGCTGGCCCTGTTCATCAAACGCCACCAGCGGCGCGATCAGTACGTCCAGCTCAGAGAGCGGCAGCACGTCGCGGACGTCGAGTTTCGGCTCGGTGATTTTCAGACGGTTCACCACCAGCTCGCTGTGCGGGTGGTAGTGCAGGAACAGCAGATTGCCTTCGCTGAACGGATGCAGCACCGGCAGATACACCTTTTTCCCGGCGCGCCAGAGCTGTTCTATCAGCGGCTGGGTATCCAGCTCTCCGTCAAATGACAGAAACAGCGCAACGGTGTGCGCCATCACGACAGGGGGATACGCCATCATACGGGCGGCGGCCTGCTGGGCAAAATGCGCTTGCTGATCGGAGGTTAACGCACGGCGGCGCTGACGAATTAACTGACGGATGTCCTGGCGTGAAGCAGAAACTTCAGGGAATTGAGTCATGGTAGTCGGTAGAAGAAAAGAGAGGGAATCTCCGAGATGCCGCCGCAGGCTGTAACCCTTGAACCCTTGGTTCAAGGTGAATGTGTCGTCATAGTTTTAAGGCTTCTCGGACGGACCGAGCATGCTCACCAACCATGGAGCGCCACATTCTTGTGGTATGAAATATCGGCTCAGGGGACTGGCCCGCTTGCGAACATCTCAGAGAAATTTTGTCTTCACAGTTACTCTACCATAGTCAACTGAGAAGTGTTATTCAAACTTTGGTCCCGGTCTTTCGGGAGTGCGACCTTGATCAAGCAATGCCTGTTCTATGGTCTGCTGGAGCATTTTAATGCGTTGCTCCATGCTTGCCGCGTAATCGCGGGTCTTCGCTTTTTCCTGAGTCAGTTCATAGCTGATGTTCAACGCGGCGATGAAAACCAGCTGCTCAGTATTTGTGACTCTAGTGCGTTCTTTTAGATCTTGCAACCGCTGATTCAAATCGTCCGCAGCCTGATTCAAAGCATCCCTTTGTTCAGGTGGACAATTCACTCGCAGTGAACGGCCAAAAATCTGGAGATCGACGGGTTGTGCAGACATGCCACCTTCCTGCTGATTGACTGCGCTGCCTTCGCTTACTGCCCCGGGGGCTGCGAAGGGGCGACACTATAGCTACCCTGATGTGAAGATACAAGCCCTTTTCTGGTATCACCAGGGTCCAAAGTGGTAGCATATCATGAATATCCCCCAATGATGACGAATGCGCATGTCTATACAGAACGAAATGCCTGGTTACAAGGATTTAAACCAGTTACTGAACCAGCAGGGAGTGGGTTTAACCCCTGCCGAAATGCACGGTCTGATCAGTGGCATGCTGTGCGGCGGAAACAGCGACAGCTCCTGGCAGCCGCTGATCCACGACCTCACGAACGAAGGGCTGGCGTTTGGTCACGAACTGGCAGAAGCGCTGCGTAAAATGCACGCAACGACCAGCGATTCGCTGGAAGACGATGGCTTCCTTTTTCAGCTTTATCTGCCTGATGGGGACGACGTCAGCGTCTTCGATCGCGCGGATGCGCTCGCGGGTTGGGTAAACCATTATCTGCTGGGCCTGGGCGTGTCTCAGCCGAAGCTCGATAAAGTGACCGGCGAAGCGGGTGAAGCGATCGACGATCTGCGTAATATTGCACAGCTCGGCTACGATGAGGACGAAGACCAGGAAGAGCTGGAAATGTCCCTCGAAGAGATCATCGAATACGTGCGCGTGGCGGCGCTGCTGTGCCACGACACCTTTACGCGTTCACAGCCGACCGCGCCGGAAGTCCGCAAGCCAACCTTACATTAAGAAAAATAACGCACAGGAGGGTGTCATGGTTATCTCGAATCAAGAGTATTTGCGCCGTCGTCAGGCGCTGTTAGCCAGCATGCAGCCGGGAAGCGCTGCCCTGATTTTTGCCGCGCCCGAAGTGACGCGCAGTGCCGACAGCGAATACCCCTATCGCCAGAACAGCGATTTTTGGTACTTCACCGGGTTTAACGAGCCGGAAGCGGTACTGGTGCTGATCAAGAGCAATGACACCCACAACCACAGCGTGATTTTCAACCGCGTGCGCGATCTGACGGCCGAAATATGGTTTGGCCGCCGCTTAGGGCAAGAGGCCGCCCCGGCGAAGCTGGGCGTTGACCGCGCGCTGGCCTTTAGCGAAATCAACCAGCAGCTTTACCAGTTGCTCAACGGCCTGGACGTGCTGTATCACGCCCAGGGCGAATATGCGTATGCGGATGAGATTGTCTTCACCGCGCTGGATAAACTGCGTAAAGGTTCGCGCCAGAACCTGTCTGCCCCCGCCACGCTCACAGACTGGCGCCCGGTCGTGCATGAGATGCGTCTGTTTAAGTCTGAGGAAGAGCTCAACGTACTGCGCCGCGCGGGCGAAATCAGCGCCCTGGCCCACACTCGCGCCATGGAAAAGTGCCGTCCCGGCATGTTCGAATACCAGCTTGAGGGCGAAATTCACCACGAATTTAACCGCCACGGCGCGCGCTTCCCGTCCTACAACACCATCGTTGGCGGCGGGGAAAACGGCTGCATTCTGCACTACACCGAGAACGAAAGCGCGCTGCGCGACGGCGATCTGGTGCTGATTGACGCCGGGTGTGAGTATCTGGGCTACGCAGGCGACATCACCCGAACCTTCCCGGTGAACGGTAAATTCTCGCCTGCTCAGCGCGAAATTTACGACATCGTGCTCGAATCCCTGGAAACGGCGCTCAGGTTATATCGTCCGGGAACCTCCATTCAGGATGTCACCGGTGAAGTGGTGCGGATCATGATTACGGGTCTGGTGAAACTCGGCATTCTGAAGGGCGACGTCGACACGCTGATTACCGAGAATGCCCACCGTCCGTACTTTATGCACGGTCTGAGCCACTGGCTGGGTCTGGATGTTCATGACGTGGGCGCATACGGTCCTGAACGTTCACGCGTGTTGGAGCCGGGCATGGTGTTAACCGTTGAGCCCGGGCTGTACATCGCGCCGGATGCTGACGTGCCGGAACAATACCGCGGGATCGGCATTCGCATCGAAGATGACATCGTGATCACCGAAAACGGCAATGAAAACCTGACCGCAACCGTCGTGAAGAACGCCGATGATATTGAGGCGCTGATGGCAGCGGCACGCGCATGAGCGTGATCATCGTGGGCGGCGGGATGACCGGCGCCACGCTGGCGTTAGCCATTTCGCATTTGACGAAGGGCCAGCTCCCGGTACATCTGGTTGAAGCCGTCGCGCCGCAGGCAAAGAATCATCCGGGTTTTGATTCTCGCGCCATTGCCCTGGCGCAGGGTACCTGCCAGCAGCTATCCCGCATTGGCATCTGGCAGGCGATCGCCGATTGCGCCACGGCAATTAACACCGTGCACGTGAGCGATCGCGGTCATGCCGGATTTGTGACGCTGGATGCCCATGATTACCGTATCGACGCGCTGGGTCAGGTTATTGAACTCCACGACGTTGGCCTGCGTCTGTTCCGTCTGTTACAGGATGCGCCTGGCGTCACGCTACATTGTCCGGCGCGCGTCGCCAGTTTTAGCCGCAGCGAAGACGCGGTGAGCGTAGCGCTCGATAATGGCACCGTTATCGACGGTCAGCTTCTGGTGGCGGCGGACGGCTCGCGTTCGGCGCTCGGCACGCAGTGCGGCGTAGAGTGGCGGCAGCAGCCTTACGGGCAGGTCGCGGTTATTGCGAACGTCGCGACCGCAGCAGAACACAACGGCCGGGCGTTTGAGCGCTTCACGCAGCACGGCCCGCTGGCGATGCTGCCGATGTCGGACGGGCGCTGTTCGCTTGTCTGGTGTCATCCGCAGGATAAAACTGAAGAGGTTCGGGCCTGGTCCGACGAACGTTTTTGTACCGAGCTGCAGAAAGCCTTTGGCTGGCGACTCGGGCGTATTACCCATGCGGGGAAACGTGCGGTCTATCCGCTGTCGTTAACCACCGCATCGCAGTCTGTTTCTCACCGCGTGGTGCTGGTCGGCAACGCCGCGCAGACATTACATCCGATTGCCGGACAAGGATTTAACCTTGGGCTGCGTGATGTCATGAGCCTGGCGGAATCGCTGGCGCTGGCATGGGGTGAGCAAAAAGATTGTGGCGCTTATTCGGTGCTTAGCCATTACCAGAAGCGACGCCAGGCCGATAAAGAGGCGACAATCGGCGTTACCGATGGTTTAGTACATCTGTTTGCCAATCGCTGGGCGCCGTTGGTTGCGGGTCGCAACCTCGGGCTGATGGCGATGGAACTGTTCATTCCGGCACGTGACGTGCTGGCGCAGCGGACCCTGGGTTGGGTCGCGCGTTAAGGAGTTATCACCGTGCAAAATGTTGATGTCGCCATTGTTGGCGGCGGTATGGTCGGGCTGGCGCTGGCCTGCGGTTTACAGGGCAGCGGCCTTCGCGTGGCCGTGCTGGAGCAAAAAGCGCCTCAGCCCGTCGCGCAGGATGCCCCGCCGGAACTCCGCGTCTCGGCGATCAATGCCGCCAGTGAGAAATTGCTGACGCACCTTGGTGTCTGGGCAGATATTGTGTCGCAGCGCGCCAGTTGCTATCACGGCATGGAAGTGTGGGATAAAGACAGCTTTGGTCATATAGCCTTTGATGATGAGAGCATGGGCTATAGCCATCTGGGGCACATCATCGAAAACGCGGTGATCCACCACGCGCTGTGGCAGAAAGCGCAGCAGTGCAGCGACGTAACGCTGGTTGCGCCCGCGCAGATCCAGCAGGTGGCATGGGGTGAAAACGAGGCGTTTATCACCTTACAAAGCGGCGACATGCTGACCGCGCGTCTGGTGGTCGGTGCCGATGGTGCGAACTCCTGGCTGCGCAACAAAGCCGATATCCCGCTGACCTTCTGGGATTACCGCCATCATGCGATGGTGGCAACGATCCGCACCGAAGAGCCGCACGGCGGCGTGGCGCGGCAGATTTTCCACAACGACGGCATTCTGGCATTCCTGCCGCTGAGCGATCCGCACCTGTGCTCTATCGTCTGGTCACTGGTGCCGGAAAAAGCGCAGCTGATGCAGGAGGCGACACCGGATGCCTTTAACCAGGCGCTGTGCATGGCGTTTGATAACCGCCTTGGCTTGTGCACGCTTGAAAGCGAGCGTCAGGTGTTCCCGTTAACCGGCCGCTACGCGCGTCAGTTTGCGGCGCACCGTCTGGCGCTGGTGGGCGATGCGGCCCATACCATTCATCCGCTGGCCGGGCAGGGCGTTAATCTTGGCTTTATGGACGCGGCGGAGCTGGTAGAAGAACTGCGTCGCCTGCATCGCGAAGGGAAAGATATCGGTCAGCATCTCTACCTGCGTCGCTATGAGCGCAGCCGCAAGCACAGTGCGGCGATGATGTTGGCGGGCATGCAGGGTTTCCGCGAGCTGTTTGCCGGGGCAAATCCGGCGAAAAAACTGCTGCGCGATATCGGTCTTAAACTGGCCGATACGCTTCCTGGCGTCAAACCTCAACTTCTCCGTCAGGCGATGGGTCTTAACGATCTGCCTGACTGGCTGCGCTAACTTAGATCCCCGTCACACTTTATTTTCCCGGCCTCTGCGCCGGGGAAATTCCCTCGTTTGAAATAATCTAATTCCACGTCATTTTTCGCATTAGATTAACTAATGTCGTGTTTTTTCCGGTGCGGAAATTCGGCCCGTTTTTCCGCACGAAATATCACCATGTGCTAAATCCTGTTAGATCATTGTTAATTTTGTGCGGGGTTAATCGCATTTTTCCAGTGAATAACTCTGTAGGCTTTTCAGCGTTTTTTGGTCATAAGCTAATGTGATGACCCGTTTTACCTTATGGTTAACCGCCGGTTTCGGTGGTAAGTTCAGGTAAAAGAGAACGTTTGCGTCGGCATTCGGGAACGAGGCCGATACCGGGTTTCACGGTGAATTTTTCAACGAGGACAAGATGGCTCAACAGACTCCTTTGTACGAACAACACGTGTTATGCGGCGCCCGCATGGTGGACTTCCACGGCTGGATGATGCCGCTGCACTACGGCTCGCAGATTGATGAGCACCACGCGGTGCGCACCGATGCCGGTATGTTCGACGTGTCACACATGACGATTGTCGATCTGCGCGGTAGCCGCACCCGGGAGTTCTTGCGTTATCTGCTGGCAAATGACGTCGCTAAACTGAAGACGCCGGGCAAAGCGCTCTACACCGGCATGCTGAATGCCTCAGGCGGCGTGATTGATGACCTTATCGTCTATTACTTCACCGAAGATTTCTTCCGCCTCGTTGTAAACTCCGCCACCCGCGAAAAAGACCTCTCCTGGATCACCCAACACGCCGAACCTTATGCCATCGAAATCACCGTCCGTGACGATCTGTCGCTGATCGCCGTGCAGGGGCCGAACGCGCAGGCGAAAGCCGGGTCTCTGTTTACCGACGAGCAGCGCAAAGCAACCGAAGGCATGAAGCCGTTCTTCGGCGTGCAGGCGGGCGATCTGTTTATCGCCACCACCGGCTACACCGGTGAAGCGGGCTACGAAATTGCGATGCCAAACGAGAAGGCCGCTGATTTCTGGCGCGCGCTGGTGGAAGCGGGCGTGAAGCCTGCGGGTCTGGGTGCGCGCGATACGCTGCGTCTGGAAGCGGGGATGAACCTCTACGGTCAGGAGATGGACGAAAGCGTCTCTCCGCTGGCCGCCAACATGGGCTGGTCCATCGCGTGGGAACCGGCTGACCGAGACTTTATTGGCCGTGAAGCGCTGGAAATGCAGCGCGAGAAGGGCACTGAACAGCTGGTGGGCCTGGTGATGACGGAAAAAGGCGTGCTGCGCGGCGAACTGCCGGTGCGCTTCACCGATGCCGACGGCAATCATCGCGAAGGCGTGATCACCAGCGGTACCTTCTCCCCGACGCTGGGCTACAGTATTGCACTGGCACGCGTGCCGGCGGGCATTGGCGAAACGGCGGTAGTGCAAATCCGCAACCGCGAAATGCCGGTCAACGTGACCAAACCGATTTTTGTTCGCGCCGGTAAGCCGGTCGCCTAATCATTTTTATCAGGAGAACTTCAATGAGCAATGTGCCAGCAGAACTGAAATACAGCAAAGAACACGAGTGGCTGCGCAAAGAGGCGGACGGCACTTACACCGTAGGGATCACCGAGCACGCGCAAGAGCTGCTGGGCGACATGGTGTTTGTTGACCTGCCTGACGTGGGCACGACCGTTAGCGCGGGCGACGACTGCGCGGTAGCAGAGTCCGTAAAAGCGGCTTCTGACATCTACGCCCCTGTGAGCGGTGAAATCGTTGCCGTCAACGACGCGCTGAGCGATTCGCCAGAGCTGGTGAACAGCGAGCCATATGAAGGCGGCTGGATCTTCAAGATCAAAGCCAGCGACGAATCTCAGGTTGCCGCGCTGCTGGATGCGACCGCGTACGAAGCACTGTTAGAAGACGAGTAAGCCATTATCCCTCTCCCCTTTGGGGAGAGGGTAGGGTGAGGGGAACAGACGACACCCTCACCCCAGCCCTCTCCCTCAGGGAGAGGGAGAAAACACATTCACTGCACGTTTCAGGAACCATCGCTCATGACACAGACTTTAAGCCAGCTTGAAAACCGTGGCGCCTTCATTGAACGTCACATTGGGCCGGATGCTCAGCAACAGCAGGAGATGCTGAAGACAGTTGGCGCGGATTCATTAAACGCACTGATCGGCCAGATTGTGCCAAAAGACATCCAGCTTGCCACGCCGCCTCAGGTGGGGGAAGCCACCACGGAATTCGCCGCGCTGGCGGAGCTGAAGGCTATCGCAGGCCTGAACAAGCGCTATAAGTCTTACATTGGCATGGGCTACACCAACGTGCAGTTGCCGCCGGTTATCCTGCGCAACATGCTGGAAAACCCGGGCTGGTACACCGCTTACACCCCTTATCAGCCAGAAGTCTCTCAGGGCCGCCTGGAAGCGCTGCTGAACTTCCAGCAGGTAACGCTGGATCTGACCGGTATGGATATCGCCTCCGCTTCGCTGCTGGATGAAGCGACCGCCGCCGCCGAAGCCATGGCGATGGCTAAGCGTGTCAGCAAGCTGAAAAATGCCAACCGCTTCTTCGTGGCGGCGGACGTGCATCCTCAGACGCTGGATGTGGTGCGCACCCGTGCGGAAACCTTCGGCTTTGACGTGATCGTCGACGACGCCGACAAAGTGCTGGATCACCAGGACGTCTTCGGCGTGCTGCTGCAGCAGGTGGGCACCACCGGTGAAGTACACGATTACGGCGCGCTGATTGCCGAGCTGAAGTCCCGCAAAGTGGTTGTCAGCGTTGCCGCCGATTTTATGGCGCTGGTGCTGCTGACGGCGCCGGGCAAACAGGGCGCGGATATTGTCTTCGGTTCTGCGCAACGCTTCGGCGTGCCGATGGGCTACGGCGGCCCGCACGCGGCGTTCTTCGGCGCGAAAGATGAATTCAAACGCTCCATGCCTGGCCGTATTATCGGCGTCTCAAAAGATGCTGCCGGTAACACCGCGCTGCGCATGGCGATGCAGACCCGCGAGCAGCACATCCGCCGCGAGAAAGCGAACTCCAACATCTGTACCTCTCAGGTGCTGCTGGCCAACATCGCCAGCCTGTACGCCGTGTTCCACGGCCCGGCTGGCCTGAAGCGTATTGCCAGCCGCATTCACCGCCTGGCCGATATTCTGGCCTGCGGTCTGCAGCAGAAAGGCCTTAAGCTGCGCCACGCCCACTACTTCGATACCCTGTGTGTGGAAGTGGCGGACAAAGCGGCCGTGCTGGCACGCGCGGATGCAGCAGAGATCAACCTGCGCAGCGACATCCACAACGCCGTCGGCATTACGCTGGATGAAAGCACCACCCGCGACGATATCCTGAACCTGTTTAGCGTGTTGCTGGGTGACGCGCACGGTCTGGACGTTGATAAGCTGGACAAAGACGTGGCGCTCGACAGCCGCTCCATTCAGGAAAGCATGCTGCGTAACGATGCCATCCTGACGCATCCGGTCTTTAATCGCTACCACAGCGAAACCGAGATGATGCGCTATATGCACTCTCTTGAGCGCAAGGATCTGGCGCTGAACCAGGCGATGATCCCGCTGGGATCCTGCACCATGAAGCTGAACGCCGCGGCAGAGATGATCCCTATCACCTGGCCGGAGTTTTCCGAGCTGCACCCGTTCTGCCCTCCAGAGCAGGCGGAAGGTTATCACATGATGATCAACCAGCTTTCCGACTGGCTGGTGAAGCTGACCGGTTATGACGCGCTCTGCATGCAGCCGAACTCCGGCGCGCAGGGCGAATACGCGGGCCTGCTGGCGATCCGTCACTATCACGAAAGCCGCAACGAAGGGCACCGCGATATCTGCCTGATCCCAAGCTCCGCGCATGGTACCAATCCGGCCTCTGCCCAGATGGCGGGCATGGAAGTCGTGGTGGTGGCGTGCGATAAGAATGGCAACATCGATCTGGCTGACCTGCGTGCGAAAGCCGAGCAGGCGGGCGACAAGCTCTCCTGCATCATGGTGACCTACCCGTCCACCCACGGCGTGTACGAAGAGACCATCCGTGAAGTGTGCGAAGTGGTGCACCAGTTCGGCGGCCAGGTTTACCTCGACGGCGCGAACATGAACGCCCAGGTAGGCATCACCTCTCCGGGCTTTATCGGTGCGGACGTGTCGCACCTGAACCTGCACAAAACCTTCTGCATCCCGCACGGCGGCGGCGGCCCGGGCATGGGCCCAATCGGCGTGAAAGCGCACCTGGCACCGTTTGTGCCAGGCCACAGCGTAGTGCAGATTGAAGGCATGCTGACCCGTCAGGGTGCGGTCTCTGCGGCACCGTTCGGCAGCGCCTCTATCCTGCCAATCAGCTGGATGTACATCCGCATGATGGGCGCGGAAGGGCTGAAGCAGGCGAGCCAGGTGGCGATCCTCAACGCCAACTATATTGCGACTCGCCTGAAGTCCGCCTTCCCGGTGCTTTACACCGGCCGCGACGGTCGCGTAGCGCACGAGTGCATCCTTGATATTCGTCCGCTGAAAGAGCAGACCGGCATTAGCGAACTGGATATCGCCAAGCGTCTGATCGACTACGGCTTCCATGCGCCAACCATGTCGTTCCCGGTGGCGGGTACGCTGATGGTGGAGCCAACGGAGTCGGAGAGCAAAGCCGAGCTGGACCGCTTTATCGACGCGATGCTGGCGATCCGCATGGAGATCGACCGCGTGCAGGACGGTGAGTGGACGCTGGAAGATAACCCGCTGGTCAACGCCCCGCACACCCAGCACGAGATGGTCGCAGAGTGGAACCACGGTTATTCCCGCGAGCTGGCGGTCTTCCCGGCAGGCGTGGCAAACAAATACTGGCCGACCGTGAAGCGTCTCGATGACGTCTACGGCGACCGTAACCTGTTCTGCTCCTGCGTGCCGATGAGCGAATACCAGTAATAATGCTGATGTAGTAACGTAGGCCGGGTAAGGCGAAGCCGCCACCCGGCTTTTTTATTGGGAGAAGCGAATGGCAATTGCACTCGTCACCGGCGCGAGCCGGGGCATCGGTAAAGCCACTGCGCTGCAGCTGGCACGCGAAGGCTACACCGTGGCGGTGAATTTTCACCATAACATCAAGGCCGCGACGGACGTGATCAATCAGATTGTTGAGGCAGGCGGTAAAGCGTTTGCCGTGCGCGCGGATATCAGTGATGAAGCGCAGGTTATGGCGATGTTTGACAGTATCGATCGTGAAGGCGAGCCGCTAACGGCGCTGGTGAACAACGCGGGTATTCTGTTCGAGCAGTCGACCATCGAAAGCCTCTCAGCCGAGCGCATTAACCGCGTGCTGGCCACCAACGTCACGGGTTATTTTCTCTGCTGTCGCGAGGCGGTAAAGCGTATGTCGCACAAACATGGTGGTAAAGGAGGCGCGATAGTGAACGTCTCTTCCGCCGCCTCCCGTCTGGGCGCACCGGGGGAATATGTGGATTACGCCGCATCCAAAGGGGCGGTGGACTCGCTGACGACGGGATTATCGCTGGAGGTGGCAGCGCAGGGCATTCGCGTCAACTGCGTACGCCCCGGGCTGATTTATACCGATATCCACGCCTCCGGCGGTGAGCCGGAGCGCGTGGATCGGGTGAAATCCATGCTGCCCATGCAGCGCGGCGGCCAGCCGGAGGAAGTCGCTCAGGCCATTACCTGGCTGCTGAGCGACAAAGCCTCCTACGTGACCGGCAGCTTCCTGGAGCTGGCGGGCGGAAAGTAACAACTACGACGCCAGCCACAGCCGCAGCCGCATGCCCCAGCTGCTGGTCCAGCCGGTGGTGATCGACTTCACCTCTCCGTGAGAGATCACCACCAGCGTGGGCGTGACCTGCACGTCCCACTGGCGAGACAGGCTTCCGCTGGCGTCGTTGACCGTCGGCAGCGTCATTTTCTTCTTCGCCAGCCATCTTTCCAGCGTGGCGTTATCACCGGAGCGCAGCGCAACCGACATCACGTTGCCGCCCTCTGCGGCAAGTGTCGATACGGATGGCGTGGTGTAGCGGCATACGCCACACCAGGTAGCCCAGACGTACACCAGCAGCGGACGTTCCTCACTCATGGCAATAAGGTCGACGGGCTTACCGTCGAGCGTTTGCAGCGCGGCTGAGGCGAAATTCTGCGGCAGCGCGGGCTGGCGGAAATAATCTACCGCCAGGCTCACGGCAACGCCGATCAGCAGCCACATTGCGAGTTCGCGCACCAGGCGCGGGAGCTTACTGGCCACGGGCTTGCGTCAGCTGTTGTTTCACCAGCGCCTCCAGATCCTCATAAGGAATGGCTCCCGCGACCATCTGGTCGCCAATGATGGTCGCCGGGGTGCCCTGAATATTCAGCACCTGCGACAGGATCAGGTTCATTTTCAGAGAGTCCATGGTTTTATCCTCTGTCTTAATGCTGTCCGTCCCGGTCTTTGTCTGAGCCGCCGCGATGCTGGCATCGTCGTGATACCCTTTTTTCATCATCAACCGCTGGTGCAGCGCCCAGAATTTATCAGGCTGTTGCTGCCAAACCGAAAGCGCCGCTTTTGCCGCATTCACCGAGCTTTGGCCCTTGAACGGTAACAGTTTAACGATGAGCTGCACGTCCGGGTTGTCATGCACGATTTTCTCCAGCATAGGGTCGAACTGCTTGCAGTAAGGGCAGTTGTAGTCAGTGAAAGAGACAATAATCAGCTTTGGCGCTTTCGCGCCGGTACGCGGGCTATTGGGGTCGTTGAACAGCAGTTTAGCCAGTTGGTCACTGGACGCGTCATCCGACGGCGCGGCGACGCTGAACGTGGATAAAGACAGCAGAAGCAAGGCAATAAAGGCTCTCATGTTATTTTCCTTTCGCATCGGACAGGGTGGTAAGCACCGCGTCGCGGCTTAATAACGCAGGCAGCACGTGGCCCTGCGGTAATCCCGGTCCGTAAATCTGGTTAAACGGCACGGCGGCGCTGCCGCGCGTGGTTAAGAACTGACTAATGCTGGCGGAAGGGCGGCTCCAGTCTCCGCGCAGGGCGACAATATCCGGTGCGGAAAGCGCATCCTGCACGTCGTCGCGCAGCAGGACGTTGTATTTATTGGCTTTACAGGTCACGCACCAGTCGGCGGTCACGTCAACAAACACCCGCTTGTTGTCAGCCAGCGCGCGGGCAATCGCCTCTTCACTCAGTGGCTGCCAGTTCACCCGATCGCGACGGCCGTTCTCCCCGCCGGGGGCGGTAATAAACGCCGCTGCGGCGGCAACGACCAGGGCAAAGGCACCGGCACGCAGCGCGGTTTGCCAGCGGTAGCGCCAGGCGGTAACCAGCAGCAGGATAAGGATCAGCGTCACACCGAGTGTGATGACGGGCAGCGTGCCAATATGCACCACCAGCAGGCTCAGCAGCCACAGGGACGAGCCGAGCATCATCAATCCCAATACCACTCGCACCACGTTCATCCAGCGCCCCGGACGCGGCAGCCTCTGTGCCAGCCCCGGCCAGGCCGCCACCAGCAGCCAGGGAAGGCTCATGCCGACACCCATCGCAAAGAAGATGCCCCACAGCAGCGGGAGCGGTGCCGCCAGCGCAACCGACACGGCAGTACCCAGGAACGGCGCGGTGCAGGGCGTTGCCAGCAGGGTGGCAAACGCGCCTTGCCAGAAATGGCCTGCGAGCCCGTTGCCGCCGCGCGTGGCGAGGAAGGTGCTGGCAGAGGAGGGGAGGCGGATCTCAAACAATCCCAGCAGGCTGGCGCTGAACAGCACCATCACCAGCGCCATCGCAGCGATAAACCACGGGTTCTGGAACTGGATCCCCCAGCCGAGCGCCTGATTACCTAAACGCAGCACCGTCATCATTAGCGCCAGCGCAAGGAACGAAATGACGATCCCGCCTACCGAGGCAAGAAACTGCCTGCGTATCTGGCCGCGCGCCTGACGTTCGGTTTGCATCAGCGTGCCGAGCTTCATGGCCAGAACGGGCAGCACGCAGGGCATGACGTTGAGGATCAGGCCGCCAGCCAGCGCCATCAGCAGGACCCAGCCTAACGAGAACGCTGGCGTGAGGGTGCCTTTCCCGATATTCAGACTGGACGCCTGCGCCTGGCCGCTATCCGCGAGAACGACCGACAGCGTTTTGCCGCTGATGTCAGGTGCAGCGTCGCCCCAGCTGTCCGTCACCGGGAGGGTGGCGACAAGCGACCCGCTGCGCACGGAAAAGGTTGGCTTGCCGAAATCAACATCGTCCATGCTGTCGATAAACAGCGAGGGCTGCTGCCAGCCTGCGTCACGTTGTGCCGTTACGGTTAGCTTGCCGGAGGTGTAGCTGGCGCTAATCGCTGACGTCAATCCGCTACTGAGCGGTAGCGTGCCCATCGCCCGACTGTAATCGTAATCAAAGTCGCCGCCCGCGCTGGTCGTCAGATCCAGTGAGAACGGGTAGTCGGTTAGAATACAGACGTTGCTGCAGGTAGACAGCGTCAGCACGCCGCTCAGGTTTTTTGGCGACTCGCCACGCACCGTAATGGGAAAACTCACGTCGCCGTGATAACCCTGCGTGGTGATGCCTGCAACGTCGAAACGCTCGGGCGTAGGCCAGCGCCAGGTGGCATCAACCGGTTGATGCCAGAGAATGGCAGGGGCAACGCCCCCTTCTCCCGGCGAGCGCCAGTAGGTTTTCCACCCTTTTTCAAGGGCGACATCCAGCAGCAGGCGGGTATCGCCATTATTGTCAGGCTGCGCACGCAGCCTGACGCTGGCGTGCTGATTATCGGCGGCACGCAGCCAGCCGCTGTCGGCGGCACGCAGCCAGCCGCTGTCGGCGGCCTGGCTGAGGGGCAGCCATAGCCAAAGCAGGCAGACCAGCAGTCGCCTGAATACAGTAAACATAAATTTTCTCCGTAAATGATGAATTAACCTGATGTGTCAGGCGAATGCTCATTCACGGAAGACGCAGAGTCTTAGATGTACCCGTAATCGGGGCGGGGAGATAACGCGGGGAGGCCACAGCCGCTCGCGGCGCGGTGGATTAGCGGCCAGCAGCGCAAGAAGCAGGGTGACGGCAAAGAGAGCACCTTCAAACAGTATTGGCGGAACGGCCATCAGCGATTTCGCGCTAAGTTCACAGGGCGTGACCGGTGCGTCGATGCTCTCCTGCCCCTGCTGGACAGGCTGGCTTACGGCGGTGACGTTCATGACAAGCGCGTGCATCCCGGCCATCCGCTGGGCGGTGCATATCAGCACCACCAGACAGGCCAGGGCAACAAGCAGGATAGCGTTGCGTTGTCGTTTGATCATCTTTGCCTCAAATATTCACGAGGCTTATCTTATAGGGCGCAGGTTTTTTGGCAACGCTTAAGCTGTAAAGAAGTGTCTGGGAGATAAGAGGTTTGCCCTCTCCTCTGCGAGGAGAGGGCGATGTATTACAGCGTTTCGCCGTTGCTGGCGATAACAGTTTTGTACCAGTCAAAGCTCTTCTTACGGGAACGGGACATGTCGCCGGTGCCGTCGTCGTGCTTGTTCACGTAGATAAAGCCATAGCGCTTGCTGTACTGACCGGTGGTGAAGGAGACGCAGTCGATACAGCCCCACGGGGTGTAGCCCATCAGATCCACGCCGTCGTACGTCACGGCCTTCATCATCTCTTTCACGTGGGCGCGCAGGTAGTCGATGCGGTAGTCATCGTTGATGCTGCCGTCTTCTTCCACTTTGTCGTAGGCGCCGAAACCATTCTCCACGATAAACAGCGGCTTCTGATAGCGCTCGTACAGTTCGCACAGCGCATAGCGCAGGCCCACCGGGTCAATCTGCCAGCCCCAGTCGGAGGCTTTGACGTGCGGATTCGGCACGCTGCCTTCGAAGCCGGAAATCGCATCGCCGGTGCCGCCTTCCGCTTTGACCGCGTTGGTCATGTAATAGCTGAAGCCCAGGTAGTCGCACGTTCCTTCACGCAGGATCTGTTCGTCCCCCGCTTCCATGTTGATGGAGAACCCGCGGCGCTCCCACTCGTTCAGTACGTAGGACGGGTAATAGCCGCGCAGCTGAACGTCCGTAAAGACATAGCGCTCGCGCATGGATTCCTGGGCGAACATCACGTCTTCTGGTTTGCAGGAGAACGGATAGAGGGCCACCATCGCCAGCATGCAGCCGACTTTCATCTCCGGGTTAATACGACGGGCAGCTTTCACCGCCAGCGCGCTGGCCACAAACTGGTGGTGCAGCACCTGGTACATGGTCTCTTCCGGATTGTCGTGTTCGGTATAGACCACGCCGGAGCAGCAGTAGCCGAACAGCGGCGCACGCCAGTTACGCTGGTTGTTGATTTCGTTGAAGGTCATCCAGTATTTGACCTTATTTTTGTAGCGCTCAAACACGACTTCAGAGAAGCGCACAAAGAAATCGACCACTTTGCGGTTGGTCCAGCCGCCGTACTCCTGCACAAGGTGCAGCGGCATTTCGAAGTGGGAGAGGGTGATGACCGGCTCGATGTTGTACTTCAGCAGCTCGTCGAACATGTCGTCGTAGAACTTTAGCCCTTCTTCGTTTGGCTGCGTTTCATCACCTTTCGGGAAGATGCGCGTCCAGGCGATGGAGGTGCGGAAGCACTTGAAGCCCATCTCGGCAAACAGCTTGATATCTTCTTTGTAGTGGCCGTGGAAATCTACCGCTTCGTGGTTTGGGTAGTATTTACCCGGCACCACCTTCTGAGTGATTTCACGCGGTACGCCGTGGGCGCCGCCGGTCAGGACGTCGCAAATGCTTGGCCCTTTGCCGCCTTTATTCCAGCCGCCTTCAACCTGGTGAGCCGCCACCGCGCCGCCCCATAAAAAATCTTTCGGTAAGGTCAGTTTTTTCATCTTTGCTATTTCTCAATTCAGGACTTATTGAAATCGAGTCTAGCAAAGCGAAATTAAATGTCACGATATAACAATTTGTGCGCAATGTGATTTGTTACATCAAAAAAACAGGGTGTTTTATTCTGCTAATTTCTTCGCCAGCTTACGCCCAAGCGATTCCAGAATATAGATGACGGGAATTTGGGTGGTAATATCGTACACGCCTGCAATACGCGTTTGAGGCACATGCCAGGAGAGGTTAAAGTCTGCCAGCTTTGCCAGGCGTGAGTGTTCGTGACTGGTGATGGACAGCACCTTGCAATGGTGCAGGCTGAACTGGCTGGCAAAGCGCAGGATCTCCTCGGTTTCACCCGAGACGGAGAGCACGATAGCCAGCGCATTTTTTGCCATATCATTGGTCACGGGAAAATAAGGGTCGTCGATATGGTTGCTGAATTTTCCGATATTTGAAAAGAAACGTGCGCCATATTTTGCCAGTGAGCCCGACGTGCCCGCGCCGACAAATATAATGCGCTCTGAGGATAAAATAATATCTACAGCGTCATCTAATAACGCATCAAACTCTTCATTGTTGACGCTTTTAAAGAAGCTGATAATTTCACTGGCCCCAAAATTGGCCTGCTGCGGTTCATTTTGTTCTAAATAGAGCTTAAAGCGCACGCGGAATTCAGAATAGCCATCGCAGTTGAGCTTGCGGCAGAAGCGCAGGATAGTGGTGGTAGAGACTCCGGCCGCGTCCGCCAGTTCGCGGATGGTCATGTACATTACTTTGTCGCGGTTCTTGATGACGTAGTTGTAGACCATCATCTCAAGATTGTTGAGACTGGCAACGGCGGAATGGGAGAACATGCTCACTATAGCTAAACTCACTCATCAGACTTTCTTCAGGGAATCATAACATGCAGCCAAACGACATCACTTTTTTTCAGCGCTTTCAGGACGACATTCTGGCCGGGCGTAAAACGATCACCATTCGTGACGAAAGCGAATCCCATTTCAAAAAAGGCGACGTCCTACGCGTGGGGCGCTATGAGGATGATGGCTATTTTTGCACCATCGAAGTAACAGGAACATCAACCGTTACGCTCGCGACATTGACGCAAAAACATGCTGAACAGGAGAACATGTCCCTGGAAACGTTAAAAAGCGTGATCGCAGAGATCTACCCCAACCAGAACCAGTTTTATGTGATTGATTTTAAACGCCTATAATTTAATTCGAAACACGCGTTCGCTGAAATTAAAATGTAACTGTCTGATTGTAATTTAGAAATGTTATGTTTAACTTTATTTTAGCTAACATGTGTTCACTGGAATCATTCTCAGTTAGCATAGTCAGGTGATGAATAATCATTTTTCGTTTTCCCGGAGTTTACGTATGGTGAGCAGACCATTAATCGCACAGGGATATTCGCTGGCTGAGGAAGTAGCCAACAGTATAAGCCACGGCATTGGCCTGGTTTTTGGGATTGTCGGCTTAGTGCTGCTGCTGGTGCAGGCGGTGGACACCAACGCCAGCGCGATGGCCATTACCAGCTACAGCTTGTATGGCGGGAGTATGATCCTGCTCTTCCTGGCCTCGACGCTGTATCACGCTATTCCCCACCAACGGGCTAAGATCTGGCTCAAAAAATTTGACCACTGCGCGATCTATCTTCTTATCGCGGGCACCTACACGCCGTTCTTGCTGGTGGGATTGAATTCGCCGCTGTCGCGTGGCCTGATGATTGTCATCTGGAGCCTGGCGCTGCTGGGGATCCTGTTTAAGCTGACCATTGCGCATCGGTTTAAGATATTGTCACTGGTGACCTATCTGACGATGGGCTGGCTGTCGCTGATTGTGGTATATCAGCTGGCGATTAAGCTGGCGGTCGGCGGCGTAACGCTTCTGGCGGTGGGCGGGGTCGTTTATTCGCTGGGGGTTATTTTCTACGTTTGTAAGCGCATACCGTACAACCACGCGATCTGGCACGGCTTCGTGCTGGGCGGCAGCGTATGCCATTTCCTGGCGATTTATTTGTATGTGGGGCAGGTGTAGTTTGTTGTCGGGTGGCGGCTTCGCCTTACCCGACCTACGGGATCAGTAGGCCCGGTAAGCGCAGCGCCACCGGGCGATACAGCATCACTCATCCAGTGAATACGGCAGCGGTTCAATGCTCAATGTATTGGCATCATCGCGCACGCGGAATACGCTGTCGGCTTCCATATCGTTATTCATGACGACCTGCACCAGCAGACGACCATCATCCAGCTGAACGGCGGCGAGTACCGTGCCGGTACGGCGCCAGTTTTCACCCATTTTCAACTCGAGATCTTCACCTGCTTCCGGAACGCGGCTGGCGCGGCCCGCCAGTGTCCACAGGGCGCGTTTGTTGGCACCGCGGAATTTTGCACGAGCCACCATCTCCTGACCGGTGTAACAGCCTTTCTTAAAGCTGATGCCACCCAACGCCTGGATGTTTGTCGCCTGCGGAATAAACTGTGCGCTGTTCACCGCGTCAATGACGGGCAGACCCGCTTCAATGTTCAGCGCCAGCCACTGTTGGCTGTTATTCAACTGCGCTTCACCGCGCAGGGCGTCGGTCACGCGTTCAGCGGTAGCAGCATCCGTCACCAGCAGGAAACGCTCGGCAGGATGCTCAAACCACAAAATAGAGGTCTCACCTTCGCTGACCACCTGTTTTTCCGCATCCGGCAGTTCGCTGAAGAGATTTTTGAGCGCTGCACGCGCCTGGAAACCCGCCACACCCAGCAAAACATGCTCGTCGTCCGGCGCGATGGTGACTTTGGAAAACACCGCATATTTTTTCAGTTCGGTAAGCTGAGCATCCCGAAGGCTGCGACGCTCAATAAAAGCAAACCCATCCTGACGGCGGAACAGACGCAGGTTGCTCCACATTTTCCCTTTCGGGTCGCAGTGGGCCGCCAACAGGTGCTGGTGTTCAGTCAAGTGTGCAACGTCTGCGGTTACCTGCCCTTGCAGGTATTTTTCGGCATCGGCACCGCTAAGCGTCGCCAGCGCCCAGTCATCAAGAGTCATCAGCGTCAGCGGCAGACGCGCAGAGGCGGCGGGCTGGCGAGGAGTAAATGGAGTAAATGCCATAGTGATATCCTGAATTGCTTAACGCTTTGATAATGCCTAATGGTAAAAGAGACTACAGCCATTGCAAGCGCTTTCAGCACGCCATTCGTGCCATCGTGAGGTTATGCGTAGCGTCACGCAAAATAATGTAATCCACTGTCTTTAGGGTGGTTATTCTGGAATCCGGCTCGGTGATTGCAATATTCCAGTAAAGAAACGGTCAAAAACACGTTACACTAGCAACTGTTCCCGGAAAGAAATAATGAATACCTAACGGGATACCGGCTGTGCCAAACGTAATGCAGGAAACAGAACATGGATATTAACAACAAGGCCCGTATTCACTGGGCGTGCCGTCGCGGCATGCGCGAACTTGATATCTCCATCATGCCGTTCTTTGAATATGAGTATGACAGCTTAAGCGATGACGATAAGCGTCTGTTTGTTCGCCTTCTTGAGTCTGACGATCCGGATTTATTCAACTGGCTGATGAATCACGGCAAACCCGCCGACACCGAGTTGCAACGGATGGTGCAATTAATTCAAACACGGAATCGGGAACGTGGTCCTGTGGCAATCTGATCTTCGCGTCTCATGGCGCTCGCAGTGGATGTCATTACTGCTCCACGGCCTGGTTGCGGCCTTTGTTTTACTGATGCCGTGGCCGCTAAGCTATACGCCTCTGTGGTTATTGCTGCTGTCGTTTGTGGTTTTTGATAGCGTGCGCAGCCAGCGCCGGATCAACGCCCGTCAGGGTGAAATCAAACTGCTGATGGATTCCCGTCTGCGCTGGCAGGGGAAAGAGTGGGAGATCGTCGGTACACCGTGGATGCTTAGCGTTGGCATGATGCTGAGACTGCGCCAGCCTGAAGGTGGTCGTCGCCAGCACCTGTGGCTGGCTGCCGACAGTATGGATGCTGCGGAGTGGCGAGATCTGCGCCGGATGATGTTACAACAACCGACGCAGGACTAAGTTCGCGTTAGCTGAACTTCTCGGCCATTTCACCCAGTATCTGTTCGCACCAGTTTTCCAGACGTTCGTCGCTGAGGTCGTACTGATTGGTTTCATCCAGGGCAAGCCCGACAAACAGCTGACCCTCCGCGATAATCGGTTTTTTGCTGGTGAACTCATAGCCTTCTGTTGGCCAGTAGCCGATAAACGTCGCGCCTTTCGGTGCCAGTTTATCGTGCAGCATGCCGAGCGCATCCAGGAACCACTCGCCATAGCCAAGCTGGTCGCCCATGCCGTACATCGCAATGATTTTGCCGTCGAGGTTGAGCGAATCGAGCTGATCCCAGATGGCTTCCCAGTCTTCCTGTATCTCGCCAAAGTCCCAGGTCGGGATGCCGAGGATCAGCACGTCGTACTGTTCCATCAGCGCGACGGCGTCATCTTTCAGGTTATGCAACGTCACCAGTTCAGGACCGATGATGTCGCGAATTTTTTCCGCTGCCATTTCGGTATAGCAGGTGCTGGAACCATAGAAAAGACCAATATTCATCGCGTAACGTTCTCAATTCTTACTCTGACTTTGCGCGTAGTGTACCAGAAACCGATGGCAATCAGGCATAATGCCCGGATTGCAGAATCAGAGAGGTTGATGTGGAAAAGGATCTCGCACTCATCGAACAGTTTCTCGACGCGCTGTGGCTGGAGAAAAACCTGGCCGAAAACACGCTCAGCGCCTATCGGCGCGATCTCACCATGCTGGTGGAATGGCTGGCACACCGGGAACTGACGCTTGAGAGTGTCCAACGCGATGAGCTGCAGGCGCTGCTGGGTGAGCGGATGGATGGCGGCTACAAGGCCACCAGCTCCGCACGCCTGCTTAGCGCAATGCGTCGTCTGTTCCAGCACCTCTACCGTGAGAAGATCCGGACGGACGATCCCAGTGCGCTGCTGGCATCGCCTAAACTTCCGCAGCGGCTGCCAAAAGATCTCAGCGAAGCGCAAGTTGAGAGATTATTACAATCACCCGCTGTTGACCTGCCGCTGGAGTTACGCGATAAAGCGATGCTTGAACTATTGTATGCTACCGGTTTGCGCGTTTCGGAACTGGTTGGCCTGACGATGAGCGATATCAGCCTGCGTCAGGGCGTGGTTCGCGTGATAGGTAAAGGGAACAAAGAACGGCTCGTCCCGCTGGGTGAAGAGGCGGTGTACTGGCTGGAGACGTATCTGGAGCACGGCAGACCGTGGCTTCTGAATGGCGTTTCTATCGATGTGCTGTTCCCCAGCCAGCGCGCGCAGCAGATGACGCGACAAACCTTCTGGCATCGCATCAAGCATTACGCCACACTGGCAGGCATTGACAGTGAAAAGCTGTCGCCGCACGTTTTGCGTCATGCCTTTGCGACGCATCTGCTAAACCACGGCGCTGATTTGCGCGTGGTGCAGATGCTGTTGGGACACAGCGATCTCTCAACAACGCAGATTTATACCCATGTCGCGACGGAACGCCTGCGGCAGCTACATCAACAGCACCACCCACGCGCGTGAGTGCCGACGAATTGTTACAGGATTAAATATGAAAAAGTCTTTTGCGCTGTTCACCCTGCTGGCAGCCTCATTTACCGGTTTTGCTCATGCTGACGACGCCGCCATCAAACAGTCTCTGACGAAACTGGGCGTCACCAGCAGCGACATTCAGCCCGCGCCCGTTGCGGGCATGAAAACCGTCTTGACCAACAGCGGTGTGCTTTACGTGACCGAAGACGGAAAGCACATCATTCAGGGGCCGATGTATGACGTGAGCGGCGCGCAGCCGGTCAACGTGACCAACCAGCTGCTGATGAAAAACCTGAATGCGCTTGAAAAAGAGATGATCGTTTATAAAGCGGCGCAGGAAAAACACGTCATTACCGTCTTCACCGACATCACCTGCGGCTACTGCCACAAGCTGCATGAAGAGATGAAAGATTACAACGCGCTGGGTATTACCGTGCGTTACTTGGCTTTCCCGCGCGCAGGCGTGCAGAGCCAGTCAGAGCAGGACATGAAGGCTATCTGGTGTGCGAAAGACCGCAACAAGGCCTTTGATGATGCCATGAACGGCAAAGGCGTTAAGCCTGCTTCCTGCGACATTGATATCGCAAATCACTATGCGCTGGGCGTGCAGTTTGGCGTGACCGGTACGCCAGCCATCGTGCTGAGCAACGGCTACGTGGTGCCGGGCTATCAGGGACCAAAAGAGATGAAAGAGTTCCTCGACGCGCACCAGAAACAGACTGCGGGTAAATAATCCGCGTGAAAGCTCCGATAAAACTGCGCCGCCGCGAAGCGGCTGACACGGCTGATTTACCTGACGATCTTTCGCCGCTGCTGAAGCGGCTCTATGCCAGCCGCGGTGTGCGAACGGCGGACGATCTTGAGCGTAGCGTCAAAGGTATGCTGCCCTGGCAGCAGCTAAGCGGCGTCGAAAAGGCCACTGAAATGCTCTACAACGCGTTCCGGGAAGGGACGCGGATTGTGGTGGTGGGCGATTTCGATGCCGACGGCGCAACCAGTACCGCACTGAGCGTGCTCAGCCTGCGCGCGCTGGGCTGCGATAACGTCACCTATCTGGTGCCAAACCGCTTTGAAGACGGTTACGGTCTTAGCCCGGAAGTGGTCGATCAGGCTCACGCGCGCGGTGCGCAGATGATCCTGACCGTGGATAACGGGATCTCCTCCCATGCGGGTGTCGATCATGCGCATGCGCTGGGGATCCCTGTGCTGGTTACCGATCACCACCTGCCGGGGGAAACCCTGCCTGCCGCCGAAGCCATCATTAACCCCAACCTGCGCGACTGCGATTTCCCGTCAAAATCCCTGGCCGGTGTCGGCGTGGCGTTTTATCTGATGCTGGCGCTGCGAACGCTGCTGCGCGATAAGGGCTGGTTTGAGTCGCGCGGGATTGCCGTGCCGAACCTGGCCGAATATCTCGACCTGGTGGCGCTGGGTACAGTGGCGGACGTAGTGCCTCTCGATACCAACAACCGTATTTTGACCTGGCAGGGCTTAAGCCGCATCCGGGCGGGGAAGTGCCGTCCGGGGATTAAGGCGCTGCTGGAAATTTCAAACCGCGATCCGCTCAAGCTGGCGGCAAGCGATCTCGGCTTTGCCCTCGGGCCGCGTCTTAATGCCGCCGGAAGGCTGGACGATATGTCCGTCGGCGTCGCGCTGCTGCTGTGCGACAACATCGGCGAGGCGCGCGTGCTGGCGAACGAGCTGGACGCCCTGAACCAGACCCGTAAAGAGATCGAGCAGGGGATGCAGGCCGAAGCGCTGACCCTGTGTGAAAAGCTGGAGCGCAGCGGCGATACGCTGCCGGGCGGCCTGGCGATGTACCATCCCGAGTGGCATCAGGGCGTGGTCGGTATCCTGGCGTCGCGCATCAAAGAGCGCTTCCACCGTCCGGTGATTGCGTTTGCCCCCGCGGGCGACGGCACGCTGAAAGGCTCCGGTCGTTCGATTCAGGGGCTGCACATGCGCGATGCGCTGGAGCGCCTGGATACGCTTTACCCGGGTCTGATGATCAAGTTTGGCGGTCACGCGATGGCGGCAGGCCTGTCGCTGGAAGAGGCCAAGTTCGACGAGTTTCAGCGGCTATTTGGCGAGCTGGTGACAGACTGGATTGACCCTGCGCTGTTACAGGGCGAAGTGGTCTCCGACGGCGAACTTTCACCGGCTGAAATGACCATGGAGGTGGCCCAGATGCTGCGTGACGCGGGGCCGTGGGGGCAGATGTTCCCGGAACCGCTGTTCGATGGCCGTTTCCGCCTGCTGCAACAGCGAATTGTTGGCGAACGTCACCTCAAAGTGATGGTCGAGCCAGCCGGTGGCGGCCCGCTGCTGGACGGCATCGCCTTCAACGTTGACACCTCCATTTGGCCGGACAACGGCGTGCGGGAGGTTGAGCTGGCCTATAAGCTTGATATCAACGAGTTTCGTGGCAACCGCTCCCTTCAGATCATCATCGACAATATCTGGCCAATTTAGCGTCAGTAAAGCTACAAAAAAGGGCGTGGATTCGGTACAATCCCGCTCTTATCACCGCATTTTGACAAGCCCATAAAAGAAAACAGACCATGTTTGAAATTAATCCGGTAAAAAACCGCATTCAGGACCTCACGGAGCGCTCCGACGTTCTTAGGGGGTATCTTTGACTACGATGCCAAGAAAGAGCGTCTTGAAGAAGTAAACGCCGAGCTGGAACAGCCGGACGTCTGGAACGAACCTGAACGCGCGCAGGCGCTGGGTAAAGAGCGTTCCTCTCTCGAAGCGATTGTCGATACCCTGGACCAAATGTCTCAGGGGCTGGAAGATGTCTCTGGTCTGTTGGAACTGGCTGTTGAAGCCGACGACGAAGAAACCTTTAACGAAGCCGTGGCAGAACTCGACGTTCTGGAAGAGAAGCTGGCACAGCTCGAATTCCGTCGTATGTTCTCCGGCGAATACGACAGCGCCGACTGCTATCTCGATATTCAGGCCGGTTCTGGCGGTACAGAAGCGCAGGACTGGGCGAGCATGCTGGCGCGTATGTATTTGCGTTGGGCAGAAGCGCGCGGTTTCAAAACCGAAATTATCGAAGAATCTGAAGGTGAAGTCGCGGGTCTGAAATCCATCACCATTAAGATTATTGGTGATTACGCTTACGGCTGGCTGCGTACTGAAACCGGCGTTCATCGCCTGGTACGTAAGAGCCCGTTCGATTCTGGCGGACGCCGTCATACCTCCTTCAGCTCCGCGTTTGTTTACCCGGAAGTGAAAGACGATATCGATATCGAAATCAACCCGGCCGATCTGCGTATTGACGTTTACCGCGCATCCGGTGCGGGTGGTCAGCACGTTAACCGTACGGAATCGGCGGTGCGTATTACTCACATTCCAACCAACACGGTAACGCAGTGCCAGAATGACCGTTCCCAGCATAAGAACAAAGACCAGGCCATGAAGCAGATGAAAGCGAAGCTTTATGAACTGGAAATGCAGAAGAAAAATGCTGAGAAACAGGCGATGGAAGACAACAAGTCCGACATCGGCTGGGGCAGCCAGATCCGTTCTTACGTCCTTGATGACTCCCGCATCAAAGACCTGCGTACCGGGGTTGAAACCCGTAACACGCAGGCGGTGCTGGACGGCAGCCTGGATCAATTTATCGAAGCAAGTTTGAAAGCAGGGTTATGAGGAACCAACATGTCTGAACAACAAGCACAGGGCGCTGACGCGGTAGTCGATCTTAACAACGAACTGAAAACCCGCCGCGAGAAGCTGGCAGCGCTGCGCGAGCAGGGCGTGCCGTTCCCGAACGATTTTCGTCGTGACCACACCTCAGACCAACTGCACGCAGACTTCGACGGTAAAGAGAACGAAGAGCTGGAAGCGCTGAACATTGAAGTGTCTGTGGCTGGCCGTATGATGACCCGTCGTATTATGGGGAAAGCGTCCTTCGTGACGCTTCAGGACGTTGGCGGCCGTATTCAGCTGTACGTTTCCCGTGACGACCTGCCGGAAGGCATCTACAACGAGCAGTTCAAGAAGTGGGACCTGGGCGATATCCTGGGCGCGAAAGGTAAGCTGTTTAAAACCAAAACCGGTGAACTCTCTATCCACTGCACCGAGCTGCGTCTGCTGACCAAAGCCCTGCGCCCGCTGCCGGACAAATTCCACGGCCTGCAGGATCAGGAAGCACGCTACCGTCAGCGTTATCTGGACCTCATCTCTAACGATGAATCCCGTAAGACCTTCAAAATTCGCTCTCAGATCATGGCCGGTATCCGCCAGTTCATGGTCAACCGCGATTTTATGGAAGTAGAAACCCCAATGATGCAGGTGATCCCTGGCGGTGCGTCTGCGCGTCCGTTCATCACCCATCACAACGCCCTGGACCTGGACATGTACCTGCGTATCGCGCCGGAACTGTACCTGAAGCGTCTGGTGGTCGGTGGCTTCGACCGCGTGTTCGAAATCAACCGTAACTTCCGTAACGAAGGCATCTCCGTGCGCCATAACCCAGAGTTCACCATGATGGAACTCTATATGGCGTATGCGGATTACAAAGATCTGATCGAGCTGACCGAATCCCTGTTCCGTACCCTGGCGCAGGACATTCTGGGCACCACCGAAGTGCCTTACGGTGAAGAAGTCTTTGACTTCGGCAAACCGTTCGTCAAGCTGACCATGCGCGAAGCGATCAAGAAATACCGTCCGGAAACCGAGATGGCCGATCTGGATAACTTCGACTCAGCGAAAGCCATCGCGGAAAGCATCGGTATCAAGGTTGAGAAGAGCTGGGGTCTGGGCCGTATCGTGACCGAGATCTTCGAAGAAGTGGCCGAAGCGCACCTTATTCAGCCGACCTTCATCACCGAATACCCGGCAGAAGTCTCTCCGCTGGCGCGTCGTAATGACGTGAACCCGGAAATCACCGATCGCTTCGAATTCTTCATCGGTGGCCGCGAAATCGGCAACGGCTTCAGCGAGCTGAACGATGCAGAAGATCAGGCGCAGCGTTTCCAGGACCAGGTAGATGCGAAAGCGGCAGGCGACGACGAAGCGATGTTCTTCGACGAAGACTACGTAACCGCGCTGGAGCACGGCCTGCCACCAACGGCGGGTCTGGGGATTGGTATCGACCGTATGGTGATGCTGTTCACCAACAGCCATACCATCCGTGACGTGATCCTCTTCCCGGCGATGCGTCCGGTGAAATAAGGCGTTAAGATGTAAAAAAAGCCCCGAAAGGGGCTTTTTTATTGCGCCGCGAAGGCTTTGAGTTTATCGCGGGCGGTTGTCGCTTCCATGATCATCCACGGGCTAAAGGCCCAGGGCGTCGCGTCCAGCGCGCGGAATAAGGTATCCAGCTCAACCCACTGATAGTCCATCACTTCATTTTCGTTTATCGTCACGTCATTGGTGATGCGGGCAGCGAATACCGGGCAAATTTCATTTTCCACGATCCCGGACGGGTCGGCTTCCCGATAGCGAAACTCAGGGGCCACGGCGGTGATATCGGCCAGTTCTGCGCCCACTTCAAAGCGGCAGCGGCGTATTATTGCCTGTACCATCTCTTCACCTGACTGAGGGTGGCCGCAGACAGAGTTAGTCCAGACGCCGGGCCAGGCTTTTTTGCTTAAGGCGCGTCGGGTAATCAGACATTCGCCGCGGGCATTAAAAAGCCAGGAAGAGAAGGCCAGATGCAGCGGGGTATGCGAGGTGTGCGCGGCATATTTTTCCTGAGTGCCAATCACCTTTCCCTGGTCATTTACCAAAATAACGTGTTCTTGAATACTCATTGATGCTCCAGTGCCAGAATGCCGAGTGGTTCAGCACCATCAGCCGGATCATTATACGGCATTCTTATACGAACGGTTTGGCACCTGGAGCGGAAAAGGGCATGACCCTTATTCGTTTTGGCTGCTATCATAGTGCGCCATTTACGCTGACCGAGGATCTGTTTTGTTTGCAGGAAGCCTGACGAGAAACCCCATCACTGTTGTTGTTTGCCTGACGCTGACGCTACTTCTGGCGGGATGCTCGGGAAGCAAATCGTCGGATATGGGCAGCTATTCCGGTGCGGTCTATACCGTTAAGCGCGGGGATACCCTGTATCGCATTTCACGTGCAACGGGAACCAGCGTAAAGGATCTCGCGCGTCTGAATAACATCTCTCCCCCTTATACCATTGAGGTGGGGCAGAAACTGAAGGTCAATGGCGGTTCCTCTTCAGCCAAAAAAACCTCTTCAAAAGGCAAAACGGCCAAAGTGACGCCGTCTTATCAGGTGCCGAAGTCGTCCTGGCCACCGGTCGGGCAGCGCTGCTGGATTTGGCCCGCCAGCGGTAAAGTTGTGGTGCCTTATTCACTTTCTGAAGGCGGTAACAAAGGCATTGATATTGCTGCTGCGCGCGGCACGCCGGTCTATGCCTCCGGCGCCGGGAAGGTGGTCTACGTCGGCAACCAGCTGCGTGGATACGGGAATCTGATCATGATTAAGCACGGCGAAGATTACATCACCGCTTATGCGCATAACGACACGATGCTGGTCAACAACGGACAAAACGTGAAGGCAGGGCAGAAGATAGCCACCATGGGCAATACCGGGACGGACTCGGTGAAGCTGCATTTCCAAATTCGCTACAAGGCGACGGCCATCGATCCGCAGCGCTATCTCCCGGCGCAGGGCAGCAAACCGAAGTGCTAAGTGGTTATTTAATCGCCACTTGGTGATGCTGACACTTGTATGAAAAAGCGTAAGGTCTATAATGCCTTACGCACCTCAAAGCGGGCGTAGTTCAATGGTAGAACGAGAGCTTCCCAAGCTCTATACGAGGGTTCGATTCCCTTCGCCCGCTCCAGTCCCTTCTTCATCATCCGGTCCATCAAGCACGACAATCTCTTTTTTATTGATCGACAGTTTACGCTGCGCCGCCAGCGTATCGAATGCGCGAGACAGGGTTGATTGAGAAATGCCGAGCAGCTGCGCCAGCTCTTTTTTGCTGAGCGGCAGTTCAAGAATGTTATGCTCGAAGCCATACTCCCTGTTGATATCCACCATAAGTTGAATAAATCCACGCACTTTTTGCACGCCGTCATGATTCACCAGCACGCTGATAAACTGCTGTTTTTCCCTCGCGGAGCGGGAGAGGATAGCAATGATAAAATGGGTGAAGCTGCTGGTTATTTGGCTCAGGTGATAGAAATGGGTATTTTGTAACTCACAAATTTCTGCCTCGGTGGCCGCCTGCACGCTGTACTGATAATGCTCGCTAAAGAGCTCCTCTGCCCCGATAACCTGACCGGGGAAGACAATTCCCTGAAGTGTTTGCTGAGCATCATAAATCTTCGCCACCCCACGCCTGAGCGCATACAATGCTTTTACTGTCGTTCCGTGCCGGTAGATAAATTCATTTTTAGCAATACGTTTTTTACGCGCGAAATCTTTAATAAACATGGGTTCCTGATGGTCGAAAAGATACGACTGGCATACCTCAGCAAACCCACATTTTGCACAGCTGACACAATTATTCTTCTTCATAAAATCGGGTTCTTACCAAAACGTCAGGACTGTATAACGCAATTCATCAACGGTGAAAGTGAATTTCCGATCGTAATAAAGTTATTATCATGCTTGTGCAGGTACATAGAATATTCGCCGGTAAGAAATAATATCTTAATAGCAAGAGGCGAGATGGCTGCCGGGACATTGTCATGCGCCATGGTTTCGTGCGAAATGATTTTTATTCTGTAGGCATTATTTTTAATATTGACATAGTTAAACTTTACATAGCGCGAAAACGTGTAGTTTTGTCCCTGATAGGAAACGTCACCGGATAAATTAAATTGTCCGGTTTTGTTCTTTGAAAATTCAAAGAATATGTTTCCTTTGAAATTGAAAGCCTTTTCATTTGTGTTATCGGTATAGGTAAAATTGGCAAAGCACCTATCGTCGATATACGCCGAGGTGCGGTTAACCATTCCCCAGATAAGCGCACCTGTCAGGATCAGCACAGTCGCAGAAAGCGTTAGCGCAATCTTCATTTCATTTTCCAGTTAAAGGCGTAGTGATTTTCACAGTACGCTAGCGTTTCGTTTTCAGAATCTAAAGGACAAAAAGAGTAAAAAATGCGTCCGCTGCTGCCATAAAACACGCTGGGCTGAACGTTTACCGTTAACAGTGCTAAATGGTTTGCACATTTTTCTGCAAGCTGCGGCTGTGCCGACAGCAATACCTCATGTAACCGCTGCCGTTCATCGGCAGAAAGATGTTCATAGGTGGTGAGGGTACATTTTTCGAGCTTGCCTATCTCATTGACTCTGGAATAGCGTTCATTGGCTTTTGGCTGACTCCAGACCCATAAATTGGCCGCAATCAGCGACAAAATAAGAAGCGCCGGGATGCTGTATTTAAGCGGCAACGACGGTATTTTCTTCTTTGCCGCAACGTTATCATTCCCGGGCGCTGGCGCACAGGGCTCATCCAGAAGCTGTACGTCAATATCGGCGGAAAAGTAAAACCCGACTTTTGGGACAACGATGATCGACTCTTCAATATCGGTCAGTGAGGTTAACGTCTTGCGTAAAATACTAATATATTGGTTGAGCGAAGAGCTAGACCCGGTATGCCCTGCGGATTCCCAAACGTGTTCCAGCAGATATTGACGCTCAAGCACTGTGCCCGGGGAAGCAATAAGCAGCGACAGAATACGGTTGGCCGTATTCGTCAGTTTTTGAGCCTCAAGGCGCTCTGCCCCGGGAAGAGTGAATTCCCCGCTCTCTGTATCGTAAATAACTTTGCTGGCAATCAAATATTTCATTAGCTGTTCTTTGGGCGTTAACACATCGCGACAAGCGCTTTTACACTGCCAATATTATGGTCCAGCAATGTTACGATGTCCCTGTCCAGTCTGTAATTTCTTACTTCTTCGTGGAGTATAGCCATCGCCTTAGCGCTCTCCATCCCTTGTCTGTAGGGACGGTTTTCCGTCATGGCAGTAAACACATCCGCTACCGCAAGGATGCGAGACGGAATATCAAGTGAGGCGGCACCTAATCTGAAAGGATATCCACTGCCGTCCAGCCGCTCGTGATGGTTGGCGGCCCAACGGATAATATCCCCCAGTTCAGAGATAGGATGCAGCATCACCAGCGTTTTGTAGCTGTGCTGCTTCATCGTGGCGTATTCAAAGGATTCGAGCTTGCCATGCTTTTCCAGGATATGGAGCGGCGTAAAAAGCTTGCCGATATCATGCAGATAGCCTGCAATACAGATCTTTTCTTGCATATCGACATCATAACCGTAGAGTTCAGCCAGGCGGGCCGCAACATGCGCTACGCTGGCACTGTGGGTGCGCGTAAAGCTGCTGTACTTATCGACGATTTTTGAGATGAGCTGACACACCTCGAGAAAATCATGATGATCGAGCATGTGGTCGTGTAATGGGCTTATGGCATTGAGGACCTGAGGGAGCGAAGGATTGCCGAGGCGAAACCAAAAGCCATCCTGACGGGCGGATTCGCGCAGCGCCTGCTCCAGAGGTGCAGGCCACTGAATGGGTTGGGTAAAGAAATCCGAAATGACCCTTTCGCGTTGGGTAATAAAATCCCCGTCAATCCCGCGTAAATAGAGCTCAAAGGTATCCGCCATATTAACCAAATGATGTACCACAGGAAGATCGTCCGAGCCCGAGGAAGACCATGCGGTATGATGGTTTTCAAGGATCGGCGTGACGGGTTGCAGGAAACGGATCCCCGCCGTCATTGAACCCGCCAGCTGTTCATGCCCATCAAGAAACCCCTCGCTGCCGGGAGAAAGGTGTTCTCGGTCTTTACTCAGCGTACCAATGTCGTGCAGCATGCCAGCCAGAAAGGCGTTGCCGATCCCGGTTTTATCCAGCCCAATGCGCTGGCTTAAATACCAGGTGATGATGGCCGTGCGTTGTAAATGATTAACCAGATCGGCAGAGACCGGATGAATAATGTTATGTAATAAGTTAAGCACGGTTTGAACAGATATTTTCATGGCGTTTAATTGGCAGAGGTAAAAAAAAGAAAGTCATTATCTACGTAAGTGAATTAGTCATAGCCGAACATGATTTGTGCGGTTGCGACCACCGTGCCGGTCGATAAGGCCGAGGCGTCATACACTCTGTAGTAAGCATGCAGAAGAATATATTGCGTATCCTGAATGTCATCGTCCTTAACAATATCAAGGATCTGAGTGGCATTTCCCATGCTTGTGCTGCTGGAGAGTTTGACCTCTTCGAAATCCCCCATAAAAGATCGACTACGAATAGCAATACCGACCCCGCCTGCGGTTGTTTCATCATTGACCATCGTTTGCGAACTGTTATCCGTAGTGATCACATCATTGCTGGAAAGCCAGGCCTTAATATTCCGCGTAGATGTTTTTACGCCGGCAAGGTTTCCGCATTTGATGGGAATGGTGAAATCCGCCCCATTCGTTCTGCCGTACGTTTTAAGTTCTTTCAGCGGCGCAGGCGGAAGTTTTACCGTCATGTCACGCGTCATATTGCAGGTGGTTTCTTTCGGCTCGAATTGAATGGTCATTTTCTCGTACGCGAGGAAATAATCGGTATCCCAGCTTTTGCGCGCGGTATCTGACATCATGTTATTCCATGCCCGGGTCGCATACGTTTTAGAGGAGAGCAGGGGCGAGTCGGATCCCGAGCCGGTACCACTCATCACGGCAGGAATGACGCTCAGCGCACCGCTGGTGGTGGTTTTGGTATAGGTCGACACCCCAACAGGCGCCGAGGAAAGTAACTCTGCTCGTAAGGTATATTGCGTTTGGTAGGAGAGCGAGTGTATCCCCACAATACCGCTCACCGTGACTTTACTGCTGCCGGTTATTTCAGAGGTCACCTTAATCCAGTAACTGTTTTCACCGTCAGCACTGTTAAAATTCAAATACACCGGGTTGTTATTAAACCCAGTGAAATAGTAGAGGTGATCCTGAAATACTCCCCCAATACCCACGTTGCCATAGGTACAGGTCATACTCCCCGACCAGCTGGTGGTATATGTCTTTTCAACCACTGTCGAGGTGATAAATGCAGACGATAAATTAAGCGATTTATCCGCTTCCGCCACGCTTTTAAATATAATGCCGCTATTACGGCAGGTATCCCCCGTCACGCCTCGGGCCTGTGGTGCCGCCTGGGCCGAAAAGCCAGGGATCGTTATCAGGCTGAATACGGCAAAGATGAAAAATAAAGATTTGCTCATGATCGATTTCATACTCGTGGTCGGTTACCGGCAGATATTGACGGCATGCTCTGTCGGCTGCGTAATAACACAGGATTTTTTGACTTTGCCTTTACTGGTATTAATGCGAATTGCCTCTGGCTGTGCGTCAGACTTCACAAAAATTTGGCTCCCCTGGGCGACATAACCCAGTTCCTGATGATGGCTATCTGAAACCAATGCGCCGAAGGGGAGTTTATTGCCCTCACTGTCCAGCACGTCGAAGGTATAAACCTTGCGCGTATCGGTCTTGTACTTCAGATACGTTATGCTGCCTTCGTAAGGGGCAATGTTGAGTAAATTCCCCTGTAAATCGACGTCGCTGCTTTTTGAACCATCCTGTTCCAGATGGAAGTTATTCAGCCGGTAAGGCGTTGCGCTGGCGATAAGGGCAATACCGTTGCGATTCGTGCGCGTAGAGGTATCCCCATTGACCACGGCGTTTTCGACGCCAGGGGCCTCGAGAATGACAAAGTTTCGGCCATTGTTTGGTGAGGTGATGACCCCGCCGCGCCACGCGAGAATATTGCCGCTTACGCCGAGGCTGGCCTGGCGATACTCGCGCGAAAGCGTCAGCCCGCTATTCAGGCTGGTGACACTGTTTTTCCAGTTGGTATAGAGATCGGCGGAGCGGGAATTACCCTCACTGTCATGCGCCAGCATAAGGCTGTAATCGACATCTTGGGCGCTGCCGCTCATGCTTATATCTGATGAAGCGTATTTCCCCTGCTGAACCGTCGCATGCGAAGCAACGCTTCCCGGACTGCCGAAGAGTGACATCGGAACATTGACGGAGAAATAAAGATTATTTTCCGTCTTCCCACGGGTGCGCAGCGACGTAACAACATCACCTTCGTAATCTGTTTCATAGTTATAGTACGACTGAGTGACTTCAGAGCGGCGCAGTGAAACCCCATAATTCACGCTGTTATACGCGTTGCTCCAGGTCAGATTATACTGGCGGCTAGTCTTTTGGCCGCGCCAGTAATCGCGCCAGTACGCCGTCAGGGAAAGTCGACCAAACCCATCCCCCAGCGGCTGGTTGAGGTTGGCGCTAAAAGCCTGCTTGCTGTTGATGGTTGACGTGCCGGTGCCGCCATAATCCTGAATATTGGACTTCGCCAACACATAATCGTTAAACGATGCGTAATCCTGAGTGCGATAGTAATACGACGCCAGCGTCAGGTTAGTTTGCGTCGGGAAGGATTTACTCCATGAGAGCGCGTATTTTTCTCCCCGGCGTCGATTATCGCCCGGCAAGCGATACTGCGCTTGTTCAAGCGACGCGGATAGCGATCCCGCATAGGGAACAGAAAGAGCACCGCCGAGCAGAAAGGAGAAATAGTCCGCGCTCCAGATGCTCCCGGCGGTTGCCGTCACATAGTTATTAATACCGCGAGAGTAGCTGAACTGCGCAAACTGGCTGTGGTCATTGATGCCGCGCATGTCCACCTCACCGACGTTAAACTGGTAGTCGCTGGAACCGGGACGCAGCATGTCCGGGATAGACGAAAAGGGAACCGCAAAGCGCTCTATCGTTCCGCCGCTGTTCTTTACCTCAACAGAGAGATCCCCACGCGAGCCGGTGGGCATTAAATCGCGGATCGCAAAGGGCCCGGCAGGGACGGTAATCTGATGGATGATATGTCCATCCTGGTAAACGCTGACCACGGCCGAACTGGTGGCAATTCCGCTGATGACCGGCATATACACGCGTTCGCTGTCCGGCAGCATTTGACGGCTTTTATTCAGCGTCAGGCCGCGAAAACGAATCGTGTCAAAATAATCGGACGTGGTGTAGGTACGCCCCACGCGCATTAATGCCTCAATACCGACAATCGGTTTTTCAAGATAGCGTGTGGTGTTAATCCAATATCCTTTACCCATATTGCTGTAGCGCATCCACGTCGAGTTATCGAGGAGATGCCAGCCATACATATTCAAGCCGCTGTTTAGCGATAAATAGATATTATCGCTGTTGGTATACCCTTCACGCAGGCCATAAAAGTTGTAATAGTTGAGGTTGTAGTTGGTAAATACCCCATTAATCCCCTGGTCCCATTTTTGTGGGGCCACCCAGTTCTGTTTTTCGGTCACCACAAAGGCCTGGGGTACTTCTAAATCCAGACGCAATTCTCCTGGCGCCAGCGTGCTTTTTCCGCCGTGTAGCAGGGTACTGATGTCGATTTGCCCGTTTGATTTATCCGTAATGTACTCGTCGAGTTCCAGAATACCGAGCAGCGGGACGTCGTCTTTCTGAACCAGCAGGCTCCCTTTACCGTCATTGGCAATCGTCATGTCGAATTTCCCGCGCCATGCGTTATTCACATATACGTCGAGATCGTACGCGCCCGGTGTCATGACCAGTTTTGAATTGCTCCAGTCCATATTGGCTGAATTACCGACCAGCAGGCTACTATTAAATGTCTCACCGCTCGCCCCAAAGGAACATAAGGCGAGGCTGACGGAGTGAACCAACAGGCTTTTACGAAACAGGGATCTGTTCTTCATCAGAATTGAACCAGGCATAGCCATAAAAATAATCAGTGAAGGGTGCTGAATCTTTTGGCGCCGTAATCATCAAGCCATGTAATACGATACTGAGAACCGGCCTGGATTTTGTTGGAAACCAGCGCGCAACCGTAAGGCGGAATAAAAGCGGTATCGCTCAGTAAATTATCGTCTCGATTCTGCTTCAATTTTCCGCCCTGCCAGGTCACAACCTGTGGAATGGTTAAATAATAAGGGGAACTGTTTTTGAGACAGGTTTGACTTCCTGAGGTGGAAATAGTGACCTTTTCGACAATTTTACTGTCCAGTTCCTGCAACGAGGCGGGGCGATAAAACAGCTTAATGCGATTGCGAATCGCCACCTGGAGATAATTATCGTTACTGCCTTCCGGCGTTGGCGGAACATCCAGCACGTTTAACCAAAATACGCTTTCTCTGTCTGAGGGCAGAGAAGAGATATTTGTCGCGGCGATTTTCAGCGTTTGACCACTGTGGCCATCCATTTTGACAACCGGCGGCATGACGGAAAAGGGAACTTTAATCTTTTCCGGGGCAGCTGAAGCGTCACCTTGATCAAGCCAGGACTGTACCAGGTGAGTTTTATCGCTCTCATTCACTAATTGCACGGTAACGAATTTTGCTTCGCTGGAATAAATTACACGCGTCTGGTTTATTACCACACTGGCCTGAGCCGCGTGTGAAGCGAACGCAACGAAGAGAAAGAAAATATGTTTTTTCATGGTCATTAAAAACCGGGGATTGCTCCCCGGTTGGGCTATTAATCGTAGCTAAAGGAGTAAGTTGCGTCGGTAACGACTTTACCGGTCGTCACGGCAGAACCGCCGAAGTTGTAGTAATTCGCGTGCATGGTCAGCGTAACGCCGTCGGTACCGGAAACATCATCAGAAGTCAGACCGGTGTTGAACGCGGTGTCGAACGGAACGGCGGTGGTGCCATCCTTGGTCAGGGTAATACCGACCCCTTCAGCGCCGCTTTCGCTGTAGTTCTTCAGGTATTTACCGTCATCAGACAGGTTGCTGCTTGAGAAGGTGATTTTCAGCGTTTTGGTTGCGGTGTCGGCGGCAGTGCAATTTTTCAGACTCATGGTGAAGTCTTTATTATTGGCGCTGACAACGCCGGTACTGGTACCCATATCGGTCAGTGAAATAGGCGCCAGGTTCACCGTAAAATCGGAACCATTGTTGGTGGTCACGTCACAGGTTGTATCGGATACAGATCCATTGAAGGTGATTGTGCCACCCGCAACGCCGGTGCTTTCCGCTGCCATTGCCGCGCCCGAAAACATCATAGCGACTGCGATAACTGTTTTATTGAACATGCTTTTATTTCCCGTTTTCATCATCATTTTTGTCTCCCAGGCGGTTGAGCGCTGTGTTGCAGAACAACGTACCACACCCCTTGCCTTTGGTTGGAATATAAGACCATTACTGGTTGTTTTGGTAAACGTAAATGTCGTTTAAATGAATTTTTTAAACTCAAATATCCAGTTTTAAGTTTGTGTATAGATTTATATGCTGTTTTATTGTGTGGGCGCAGTGGCAGGGAGAGAGGAATGGCTATTTAAAATTATCGTCAAAATCGTCATTTGACAGAGTTTGCATGCGGGATTGCATGCAAATAAAACATCATGTTAACCATCTATATAAATATCATTAACATAAAAGGCATTTATGCCGTGCCGGAATATTTAAAAATAAACACGCTTTCTTTTTACTGAGGCGGTTTCCGCTGTTATATCTTCAGGTATTGTGTACGGTAGCCGCTTAAATTATAGGGTCTATACTGGCAGTTACCCGATGTTATAAGGTTGTGCCATGCATATTTTACCGCCTGTTCGTCCTGAACAATCGATTGAACGACTGACCGCGATCCTTGAGCCGATAGCGGAGAAAATGAAAGTGGTGCCGCGCAAGCGCGTGACGTGGAAACACAAAGGTCGGCAGCAAATGTATCTCTTTTTAGAGGGCGGATTGTCCCTGCTGCGCGCGTCCGACGGCCTGCTGCTGGTCACGGTTTACGAACCCCATCTCTTCGGTATTGCAGAAATGATCCAGCCGACGCAGGGGCATATTTTGCGAGTGGAAACCGAGTCGACGCTTTTACGGGTGGATGCCGAACGTGCGGCGGAACTGTTCCGCCAGCAGGGGGTATGGGAAGAGGTGGCCGCACTTCTCTCCTATCATACAGCCTATTTAATTTATCGGGATGCCCAGGTCCTGCAGCAACGGACTTATTCCGTTATTCGCAACCATCTTCAGGAGATGATCTTATTACCTGAGGAAGCACGAATGCGCACGACGATCCTCGAATATATCCAGGACCGCACGCTGTTATCGCGTAGCAGTATTCTCAACGTATTATCGGCCCTTAAGCAAGGTGAATATATCTCGTTCAAAAGAGGTGGATATCTCCTTGAAATCAGAAATTTACCGGAGTCGTTTTAATGTAAGTTTAAAATTAAACTAAAAACGAATTAACGACATTCTCGTTTTTGTTTACTGTTTGCTCACCGAAATAAATTTTGACGAAGTAAACAGGATACGTATGAAAAAGACATTGGTAGCTTTAATTCTGGTAAATACATGTACCGCCACGACCGCTTTTGCCGCCGCAGACGCAGGCACCTGGTATAGTGGGGCGAAATTTGGCTGGTCACATTATTTTGACACCAATACAGGCTCTAAAACACTCGAGAGTAATAACAGCGCTAACCATTTTGATATCGACCACGATAATGTCGGCGGCGGTGTCTATACGGGTTACCAAATTACGCCATGGCTTGCGGTTGAAGGCGGTTATGATTATCTGGGCAATATGCAGATAAAAGGCCAGCATAGCGCGGGTGGACAAATGAAAGCCCAGGGCCTGCAGATGTCTTTAAAAGCCAGTTATGCCGTGACGAACAATTGGGATATCTATGGCCGTGCGGGTGCGATGGGCTACCGTGCTGAATCTGATGTGAGTGGTCACAATCGTTTTGAGACCGGTGTACGCCCGCTTGCGGCAGTCGGTACGGAATACGCATTCAATAAAAACTGGGCTGGCCGCATGGAGTACCAGTGGGTCAGCAACGTGGGTAATGCCAACCAGATTGGCGTCAGCAGCGATATTAGCTCCGTTACGGCTGGGTTGACCTACCGCTTTGGGCAACACGATTAGTCCCTGTGTTCTTATCGATGATAAAAAAGCCCGGCTACCCTGTAGTCGGGCTTTTTATCGTTTAACCCGTTATTAAGGGTTTAAGGATGAGATTGATATTTCTCAGGCCAGCTTCATTTTTATCTTTCAGGTATTGCTGGTTTATCATATCTAACTGTTCCAGCCTGGTGAGGGAGGCGTAGACGGATTGGACGGGACTGTCTTCTTTAAAAATATCTTTTGCCGAGACATCCTGAAGATACTGTGATTTGAGTCTGCGTGTTAATGAATCAATTTGGTGTTTATTCTCCTGATAGAGCGACGCAATGTGTGACGTCGCTACAGCAGGTGGTTTCTCGCCGGGTAAAATTAAAGGAACCTGCAAATGGTTAATCTGTTCGACTTTATCGGGTGGAGCAGAGCGACAGGCGGTTACGGTGCTCAGGCTAAATATAACGATAAAAAATGGCGTTATCTTCATTGGTTATCCTGGATTGAATAAATGGAGTGAACATTATCCTGCCTTGCAATGACGACAACAGGTTAAGTTTGTTTATTTTTAAACGTTATTTGAATGGGGAAAGAAATAATTGGCTGGTAACCTTATTTCCTAAACACATATCCGAACGTAATTATGACGTGTAGGGGATTTATGAAACTGAAAATTCTTGTTAACGCAATGACCGTTGCCGGTCTGTTATCCACCTCGCTGGTGGCTGCTCCTGCCATGGCGCAGTCAACGGCAAAAGAAGCTACCACCCATACCAAAGCAAATAATGATGCGCTGTATGGCCAGCTGCCATTTTTTGATAAAACCGATTTCAGCAACGCTCATAAAGGCTTTATTGCTCCGCTGCCACAGGATGTTATTAAGGGTGAAAAGGGCAATGTTATCTGGAACCCGCAGCAATACGCTTTTATCAAAGAAGGGCAAAAAGCGCCGGATACGGTAAACCCAAGCCTGTGGCGTCAGGCGCAGCTGATTAACATCAGCGGCCTGTTCGAAGTGACGGACGGCGTTTACCAGATCCGTAACCTCGACCTGTCAAACATGACCATCATGGAAGGCAAAGAGGGGATCACGGTTATCGATCCGCTGGTCTCTGCCGAAACCGCCAAAGTGGGGATGGATCTCTATTATAAAAACCGCGGTAAACGTCCGGTGGTGGCGGTGATTTATACCCATAGTCACGTTGACCACTATGGCGGCGTGCGCGGCGTGGTTGACGAAGCCGATGTGAAATCGGGCAAAGTGAAAGTTTATGCCCCGGCAGGCTTTATGAAAGAAGCGGTCTCCGAAAACATCATGGCCGGGAATGCGATGAGCCGCCGGGCCAGCTACATGTACGGCAACCTGCTGAAGCCGGACGCAAAAGGCCAGGTTGGCGCGGGTCTCGGGACGACCACGTCTGCCGGGACGGTGACGCTGATCGAGCCGACTCATTACATCACCGAAGATGGTCAGAAAGAGGTTATCGACGGTCTGACGTATGACTTTATGATGGCGCCGGGGTCAGAAGCGCCGTCTGAAATGCTGTGGTACGTTGAAGAGAAGAAGATGATTGAGGCGGCGGAAGATGTGACCCACACGCTGCATAACACCTACTCATTACGCGGGGCGAAGATCCGCGACCCGCTGGCCTGGTCGAAATACATCAACAGCGCCATTGAGCGTTGGGGTGATAAGGCTGAAATCATCATGGCGCAGCACCACTGGCCGACGTGGGGCAACGACAACGTGGTGAAGCTGATGAAAAGCCAGCGCGATATGTACCGGTATATCAATGACCAGACGCTGAGACTGGCGAACAAAGGGCTGACGCGTGATGAAATCGCGGCCAATTTTGCGCTGCCGGACGGGTTAGCCAAATCCTGGTCGGGCCGCGGCTATTACGGCTCGGTAAGCCATGACGTGAAAGCGACCTATGTGTTTTACCTTGGCTGGTTTAACGGTAATCCGGCAACGCTCGACGAACTCCCGCCCGTCGATGCCGCGAAAAAATATGTTCACTATATGGGCGGTGCCAGCGCCATCCTTGAAAAAGCCAAAGCCGATTATGCGCAGGGTAACTACCGCTGGGTCGCGCAGGTGGTAAGCAAGGTTGTGTTTGCCGATCCATCAAACAAAGCGGCGCGTAATCTGGAAGCGGACGCGCTCGAACAGATGGGGTATCAGGCGGAGTCGGGCCCGTGGCGTAACTTCTATCTGACCGGCGCGCAGGAACTTCGTAACGGCGTACAGAAATTGCCGACGCCGAATACCGCCAGCCCGGATACGGTTCGCGCCATGTCGCCGGAGATGTTCTTTGATTTCCTCGGGGTGCACATCAATGGCATGAGAGCGGCGAATGCAAAAGCGGTGTTCAACGTTGACCTGGGTAAAGATGGCGGTCAGTACAAGCTGGAGCTTGAGAACGGCGTGCTGAATCACAGCGCGAATACGGTCGCAAAAGAGGCGGATGCCTCAATCACACTCAGCCGCGATACGCTGAACAAAATCATCCTCAAGGAGACCACGCTGAAACAGGCGCAGGAGCAGGGGGATGTAACGGTGACGGGCAATCAGGCGAAGCTTGATGAGCTGCTGAGCTATATGGATAGCTTTGATTTCTGGTTCAACATTGTCACTCCGTAGACGAAAAAAAGGCTGCTCACGCAGCCTTTTTATTTTTAAATAGTCCCGTCGCCCCCGTCCGAGCACCACACTTGCCCGGAGGTAAACGAACATTCGTCAGAGGCTAACGTCACGTACAGCGGCGCGATTTCAACGGGCTGACCCGGACGTCCCAGCGGGGAACTCTCGCCAAAGTGTTTCACTTTCTCCATCGGCTGCCCGCCGCTCGACTGAAGAACCGTCCAGTAAGGCCCCGGCGCAACGGCGTTGACGCGTATCCCTTTAGGTCCCAGCTGTTTCGCTAAGGCCTTGGTAAATACCGCCAGACAGGCTTTCGTCTGCGCGTAATCGAGCAGCACGGCGCTCGGCTGTACCGCCTGCACGGAGGAGGTATTGATGATCGACGCAGGCGCTTTCAGGTGACGCAGCGCCGCTTTGGTGATCCAGAAGGGCGCGTAGACGTTGGTTTTGAAGGTGGCGTCAAAATCTTCGGTAGTGAGTTCTTCCAGCGTTTCGCGATACTGCTGGCGACCGGCGTTATTGACCAGGATATCCAGCCCGCCAAGTTTTGCTACCGCCTCTTCCACCAGATTCTGGCAAAAGGTCTCGTCACGCACGTCGCCGGGAAGCGCGACGGCTTTCCGTCCCTCGGCTTCGATCAGCGCAATCACCTCAGCGGCGTCCTGCTCCTCTTCGGGCAGATAGTTGATGGCGACATCGGCGCCTTCGCGGGCATAGGCAATCGCCACGGCGCGGCCAATACCCGAATCGCCGCCGGTGATCAGCGCCTTCTTACCGGCCAGTCGGCCATGCCCTTTATAGCTCTTTTCCCCGTGATCGGGCACGGGCTGCATCTTCGAGGCCAGACCCGGCGGCGTTTGCGGCTGCTCAGGGAACGGCGGTTTTGGGAAAGCGTTGGTACGTTGTGTGGTATCACTCATTGCTGACTCCTTACAGGCCAAGGGGTGAGATTTGATGGATAGTGACAGCGTTAACGCTTCGCTGAATTTATTTCTGCAGATGATCGACGCGTACGACAGGAGGTGAGGATTTCTTATCCAGTGAGCCGTTAATACTGATCATCTGATCGGGTTTGACGGTTCTGTCGTCAAACACCGCTTTAGGGATGATGACGTCTATTTTTCCCGTTTTATCCTGGAAAACATATTTGTCGCCGCTTCCTTCGATCAGGTTTCCGCGCAGTGAGATGGTTGCGCCATCATGCATTCCTTTTGCCTGAGTAATGGTCATAATCCGCGCGTCATCAGTGCCTCGATAACCGTCGTCCAGCGCATGAGGCGGAGGTGGCGCTTCGCCTTTTTGTAACCCGCCGTTATTATCTGCCCAGGCGGCGGGAACCAGTAATATTAATAAGGCTGAAATGACTGATAATTTCATCCGATATCCTTCATTTTGGCTGTCTTGACTTATTAAGTATTGTTGCTATTCCTTTATGTGGCAAATGTGATAAGTCCTAAAAGCATTTGCTTATAGAAATCATAAATTTCGAAAAATAAGCGAAGCGGTGATGGCGACGATGAATCGTAAAAATGAAAAGCTGCCCGGGATAAATGAAAGTTATCGTTTGCTGACGTTCGAGTATGCATTTCGGCAGGTCGGTTTTATCCTGTTGCTGGCTATTATTATCGCGGCGATTGCCGGTCTGTTTTCGAGCGGGGCGGTCAGTGATACGGAAAAAATGAATTCGGCAAAAACGCTCACTCTCAACTATGAGCGTTTTGGACGCCGGGAAACAGAGTTTCCGCTGCAGATCGCCTTCCCGGTAAAAACCCAGGGGGAATACGTCATCAGCATGGCGAGCGAGAGCGGTGATGTCTATGAGCCGGGCAGCATCTGGCCGCAGCCTGACAGCATGTACAGCCGGGGAGATACGCTGTTTTTCGTCTATAACAACCTAAAACATAATGAAAAATTCACCGTCAGACTATTTCTGACGCCGTCAAAGGCGGGGAAGTGGGCAAATGCAATTCGTGTAAACAACGAGCCAGAAATTCGCTTCTGGCAGTTCATTTACCCTTAGGAGGCGAATATGGATATGGTCTTTCGAGCCCTGGCCATTTATCTTTTTCTGGTCGTGGTATTCAAAGTGGCTGGACGGCGCGCGCTGCTGCAAATGACCAGTTTCGATCTGATCCTGCTGCTCATAATCAGTGAAGCAACGCAACAGGCGCTGTTGGGACAAGATTTTTCGGTCACCGGTGCGATGATTACGATCACCACGCTGGTGGTGGTAGACATTATATTTGGCTTAATGAAAAAGTATTTCTCTCCCGTTGAGAATATTCTGGATGGCACGCCGGTTATATTAGTGGAAAACGGTATTCCACTCATGGATAAGCTTAAAAAAGTGGATGTTTCTTGCGATGATATTTTGGTTTCAGCGCGTCAAAATAACGGCGTGACGGAGTTGAAAGAAATAAAATACGCTATTCTGGAAAGGAATGGTCATATTTCCATCATTCCTTTTGAAAATTAAGAGGCACCGGTATGCATAATCTGGAGCATGATAAAAATGAAACCGTCGGGGAGTTAACGAAAAAGCTGGCGACAAAACTCACGGATTTAGGGCTGCGTTTGACCACGGCGGAATCCTGCACGGGCGGCAATCTGGCGGTTGCGCTTTGTGCCGAGGAGAACACGGCGGAATTCTATGATGTCGGGATGGTGGTATTCAGCGATGAGGCGAAAGAGAGGATCCTGGGCGTTCGTCATGAAACCCTCGCGCGCTTCACCGCCGTCAGTGAACAAACGGTCACCGAAATGGCAGCGAAAATTCGCGACATTGCGCAGGCCGATATCAGTATCGCTATCAGCGGATATGCGGGCCCGGAAGGTGGGGATGACGGTACGGCAGCCGGAACCGTCTGCTTCGCCTGGAATTTAGGCGAGCGTACGGAAACGAGCACCGTGCACTTTTCCGGTGAATGCCAGGATGTGGTGGAAAAAGCGGTCCGTTATGCCTTATCTGAACTGATCGAGAAGCTATCAGGCTTGAAATAAAGGCGGAGGTTGTATGGCTGTAATTGTCATTACCGGCGGTACGGCGGGCGTGGGGAAAGCGACGGCGCTGCACTTTGCGAAAGCGGGTTACGATGTGGGTATTATTGCCCGCGAGGAAGAGAGCCTGCACTCCACGCAAGAGGAGCTACGCCGTTTTGGGGTCAATGCGTATGCCGTGCAGGCCGATGTGGCGGACAGCCAGGCCGTCGTCGATGCCGCCAACGATATTGAGTACCGCCTGGGTGCCATTGACGTATGGGTCAATAACGCGATGGGGGCCGTGCTGGCACCGTTTCGCACGATGACGCCCGATGAATTTCGCCGCGTTACGGAGGTCACCTATCTGGGCTACGTGAACGGCACCCGCGCCGCGCTGGAACTGATGGTCCCTCGCGATCGCGGGGTAATTATTCAGGTCGGGTCTGCGCTGGCCTACCGTTCTATCCCCCTTCAGTCTGCCTACTGCGGCGCAAAAGCGGCGATCCGCGGATTCACCGACGCCGTGCGTACCGAACTGATGCACGAAAACAGCCGGGTTCAGCTTTCAATGGTGCAAATGCCGGGTCTCAATACGCCGCAGTTTGACTGGGCGAGAAACAAATTTGCCTGGGCGATGCGCCCCGTTCCGCCCGTCTTCCAGCCCGAAGTGGCGGCCAGCGCCATTTTTAAGGTCGTGCAGAAACCGGTGCGTGAACTCTGGGTGGGCAGCAGTACCGTTCAGTCGATTGTCGGGCAGTTTCTCTTCCCCGGTTTTCTTGACAGGCTGATGGTAAAAAAGGCGTGGGAAGGGCAGATGACCGATAAGCTGAACGCCGAAAACCGCCGGGACTATCTGGATCAACCGGTCAACGATCTGCATAAAATCCATGGACGCTTTTCTGCCGAAGCAAAGGATCGTGCCACGACCGTCTCCTCCGGTATGCCGGGGAAAGTGTTGCTCGGTTCGCTCGCGGTCGCGGGGCTGGTCATGGCGCGCCTGCTGTCGACCCGGAAAAAATAGTCAGCGCAGCGCGGTGCGGTTGGTCCAGAACCAACGGTAGCCGTATCCGCCGATATTGAGCTCCACCGTTTTACCGGGCAGTAGCGCATCCTCGTACCGTTTGTCGGCCAGACAGGCGGTCCAGGTGGCGTGCCGGATCCCTTTCGCGGTGAACTGAACCGCCTTGTCGCTGAAGTTCACGAAGGTCAGAATGCTGCGCTCGTCGGTTTCATAATAGAGCCCCAGGACTGCATCGTTGTCGATGTTGATGAGTCGAAACGGCGCCATACCAATTTCCGGGAACTCTGAACGCGTATTGGCAATATCAATGATGCGATGCAGAAGCGAGTTGCGGTGCAGAAGGGAATCCGCCACGTTGATTTTTTGATAGCGGAAAGGACCGCTACCGATGACAGGGGCGATAAAGGTGTCAGGGTCGGCATCCGAAAAACCGCCGCCCTGCGAGCCTGCCCACTGCATGGGGGTGCGGACAGCGTAACGCTCTTCCAGCTCCAGATCGTCACCCATGCCGATTTCATCCCCGTAGCGCATCACCGGTACGCCCGGCAGAGAGAACAGCACCGCGTGACAGAACGCCAGTCGTTTTTGATCGCCATTCAGCATCGGCGCCAGGCGGCGGCGAATGCCGCGCTGATACACGTTCATGTCGTCATCCGGGGCAAAGGTATCAAGAACGGTCTGCTTCTCTTTTTTGCCGATCCCCTCCAGATCCAGCTCGTCATGATTGCGCAGCCAGTTGGCGAAGCAGCAGGAATCCGGCGGCACGATCATTTTCTTCACTGCCTTGCGCAGCGGGCGGGCGCTTTTCTCGGCCAGGCTGACGTAAAAATACTTGTTGAGCCAGAAGTTCAGCACCAGATTCAGGCGATCGTTATCCCCAAAGTAGTCTTTATATTCCTCGACCTCGACGTCTACTTCCCCAAGCAGGATCGCATCCGGGTTGTGTTGCTCAATCAGCTGACGCATATGTTCGAGGATCCACATCCCCTTTTTCTCATCCCCACGCCCGGCCTGCTTTGTCAGATGAGATGCCGCATCCAGGCGAAAGCCCGATACGCCAAGCTTGAGCCAGAAGAGGATGATGTTGTCGATCTCTTTGAGTACGGCAGGCGAGGCGAGATTGAGGTCAGGCTCATGGCGATAGAACATATGCCGGTAGTATTGTCCGGCCTCCTCGTCCCATGACCAGATGCTTTTCTCCACGCCGGGAAACATGGGCGGCGTGTCGTCATCGTCGTTATCGGACCACAGGTAATAGTCGCGAAAAGGGGAGTGCGGGTTACGCCGGGCCTGTTGAAACCAGGGATGCGCGTCCGAGGTGTGCTGGATCAGCAGCTCGATAATCACCTGCATACCCAGCTCGCGGGCCTGCTCGATAAACGCGATGATATCCTTCAGTTTTCCGAAACGCGGGTCGACCTGCAGGTGGTCGCTAACATCGTAGCCTTCATCCAGAAACGGCGTCAGATAAAACGGGGTGATCCAGATAACCGTTGCCCCCATCCGGCGGATGTAGCGCAGCTTGGCCCCAATTCCGGCGATGTCCCCGCAGCCATCGCCGTTCAGGTCGTAAAACAGGGCTGTATCAATCTGATAAATAATGGCTCGTGTATGCCAGCCTGCCATAGCGCACCTCAGTGATAGCCTTCCGTATCAGATACTTTGCCCCGAAAGACGTAGTAGCTCCAGGCGGTGTACACCAGAATCACCGGAATAATCAGCAGCGTCCCGACCAGCATAAACAGCTGGCTGGCAGGCGGCGCGGCGGCCTCCCACAGGGTAATACGCGGCGGAATAATGTGCGGCCACAGGCTGATGCCCAGACCGCTAAACCCGAGGAAGATGAGTCCCAGGGTGAGCAGGAACGGGCGGGCATGGCTGTTCGGATTGCGGGTCAGTCGCCAGATCCACAGGCTAAACACCGCCACCAGCAGGGGGACCGGCAGGAACCAGAAGAAATTCGGCAGGGTGAACCAGCGGTCGGCCACGTACTGCCAGCCAAGAGGCGTCCAGATGCTGACCACGGCGATGACCACCATCAGCGCCAGCAGTACGTGGCGGGTCAGCTCGCGCATGCGGGTTTGCAGGGCGCCCTCGCTTTTCATGATGAGCCAGGTCGTCGCCAGCAGGGTATAAGCGACAATCAGCCCCAGCCCGCAGAACAGGTTGAACGGCGTCAGCCAGTCCAGCGATGAGCCGACAAAGCGTCGGCCTTCCACATCGAAACCGTTGATCATCGCCCCGACGACGATCCCCTGACTGAACGTGGCGAGCAAGGATCCGCCAGCAAAGGAGTAGTCCCAGAATTTGCGGTGCGACGGCGTCGCCTTGAAGCGAAATTCGAACGCCACGCCGCGAAAGATCAGGCCAATCAGCATGGCGGTAAGGGGAATGGTCAGCGCATCAATGATCACCGCATAGGCCAGCGGAAACGCACCAAACAGCCCCGCACCGCCCAGCACCAGCCAGGTTTCATTTCCGTCCCAGACCGGGGCCACGCTGTTTACCATCACGTCGCGCTCTTTGGCATCACCCACAAAGGTGAAGAGCATCCCAATCCCGAGATCGAAGCCGTCCATGATGATGTACATCAGCGTGGCGAAGACGATGATTGCAAACCAGATAACCGAGATATCAACGCCCATCAGCTTCTCTCCTCTTCGGGAACCGATTCAGCGGCAGACAGCGGACGGGCAGGGGTGCCCGAAGTGTTAGAGGTTAGCGTGCCAACAGGCTGCGGCCCTTTCTTAATTAGCCGAACGAGATAGACATAGCCCACGCCAAATACCGAACAGTAGACCACGATAAAGGCCAGCAGGCTGATGCTCATCTGCAGCGTGCTGTGCAGCGATACGGCGTCGATGGTGCGCAGGTAGCCGTAGACTACCCACGGCTGCCGGCCCACTTCGGTGGTCACCCAGCCGGCCAGCAGTGCGAGGAGCCCGGCGGGCCCCATGCAGAGGGCAAACCAGTGGAACGGACGCGAGTGGTATAGCCGGTGCCGATAGCGCAGCCAGACGCTGAGCGCGCCGAGCGCAATCATCAGCAGCCCCATCCCGACCATAACGCGGAACGACCAGAAGACAATCAGGGAGTTCGGTCGATCTTCTTTCGGGAAGTCCTTCAGGGCGGGAACCTGTTTATCCAGGCTGTGGGTCAGGATCAGGCTGCCGAGCGCGGGGATCTCCAGCCCGTATTTGGTGCGCTCTTCCTCCATGTCCGGCACGCCAAACAGCAGCAGCGGCGTCGCTTCGCCCGGCGGGTTCTCCCAGTGCCCTTCGATGGCGGCAATCTTGGCGGGCTGGTGCTCCAGCGTGTTCAGGCCGTGCATATCGCCGACCACCGCCTGGATGGGGGCGACCAGCAGCGCCATCCACATCGCCATTGAGAACATTTTACGCACGGCGGGCGTGTCGTTGCCCCGCAGCAGGTGCCACGCGCCCGATGCGCCCACAAACAGCGCGCTGCTCAGAAAGGCGGCGATAGACATGTGGATCAGCCGATACGGGAAGGAGGGGTTAAAGATAATTGCCAGCCAGTCCTCAGGGATCACCTGGCCGTTCTGAATACTGAAGCCCTGCGGAGTGTGCATCCAGCTGTTGGAGGCGAGGATCCAGAAGGTAGACATCAGGGTACCCAGCGCCACCATGCAGGTCGCGAAGAAGTGCAGGCCAGGGCCGACCTTGTTCCAGCCGAACAGCATCACGCCCAAAAAACCGGCTTCAAGGAAGAAGGCGGTGAGCACCTCATAGGTCAGCAGCGGGCCGGTGATACTGCCTGCGAACTGGGAAAAACCGCTCCAGTTAGTCCCGAACTGGTAAGCCATCACCAGCCCGGACACCACGCCCATGCCAAAGTTGACGGCAAAAATCTTTAGCCAGAAATGGTACAGCGAGCGCCAGACGTCGTTTTTGGTACGCAGCCACATGCCTTCGAGCACCACCAGATAGCTGGCAAGCCCGATGGTGATGGCGGGAAAAAGGATGTGAAACGAGACGGTAAAGGCGAATTGTATTCTGGCCAGATGAAACGCATAGAGTTCGAACATGGGCCGTACCTCTGGAACGGAGGGCTAACGAGAATTGCCAGGTAGCGTCAGGCTACCTGGCAAAACCGATTACGGTTTTTTCTTCCCTGCGCCAAGCTCGGCGCCGGTTAGCGGATCGGCGTTTGGATCGGACTTCGTGCGTGCAGACATTGCTTTGACCAGCGTGGCCTGCTCGGTCGTAAGCGTTACGCTTGCACTGCCGTCTCCTCCGTCAACCGCTGGCTGGGGAGATTCCACGTAGTCGAAATGCTTATCGCTGTTCCAGCTTCCGCGAACTTCTCCACCTTCAGACATATTGTAGTACTTGTTGGTGTACTCCTCGATTGGCGGCAATTTTCCGGGAGGAAAATTATTGCGGATGGACTGCAGCGCCTTTTCAAAGGAGAGCTGGTGCGCCGCCTCACGCGTCATCAGAAACGCCAGCGCATCCTTAACCCCCGGATCGTCAGTCACGTTGATCAGTCGTTCATAAATGATCTTGGCTCTGGCTTCCGCCGCCACGTTTGAGCGCAGGTCGGCGGTGGGTTCGCCGATGGTGTCAATGTAGGCTGCGGTCCACGGCACGCCCGCCGAGTTGGTCAGCGGCGTACCCCCGCCGTATAGCAGCGACGTAATGTGGCTGTCGTTGCCGTTTTCGGTCATTGACCGATACAGTTCCGCTTCACTTTCAACCCCTTCCGCCAGTTCGCCTTTGGCCCCTTTGTTAAGCATACCGACCAGGGTGCCGATAATTTCGAGGTGGCTCAGCTCCTCGGTCGCGATATCCATCAGCATATCTTTGCGGCCAGGATCGTCATCGCTCAGCCCCTGAGTGAAGTAACGACAGGCGGCGGCAAGTTCGCCCTGCGGGCCGCCAAACTGTTCCAGTAACAGATTGGCCAGGCCCGGATTGGGTTCGGCCACGCGAACCGTATACTGCAGCTGTTTTACGTGTCGGAACATAGACTCTCCCTCTCCAGTTATTTTTTCGCTTCAACGCCGTCCGCGTCTGAGCGCAGCAGGAACTGTTCCGTCGTTTGCGGAATATGGCGAATCAGCCAGTCGGCCATTTCGCGCTCTTCCGCCAGGATGGTCTCAATGGCGGGTATCGAGGCGGTATCACCCGCTTTTTTGGCGGCTGCCAGCAGGGAGGTATAACAGGCAATTTCAAACTGCTCGAAAACGTAGCCGCTGATTGAGCCTTTTACGATCTCATCGGAGGGGAACATGCCGCCAATGGACTGTCCCAGGGCCGCCATTTTGCTCATTGAATCTTTTAAAACCGAACGTGAAATATCATTGCGGTCGAGTATTTCTTCCAGCAATGTAATTTGGCGTTTTGTCTCATTAATATGTTGTTCGATACGAGCACGTAAGTCGGGATAATTTTCAATACGGCTGGCCATGGATTCCAGCATCGATTCGGCTTGCTTTTCCATCGCATGGGCATCGCGTAGCCAGTCATGGTAGTGTTCTACGTGATTCATCATTATTTCCTCTGCATTGGCGTGGTTATTTGGTCTCACTTTCAGCAGCCTGGTCGGCACGCGCGGCAGTATAGCCAGATAAGTGGCCGACTATATTTGCGTAAATGCTGATGATAATGACCCAGAGCACGCTATTCTTCCACCAGATAATGGAGGGTATGGCGAGAATGAGCCATATTATAGCTGCCGCTAAATGGCACCGTTTAATTGTCCTGGGACTGATGCTCATTTTATTTAACCTGTGTTAAAGCGTTATTTTTGCGCTTTTTGGTTAATATTCCCTACGGCCAGATCGGTGAGTTTAAGATCGGTTTCTTTCTCTTCTTCAAGCGTTTCGGCAAGAAGTTTGACGGCTTTTTTATAGCCAAGTTGCTCAGCTAATGTGGCAAGGGTACCGTAACTGGCAATTTCGTAGTGTTCGACTTTTTGCGCTGCGGCAATCAATGCAGCATCACGTACGTTGTCTTTCTCAGTGCTCTCAATGACTTCATTGGCCTCTTCAATGAGACCTTCCATCGCAACGCATTTCATTCGCTTCAGCTTAATGCCAGATTCCTGCTCGACAATCTGGTCAATACGCTCAATCTGTCCCTGCGTTTCCTCAAGGTGAGCCGTAAACGCGGCGCTCAGTTTCTCACTGGAAGCAGCTCGGGCAAGCTTACTGAGTGCTCGGGTGAGTTGCTTCTCTGCGCTGTAGGTATCGGACAGAAGATGAATAAAAACGTCTTCGATACTTTTCATGTTCATATTTACGCTCCGGTTAAATAAGTAAAGGGTACTGCGAGCCTGGGGGCCCGCAGCATGCTCTCTGGTTTATTTATAAGAGACTTAAATAAGATCAGGAGTTATCAGATTTACGGCCCCCGCCGTGACTGTTCTGTCCCCCTTTCTTACCTGCTTCAGACGCGCGTTGCGGATCGTTTTTGAAATTACCACCGCTGTGCTGGCCGCCTTTACGTCCAGCTTCAGATGCTTTATCACGGTCTTCAGCGAAATTACCGGAACCACCACGATGTTCTGCCATATATCAACCCTCTTGTTGCGTTTATGTCAGGAGATACGATTTTTTAATTCGTATCATTTGTCGTTCAGGAATTAACATTAGTCGTTATGCTGGAAGAGTCAAATTACAGTTTCGCTTTATTTTGGCGCGAAGTGGTTGCCGCTGCGAAATATACCGCTTCGTTATTTTACAGGTCGGTATCTTATAAATGGTTAGGATATCCGTTGCTTACTGGTTCGATTCCTCCGTGCCTGCCGCATAATACCGGGTGTTTTTATCGTTAACCCGCCGCGGAAATGAATTACATGAGTTTACAAATTGCGCGTGAGAGAATGAAAAGGCAACGTGCGCAATAAGAATGTTCTCAAGGTGAAAAATATATGTGGGTAATTATTTTGGGGTAGATGCGAACGTTATTTATAAATAAAAGTGGTCAGAGTGAAAGCGCCACTGGAATAAAATTTAACCCTTATTCTTGCAAGCCCATTGCTGGCTTTTTGATATCGATAGACAGAAATCTTCGTAGTGCACTATGTGGCGAAATGGCAAGGTGAGCGCATTGTCATAAGCTGGAAAAAAACGATGAGCACAGCGCAAAATCTCTCATTACCTGTTATTGAACTCTCCCGGTTGCAAGGCGATCCTCAACAGCGCCAAGCCTTTCTTGAAGACCTGGGGAAAGCGGCCCGCGATGTGGGGTTCTTTTATCTTACCGGGCACGGTATTTCTCAGGCGTTGCTGGACGACGTGCAGCGCGTCTCGCGTGAGTTTTTTGCCCTGCCGGAGCAGGAAAAGCTGAAGGTCAGGATGGCCAATTCACCGCATTTTCGCGGCTATAACCGCGCGGGATCGGAAATTACCCGCAGCCAGCCGGACTACCGCGAGCAATTTGATATCGGCGCTGAACGCTCTGCCATCGAAAGCAGCACTGGCCCGGTATGGCAACGCATGCAGGGACCCAATCAGTGGCCCGAAGCGCTGCCGGAAATGCGTGATGTGATCACTCTCTGGCAGCATAAAATGACCGACGTGGCGCTTGAACTTCTGCGGGCTTTTGCCGAAGCGCTGTCCCTGCCGAGAAACGCCTTCGATGACCTTTACGGCGAATATCCCAACGAGCACATCAAGCTGATCCGCTATCCGGGGCGCAGTGAAAATGAATCCCGCCAGGGCGTTGGCGCGCATAAAGATTCGGGTTTCCTGACGTTGTTATTGCAGGACGAGCAGGGCGGTTTGCAGGTTGAGGTCTCGCCGAATGAATGGGTGGACGCGGTGCCGCTGCCTGGCGCATTTGTGGTCAACATCGGCGAACTGCTCGAACTGGCAACCAATGGCTATCTGCGCGCTACCGTACACCGGGTCGTCTCCCCGCAGGCTGGCCGGGAGCGCCTGTCATACGCTTTCTTCCTCGGCGCACAGTTGAATGCGGTCGTGCCGGTCTTTCAACTGCCCGACTCCCTCGCGCGGTTGGCACACGGACCAACCAGCGATCCGCTCAACCCCCTGTTACGCGAAGTGGGCTGGAATTATTTGAAAGGCCGACTGCGTTCTCATCCTGATGTGGCAAACCGTTTTTACGCGGATCACCTCAACAGCGAACCACAGTTTTAATAAACAATAAGAGATAAGACGATGATGAAATCTGCATTCTTTACGCTGGCTGGGCTCGCTTTACTGGTTTCACAAACGCTGCACGCCGCACCGTTACGTATCGCCGCCGATCCTATTCCCCATGCGGAAATCCTGGAGTATGTGAAAAAAATCGATCCTAAACTCAATCTGAAAATTATCGAGATGAGCAGCGGCGGGATAAACCCGAATGAGTTACTGGCTTCCGGAGAGGTGGATGCCAACTATTTCCAGCATCTGCCGTACCTGAAAGATCAGGAGAAGGCGCTGGGAAAAACCTTCAGCGTGGCTGCTGAAGTTCATATTGAACCCCTGGGTATCTATTCCCGTAAGGTGAAATCACTGGATGAATTACCGGAAGGGGCAAGCATTGCCGTGCCGAATAACGCCACCAACCTCAGCCGTTCATTGTGGCTGTTGCAGAGCAAAGGCGTGCTGAAACTGAAGGCCAGCGGCGACGCGGCCTCGACGCTGGTTACGCCTGCTGACATCAGCGACAACCCGAAGAAAATCAAGATTGTGGAGATTGAATCGCCGCAAATCCCGCGCGCGTTAGACGATGTGGACGCTGCGGTGATCAACGGCAACTATGCTCTGGAAGCGGGGCTGGTTCCGGCGAAAGATGCTTTAGGGCTGGAATCTGCCAGCAACAACCCTTATGCCAACCTGCTGGTCACCACGCCTGAATTGCTGAAAGACCCGCGTATTGCCGAACTCGCGAAAGACTTAACTTCCCCGCAGGTGGCAGCGTTTATCCGCGAGAAATACAACGGCTCGGTGATCCCCGTTACGGCGCCACAGCATGATTAAACTCGAGCACATCAGTAAACAGTATCCCGGCGCAACCGCGCCGGCCTTGACGGACATTTCGCTGTCGATAGAAGAAGGAACCATCTTTGGCATTCTCGGGCGCAGCGGGGCGGGAAAAAGCACCCTGCTGCGCTGTCTGAATCGCCTTGAACAGCCGACGTCGGGCCGCGTACTTATCGATGGCCAGGACATCGCCACGCTGGGCGTGGCGCAGCTTCGCCAGCAGCGCCAGCAGATGGGCATGATCTTCCAGCACTTCAATCTGCTGCACTCGCGTACCGTCAACGACAATATCGATCTGCCGCTGGAGATTGCCGGTGTCCCGCGCCCGTTGCGCCAGCAGCGGGTTGCCGCCCTGCTCGAACTGGTGGGGCTGGGGAATTTTGGTCACGCGTGGCCCTCGCAGCTCTCAGGTGGTCAGAAGCAACGGGTGGGCATTGCCCGTGCGCTGGCGGTACAGCCTCGCTACCTGCTGTGCGATGAAGCGACCAGCGCGCTCGACCCGGAAACGACTCGCGCTATTCTCGATCTGCTGGCTGATATTCAACAGCAGCTCAATATCACCATTGTGCTGATCACCCACGAAATGACGGTCGTGAAGCAGATCTGCCATGCAGCGGCCCTGCTGGAGCAGGGGGCGCTCATTGAGAGCGGGTCGCTTTCGCAAATTATGTCGCGTCGGGAAGGGCGGCTGCGTCAAATGCTGCTGCAGGATGGCGAAACCGATCGTGCTTTCCTGGCAAAATATGAGTCAGAGACGGGGGCGAGATGCGTAGCGTGAACTGGGATCGTTTTCAGGACTTAATGATTAACGCCACCCTGGAAACCCTCTACATGGTGGCGCTGGCGACGCTCTTTACGGTAGCCATTGGATTACCCGTTGGCGTGCTGCTGTTTATCACGCGTAAAGACGGTGTGTTACCCAACCGGGCGGTGGCTGTGGTGCTCAATAGCCTCGTCAATATTGGTCGAGCCTTGCCCTTTGTTATTTTGCTCATTGCCCTTATCCCGGTCACCCGGTGGATTGTCGGCACCACGCTTGGCAGCACCGCCGCCGTGGTACCCATTATGCTTGGCGCCTTTCCCTTTTTCGCACGCATTGTTGAAAGCGCGCTGGATGAGGTGGATAGGGGGCGCATTGAAGCGGTGGAGTCGATGGGGGGCAGCCACTGGCATATTGTCAGCCGGGTGCTCTTGCCCGAAGCGCTGCCCGCGCTGGTGGCGGGAATTACGCTGACCATTGTGATGTTGATCGGTTTTTCCGCCATGGCGGGCGTTGTCGGCGGCGGCGGGCTGGGAGACCTGGCCATTCGCTATGGCTATCAACGCTTCGATAACACCCTGATTGCTGGCACGGTCATCGTGCTACTGCTGCTGGTGCAGACTATCCAGAAACTCGGCGACAGACTGGTACGATCGCTCGCTTACCGACGCTAACCGCCCCCCGCTTTCCTGTGCTATAACCCATTCACCAACATAATAACAACAGAGGCTATGTCGTGGATAAAGAGCTACTGGAAGCGGGATACCGGGCCTACACCGGTGAGAAGATCGACGTCTACTTCAATACCGGGATTTGCAAACATTCAGGAAACTGCGTGCGCGGCAGCGCGAAGCTGTTCAACCTGAAACGTAAACCGTGGATCGTGCCGGATGAGGTGGACGTTGAGACCGTCATACGCGTGATTGATACCTGCCCGAGCGGCGCGCTGAAGTATCGCCAAAAATAAGCGAGGAACCATGGATATTCTGGAAGGCCATAACAAATTTTACGTGAATGATGCAGACGGGAACCAGGTGGCGGAGATTGTCTTTGTTCCCACCGGTGAACACCTCAGCATTATTGAACATACCGACGTGGACGAGAGCCTGAAAGGGCAGGGCGTGGGGAAGCAGCTGGTGGCGAAAGTGGTGGAGAAAATGCGCGGTGAAAACCGTAAAATTATCCCGCTGTGCCCGTTTGCCAAACATGAATTTGATAATACGCGGGAATATGACGATATTCGTGCGTGAGAGAGGTGCCCGNCGCCGGGCACCGCGGGCTTATCCTACAAACATCACCGACACGCACAGCACGCCGACGATCAGCGTCAGCAGGTTGCCGATGGAACGATACTGCTTCAACGACGGGATCAGGTACGTCGACAGCGTCGGCATAATAAACAGGATCATCGCGATAAGCGGGCCGCTAATGGCATAAATCATCGAGATGGCGTTCGGATTGATGCAGCAGACCGCGAAGGTGATCAACGACACGCCAAGAATTGAAATCGCGCGGTTAAAGGCGCGGCTCTTTTTGACCCCCACCTGATTCAGCGACGATTTGACAATCTCCGTCGCCCCTTCAATCACCCCGAAATAAGTGCCGAGGAACGATTTCGACATCGCGATAATGGCCACAATAATCCCGGAAATGCCCAACCAGGCAGGTGAAGAGGGCATCATCGACAGCGCTGACAGGATCGTGACCCCTTGCTCTTTCGCCGACACAATGTACGACGGCGGGATAGAGAGCAGGCAGCTAAACACGAAGAACAGCACGCTCAGGCAGATAATCAGATACGCCACCTTCATGATTTTCTTGCATTTACCCATGGCCTCATCACCGAACTTCTCACGACGGTCAACCGCGAACGTCGAGATAATCGGGGTATGGCTAAAGGCGAAAACCATCACCGGGATCGAGATCCACACCTGATGCAACGTATGCCGATCAAACGCCATCTGGCTGGTGAGCAGCGAGGGCTGCCAGCTTCCCGTCAGGTACAGCGAGACAAACAGAAAATAGGCAATCAGCGGAAACACCAGGAATCCCATCACTTTGATGGTGATGTGCCGTCCCATCAGGAAGATCAGATTCAGTACCAGCACCACGCCAAAACTGACCAGCACGCGAACGGCGGTATCCACGGTCATCTGTTTTGCCAGCTGCTCGGTTAACGAGTTGGTGATAGCCACGGCATAAATCTGCACCACCACAAAAAAGGCGATGAAATAGAGCGTGGTGATCAGATTCCCAATCTTCCTGCCGTAGTAGTGGGAAACGGCACCGGTGATCCCCTCATTACCTTTTGTCTTCGACGACAGAATAAACTGCGCCAGCGCTCTGTGCGGCCAGTAGGTTAATGGGTAGGCCACGAGGGCGGTAATAAACAGGACAATGGCGCCTGCGGAGCCCAGCTGAATGGGCAAGAACAGCGTTCCTGCGCCCACGGCCGTGCCATAGAGAGCGAAACTCCAGAGAGTCTCATCTTTTGACCAAATTTTCGACATTAGAGCAACGTTTCAACTATCAAACCATCAGAATGGCGTGCAATTTACCATAATTATGCGTGGAGAGCGCAGTTGCTTCGAAGGAGTTTGGCCGGAACGGGCGTCCGGCCAGAGGGCGTTTAGCCAGCCAGGGCGCGTCGTTGCTGGCGACGCTTAAGGAATTTTTCGCGCAGGGTATCGTACGCCCAGTTATAGAACATGGTGTACGGCAGGAAGAACAGGAAGAAACCTATTTCCAGCGTGAATGCCTGAAGCAACGTCACGCCGAGAACGGCGGCGACAATGGACACGCCAATCACAATAAACCCGCATTCGAAGCCCAGGGCGTGCAGGGCGCGCACTTTCGCCGTGCGTTTGACCCGCTGAACGGGCCAGAACCTGTCGAAGCCAAAGTTATAAATAATGTTCCACAGCATCGCCGTGGTCGCCAGGATAATGGTTAACCCACCCATTTCCACCACGGAGCGCTGCATAAGCCAGGCTGCGGTTGGGGCGAGGATCGCCGTGGCAATCCCTTCAAAGCAGACGGCATGGAAGATCCGCTCCGGCAGTTTGCGGTGGAGTGCATCTTGATGTTGCATAGTGACCTCATTAATTCGCCAGGATGGGCGTCGATGTGGTCTATTTTTATCGCTAAAGCTGATATATTAAAGATGGTATCCATCGATAAAGTAGATAGTTCATGCGCTATTCCCCTGAAGCCCTCACCGCGTTTGTCGAGACCGTTGCCGCAGGTTCCTTTTCCGCCGCCGCCCGTCGCCTGCGTAAAAGCCAGTCCACGATCAGCACGTCCATTGCCAACCTGGAAGCCGATCTCGGGTTTGATCTGTTTGACCGCTCGGCGCGTCAGCCGGTGTTAACCGTCCAGGGCGAGCAGGTGCTGGGTTATGTGCAGTCGATCCTGGCCGCCAGCGCGCGGCTGGACGAACTGGCGGTGTCGTTGACCGCGCAGACCGAGGCGCGGCTGACGTTTGTGCTCTCCGATACGCTCAACCCGGACGTGCTTGAAAACCTGCTGAAACAGTTCGACCAGCGTTTTCCGCATACGGAATTCGAATGTCTGATTGGCGAAGAAGAGGATGTCATCGATCTGCTGCAGAAGGAGAGGGCGCAAATTGGCCTGACGGAAGCGCGCGGCAGTTATCCTACCGATATCGGCGTGACCCGGCTTCCCCTGCAGACCCGGATGGCGATTTACGTCAGCGCGGAACACCCGCTTGCCGGGCAACACGAAACCAAGGCTGATGAGCTACAGGGCTGGCGCGAGCTGCGCCTGAGCACCTATCTCGAACGCGAAGCCACCCTTGCCCGGGGGCCGGTCTGGTCAGCACCGAATTACCTGTTACTCTTGAGTATGGCGGTTCAGGGATTTGGCTGGTGTGTACTGCCCTGTGCGCTGGTCGATGAATTTGCGGCGGCGAAATCGCTGGTGCAACTCAATGTTCCCGGCTGGCCACGCGCGATTGGTGTCGATCTGCTCTGGAACAAACGATCTCCCCCTGGCGTCGCCGGAAGCTGGCTGCGACAGTATTTGCAGGACGCGCGCTGATCCTTGTGATTTAACTCACTAATTTTAAACAATCGCGATAATTGTTGATAACAATACTCTACTATCGTCAGGTCATTTAACACTGAGGTCGTGATGAAAGATGTCGTTATAGTGGGTGCGTTGCGTACAGCTATCGGCTGTTTTCAGGGGGCATTAGCGCGCCACTCGGCTGTTGATCTGGGTAGCGTGGTGGTGAAAGCGCTGGTGGAACGCAGCGGGATTGCCGCCCATGAAGTCGATGAGGTGATCCTCGGCCAGGTGCTGACCGCCGGAGCCGGGCAAAACCCTGCCCGACAGGCGGCACTGAAAGGCGGGCTGCCCAACACGGTTTCCGCCATTACCATCAACGACGTCTGTGGTTCCGGTTTAAAAGCGCTGCATCTCGCCACGCAGGCCATTCAGTGCGGCGAGGCGGATGTGGTGATTGCCGGTGGGCAGGAGAACATGAGTCGCGCGCCACACGTTCTGACCGACAGCCGTACCGGCGCGCAGCTTGGAAACAGCCAGTTGCTCGACAGCCTGGTGCATGACGGCCTGTGGGATGCGTTCAACGATTATCATATGGGCGTCACGGCGGAAAACCTGGCGCGTGAATATGGCATCAGCCGCGAGCTTCAGGACGCCTACGCGCTCAGCTCGCAGCAAAAAGCCCGCGCCGCAATTGATTCCGGACGGTTTCGTGATGAGATCGTCCCGGTCAGCACCCTGCGTCAGAACGGTGAAGCCGTGATGGTGGATACCGACGAGCAGCCGCGCACCGATGCCAGCGCAGAAGGGCTGGCGAAGCTTAACCCGGCTTTTGAAACGTTGGGGTCGGTGACCGCAGGGAATGCCTCTTCCATTAACGATGGCGCTGCGGCCGTGATGATGATGAGCGAAAGCAAAGCGCAGGAGCTGGATCTTCCGGTGCTCGCACGTATTAAAGCCTTTGCCAGCGTGGGGGTGGATCCGGCGTTGATGGGGATCGCCCCCGTCTATGCGACACGCCGCTGTCTGGAGCGCGCAGGCTGGCAGCTTAGCGACGTGGATCTGATTGAAGTCAATGAAGCCTTTGCCGCGCAGGCGATCTCGGTGGGCAAAATGCTGGAGTGGGATCCGCTGCGGGTCAACGTCAACGGTGGCGCTATCGCGCTGGGGCACCCTATCGGCGCGTCCGGCTGCCGTATACTGGTCTCCTTAGTGCATGAAATGAAAAAGCGTAACGCCCGTAAAGGCATTGCCACGCTCTGTATTGGCGGTGGGCAAGGGGTGGCGCTGGCGATTGAGCGGTGATCCTTCCCTTTCAAAAAGCAAACCTCCCCTCGGGAGGTTTTTTTTTACACATAGCGTGACGTTTTTACGATTATCAGTCCAATCTCAATGCAGAGTAGAATAATTACGCGCTGTATTATTATCCCCGCTAACGTCTTACTGTGATCTCTCCCCTGAAATTTAAGGTTAAAAATCCTCTTTTGTTGACTGGCATCACGTCCATCTTTGCCAAAAAAAATGAAACAAATAATTACGATCTCGATCACTAAAATAACGTTTATTAAAAAATAAACTGCAGTTCCATAAAAACGAAACGCTATTTTATTTGAGGGTTTTTTCATGTTTAATAAATCTCTGGTCCTTGCCTCTCTTATTGGTGCGTCTTTTGCGGCTCAGGCGGTTACCGTCGATCTGCGCCATGAATATATTGATAACGGCGCGAACGCAGACCGCGTTGCGGTCTCGCATCGCTTTGCTAACGGCTTCGGCTTCTCTGTTGAAGCGAAATGGAAATCCGGTGGCGACAAGGCCGACCAGCCCTTTGCCGATGTCGTGGGCAACGGTCATGAAGACCAAATTAGCTGGCGCTGGAAAGCAACCGACAATATTGCGGTGACGCCTGCATTTACCATTGAGAGTAATGACAGCCGTACCATTTATAAACCGAACCTGCACCTGCAATACAGCTTCGATAATGGTTTTTACGTGGCGGCACGTTACCGTTACGAATATACCCGTTATCCGTCCAGCTCAAATAAAGACGATGACAAAGTTAACCGTGGCGATGCCTGGGTGGGTTGGGTCATGGGAGACTGGCGTACCGAGCTGAATTACGTTTATGCGAAAAGTACCGAGGGTATGATTCGTAATAATAATAAAGATTATTCTAACGAATATAACGCCAAGCTGGCCTATAAATGGGATCAAAATTGGGCGCCGTATGTTGAGGTGGGCAACGTGGGCGTAAAAGACACCGACGAGCGCCAGACCCGTTTCCGTTTAGGCGTGGCGTATTCCTTCTAAAATCCAACTTATTCTCCAAAAACTGCCGGGTGGCGCTAGCGCTTACCCGGCCTGGTCATACCCTCCAGTCAGGCAGCCACCAACCAAAAAAAAGCCCTCCGAAACGGAGGGCAAGGCCAGTTACAGAAACACTAACTCAAATCAGGCATGCAACATTTCAGGTTGCTCGGGGAGTTTCGCGATATAGAGCGCTGGTTTGCCGTCTTTATCGGAACTGTACAGCACCGCTTTATCATCCGGGGTAAAGGATGGATGCGGGTGGGTGACCTGGCGGCTGTTTGCCACCGTCGCCCAGGAGGTGTCGTGACGCGCGATGCGGAACCAGGCTTTTTTCGCGACGTCGAAGGCATACAGGTACGGGTCGTTATCTATGGTGTAACCCCCCGTGTCCTTCACGTCGACCGGCGTGCCGGAACCGTCGCCCACCAGCAGCGTGCCGTCAAAATTACTCATCAGATGCGAGCAGGCGGGCATCTGCATCACTGCCTCGTTAACGCCGGTTTCCGGGTTAAAACGGGAGATGGTGCGACCCTGCTGACCCTTCAGATACGAGACGTACACCAGCGCAGATCCGTTCGGCACCCAGAATTCGTGCGTGCAGCTTTCGCCTTCTGCATGCGTTTTCACCTTACGCACGTTGCTGCCGTCTTCGTTAACCAGCCACATACGCGCGTCGACCAGGTCGTGCGGGCCTTCGTGGCAGAAGGCCACCGTGTTGTCATCGAACGGACGGTAAATAGGATGGCCCAGCCAGTTCTTCTCTTCATGGATAGTGGCGCTTGCGCCCGTTTTCAGATCCACGCGCAGCAGGCGGCAGTGCGGCCCCTTGTGGAAGAAATCGTGGAAAATCTTCCAGTCGTTAAGCGGCGTCCAGTCGCTTTTGGCGATCTCAATACCCACCAGTTTGGTGCAGTCGCTGTTGGCAACCCAGGTGCCGTAACCGACCCAGTCGTCAGAGACGCGATACACTTCGCGTTCTTCCAGCGTCTGCAAATCCACTTCCAGCAGGGTGCGATCGTTCTTCACATAGTAGAAGGCGCTGTCATCCGGCGAAAGGAAACCACCAAACGTGTTATCCCCCGCGCCTTCCGTCAGCTGCACCGCTTCAGCCTTTTTCAGATCCAGCAGATAGTAGTTCCAGTGACCGTCGAACGCCCCTGCAAACAGCAGATGGCTGCCGTCGTTGAAGAAGCACTTCTGGTAAAAGTAGTTGCGATGACAGGTGACTTCCGGGGGGGTCAGGCGGGTGACTTCCACGCCTGTATCCGGATCGCGGCTGACCTCGTAGTTCAGCTTGACCCGCATACCTTTAGCCATAATGCACTCCTTTGGATGAGGTTGAGTTAAAAACTGGGTGTTAAATTATCAAAACAATGTTTCATTATGTGTGACTGATGGCGCAATTCGTAAGAGTCATCGGGATTGAGAAGGATGTTCTGACATTATCGTGATCGAAACATCATTTTCGGTATTAAGATGCAGAAAAAGTGAAACGTTGTTTTAAATACAATTGAAAAGCCAAATCTCAGCGGATACTATGTGCTCATCAAGAAAACGGAACGTCGTTTCGTTAATCATCTTTGCCCTTGGGCACGATCATTTCTGGAGGTCAACGTGGACATCAGACAAAGCATCCACAGTGCGCATGCAAAGGCGCTGGATACGCAGGGATTGCGTAATGAGTTTTTGGTGGAACAGGTTTTTGAAGCCGACAAGTACACCATGGTCTACAGCCACATCGACCGCATCATTGTGGGCGGGATTATGCCCGTGGCGAAAACCGTCTCCGTGGGTGGAGAGGTGGGCAAACAGCTGGGCGTGAGCTATTTCCTTGAGCGTCGTGAACTGGGCGTGATCAACATCGGCGGACCGGGCACCGTTACCGTCGACGGCCAGTGCTATGAGATTGGCCATCGCGACGCGCTGTACGTCGGAAAAGGGGCGAAAGAGGTGGTCTTTGCGAGCATTGACGGCGGTAAGCCAGCGAAGTTCTACTACAACTGCGCTCCGGCGCATACCACCTACCCAACCAAAAAAGTGACGCCAGCGGACGTCGCGCCGGTCACGCTGGGCGATAACCTCACCAGCAACCGCCGCACCATCAACAAATACTTCGTTCCGGACGTGCTGGAAACCTGCCAGCTCAGCATGGGGCTGACCGAGCTCGCGCCGGGCAACCTGTGGAACACCATGCCGTGCCATACCCACGAGCGCCGCATGGAAGTCTATTTCTACTTCAACATGGATGAAGACGCCTGTGTATTCCACATGATGGGACAGCCTCAGGAAACCCGCCATATCGTGATGCACAACGAGCAGGCGGTAATTTCGCCAAGCTGGTCCATTCACTCAGGCGTGGGGACGAAAGCCTATACCTTCATCTGGGGAATGGTCGGTGAAAACCAGGTCTTTGATGACATGGACCATGTCGCTGTTAAGGATCTGCGCTAGTCGCAGGCAGTGAAGCATAAACCTGCCTGTTGGTGACAGGCGCTGAACGATTAAGGAACAAACATGATTCTGGATGCATTTTCTCTGCAGGGTAAAGTGGCTGTGGTTTCCGGTTGTGACACTGGGCTGGGTCAGGGTATGGCGCTAGGTCTGGCGGAAGCGGGCTGCGACATTGTCGGTATCAACATTGTTGAGCCTACCGAAACCATCGAGCGCGTCACCGCGCTGGGCCGCCGATTCCTGAGCCTGACCGCCGACCTGCGTAAAATCGACGCGATCCCTGAACTGCTGGATCGCGCGGTAGCGGAATTCGGTCATATCGATATCCTGGTGAACAACGCGGGTTTGATCCGTCGTGAAGACGCGATCAACTTCAGCGAGCGCGACTGGGACGACGTCATGAACCTGAACATTAAGAGCGTGTTCTTTATGTCTCAGGCCGCGGCGAAGCACTTTATCGCCCAGGGCAAAGGCGGCAAGATCATCAACATTGCCTCCATGCTCTCCTTCCAGGGCGGTATCCGCGTGCCGTCTTATACCGCGTCGAAAAGTGCGGTGATGGGCGTTACCCGTCTGCTGGCCAACGAGTGGGCGCAGCACAACATCAACGTTAACGCGATTGCGCCAGGCTACATGGCCACCAACAACACCCAGCAGCTGCGTGCGGATGAAGAGCGCAGCGCGGCAATCCTGGAGCGTATCCCTGCGGGACGTTGGGGTCTGCCGAGCGATCTGATGGGGCCGATTGTGTTCCTGGCATCCCCGGCTTCTGACTATATCAACGGCTACACCGTGGCCGTCGACGGCGGCTGGCTGGCGCGTTAATTCCGCCTGCATGACGCGAGCCTCTGCCCCCGGGCGGAGGTTTTTTTTGACTAAAAATTGCCATTATCCATATGACATAAGATGAAAAATCCATACTGAAAATTCATAAATGACGCGCATCACAGTTTTATTGCTTAAATATTAGGTGATTAATAAAAAACGGTGCTATTTCAGCATTAGTTGAAATTGTAATGTCCATCACAGAACGCTATGCCATAGCGAAATAATCCATATCTTCACGAATTCCCGCCTGACACTTTTCTTCACTATCTCGTAATTTCACTTAACGAATTTTGCTGTTGAGGCAGGAAAAATATGACATCTATAAATGACTCTACCCTGATGCCCGCCGCGTTGCGCGATACCCGACGCATGAATCAGTTCGTCTCTATTGCGGCAGCCGTGGCCGGTTTGCTGTTTGGTCTGGATATCGGCGTCATTGCCGGGGCCCTACCGTTTATTACCGATCACTTTACGCTGAGTAACCGCCTGCAGGAGTGGGTGGTGAGCAGCATGATGCTCGGCGCGGCTATCGGGGCGCTGTTTAACGGCTGGCTCTCGTTCCGCCTCGGGCGCAAATACAGCCTGATGGTCGGGGCGATCCTGTTCGTCGCGGGGTCGATTGGCTCGGCGTTTGCCACGAACGTGGAGGTGCTGCTGCTCTCCCGCGTGCTGCTGGGCGTGGCGGTGGGGATTGCGTCTTACACCGCGCCGCTGTACCTCTCCGAAATGGCGAGCGAGAACGTGCGCGGGAAGATGATCAGCATGTACCAGCTGATGGTCACGCTCGGCATCGTGCTGGCGTTCCTGTCCGATACGTACTTCAGCTACAGCGGCAACTGGCGCGCGATGCTGGGCGTACTGGCGCTGCCTGCGCTGCTGCTGATCGTGCTGGTGATTTTCCTGCCAAACAGCCCGCGCTGGCTGGCGCAAAAAGGGCGTCACGTGGAGGCGGAAGAGGTGCTGCGCATGCTGCGTGATACCTCGGAAAAAGCGCGTGAAGAGCTGAATGAAATCCGCGAAAGCCTGAAGCTGAAGCAGGGCGGCTGGGCGCTGTTTAAGGTCAACCGCAACGTGCGCCGCGCGGTGTTCCTCGGCATGCTGCTCCAGGCGATGCAGCAGTTCACCGGGATGAACATCATCATGTATTACGCTCCGCGCATTTTCAAAATGGCCGGGTTCACGACCACCGAACAGCAGATGATTGCCACGCTGGTGGTGGGGCTGACCTTTATGTTCGCGACCTTTATTGCGGTATTCACCGTGGATAAAGCCGGACGTAAACCGGCGCTGAAGATTGGCTTTAGCGTGATGGCCCTCGGTACGCTGATCCTCGGCTACTGCCTGATGCAGTTTGATAACGGCACGGCCTCAAGCGGGCTGTCCTGGCTCTCCGTCGGCATGACCATGATGTGCATTGCCGGTTATGCGATGAGCGCCGCACCGGTGGTGTGGATCCTGTGCTCTGAAATTCAGCCGCTGAAGTGCCGTGACTTTGGTATCACCTGTTCCACCACCACCAACTGGGTGTCAAACATGATCATCGGCGCGACCTTCCTGACGCTGCTGGATGCGATTGGCGCAGCGGGAACCTTCTGGCTCTATACGGTGCTGAACGTGGCGTTTATCGGTGTCACCTTCTGGCTGATCCCTGAAACCAAAGGCGTGACGCTGGAGCATATTGAACGCAAGCTGATGGCGGGGGAGAAATTGCGGAACATCGGCATCTAATTATAGCGACTCTCGGGGGAGCCACGGGCTGGCGACCCGTACCGTCTCGCGATGGCTGTCACCGTTGATAATATGCAGGGCGCTCAGGCGCCCGATTTCATAATGAGGTAACTGCACCGTTGAGAGGGGCGGTAAGAACAAATCGCCGATCCCCACCATGTTATCGTACCCCACCACGGCCACATCCTGCGGAATGCGCAACCCATGTCCCAGCAGCGTTTGATAAACCATAAACGCAATGCGGTCGTTGCCGCAAATCACGGAGTCGAACAGCGGCGTTTGCTGTTGAATATGCGCCAGAACGCGTGCCGGAATATCGCGATAGTGCTCATCGCCATATTCCATATAGCAGTGAACCAGGGTATTTGGGTCGATTCCCGCTTCCCGACAGGCGCGCTCCAGCCCCTGGCGACGGCGAAGGGTAGCCAGATGGTTAGCTGGCAGATGCAGGCAAAGGGGGCGGCGGTAGCCCGCAGCCAGCAGAGCCTGAACCGCAGAGAACTGGCCCTGCTCGTCATCGGGTATGTAGCTGGCCACCGGATCGTGCAAACTTTCGCAGTTTGCCAGCACGCAGGGAAGGGTTAGCAGCTTTGACGGGAGCGGCACCTTGCGCAGCCCCATGGTCGTGTAGATGATCCCGTCCGGGCGATGAGAGAGCAGAAGGTCTACCATGGTCTCCGGGCTATCGTCGGTAAACATGTTAACCACAAAGCTGTTCCAGCCGTGCGCCCGCGCGGTCTCTTCAATCGACAGCGTGATCTCTACCGAAAAGGGCGTGGTCACCGTATCCAGCGCCAGCACCCCGATGGTGTTCGGCATGGCGTGAGCCCCGCGAATTTTTTTCGCTGACAGGTCGGGCACGTAATGGGTCTGTTCAATAGCGGCCTGAACCCGGGCCAGCGTCTCCGGTTTTAGCCTTTCCGGGCTGTTTAGCGCGCGGGATACCGTCATCAGTGACACATTGGCCAGCTTTGCCACATCCTTAAGCGATGCCATGTTGATTACTCCGCCCTTGCTAAGCTGCTGATGTAAAAGATCGTTCGATATTCTATCTTACGCGTGACGCGCGCGCAGGTAAGAAATAGTTGATCGCGATCGCACTCCATTAATGTTAACGTTAACTTTTGTGATTAACATCATGAATCTCAGCAAAATGACATGAGTTAACTTGTTTGTTAACGTTACCATTTTCGACATTCCTCCACGATGAGAATGTCATGATGAAGAAACATCACTCTCACAGCTACCCGTTACTCAGTGCGTTACTGTTTTTCTTTTTTGTCTGCTGGTCCTCTTCCGGATCGCTGCTCTCTATCTGGCTGCACCAGGAGGTAGGGCTCAAGCCGGGGGATACCGGCATTATCTACGCGGTGCTCTCCGTCTCCGCGCTGTTTGCACAGGTCTGCTACGGTTTTATTCAGGACAAGCTCGGCCTGCGTAAAAATCTCCTCTGGTACATCACCGTACTGCTGATCCTCTCTGGCCCGGCCTTTTTACTGTTTGGCTATCTGCTGAAGATTAACGTGTTGCTTGGCAGCATTTTCGGTGGGATTTACATCGGCCTGACCTTTAACGGCGGTATCGGTGTTTTAGAGTCTTATACCGAACGTGTGGCACGTCAGAGCCAGTTTGAGTTTGGCAAGGCGCGGATGTGGGGCTCGCTGGGCTGGGCAGTCGCGACGTTCTTTGCCGGTTTACTCTTCAACATCAACCCAAAACTCAACTTTGCGGTGGCCAGTTGCTCAGGGCTGGTATTTTTCATTTTGCTGGCGCGGCTGCGGGTTTTCTCCGCCTCGCAGGCGATGGAAGAAGCCGTGGCGGGCGGTAAGGTGACGCTGGAAGATGCGCTGCGCCTGCTAACCCTACCGCGCTTTTGGGCGCTCGTGTTCTTCGTGATCGGCACCTGCATTTACGGCGTTTACGACCAGCAGTTTCCGGTCTACTTCTCTTCTCAGTTCCCGACCCTCCAGGAAGGGAACGCCATGTATGGCTATCTGAACTCATTCCAGGTTTTCCTTGAGGCGGCTGGCATGTTTTGCGCGCCATGGCTGGTTAACCGCATCGGCGCGAAAAACGGCCTCATCTTCGCCGGAATGGTGATGGCGAGCCGCATGGTCGCCTCCGGGCTGGTGGAAGGCCCGCTGCTTATCTCTATCACCAAGCTGCTGCACGCGCTAGAGTTGCCGGTTCTGCTGGTGGCCATCTTCAAATACAACAGCCTTAACTTCGATAAACGACTCTCATCCACGCTGTATCTGGTGGGCTTTGCATGCACCAGTTCGGTCATCGCCACGGTACTTTCGCCGCTGGCGGGCTATAGCTACGAGAAGTACGGCTTCGCCCAGTCCTATCTGATTATGGGACTGCTGGTGTTCAGCACTACCTTTATCTCCATTTTCTTGCTGCGCTCCTCGCGGTCGTCCTCAGACCCGCTGGTCTCGCAACCCTCCGCTATCTGAATCAAAAAGAGTGAAGACTATGATGTACACCATTTCTAACGCAGAACAGGAACTCCAGGCTAAACGCGAGGCGCTGAACCTGCGCTGGTATCCGCGCTACCACCTGGCCGCCCGTGCGGGCTGGATGAATGACCCGAATGGGCTGGTTTGGTTCGATGGCTGGTATCACGCGTTTTACCAGCATCACCCGTATTCAACCGAATGGGGACCAATGCACTGGGGGCATGCGCGCAGTAAAGATGTGGTGCACTGGGAACATTTGCCGGTGGCGCTGGCTCCGGAAGGCCCGGAGGACAAAGACGGTTGCTTCTCCGGTTCGGCGGTGGTCGATGGCGATACGCTGGCGCTGATTTATACCGGGCATAAATTTCATGGCGATCCCAGTGATGAGGCCAACCTCTATCAGGTCCAGTGTCTGGCGACCAGTCGCGACGGTATTCACTTTGAACGTCAGGGTATTGTGGTGGACACCCCGGCAGGGATACATCATTTCCGCGATCCGAAAGTGTGGCGTGAAGGGGATGACTGGTACATGATCGTTGGCGCTCGCGACGGTGATACCGGGCAGGTGCGGCTATATCGATCGACCGATCTCCGCCAGTGGCAGGACGCGGGTGTGCTTGATGAAGCGGAAAAAGAGATGGGCTATATGTGGGAGTGCCCGGATTTTTTCACCCTCAACGACAAGCGCGTTCTGATGTTCTCTCCCCAGGGACTGGAGGCAAATGGCTACCAGAACCGCAATCTGTTTCAGAGCGGGTATCTGCTCGGCGCATGGCAGCCAGGGCAGGCGTTTGCCCGCGAGGGCGACTATGTTGAAATGGATCACGGTCATGACTTTTATGCGCCGCAAAGTTTCCTGACGCCAGATGGCCGACGCATTGTCATTGGCTGGCTGGACATGTGGGAATCGGCATTGCCGGAGCAACGGGACGGGTGGGCGGGCATGCTTTCACTGCCGCGCGAGCTGAGTCTGAGTGCGGACAACCGCCTGCAAATGCGTCCAGCCAAAGAGGTCGAGGGGATGCGCGGTGCCTGGTTCCCGTGGCCGATCGCCACCCTTAAAAACCAGCAAAGCGTTATGATGGAAAACGGCGAGGCGCTGGAGGTTATCCTTCACTGGGACTGCGCAAACAGCAGTGCAGAACAGTATGGACTCCGTTTCGGTGATGGCCTGCGCGTGTATGTTGATGCGCAGATGCAGCGGCTGGTGCTGGAGCGTCATTATCCGCAGTATGGACTGTGCGGCGTGCGCAGCGTGCCATTAACTGCCGGGAAGGCGCTGACGCTACGGCTGTTCTTCGATAGTTCGTCAGTGGAAGTTTTTGTTAACGACGGTGAGGCGTGCCTGAGCAGCCGTATTTATCCGGATGTCGACCATCGGGATTTAGCGTTATTCGCCTGGAGCGGTATGGCCGTTTTAACCGAGGCCGGTGCCTGGCAACTTGAGTAATCTCTGATACCGCTGTGCCTTTCCGGATCGCGGAAAGGCACAGTTTGCCGCCCTGCTAAGCGCAGGACGGGCAGGGAGGACACTATCACCGCATCGCGCGTTTCAAAATACGCTCTGCCTGACGCTGGAAGTCAGCCGCCGTCTCTTCCACGGTTTTCTGACCGTAATCGATATACTGCAGCGACGTCCCGAACTGAGCCACAATCTGCGGGTCGTCAAAGTAAGGCGACACGGTAAGCTTCGCTGGCAGCGACTGCGCCAGGCGCAGACCCGCAACGGACGGGTCGTTCTCCTTGATGGTGCCGTCTTCGGTCAGGAACTGCACCGCTGCTTTGCTCAGCGGAACGCCGCGCTCCAGACCCAGCGTATCCACTCCCTCTTTGCTGTTCAGCAGGAAGTTAATCAGCTTTGCCGCCGCTTCCGGGTTTTTGGTGGATTTACCAATCGACAGCATCTGCGCCGGTTTGAAGAACAGTCCCGCATCGGTGGCGCCCGGCAGCATAGGGTAGCTGCCCAGTTCCAGCTTCGCCGGTGGCTTCAGGTTGTCGGAATACTTGTTGATGGTCGAGTTCCACATGTAAGTGCCGCCCCATTCGCCCTGGATCCACGGCTTCATCTCATACATGTTGCTCTTACCAAACGACGCGTAGTATTTGGTATCCGGCATCACGTGGCTATCCACCAGCTTTTTGTAGGTCTGGAAGAACTCCACCCACTGCTCTTTGGAGTAGCTGAATTTTTTGGTTTTCTCGTCCACCGCAGGGATGTTGTACTTCTGGATCATGTACGAGTTCAGCAGCGCCAGCGTGTCCTGATGCTCCAGAACGACCGGGTAGTACTGCTTGCCGAGCTTGCTCTCGAACGTCTTGCCCGCCGCCATCAGCTCGTCCCAGGTTTTCGGATATTCAACGCCTGCTTTTTTCCAGGTCTCGTCGTTGAAGTAGAACACGCGCGCGGTCACGGAAATCGGAATGCCGTTCAGCTTGCCGTTAACGGTGGTGGACTGCAGCTCTTTCGGATCGAACTGCGTTAAGTCGATGACGTCCTTCATCTTATTCAGATCGTAAAAGCCGTCGCCGGTTTTGGAAAAGATCGGCAGCCAGTTCCAGTTGGTCTGCATCACGTCCGGCTCGGTACCGCCCGCAATCTGGGTGGTCAGACGGGAGAGGTGACCGTCCCAGCCGGTGTATTCAGCCTTCACGTTGATGTCCGGGTTCTGCTTGTGGAACGCCTCCAGGGCTTTCAGGGTGACCTGGTGACGACCGTTGCCGCCCCACCAGGACATACGTAAATCAACATCTTGCGCCATCGATGGCAAAGCGGTAAGGCCCAGAGTCGCGGAGATTGCTGCGCTTAAAAGCACTTTTTTCATTTTTATCACTCCATCAGAGAGAGAGGTTCTGTTCAGTTTTTGCGTCAAAAATATGACACTTGTTCATATCAAACGTGAAATACACCTTACGGTGAAGTCCCTTATCAATCATTGGTTTAGCTTCATCGGAAGGAATTCGGGCGGTCAGTTCGTAGTCCGCGACTTTCAGATATACAAAGAATTCGTGGCCCATGTTCTCGACGCGCACCATCTCGCCGCTGCAGCCGCCGTCCTGGAACGGCTCGTCAGAGAGGGACACGAACTCCGGGCGCACGCCGTAGAAGACCTCCTGACCGGCGTAAGCGGAAACCTTCTCCTGCTTTTCCGCGTTCAGCGGCATGGTTTCATTGCCGATGGCGATGTGCAGCTTCCCTGCTTTTTCCACCAGCAGGCTTTTACGAATGTTCATTTCAGGCGCGCCGATAAAGCCCGCCACGAACATGTTCTTCGGCTTGTGGTAGAGGTTATCCGGCGTATCCACCTGCATGATATGGCCGAGCTTCATCACGCAGATGCGGTCGCCCATGGTCATGGCTTCGGTCTGGTCGTGGGTGACGTAGACGGTGGTGGCCGGTTTGCCTGAGGCTTTCAGCTGCTTGTGCAGGTCAGAAATACGAATTCGCATCGAGGCGCGCAGTTTGGCATCGAGGTTGGACAAAGGTTCGTCAAACAGGAACACGTCCGGCTTTTTCACAATCGCGCGGCCTACCGCCACGCGCTGCGCCTGGCCGCCGGAAAGCTGGCGCGGCAGGCGGTCGAGCAGCTCTTCCAGCTCCAGGATTTTCGCGGCTTCGTTCACCTGAGACTCAATCTGATCTTTCGGCAGCTTGCTCAGCTTCAGGCCGAAGGCCAGGTTCTCGCGCACCGTCATGTGCGGATAGAGCGCGTAATTCTGGAACACCATTGCAATCCCGCGCTCCTTTGGCGCGAGGTTGTTCACAATTTTATTGCCAATACGCACTTCGCCGCCGCTGATGGTTTCCAGTCCGGCCAGCATGCGCAGGGTAGTTGATTTGGCGCAGCCGGACGGCCCGACAATCACCATAAACTCCCCTTCGGAGATGGAAAGATCGATAGCATGTACCGCTTTGAAGCCGTTGGAGTAGACCTTTTCCAGTTTGTTGAAGATTACTTCAGCCATGATATTTCCCTCTTAACCTTTAATTCCGCTGCTGGTGACGCCCTGTACGAAGTAGCGCTGTGCCAGGAAGAAGACAATGATGGATGGCAGAATGGAGATGCTCGCCATTGCCAGAATTTCGTTCCACGGCGCACCTTCGGTGACGTCGATGGACATTTTCAGCGCCAGTGCAATCGGGTATTTATCCACGCTGTAGACGTAAATCAGCGGCCCAATAAAGTCGTTCATCGACCACATGAACTGGAACAGGGCGACGGAGATAATGGCCGGTTTCAGGATTGGCACCACCACGTACCACAGAACCTGGAAGGAGTTACAGCCGTCAATTTGCGCCGCTTCCTCCATGTCACGCGGCACGCCGCGCAGGAACTGGATCAGCATAAAGACGAAGAACCCCTGCGTGGCGAAGGCCAGCGGCAGGTACAGCGGCATATAGCTGTTAAGCATGCCCATTTCACGGAACATCAGGTACTGCGGGATCAGCAGCACGGTGCTGGGCAGCAGCATGGTGGTGATGAGCGTGGCGAACCAGAATTTCTTCCACGGGATCTCGAAACGGGCAAAACCGTACGCCACGATGGTGGACGAGATAATGGTCAGGATCACTTTCGGGATCACATACTTAAAGGTGTTGAGCATGTAATGGCCGAAGTTGTATTCGGTCCCGGTTTTCCAGCCGTTCACAAAGCCGTCCCAGGTGGCATGGGCAGGCCACAGGCTCAGGGTGGTGAAAATCTCGTGGTTCGGTTTGAACGAGGCCGAGAACATCCACACCAGCGGGTAGAGCATCAGCAGGCCGACAATCAGCAGGATTGCGTAGCGAATGCTGGCGTTGATTTTCTCTCTGCGCAGCGTACGGGCGACTTCGCGCTCTGCAACGCGTCTTGCCGTGGAGAGTTCCTGAATATCAGCCATTTTTGCCTCCTTTATCGGCGGAGTAGAACACCCAGTATTTCGACGACTTAAAGGCGATACCGGCAAAGACGGCCACCACCAGGAACAGGATCCACGCCAGCGCCGCCCCGTAACCCATATCGAAGTATTTGAACGCGGTGTCGTAGATGTAGAGCGAGAACAGGTAGGTCGAGTAGGTTGGCCCGCCGCCGGTAATCACGTACGGTCCGGTAAATTCCTGGAACGCCTGGGTGGTTTGCATGATGAAGTTGAAGAAGATCACCGGCGTAATCAGCGGCACCGTCACTTTTGTGAACATTTGCCATTTGGATGCACCGTCGATCATCGCCGCTTCATACTGCGACTGCGGAACGTTTTGCAGCGCGGCCAGGAAGATGACCATCGCAGAGCCGAACTGCCAGACGCGCAGCAGGGTAACGGACATCAGCGCCAGCGACGGCTCACCGAGCCAGTTCACCGGGTCGAAACCAAACACGCCGATAAAGCTGTTCAGCAGGCCATCAATGGCAAACAGCGCGCGCCACAGAACGGCAATAGCCACGGAGCTGCCGAGGATGGACGGAATATAGTAGGCCGTACGGAAGAAGCCGATGCCGCGTAATTTAAAGTTCAGAACAAACGCAATCCCTAATGCGAACGCGAGCTTTAACGGGATGGTTAAAAATACGTAAGCAAAGGTCACGCCCATGGATGTCCAGAAGAGCGTGTCTTCGGTAAACATGTAGCGATAGTTCTCAATGCCGTTAAACACCGGCGGACTCATTAAATCGTAATCCGTAAAACTGAGGAAAAACGATGAAACAAAGGGGAAGGCGGTAAAGAGTATCAACCCGATGATGTAGGGAGATATCCACGCTAACCCCAGCAGCTTGTTTTCATTCATACATACCTACCTGGCGATCAATGGTTAAAACGGAATCTGGTTTGTTACAGCTTTCTCGCGCTTGCCCTGCTCAGCATGAGAGGAAATATGTCAGGTGATGTGTTAGTCGTTGCTTTTTACTTTATGTTTTATAAGGCTTTTATTGGCGTTGCCTTAATGCGTCATGGTTAAGTTTCAAAACTTACGAACCGGTGTTCTTGAATACTAAAACAACGTTTTATTTTATATTATTGCTATTTATTTCTGCGTCATTCGCTTAATGATGGAAATGTGATCGGCGTCGAAACGCTGTTTCAATAAGGTGATGAGAGTGGCATTTTTGCGCTATTTCACACAATCGCACCCGACAGTAAGGAAAGGAGGGGGAAGAAGCCGAATGATTAATAAGAACAATACCGCTTAGAAACTTCCTACTAAATCTGATAGTCGGTCTACAGATAGAACAATCTGGCGTTCAGATTATTCTTACTTTCTTGTATCATCCGACCACTGCAACCAATCAGGCAGAAATTTACTGCACTCCAAAAAGAAGAACGGTTATGTCAGCGATGGATTTCAAGAAAAACACGGACCTCGATTTTCCCCGTTACGCCACTCCGGCGGTAAGCACCAAAGAGATAGATCTTCTCGGATTGTTAGACGTACTTCTGGCGGCCAAAAAACGTATTGTGACGATCGTCCTGGCGTTTGCCGTGGTAGGGGTGGCTATTGCGTTTTTAATCCCGCAAAAATGGACCAGTAAAGCTGTGATCACACCGGCCGAGCAGACGCAGTGGAACACGCTGCGCCAGATGATGGTGACGCTGCAGGTGTTGGATGTCGACGCAAAGGTGAGCCATGGAGACGTGTTTAACCTGTTCATCAAAAAGTTTCAGTCGCAGTCACTGCTCGAAGAGTACATGAAAACCTCCCCGTACGTGATGTCTCAGCTGGAAGGCACCGAGGTAGACCCGCTGGAGCTGCATCGCGCGGTGGTGAATATTGCTGAAAAAATGAAAGCGGTAGATAACACGCAGGTTAAAGACGCAGACAAAGCGCCGTATACCTCATGGACGCTGAGCTTTACCGCCCCGACGGCGGGAGATGCGCAGACGGTTCTGGAAGGTTACATCGATTATATCTCCCGCATTGTTGAGCAGGAGACGATGGAAAATATCCGTAACCAGATCACGCTGAAAACGAAAGTCGTTCAGCAGCAGCTGGAGCTGGATCGCGTACGTCTGACCAATATCCACAACACCAACCTGCAGCGCCTTAACTATTCGCTGGAAGTGGCGAACGCGGCAGGTATTAAGAAGCCGGTTTATAGCAACGGACAGGCGGTAAAAGATGACCCGGACTACTCCGTGGCGCTGGGAGCTGACGGTATTGCGCAAAAGCTGCAGATTGAAAAGAATCTGAAGGACGTGGCCGAGCTGAATGCGGATTTCCAGAACCGGGAATTCTATCTGACTCAGCTGCAAAAACTGTCCCTGGAAGACGTGAAGCTTGAGCCCTTCAGGTATCAGCTTTCACCGTCACTGCCGGTGAAAAAAGACGGTCCGGGCAAAGCCCTGATTGTGCTGCTGGCAGGGATTCTGGGCGGCCTGTTTGCCTGCGGCAGCGTGCTGCTGCGTGAGGCAATGCTCTCGCGCAATCCGCTGCCAGAACCGATAACGGCCGTAACGCCAGCAACAGAGTAACGACGATATTAAAAAGGCGCTGATTCAGCGCCTTTTTTTATTTCAGGAAATCGTCGCGCACCGGCGTAAAGGTATCCAGAAGGGTGCCGGGCTTCAGGCAAACGCAGCCGTGCATCACGTGCGGCGCTTTATAGAGCGTATCGCCCGCCGTCACGATCTGCTTTTCTTCACCTATCGTAAACTCGAACTCCCCGGAGAGCACATAGGTAAGCTGTTCATGCGGGTGATTGTGCATCGGGCCAATCGCACCCTGCTCAAAGTTGACCTCCACCGCCATCATCTTTCCATCGTGCGCCAGAATACGCCGCGTCACGCCATTGCCCAGATCCTCAAGCGTGGTCTCTTTGTGGAAAATAAACATCTCTCCGCTCCGTTATGTAATGAAACAATGTTTCATTTAACTTATCTCACCCTGCGATAAAAAGAAATGACGCGACAAAGAAGTGGAAAGAGGATCACAAGTTTGCTTCACTGGCAGAAACACATAAGGAGGGATGCATGAAAACGATCGGCCTGTTGGGTGGGATGAGCTGGGAATCGACCATCCCCTATTACCGCCTCATTAATGAAGGGGTGAAACAGCGTCTGGGTGGCCTGCACTCCGCGAGCCTGCTGCTGCACAGCGTCGATTTCCATGAAATCGAAGCCTGCCAGTCGAGCGGCGAGTGGGATAAAGCCGGGGAGATCCTGGCGCAGGCGGCGCTGGGGCTGGAGCGTGCGGGGGCGGAAGGCATTTTGCTCTGTACCAACACCATGCATAAAGTGGCGTCTCATATCGAAGACCGCAGTTCGCTGCCGTTCCTGCACATCGCGGATGCGACCGGGCGCGCGATTCGTGCATCCGGGATGTCGCGCGTGGCGCTGCTGGGCACACGCTATACGATGGAGCAGGATTTTTATCGTGGCCGTCTGAGCAGTGAGTTCGGCATTGAAAGCCTGATCCCGGACGAGGCTGACCGGGCGCGCATCAATCAGATCATCTTCGACGAGCTATGTCTCGGCACCTTCAGCGAAACGTCCCGCGCGTACTACGTCAGCGTCATCGAGAGACTCGCGCAGCAGGGAGCGGAAGGGGTGATCTTCGGCTGCACGGAAATCGGTTTGCTGGTGCCGGCCGAGCGAAGCGCCATTCCGGTATTCGACACCGCGGCCATTCACGCCGCCGATGCCGTCGAGTTTATGCTGTCATAGGGCGTTTTGTAGGTCAGGTAAGCGAAGCGCCACCTGACGCGCGTGCTCGGTCAAATGCCCGGTGAAAGCGTCCACCAGCGCCGAAGCCGGACGGTGCAGGGGGCGAATAAGGCTCACGGTGAAGGGAACGGACACGCTAAACCGGCGGATGACGATCCCGCTTCCGGCATAGTCCAGCGCCGTGAGGGGATTGACGACCGCTACGCCCACGCCCGCGCGCACCATGGCGCATATTGACGCCGCGCTGTGCGTTTCCACTACCATCCGCCGTTTCACCTGATGTTCGGCAAACAGCGAATCCAGCAGCTGACGGTAGCTGTCGGTCTGGGACAGGCTGATGTAGTTTTCCCCGTGAAAATCTGCAGGCGTCAGCACGGCCTTACCGGCGAGCCGATGCCCGGCGGGCAAGACGCAAACTTCATCCAGCGAGAGCAACTCCGTGCGCTCGGTGCCTGCGGGTGTGGCGAGCGTTTCCGTCAGGCCCAAATCATGGCGCTGGGCGGAAAGCCACTCTTCAAGCAGCGGTGACTCCTGCGGAACAATGGTGAGATTGACCTCAGGATAGCGGGCCAGAAACGGCTGCAGCAGCGTCGGCAGAAACGACTGGGAAAAGACGGGCAGGCAGACGATGGAAAGCTCGCCCTGGCGAAACTCCCGCAAACTCTCCGCCGCGCTGACGATCCTGTCCAGCCCGTACCACGAGCGCTGAACTTCTTCGAACAGACGTAATCCCTGCACCGTCGGGTGAAGCCTGCCGCGCGCGCGTTCAAACAGCTTAAGCCCCAGCACCTTTTCAAAACGCGCCAGCTCACGGCTGACCGTTGGCTGCGAGGTATGCAGCATCTGTGCGGCTTCCGTGAGATTACCGGCGGTCATCACGGCGTGAAAAATCTCGATGTGGCGTAGGTTAACGGCGGGCATAGGGCACCTGAAAGCGGGTGAGGTTTCCATATCATTTTTGCATAGAGTCGGGATAAAACGATATTTTTTATTCCCTTCATTTTGTGGCGTAATCATAAAAAAATGATTCATGCCCCGGAGATAACCATGCCACGCCCGCTGAACCAGACTGATACTGATTTGAACGCCGATAACCTGCTGCGCCTGCCTGCCGAATTCGGCTGCCCGGTGTGGGTCTACGACGCGCAGATCGTTCGCGAGAAGATCGCCGCGCTGCATCAGTTCGACGTGGTGCGTTTTGCCCAGAAAGCCTGCTCGAATATTCATATTCTGCGCCTGATGCGCGAGCAGGGGGTAAAGGTTGACTCCGTTTCTCTGGGCGAAATTGAGCGCGCGCTGGCGGCCGGGTTTGATCCGAAAGCCGACGGTGACGCGATTGTCTTTACCGCCGACGTGATCGACGACGCTACGCTTGCGCGCGTGCATGAGCTGCAGATCCCGGTCAACGCGGGCTCTGTGGATATGCTGGAACAGCTGGGTCAGGTGTCTCCTGGCCACCGCGTCTGGCTGCGCGTGAACCCGGGCTTTGGCCACGGTCATAGTCAAAAAACCAATACCGGCGGCGAAAATAGCAAGCATGGCATCTGGTATGCCGATATGCCCGCCGCGCTTGAGGTATTGCAGCGTTATAACCTGAAGCTGGTGGGGATTCATATGCACATCGGGTCAGGCGTGGATTATGGTCACCTTGAGCAGGTGTGCGGTGCGATGGTGCGCCAGGTGCTCGACTTCGGGCAGGATCTGGAGGCGATCTCCGCAGGCGGCGGGTTGTCCATTCCTTACCGTGAAGGGGAAGAGGCGATCGATACCGATCACTATTACGGACTGTGGAGTGCGGCGCGCGACAAAATTGCTGCCCATCTGGGCCATCCGGTAAAACTGGAGATCGAACCGGGGCGTTTCCTGGTGGCGGAGGCTGGCGTGCTGGTGGCACAGGTGCGTAGCGTGAAAGAGATGGGAAGCCGTCACTTTGTGCTGATTGATGCAGGCTTTAACGATCTGATGCGTCCGTCTATGTACGGCAGCTATCACCATATCTCGGCGCTCGCTGCGGACGGTAGCGATCTGATTAACGCGCCGCGCGTAGAAACCGTCGTGGCGGGCCCGCTGTGCGAATCCGGCGACGTGTTTACCCAGCAGGAGGGCGGCAAAGTGGAAACGCGCGCGCTGCCAGAAGTGAAGCCGGGTGATTATCTGGTGCTGCACGACACCGGGGCGTACGGCGCGTCGATGTCCTCAAACTACAACAGCCGCCCGCTGCTGCCGGAAGTGCTGTTTGATAACGGCGTGGCGCGACTGATTCGCCGCCGCCAGACCATTCAGGAACTGCTGGCGTTAGAACTCGTCTGAGTAAAATACGGCCCCGTTGTCACCGAGTCGCGCAACACCAGCGTGCCGGTAAACGGCGGGATCGCTTCGACCGGCTGGTTTTTTGCCAGCCGGATCGCCTGATCGATCGCCGTGACGATCATGTTGTCAATCGGCAGATACACCGATGAGAGCGCAGGCTCCAGCCATTTTGCACTCGGCGCATCGTCAAACCCAAACAGCGAAATATCCTGCGGGATCTTCAGCCCGGCCTGGTGTAATGCTTTGGACGCGCCCAGCGCCATATCATCGTTACAGGCAAACAGCGCGCTGAACGGTACCTTTTCCTCAATCAACTCGTTGCACAGCTCATATCCCCGCGTCATTCCCGCATCGCCGTATTTAATCCGCCGCTCGTCCAGCCGGATACCGTGCTTTTCCAGCGCCTTGCGGTAGCCCATCAGACGCGCTTTTCCGGTTGGGGTGTGGATAGGAACGGTGATGCAGGCGATCTCCCTGTGGCCCTGGCTAATCAGGTAATCCACCGCTTTGAATGCCGCATCCTGTTGTTCGAAGAAGACGCAGCGATCCGCCGCCTGGCTGACCTCCCGGTTGATCACCACCAGCGGGGTCTGCACCCTGTTCATCAGCTTGATGATCGCCTTTTCACTCATGTAGCGGGTGTACAGCACGATGGCATCGCACTGACGATCCGCCAGCATCTGTACCGCCTGTTCTTCCTGCTCCGGCGCGTCGTGACCGTCGGTCACGATCAGCTGTTTACCGTGCGTTTCTGTTTGTCGGGAGGCCTGCTGCAGCAGGCGGCCGAAGTAAAATCCGTCGAAGGTGGAGACCACCAGACCAATGCTGTTGCTGGTCTGGTTGGCGAGCGAACGCGCGAGAAAGTTTGGGCGATAGCCCAGTTCTTCCATCGCCGCGAACACCTGCTGACGCGTACTCTCTTTAACCTGACCCGTGCCGTTCAGTACGCGCGAGACGGTGGCCTTTGACACGCCCGCACGCAGTGAGACATCCAGCATTGTTGCCATTCGAAATTCCTGCTTCCACGTAATGGCATGCAGTTTAACACAGACCATCCGGCGCATAAGCGACGCGGGAAGGGCAAAACGCCCACCAGGATCACGCTTTTCAGTCACGATCCATCAGGTCAGGACAAACGGCTGTAAGTGGTATGCCAAATCAGTCATAAATCACAATCTGGAATACCGGACGTCGCGTTGAGAGCTTAATCACAGAACAAATCGGGGCGTGAAGCTATTTTTGGTATGCCAATAGTATCCGGCTGTACACCTTATTCAATAAAAGCCCTTTTACTGAGGTATTACCCTATGGCATTACAGGAAAAACTGATCGACGCTCTGGGCAGTTTTGCCACCAAATTCAACAGCTATCGCTATATCATGGCGATCAAGTCTGCCTTTATTACCTTAATGCCGGTCATCATCGTTGGGGCATTTTCTGTTCTTATTTCCAACATGGTGCTGGATCCGAAAAATGGCCTGGCGAGCTTTGAGTCTTTGTCATTTCTCGCTGCGCTAAAACCGATTACCAGTGCGCTCAATTACGCCACGCTGAACTTCCTCAATATCGGCGCGGTGTTCCTGATCGGTATTGAGCTGGGGCGCATTAACGGCATTAAATCGCTGTTCCCCGGCCTGCTGGCGGTGATTTGCTTTATCTGCGTCACGCCGACCACCGTAGAGATGCTGGTGGACGGCGAAATGCACGTGGTGAAAGACGTGCTGCTGCGCCAGTTCTCCGATACCCGCAGCCTGTTCCTCGGCATGTTTATCGCCATTCTGTCGGTTGAGATTTACTGCTGGCTGGAGAACCGCAAGGGGCTGAAAATCAGAATGCCAGACACCGTGCCGCCTAACGTGGCGGCGTCGTTCTCCGCGCTGATCCCGGCCATTATCACTACCACCGCCATTGCCACCTTTGGCTTTGTGTTCCACCAGCTTACCGGCATGTATCTCTACGACGCGGTTTATCAGGTGGTGCAACAGCCGCTTGAGCGCGTGGTGCAAAGCCTGCCGGGCATTCTGCTGCTGATGTTTGTCGCCCAGCTGTTCTGGGTGATCGGCATTCACGGCAACCAGATGATCAAGCCGATCCGCGAGCCGCTGCTGCTGGGGGCGATCACCGTCAACATGAGCGCGTTCGAGCAGGGCAAAGAGGTGCCAAACATCATCACCATGCCGTTCTGGGATGTGTATATGAGCATTGGCGGCTCAGGGCTCACTATCGGTCTGCTGATCGCGGTGATGATTGCCACCAAACGCAAAGAGATGAAGGAGATCGCCAAGCTCTCCATCGGTCCTGGCCTGTTCAACATCAACGAGCCGGTGATTTTCGGTATGCCAATCATGCTCAACCCGATCCTTGCCATTCCGTTCATCATTACCCCGCTGGTGACGGGCTCCATCGGTTATTTTGCGACGGTGACCGGTTTTGCCGGCAAAGCCGTGGTGATGGTGCCGTGGACCACGCCGCCGCTGATTAACGCCTGGCTCTCTACCGCAGGCTCGATGGGGGCGGTGATCACCCAGCTTATCTGCATTGTGACGGCGGTGATTATCTATCTGCCGTTTGTGAAAATTGCCTCACGCCGTGCAGAGCAGGCCGCGTTGAAGCAAGCCACCGATAACGTATGAGGACGTGATGAGCACAAAACAGATTACGATACCGCAGGATTTCATTCTGGGCGCAGCGGCATCAGCCTGGCAAACCGAGGGCTGGAGCGGTAAAAAACCGGGTCAGGATTCGTGGATCGATCTCTGGTACAAGAACGATCGTCACGTCTGGCATAACGGCTACGGCCCGGCGGTGGCGACCGATTTTATCAATCGCTTTCGCGAGGACGTGGCCCTGATGAAGCAGGCGGGGCTGACGCACTACCGCACCTCCATCAACTGGTCGCGTTTTTTGACCGACTATGAAAACGCGACGGTGGATGAAGAGTACGCCGCGTACTACGACGCGCTGTTCGATGAGATGCATCGTCAGGGCATCGAACCGATGATCTGCCTGGAGCATTACGAGCTCCCTGGCGCGCTGCTTGAAAAATACGGCGGCTGGGCGTCGAAGCATGTGGTTGAGCTATTTGTCCGCTATGCGGAAAAGGTGTTTGACCGCTACCACGGCAAAGTTACCCGCTGGTTTAGCTTCAACGAGCCGATCGTGGTGCAGACCCGCGTTTACCTGGACGCGCTGCGCTGGCCGTACGAGCAGAACACCGGTACGTGGATGCAGTGGAATCACCACAAGGTGCTGGCGACGGCGAAGGTCGTGAAGCTATTCCGGGAAAAGGGATATGACGGCTCCGTCGGCTGTATTCTCAACCCGGAAGTGACCTACCCGCGTTCCCGCGCGCCACACGACGTGCGGGCGGCGGAGATCTACGATCTGTTTTATAACCGCGTGTTCCTCGACCCGCTGGTGCACGGCCGCTACCCGCAGGAACTCGTTACCCTGCTTGAGCAGCATCAGGTTGAATGGGACTACACGGCGGAAGAGCTGGCGCTGATTGCCGACAACACCGTGGACGAGCTGGGCATCAACCTCTATTACCCGCACCGGGTGAAAGCGCCTTCCCGCGCCTGGCACCCGGAGACGCCGTTCCACCCGGCGTACTACTACGAGCCGTTCGAGCTGCCGGGGCGGCGGATGAACAGATCCCGCGGCTGGGAGATTTATCCGCGCATTATCTACGACATGGCGATGCGGATTAAAAAGGAGTACCGCAATATCGACTGGTTCGTGGCGGAGAGCGGTATGGGGGTTGAAAACGAAGCCCAGTTGCGCAATCGTGACGGCATGATTGATGACGCCTATCGCATCGACTTTATCAGCGAACACCTCTACTACGCGCTGCTGGCGCGCGAGGAGGGGGCGAATTGCCGCGGCTATATGCTCTGGGCCTTTACCGACAACGTCTCGCCGATGAACGCCTTCAAAAACCGCTATGGGTTAATTGAAATCGACCTCGAAAACCACCGCGCCCGCCGCGCGAAAAAATCGGCCACCTGGTTCCGTCAGTTGCGCGATGAGCGCGTGCTGACGCTCAGCGTTGACGATGAATGGAAGTAGGCATTCTGATAAAATAGCGCACAAACTGGCCGGGAGGACGCCCGGCCTGCGCTTAACTGAAAAACACAGGTGAAAACGTGGATAAGGCTGTCATCCTGCCGGAAAAAAAACAGTACCAGGAAATTGGCGAGGATTTACGGGCGCAAATTATCCAGGGGCATTATCCCGTTGGGTCGCGCCTGCCGCCGGAGCGCAACATAGCCGAGACCTACGGCGTAAGCCGTACTATCGTGCGTGAGGCGCTGCTGATGCTGGAGCTACAGGGCACGGTAGATATTCGCCAGGGGTCCGGCGTCTACGTGATGCGTATTCCTGAAGAACATGAAAACGAGGAAGAACGCTTCCTCAATAGCGACGTTGGCCCGTTTGAGATCTTACAGGCGCGCCAGCTCCTCGAAAGCAACATCGCCGCCTTTGCCGCCAAAATGGCGACGCGAGCCGATATCGATAACCTGCGCCGCATCATCGAGCAGGAGCAGCGGGCCATCGCCGCGGACGATCGCAGCCAGGACAACAACAAGATGTTCCACTTGGTGCTGGCGGGGGCGACGCAAAACCAGATGCTGCTGGCGACCGTCGAGAGCATCTGGCATCACATGGACAGCAGCCCGCTGTGGCAGCAGTTTAACGTCCACATCGCCAGCCGCGCGTATCGCCTTAAATGGCTGGGCGACCGGCAGACCATCCTTGCGGCCCTGCGCCGTCGCGACGTCATGGGCGCATGGCAGGCAATGTTCCAGCATCTGGAAAACGTGAAAAAGAGTTTGCTGGAGCTGTCGGATGAAGATGCGCCGGATTTCGACGGCTATCTGTTTGAATCTGTTCCCCTGTTCCAGGGGAAACTGGTATGACGATCCTGCCGCTGTACGCCGCGCCGCAGTTTGCGGACCAGGCGATCGACTGGATTTGGCGGGCCTTCGGAGACGGCCTGCCGCGTGAATTTTTCAAGAGCGTTATCGATCACAGCCAGACGCCCGGCGCGCTGCCGCTGACGTTTATTGCCGTTGAGGATGAACGGCTTCTGGGCACCGTCGGATTATGGCGCTGCGATCTCATCACGCGTCAGGATCTTTATCCCTGGCTGGCGGCGCTGTACGTGGACGAGGCGGCGCGAGGAAAAGGACTCGCGGGGAAGCTTCAGGAGCATGTTATTGCGTATGCCGCGCAGGCCGGGTACACCGAGCTACATCTGTGGTCTGCCTGCCGCGACTTCTACGAACGCTACGGCTGGCAGTACATTGGCGATGGGCTGGAATACCCGAATACGCAGGTTCACCTCTACCGTTATTCGCTCTGTGCTTCTGCAAGAGACGCAACGGAATGACGGCGCACCAGCGTCGGGCTGAACAAATGCGTAATATCCGGCGGCTGGCGCTGTTCAGCCAGCGCTAACGCCAGCTCGGCGGCCTGCGTCGCCATGGTGATAATGGGGTAACGCACTGTCGTCAGGCGCGGGCGCACGTAGCGAGACACCAGCACATCATCGAAGCCAATCAGCGAAATTTCTGCCGGAACCTCAATGCCATTGTCATTTAACACGCCCATTGCCCCTGCGGCCATCGAGTCGTTATAGCTGGCCACCGCCGTGAAATTTCGTCCGCGACCTAACAGCTCCGTCATGGCCTGCTCGCCACCGCTTTCATCGGGTTCACCATACGCCACCAGCCGGTCGTTACACGGCAAACCGTTTTCACGTAGCGCGTCGTAATACCCCTGCAAACGATCTTCCGCGTCGGAAATAGGGTGGTTTGAGCACAGGTAGCCAATTCGGGTATGACCTTGCTGAATCAGGTGTCGCGTGGCAAGCCAGGCGCCGTAGCGGTCATCCAGCGCCACGCAGCGCTTTTCGAAGCCGGGAATGATGCGGTTGATGATCACCATACCGGGCATTTGCTTCATCAAATGAATGAGTTCGGCATCGGGGAGCATTTTCGCGTGAACCACCAGGGCGGCACAGCGGTGACGAATCAGCTGTTCAATGGCCTGGCGCTCTTTGAGTTCATTATGATAGCCGTTGCCGATCAGCAGAAAATTACCCGTCTGGTAAGAAACCTGCTCAACTGCCTTTACCATCGCCCCGAAAAACGGATCGGAAACATCGCCCACGACCAGCCCGATGGTTTCGGTAGATTGCTGTGCAAGGGCGCGCGCATTGGCGTTGGGGTGATAATTCAGGTTTTCCATGGCGTCCTGCACGGCCTGGCGTGATGCGTCACTGGCTTTAGGAGAGTTATTGATCACGCGGGAGACGGTCGCGACGGAAACACCAGCCAGACGAGCCACATCCTTAATTGTCGCCATTTATTACCTTCTTATTAGGGGTAAGCGTTTACACACTAACTAGTGTTACGGAAAAGCGGCACGCATTCAAGGGGAGCGGGGTAACACCCTCGTCAAACGTGACGCAGAACACCCCTGGTCGTGTAATCGTTACACGGGCAGACATGTCAAAATAATGTTAATCCGAACCTTTAGTTACACTTTGCCTCAGGCTGTTGCGATTGTCCGGTAGCAAGGACAATGTCGGGGTTGATAAAGTCGAGATCCCAGAGGTATTGATAGGTGGAATCAACTCCGGTTGATTAACACGATTTACACCAACCTGCGTTTATACGCAGGTTTTTTTTGCCTGTAAGTTCAACCTGTAACAGCAAAAGAGAATATACACACCTGGTTGCACTTAGGCTCATTCCCTTGCGTTTTCTCACTGGCGAAGCGCCGGGTGAACAGCCACAATCAAGATCCCAGAGGTATTGATTGGTGAGAATTCTTGGTACGGTTTCGTACTCATCTCTTGCACCAACCTGCGCGGATGCGCAGGTTTTTTTTCGCCTCCGTTTTTGCTGTCGCTCCCTCCCCACTTCTCGTGTAATCTGCCACCATTTACTATCAACCCTTCATTCTGGCTGGCAAAGGGAGTTGAAATGCTTTTTGGGTTCTTCCGCACACTGTTCCGTATTCTCTTCCGTCTCCGCGTCACGGGCGATGCGCAGGCACTTTATGGCGAACGTGTTCTTATCACGCCGAACCACGTTTCTTTTCTTGATGGCATATTGCTGGCGCTGTTTTTACCCGTGCGGCCAGTCTTTGCGGTCTACAGTTCCATCAGCCAAAAATGGTACATGCGCTGGCTGGCGCCGCTGATTGATTTTGTCCCGCTCGACCCAACAAAACCGATGATGATCAAACATCTGGTGCGTCTGGTTGAGCAGGGGCGTCCGGTGGTCATTTTCCCCGAAGGGAGAATTTCCGTGACCGGTTCGCTGATGAAAATTTATGACGGGGCCGGTTTTGTCGCGGCGAAGTCACAGGCCACCGTGGTGCCGCTGCGCATTGATGGAGCAGAACTGACCTATTTCAGCCGCCTGAAGGGGTTAGTGAAGCAGCGCCTGTTCCCCCAAATTATCCTGCATATTCTGCCGCCCACAACGCTCCCTATGCCGGAAGCGCCGCGCGCGCGCGATCGTCGTAAAATCGCCGGTGAAATGCTCCATCAGATAATGATGGAAGCGCGCATGGCCGTCCGTCCGCGCGAGACGTTGTACGAATCTCTGCTGTCGGCGCAGTACCGCTACGGCGCGAAGAAAAACTGCATTGAAGACATCAACTTCACCCCGGACACCTATCGCAAACTGCTGACCAAAACCCTGTTCGTGGGCCGTATTCTTGAGAAGTACAGCAAGCGGGGCGAAAAAATTGGCCTGATGCTGCCTAACGCCGGGATCAGCGCGGCGGTGATTTTTGGTGCCGTTTCTCGCGGGCGTATTCCGGCGATGATGAACTACACGGCGGGTGTGAAAGGGCTTACCAGCGCCATCACTGCCGCCCAGATCAATACCGTCTTTACTTCCCGTCAGTTCCTGGAAAAAGGCAAACTCTGGCACCTGCCGGAGCAGCTTACCCAGGTGCGCTGGGTCTTCCTGGAAGATCTGAAAGCGGACGTCACGACGCTCGACAAGCTGTGGATTTTTGCTCACCTGCTCGCGCCTCGCCTGGCGCAGGTCAAACAGCAGCCGGAAGATGATGCGATTATCCTTTTCACCTCCGGCTCTGAGGGCAACCCGAAAGGCGTCGTCCACAGCCACAAAAGCATTCTGGCGAACGTTGAGCAGATCAAAACGATTGCCGACTTTACCGCTAACGATCGCTTTATGTCCGCGCTGCCGCTGTTCCACTCTTTCGGCCTGACCGTCGGTCTCTTTACGCCGCTGCTCACCGGTGCCGAAGTATTCCTCTACCCAAGCCCGCTGCACTACCGCATTGTGCCTGAGCTGGTTTATGACCGTAACTGTACCGTGCTGTTCGGCACTTCAACGTTCCTTGGCAACTATGCGCGCTTTGCCAATCCGTATGATTTCTTCCGCGTGCGCTATGTGGTTGCCGGTGCGGAAAAACTGCAGGACAGCACGCGGCAGATTTGGCAGGACAAGTTTGGCCTGCGCATTCTGGAAGGCTACGGCGTCACGGAGTGCGCGCCGGTGGTCTCTATCAACGTGCCGATGGCGGCGAAGCCGGGGACGGTTGGCCGCATTCTGCCGGGGATGGATGCGCGCCTGCTGGCGGTACCGGGGATTGAAGAGGGGGGGCGCCTGCAGCTGAAAGGACCCAACGTGATGAACGGCTATCTTCGCGTAGAAAACCCAGGCGTGCTCGAAGCGCCAACGGCGGAAAACGTCAACGGGGACGTTGAGACCGGCTGGTACGACACGGGTGATATTGTTCGCTTCGACGAGCAGGGCTTTGTGAAGATCCAGGGACGTGCAAAACGCTTCGCTAAAATTGCGGGCGAAATGATCTCCCTTGAAATGGTGGAGATGCTGGCAACAGCGGTCTCCGCTGACAAACTACACGCCACGGTCGTGAAGAGCGATGCGAGTAAAGGTGAGGCGCTGGTGCTCTTCACCACGGACAGTGAGCTTAAGCGTGACGCGTTGCTTAAGCATGCGCGCGAGCATGGTATCCCTGAACTGGCCGTGCCGCGTGATATTCGCTACCTCAAACAGCTTCCGGTGCTGGGCAGCGGTAAGCCCGATTTCGTGACCCTCAAGGGCATGGTTGAAGAGGCGGAACAGCAAAATGCATGAGTCAGCACAGGCTAACAACTCACTCCGGTCGAAGGGCATGATGGCGGTTATCGCCGCGCAGTTTCTCTCTGCGTTCGGTGATAACGCGCTGTTGTTTGCCACGCTGGCGTTGCTCAAGGCCGAGTTTTACCCTGACTGGAGCCAGCCGATCCTGCAGATGGTGTTTGTGGGTGCTTACATTATTTTCGCGCCGTTTGTGGGGCAGGTGGCGGACAGCTTCCCTAAAGGTCGAGTGATGATGTTCGCCAACGGCCTGAAGCTGTTGGGTGCGGCAAGTATCTGCTTTGGTATCAACCCGTTTATCGGCTATACGCTGGTAGGCATTGGCGCGGCATCTTACTCTCCGGCGAAGTATGGCATCCTGGGCGAGCTGACGACGGGCGATAAGCTTGTTAAAGCCAACGGTCTGATGGAGTCTTCTACCATCGCGGCGATTTTGCTCGGGTCCGTGGCGGGCGGTGTACTGGCGGACTGGCATGTGCTGGCGGCTCTGGGCGTTTGTGCGGTGGTGTACGGCGGGGCGGTTATCGCGAACCTGTTTATTCCCAGACTGCCGGTGGCGCGTCCGGGTCAATCCTGGCGTTTCGGGCCGATGACCGGCAGCTTCTTTAACGCCTGCCGCGTACTGTGGCGCAACGGTGAAACGCGTTTCTCATTGATGGGAACCAGCATGTTCTGGGGGGCGGGCGTCACGCTACGTTTCCTGCTGGTGCTGTGGGTACCGATGGCGCTGGGGATCACCGACAACGCAACGCCAACCTACCTGAATGCAATGGTCGCCGTTGGGATTGTCGTCGGGGCAGGGGCGGCGGCGAAACTGGTCACGCTTGAGACCGTTGCGCGCTGTATGCCCGCAGGGATTTTAATCGGTGTCGGCGTGCTGTTCTTCTCGCTTCAGCATGCGTTGTTGCCAGCATACGTGCTGCTTATCCTGATTGGTATACTGGGTGGTTTCTTTGTGGTGCCGCTGAATGCGCTTTTGCAGGAGCGCGGAAAGCAGACCGTGGGGGCCGGAAATGCCATTGCCGTGCAAAACCTTGGCGAAAACGTGGCGATGCTGCTGATGCTGGGCCTTTATTCGCTGGCGGTCAAAGTGGGTGTGCCGGTGGTGGCCATTGGCGTCGGGTTTGGCGCGCTGTTTGCGCTGGCGATCACGGGATTATGGATCTGGCAGCGTCGGCGTTGATAAGTGCGGCCTGATGCCCTCACCCCGGCCCTCTCCCACAGGGAGAGGGGGCAAATCCTAAAAACGGCAACGTGCGTTGCCGTTTTGCTTTTATCACGGTGCAGGATAAGTATAAACCTGATGCACCGCTTCAATCTCCGCTAACACCTCTTCACTCAGGTTCAGGTTGAAACTCTCAATATTGGTTTTCAACTGCTCCATAGTGGTCGCGCCCAGCAGGGTGCTGGCAACAAACGGCTGACGCCGCACGAAGGCCAGCGCCATCTGCGCAGGGTCAAGACCGTGACGCTTCGCGATATCCACATAGGCCGCAACGGCTTTCTGCGTTTGCTCACCGCTGTAGCGGGTAAAGCGGCTGAAGAGCGTGTTACGCGCCCCGGCAGGCTTCGCGCCGTTCAGGTATTTGCCCGTCAGCGTGCCGAAGCCGAGACAGGAATAGGCCAGCAGCTCCACCTCTTCATACTGCGTCACTTCCGCCAGACCAACCTCATAGCTGCGGTTAAGCAGGCTGTACGGGTTCTGGATGGTGACGATGCGCGGGAGATCGTGTTTATCGGCAAGGTGCAGATAACGCATCACGCCAAATGCCGTTTCGTTAGACACGCCGATGTAGCGGATTTTCCCCGCGCGCTGGCACTCGGTCAGCGCTTCCAGCGTTTCCAGCAGCGTAACGGCGGGCGCGCTCTCGTTCCAGCTGTAGCCGAGCTTGCCAAAGCAGTTAGTCGGACGCTGCGGCCAGTGTACCTGGTAGAGATCGAGATAGTCGGTTTGCAGACGCTTCAGGCTGGCATCCAGCGCGGCGCGAATATTCTTACGATCGAGGATCTGGTTTGGGCGGATCCCGGCATCGTTATTACGTGAGGGGCCGCTGACTTTTGAGGCGATAACGAGCTTTTCGCGATTACCGCGTTTTGCCAGCCAGTTTCCCACATAAGTTTCAGTCAGCCCCTGCGTTTCCGGACGGGGAGGAACAGGGTACATCTCTGCGACGTCAATCAGGTTAATACCCTGGCTAACGGCGTAATCGAGTTGTGCATGGGCATCGGCTTCGCTGTTTTGTTCACCAAATGTCATCGTGCCCAACCCCAGTTGGCTTATCTCCAGAGCGCTATGGGGGATACGGTGATAATGCATAGCCGGCTTCCTTCATTAAACATACAGACGCGTCAGGAACTTCCCGACAAAGGAATATAAACATGGCAGAGGGGAAGCAAAAGGGGAAGGGAAAAATCAAAAAGGCCAGCAAGCGACTGACCTTTAACGGGTTTAGCGCTCGATAATTTGCGAGACTTCGTCGCGGTTAATCTGCATTTTATTCCCTGCCGGGTCGCGGTAACTCACCAGCCCGGTATCGTCGTCGACTTCGGGTTTACCATCGGTCAGGATCATCCGACCATCTTTTGTAGACATAACATAATCACTGCTACAGCCTGATACCGCAAACGCCAACCCGACTGCAGAAATTAACACTGCCCATTTTTTCATCGTTATCGTCCTCACCTGGCTTGTATTAAATCATAGTGTAGTAATAACCTGATATGACGAAAGCAGGAAGTAGTAAAATCTTAAAAACCAGGTGATTATGTTTGATAGCTCGCAAAATTCGTTAAAAACCTACGTTTTAAGTAAGAAATGGCGTGCGAGCAGCGTGCCAGTGAAATTCTTTTTGAGATAAAAGCCGCGAGGCAACGTCAGGATCGGCTCGCCATGAGCGCCGATCGCTTCGGTAAGGGCCTTGCTGTTGGCCGCCTTTGGACGCAGCTGCAACACCTCACCATGACGGGCGGTGATGCGCTCAACCTGCCCAAGGACGATCATGTCCATTAGCTCTTCCCAGTCCAGACGCAACTGCTGCTCTTCGTCTTCATCAGGGCTCCAGAGCAGCGGCGCGCCCACCCGCCGTTCGGCTAGCGGGATCTGCCGTTCACCTTCCACCGGAACCCACAGCACGCGTTTCAGTTTATGACGTACGTGGCTGGTTTCCCAGGTTACGCCGGTATTGCCGGTCAACGGCGCCACGCAGACAAACGTGGTTTCCAGCGGTCTTCCCTGCCTGTCGATGGGGATCGTTTTTAACTCCACGCCCAGTGCGGCGAAATCTTGTTCTGGCTTACTGCCCGCGCTGGCACCTAACCACAGTTCCAGCAGCATGCCGATCCAGCCCTTGTCTCTTTTCAGATCGTCAGGGATCGGTAGACCCGCCATTGCCGCCAGATCGCCAAGCGAATAGCCTGCCAGGCGCTGCGCCTGAGTCAGCAACTCGGTTTCGCTGGAGGGGGGAGTAAGCAAGGGAGCAAGCGGAAGCATGACGGTAACCTTCTGATTAAAAAATAAACTAAGAAATTATCCCTTGTGGATAGAGTCTACCGTTTTCTGTACGAATAATCCATGTGTATGATTTATAGGTTTTTTTACTACTGAAAAATTATTATGTCCGCGGCTAAAAACAGGTTGTTCAAATCTGGTCACTGACAATAAACAGGATCTTAAACCCTGTTATCCACAGAAAAGTGGGATAACTGGGAATAACCCACACTACTGTTTCGATTTACAGCCTTGACGTGCGACGAAAATCGAATTTTCAGACAAATTGTGCCTAACTTATTGGCACAATCTGTGGATAAAACCGACGCTGTTCGATCTTTCATCAGTACAACGATCGCTGATGTGATGATCGTCACGTTATCAGTCCTCGCATCAATAATTAAAGGTATAACCTAATGAAATATAGTATTTTTTGTAATGTGCGGTGTAAGCGGCTCTAAACGACGACTCAGGTTGTTCATCGGTAATTCCATACTTCTTCACAACTATATCCACAGAAAAGGTGAATAAAATTGCCCTTACGGTCCCTCATCTGTTTATAACTCCACACATATTTGTGAGTTATTCAAATGTTATTAGGTTGCAAGCCTGTAAGAGAGTGGTTTACCGCCTCCCTGTAGTGTGAAACAATCATTCATATATAAGGTTTAGTTTGGGGTAGTCCGGTGATTGATGACGATGGCTACCGCCCGAACGTAGGAATAGTAATTTGTAATCGTCTGGGTCAGGTCATGTGGGCCCGTCGATATGGTCAGCACTCCTGGCAATTCCCGCAAGGCGGGATCAATCCAGGAGAGTCCCCAGAACAAGCGATGTACCGGGAGCTGTTTGAAGAGGTCGGTTTAAGCCGAAAAGATGTTCGCATCCTGGCTTCGACCCGCAACTGGTTGCGTTACAAGTTACCGAAACGTTTGGTGCGTTGGGACACAAAGCCGGTTTGTATCGGCCAGAAACAGAAGTGGTTTCTTCTGCAGTTGGTGGGCAACGATTCAGATATCAATATGCAAACCAGCAGTACGCCGGAGTTTGATGGCTGGCGTTGGGTGAGCTATTGGTATCCTGTTCGTCAGGTCGTGTCATTTAAGCGCGATGTTTACCGTAGGGTGATGAAAGAGTTCGCAAGTGTTGTCATGCAGCTTCAGGAGATCCCGCCTAAGCCGCAAAGCGCACCTGCCTGGCGACGTAAAAGAGGTTAAGCTACGCAAATCATGCTCACCCGCTTGCGCGAAATAGTCGAGAAGGTCGCCAGTGCGCCTCGCCTGAACGAGGCGCTGAATATTCTGGTGACTGATATCTGTCTGGCGATGGAAACCGAAGTTTGTTCGGTGTATCTGGCCGACCATGACCGGCGTTGCTATTACCTGATGGCGACTCGTGGTTTGAAAAAACCACGAGGCCGCACCGTTACGCTCGCTTTTGATGAAGGTATTGTTGGTCTGGTTGGTCGTCTGGCCGAACCCATTAACCTTGCTGATGCGCAAAAACACCCTAGCTTCAAATATATTCCTTCCGTAAAAGAAGAGCGCTTCCGCGCCTTCCTGGGCGTGCCGATTATCCAGCGTCGTCAGCTGCTTGGCGTTCTCGTTGTTCAGCAGCGGGAACTGCGCCAGTACGATGAAAGCGAAGAGTCATTCCTTGTGACGCTCGCCACGCAGATGGCCGCCATCCTCTCTCAGTCTCAGCTTGCTGCCCTGTTTGGCCAGTATCGTCACACGCGCATACGTGCGCTCCCGGCGTCACCGGGTGTGGCAATTGCCGAAGGCTGGATGGACGCCACGTTGCCGCTGATGGAGCAGGTTTACGAGGCCTCGACGCTTGATGAAGCGCTCGAGCGCGAGCGTCTTACCGCTGCACTGGAAGAGGCTTCCAACGAATTTCGCCGCTACAGCAAACGCTTTGCTGCGGGTGCGCAAAAAGAGACGGCGGCGATCTTTGACCTCTATTCGCACCTGCTTTCTGATGCGCGTCTGCGCCGTGAGCTTTTCGCGGAAGTGGATAAAGGTTCGGTGGCCGAATGGGCCGTTAAAAAAGTCATTGAAAAATTTGCCGAGCAGTTTGCGGCACTGACCGATGGTTATTTGAAGGAGCGTGCCGGGGATTTACGCGCGCTGGGGCAGCGTTTGCTGTTCCATCTTGATGACACCATTCAGGGCGCGAATGCCTGGCCAAAACGGTTTGTGCTGGTAGCAGATGAACTTTCAGCGACGACGCTGGCAGAGCTACCGCAGGACAGGCTCGCTGGGGTCGTGGTGCGCGATGGTGCCGCCAACTCGCATGCTGCCATCATGGTGCGCGCGCTCGGTATTCCAACCGTCATGGGGGCCGATATCCAGCCCTCGGTGCTCCACCGCCGCACGCTGGTGGTGGATGGCTATCGCGGTGAACTGCTGGTCGATCCTGAGCCCGTACTGTTGCAGGAATACCAGCGTCTCATTAGTGAAGAGAATGAATTAAGCAAGCTGGCAGAAGATGACGTCAACCTGCCCGCGCAGCTCAAAAGCCGTGAGCGGATCAAAGTCATGCTCAACGCCGGGTTAAGCCCCGAGCACGAAGAGAAGCTCGGCAGCCGCATCGACGGTATCGGCTTATACCGCACTGAAATTCCGTTCATGCTGCAAAGCGGCTTCCCGTCAGAAGAGGAACAGGTGGCGCAGTATCAGGGGATGCTGCAGATGTTTAATGACAAACCGGTCACGCTGCGCACGCTGGACGTCGGGGCGGATAAACAGCTGCCGTACATGCCAATCAGTGAAGAAAACCCGTGTCTGGGCTGGCGCGGGATCCGCATCACGCTCGACCAACCGGAGATCTTCCTGATCCAGGTTCGTGCCATGCTGCGTGCAAATGCGGCAACGGGCAACCTCAGCATTTTATTGCCGATGGTCACCAGTATTGACGAGATCGACGAAGCAAAACGCTTGATCGAACGTGCGGGCCGCGAAGTGGAAGAGATGATCGGCTATGCGATCCCTAAACCACGTATTGGCGTGATGCTCGAAGTGCCGTCGATGGTCTTTATGCTGCCGCAGCTGGCAAACCGCGTTGATTTTATCTCCGTCGGGACCAACGATTTAACGCAGTACATACTGGCCGTTGATCGAAATAACACGCGCGTCGCGAGTATCTATGACAGCCTGCATCCGGCAATGCTCCGGGCACTCGCCATGATTGCCCGTGAAGCGGAGCAGCACGGTCTTGACTTGCGTCTGTGTGGTGAAATGGCGGGCGATTCGATGTGCGTCGCCATCCTGATTGGCCTGGGCTTCCGTCACCTGTCCATGAACGGCCGTTCCGTCGCGCGCGTGAAGTATCTGTTGCGTCATATTGAAATAGAAGATGCCCGCGAGTTGGCGGAACGCAGTCTGGACGCACAGATGGCAACCGAAGTACGGCATCAGGTTGCGGCGTTTATGGAACGACGCGGCATGGGTGGCCTAATTCGCGGCGGCCGCTAATTTGCATTTCTCCCTCTCCCCGTAGGAGAGGGCTGGGGCGAGGGCATCAGGCCGCACAATACCCTATACACATCTTTTACATCTCAGGCGCATCCTCCTTGCCAGCCTTATGCTATGATTCGCAACTTTGGAGCCTCTGCGACACGCAGAAGCGCATTTCTACCGCTGTCCACTTTCAGCGGAATAACAACATCTTGTGGTGACAGATGAACAGTGGTTATCTGCATTTTCCGGAATTTGATCCGGTTATTTTCTCAGTAGGACCTGTCGCGCTGCACTGGTACGGTTTGATGTACCTGGTGGGCTTCATTTTTGCGATGTGGCTTGCGGGCCGTCGCGCGGGTCGTCCCGGCAGCGGCTGGACGAAGAACGAAGTTGAGAACCTGCTGTATGCTGGCTTCCTCGGGGTATTCCTCGGCGGGCGTATTGGCTATGTCCTGTTCTATAACTTCCCGGTATTCCTCAACGATCCGCTCTATCTGTTCCGCGTCTGGGATGGAGGAATGTCCTTCCACGGTGGCCTGATTGGTGTGATCCTGGTGATGGTGATCTTCGCCAAACGCACCAAACGCAACTTCTTCCAGGTGGCTGATTTTATTGCTCCACTGATCCCATTCGGGCTGGGAGCGGGGCGTCTGGGTAACTTTATCAACGGTGAACTGTGGGGCCGCGTTGACCCGAGCGTGCCGTATACGATGCTCTTCCCGGGCTCTCGTGCAGAGGATATCGCGCTGCTGCCATCGCATCCGGAGTGGCAATCCATCTTCGATACCTACGGCGTTCTGCCGCGTCATATGTCCCAGCTTTATGAGCTGGCGCTGGAAGGTGTGGTGCTGTTTATCATCCTGAACCTCTTCATCCGCAAGCCGCGTCCTATGGGGGCTGTCTCCGGTCTGTTCCTGATCGGCTACGGTGCGTTCCGCATCATCGTTGAATTCTTCCGTCAGCCGGATGCACAGTTCACCGGCGAGTGGGTGCAGTACATCAGCATGGGGCAGATCCTCTCCATTCCGATGATTGTCGCGGGTGCCATTATGATGATTTGGGCGTATCGTCGTCGTCCACAGCAACAAATTTCCTGAGGAACCATGAAACAGTATCTTGAATTGATGAAAAAAGTGCTCGATGAGGGCACGCCGAAAAATGACCGCACCGGTACTGGTACGCTCTCCATTTTTGGCCACCAGATGCGCTTTAATCTGCAAGAAGGCTTCCCTCTGGTGACGACGAAGCGCTGCCATCTGCGCTCGATCATTCATGAACTGCTCTGGTTCCTGCAAGGCGATACCAACGTTGCCTATCTGCATGAAAACAACGTCTCTATCTGGGACGAATGGGCAGATGAAAACGGCAATCTGGGCCCGGTTTACGGTAAGCAGTGGCGTGCATGGCCAACGCCTGACGGTCGCCATATTGATCAGATCACCACCGTGATGAACCAGCTGAAAAACGACCCGGACTCGCGCCGAATCATCGTTTCCGCCTGGAACGTGGGAGAACTGGACAAAATGGCGCTGGCACCCTGCCACGCCTTCTTCCAGTTCTATGTGGCGGATGGCAAGCTCTCCTGCCAGCTTTATCAGCGTTCTTGCGACGTGTTCCTCGGCCTGCCGTTTAACATCGCCAGCTATGCGCTGTTAGTTCACATGATGGCGCAGCAGTGCGATCTCGACGTGGGTGATTTCGTCTGGACGGGTGGGGACACCCATCTCTACAGCAACCACATGGAGCAGACGCATCTCCAGCTGACTCGCGAACCGCGTGCATTGCCTAAGCTGATTATCAAACGTAAACCAGACTCGATCTTCGATTACCGCTTTGATGATTTTGAGATTGAGGGTTACGACCCGCATCCCGGCATCAAAGCGCCCGTCGCTATCTGATACGGCAGATACTCACACAACCGGTGCTTTTTAGCGCCGGTTTTTTTTCGTTCTCGATTTGTTTTACGAGCCGTTTTCCAGAGACGCTGCAACGTCCTGCAACAGTCGATATTCACTGGATGACGGCTCGTAAAAACCTGATTTGCCCCTCGCTGCTTGTCCCGCCTTTCGCCACACTCCCGGCATGAAAAAAGAGAACGGCTTTACGCTTATCGAAACCCTGGTGGCCATTTCGCTGGTCGTGATCCTGAGCGCAACGGGTTTATACGGCTGGGACAGTTGGCAACGACAGCAGCGGCTCTGGCAAACCGCCGTACAGATACGCGACTACCTGGTGTTTCTTCGCAACGATGCGAATCGGCACAATCGTGACCACCACATCACGCTTCAGCGAGATGAAACTGGCGTCTGTCTGTTGAGTTCTGTCGTACAAGGCTGTGTGAAGGAGAGTGCCTTTGTGCTGATTCCACTTTGGGCTGACGTCACCATAAGTGAGCTAACACCCTCATTAGGGTTTTATGGATTAAGAGATACAGCATGGGCAGGGCGTATACGCGTGAACAGCCGTGCAGGAGAATGGCTGATTATTGTCTCAAATGGAGGGCGCATCAGGATGTGCAATGCCTCAGAGGGAGGGGGATGTCAATGAACCAGCACGGTTTCTCACTTACAGAGGTCTTGATTGCCACGGCTATCAGCAGCCTTTTACTCATAAGCGCATCGTGTTTTTTACCGGGTTTACAGCGTGCGGTATTACTGCAGTCCGGTCAGCGGGAGGTGGAAGAAGAGGTCTGGCAAAGGCTTTTTGCCGTCGGTAAACAGCTGCAGAGAGCGGGATATTGCGCGGGTAGCTGTCCAGGGCAAGGCCTGGTGACGGCAAGGCAGGGGAGCTGCGTCATTGTGCAGTGGGATGCAAACAGTAACGGCATCTGGGATGCCTCTGCATCAGAAAACGACAGCACAGGGTTTCGTCTTGAGTCTGGTGCGCTAGAAACGCTGCGTGGGGCGACATCCTGTGAAGGAAAAGGATGGGAAAAGCTCACTGACCCGAACAGGCTGGTGATCCAGCACTTTAGGGTCGATAAGGTGGAACACGTCGGTTTTGCGCCTGAGCTGAATATCGAGCTGGCCGCCATTCGCCAGGGTGAAAAGGGGAAGCCCTTTCAGGCTGTTTATGGCGTCACGGGGTATAACTTGTGAACCGTCAGCGCGGGATGTCTTCGCTGGCGCTGGTACTGCTTTTACTGGTGTTAGGCACGCTGATCCTCACGGGACTTAATCAGCAACTGACTACATTTAGCGCACTCGTTGGCGGCGAGAGCCGTTCACTCCAGCAGCAGGCATCTGTGCAATCCGCGCTTGAGTGGGGGCGCGTTCAGGATTGGCTGGTATCCCCAGAGGTTCAATGCAAAAAGGCGTCGACGTGGCGAGCATGCTTGCGGCGGCTGAGCGAGTCGCGTGTTTTGCTCATTGCCGGAAACAACGACCTTTTGCTCTGGCGTGCAGGAGAGGTAATCGACGGGAAGATTCATTTTTTGCCACACGGCTGGAGTGATTTTTGTCCACTTAAGGAGAGGGCGCTATGCCAGTTGCCGTAAACAGAGAAAAAGGATTTAGCCTGGTTGAGGTTCTGCTTGCGATGCTGCTGCTGGTGATCATCGTCACGGCACTGTCGGGTTATCATCGGGCACTGGCGGCGCGATTTACCCTGTTTAACCAGTATCGTCAGCTCTGGCATCATGCCTGGAATCAGGCTCAGCTCTCAACACCCGTTCTCCCCGAAGGCTGGCAAGCCAGTCGGGGGCAGACAACGCACGCCAGATGTGTCAGCATCACGGTTACACTTATTTCTCCTCTGGGGCGGCGCGGCGCGATGACGCGTCTGCATTGCCCGGTTAGCCAGTAGTCGGGAGCGTCTATGTTAAGGGTCTACCACTCAAATCGTCTGGATGTGCTGGAAGCACTGATGGAATTTATCGTTGAGCGCGAGCGGCTTGACGATCCTTTTGAGCCTGAAATGGTGCTGGTGCAGAGCACCGGTATGGCGCAATGGCTGCAAATGTCGCTTTCCCGGAAATTTGGCATAGCGGCAAACATTGATTTCCCGCTGCCCGCGAGTTTTATCTGGGAGATGTTTGTGCGCGTACTGCCCGACATCCCTGAACAGAGCGCCTTCAACAAGCAGAGCATGAGCTGGAAGCTGATGTCCCTGCTGCCCGATATGCTGTCAGGCGATGCGTTCGCCATGCTGCGCCACTACCTTAATGACGATACCGATAAGCGCAAGCTGTTCCAGCTGGCGTCGCGCACGGCCGATCTCTACGACCAGTATTTAGTGTACCGGCCTGAATGGCTGACAGCCTGGGAAGCGGGTGAACGGGTGGAGGGCTTGCCGGAAGCACAAGTCTGGCAGGCACCGTTATGGAAAGCACTGGTGGAACATACTGAGGCGCTCGGTCAACCAAAGTGGCACCGTGCAAACCTCTACCAACGGTTTATCTCCATACTCGAAAATGCGTCAGAGCGACCGGCTCGTCTGCCGTCACGCGTGTTTATCTGCGGTATTTCGGCTTTGCCGCCGGTCTATCTGGATGCGCTAAAAGCGCTGGGTAAACACATTGATATCCATATTTTGTTCACGAATCCCTGCCGCCACTACTGGGGTGATATCCAGGATGCGCGCTGGCTTTCACGGCTGGTCACGCGGCAGCGTCGACGTCTCTTTGAAGACCGCTCCGTGCCCTTGTTCAAAGATAGCTCGACAGCCGCGCAGCTTTTCGATGAAGAGGGCATTCAGAACCTGCCGAATCCGTTACTTGCCTCATGGGGCAAGCTGGGACGTGACTACATTCACATGCTTTCTGACATTACGTCATCTGGCGAGGGGGACGTGGACGCCTTTGTCGAAATCGAATCTGACAGCCTGCTGCACAACATTCAGTTAGATATTCTGGATCTGGAAAACCGGGCCGTCATGGGCGTGACGGAGAAAGAGTTCGAATGCAGCGACAGGAAACGGAAGCTGGATCCTGACGATCGGAGTATTACCCTTCACGTTTGCCATAGCCCACAGCGTGAGGTGGAAATCCTGCACGATCGCTTGCTGGCAATGCTACAGGACGATCCTGAGCTCACGCCGCGCGACATTGTGGTAATGGTGGCTGACATCGACAGCTATAGCCCCTTTATTCAGGCCGTTTTTGGCAGCGCGACGGGGGAGAGATACCTTCCTTACGCCATTTCTGACCGTCGTGCACGTCAGTCCCATCCGGCTTTGCAGGCATTTGTCTCCCTGCTGTCGCTGCCTGACAGCCGGTTTATCTCTGAAGATGTGCTGGCGCTACTGGATGTCCCTGTTCTGGCCGCCCGTTTCAACATTAATGAAGAGGGGCTACGCTATCTTCGCCAGTGGGTTAACGAATCCGGCGTTCGCTGGGGGATTGATGACGACAACGTGCAGGAGTTTGAACTCCCACCAACGGGGCAGCACACCTGGCAGTTTGGCCTGACGCGAATGCTGCTCGGGTACGCAATGGAGAGCAGCCAGGGGGAATGGAATGACGTTCTGCCCTACGACGAGTCCACCGGGTTAATCGCGGAGCTGGTCGGGCATTTAGCCTCGTTGCTGATGCAGCTCAACCGCTGGCGACGGGAGCTGATGCAGCCGCGCCCGCTGGACGCCTGGCTGCCAGTGTGCCGGGAAATGCTCACAGATTTCTTCCTGCCGGACAGTGAAACAGAAGCGGCGATGGCGCTCATTGAAAAGCAGTGGCAGGCCATCGTGGATGAGGGCGTGAATTCGCACTATCAGGAGGCGGTGCCTTTGTCGCTTCTGCGTGATGAGTTGACCCTGCGTCTCGATCAGGAGCGTATTAGCCAGCGTTTCCTGGCAGGGCCGGTCAATATTTGTACCCTGATGCCGATGCGATCCATCCCGTTCAAAGTGGTGTGTCTGCTCGGGATGAATGACGGCATTTATCCTCGGGCATTACCGCCGTTAGGCTTTGACTTGATGAGTCCTAAACCGAAGCGGGGCGACCGCAGCCGCCGTGATGACGACCGTTATCTATTCCTGGAAGCGCTTATTTCAGCGCAGAGCAAACTGTATATCAGCTACATCGGCCGGTCGATTCAGGACAACAGTGAACGTTTCCCGTCGGTTCTTGTGCAGGAGCTGGTGGACTATATCGGGCAGAGCCACTATTTGCCGGGAGACGAAGCACGTAATTGTGATGAGAGCGAGCAGCGGGTGAAGGCCCACATTACCTGCTGTCATAGCCGTATGCCTTTCGATCCGGTGAACTATGTCGCCAATGAACACCAGAGCTATGCGCGCGAGTGGCTTCCGGCTGCGAAGAAAGAAGGGATGGCGCATACCGATTTCATTCAGGAACTGGATGAACTCCCCCTGGAAACGTTGACCTTCGAACAGCTTCAGCGTTTTTGGGCACACCCGGTGCGCGCGTTCTTCCAGCAGCGTTTGCAGGTCAACTTCCGTTCTGAAGAGAGTGAAATTCCTGATGCCGAACCCTTTATTCTGGATGGGTTAGAGCGCTACAAGCTGAACCTCCAGCTCCTGAATGCCCTGGTAGAACAGGAAGATGCTGCCACTCTATTTCGCCGCTACCGTGCCGCGGGCCAGTTGCCTTACGGTGCGTTCGGGGAGATTGTCTGGGAGGCGCAGTGTCAGGAAATGAAGGCACTTGCTGAACGCGTCATTGAGTGCAGACAACCCGGTAAAAGCATCGAAATCGACCTTGACTGTAACGGTGTCCATTTGACCGGCTGGCTGACGCAGGTTCAGCCGGACGGACTGCTGCGCTGGCGGCCCTCGATGCTCAGCGTTTCACAGGGTTTGCAACTCTGGCTCGAACATCTTGTCTACAGTGCTGGCGGCAATGCGGGTGAAAGCCGAATTTTCGTGCGCAAAGAGGGCGAATGGCGTTTTCCGCCGATGGAGGCTGAGCAGGCTTTGTGTTATTTGTCGCTTTACATCGACGGTTACCGCCGGGGAATGAAAAAACCTCTGCTCCTGTTGCCGGAAAGCGGTGGCGCGTGGATAAAAGCCTGTTATGACGCGCAGAATGATGCCATGTTAACGGATGATGCTTCACTGCAGAAAGCGCGGAATAAGTTTGTGCAGGCCTACGAAGGGAACATGATGGTGCGTGGCGAAGGGGAAGATGTCTGGTATCAACGTTTGTGGCGAACGCTTGAGCCAGAATACTTCGACATGATCACTGAAGAGGCACAGCGCTACCTGTTACCGTTGTTCCAATTTAATCAGTCCTGAGTGCTGTATAAAAATTGCGCAGTATGAGGTGTTCATTTATGATGCACTTCTTATCACGGACTGATGTACCCAATAAAAAAGATGTTGGCGTGCCCGGCACGCAATGTATTAATGATGTAGCCGTGATAAAGAGGTAGCACCTTGTTTAAAGCGTTTGTTTTGTTTTTCGCCCTCTGGGTACCCGTCACTCAGGCAGACTCCGGTTGGCAACCCGTTCAGGAAACTATTCGTAAAAGCGAAAAAGATACCCGCCAATATCAGGCTATTCGTCTTGATAACGGCATGACCGTACTGCTGGTTTCCGATCCGCAGGCGGTGAAATCCCTTTCGGCATTAGTGGTGCCGGTTGGATCGCTGGAAGATCCTGAGGCTCATCCTGGGCTTGCACACTATCTGGAACATATGACCCTGATGGGGTCAAAAAAATACCCGCAGCCAGATAGCCTGTCCGAATTTCTGAAAATGCATGGTGGCAGCCACAATGCCAGCACGGCGCCGTACCGTACGGCTTTTTATCTTGAAGTCGAAAATGATGCGCTGGAAGGAGCGGTCGATCGCCTCGCTGATTCCATCGCCGCCCCCTTGCTGGATAAAAAGTATGCCGATCGTGAACGCAATGCGGTGAATGCTGAGCTGACCATGGCCCGCACGCGAGACGGTATGCGCATGGCCCAGGTCAGCGCTGAAACCATCAACCCTGCGCACCCGGGTTCGCGTTTCTCCGGCGGTAACCTGGAGACGTTAAGCGACAAACCGAACAGCCCGGTGCTTGATGCCCTGCACGCGTTCCGCGATAAATATTACTCCGCCAACCTGATGAAAGCGGTCATCTACAGCAATAAACCGTTGCCAGAACTGGCAGGCATGGCGGCTAAAACGTTTGGTCGGGTGCCGAATAAAAATATCGACCGGCCGCAGATAGACGTCCCGGTAGTCACTGACGCGCAAAAAGGGATCGTTATCCACTACGTGCCGGCGCTGCCGCGCAAAGTGCTGCGCGTGGAATTCCGCATCGATAACAACACCGCACAGTTTCGCAGTAAAACCGATGAGCTCGTGACCTACCTGATAGGGAACCGTAGCCCGGGTACGCTTTCTGACTGGCTGCAAAAACAGGGGCTGGTGGAAGGTATTCGCGCCGATTCCGATCCGGTTGTGAACGGCAATAGCGGCGTGCTGGCGATCTCCGCCACCCTCACCGACAAAGGGCTGGCAAACCGTGATGAAGTGGTAGCAGCGATTTTCAGCTACCTCTCTTTACTGCGCGAGAAAGGCGTCGATAAGCGCTACTTTGATGAACTCGCCCACGTGCTGGATCTCGATTTCCGTTACCCGTCCATTACCCGCGACATGGATTACGTTGAGTGGCTGGCGGACACCATGATCCGCGTGCCGGTTGAACACACCCTTGATGCGGTCAATATTGCCGACCGGTATGACGCCGAGGCGGTAAAAGCCCGCCTGGCGATGATGACGCCGGAGAATGCCCGCATCTGGTACATCAGCCCGAACGAACCGCATAACAAGACGGCATATTTTGTCGATGCCCCCTATCAGGTGGATAAAATAAGCGCGCAGACCTTCGCCGACTGGCAGAAGAAGGCCGGAGAGATTGCGTTAAAGCTGCCGGAGCTGAACCCTTATATTCCGGATGACTTCTCGCTGACCAAAACGACTAAAGATTACCCACATCCGGCGCTTATCATTGATGAGCCGACGCTGCGCGTGGTGTATACCCCCAGCCGCTATTTCGCAAGCGAGCCAAAAGCCGATGTCAGCGTGGTGCTGCGTAACCCGAAAGCGATGAATAGCGCTAAAAATCAGGTAATGTTCGCGCTCAATGACTATCTCGCCGGGATTGCGCTCGATCAGCTTAGCAACCAGGCGGCCGTGGGCGGCATCAGTTTCTCCACCAACGCCAACAACGGTTTGATGCTCAATGCAAACGGCTATACCCAGCGTTTGCCTCAGCTGTTCCAGGCACTGCTTGAAGGGTATTTCAGCTACACGCCGACGGAAGAGCAGCTTGAGCAGGCCAAATCGTGGTATGCGCAGATGATGGATTCTGCGGAGAAGGGCAAAGCTTACGATCTGGCGCTTATGCCAGCGCAAATGCTGTCGCAAGTTCCTTATTTCCAGCGAGAAGACCGCCGCGCGCTGTTGCCTTCGATCACCTTAAAAGACGTGCTGGCTTACCGTGAGGCGCTGAAAACCAACACGCGTCCGGAGTTCCTGATCGTCGGCAACATGAGTGAGGATCAGGCCAAAACGCTGGCGCAAAATGTCCGTACACAGCTGGGTTCAAAAGGTGACGAGTGGTGTCGCAATCAGGACGTGCTGGTTGAGAAAAAGCAGAATGTGATTTTCGAAAAAGCGGGTAGCAGCACCGATTCCGCGTTGGCCGCCGTGTTTGTTCCGACCGGGTATGATGAGTTTGCCAGCTCTGCGCAGAGTGCTGTTCTCGGACAAATCATCCAGCCATGGTTCTACAACCAGTTGCGTACTGAAGAGCAGCTTGGCTATGCGGTCTTCGCCTTTTCCATGAACGTGGGCCGCCAGTGGGGTCTTGGCTTCCTGCTGCAAAGCAGTGATAAACAGCCTGCCTACCTCTGGCAGCGCTATCAGGCTTTCTTCCCGCAGGCGGAAGCAAAACTGCGCGCCATGAAGCCAGACGAGTTTGCCCAGATCCAGCAGGCGGTCATCGCGCAGGTGATGCAGGCACCGCAAACGCTGGGTGAGGAAGCTTCTCAACTGAGCAAAGATTTTGATCGGGGTAATCTGAAGTTTGATTCGCGTGATAAAGTAGTGGCCGAAATAAAACAGCTGACGCCTCAGAAGGTTGCCGACTTCTTCCATCAGGCGGTGATTAAACCGCAGGGGATCGCCATTCTGTCTCAGGTTTCCGGTAGCCAAAATGGCAAAACGGATTACGTAAACCCGAAAGGCTGGAAAATCTGGAAGAGCGTCACTGCGCTGCAGCAATCAATGCCCTGGAGTAAGAAAGAATGACCGATACCGCTGAGTCCCTTGATCCCTTACGTTTACCTCTACAGGGTGAACGATTGATTGAAGCCTCAGCGGGAACGGGAAAAACCTACACTATCGCCGCGCTCTATCTGCGTCTGCTCTTAGGGCTTGGCGGTACTGCCGCTTTTCCACGTCCGTTAAGCGTGGAGGAGCTGCTGGTGGTGACCTTCACCGAAGCAGCTACCGCCGAGCTGCGTGGCCGTATCCGTGCCAATATTCACGAGCTGCGCATCGCTTGCCTGCGACAGAGCACCGATAACCCGCTTTACGCCAGCCTTCTGGAAGAAATTGCCGATAAGCAGCAGGCTGCGCATTGGCTGCTGCTGGCGGAACGGCAAATGGATGAAGCGTCCGTTTTCACCATCCACGGCTTTTGTCAGCGCATGCTGAGCCTGAATGCCTTTGAGTCCGGCATGCTATTTGAACAGCAGCTCATTGAAGACGAGTCTGAGCTTCGCTATCAGGCCTGCGCAGATTTCTGGCGCCGCCACTGCTACCCCCTGCAGCGTGACATCGCCGAAGCGGTGCATGCGTTGTGGAAAGGCCCTGAAGAGCTTTTGCGTGCTATCGATCGCTATCTCCAGGGGGAAGCGCCCGTCATCAAATCACCGCCGCCAGCGGACGAAACGCTCGCATCACGCCATGAAAAGATCGTCACGCAAATTGCGACCCTGAAGCAAAAGTGGAATGCGTCCGTCGGTGAAATTGCCTCGATCCTTGAAAACTCCGGTATTGACAGGAAAAAATTTAACCGCGGCAATCAGGGCAAATGGATCGACAAGATCAGCGCCTGGGCACAGGAAGAGACGCGAGGCTATCAGCTTCCGGATGCTCTGGAAAAGTTCTCCCAGCGTTTTTTGACCGAGCGGACGAAAGCCGATGGCATCGTGCCAGAGCATCCTCTTTTTGTTGCCATCGAGAGTCTACTGGCTGAGCCGTTAACGCTTAACGACTTAATGATTACCCGCGCCATGACGGAAATCCGTGAAGCCGTGGCGCGTGAAAAACGCCGTCGGGGTGAGCTGGGCTTTGACGATATGCTAAGCCGTCTGGACGCCGCGCTGTGCAGTGAAAATGGCGAAGCGCTCGCTGCGGCAATCCGCACGCGTTTTCCGGTGGCGATGATCGATGAGTTTCAGGATACGGACCCCCAGCAGTACCGTATTTTTCGCCGTATCTGGCGTCAGCAGCCCGACACCGCGCTGCTGTTGATCGGTGACCCGAAGCAGGCGATTTACGCCTTCCGTGGTGCCGACATTTTTACCTACATGAAGGCCCGTAGCGAAGTTGCAGCCCATTACACCTTAGAGACTAACTGGCGATCGGCTCCGGGTATGGTGGAAAGCGTCAACACGCTCTTTAAGCAGATGGACGCGGCGTTTATGTTCCGTGAAATTCCTTTCCTGCCGGTCAAGTTTGCTGAAAAAAATGCCTCGTTGCGCTTTGAGTTCAATGGCGTGACTCAGCCAGCCATGAACCTTTGGCTACTTGATGGTGAAGGCTGTGGCGTGGGGGATTATCAAAGTGCGATGGCGCAGCACTGCGCCGCACAGATCCGCGACTGGCTGAGTGCCGGAGCGCGTGGTGAAGCCGTGTTATGGCGAGGGGAGCAGGCGAACCCCGTCAAGGCATCCGATATTACGGTGCTGGTGCGCAGTCGCCAGGAGGCGGCGCTGGTCCGCGATGCGCTGACCTTGCTCAACATCCCGTCCGTCTATCTCTCGAATCGTGACAGCGTTTTTGAAACTCTGGAAGCTCAGGAGATGCTATGGCTGCTGCAGGCCGTGTTGGCCCCCGAGCGTGAAAGCACGCTTCGCAGCGCCCTGGCCAGCGCAATGATGGGGTTGAATGCCCGTGATATTGACGCGCTAAACAACGACGAGGAAGCCTGGGATAATGTCGTTGAAGAGTTTGCCCACTACCGTGAACGCTGGCAAAAACGCGGCGTAATGGCCATGCTGCGCGAGCTGATGGCGAAGCGTCAGATTGCGGAGAATATGCTCGCCACGGCAGGCGGCGAGCGGCGCCTGACCGATATTCTGCATATCAGCGAGCTGTTGCAGGAAGCGGGAACGCAGCTCGAAAGCGAGCATGCGCTGGTGCGCTGGCTGTCACAGCAGATTGCCGATCCGAACAGCAATTCATCCAGTCAGCAGATGCGCCTCGAAAGCGATAAGCATCTGGTGCAGATCGTCACCATTCACAAGTCGAAAGGTCTTGAGTATCCGCTGGTCTGGCTCCCGTTTATCGCCAACTATCGCGTGCAGGACCAGGCCTTCTACCATGACCGTGAATCATTTGAAGCCGTGCTCGATCTCAGTAAAGCGGAATCCAGCATTGAGCTGGCGGAGGCTGAACGTCTGGCAGAGGATTTACGCCTGCTCTACGTGGCGCTGACCCGCTCGATCTGGCACTGCAGTCTGGGTATTGCGCCGCTGTTCCGTCGCCGTGGTGAGAAGTCAGGAGAGACCGATTTCCACTTAAGCGCGCTGGGACGTCTTATTCAGCTCGGAGAGCCAAAAGATGCGGCTGGCCTGCGCCAGTGCATCGAGGCGCTGTGTGGTGACCATATTGCTCTGCATATTCCCTCATCGCCGGATAACAGCCGCTGGCAGATGCCGGAGCAGCCTGTTGCCGATCTGAATGCCCGGCAAATCCAGCGAACTCTCGCTGACGACTGGCGCGTAACCAGTTACTCCGGTTTACAGCAGCATGGGCAGAGCATTGCGCTGGATCTGATGCCGAAGCTGGATGTGGATGCCGCCGGAGTGGGAGACGTACTCCCTGAGCCTGCCCTGACTCCGCATCAGTTCCCACGCGGCGCGTCACCCGGCACCTTTTTACACAGCCTGTTTGAAGAACTGGATTTCACCCAGCCGGTTTCTACGGAGTGGGTGCTGAAAATGCTCCAGAGCGGCGGCTTTGACGAGAAATGGCAGCCCGTCCTCACCGACTGGGTCACTGCGATTTTACAGGCACCGCTCACGCAGCAGGGGATTTCGCTCAGCCAGTTGACCGCTAAAGACAAACAGGTGGAAATGGAGTTTTATCTCCCTATCGCCAGCCCGCTTAAAGCCGATGCGCTTGATGCGTTGATCCGTGAGTACGATCCGCTTTCCGCTGGCTGCCCGCCCTTGAATTTCCGCCAGGTACAGGGGATGTTAAAAGGTTTTATCGACCTGGTTTTCCGCCACGAAGGGCGTTACTACCTGCTGGATTACAAATCGAACTGGCTGGGGGACAGCAGCGACGCCTACACGCAAGACGCGATGGCATCAGCCATGCAACAGCATCGCTACGATTTGCAGTATCAGCTTTATACGCTGGCTCTGCATCGCTATCTGCGCCACCGCATTGCTGATTACCGTTATGAAGAACATTTCGGCGGCGTTATTTATCTCTTCCTGCGCGGGGTGGACGCTACGGATCCCAACTCCGGCATTTTCAGCACCCGCCCGGACGCGGCATTGATAGAAAAGATGGATGAGTTGTTTGCCACAACCACGGAGGAGATGGCATGACGATGCAGGAACTTTTGCTGGAAGCCGTGGAACAACGCGTGCTGCGCCCCCTTGACGTTCAGTTCGCCATGATGGTGGCGGGCGAGGAGCCGGAGGTGATGCTCGCTGCCGCTCTCCTCAGCAAAGACGCGGGAGAAGGGCACGTTTGCCTGCCGCTTTCGCGTCTGGTGCCAGATGAACAAATGCCTGCGGCATTGCAGTCCTGTTTCGTTCTGCTGGGGGAATCGGTGGACTGGCAGGCTGTATTACTCGGCTCTCCCGCCGTCAGCGGGGCCGAAACGCAAACGCCGATGATCCTGACCGGCGAGCGTTTATACCTTAACCGCCTGTGGCGCAACGAGCTGACGGTGGCGCGCTTTTTCAGCGAAACGAATGCCCCGCTTCCGTGTGATGAAGCGCAGCTTCGCCAAACGCTGGATGGCCTGTTTAGCTCGGGCGAGGCCATCGACTGGCAAAAAGTGGCGGCGGCCGTGGCCTTAACGCGGCGGATTTCGGTGATTTCTGGCGGCCCGGGCACGGGGAAAACCACTACGGTGGCAAAACTCCTCGCGGCGCTGATTCAGCTATCTGGCGAGCAGAAATGCCGTATCCGGCTGGCCGCACCTACCGGTAAAGCCGCGGCTCGACTCACGGAGTCGTTGGGTGGGGCGCTGCAAAAATTGCCGCTTACCGAGGCGCAGCTTGCGCTTTTCCCCAATGAGGCCAGCACCTTACACCGTCTGCTTGGCGCACAGCCGGGCAGCCAGCGGCTGCGATATCATGCTGGCAACCCGCTGCATCTGGACGTGCTGGTGGTGGATGAAGCCTCAATGATCGACCTGACGATGATGTCGCGGCTGATTGATGCGCTGCCGCCTCACGCGCGGGTTATTTTCCTTGGCGATCGCGATCAGCTTGCCTCTGTGGAAGCCGGAGCGGTGCTGGGGGACATTTGCACCTACGCCAGTTTTGGCTATACCGCTGCGCGTGCTCAGGAGCTGGCACGCCTGACCGGCTGCGCGCTCGAGCCCGATAACTCCCCGGTAGCGGGGGCGCTGCGCGACAGCCTGTGCCTGCTGCAAAAAAGTTACCGTTTCGGCAGCGACTCCGGCATCGGCCAGTTGGCTGCTGCGGTAAACCGCGGCGATCGGCACAGCACGCGCGGGGTGTTTGACGGCACCTTTACCGACATCGAGAAAAAATCGCTGCAAAGCACTGAAGAGTATCAGGCGATGCTGGATGACGCGCTGCAGGGATATCAGTACTTCCTGACCTGTGTACAACAGCAAAATACGCCGGAGCAGGTTATTGCCGCGTTCGGTGAATATCAGCTCCTGTGTGCGCTGAGGGAGGGGCCGTTTGGCGTCAGTGGGCTAAACGACAGGCTGGAACAGCTGCTGGCGCAGAAGCGTAAAATCAACTGTTTGCCGCATTCGCGCTGGTACGAGGGGCGACCGGTGATGATCTCCCGCAATGACAGCTCGCTGGGCTTGTTTAACGGGGATATCGGAATTGCGCTCGATCGCGGTCAGGGGCTGCGCGTCTGGTTCATGATGCCGGAGGGAAGCGTGAAGTCCGTACAGCCAAGCCGTCTGCCCGAGCATGATACGGCGTGGGCGATGACGGTACACAAATCCCAGGGCTCTGAGTTTAATCATGCGGCGCTGATCCTGCCTACGCAGCTGTCACCCGTCATCACCCGAGAGCTGATTTACACCGCCATTACCCGCGCGCGCCAGCGGCTGTCGCTCTATACCGATGAACGCGTTCTGGTACAGGCCATTGCCGCGCGAACGGAACGTCGAAGCGGCTTAAGTGCGATATTCGAGTCCCTCTAAGTAAAACGCCCTCACCGGACGGTGAGGGCGCTGTATTATCCCAGGTCAGCCATCAGCACTTTTGAACGACGCTGATAGTTGTACATCTCTTTCTTACTTTCCGGCAGTGAATCAATATCGACCGGCGTAAAGCCGCGTTCCTGGAACCAGTGAATGCTGCGGGTCGTCAGAACAAACAGCTTGCTGAGCCCAATCTGCCGCGCCTGAGCTGCCACACGCTCCAGCAGCATCTCGCCGCGGGAAGAGCTGCGGTAGTCAGGATGCACGGCAACGCAGGCCATTTCACCGATCTTCTCCTCCGGGAACGGATAGAGCGCGGCACAGGCGATGGTCAGGTTATCGCGCTGGATGATGGTGAATTTGTCGATCTCCATCTCCAGCTGCTCGCGTGAGCGGCGAACCAGAATTCCCTGCTGTTCCAGCGGACGGATCAGTTCCAGAATGCCGCCAATATCGTTGATGGTCGCGCGGCGGATCTGCTCGGCGCTCTCCATCACAATCTGCGTACCGATACCGTCGCGGGAGAACAGCTCTTGCAGCAGCGCACCGTCTTCCTGATAGCTGATCAGGTGGCTACGGCGCACGCCGCTGCGGCAGGCTTTCACTGCTCCGCGCAGAAAGCGCACGGTGCCGGAGTGGTAATCTCCCGCTTCTTCGAGCGCTTCAACGCGCGCCTGCGCTTCGTTGGGGAATAGTTCAGGCACAATCATCCCTTCATCGTTTTCGACACCCTGCGAGGAACAAAACCCAATCATTTTTTCCGCTTTCAGCTTGATAGCAAGCTGGGTGGCGATCTCTTCAGACGTCAGGTTAAAACTTTCGCCCGTTACAGAAACCGCGACCGGACCCATCAGCACGATGGCACCGCTGTCCAGCTGGCGGTGAATAGCCTCTTCATCGATACGACGAATACGACCGCTGTGGCAATAATCCACGCCGTCGTCCACGCCAAGCGGCTGAGCGATGATGAAGTTGCCGCTCACGACGTTAATATGCGCCCCCTGCAGCGGCGTATTGTTCAGGCTCATCGACAGGCGGGCGGTAATGTCCAGCTGCAGCAGACCCGCAGCCTGTTTCACCAGTTCAAGCGTTTTCGCATCCGTCACGCGGGTATGTTTGTGATAAATAGGCTCATGCTGATGAGAGGCCAGATTGGCATCGATCTGCGGGCGTGCGCCATACACAACAACCAGGCGGATGCCGAGGCTGTGTAGAAGACCTATATCATTGACGATACTGGAAAAATTTTCATGCTCAATGGCTTCGCCGCCGAGCATGATGACGAACGTTTTCCCCCGATGGGCGTTGATATAGGGAACAGAATGGCGGAATCCCTGGACCAGTTCGGTTCTACGTTCCTTCACCATGGCACAACCCTTAATGAATGTTTATTCGTAATTTCTGTATTTTTATTCGATTATGACCGCGTGTGCAAGCCTAAATTTTCTGCGACACACAGAAAAGAATAAGTAATCCGTGTGTTAACGTATGATTGTTTACCCTTTTATAGATGACAGTTTATGCGTCATTCGTTAAAGTTTTCGGTCAATCTGGACATTTTGTATATCAGTTCGTTTTCTTGCTCGGGAGAAGCATGTCGGGATCCAATTCAGCAATAAGCCGCCGCCGTTTGTTAAAAGGGGCCGGGGCAATGTGGTTGCTTAGCGTCAGTCAGGTCGGTCTTGCTGCCACAAGCCAGGTGGTGGCGGTGCGCGTCTGGCCGTCGTCGACCTATACGCGCGTGACGGTCGAATCCAATCGCGTGCTGAAATATAAGCAATTTGCCCTCAGCAATCCTGAACGTGTGGTCGTGGATCTCGAAGGTGTAAACCTCAATTCCGTGCTTAAGGGGATGGCGGCGCAGATCCGCGGTGACGATCCTTTTATCAAGTCAGCGCGCGTTGGCCAGTTTGATCCGCAGACGGTTCGTATGGTGTTTGAACTGAAGCAGAACGTGAAACCGCAGCTGTTTGCGCTTGCGCCGGTAGCAACGTTTAAAGAGCGTCTGGTGATGGATCTTTATCCCGCCAACGCAACGGACATCCAGGATCCGCTCCTGGCGCTTCTGGAGGATTACAACAAAGGCGATCTCGAACGTCAGGTTCCGCCCGCGCAAAGCGGCCCACAGCCGGGTAAAGCAGGGCGCGATCGTCCTATTGTGATCATGCTCGATCCCGGCCACGGCGGGGAAGACTCCGGTGCCGTCGGGAAATATCACACCCGTGAAAAAGATGTGGTGCTGCAGATCGCCCGTCGCCTGAAGGCATTGATTGATAAAGAAGGCAATATGCGCGCCTACATGACGCGTAATGAGGATGTCTTTATTCCGCTAAAAGTTCGCGTGGCGAAAGCGCAGAAGCAGCGCGCGGATCTGTTCGTCTCCATCCATGCGGATGCCTTTACCAGTCGCCAACCGAGTGGTTCATCGGTTTTTGCACTCTCGACCAAAGGGGCGACCAGTACTGCGGCAAGATACCTTGCGGATACGCAGAACGCCTCGGACTTAATTGGTGGCGTGGGCAAGAGCGGCGACCGCTACGTCGATCACACCATGTTCGATATGGTGCAATCATTAACCATCACCGACAGCCTGAAATTTGGCAAAGCGGTGCTGGGCAAGCTGGGCAATATCAATAAGCTGCATAAAAACAGCGTCGAGCAGGCCGGGTTTGCGGTACTGAAAGCGCCGGATATTCCGTCCATCCTGGTAGAAACCGCGTTTATCAGTAACGTTGAAGAGGAGCGTAAGCTCAAGACGGCAAAATTCCAGCAGGAAGTGGCGGAGTCGATTCTGGCAGGGATTCGGGCGTATTTCTCAGACGGGGCGACGCTGGCGCGACGTGGTTAGTGCTGTACGCCGGGTTATCGCCCGGCAGTTTCACAAACTGCAGATACAAAAAAACACCCTTAAGGGTGTTTATTGTTTTTAGAAGTGTTGGTTGCGGGGGCCGGATTTGAACCGACGACCTTCGGGTTATGAGCCCGACGAGCTACCAGGCTGCTCCACCCCGCGTCCGTCTTTCTACAGTCGTAGAAACTTACTTCTTCAAATTTGATTGGTTGCGGGGGCCGGATTTGAACCGACGACCTTCGGGTTATGAGCCCGACGAGCTACCAGGCTGCTCCACCCCGCGTCCGTCTTTCTACAGTCGTAGAAGATACTTCATCAAATTTTAATTGGTTGCGGGGGCCGGATTTGAACCGACGACCTTCGGGTTATGAGCCCGACGAGCTACCAGGCTGCTCCACCCCGCGTCCGTGGATGCGCACTATACTCGGTTAGGTTTGTGATGCAACCCCTTTTTCACATAAATCATGATTTTGTATGCAAATTGAACGACATGGCTTTGTTTGGACTATTTTTTGCGCAAAATTTGCCAAAGGGCATGTGATTGCATTTCATTAGCCCTGGCGGTTTGTTATCTTCATCACGCGGATAAGGGCAACTTAAAGACGAGATATAATGAAAGGACGTTGGGCGAAGTATCTGATGACGGGCGCAATGGTAGCGATTCTTGCGGCCTGTTCTTCCAAACCGACCGATCGCGGTCAACAGTATAAAGACGGGAAGTTATCCCAGCCTTTCTCTTTAGTTAATCAGCCTGATGCGGTCGGCGCACCGATCAATGCCGGAGATTTCTCCGAGCAGGTCTACCAGATCCGCAATGCGTCACCGCGTCTGTATGGCTCACAGAATAATGTCTATAGCGCGGTACAGGACTGGCTGCGTGCGGGCGGTGATACGCGCAATATGCGCCAGTTTGGTATTGATGCCTGGCAGATGGAAGGGGCGGATAATTACGGCAACGTTCAGTTCACCGGATATTACACGCCAGTGATTCAGGCGAGACACACCCGCCAGGGCGAGTTCCAGTATCCTATCTACCGTATGCCGCCAAAACGCGGCCGCTTGCCGTCTCGTGCTGAGATCTACTCCGGTGCGCTGAGCGAAAATTACATCCTGGCCTACAGCAACTCGCTGATGGATAACTTCATCATGGATGTTCAGGGCAGCGGGTACATTGATTTCGGTGATGGTTCGCCGCTTAACTTCTTCAGCTATTCCGGTAAAAACGGTCATGCCTATCGCAGCATCGGTAAGGTGCTGATCGACCGTGGCGAAGTAAAGAAAGAAGATATGTCGATGCAGGCGATCCGCGAGTGGGGCGAAAAACACAGCGAAGCAGAAGTGCGTGAGCTGCTGGAGCAGAACCCGTCGTTCGTCTTCTTTAAACCGCAAAACTTCGCGCCGGTGAAAGGGGCGAGTGCGGTACCGTTGATTGGTCGCGCATCGGTCGCCTCGGATCGGTCGATTATTCCTGCGGGCACTACGCTGCTTGCTGAGGTTCCTCTGCTGGACAACAACGGCAAATTTAACGGCAAGTATGAGTTACGCCTGATGGTGGCGCTGGACGTCGGCGGCGCAATCAAAGGCCAGCACTTCGACATCTATCAGGGTATTGGCCCTGACGCAGGCCATCGTGCGGGCTGGTATAACCACTACGGACGCGTATGGGTGCTGAAGGCGGCACCGGGTGCCGGAAACGTATTCAGCGGCTGATTGTGGTATTCTGAGCGCAATACGGATTACTGTTCAGGGTGAGGAAAACCTCACCCTTTTTACATCTGAGGTTTTATGTCTGTGGTAATCAGCGACGCCTGGCGCCAGCGTTTTGGCGGTACGGCACGTTTATATGGTGAAAAAGCCCTCCAGCTGTTTGCGGATGCGCATGTCTGCGTCGTGGGCATTGGTGGTGTAGGGTCGTGGGCGGCAGAAGCGCTGGCGAGAACCGGTATTGGCGCAATCACGCTGATTGACATGGATGACGTTTGCGTGACCAACACCAACCGTCAAATTCACGCCCTGCGTGATAACGTCGGCCTGGCGAAGTCTGAGGTGATGGCGGAGCGTATTCGTCTCATCAACCCCGAGTGCCGCGTGACGGTGATCGACGACTTTGTGACGGCAGATAACGTCGCGGAGTACATGAGCAAAGGCTACAGCTATGTGATTGACGCCATCGACAGCGTGCGGCCAAAAGCGGCACTGATCGCATACTGCCGTCGCTACAAGGTGCCGCTGGTCACGACGGGCGGGGCGGGCGGTCAAATCGATCCGACGCAGATCCAGGTGGCCGATCTGGCGAAAACGATCCAGGATCCGCTGGCCGCGAAGCTTCGCGAACGCCTGAAAAGCGACTTCAACGTGGTGAAGAACAGCAAAGGCAAGCTGGGTGTTGACTGTGTGTTCTCAACTGAAGCGCTGGTTTATCCCCAGGCAGATGGGTCTGTCTGTGCGATGAAGAGTACGGCTGAAGGGCCAAAACGAATGGATTGCGCCTCCGGCTTTGGGGCAGCCACCATGGTGACCGCCTCCTTTGGCTTTGTGGCGGTCTCTCACGCCCTGAAGAAGATGATGGCGAAGGCGGAACGTCAGGCCTGAGCCTGACGCGCTGCGTCCTGTACCGCGTCGCTGAGCGCGATCAACCCCTGACCGCGCGAGGCGCTGAGCTGCGCGCGCAGCCCAAGCTCATCAAACAAGGCCAGCGGCGAATGTGCCAGCAATTCCGCCGCGTTTTTCCCTTCCACTGCGGTTAACAGCACCGCCAGCAGCCCTCTGACGATACGGCCTTCGCTGTCGCCAAAGAAGTGCAGTTTCTCGCCGGAGAGGCTATACCCCAGCCAGACGCGGTTTTCACAGCCTGCAATCTCTTTTGCCTGCGCTTTGAGATCGTCTGAAAGCGCAGGGAGCTGTTTACCCAGCAGGATCAACTGACGATATTTATCTTCCCACTGTTGGAGCGGGGCGAAGGTCTGTTTTAAGGTCTCTTCTGTGATGACCGTGCCAAACGGATGTCCGGCTAAAGCAGCGCTAGTCATTAATCCACCAATAATTCAAGGGCGCGGTCAACGGCGGCAACCAACGCGTCAACATCGCTTTGTGTGTTATAAGGCGCGAAGGAAGCACGTAGCGTACCGCTAACGCCAAGCGCCGTCAGCAGCGGCTGGGCGCAGTGCTGTCCGGCGCGCAGGGCGATGCCATATTCCGCCAGCAGCGTGACCATATCACTGTGATGCACACCTGCAAAGTCAAAGGCGAGCAGGCTGGAATCCTGCACGCGGAACGAGCGGAAACCGGGGCGTTTTTTAAGCTCTTCTTCTGCAAGCGTAGCCAGACCCCGGCTCCAGCTTTCAGCCTGAGCCACGTCCGTTTCTTCCAGCCACTCAAGCGCCGCGCTTAAGCCAATCACGCCCGCCACGTTCGGCGTACCGGCTTCCATACGGTAAGGCACCTCCTGGGTTTTAAAGCCGTCGAAGGTGACTTCGGCGATCATCTTTCCGCCGCCGAGCCACGGCGTCATTTGCGCCAGCAGTTCAGGCTTGCCGTATAAGGCCCCGATGCCGGTTGGCCCGTACAGCTTATGTCCTGAAAAGGCATAGAAATCAATATCCAGCATTTGCACATCCGCCGGAAAATGCACCACGCCCTGCGCACCGTCGACCATCACCACCATATTGCTGGCATGGGCGATCGCAATGGCTTTAGCCAGATCTGGACAGCCACCGGTAACGTTAGACATCTGCCCCAGCGCCAGAATCCGGCTGCGGGGGGTGATAAGCTCTGGTAAACGTGCCACGTCCGGCAGTAAATCGGCACCCAGCGGGAGCTTCACAATGCGCGCGCCCGTTTGCTCTGCCACCATCAGCCACGGCACCAGGTTGGCATGATGTTCAGCCTCGCTGACAATGATTTCATCGCCCGGTTGAAGCCGCGGACGTGCGTAGCACTGGGCCACCATATTGATGGCCTCGGTGGTGCCGCGCGTCCAGACAATATTTTTCCCGCTTTCGGCATTAATCAGCCGTGCGACCCGATCGCGAGCGGCCTCATAGCGCGCAGTAAGATGCTGCGCTTCAGCGTACTGGCTGCGATGCACATTGCCTGCACTCAGGCTGTAGAATTGCTGCGTTGCTTCAATGACCGCCTGAGGCTTCAGGGCCGTGGCAGCGCTATCAAGGTAAATACCGGCATCGGCCAGCGCCGGAAACTGTGCGCGAAAGTGCGCAGGACTGAAAGCGTTCATGGAATTCCTCGTGTCGATAAAGAGATCGTCGCGCAATTTCATCGGCAGGGCAAGGAGGTTGGTATCTATAAGATTTGTCTGCATATCCTGGCGACCTCGGAAAAGCAGGTTATGCTAAATAGTGTTAGGTGGATGTTTTAGCCTGTTATAAATCGAGGTTTGAATAGCATTAATTGCTAAAGGAGAATAATCATGAAAAAGACAGCCGCAATCATCTCAGCCTGTGTGTTTACTTTTGCCCTGAGCGCCTGTTCCGGTAATAACTACGTGATGCATACCAACGATGGTCGATCTATCGTTTCGGAAGGGAAACCGTCTACCGATAATGATACTGGGATGATTTCGTACAAAGATGCAAACGGGAACAAACAGCAAATCAATCGCAGTGATGTGAAAGAGATGAAAGAAATCGAGCATTAACAGCGAGATAAGCGAAAAAAAAGCACCGCAAGTTGGCGGTGCTACATTAATCACTATGGACAGACAGGGTAAATGTACAGGAAGTGAAAAATTGGTAGCGTTGCTACCGTGGTCTGAATCGCAGACCAATTGCAAACACAACAACACAACATCACAACCGTAAGCCAAAAGCCCTTCAGAACACGCATTCCAAAAAACTTTTCGTTCCGGCTCAGGAAGTGCCGCCACTATAGGTATTTGCTGGTAGTTCCTCAACGGACAAATTATAATGGCTCAGATAAAAAAAACTAATAGGTTAAACGTTGTTTCCTATATGTTAAATCTTGTTAACATCTAAGCCAGATAACCATGTCGAAGCGATTGCCACCTCTTAATGCATTACGTGTTTTTGATGCAGCAGCACGTCACCTGAGTTTCACCCGCGCAGCAGATGAGCTTTTTGTGACTCAGGCCGCAGTAAGTCATCAAATCAAGTCCCTGGAGGATTTTCTGGGGCTTAAGCTGTTCCGTCGACGCAACCGCTCCTTGCTTCTGACTGAAGAAGGCCAGAGCTATTTTCAGGATATTAAAGAGATTTTTTCCCAACTGACGGAAGCCACGCGGAAACTGCAGGCCAGGAGTGCCAAAGGCGCGCTGACGGTCAGTTTATTGCCCAGTTTTGCCATTCAGTGGCTGGTGCCAAGACTCTCAAGCTTTAACTCAGCTTATCCGGGAATCGACGTTCGAATCCAGGCCGTGGATCGTCAGGAAGACAAACTGGCTGACGATGTGGATGTCGCTATTTTTTATGGCCGCGGCAACTGGCCGGGCTTGCGTGTTGAAAAATTATACGCAGAATATCTGCTGCCTGTTTGTTCGCCGCTGCTGCTGACAGGCGACAAGGCGCTGAAAACGCCCGCTGATTTGGCGCAACATACGCTTTTGCATGATGCTTCTCGCCGTGACTGGCAAACTTATACCCGCCAATTAGGTCTTAACCATATAAATGTGCAGCAGGGACCCATTTTTAGCCACAGCGCGATGGTGTTACAGGCTGCTATTCACGGGCAGGGCGTCGCGTTGGCGAATAACGTGATGGCACAGTCCGAAATTGAGGCTGGCCGTCTGGTCTGCCCGTTTAATGATGTTCTGGTCAGCAAGAATGCGTTTTATCTGGTTTGTCATGACAGTCAGGCAGAACTGGGTAAAATAGCCGCCTTCCGACAGTGGATCCTGTCTAAAGCGGCAAACGAGCAAGAAAAATTCCGCTTCAGGTATGAACAATAACTTTTGTGTGCTGTGCACGCATCACTTAAGGACTGAAACATGACCAGCCGATTCATGCTGATTTTTGCCGCGGTGAGTGGCTTTATTTTTGTGGCACTGGGTGCTTTTGGCGCGCATGTGTTAAGCAAAACTTTAGGGGTGGTAGAGATGGGCTGGATCCAGACCGGCCTTGAATATCAGGCGTTTCACACCCTGGCAATCTTTGGGCTGGCGGTGGCAATGCAGCGCCGCATCAGCATCTGGTTTTACTGGAGTAGCGTGTTTATGGCGCTGGGTACCGTGCTATTCAGCGGTAGCCTGTACTGCCTTGCACTCTCTCATTTGCGCCTGTGGGCGTTTGTTACTCCTGTCGGCGGCGTCAGCTTCCTGGCGGGATGGGTATTAATGTTTATCGGAGCTATCCGTCTGAAACGCAAGGGCGTTGTTCATGAATAAGGTTGTTTTATATTGTCGCCCGGGGTTTGAGAAAGAGTGCGCCGCGGAAATTACGGATAAAGCCGCGAAGCGCGAAGTCTTCGGTTTTGCTCGCGTAAAAGAGAACGCGGGTTATGTGATATTCGAATGTTATCAGCCTGAAGATGCCGACAAGCTGGCACGTGAGCTGCCCTTCAGCTCGCTGATCTTCGCGCGTCAGATGTTTGTCGCGGGTGAGCTGCTGAAAGATCTGCCGCCGGAAGACCGCATCACGCCGATTGTCGGCATGCTGCAGGGCGTGGTGGAGAAGGGGGGCGATCTGCGCGTTGAGGTTGCCGATACCAACGAAAGCAAAGAACTGATGAAGTTCTGCCGCAAATTTACCGTGCCGCTGCGTGCGGCGCTGCGTGACGCGGGCGTGCTGACGAACTACGAAACGCCGAAGCGTCCGGTGGTGCATATCTTCTTTATCGCCCCTGGCTGCTGCTATACCGGCTATTCCTATACCACCAACAACTCGCCCTTCTTTATGGGCATCCCGCGTTTGCGCTTCCCGTCCGATGCGCCGAGCCGTTCCACGCTCAAGCTGGAAGAGGCGTTCCACGTCTTTATCCCGGCGGATGAGTGGGATGAGCGTCTGGCAAACGGCATGTATGCCGTCGACCTTGGCGCGTGCCCGGGCGGCTGGACCTATCAGCTGGTGAAACGCAATATGTGGGTTTCGTCTGTCGATAACGGCCCAATGGCGCAAAGCCTGATGGACACCGGACAGGTCACCTGGCTGCGTGAAGACGGTTTCCGCTACCGTCCAACCCGCAACAACATCTCATGGATGGTGTGTGATATGGTTGAGAAACCGGCGAAAGTGGCCGCGCTGATGGCCTCCTGGCTGGTGAACGGCTGGTGTCGTGAGACAATCTTCAACCTTAAACTGCCGATGAAAAAGCGCTACGAGGAAGTCTCGCAGAATCTGGCGTACATTAAGGAGCAGATGGATGAACACGGTATTAACGTGGAGATTCAGGCGCGTCAGCTGTATCACGACCGTGAAGAGGTGACGGTGCATATTCGTCGCTGGTGGGCTGCGGTCGGCGGACGTCGCGACGAGCGATAGTGCGTGCTTTGTTTTGCCCGGTGGCGCTGCGCTTACCGGGCCTACAACATCCTGTAGTCGCTTTAACGTTCTAATCGCAACTGCTGTAAATTCCCGTCCAGTTGTAAATCCGTCTGTAGCGTTGCGATTTCCCGGCAGATAAACGCCATCTCTTTATGCGCCTCCAGCTTCTTGCGCCACTTTTCCGGTACCTCATCCAGACGGGCGTAAATCCCTTCCAGACTTTGAAAATCGGTCAGCAACTGCGCGGCGCTTTTCGGCCCAATACCGGCAACACCCGGAACCTTAGAGCTGCTGATGCCTGCCAGCCCCCAGTAATCCGGCAGTTGCTCAGGCGAGACCCCGAACTCACCGGCAATAAACGGCGCGTCCAGCCAGCGTTTTTGAAAATAGTCGCGAATGCGGACCGTCGGCGAGAGCAGCTGACAGTAGCCTTTGTCAGTTGAAACGATAGTGGCCTGATGCCCGGCGCTCGCTACCTTTACGGCCAGAGTGGCCGCGAGATCGTCGGCTTCATTTCCGTGTGCGCCCCAGCAGGGGACGCCGCGCTGTTCAAATGCCGCGCGTATCATGGGTAACTCTGCATGAAGATCGTCCGGCATCGGTGCGCGTCCGGCTTTGTAGTCGGGCAGACGCTGGTGTCGCCAGCCCGTGTTGCGGGCTTCGTCATCAAATACCGCGACCGCGTGGGTGGGTTCACTGTGGCGGATAAGCTGTTCCAGCGCGTGCAGGCAGGTGTCCTTACAGGGTGTGCCCTGTACCGCATGGATACGGCGAATCAGGTTGAGTGCATCGACGATAAGTAAATGAACGGCCACAGATAATCTCCCTTCTATCTAATGCGTGAAGGGTAACACTGTCAGCAGCATGAAACTATGAATGGAGGGGAAAACAGGAAGAAGCCTCGCAAAACGAGGCTTCCTGAGAAGCTTAATCGCAGGTCACGATCTTCATCGCCAGGCCACCGCGTGAGGTCTCGCGGTATTTGGCGTTCATATCTTTACCCGTTTCGTACATGGTTTCGATAACTTTATCGAGACAGACGCGCGGTTCGCTGGTGCGGCGCAGCGCCATACGTGCCGCGTTCACCGCCTTCACGGAGGCAATCGCGTTACGTTCGATGCACGGTACCTGCACCTGTCCGGCGACCGGGTCGCAGGTCAGCCCCAGGTTATGCTCCATGCCGATTTCAGCCGCAATGCACACCTGAGCCGGGCTTGCGCCCAGCAGCTCAGCCAGACCCGCCGCCGCCATGGAGCAGGCTACGCCGACTTCACCCTGACAGCCCACTTCCGCACCGGAAATGGAGGCGTTCATTTTATACAGTGAGCCAATCGCGCTGGTGACCAGCATATAGCGCGCCAGTGAGTTTGCGTTCACTTCGCGGATAAACTTGTCGTAGTACGCCAGCACCGCCGGAACGATACCGCACGCACCGTTGGTGGGTGCGGTAACAACGCGGCCGCCCGCGGCGTTCTCTTCGTTTACCGCCAGCGCGAACATGTTGATCCAGTCCACCACAGCCATCGGGTCAGTCGTGGTTTTGTCGGTGCTCACCAGCATACGGCGCAGCGCTGCCGCACGGCGTGGTACGCGCAGTTTACCTGGCAGGACGCCTTCAGTAGTGATCCCGCGCTCGATACCACTGCGCATCACGTCCCAGACGTTTGCAAAGTGCTGTTCCAGCTCTTCTTTGCTGTGCAGCGCCAGTTCGTTTTTCATCATCAGGCCGGAAAGGGACAGGCCTGTCTCCTGGCAGTGACGCTGCAAATCCGCCGCGTTTTTGTACGGATAAGGCACGTCAACAGCGGAAGTGTTGGTTTGACCAAAGTGGTCTTCGTCGACAATAAAACCGCCGCCGATAGAGTAATACGTCTGGCTGTATACCGCTTTGTCGCCCGCCAGCGCGGTAATGCGCATGCCGTTTTCGTGCAGCGACAGGTTGTCCGCATGGAAATTCATGCAGTGGTCAACCGGGAATTCAACCTCGTGCTCGCCGTTCGCCAGCAGCAGGCGACCGTGGGTGTTTACGTCCTGGATGAAGCCAGGGATCGCATCAATATCAACGGTATCCGGCAGGTTACCCGCCAGGCCCATGATAATGGCGATATCGGTATGGTGGCCTTTACCGGTCAGGGAAAGGGAACCGTATACATCGACGACCACGCGGGTGATGTCGTGCAAGATGCCGCGTGCAATCAAGTCATCCGTGAATTGTTTACCGGCTTTCATTGGTCCGACGGTGTGAGAGCTGGAAGGACCAATACCGATTTTGAAAATATCGAATACGCTAATCATGATGCGTCCATTGCTATCAGTCAGAGGGGAGGAGTGCGCCGCCCGAGGACGGCGCTGGAGATATTAGCTGAACAGCGAGTAGAAAATGGCGGAGATGGCAATCAGACCCATAATCACAACGAATACGTTGCTGATATGGCCGCTGTATTTACGCATCGCAGGGACTTTCTGAATCGCGTACATCGGCATAAGGAACAGAATCATCGCGATAACCGGGCCGCCCAGGGTTTCAATCATGCCCAGGATGCTTGGGTTCAGGGTCGCTACCGCCCAGGTGGTGAGCAGCATGAACAGTGCAGTGATTTTGTTCAGCTTGTTGATTTCAATGCTCTTGCCTTTACCGCGCAGAGATTTAATCACCATACCGTTGAAGCCTTCACGTGCGCCCAGGTAGTGACCCAGGAAGGATTTGGTGATAGCGATAATCGCGATGATTGGCGCCATCCAGGCAATGACCGGTGCGTTAAAGTGGTTCGCCAGGTAAGACAGAATAGAGATGTTCTGCTCTTTCGCTGCCGCCAGATCCACCGGGGAGAGGCTCAGTACGCAGCTGAAGACGAAGAACATCACGGTCAGTACCATCATCACGTGAGCGCGCGCCAGGATGCTGGAGCACTTCTTCTCTGCGCCATTGCCGTACTCTTCGCGCTTCGCTACTGCGAAGGAGGAGATGATTGGCGAGTGGTTGAAGGAGAACACCATGACCGGAATGGCCAGCCACAGGGTCATCAGCAGGCCGTTACCGGTTGCGGATGCGCTGCTCAGGGACAGGGTTTCCAGCGCGGCACCGTTCCACTGCGGGATCAGGTAGCAGGCCAGTACCATCAGAGCAATAACGAACGGGAAGACCAGTACGCTCATTGCTTTCACAATCATCTGCTCACCGAAGCGCACGATGGTCATCATGCCGACGATCAGGATCAGAGACAGAATGGCGCGCGGTGGCGGCGTCATCTGCAGCTGGTGCGTCATGAAGCTTTCAACGGTGTTAGTGATCGCCACGCTGTAAACCAGCAGAATTGGGTAAATCGCGAAGAAGTAGAGCAGGGTAATCAGTTTACCTGCGCCGACGCCAAAGTGCTCTTCAACTACTTCAGTGATGTCTTCGCCCGGGTTTTTACCGGACAGCACGAAGCGGGTCAGGCCGCGGTGTGCAAAGAAGGTCATCGGGAAAGCGATGATAGCCATGATGATCAGCGGGATCAGACCGCCGACGCCTGCGTTGATAGGAAGGAACAGTACACCAGCGCCGATTGCTGTGCCGTAAAGGCCAAGCATCCACATGGTATCCGTTTTGCGCCAACCACTTCGGGAATCAATCGAAGCAACGGTGCTGGTTTGAGTGGTTTCCATCTGTATCTCCTGGAGGAAGCAAATTGTCAGGTTTTTAGTCAAATCCGATGAAAAAGTGCCTGACGGTAATATGAAATTCGTTCAGTGACGGTTTTTTAATAATTTTCACCCGTAACTGTTGGCGGGCGGAAAGATACATTTTCGTTATGAATCCTTCAGTGATCCTGATCCCAATTGCAATAATCCACTCTCTATGTGGGCATGTTTAGACCATTTATCTGTCAAAAAAACGTCAAAGAGAATTTACGGGCGCGAAGGCTACCATTAACGACATGTAGCTTGAAAGGCTGGCCCGCGAGTTAGGAGGGTTACGCTGTAAAGAAATGGGTTTTTAGGATTTTCTGGCAGGTAATTTAGATTAAGGCTGATATTTTACGGTTCCGAAAACGAGGTAATCGTTTGCGTGGGGGTGAAAGATATAAATAACATAAATGATGTCTATGAATTGCATCAGTAATAAAAAAGCCGGACCCTGATGGACAGGATCCGGCTTTAAAAGCGCAGGGTGAAATCTTATTTGATGATTTCGTAGCAAGGAATATAGGCCGAGCCCGGCAGCTTCATGCGGTGCTGTGCGACAAAGCCCTGCAGCATGTCATCCATGCGACGCATCATCTCCGGGTCACCGTGGATCTTATACGGCCCAAATTCTTCAATGGCGCGGATCCCCACCTCTTTCACGTTACCCGCCACAATGCCGGAGAAGGCGCGGCGCAGATCGGCTGCCAGCACTTCCACTGGCTGATCGGGATAGAGCTTCAGGTTCGCCATATTTTCATGCGAAGGTTCAAACGGGATCTGCAGATCCGGCGCGATGCGGATTGACCAGTTAAAGCTGTAAGCATCCCCGGTATCACGACGGTTCTCTTTCACCAGTGGCATTGCTTTCTTCATCTGGCGAGCCACTTCTGCGGCATCGTCAATGATGATGCGATAGTGACGACGCGCGGCTTCACCCAACGTGTGCACGATAAATTCGTCCAGTACGCGGAAGTAGTCTGCGCTCTCTTTCGGCCCGGTCAGGATCAGCGGCAGAACCTGATCTTTGTTGGCCGGGTTCATCAAAATACCCAGCAGATAAAGCAGCTCTTCCGCCGTGCCCACGCCGCCCGGGAAGATGATAATGCCGTGAGCGATACGGACAAACGCCTCAAGACGTTTCTCGATATCCGGCATGATAATCAGTTCGTTAACCAGCGGGTTAGGCGGCTCAGCCGCGATGATGGACGGCTCGGTCATACCGATAAAACGTCCTTCTTTATAGCGCTGCTGCGCATGTCCCACTGCGGCACCTTTCATTGGCGCTTCCATCGCGCCCGGACCACAGCCGGTACAGATATTCAATTCGCGCAGGCCAAGCTGGGTGCCTACCCGACGCGCATACAGGTATTCGGTCTCGTTAATGGAGTGGCCGCCCCAGCAGACGACCATGTTCGGTGCTTCGCCCACGTGCAGGGCACGGGCGTTACGCAGAATCGAGAACACCAGGTTGGTGATATGGACCGAGCTTTCCAGGTCGAGATGCTGGAAACGGCCAGCGTTGTGGATCTGCCCGTTAACGAACAGAATGTCGCGCAGCACGGCAAACAGGTTGGCCTGCAGAGAGCGAATAATGCGCCCGTCGACAAAGGCGTCTTCCGGCGGGTTGATGACTTCAAGCTTCACGCCACGCTCGCGGCGCAGCACGTTGATGTCAAAGCTTTCGAAGCGAGACAGCAGTTCTTTACTGTTGTCGGTCAGGCTTCCGGAGTTCAGTACGGCAAGTGAACAGTTACGAAACAGTTGATAGAGATCGCTACTGGCCGTGCGTTTAAGCATGTCCACTTCCAGCTGCGACAACATATCCATTGAGCCAAGCGGGCTAATATGTGTAATCAAGTGAGCTCCTTACGGGACGATTATCGTCTTTCCCTGTTGATTACAATAGCCCTGGCGCGTGACGTTTCACAACCTAAAGCGCGGAAGATACCGCGCATATTGTGAAAATATTTATATTATTGACGCACCAGACGGCCCGTTGCAGGCACAAAATCGGTGTTGGTACGCCACGGGTTGATGTCCAGTCCACCACGGCGGGTGTAGCGCGCATAAACGCTCAGCTTTTCTGGCTGGCAGAAACGCATAATGTCGTTAAAGATGCGCTCCACGCACTGCTCGTGGAATTCGTTGTGATGGCGGAACGACACCAGGTAGCGCAGCAATTTTTCCCGGTCGATTTTCGGCCCGCGATACTGGATCTGCACCGAGCCCCAGTCTGGCTGGTGAGTGATCAGGCAGTTAGACTTCAGCAGATGGCTCACCAGCGTCTCTTCAACCACCTTCCCGCTTGCCGCGTTTTCGAGGTAGTCGGTACTGAACTCATAGCTTTCAACTTCAATGTCCTGATCGTCAATGCAGGCACCGTTAAAGTGGGCGATAGGCTGCCCTTCCAGCTCATTCAGGCGATACAGCGATACGGCAACGTTTCCTTGTGCACAGGCGCGTAAATCCCGCTCCAGCGTAGCCTGGACGTCTTCCCAGCTGTTGAATGTTGTCTGGTTAAAACTGTTGAGATAAAGCTTGAAGCTTTTGGACTCGACAAGGTTAACGCTGGCGTAATCCAGCTCCACATGGCCGACGGCCACCTGCGGCAGCCCGCGCGCGTTAAGCCAGGAGAGTTCGTACAGCGTCCAGATGTCGCCGCCGACAAACGGCAGCGCGTCCGCGTGTAACCCAAGCGGGTCGCGGTTCAGGCTGCGGGGCACGCCCTGCAGCAGGCTTGCATCGTAGGTGTCGCGGTAATCGGTCGATTTACCCAGCGTTAAGCCGATTAACGCCTGATGATTTTCGTAAGACATGTTTCATAGCCACTTTACAGGTACACTTATGGCCTGAGTTTATCCTGTCTTACAAGAAGAGAGAAATCGGTGGATATCGAAACTGCAAATGCCCTGACGACCTTCACGACCCGCTATTGCGATGCATGGCATGAAAAACAGGGGAAGTGGCCGCAAAGCGCTGATTTATATGGCGTACCCTCGCCGTGCATTATCTCTTCGCTCGACGATTACGTTATCTGGCAGCCGAAACCCTTTGCAGGCGAGCAAAATGTAAATGCGGTTGAACGGGCAATGGACATTGTGGTACAACCAGCGGTTCACGCGTTTTATACCGCGCAGTTTGCAGGGGATATGCCTGCGCGCTTTGCCGATATTCCGCTGACGCTGTTGCAGACCTGGAGCGAAGACGATCTGCAGCGTGTACAGGAAAACCTGATTGGTCACCTGGTCACGCAAAAGCGCCTTAAGCTTTCTCCGACGCTCTTTATTGCCACGCTGGACAGCGAACTGGATGTTATCTCCGTCTGCAACCTGTCCGGTGAAGTGGTTAAAGAGACGATCGGTACCCGCAATCGCGAGACTCTCGCCCCCTCTCTTGCGGATTTCCTCACCCAACTTGAGCCACTTCTGTAATCCATGATGCTACGGCGCGTGTGAGAGATCTCTTACAAGGTTTGTGAGAGATCGCTGGATCATTCAGTATTACCTCATTTAATTAAGATTAATATTACGCTGTTTTTCAATGGATTACTTGTTCATCGCATCGTTTTTAGGGATTCCTGACGTCTTACAGCGCTCACGAGGTGGGTTGTAAGACGAAGCGGAATAGCGGATTCTATCTCCGTCGACAGGAAGCCGACACGAGAAACGAACATCAGGATGATGGCGTTTCTTACTCAGGACTCGTCAGGATGGCGCTGCAGGAAGGCTTCAGGATGGCGCTGCAGGAAGGCTTCAGGATGAAGCAAAGTGGATCGCGCAGGATGCGTAAAGGACACCTCCAGGAAGGAGAACGAGAGCCGGTCAGGATGGTCGGTGGGTCAGGACGGCCAGGACGTTTCAGGATGAAACAATCACGTCAGGATGATGTGAGCAGGATGCGAAAGGTAGACGGATGACCGGGCCTTCGGGCTTCAGGAAAAGTTGTCACGGATGAGCAGGGAGCACGAATTGTAGCTGGAATGCTGCGGAACGAACCGGGAGCACTGTTTTTACAGTGCTCCCTTTTTTATTTCTGCGTTCTGCAATGCTATGCTGCGCGCCGTTCAGTTTTTCAGTTGAGGTGACTATGACGCAACACGATAGCGTTCGTGCCCAGTTGCACGCCATCGAAGCACTCTTGCGCCAACATCAGCTGTGGCAGGAGATCGCGCCGCAGCCAGAAGCATTCGCAAGTACCCAGCCATTCTGCCTGGATAAGCTGGCTCCCTTTGAGTGGCTGCAGTGGGTATTGATTCCGCGCATGCACGCTCTGCTGGACGGTGGTCATCCGCTGCCGCAGGCATTTGCCGTCTCTCCCTATTATGAAATGGCGCTGGAAGCGACCCATCCCGCCCGCGAGGTTATGCTGGTTGAGTTAGAACGTCTGGATGCGCTCTTTGCCGGTGACGATGCATGACGCTTGAGATCCTCTATCAGGATGAGTGGCTGGTGGCAGTCAACAAGCCGTCAGGCTGGCTGGTGCACCGCAGCTGGCTCGATCGCGATGAGAAAGTGGTGGTGATGCAGACCGTTCGCGACCAGATTGGTCAGCATGTATTTACCGCCCATCGTCTGGATCGTCCAACCTCCGGCGTACTGCTGATGGGGCTTTCCAGCGAGGCGGGACGTCGGCTTTCGCAGCAGTTTGAACAGCATCAGATGCAAAAGCGCTACCACGCGATTGTGCGCGGCTGGCTGACGGAAGCCGCCACGCTCGATTATCCGCTGGTGGAGGAACTGGATAAAATCGCCGATAAATTTGCCCGTGATGATAAAGGCCCGCAGCCAGCGGTGACGGATTATCGCGGCATGGCGACGACCGAAATGCCGGTGGCGACCAGTAAGTTTCCGACCACACGCTACAGCCTGGTTGAGCTTTTGCCTAAAACCGGGCGCAAGCACCAGCTTCGCCGCCACCTTGCGCATCTGCGCCACCCAATTATTGGCGACAGCAAGCACGGTGATTTGCGCCAGAACCGCAGCGCGGCCGAACATTTTGGCTGCCATCGCCTGATGCTGCACGCCAGTGAGTTAAGCCTGACGCACCCGTTCACCGGCGAACCGCTGACTATCCGCGCGGGGCTGGATGACGTCTGGATGCAGGCGCTGTCACAATTTGGCTGGCTGGGGCAACTCCCCGAAAATGAAAGGGTTGAGTTTGTATCAGGCAACGTTCAGGATGAACAGCAAGCGCAATAATTAAGGGAGCAAAGCATGGCTGAAGTAGGCATTTTTGTCGGCACAATGTACGGCAACTCGCTGCTGGTAGCGGAAGAAGCTGAGGCAATACTCGCCAGCCAGGGCCATAAAGCCACGGTCTATGAAGACCCGGAACTGGCAGACTGGGAAAAGTATCAAGATAAATACATTCTGGTGGTGACCTCTACGACCGGGCAGGGCGACCTGCCGGACAGCATCGTGCCGCTGTTCCAGGGCATTAAAGACCAGCTTGGCTATCAGCCGAACGTGCACTACGGCATCATTGCCCTGGGTGACAGCTCTTACGCCAACTTCTGCGGCGGCGGTAAACAGTTCGATGCCCTTTTGCAGGAGCAGAGCGCCCAGCGCGTCGGCGAGATGCTGCTGATTGACGCAGGCGAACACCCGGAGCCAGAAAGCGAATCAAACCCGTGGGTTGAGCACTGGGCAACGCTGCTCAAATAGTTTTGTAGTTTGTAGGCCGGGTCAGGTGAAGCCGCCACCCGGCAACAAAGCCGCACGAAAACCTCAATTCCGTGAACCATCTTCCACTGCTTTGGGCTTATGCCCCAAACCACGTCTCACTCTCCCTTCAATGTTGTGTCGATGCACGGTGAGGAAGAGCTCCACTCCTTCATATACTTTTCCCGTCAGTTACCCAATAAGGCAGCGCTTCACCATAAAACGGCCTTCAGCCGTACCAATACTGCCGAACACTTATCTCTCATTCTGATTACCCTACAGGTGCTGTACAGAATGAACCAGGCGAAAGCTATGATTCAGGAGTGCAACTATGAGTTCATTAAGCCAGGCGGCGAGCAGCGCAGAAAAGCGCACTAACGCTCGCTACTGGATAGTGGTGATGCTGTTTATCGTCACATCCTTCAACTACGGTGACCGCGCCACGCTGTCGATTGCTGGTTCTGAGATGGCAAAAGATATCGGACTTGATCCGGTCGGCATGGGTTACGTTTTCTCTGCGTTTTCATGGGCCTATGTCATCGGCCAAATTCCTGGCGGCTGGCTGCTTGACCGCTTTGGCTCAAAACGGGTCTATTTCTGGTCCATCTTTATCTGGTCGATGTTTACCCTGCTGCAGGGTTTCGTCGATATCTTCAGCGGCTTCGGCATTATCGTTGCGCTCTTCACGCTGCGCTTCCTGGTAGGGTTAGCGGAAGCGCCTTCCTTCCCGGGTAACAGCCGCATTGTCGCAGCCTGGTTCCCGGCACAGGAGAGGGGAACCGCGGTCGCGATTTTCAACTCCGCACAATACTTCGCCACGGTGATCTTCGCGCCAATCATGGGCTGGCTGACGCATGAGGTGGGCTGGTCACACGTCTTCTTCTTCATGGGGGGGCTTGGGATCGTCATCAGCTTTATCTGGCTGAAAGTGATCCATGAACCCAATCAACACCCGGGCGTGAACAAGAAGGAGCTGGAGTACATCGCTGAAGGCGGAGCGCTGATCAACATGGATCAGAAATCCGCAAAAGCAAAAGTCCCGTTCAGCCAGAAATGGGCGCAGATCAAACAGCTCGTTGGCTCGCGCATGATGATCGGTATCTATCTGGGCCAGTACTGCATCAACGCCTTAACCTACTTCTTCATCACCTGGTTCCCGGTTTATCTGGTACAGGCTCGCGGTATGTCGATTCTGAAAGCGGGGTTTGTCGCTTCGATCCCGGCCATCTGCGGCTTCGTGGGCGGCGTGCTCGGCGGGGTGATTTCCGACTGGCTGATGCGCCGCACCGGCTCGCTGAATATCGCGCGTAAAACGCCTATCGTGCTCGGGATGCTGCTCTCCATGACCATGGTGTTCTGTAACTACGTGAGCGCTGAGTGGATGATTATCGGCTTTATGGCGATGGCCTTCTTCGGCAAAGGCATTGGCGCGCTGGGCTGGGCAGTGATGGCGGATACCGCGCCAAAAGAGATCAGCGGCCTGAGCGGCGGTCTGTTCAACATGTTCGGCAATATTTCGGGGATTGTTACGCCAATCGCTATCGGCTACATCGTCGGCACCACCGGCTCCTTTAACGGTGCGCTGATTTACGTAGGGGTGCATGCGCTGGTGGCGGTGCTGAGTTACCTGGTGCTGGTCGGCGATATCAAACGCGTCGAACTTAAACCTGTAGGGGAGCGTGGATGATGACAACGCAATCAAGCCCCGTCGTCACTGAGATGAAGGTCATCCCGGTGGCCGGACAGGACAGCATGCTGCTCAATATTGGCGGCGCGCATAACGCCTGGTTTACCCGCAATATCGTGGTACTGACCGACAGCGCGGGGAATACCGGCGTTGGCGAAGCGCCGGGCGGAGAGGTGATTTACCAGACGCTGGTTGATGCCATTCCACAGGTGGTGGGCCAGGAAGTGGCTCGTCTGAACAAAGTGGTTCAGCGGGTGCATAAGGGTAACCAGTCTGCTGACTTTGATACCTTCGGAAAAGGTGCCTGGACGTTTGAACTGCGCGTCAACGCGGTTGCCGCGCTGGAAGCCGCTCTGCTCGATTTGCTCGGTAAGGCGCTGAATGTCCCGGTCTGCGAACTGCTGGGCCCAGGCAAACAGCGCGATGCGGTGACGGTGCTGGGATACCTGTTCTACGTTGGCGATCGTACTAAAACCGATCTGCCTTATCTGGAACGTTCGCCGGGCAACCATGAGTGGTATCACCTGCGCCATCAGGAGGCGCTGACCGGCGAGGCGGTGGTGCGTCTGGCGGAAGCCGCACAGGACCGCTACGGCTTTAAGGATTTCAAACTGAAAGGCGGTGTGCTGCCCGGCGAGCAGGAAATTGAAACTGCCCGCGCGCTGAAAAAGCGTTTCCCCGATGCGCGGATCACCGTTGACCCGAACGGCGCATGGTTACTGGATGAAGCCATCTCGCTGTGTAAAGGTCTGGGCGATGTACTGACCTACGCGGAAGATCCGTGCGGTGCCGAGCAGGGTTTCTCTGGTCGTGAAGTGATGGCCGAGTTCCGCCGCGCCACCGGGCTGCCGGTCGCTACCAATATGATCGCCACCAACTGGCGTGAAATGGGGCACGCGGTCATGCTCAATTCGGTGGATATTCCGCTGGCTGACCCGCACTTCTGGACGCTGTCCGGCGCGGTGCGCGTGGCGCAGCTGTGCGACGACTGGGGGCTGACCTGGGGCTGTCACTCCAACAACCATTTCGACATTTCGCTGGCGATGTTTACCCACGTTGGCGCGGCGGCACCGGGTAACCCGACCGCCATCGACACCCACTGGATTTGGCAGGAGGGGAAAGCCCGACTGACGAAAAATCCGCTGGAGATCAAAAACGGCAGCATTGCCGTACCGGATGCGCCGGGGCTGGGCGTGGAGCTTGACTGGGATCAGATCCACAAAGCGCACGAGGCGTATAAGAGGTTGCCAGGCGGCGCGCGTAACGACGCGGGCCCGATGCAGTACCTGATCCCCGGCTGGACATTTGACCGTAAGCGCCCTGTTTTTGGACGTCACTGATAAAAGGATTGAACCATGAGCACATTTTCTACCCCTGTAGTCACTTCCATGCAGATCGTTCCGGTTGCGGGCCATGACAGCATGCTGATGAATTTGAGCGGCGCGCATGCGCCGTTCTTTACCCGCAATATCGTGATTATCAAAGACAATTCCGGCCATACGGGCGTGGGCGAAATTCCGGGCGGGGAAAAGATCCGCAAAACGCTGGAGGACGCCATTCCGCTGGTGGTGGGGAAAACCCTCGGCGAATACAAAAATGTTCTCAATAGCGTGCGCAGCACCTTTGCGGACCGCGATGCGGGCGGGCGCGGGCTGCAAACCTTCGACCTGCGTACGACCATCCACGTGGTCACCGGTATTGAGGCGGCAATGTTGGATCTGCTTGGTCAGCATCTTGGCGTGAACGTTGCGTCCCTGCTGGGCGAGGGTCAGCAGCGCACCGAAGTGGAAATGCTGGGCTATCTGTTCTTTGTCGGCAACCGCAAACTGACGCCGCTGCCGTACCAGAGCCAGCCGGATGAGCACTGCGACTGGTACCGCGTTCGCCACGATGAAGCGATGACTCCTGACGCGGTGGTGCGTCTGGCCGAAGCCGCTTACGAAAAATATGGCTTCAACGACTTCAAACTGAAGGGCGGCGTACTGGCAGGGGAAGAAGAGGCGGAGGCCATTACCGCGCTGGCAAAACGTTTCCCGCAGGCGCGCGTCACGCTGGATCCGAACGGCGCATGGTCGCTTGATGAAGCGATTAAAATCGGTAAGCAGCTTAAAGGCGTGCTGGCCTACGCGGAAGATCCGTGTGGGGCCGAGCAGGGCTTCTCCGGGCGCGAGGTGATGGCCGAGTTTCGCCGCGCCACCGGTTTGCCAACGGCAACCAATATGATCGCCACCGACTGGCGCCAGATGGGGCATACCTTATCCCTTCAGTCCGTCGATATTCCGCTGGCGGACCCGCACTTCTGGACGATGCAGGGTTCGGTTCGCGTGGCGCAGTTGTGCCACGAGTTCGGCCTGACCTGGGGCTCGCACTCCAACAATCACTTCGACGTGTCGCTGGCAATGTTCACTCACGTTGCCGCTGCCGCGCCGGGCACGATCACCGCCATAGATACCCACTGGATCTGGCAGGAGGGCAATCAGCGTCTTACTAAGCAGCCGTTTGAAATCAAAGGCGGCATGGTGCAGGTGCCAACCACGCCGGGCCTGGGCGTTGAGCTGGATATGGACCAGGTGATGAAAGCCCACGAACTGTACCTGAAACACGGCCTGGGCGCGCGCGACGATGCGATAGCCATGCAGTATTTGATCCCGGACTGGACATTCGACAATAAACGTCCGTGCATGGTACGATAAACGCATTGGGACCGCTCCCATGAGCGGTCGTTTACGTGGTGTATGCTTAACGTAATGACTATGCGTAAGGATGGCTTATGAAAATTGTTATCGCACCGGACTCGTATAAGGAAAGTTTGAGTGCTCTTGAGGTAGCGACAGCGATAGAACGCGGCTTTCGCGAGATTTTTCCCTCGGCTAACTACGTAAAATTACCGGTTGCCGATGGGGGCGAAGGCACCGTTGAGGCGATGGTTGCGGCCACTCAGGGGCGAATCATTCATGTCCCGGTGACAGGTCCGCTGGGGGAGCCTGTCGAAGGGTTCTACGGGTTATCCGGTGACGATCAAAGCGCGTTTATTGAAATGGCGGCGGCGAGCGGTCTGGAGCTTGTGCCACCTTCGCAGCGCAACCCGCTGAAAACGACCTCGTGGGGAACCGGCGAGCTCATCCGTCATGCGCTGGACGCGGGCGTTAAGCATATCATTATTGGCATTGGCGGCAGTGCCACCAACGACGGCGGCGCGGGCATGGTCCAGGCGCTGGGCGCGAAATTGCTGGATGCCGCTCAGAAGCCTGTCGGACTCGGGGGCGGCGAACTTGCCACGCTGGCACATATTGACCTTACCGGTCTCGATAAACGGCTGAAAGCGTGCCGGATTGAGGTTGCCTGCGATGTCACCAACCCGTTAACGGGGGAGGAGGGAGCCACAGCGGTGTTTGGCCCGCAGAAAGGGGCGACGCCAGAGATGATTGTCACCCTGGACAACGCGCTTGCCCATTATGCGCAGGTTATCGCCCGCGATCTGGATATTGACGTTCTGAACCTGTCCGGCGGCGGCGCGGCGGGCGGCATGGGGGCCGCGCTATACGCCTTTTGCGGCGCTCAGCTGCGTCAGGGGATTGAGATCGTCACCGATGCCTTGCATCTCGCGAATCAGGTCGCCGATGCCGACTTAGTGATCACCGGTGAAGGCCGCATCGACAGTCAGACAATCCACGGTAAAGTGCCCGTTGGCGTGGCGAAAGTCGCAAAACGCTTTAACAAACCGGTTATCGGGATTGCGGGCAGCCTGACGGCGGATGTCGGTGTGGTACATGAGCACGGAATCGACGCCGTGTTTAGCGTGATTTACACCATCTGTTCACTGGAGGATGCGCTGGAAAATGCCAGCGAGAATGTCAGGATGGCCGCAAGAAATATCGCGGCGGCGCTGAAAGTGGGGCAGGGAATGTAGTTCTCCCTCTCCCTGTGGGCTGGAGGTTCCCCACAAAATAATGCCTGTACGGACGACCCCCTCTCCCTTGAGGGAGAGGGCTGGGGTGAGGGGGAACATACGGCTCTGGTGGTCATTCCGTTCACTTTATGTTCCTTGCTACTTTGCAACGTCATGACCGGTGAACGTGCCAGGGTGGCTCAGTCGCCACCACCCTGGCGACCCGGGCTCCCGGCGGTAAATCGCCGCTTCGCGGTGCCCTCGGCTTATTCCTTCCGGCTTATCGGGGACGGGCGGAGGTAACGTCCATGTAAAGCCCGCCCTCTCGGCGCATCCCTGCGCCTCGCCCCGGCCGGAAGGCAAACGCCTCAGCGATTTACAGCCGGACCAGGGCATCGCTGAAAGCCTCAGTCGTTCTGAAACAACGTTATTGCTTCTGTTTAAAATTACTGGGGATTCCTGAGCCCTGTGGGGGCGGGGTGAGGGCATCAGGCCGCATCCGCAATTGTAGGCCCGGTAAGCGTAGCGCCACCGGGCTTTTATATCAGCTCCCCAACACCTTCATCGCTTCCCGCGTCACGTTATCCATTTCATCCAGCAGCTCCAGAAATTCGGGTTCAAGCTCGGATTCTGGCGTACCGGCGCGTAACTGTTGCTCCAGCAACTGACAAAGGTTCTTCAACCGCGGCACCCCGCTATAGCCGCAGCTGCCGTGCAGCTTGTGGATGGCTTCCAGCAGTTCTTCAGGGTTTTCTCCCACCAGCTGTTCTTCAACTTTATTACGGATTTCCGGCAGGAAGGCGACCAGCATTTGCAACATGTCGCGGGCTAAATCGGTTTTCCCAGCCGCCTGGCGCAGCGCCAGTGACCAGTCGAAGGTGGCATTCTGGTTGACGCTAATCTCCGGCGATTCTGCTGCAACCGTGTACGTCCCGCCAATATGCCCTGGTTTGTAGCGCACCAGCAGGCTATGCAGTTTCTCTTCGTCGATAGGCTTGGCCAGATAATCATTCATCCCGGCGCTCAACAATTTTTCTTTCTGTCCGGCCATGGCGTGCGCGGTCACCGCAATCACCGGCGTTTGCTGCTGATGCGGGAGCTGGCGGATAAGCTCGCAGGCGCGAATACCGTCCATACCCGGCATCTGAATATCCATCAGAATCAAATCGAACTGCATTTGTTTAGCCTGTTCCACTGCCTGAGCACCGCTGGTACACAGTTCCACGTGCTGAACCTGATCCTCCAGCAGCACGCCAATCAGCTTCAGGTTTGCCGGGTTATCGTCCACCGCCATCACGCTCATCGGCAGCTTTTGCTCGTCGCTGACGAGCGGCAGCGCGTGCTGGCTCAGACGACAGTATTCGGTGAGCGCTGGCAGCAGGCGTGTGGCCGTGAGCGGTTTGAGCAGGCAGGCGGCAGCCCCGTCGTTTTTTAACTCTTCGGCGTTAATTTGTGCATGGCAAGGCAGGGCCAGCAGCAGGTAATCGGTCATGGATGCCGCTTTCGCCAGGCGCTCCTGCTGCATGGTCAGTTCGCCCGTAAAGGTCACCGGGATCCCCATCAGCAGGATATCGTAGTGCTCAACGGCAAGCGCAGAGAAGGTCGGACTGTAGACAACCTCCAGCGGCGTGGTGCTTAACACGTCCAGCGTGCACTGTGCCGCTGCGGCATTTGGCTCAACGTAGGCCAGACGCATCCCTTTCAGGCAGTCGGTCACTGGCCCATCAGTCATGACGTTCGGGTTGAGATCGAGATTGATATGGAACCAGAAGGTCGAACCCCGGTTAGGCTGGCTGTGGAAGGAGATATCGCCGCCCATCTCTTTTACCAGTTTTTGGGTGATCACCAGCCCCAGGCCGGTCCCCCCGTGGCGGCGGGAAATGCTGGCGTCCGCCTGACGGAATGCCTGGAACAGACGCGACTGATCGCGCTCCGGTATGCCGATACCGGTATCGCGGATCTGCACCTCAATCTGTACCTTGTTATTACTGAGCGCCCGTTTTTCGACAAGAATGTCGATATTGCCGCTCTCGGTAAACTTGATCGCGTTACCCACCAGATTGGTGATGACCTGCTGCAGACGCAGCGGGTCACCAATGACGTTATCCGGCACATCGTTTTTGATATTGAGCGTCAGCTCCAGCCCCTTATCGTGTGACGAATGTGCAAGCAGCGTCACCACTTCATCCAGCGTGCCGCGCAGCGGGAACGGAATACTCTCGAGGATCAGCTTGCCCGCCTCCAGCTTCGAGAAGTCCAGCACATCGTTAATGATCGCCAGCAGGTTGTTGGCCGAACGTTCGATAGTGTGCAGGTGGTCGCGCTGGGTGGGGTTAAGCTCGCTTTTCAGCGTCAGACGGGTAAAGCCGATCACGCCGTTCAGCGGGGTTCTCAGCTCGTGTGACATATTGGCAAGGAATTCGGATTTAATGCGCGCGGCTTCCTGGGCGCGTTTTTTCGCCAGATCCAGCTCGACGTTCTGGATCTCCATTTGCTCCAGCGTTTCGCGCAGGTCGGAGGTGGCCTGGTCAACGTTGTGCTGCATCTCTTCATGATACGCCGCCAGCGACATCGCCATTGAGTTGATGCCGTTTTTCAGCATATCCAGCTCGCCCAACATAAACCCTTCCACGCGGCTGTCGAGCTGGCCGCGACGGATACGGTCAACGGTGTTGACCATGTTTCGAATCGGCCCCGTCACATCACGCATCAGTCGCCAGCCGAAAATCAGCGCAATGCCGATACAGAAGAGCATCATCACGCCGGAGATAAATATTTCTTTGTACTGCTGCAGCCGGACTGACTTGAGATCCAACTCCAGCGCCACATATCCCAGCATGTTGTTGCTGGATTTGGCTTCAGACTGAGCGGATTCATCGGGAGAATAGCTCTCGGAGATGATTGGCGTGCGCAGGATCATAATATCCCCTCGCCGCAATACGGTGAGATGACGCGGGAACGGCGTGCCGTCAGAAATTTTCAGGGACGTCGGGTCAAGGTGAAAATTCGAGGTAACAAACAGACGGTTGTTTTCATCATAAACGGAGATAGCCCGCACGATGTCCGAGTGACGACGATGCAGGACGCTAATTAACTGACCAATGGATTCCCGGTTTTGCAGGTTCATCCCGTACTCGCTGGAGACCGCCAGCGGTTCGATAATGCTGGCTCCGGCGTCTTCCAGCTGTCGCTGCAAATCGTTATAGCGATGCACCACAAAGAAGATACTCAGCAGCAAACCGATCAATACGGTGGGGGCGAGGATCAAAATCATCATGCGTGCACGCAGGCTGTAGTTGGTCATGGCGTTCCGTTATGGGACAATTAGGACAATTATGTTTATATGTGAGAAAAATCTCAGCGATGGCGCAATTCTACTCTGCAAAGCGACGCGTGACGACGCGTCAGATCATAACTGTTGAAGCCACGGACCTCGATTCCTTTGGTCAGGGGGTGGCGCGGCACAACGGTAAGACACTGTTTATAACAGGTTTGCTGCCATCAGAACGAGCAGAAATTACGCTGACGGAAGATAAACGCCAGTACGCGCGCGGCCAGGTAAAGCGCCGACTGAGCGATAGCCCGGAACGCGAAGTGCCTCGCTGCCCCCATTTTGGCGTCTGCGGGGGCTGCCAGCAACAGCATGCCAGCGTAGTTTTACAGCAAAAAAGTAAAAGCAGCGCGCTGGCGCGTCAGCTTAAGCACGAGGTTAACGAGATTATCGCCGGGCAGCCCTGGGGCTACCGTCGGCGCGCGCGCCTGAGCCTCAGTTATCAGCCAAAAACCGAGCGGCTGGAGATGGGGTTTCGTAAAGCCAGCGCCAGCGATATCGTGGATATAAAGCAGTGCCCTGTTTTGGTGCCCCAACTTGAGGCATTGCTCCCTGATGTGCACCAGTGTCTGTCCGGGCTCGAGGGTGTACGCCATCTCGGGCACGTGGAACTGGTTCTGGCTAACAACGGCCCGCTGATGGTGCTGCGCCATACTGCGCCGCTGTCCGAAAAAGATCGCGAAAAACTGGAACGCTTTTCGCATTCCCACAAGCTTGCGCTTTTCCTGGCACCACAAAGCGAGATACTTGAGCAGGTTACGGGAGAGGCTCCCTGGTACGCGTCAAACGGGCTACGCTTAACGTTCAGCCCGCGGGATTTCATCCAGGTCAATGACGGCGTGAATCAGCAGATGATTGAAAAAGCGCTGGACTGGCTGGATATCCAGCCGACCGACCGGGTGCTCGATCTCTTCTGCGGTATGGGGAATTTCACGCTGCCCCTGGCGCAGAAAGCGGCAAACGTGGTGGGTGTGGAAGGCGTTGAGGCGCTGGTCGCCAAAGGACAGGAAAACGCCCTACAGAATGGCTTGCAAAATGTGACATTTTTTCATCAAAACCTTGAGGAAGATGTGACTCAACAGCCGTGGGCAAAACAGGGCTTTGATAAAATTTTGCTCGACCCGGCACGTGCCGGTGCTCCGGGCGTAATGGCACATATTATTAAACTCGCGCCGAAGCGTGTGGTCTATGTTTCCTGTAACCCGGCGACGCTTGCCCGGGACAGCGAGGCATTAATCAGTGCGGGTTACCAGATTCAGCGTCTGGCAATGCTGGACATGTTCCCGCACACTGGACATCTGGAATCGATGGCGTTGTTTGAGCACATCTAATTTGTTTGGCTTGTCGACTTCGACAGGCCCTGGTCCCTAAAGGAGAGGACGATGGTTGCGGTAAGAAGTGCACATCTTAATAAAGCTGGTGAGTTTGACCCTCAAAAATGGATCGCAAGTCTGGGGATTTCCAGCCAGCAGTCGTGTGAACGCTTAACCGAAACCTGGGCCTATTGTCTGCGCACCACGCAGGGACATCCTGACGCCGAGCTGCTGCTGTGGCGCGGCATCGAAATGGTCGAAATTCTCTCCATGCTGAACATGGATATCGAAACGCTGCAGGCCGCGCTTCTGTTCCCGCTCGCCGATGCTGACGTGGTCAGCGAAGACGTGCTGGGTGACAGCGTCGGAACCTCCGTCGTCGCGCTGATCCACGGCGTGCGCGATATGGCGGCCATCCGCCAGCTTAAAGCTGCCCATACCGATTCCGTCTCCTCAGAACAGGTTGATAACGTCCGGCGAATGCTGCTGGCCATGGTGGATGACTTCCGCTGCGTGGTCATCAAGCTTGCCGAACGTATTGCGCACCTGCGTGAAGTGAAGGATGCGCCGGAAGACGAGCGCGTCCTTGCCGCCAAGGAGTGTACAAATATCTATGCGCCGCTGGCGAACCGCTTAGGTATCGGTCAGCTGAAATGGGAGCTGGAAGATTACTGCTTCCGCTATCTGCACCCGGCGGAATACAAGCGCATTGCCAAACTTCTGCATGAACGCCGTATCGATCGTGAACACTACATCGACGAGTTTGTCAGCGGGCTGCGTCAGTCAATGAAAGAAGAGAATGTGCGCGCCGAAGTCTACGGTCGACCTAAGCACATCTACAGCATCTGGCGCAAAATGCAGAAGAAACACCTTGCCTTTGACGAGCTGTTTGACGTTCGCGCCGTGCGTATCGTGGCGGAGCGTCTGCAGGACTGCTACGCCGCGCTGGGGATAGTACATACTCACTTCCGCCACCTGCCGGACGAGTTCGACGACTATGTGGCGAACCCGAAACCGAACGGCTACCAGTCTATTCATACCGTGGTGCTTGGCCCCGGCGGCAAAACGGTTGAGATCCAGATCCGCACCAAACAGATGCACGAAGACGCCGAGCTGGGCGTGGCCGCGCACTGGAAATACAAAGAGGGTACGTCCGGCGGGGCGCGTTCTGGCCACGAAGACCGCATCGCCTGGCTGCGTAAGCTGATTGCGTGGCAGGAAGAGATGGCTGATTCCGGCGAAATGCTCGATGAAGTGCGCAGCCAGGTCTTCGACGACCGGGTCTACGTCTTTACCCCGAAAGGGGACGTTGTCGACCTGCCCGCGGGCTCCACGCCGCTCGACTTCGCCTACCACATCCACAGTGATGTGGGGCACCGCTGCATCGGGGCGAAAATCGGTGGGCGTATTGTGCCGTTCACCTATCAACTGCAGATGGGGGACCAGATTGAGATCATCACCCAGAAGCAGCCCAACCCGAGCCGCGACTGGCTGAACCCGAACCTGGGCTATGTCACCACCAGCCGCGGGCGCTCCAAGATCCACGCCTGGTTCCGCAAGCAGGATCGCGATAAAAACATCCTTGCCGGTCGCCAGATCCTGGATGACGAACTGGAGCATGTGGGGATCAGCCTGAAAGAGGCGGAGAAATTCCTGCTGCCACGCTACAACTTCAACGAGCTTGACGAACTGTTAGCGGCCATTGGCGGCGGAGATATCCGTCTGAATCAGATGGTGAACTTCCTGCAGGCGCAGTTCAACAAGCCAAGTGCGGCGGAGCAGGATGCGGCAGCGCTGAAGCAGCTGCAGCAGAAAACCCATGCGCCGCAGCAGCGCAGCAAAGATAACGGCCGGGTGGTCGTGGAAGGCGTGGGCAATCTGATGCACCACATTGCCCGCTGCTGCCAGCCTATTCCAGGTGACGATATCGTCGGCTTTATCACTCAGGGGCGCGGGATTTCGATCCACCGTTCAGACTGTGACCAGCTTGCAGAGCTGCAGTCACATGCGCCGGAGCGCATCGTGGAAGCGGTCTGGGGCGAAAGCTACTCCGCCGGCTACTCGCTGGTGGTGCGCGTCACCGCCAATGACCGCAGCGGCCTGCTGCGCGACATCACGACCATTCTCGCCAACGAGAAGGTTAACGTGCTGGGCGTTGCCAGCCGCAGCGATACCCGCGAGCAGCTTGCCACCATCGATATGACCATCGAAATCTACAACCTGCAGGTGCTGGGCCGCGTGCTCGGCAAACTGAACCAGGTGCCGGATGTGATAGACGCGCGTCGTCTGCACGGCGGTTAACTGCACTTTCTTATGTAGGCCGGGTAAGGCTTTGCCGCCACCCGGCTTGTTTTTTAATGGAACAGATTATGACTCAAATCGACCGCCTGCTCGGCATCATGAAACGCCTGCGCGACCCGGAAAACGGCTGCCCGTGGGACAAGGAGCAGACTTTCGCGACCATCGCCCCGTACACCCTCGAAGAAACTTATGAAGTGCTGGACGCCATTTCACGCGAGGATTTTGACGACCTACGCGGCGAGCTGGGCGACCTGTTATTCCAGGTGGTGTTCTATGCGCAGATGGCGCAGGAAGAAGGGCGCTTTAACTTTGACGACATCTGCGCTGCCATCAGCGACAAGCTGGAGCGCCGCCATCCGCATATTTTTGGCGATGCCACCGCAGGCAACAGCGCGGAAGTGCTGGCTCGCTGGGAGCAGATAAAAAGCGCCGAGCGCGCCGAAAAATCCCAGCACTCGGCGCTGGATGATATTCCGCTAAGTCTGCCCGCGCTGATGCGCGCGCATAAAATCCAGAAACGCTGCTCCGCCGTGGGGTTTGACTGGGACTCCCTGGGGCCGGTGCTGGATAAAGTGCATGAAGAGATCGACGAAGTGATGCATGAAGCGCAGCAGGCGGTTGTGGATGAAGCAAAGCTGGAAGAGGAGATGGGCGACCTGCTTTTCGCGACCGTCAATCTTTCGCGCCATTTGGGTGTAAAAGCGGAAACCGCCCTGCAAAAAGCCAACATTAAGTTCGAGCGACGCTTTCGCGAAGTTGAACGGATTGTGGCCTCGCGCGGCCTGGAAATGACCGGAATCGACCTCGAAGCCATGGAAGAAGTCTGGCAGGAAGTAAAACGCCAGGAACATGATCTCTAACGAGATTTTGCGATCAAGCGCAATTTGTGTGATTTTTTAAATGACAAGCGCTTGATTTGCGTCAAAAACATTTACCCAAAAGGGGCTATTTTCTCACTCCTTATGTTTGTCATGGCCTGGAATGGAGACGGAGAATGAAAGTTTGTGGCGCTCGCCGTGTTCGGGTATACTACTTTCCCGTCCTGGTTATTCCATCGTTTCACCCTAACTTCTCAGGTTCAGCATGACAACGAACTATATTTTTGTGACCGGCGGGGTCGTATCCTCTCTGGGTAAAGGCATTGCCGCAGCCTCCCTCGCAGCCATTCTTGAAGCCCGTGGCCTCAATGTGACCATGATGAAACTGGATCCGTACATCAACGTCGATCCGGGCACCATGAGCCCAATCCAACACGGGGAAGTGTTCGTTACTGAAGACGGCGCTGAAACCGATCTGGATCTTGGCCACTACGAGCGTTTCATCCGCACCAAAATGACCCGTCGTAACAACTTCACGACTGGCCGCATCTACTCAGACGTTCTGCGTAAAGAGCGCCGCGGTGACTACCTGGGGGCAACCGTTCAGGTTATCCCACACATCACTAACGCAATCAAAGAACGCATCGTTGCGGGCGGCGAAGGCCACGACGTGGTGCTGGTCGAAATCGGCGGAACTGTGGGTGATATCGAATCCCTGCCATTCCTTGAAGCGATTCGTCAGCTGGCTGTCGATATTGGTCGTGAGCACGCGCTGTTCATGCACCTGACCCTGGTGCCGTACATGGCCGCCGCAGGTGAAGTGAAAACCAAGCCGACTCAGCACTCAGTAAAAGAGCTGCTCTCCATCGGTATTCAGCCAGACATCCTGGTTTGCCGTTCCGATCGCGCCGTTCCGGCGAACGAACGTGCGAAAATTGCATTGTTCTGTAACGTGCCTGAAAAAGCCGTTATTTCAATGAAAGACGTCGATTCCATTTATAAAATCCCGGGCCTGTTGAAATCACAGGGCCTGGACGATTATATTTGTAAACGATTCAGCTTGAACTGTCCGGAAGCTAACCTGTCTGAATGGGAACAGGTTATTTACGAAGAAGCCAATCCGGCTGGTGAAGTGACTATCGGTATGGTCGGCAAGTACATTGAACTGCCGGACGCCTATAAGTCAGTCATCGAAGCGCTGAAGCACGGTGGTCTGAAGAACCGCGTCTCCGTGAACATCAAGCTGATTGATTCGCAGGATGTTGAAACGCGTGGCGTCGAAATTCTGAAAGATCTGGATGCGATTCTCATCCCTGGCGGCTTCGGCTACCGTGGTGTAGAAGGCAAGATCGCCACCGCGCGCTATGCGCGTGAAAACAATATTCCATACCTCGGCATCTGCCTGGGTATGCAGGTTGCGCTGATCGAATTTGCGCGCAACGTAGCGGGAATGGAAAACGCGAACTCTACGGAATTTGTGCCAGACTGTAAGTACCCTGTAGTGGCGCTTATCACTGAATGGCGCGACGAAGAAGGTAACGTCGAAGTCCGTACCGAGAAGAGCGATCTGGGTGGCACTATGCGTCTTGGCGCACAGGCCTGCCAGCTGTCCGACGATAGCGTGGTTCGCAAGCTGTATGGCGAGCCAACCATCACCGAGCGCCATCGTCACCGCTATGAAGTCAACAACATGTTGTTGAAACCGATTGAAGCTGCGGGTCTGCGTGTTGCGGGCCGTTCCGGGGATGATCAGTTAGTCGAGATCATCGAGGTGCCTAACCATCCATGGTTCGTTGCCTGCCAATTCCACCCGGAATTTACTTCTACGCCGCGTGACGGGCATCCGCTGTTTGCAGGCTTCGTGAAGGCCGCCAGCGACTACCAGAAGCGTCAGGCGAAGTAAAAAAAGTTAGAACGGCAACGCGTACCTCTGGTACGCGTTGTTTGTCTGGAGTTTTAGTTTAACTTGTACTGAGGAAAATCTAATGTCCAAAATCGTTAAAGTCATCGGTCGTGAAATCATCGACTCCCGTGGTAACCCGACCGTTGAAGCCGAAGTTCACCTGGAAGGTGGTTTCGTTGGTATGGCTGCTGCTCCATCAGGTGCTTCTACTGGTTCCCGCGAAGCGCTGGAACTGCGCGATGGCGACAAATCCCGCTTCCTGGGCAAAGGCGTACTGAAAGCGGTTGGCGCTGTAAACGGTCCTATTGCTCAGGCAATCCTTGGCAAAGACGCCAAAGACCAGGCTGGCATCGACAAGATCATGATCGATCTGGACGGTACTGAAAACAAATCTAACTTCGGTGCGAACGCAATCCTGGCTGTTTCCCTGGCTAACGCCAAAGCAGCAGCAGCAGCGAAAGGCCAGCCACTGTTCGAGCACATCGCTGAACTGAACGGCACCCCAGGCAAATACTCCATGCCTGTACCAATGATGAACATCATCAACGGTGGTGAGCACGCAGACAACAACGTTGATATTCAGGAATTCATGATTCAGCCAGTTGGCGCGAAATCCCTGAAAGAAGCAGTACGTATGGGTTCTGAAGTGTTCCACAACCTGGCTAAAGTTCTGAAAGCTAAAGGTATGAACACTGCTGTTGGTGACGAAGGTGGCTATGCGCCAAACCTGGGTTCTAACGCAGAAGCTCTGGCTGTAATCGCTGAAGCAGTTAAAGCAGCAGGCTACGAGCTGGGCAAAGACATCACCCTGGCGATGGACTGTGCAGCATCTGAATTCTACAAAGACGGTAAATACGTTCTGGCTGGCGAAGGCAACAAAGCATTCACCTCCGAAGAGTTCACTCACTTCCTGGAAGACCTGACCAAACAGTACCCAATCGTGTCTATCGAAGACGGTCTGGACGAGTCTGACTGGGCTGGCTTCGCATACCAGACCAAAGTACTGGGCGACAAAATCCAGCTGGTTGGTGACGATCTGTTCGTAACCAACACCAAGATCCTGAAAGAAGGCATCGAGAAAGGCATCGTTAACTCCATCCTGATCAAATTCAACCAGATCGGTTCTCTGACCGAAACTCTGGCTGCGATCAAAATGGCGAAAGACGCTGGCTACACCGCTGTTATCTCTCACCGTTCTGGCGAAACTGAAGACGCTACCATTGCCGACCTGGCTGTGGGTACCGCTGCAGGCCAGATCAAAACCGGTTCTATGAGCCGTTCTGACCGTGTTGCTAAATACAACCAGCTGATTCGTATCGAAGAAGCGCTGGGCGAAAAAGCACCATACAACGGTCTGAAAGAGATCAAAGGCCAGGCATAATTGCTTAAGCCTTAAAATGAAAATGCCAGTCGAATGACTGGCATTTTTTTTGGCTATTTAAAATCAACCGCCATTTGCTCCGGAATGGTCAACCCCTGGGTGGTTTGCACGCAGCGGGCGATGTAATCCGTAAACCGGGGTGGCTTCGGCATCCCCATGCTCAGCAGCTTATCGTTGCTGAAGCGCACGTTAAGCGTGGCAAACGCACCGTATAAACGCATGGCTTTCAGCATCAGACGTTCGTTGCACGGACCAAAAATATGTTTCAACTCGCGGCGCATTCTGACCAGCGTTTCGTAGCTGACCTGCGCATATTTATCCCCGACGGGAGCTTTCTCCAGCGCCTGCGCCATAGCCCGATCGATATCCGCAAAGCGAACGCTGTTCTCTTCTCCCGCAGAAATGTGTACCACTTCCCCCGGACGAGCGTTGCTGTTGAGCAGCATTAACATCGCCTCGGCGCAATAATCCACCGGAACAACGTCGATCCGGTCCTCCATTGAGCACATAAACTTCTGCAGCATCAGGCCCATGCTAAAGACCCAGAAAATGCTGCTCGACGGCGTGCAGCCATGACGGGTATGGCCGACAACGATGGACGGACGGGCGATGAGCAGCGGCAGGTTCGGACACTCCTGGCGCATCAGCTGTTCGATGGTTGACTTCGAAAACGTGTATTCCACCAGGTGTTCAGCATTCTCTCTGAATTCCGCGCTTTCAGCGACCAGTGAATCCTGCTCCGGCGTGCATGACATTGCGGTGCCGACGTGGAGGAAACGCTGCAGTCCTGTGACCTGCTCCATACGGCGCGCCAGCGCGAGCGTACCTTCAACATTGACCTTCCAGATCAGCGGGTTATTACCAAATGAGGCGACAGCCGCACAGTTAACGACATGCGTGACGCGATCCAGACGGGGATCGCTCAGAAAGGCTTCAGGCTGGCTGAGGTCGCCAATCAGGATATTATCCACATTCAGGGAGGCCAGTTTGTCCTCAGGCACGTTGAACTTGCGCATATTCTCCAGCACGCGCTCCAGCCCGCTCTGCGGATCGCCAGCACGTGCAAGCAAAAGGAGTTCTTCGGATTGATCGTTGGTCAGGATTTTTTCAAGAACTGCACCACCCAGAAATCCGGTCACGCCTGTAATCAATAACATCTTCATTAATACCGTCTCATTATGATTGATGAGGCGGATTGTAGGTGCGCAAAAGTAAACGGCATTTAAATAATAAATCGTCGAAACCGACAGTATCTTAAGCTTATTTTAAGGAAAGGAAATCGAGTGGATATATTTGACATTAGTGGAAGGGTAAAAATTCACTTTATTAAAATTTAATTTTTAACCTTTTGAATTTAATGTTTTTTGTAGCGTATTCCTCAAATGGAAAACGTGATTAAAAATGTAAGAAATATAATAATTTGTTACACCAAACATTTACCAAATAAATGATTTAAACATCACTTAACTAAAAGCAGATGGCATAAATCGCAGGCTGTTTTATTTAGCCTGCGAAGGGTTTTTTAGAGTAACAAGGGAAGCGTGGCGCTGGCTGTTTGTTGGCTAACGTCGCCGTAATGACCATCCAGCGCAATCATGGACGTGGTCAGCAGCTCGACCAGCAGCATCACCCCAACCTTAGCATTGAGTGCGCCTGCGCTAAGGGGACCCTCTGGTTTGGCGGCAACCAGCTGCATGTCGCTCAGAGACGCCAGCGGGCTGCGGGGCGTATTGCTGAGTGCCAGAACCTTAACGCCGCGCTTGCGGGCAAGTTTCACCACGTGGAGTAAATCCCGCGTTGAACCCGAACTGGAGATGGCCACAACCAGCGTCTCTTTCGAAAGCGTTGTCGCATTCATGGCCGCGCGGTGCATATCGCTAAACAGCTGTGCAGGTTTGCCCAGCCGCAACAGCTTGTAATGCAGATACTCCCCGAGGATCGCGCTGGCCGCGACGCCATAAATTTGCACGGATTGGGCCTGATGCAGCGCCAGCGCCGCCTTTTCAAGCAGCGTGCGGTCGAGGAGTCTGGCGGTATCCTGCAAAGCCTGCACCGACTCATCCACGACGTTATCAATCTCATCCCCCGCCTGACGCACGGGCTGGCCCTGCTGTATATCCAGCGCAAGCGCCATTTTAAATTCGTTATAGCCCTTGCAGCCCAGCGTCCGGCAAAGGCGCGTGACGCTGGCCTCGCTGGTGTGGCTCTCGCGCGCCAGTTCAGTGATCGTCAGGTAGAGCACCCGGGCAGGATCGCTGAGGACAAACTCGCCGAGTTTTTGTTGCGTTGGGCTATACCCGGAAGCCTCCTGGCGGAGCTTCAGCAGCAGATTTTCATGGTCCGACATGCCACGTCCTTAATGTGTTTCGCTGCGACTAGTGTGGCGGAAAGGAGGGGAAAGATGCCAGTCATTTTGAAAAAGTATGATCGGCTTCCTGCTTTTTGATGATAATTTTCACTACATGATATTTATATGGTAAAAATTTTCATCGTTTAATGGGGAGATGAAAAAAATGATGCAAATGTTCAGTGGCGCTTCTTCGGGAGGATGGTTTGAAAAAGCGCAGCGCTTTGGTAAGTCCTTTATGTTGCCCATCGCCGTGTTGCCCGCGGCGGGCCTGCTGCTGGGGATAGGCGGTGCGTTATCGAATCCCAATACGCTGGCGGCTTATCCGTTTTTAGATGTGGGCTGGCTTCAGGCCATTTTCACTATCATGAGCAGCGCCGGTTCAATTGTGTTTGCAAACCTCTCGGTGCTGTTTGCGGTTGGGGTTGCCGTCGGGTTGGCAAAAAGCGATAAGGGCACGGCTGGGCTGGCTGCGTTGCTCGCGTTTCTGGTGATGAATGCCACCATCAACGCGCTGCTGATCCTCACCGGCAAACTGGCGCACGAGAACCCGGGCGCTGTGGGGCAGGGCATGACGCTGGGGATTCAGACGCTGGAGACCGGCGTGTTTGGCGGCGTGGTGATTGGTCTGGTGACCTGCACGCTCCATCATCGGTTTAATAAAATTGCGCTTCCGCAGTTCCTCGGGTTCTTTGGCGGCTCGCGCTTTGTCCCCATTATCAGCTCCCTGGCGGCGATACTCGTCGGCGCGCTCATGACCGTGGTCTGGCCGCATTTCCAGAAATTGATTTTTGGTCTCGGCGGGCTGGTGGATGCCACCGGCTATCTGGGTACCCTGCTGTACGGCTTTATTCTACGCATGCTGGGTCCGTTTGGTTTGCACCACATTTTCTATCTGCCGTTCTGGACCACCGCGCTCGGCGGCAGTGAGATTGTCAACGGTCACCTGGTTGAGGGCACACAGCGGATCTTCTTCGCCCAGCTGGCCGATCCTGCCACGCGTCAGTTTTACGAAGGTACGTCACGTTTCATGTCCGGGCGCTTTATTACGATGATGTTTGGCCTGCTCGGCGCCTGTTTGGCGATGTACCACACGGCAAAACCGGAGAACAAAAAGCGCGTTGCCGGGCTGCTGCTCTCTGCGGCGTTAACCTCGTTCCTGACCGGAATTACCGAGCCCATCGAGTTCTCCTTCCTGTTTATTGCGCCGGTACTCTATGTCATTCATGCGCTGTTTGACGGGCTGGCGTTCATGCTCGCACACATGCTGCATATCACCATCGGGCAAACCTTCTCCGGCGGGTTTATCGACTTCGTGCTGTTCGGCATTTTGCAGGGCGAGGCCAAAACTAACTGGATGTTCGTTCCGCTGGTCGGTGTGCCGTGGTTCTTCCTTTACTACTTCACCTTCCGTTACCTGATTAACCGCTTCGATTTCGCCACGCCGGGCCGTGAAAAGGAGGCAGTGGCTGACGAGGTGACCCTCCCGCAAAGCGAACGCGCTGCGGCGGTGATCGCCGGATTAGGCGGAAAAGAGAATCTGGAAGAGGTGGACTGCTGCGCTACGCGTCTTCGCGTCACGGTGAAGGACGGTAGCAAAGTGAATGACGCAGCGCTGAAAGCCACCGGCGCGCGCGGCGTTATCGTGCGCGGTAACGGTGTTCAGGTCATTTATGGCCCGCACGTCACGATTATCAAAAACGAAGTGGAAGAGATCTTATCGTAATGAAAACTGTACTGGATAACCTGAAGGGAAAACTGGTCGTCTCCTGTCAGGCGCTTGAGAATGAACCGCTGCATAGCCCGTTTATTATGTCGCGGATGGCGCTGGCGGCGGCGCAGGGCGGGGCCGCCGCTATTCGTGCCAACAGCGTGGTAGATATTGAGGCCATTAAGCAGCAGGTATCTTTGCCTGTTATCGGCATCATCAAACGGGATTACCCGGAAAGCGAGGTGTTTATCACCGCCACGATGAAAGAGGTGGATGAGCTGATGACCGTCTCGCCGGAAATCATAGCGCTTGATGCGACGGCGCGGGAGCGCCCCGGTGGGGAATCCCTGGAAACGCTGGTCACGCGCATCCGCTCACGGTATCCCGCGGTACTGCTGATGGCGGATATCGCCTCTGTGGGTGAAGCCGTGACGGCACAGGCGCTTGGCTTTGACTGCGTTGGCACCACGCTTTACGGCTATACGGCGGAAACGGCGGGGCATTCGCTTCCTGAGAATGACTGCGCGTTCCTGAAGGCCGTGCTGGCTGCCGTGACGGTTCCCGTGGTTGCCGAAGGCAATGTGGATACCCCTGAACGCGCGGCCAGATGTCTGGCGCTGGGCGCGCATACGGTCGTCGTCGGCGGCGCGATCACCCGTCCACAGCAAATTACCGAGCGTTTTATGGCGGCGATTGGCTCGCAAAGCACCGATGGAGCATGACCATCCGGCGGGGATCTGCGATACTTATCGTTTATCCCCTTTACTGAGATGACTATGCAGTACCCGATTAACGAGATGTTCCAGACCCTGCAAGGCGAGGGTTACTTTACCGGCGTTCCCGCTATTTTCATTCGTTTACAGGGATGCCCGGTTGGCTGTGCCTGGTGTGATACCAAACATACGTGGGATAAGCTCGCAGATCGGGAAGTGTCGCTGTTTAGCATACTGGCGAAAACCAAAGAGAGCGATAAATGGGGCGCGGGCAGTCCAGAAGATCTGCTGGCCATTATTGGTCGTCAGGGCTGGACGGCGCGCCACGTGGTTATCACCGGCGGTGAACCCTGCATCCACGATCTGACGCCGCTGACCGAGCTGCTCGAAAAGAACGGCTACAGCTGCCAGATTGAAACCAGCGGCACCCATGAAGTGCGCTGTTCACATACGACCTGGGTGACGGTATCGCCAAAAGTGAATATGCGCGGCGGGTATGACGTTCTCTCTCAGGCACTTGAGCGTGCTGATGAGATCAAACATCCGGTAGGTCGTGTGCGTGATATCGAAGCGCTGGATGAACTGCTGGCAACGCTTGCGGATGAAAAGCAGCGCGTCATTGCGCTACAGCCGATCAGCCAGAAAGACGACGCGACGCGCCTGTGCATTGAAACCTGTATTGCGCGTAACTGGCGCCTGTCGATGCAGACGCACAAGTACCTGAATATTGCATAAAAAAAGCCCGGTTGCGCTAGCGCTAACCGGGCCTACGGTTCGAGGCTCTTGTAGGCCGGGCAAGCGTTAGCGCCACCCGGCAAGCATCACTCCCCGCGATACACGCAGCCTGCCGTGCAGGTCTCTTTGATCATCACCGCGCTCAGCAGCGGCACCAGCGGCTTCATCTGATCCCAAATCCATTTTGCCAGCACTTCGCTGGTCGGGTTTTCAAGACCTGGAATATCATTCAGATAGTAGTGATCCAGACGATCGTAGGTCGGCTTAAACGCGGCCTTCAGCTCGGCAAAATCCATGATCCAACCGGTATGCGGATCGACTTCACCGGTGATCTCAAGACGCACCATAAACGAGTGCCCGTGCAGGCGGCCACATTTATGCCCTTCAGGGACATGCGGAAGGTGGTGGGCGGCTTCGAAGGTGAAATCTTTAAACAGTGTGGTGGACATGATCGCTCTCAGTAATGCGGAAAAAACCGCCGCATAGTACCGGAAAGCACAATTTTTAGCATTAACTAAAACGGCTCAATAGGTACTGAACCGCGACATGCCCTTTTTTTGTTAATTTTCGTATTACATTTCAATAGGTTAATTAATCACTTTTACTGTTAAGAACGATAAGTAAAACAGGTTAGTCCATTTGGTTATTTATTATTTCCATCCCTTCTTTAATTGTTATTATCCTCGCCGTTAACCTTATCTTCAGTTTGGATTTATTCGCTTAAAGTCCGCTTGGCTACTGGAACATAACGACGCATGACAACACAGGCCCCACCTTCAAATTTGCTTCCCCTGAACCCGGAGCAACTGGCGCGCCTTCAGGCTGCCACCTCTGATTTTTCTCCCACTCAGCTTGCCTGGGTCTCCGGTTATTTCTGGGGAATGCTCAATCAGCAGCCTGGCGCTGTGGCGGGTGCACCGGCAACGGCCGTTGAAATTCCTGCCATTACGCTCATTTCCGCCTCGCAAACGGGTAACGCCCGCCGCGTGGCCGAAGCGCTGCGTGATGACCTGCTCGCCGCTAAACTGAACGTGAACCTGGTCAACGCCGGGGATTATAAATTTAAACAAATTGCGTCAGAAAAACTGCTGGTGGTTGTGGCCTCAACGCAGGGCGAAGGTGAACCCGCTGAAGAAGCGGTTGCGCTGCACAAGTTCCTGTTCTCGAAAAAAGCGCCGAAGCTGGATGGAACGGCTTTTGCCGTGTTCGGCCTTGGCGATACTTCCTATGAATTCTTCTGCCAGTCCGGTAAAGACTTCGACAGCAAGCTGGCGGAGCTGGGCGCGGAGCGCCTGCTGGACCGCGTTGACGCGGACGTCGAGTACCAGACCGCCGCCGCGGAATGGCGTGCCCGCATTGTTGAGGTGCTGAAAGCGCGCGTGCCGAAAGAGACGTCGGCGCAGGCCGCTTTCACCGCAACGGGTGCCGTCAACGACATTCACACCAGCCCGTACACCAAAGAGGCACCGCTGACGGCAAGCCTGTCGGTGAATCAGAAAATTACCGGCCGCGACTCGGAAAAAGACGTGCGCCATATCGAGATCGATCTCGGCGACTCTGGCCTGCGCTATCAGCCGGGCGATGCGCTGGGCGTCTGGTATCAGAACGATCCGGCGCTGGTGAAAGAGCTGGTTGAGCTGCTGTGGCTGAAGGGTGACGAGCCCGTCACCGTTGACGGCAAAACCCAGCCGCTTTCAGACGCGCTGCAGCGGCATTTCGAGCTGACGGTGAACACCCCGAATATCGTCGAAAATTACGCCACCTTAACGCGCAGCGAATCCTTGCTGCCGCTGGTGGGCGACAAAGCGAAACTGCAGCATTACGCCGCGACGACGCCAATTGTCGATATGGTGCGTTTCTCTCCGGCTCAGCTGGATGCCGATGCGCTGATCGGCCTGCTGCGTCCGCTGACCCCGCGCCTGTACTCCATCGCCTCTTCGCAGGCCGAAGTGGAGAGTGAAGTGCATGTTACCGTCGGCGTGGTGCGCTACGACATCGAAGGCCGCGCCCGCGCGGGTGGGGCATCAAGTTTCCTGGCGGACCGCGTGGAAGAAGAGGGCGAAGTGCGCGTCTTCATTGAGCACAACGACAACTTCCGTCTGCCTGCGAACCCGGAAACGCCGGTCATCATGATTGGCCCGGGCACCGGCATTGCGCCGTTCCGCGCCTTTATGCAGCAGCGCGCGGCAGATGAAGCGCCAGGTAAAAACTGGCTGTTCTTCGGCAACCCGCACTTTACCGAAGATTTCCTCTACCAGGTTGAATGGCAGCGCTATGTTAAAGAAGGCGTACTGACCCGCATCGATCTGGCCTGGTCCCGCGACCAGAAAGAAAAAGTATACGTACAAGACAAACTGCGCGAACAGGGCGCAGAGCTGTGGCGCTGGATCAATGACGGTGCCCACATTTATGTCTGCGGCGACGCCAATCGCATGGCGAAGGACGTTGAGCAGGCACTGCTGGAAGTGATTGCCGAATTCGGCGGTATGGATGCCGAAACGGCGGATGAATTTTTAAGTGAGCTGCGCGTTGAGCGCCGTTATCAGCGAGATGTCTACTAATGAGCGAAAAACATCCTGGCCCACTGGTGGTCGAAGGCAAACTGACTGATGCCGAGCGCATGAAGGTAGAGAGCAACTACCTGCGCGGTACCATTGCCGAAGATTTAAATGACGGTCTGACCGGCGGTTTCAAAGGCGACAACTTCCTGCTGATCCGTTTCCACGGTATGTACCAGCAGGACGACCGCGACATCCGCGCCGAGCGTGCTGAACAGAAGCTGGAGCCGCGTCATGCAATGCTGCTGCGCTGCCGTCTGCCGGGCGGGGTGATCACCACCAAACAGTGGCAGGCGATCGACAAGTTCGCCGGTGAAAACACGATTTACGGCAGCATCCGCCTGACCAACCGTCAGACCTTCCAGTTCCACGGCATTCTGAAGAAGAACGTGAAGCCGGTGCACCAGATGCTGCACTCGGTCGGGCTGGACGCGCTGGCAACCGCCAACGACATGAACCGTAACGTGCTTTGCACCTCGAACCCGTATGAGTCCGAGCTGCACGCCGAAGCCTATGAGTGGGCGAAGAAGATCTCTGAGCACCTGCTGCCGCGCACGCGCGCCTACGCAGAGATTTGGCTCGATCAGGAAAAAGTCGCGACCACGGACGAAGAACCGATCCTTGGCCAGACCTATCTGCCGCGTAAGTTTAAAACTACTGTCGTGATCCCGCCGCAGAACGATATCGACCTGCACGCCAACGACATGAACTTCGTGGCGATTGCCGAAAACGGCAAGCTGATTGGCTTTAACCTGCTGGTGGGCGGCGGCCTGTCCATTGAGCACGGTAACAAGAAAACCTATGCCCGCACCGCGAGCGAGTTCGGCTTCCTGCCGCTGGAGCACACGCTGGCCGTGGCGGAAGCGGTAGTGACCACGCAGCGCGACTGGGGCAACCGTACCGACCGTAAAAACGCGAAAACCAAATACACCCTGGAGCGCGTGGGCGTAGAGACGTTCAAAGAGGAAGTGGAGCGTCGCGCAGGCATCAAGTTTGAGCCGATCCGCCCTTACGAATTTACCGGTCGCGGCGATCGCATTGGCTGGGTGAAAGGTATCGACAATAAATGGCACCTGACGCTGTTTATTGAAAACGGTCGTATTCTGGATTATCCGGGCCGCCCGCTGAAAACCGGTCTGCTGGAAATTGCTAAGATCCATAAAGGTGAGTTCCGCATTACCGCCAACCAGAATCTCATCATTGCCGGCGTGCCGGAGAGCCAGAAGGCTAAAATCGAGAAGCTGGCGCGCGATCATGGGTTGATGAATGCGGTTAAACCGCAGCGTGAAAACTCGATGGCCTGCGTGTCGTTCCCGACCTGCCCGCTGGCGATGGCCGAAGCGGAACGTTTCCTGCCGTCATTTACTGACAAGGTAGAAGCGATTCTGGAAAAACACGGTATTCCGGACGAGCATATCGTGATGCGCGTCACCGGCTGCCCGAACGGCTGCGGTCGTGCAATGCTGGCCGAGCTGGGACTGGTTGGCAAAGCGCCGGGTCGTTACAACGTGCACCTTGGCGGCAATCGTATGGGGACGCGCATTCCGCGTATGTACCGTGAAAATATTACGGAACCGGAAATTCTCGATTCCATCGACGAGCTTGTCGGGCGCTGGGCGAAAGAGCGCGAAGCGGGTGAAGGCTTCGGCGACTTTACGGTGCGTGCGGGCATCATTCGCCCTGTGCTCGATCCCGCACGGGATTTCTGGGAGTAACCCATCCTTTGCCCGGTGGCGCTTCGCTTACCGGGCCTACGGGTTTTGTAGGCCGGGCAAACGCAGTGCCGCCCGGCAAAACAGGCAAACGAGGTTCTTATGTCCGTACTCGATCTAAACGCCCTTAATGACCTGCCAAAAGTCGAACGCATTCTGGCGCTGGCAGAAACCAACGCTCAACTGGAAAAGCTGGACGCCGAAGGGCGCGTGGCGTGGGCGCTGGAAAACCTGCCGGGAGACTATGTGCTGTCGTCGAGCTTTGGTATTCAGGCGGCGGTCAGCCTGCATCTGGTGAATCAGATCAGCCCGGACATTCCGGTGATCCTCACCGATACCGGCTACCTGTTCCCGGAAACCTACCAGTTTATCGATGAGCTCACGGACAAGCTCAAGCTGAACCTGAAAGTCTACCGCGCGACGGAAAGTGCGGCCTGGCAGGAGGCGCGCTACGGCAAGCTGTGGGAGCAGGGCGTTGAGGGCATTGAGAAATACAATGAGATCAACAAAGTCGAGCCGATGAACCGCGCGCTGAAAGAGCTGAAGGCTCAGACCTGGTTTGCGGGTCTGCGCCGCGAGCAGTCGGGAAGCCGCGCTACGCTGCCGGTGCTGGCGGTTCAACGCGGCGTGTTCAAAGTGCTGCCGATCATCGACTGGGATAACCGCACCGTGTATCAGTACCTGCAAAAACACGGGCTGAAGTACCATCCGCTGTGGGACCAGGGCTATCTGTCGGTGGGGGATACCCACACCACGCGCAAATGGGAACCAGGAATGGCGGAAGAAGAGACGCGATTCTTTGGGCTGAAGCGCGAGTGCGGGCTGCACGAAGGGTAAATCCCATTTCCTCCCTCTCCCTGTGGGTGTACGGTCCGGGGACATAGTGAACACTTGTTCGGGGACATGGTAGACACTTACAACTAAGGCATAAGAACCCGTTTATGGAGTCGCTTATGC
>NZ_JBQEOB010000004.1:492467-540335 GCF_052045065.1 Enterobacter sp. 22452 | reverse complement strand
AACGCCGTAGCGCCGATGGTAGTGTGGGGTCTCCCCATGTGAGAGTAGGGAACTGCCAGGCATCAATTAGAAGAACCCCGTACCGAAAGGTGCGGGGTTTTTTGCTTTTGGATTTTCTCTTAATTAGCCTTTCTCCTAATCGCTTATCCTGCTAATGGAATGTGTGATCTTCATCGCAATGTCTGTTATAACAAAATTATAACATTTCATTTACGAGGCGTTCGAGTCTTCTGGACTCAACACGCCGCTGTTTATGGCTGGAGCATAATCACAATGACAGAAAGCATTGCATCAAACGGGACGCTGGCTAACAGTGATACCCGCAGAAGGGTATGGGCAATCGTCAGTGCCTCTTCAGGGAACCTTGTTGAATGGTTCGACTTTTACGTCTACTCATTCTGTTCACTCTATTTCGCACATATCTTCTTTCCTTCGGGAAACACCACAACGCAGTTGCTACAAACGGCAGGGGTATTCGCTGCAGGATTCTTAATGCGACCAATCGGTGGCTGGCTGTTCGGTCGCATTGCGGATCGTCGTGGTCGTAAGGCATCCATGCTGATCTCGGTTTGTATGATGTGCTTTGGCTCGCTGGTGATCGCCTGCTTGCCAGGGTATGAAACGATTGGTACATGGGCACCGGCGCTACTTTTGCTGGCTCGCTTATTCCAGGGGCTATCTGTCGGCGGCGAATACGGTACCAGCGCGACTTACATGAGTGAGGTTGCACTGGAAGGTCGTAAAGGTTTTTACGCCTCATTCCAGTACGTCACGCTAATTGGTGGTCAACTGTTGGCCATCCTTGTCGTGGTGATCCTGCAGCAGATTTTGACGGATGAACAGCTTCACACCTGGGGATGGCGGATTCCTTTCGCCATGGGCGCTGTACTGGCTATCGTCGCACTTTGGCTGCGTCGTCAGTTAGATGAGACCTCTCAGAAGGAAGTCAGAATGCTGAAGGAGGCGGGAACATTCAAAGGGTTATGGCGTAACCGCAAGGCTTTCCTGATGGTTCTGGGCTTTACTGCGGGCGGCTCTCTCAGTTTTTACACTTTCACCACTTATATGCAGAAGTATCTGGTGAACACTACAGGTATGCATGCGAATGTCGCCAGCGTTGTCATGACGGTGGCTTTATTTGTTTTTATGCTCATACAACCGCTCATCGGAGCGCTCTCGGATAAGATGGGTCGACGTACGTCGATGCTCATTTTTGGCGGATTATCTGCATTATGTACCGTCCCCATTTTGACCGCGCTTCAGCATGTTTCCTCACCGTATGCGGCATTTGCGCTGGTGATGGTGGCGATGGTGATCGTTAGTTTCTATACCTCGATCAGCGGCATACTCAAGGCGGAAATGTTCCCGGCTCAGGTTCGTGCGCTGGGGGTTGGGCTTTCGTATGCAGTGGCGAATGCGATTTTTGGCGGGTCTGCGGAATACGTTGCCCTGTCGCTAAAATCATGGGGCAGTGAAACAACGTTTTTCTGGTATGTGACGGTGATGGGGGCTCTGGCTTTCATCGTGTCCCTGATGCTGCACCGCAAGGGCAAAGGTATTCGACTTTAATAATGCGCCATCTGCCAAACGGCATAGCCGGTCGTTGCGCCGGCGACATCCCAGGCAAAATCTTTCCAGCTCCAGCCGCTCCCTGCGGGGCGGCTGTCCCAAAGCTCTTTTGATGCTCCAAGGCTTACTGAGAACATCAGGCCGATTGCCGCACTCCGATCCCTGCTGTATCCCTGATGTTGCGCATACTCATTACCGGCAGCGGACAACATGGCAGAAGCGATAAAGTGTTGTGCTTTATCCTGACCCGACCAGCTATCGTTAGCCATGTGGCTACATCCTGTCAGGCACAAGAGGGCGAATAAGAGCGGGATGCGCATTAACGAACTCCATAAAAAAGCCCTGCTAATGACAGGGCCTGAACATTACAGAATACGGCTGATAAGGCGGTCTATCCTGATCCGACGTAAACGACGAATAAGTTTACGGACCTTCACGGGATAATCGGCAATGCTCTGCAGATCGCGGTAATGGCGAACGACGGTAGTATGAGTACGAATCAATTCCAGCTCGCGCTCGCGTTTCGCGGCTAATTCATGCTGCGGATCGTGGATCAAAATGGCATTTTCCAGATCCAGGCGCCAGGCGCGTGGATTCAGGTTATTGCCTGTTAGCAGCATCCACTCATCGTCGACCCACATACCTTTAAGGTGATAGCTGTTGTCTTCCTCTTTCCAGAGACGCACAACCAGTTGGTCGGTATTCACATAATACTGCAAACGGCTCAGGAATCGACGCAGGTTGATCTCATAGAGATAAGGTAACGCGCCGATAATCTTGAACGGCTGATCTTCCGGAATGAAGAAGTCGTTTGCCGTTTTATCCCCGACAATGATTTCCACTTTTTTACCATCACGCAGCAGCTGGATGATATTGCGAACCAGCACTGCAGGAAGGTTAAAGTACGGCGTGCAGATGGTCAGTTTCTGTTCCGCACACGGCATCAAATGGAAAATGGTCTTGTTCAGCAGGCTCGATTTGCCTAAACCAACGAGTGGCGTAACGGAAAGCTCTTCGTTATTGGCATCGCCCTGAAAATGATACACCGCATCGCGCAGCTCCTGACGGAAAGTGCGAACATCGTTTTTGATTTCGGGGCTTTTAGGTCGATGGGGATCGTCGAGACGGTTCACGCCACGGCCATGGACCAGGTGTCTATCAACCCAGTTAAACATGATATCCGCCATCTGCGCATTGCGAATCAGATGGTAGCGGTCATATCGATATTTATCGAGCTGATGGAGGTAAACGTCATTCAGACTCGCGCCACTGTAGAGGACGCTATCATCAATAATGAAGCCTTTGAAATGCAGAACGCCGAGTGCTTCACGGGTATTGACGGGTACGCCATAAACCGGCACATCGACGCCCGGGTTCTCCTGCGCCGTGCGGCAATACCAGTCAGCATTCGTGTTAGACGCCGCCGCACCAATGCGGCCGCGCTGTGCACGGTGCCAGTCAACCAGAACGCGAACATCCAGCTCCGGACGTTGACGCTTAGCTTCATAGAGCGCGTTCAGGATCGCGCGCCCGCCTTCATCTTGTTCAAGATACAGCGCCACAATACAAATACGTCGCGTAGCGCTGGCGATCTTTTCCAGGATCGTCTCCCGAAAATGAGCGGGAGCGTAAAAGAACTCTACATCATCAACTGGCTGAGAAATCTTCGGTAGTTGAGCAAGGTGTTGTTGATGTTTATTACGCTTGAATTTTGACAACATCACAGTGCGTTTCTTCTCTGTTCATTGAAGGGTTGTCTGTAGCATGCAAACAACATAAGCGGACAATGATACCCCAGTGCTATCAAAAGTGGGTAACATTTCCAGTAGGTTACTCTTGTTTATCTGCTGATGTCAGGGGGAGGGACAAGGCCACAATCCCTTCGTCCAGCTGAATATCCACGTCAAAACCCAGTTTGCGCGCCAGAGTGACCATACCGCGATTGTTGGGCATAGTAATGCCATTCAGGCGGAGCAATCCGTGATCTCGCGTATAACTGATGAGTTTTTCCAGCAGCCGTCTCCCCAGGCCCAGACCTTTCAAATCAGAGCGTACCAGCACGGCAAACTCCGCATCGATATTATCCGGATCCGAAATAGCACGCGTCACGCCAAGGATCTCATCACTCTGCCCGGAACGCCGTACGGCCACAAACGCCATTTCTCGATCGTAGTCGATCTGCGTCATATTGGCTAAATCATCATGAGTGAATTCATTGATCTCGCTAAAGTAGCGGTAGTAAAGATCTTCTTTGGTCACCTGAGAAATGAACGTGCGTAGCTGCGGCTCATCTTCCGGCAGAATAGGGCGGAAGAGCGCGCGTTCGCCGTTTTTCATCTCCACCCACTCTTCGAGGTGTAAAGGATAAGGGCGGATCGCCAGACGGCTCTCTCTGTCGCCTGTGAATGGCGCAATATCCAACGTGACATCCAGCGCGATAAACTCATTGCCGGAGGCGAGCAGCGGGTGAATATCCAACCGCTGAATCTCGGCACAATCCACAATCAAGTTAGATACCTGCACCAGGAACTGGCTTAATCCGGCAATATCAAGCGGGCGCAGGGCGCTCCGGCCACGGATTTTTTTGCTCTTTATCGCCTGTATTATCAGATAGCGCGCCAGATTCATATTCAATGGCGGCAATGCCACCACCGCCTGCTCTTCAGGTCGCCAGTCAACGCCGCCTTCACCCAGCATAATCAGCGGCCCAAAGACCGGATCGTGCTCAACCACCACGCGTAGCTCCTGGGCGCCTGCTCGGTTAGCCATGCTTTGCACGAGAAGGCCGTGGATCCTGGCCTGCGGCCAGGCCATTTTGACGCGGTCGAAAATGGCATCTGCAGCTTGCTGCACTTCCGCTGCCGTGCGTAAGTACAACATTACGCCCTGAACATCCGACTTATGTGGGATATCCGGAGAGCGAAGCTTCAGGGCGACCGGGTAGCCAATTTGCTCAGCAATATGGACGGCTTCCGCGCTGTCGCTGGCGATCCATGTCGGCAGCGTTTGCATGCCGTAACTGCCGAGAACGGGCTGTACCTCATGCGTGTCGAGCGAGGTCGCCCCCTCTTCGATAGCCTGCTGCAGCAGTCGGTGGACGTCGACGGCATTCGCAGTCAGGTTACCTGGTAAAGCCGGGGTTTCACGCAGTTGCTTTTGGTTACGACGGTATTCCACCATATGCATAAATGCGGTGATAGTGCCTTCTGGTGTGCGATACGTCGGCAACCCGGCTTCACTGAACAGCCGTCGTGCCTCCTGAGAGGAAAATTCACCGCACCAGTTGGTGAGCACGGTAACGTATTTGCCGCGCGGATGATTACGCACAGCGTCAATGAGCGTCCGAGCGCTTTCAGTACCAGGCGCAACCGCACTGGGCGAGTGGATGATCATGAGCGCGTCGAAATCCTGGCTGTCCAGCAAAATTGAAATGGCCTTTATATAGCGCTCGCTGCTGGCATCATCGCGTAAATCCAGCGGGTTGCCTGGTGCGACGCTGACGGGTAATGCCTCACGCAGGTGTTGCAGCGTCTCTTCGCCGAGCGTAGCCAGCTTACCGTTGCGTAGCCAGAGCTCATCCAGTGCCAGCGCTGCAGGTGCCGCCCCATTGCTGACAATCATTAGCTTTTCGCCGCGTAACGGACGCATATGGCTCAGCGTCTCAACGGCGGAAAAAAGCTCGTGCGTATCCTGCACCCGAAGTAAACCGGCACGCTGGATCGCGGCATCCCACGCGGGATCCATACCTGAATGCGAATTCAGCAGACGCTGCGCCGCCGGGCTACGCCCACTTTTGATGACCAGGATCGGTTTATTGCGCGATGCGCTACGCGAAGCTGACACAAAACGACGGGCATCGCTTAAGTGCTCAAGGTAGAGAAGAATCGCGCTGGTTTTACTGTCTCTGGCCAGAAAATCCAGCAGTTCATCTACGTCGATATCGAGGCTATCACCCAGAGCAATGAAGTAGGAGAATCCCATCTCACGCTGCTGCGCCCAGTCCAGAATGGTGTTCGATACGGCTGCCGACTGCGAGATAAAGGCCAGTTTGCCTTTGCGGATAGGCACCGGGGAGAAGCTGGCGTTCAGCCCTTGCCATGGTGCGAGCAGTCCCAGACTGTTTGGCCCCAGAATACGCATCTGAAAGCGACCGGCACAGGCCAGGAGTTCTGGCTGCTGTTCAGGAGGTGAGGAGAGGATAATGCAGGTTTTGCATCCTTTTTGGCCAAGCGACTCCAGTAAGTCCAGATTCCGTTTCGCATGCGTACAGATGATGGCGAGGTCGGGAACGAAGGGCAGGCTCTGAATATCTGGCCACGCAAGCACGCCCTGAACGGCCTTATAAGCAGGGGTGACGGGCATAACAGGGCCATTAAATCCGCCAGCCAGCAGGTTACGCATCATCAGGTAACCCGCACGATCCGGTTTCATGGAGGCGCCAATAACGGCAATGGATTTAGGTCGTAGTAGCGCTTCTAACCCTCGCTGGCTCATGCAACTCTCCTGTGAATGCAAGCGGCCTGATGATTTTAAACGCTTTCTGCCTCGGCTGCTGTGACGCTGCCCTTATGAACGGTTTTTCCTGCCAGGTAACGCTCGCGGAAACAGGAAAAATGGCTGCCTAACGCGCTGGCGGCCAGGGTATCTCCGGCCAGATCCAGAAGCGCAATTGCCACTTCCGCCGTACAATATTGCCCGTCAGCATGGGCTTCACGCAGGCGATAGGCCGAGACGCGAGACAAATCGACCGAAATCACCGGTAAAGCATCCAGATAGGGGCTTTTGCGGAACATTTTTCGCGCTTCGGTCCAGGTGCCGTCCAGCATAATAAACAGCGGCGGCTTACCGGATGGCGGCGCAGAAAGAACCTGGCGCTGTTCTCCCGCGTAGGACGCCGGGAAAACCACCATTGGCTGATAGCCGGGGTGTGTGACTAAATCGAGCAGTGCCTGAGGGGGTTCTGTACGAGACCATTGAAACGCGGCGGTATTCGGTAAAATATCGGCGATAAGACGCCCCGTATTGCTGGGCTTCATCGGCTCGGTATCGAACATGACCAGACAAAAACGGCTCTCTGCCGTACTCTGGACCAGCGTCTCGCAAAGGCAAACCTTCAGCGGTAGCAGGCAGCGCTGACAGCGACGGATACGGTTGCCGCGGGCAAGAAAGGGGCGAGTTGCGCGCGCAAGGCGTTCGGCGCGTAATTTAAGGACAGCGTTATCAGTCATGGGCGAAATGCAGGAAAAACCCTATTTTCGCAGAGGCGAGAACGGGGCACAAGATGTGCCCCGCGATTGTTACAGCGACTCGTTTAACCAGCTTTCAAACGGTGCCTTCGGAACTGCGCCGTTGAGCATGTCGATCACTTCACCATTTTTGAAAATCATAATGGTCGGGATGCTGCGAATACGAAAACGTGCGCTCAGTTCGCGCTCGGCTTCGGTGTTCACCTTAACGAAACGCATTTTTCCACTACGCTCTTCGGCCACGTCTTCGAAGATCGGCGCAAAGCTGCGGCAGGGGCCGCACCACGGTGCCCAGAAATCGACCACCACAGGAAGATCGTCCTTGAGGAGTTTGTCCAGCGTAGCACCCGTCGCGTTAATGACATCGCCATCAAACAATTCATGGCCACAACGTCCGCATTTCGCACCATCGTCCATCCGATCGTCCGGAATGCGATTAAGAGCCTGACAGTTGGCACATACGGTATTCATAACTAACCTCTGATAGAGCCGTGGGACAGCGGCAGAACGCCGATAATGTTTCTAATATGTTACATATTATCAATGAGCCTGTTTGAAACAACAATGCGTTTTATTCAATGAGAACAATAGTCACAGGCTTTTGTACGAAATTATGGCTATGCGCTGGCACATCGGGTAATCTGCGCGCTTCGCGCAGCGCTGGTGGAGAAAAGCATGAACGACGAAATGAAAAACAAAAGCGGCAAGGTCAAAGTGATGTATGTCCGCAGTGATGATGACTCTGATAAACGCACCCAAAATCCGCGTACCGGAAAAGGTGGCGGGCGTCCGGCGTCTTCTCGTGCAGACGGTGGCCGTCGCCCCGCCCGCGATGACAAAAATACCCGTGGTGATGACCGCAAACGTGACGATCGCAAACGCGATGACCGTCCGCGTTCCGACCGCCCACGTAATGACCGTCCACGCGACGATCGTCCGCGTGATGACTTCTCACGCGATAACGCCTCACCGTGGCGCACCGTTTCTCGCGCTCCTGGCGATGAGACGCCAGAAAAAGCCGATCACGGCGGTATCAGCGGTAAGAGCTTTATCGACCCGGAAGTGCTGCGCCGTCAGCGTGCGGAAGAGACCCGCGTGTATGGCGAGAATGCCTGCCAGGCCCTGTTCCAGAGCCGTCCTGAGTGTATCGTCCGCGCCTGGTTTATCCAGAGCGTGACTCCGCGCTTCAAAGAAGCGCTGCGCTGGATGGCCGCGAACCGCAAAGCCTACCACGTGGTGGATGATGCCGAGCTGACCAAAGCGTCCGGTACCGAACACCACGGCGGCGTTTGCTTCCTGATCAAAAAACGTAACGGCACGACCGTGCAGCAGTGGGTCAGCCAGGCGGATGCCGATGACTGCGTGCTGGCGCTGGAAGATGTGGGCAACCCGCACAACCTGGGTGCGATGATGCGTAGCTGCGCGCACTTTGGCGTGAAAGGCGTACTGTTGCAGGATGCCGCGCTGCTGGAATCCGGTGCCGCGATCCGTACTGCGGAAGGCGGAGCAGAGCACGTACAGCCGATCACCGGCGACAGCGTTCTGGATGCCCTTGAGCAGTTCCGTAAAGCGGGTTATTCCATTGTGACCACCTCGAGCCACGCCGGTACGCCGCTGTTTAAAGCGACGTTGCCACGCAAGATGGTGCTGGTGTTAGGTCAGGAACGCGATGGTCTGTCTGATGCGGCGCTCTCCAGTGCGGATCTGAGCGTTTCTATTGACGGGACAGGCAATGTGGAAAGTCTGAACGTTTCCGTTGCAACCGGCGTGCTGCTGGCTGAATGGTGGCGTCAGAATAAGGCATAAGCCTCTTATATGCCGGGCCTGACCCGGCACATTCAAATCCTACTCGCTCTCTGCCGGTAACACAGGCATCCAGTCAATTGGCGTTTCGCCACGTTTTTCCAGCCATTCATTCGCCAGAACAAAATGATTACTGCCAAAGAAACCGCGATGAGCAGACAGCGGTGACGGGTGCGGTGCTTTCAACACGTGATGACGCTGACGGTCAATAATCGCCCCTTTCTTCTGCGCGTGAGAACCCCAGAGTAAAAACACCACCCCTTCGCGATGCTCGTTGATCAGGCTGATGACTTTATCGGTAAAGGTCTCCCATCCAAGGCTGGCGTGCGAGTGCGCCTGGCCCGCGCGCACGGTCAGGACGGTATTAAGTAGCAGCACACCTTGATGCGCCCAGCTTTCCAGGTAGCCGTGGTTTGGCCGGGTAAACCCGGGCACGGTTCCCTCAAGCTCTTTATACATGTTGAGCAGAGAAGGGGGGATAGCCACGCCCGGACGTACGGAAAACGCCAGCCCATGCGCTTGCCCCGGGCCGTGATAGGGATCCTGACCCAAAATAACCACTTTTACATCGCTCAGTTCGGTATAGCGAAAGGCGTTGAACACATCTTTCTGCGGCGGGTAAATCGTCTGTCCGGACTGGCGCTCAGCAGCAACGGTGCTGAGTGTATTGATAAAATAAGGCTGCTGCTTTTCTTCTGCCAGCACGTCATGCCAGGTTAAAGGTGTTGTCATCTCGCTCTCCTGCGAATCTCAATCTGTGACTAGCTTACCTGTTTAACCCCGGTGAGCAAAATTACACGCTGAAATGTGCGCTAAGTGGCTAAATTTATTTTGAAAAGATGCAGGGCAAGTTGAATTGGTAAGGCCTTGAAATTGATCTAAAACAATAAATTCAAACCACACTCTTTATGTGGTTGGTGTTTTTATTGATTCAAATCAATAAATCACCGAGGTGTGAATGATATATATACACACAAGAAACAATGGTTTTACCAATTGGCCGCGAGAGGCCGACATCAGTTAATGTAGCCTAGGGAGGCAACACATGATTACAGGTATCCAGATTACTAAAGCTGCAAATGACGATCTGCTCAACTCTTTCTGGCTGCTGGACAGCGAGAAAAACGAAGCGCGCTGTGTCGTAGCGAAAGCGGGTTTTGCAGAAGATGAAATCGTGCCAGTGAGCAAACTGGGCGAAATCGAATACCGTGAAATCCCAATGGAAGTGAAACCTGAAGTGCGCGTTGAAGGTGGTCAGCACCTGAACGTTAACGTGCTGCGTCGCGAAACGCTGATGGATGCCGTTGAGCACCCTGAAAAATACCCACAGCTGACCATTCGTGTGTCTGGCTATGCGGTACGCTTCAACTCACTGACTCCAGAACAGCAGCGCGACGTTATTGCCCGTACCTTTACTGAAAGCCTGTAAGGGTTTCAGCCACGGGGGTGGAATAAAAAAGCCGGGAAATTTCCCGGCTTTTTTTTACTCTTCAGTTTTCGTTTCTGGCGCGGCAGCGCTTGGCTTGCGACGTTTACCAATATTTTTGGTGTCGCGGTGGCGTTGCTTAACGCGCGGCTTCTCTTTTTCTTTCTCTTTTCTCTCAGCACGTTTCGCGAGCGCTTTTTTGGACGGCTTGCCCGTCATTTTTTCGCTCGGTGCACGGGTGGTCGGGCGAAGCTCATCAATGACGCGCGCTTTCAGAGGCTCATCAACATAGCGGCCAATCTTCTGCAGCAGCAGGTAGTCATGCGCTTCAACCAGTGAAATCGCAATCCCTTTGCGGCCCGCGCGGCCGGTACGGCCAATACGGTGCAGATAGGTATCTCCGCTGCGCGGCATATCAAAGTTAATGACGTGGCTCACGTCAGGGATGTCGATCCCGCGTGCGGCAACGTCAGTCGCAACCAGAACGTTCACGCGACCGTCGGTCAGACGCTTAATGCCTTCAGTTCGCTTGATCTGCGCCATCTCGCCTTCGAGATAGCAGTTGTTGATCCCGGCGTTACGCAGCATTTCCGCCAGCTCGTGCACGCGCTCGCGCTTGCGCACAAACACGATTGTGCGCAGAGCATCTTCCTGCTTCAGCAGGTGTTTCAGCAATTCGACCTTGTGCTCAAGGTTATCCGCGCGGTAGTACCACTGGTGGATCTTCTTACGCTCACGGGTGGACGGCGTCGCCGAGACTTCCGCCGGATCTTCCAGCAGACGCTCTGCGAAGTCTTTGATCGCTTCCCCTTCGAGCGTGGCAGAGAACAGCATTGTCTGGTTACGCCAGCGCGTTTCACCCGCAATGTGTTCAATATCCTGCGCGAAGCCCATGTCCAGCATGCGGTCGGCTTCATCCAGGATCAGCGTTTCAACCGCGCGGCAGTCGAAGTTCTCTTCTTTGATGTACTGCAGCAGGCGGCCGGTCGTCGCAACGACGATGTCCTGGTTTTCGCTGAACACTTCGGCGTGGTTCATGTACGCAACGCCGCCGGTGATGGTGGCGATATCAAGATGAGTATTTGCCGCGAGTTCACGCGCGTGATCGGCAACCTGCATTGCCAGTTCGCGCGTAGGCGTCAGAATTAAAATACGCGGTGGGCCTGATTTTTTACGCGGGAAATCGAGCAGGTGCTGCAAGACAGGCAGCAAGTAGGCTGCTGTTTTCCCCGTGCCGGTTGGCGCAGAACCGAGCACATCGCGGCCCTCAAGCGCAGGCGGAATGGCCGCGGCCTGAATGGCGGTCGGGCGTGTAAAGCCTTTGCTCTCAAGTGCATTGAGCAGGCTTTCATCGAGTTCAAGTTCGGAAAAAGTCGTTACAGTCATGTTCTACCTCTGTGTGGGGCGCTGATTATAGACGTTACGGCTGTAATCTTCATCTGTTTGTATGGATATCGCTTTTCGACCACTTCGCTTTCCCCTATGCTACTCCAGTTTCACTTAGAAGGTTGCCCTGACATGTCTCAACTCAAAGCGCAGCTGCGCCGCGATGGTTTTACGTTTAAGCAGTTTTTTGTGGCGCACGATCGCTGTGCGATGAAAGTCGGTACAGACGGTATTTTACTGGGTGCCTGGGCACCTGTCGCAGGTGTTAAGCGTATTCTTGATATCGGTACGGGCAGCGGGCTGGTGGCGTTGATGCTGGCGCAGCGCACGGAAGAACATGTCACCATTGATGCCGTCGAACTGGATGCGCAGGCCGCAGGGCAGGCGAGTGAAAATGCTGGGGAATCCCCCTGGGCGCCACGCCTTTCCGTTGAGTGTGCGGATATTCTTGCCTGGGCGCCTGAGCAAACTTCACGTTACGATCTCATTGTCAGTAACCCTCCTTACTACGAACCCGGCGTGGAGTGCGGTACGCCCGAGCGCGAACGGGCTCGTTATACCGGTTCACTCGATCATAAGGCGCTGTTAACCAGTGCGGCTGAGCTGATCTCTGAAGAAGGTTTTTTCTGCGTGGTACTGCCAGAAAGTACCGGCAATAACTTTATTGAGATTGCCCGGGAGATTGGCTGGAATCTGCGTTTACGCACCGACATTTCGGACACTGAAGGGCGGTTGCCGCATCGTGTGTTGCTGGCACTCTCACCGAAAGAAGGGGAGTGTTTCAATGACAGAATGGTCATCCGTGGGCCAGACCAGCGTTACTCCGAAGATTACACAGCTCTGACCCAGGCGTTCTATCTGTTTATGTGAGCGTGAGGAGACAAGACCGACGGGCCGGACACTTCCAGCTGATCGGGATAGTCCAGGGTGTAATGCAGCCCGCGACTCTCTTTACGCATCATTGCGCAGCGAACGATAAGCTCCGCAACCTGTACCAGGTTGCGCAGTTCCAGCAGGTTATTGGAGACGCGGAAATTGGCGTAATACTCATTAATCTCCTGCTGTAGCATCGTGATGCGGCGCAGGGCGCGTTCAAGACGTTTTGTCGTCCGTACAATCCCAACGTAGTCCCACATAAACAGCCGCAGTTCGTGCCAGTTATGCTGGATAACAACCAGTTCGTCCGGATTTTCTACACGACTTTCATCCCAGGCTGGCAAATGCTCTGTTTCACGGGCATACGGCATACGGCTGGTAATATCCTCTGCTGCAGACCATCCGTATACCAGACACTCCAGCAGCGAGTTTGAGGCCATGCGGTTCGCGCCGTGCAGGCCGGTATAACTCACTTCTCCAATGGCATACAGGCCGTCCACGTCGGTGCGACCGTGATCGTCAACCATCACGCCACCACAGGTATAATGGGCTGCAGGCACAATGGGCACCGGATCGCGGGTCAAATCGATCCCCAGGCCCAGCAGTTTTTCATAAATCATCGGGAAGTGCTGACGAATGAACTCAGCTGGCTTATGGCTGATATCCAGATACATACAATCCACGCCAAGACGTTTCATTTCATGGTCGATTGCGCGAGCGACAATATCGCGCGGGGCCAACTCGCCCCTGGCATCAAAGTCAGGCATAAAGCGGGAGCCGTCGGGACGCTTCAGGTAAGCGCCTTCTCCGCGCAGGGCTTCCGTCAGCAGGAAATTACGCGCCTGAGGATGGAACAGGGCTGTTGGATGGAACTGATTGAACTCAAGGTTCGCCACGCGACAACCGGCACGCCAGGCCATGGCTATACCGTCCCCGGAGGCAATGTCCGGGTTAGTTGTGTACTGATACACCTTAGAGGCACCGCCTGTCGCCAGGACGACCGCTTTTGCCCGGCAGGTTTCTACCTTCTCTTTATTACGATTCCACACCCAGGCGCCGACGACGCGTCGCGTGCCCGGTAGACCAATTTTATCGGAGATAATCAGGTCAACCGCATTGCTACGCTCAAGGACGCGAATATTAGGATGGCTAAGCGCTTTACTGACCAGCGTGGTTTCAACCGCTTTTCCGGTCGCGTCTGCCGCATGAAGGATCCGACGATGGCTATGTCCGCCCTCACGGGTCAGGTGGTAGCTCTCTTCACCGTTAGGCTGGACGTGGGTATCAAACAGCACCCCCTGAGCGATAAGCCACTGTACGCAATGTCGGGCGTTGCTGGCGACAAACTCTGCGGCATGTTCATCCACAATCCCCGCCCCGGCAATGAGCGTGTCTTCTACGTGTGAGGCAATGCTGTCCGTTTCGTCAAACACGGCCGCAATCCCGCCTTGTGCATAGAAAGTTGAACCCTCGCTCATCGGGCCTTTACTCAAGACGATCACGTTCTGGTGCTCAGCAAGGCGCAGCGCAAGGGAGAGACCAGCAGCACCGCTGCCGATGATCAGTACATCACAATGAAGTTCTGGCGTTGTGTTCATGATGTTTGTTTAATTTACTAAACAGTGTTTGGCCAGAATAGCACCCGACTGAGACGTTTCGCACGTTTTTTTTGTATGTTGTTATGGTGACTAAACGTAAAGTCAGAGCTAAACAACAGGTAAATGAACGAAAATATTTTGCGAAGCAGATCGTTAGCTTCAGATTTTGTGGTGAAATAAAGCCGGTGTTGCGTTACTCTTCTGACGATAAAGTTGATGATTCTTGTCAGAAAGTGGGTGCGTATCGTGATCAGACTTATAATGAGAGAAAATGATCGGTCTGCGGCGCGATGAACAAAAACAAAAGCGTGACGGAACTTATTGAAGAATAGACGCTCTAAGCCAGTGCTTGCTCAAAGTACAATGCTGTTAGAGTGGCGTTTCGATAGCGCGTGGAATTTAGGTTTGGGGAGACATTACCTCGGATGAGCGAGCAGTTAACGGACCAGGTCCTGGTTGAACGGGTCCAAAAGGGAGATCAGAAAGCCTTTAACCTACTGGTGGTTCGCTACCAGCATAAGGTGGCGAGTCTGGTTTCTCGCTATGTACCCTCGGGAGACGTTCCTGATGTGGTACAAGAGTCTTTTATTAAGGCCTATCGTGCGCTGGATTCATTCCGGGGAGATAGTGCTTTTTATACCTGGCTGTATCGCATTGCCGTGAATACAGCAAAAAATTATCTGGTCGCTCAGGGCCGTCGTCCGCCTTCTAGTGATGTGGACGCAATCGACGCCGAAAACTTCGAAAGTGGCGGCGCGTTGAAAGAAATTTCGAACCCTGAGAACTTAATGTTGTCAGAAGAACTGAGACAAATTGTTTTTCGCACGATCGAGTCGCTCCCGGAAGATTTACGCATGGCAATTACGTTACGGGAGCTGGATGGCCTAAGCTATGAAGAGATAGCGGCCATCATGGATTGTCCGGTCGGCACGGTTCGTTCACGAATTTTCCGTGCGCGAGAAGCAATTGATAATAAAGTTCAACCGCTTATCAGGCGTTGACGATAGCGGGATACTGGAAAAGGTATTAGGCATGCAGAAAGAACAACTTTCCGCTTTAATGGATGGTGAAACGCTGGATAGTGAGCTGCTCAATGAGCTGTCTCATTCTCCCGAAATGCAAGAGACCTGGGAGAGCTATCATCTCATCCGTGACACCCTACGTGGTGATACCGGCGAGGTTCTCCATTTCGATATCTCGGCTCGCGTCATGGCGGCCATCGAGAACGAGCCAGTACATCAGACCACTCCGCTGATTCCTGAAGCTCAGCCCGCGCCTCACCAGTGGCAGAAAATGCCGTTCTGGCAAAAGGTGCGTCCGTGGGCCAGCCAGCTTACCCAAATGGGTGTGGCTGCTTGCGTATCGCTTGCAGTTATCGTTGGCGTCCAGCACTATAACACTCAGTCTGAAGCCAATCAGCAGCCTGAAGCGCCAGTGTTTAATACACTGCCGATGATGGGCAAAGCCAGCCCGGTTAGCCTGGGCGTACCGGCAGATGCTTCCGCAAGCGGCGGTCAGCAACAGCAGGTACAAGAGCAGCGCCGTCGCATCAATGCGATGTTGCAGGATTATGAGTTGCAGCGTCGTCTGCACTCCGAACAGCTTCAGTTTGAGCAGGCACAAACCCAGCAGGCTGCTGTGCAAGTGCCCGGAAACCAAACTTTAGGAACGCAATCGCAGTAATGAAGCAACTTTGGTTCGCCATGTCTCTGATGACAGGTAGCCTGTTCTTCTCTGCCAACGCCTCGGCTGATGTTTCATCCGGGGCGTTGTTGCAGCAAATGAATCTGGCCAGCCAGTCACTCAATTACGAGTTGGCATTTATCAGCATTAATAAGCAGGGCGTCGAATCGTTACGCTATCGCCATGCCCGTCTTGATAACCAGCCGCTCGCCCAGCTTTTACAGATGGATGGTCCACGTCGGGAAGTGGTTCAGCGTGGCAATGAAATCAGCTACTTTGAACCTGGCCTGGAACCTTTCACTCTGAATGGCGACTATATCGTTGATTCCTTGCCATCGCTTATCTATACCGATTTCAAGCGTCTTGCGCCTTTCTACGATTTTATCGCGGTCGGCAAAACCCGCATCGCCGACAGACTCTGCGAGGTTATCCGCGTTGTTGCCAGAGACGGTACGCGTTACAGCTACATCGTCTGGATTGACGCAGAAACCAAGCTGCCAATGCGCGTTGACCTGCTCGACCGTGACGGTGAAACGCTGGAACAGTTCCGCGTCATCTCCTTCAGCGTGAATAATCAGGTGGGCAATAGCATGCAGAATCTGGCCAAAGCCAGCCTGCCGCCGCTGCTTTCTGTTCCTGCCGGTGATTCTGTGAACTTCAACTGGGTTCCTTCCTGGATCCCGCAAGGATTTAGTGAAGTCTCCAGTAGCCGTCGCCAGTTACCGACCATTGAAACGCCGGTCGAATCGCGTCTTTATTCAGATGGGTTGTTCAGCTTCTCGGTGAACATCAACCGTGCATCGGCAAACAGTTCAGAACAAATGCTTCGTACCGGGCGCCGTACGGTGAGTACCACGGTACGTGATAACGCCGAGATCACCATCGTCGGGGAATTGCCGCCGCAAACGGCGAAGCGCATTTCCGACAGCATTAAATTCAGGGCTGCACAATGATTAAAGAGTGGGCTACGGTCGTATCGTGGCAGGATGGCGTAGCGCTGGTGAGCTGTGATGTAAAAGCATCATGTAACAGCTGCGCGTCCAGAGCGGGTTGCGGCAGTCGCGTGCTCAACAAGCTGGGGCCTCAGACGTCACATACGATTGCCGTCCCGAGCGAACAGCCGCTGGTGGCAGGGCAGAAGGTGGAACTGGGCATCGCAGAAGGCAGTCTTTTGACCTCCGCGATGCTGGTTTATCTCTCCCCACTGGTTGGTTTGTTTGTGATGGGCGGTATTTTCCAGATGTTGTTTGGCACCGATGTGGCTGCCATGTGTGGGGCTGCACTGGGTGGCGTAGGTGGATTTTGGCTTGCCAAAGGCCTGTCGCCAAAGCTTGCTGCACGTGAAGAGTGGCAACCCGTTATCCTCAATGTTGCACTTGCGCCTGACCAGCTTCGTGTCGAGACGCTCTCTTCTGAAGCCCGGTGATCCACCGGGCTTTATCATTATTTACATCTCAAAAAAGAAAACGCCGTTTCTTCGCGCTATGCTTGGCTCTAAGTGCATTTCCAGGTTGCGGGGATGTAGTGTAGAATGCTGCGTTTTCGCACTGAAAAACGTCAGGCTAAGAACAGCGGCCTCCAGGAATTCGTAAGGCATAATTATTTAACTATATGAAGAACATACGTAACTTTTCGATCATTGCTCACATTGACCACGGTAAGTCGACGCTGTCTGACCGTATTATCCAGATTTGCGGTGGCCTGTCTGATCGTGAAATGGCAGCCCAGGTACTGGACTCCATGGACCTGGAACGCGAACGCGGTATCACCATTAAAGCGCAGAGCGTGACGCTCGACTATAAAGCGACCGACGGTGAAACCTACCAACTGAACTTTATCGACACCCCTGGCCACGTTGACTTCTCCTATGAAGTTTCACGCTCGCTGGCGGCCTGTGAAGGCGCGCTGCTGGTGGTCGATGCCGGGCAGGGCGTAGAAGCCCAGACCCTGGCGAACTGCTACACCGCGATGGAAATGGATCTTGAGGTCGTGCCGGTTCTGAACAAAATTGACCTGCCTGCCGCCGATCCTGAGCGCGTAGCGGAAGAGATTGAAGACATCGTCGGCATTGATGCGACCGACGCGGTACGCTGCTCGGCGAAAACCGGCGTCGGTGTTCCCGATGTGCTGGAACGTCTGGTGCGTGATATTCCGCCACCGGAAGGTGATCCGGAAGCGCCGCTGCAGGCGCTGATCATCGACTCCTGGTTCGATAACTACCTTGGCGTTGTTTCGCTGGTGCGTATCAAAAACGGCACCATGCGTAAAGGCGACAAAATTAAGGTCATGAGTACCGGCCAGGTCTACAACGCTGACCGTCTGGGTATCTTCACGCCAAAACAGGTTGACCGTACCGAGCTGAAATGCGGCGAGGTTGGCTGGCTGGTCTGCGCCATTAAAGACATCCTCGGTGCTCCGGTGGGCGATACGCTGACGCTGGCGCGTAACCCGGCGGACAAAGCGCTGCCTGGCTTTAAAAAGGTGAAGCCGCAGGTTTACGCGGGCCTGTTCCCGGTCAGCTCTGACGACTACGAAAACTTCCGTGATGCGCTTGGTAAGCTGAGCCTGAACGATGCTTCCCTGTTCTACGAACCAGAAAGTTCAACGGCGCTGGGCTTCGGTTTCCGCTGTGGCTTCCTCGGCCTGCTGCACATGGAGATCATTCAGGAACGTCTGGAGCGTGAATACGATCTGGATCTGATCACCACCGCACCGACCGTAGTGTATGAAGTGGAAACCACCTCGAAAGAAGTGATCTACGTTGACAGCCCGTCCAAGCTGCCGCCGCTGAACAATATTCACGAGCTGCGTGAGCCTATTGCTGAGTGTCACATGCTGCTGCCGCAGGAGTTCCTGGGCAACGTCATCACGCTGTGTATTGAGAAACGTGGTGTGCAGACCAACATGGTTTACCACGGTAACCAGGTGGCGCTGACCTACGAAATTCCGATGGCGGAAGTGGTCCTCGACTTCTTCGACCGTCTGAAGTCGACCTCCCGTGGCTACGCGTCACTGGATTACAACTTCAAGCGTTTCCAGGCCTCTAACATGGTGCGTGTGGACGTGCTGATCAACAGCGAGCGCGTCGATGCGCTGGCGCTGATCACCCACAACGACAACGCGCCATACCGTGGTCGTGAGCTGGTTGAGAAGATGAAAGAGCTGATCCCGCGTCAGCAATTTGACATCGCGATTCAGGCCGCCATTGGTAACCACATCATCGCCCGTTCTACCGTTAAACAGCTGCGTAAAAACGTCCTGGCGAAATGCTACGGCGGTGACGTCAGCCGTAAGAAAAAGCTGCTGCAGAAGCAGAAAGACGGTAAGAAGCGTATGAAGCAGGTCGGTAACGTTGAGCTGCCGCAGGAAGCATTCCTTGCCATTCTTCATGTTGGTAAAGACGGCAAATAACCCTTAAGGAGTTGGCATGGCGAACATGTTTGCCCTGATCCTGGTCATCGCAACTCTGGTGACAGGTCTGCTGTGGTGTCTGGATAAGTTTATCTTCGCCCCAAAACGCCGTGAACGTCAGGCTGCCGCGCAGGCAGCCACTGGCGATGGGCTTGATGCGAAAACCCTGAAGAAAGTTGGCCCGAAGCCGGGCTGGCTGGAAACGGGAGCCTCGGTATTTCCGGTGCTGGCCATTGTGCTGGTGGTGCGTTCGTTCATTTACGAGCCGTTCCAAATCCCATCAGGTTCCATGATGCCAACACTGCTGATTGGCGATTTTATTCTGGTTGAGAAGTTTGCCTACGGCATTAAAGATCCGATCTACCAGAAAACGCTGATCGAAACCGGTCATCCGAAACGTGGCGATATCGTGGTGTTTAAATACCCGGAAGATCCGCGACTGGACTACATCAAGCGCGCGGTGGGTCTGCCGGGTGATAAAGTCACTTACGATCCGGCCACGAAGGAAGTCACCGTTCAGCCGGGCTGCAGTTCCGGTACCGCATGTGAAAACGCGCTGGCCATCACCTACTCAAACGTTGAGCCAAGTGATTTTGTGCAGACCTTTGCCCGTCGTAACGGCGGCGAAGCGACCAGCGGCTTCTTCCAGGTACCGAAAGGCGAGACCAAAGAGAACGGCATCCGCCTGGTTGAGCGTAAAGAGACGCTGGGTGATGTTACCCATCGTATCCTGACGGTACCAATCGCGCAGGATCAAGTGGGTATGTATTACCAGCAGCCGGGTCAGCAGCTTGCCAGCTGGATCGTACCGCCAGGTCATTACTTCATGATGGGCGATAACCGCGATAACTCTGCCGATAGCCGCTACTGGGGCTTTGTGCCGGAAGCGAATCTGGTGGGTAAAGCGACGGCGATCTGGATGAGTTTTGAGAAGCAGGAAGGCGAATGGCCGACCGGGGTACGCCTGAATCGTATTGGCGGGATCCATTAATTCTCACGAAAAGAGCACGTAGCCGCATTATTTCGCGGCTACGTGAATTATTTCCACGATAAATCTCTTCGAACTAACGACATCCCTTGTCGTTGTGTATAGAATATTCCCCCGAAGTTTAAGGTTGGCCCTGCAAGGGAGCCACGGCACACGAAACCGCGTTGGTTTTCTCAGGTCGGTTTCGTGTGCTGCATTTTTGACGCATTCATTTATTGGTATCGCATGAACCCCATCGTAATTAATCGGCTTCAACGGAAGCTGGGCTACACTTTTCATCATCAGGAGTTGTTGCAACAGGCATTAACCCACCGCAGTGCCAGCAGCAAACATAATGAGCGCCTCGAGTTTTTAGGTGACTCTATTTTAAGTTTCGTGATTGCGAATGCGCTTTATCATCGTTTCCCGCGTGTGGACGAGGGTGATATGAGCCGCATGCGTGCCACGCTGGTTCGGGGTAATACCCTTGCGGAAATCGCGCGTGAATTTGAACTGGGCGAATGTCTGCGTCTTGGACCGGGTGAACTGAAAAGCGGCGGCTTCCGTCGTGAATCTATTCTTGCCGATACGGTCGAAGCATTAATTGGTGGTGTGTTCCTGGACAGCGATATCCAGACCGTAGAAAAGCTGATCCTGAACTGGTATCAGAGCCGTCTGGACGAAATCAGTCCGGGCGATAAACAAAAAGATCCGAAAACGCGTCTGCAGGAATATTTGCAGGGTCGTCATCTGCCGCTGCCATCCTATCTGGTGGTGCAGGTACGTGGCGAAGCGCACGATCAGGAATTTACCATCCATTGCCAGGTCAGTGGCCTGAGTGAACCGGTGGTAGGCACAGGTTCAAGCCGTCGTAAGGCTGAACAGGCTGCCGCCGAACAGGCGTTAAAAATGCTGGAGCTGGAATGAGCATCGACAAAACCTATTGCGGATTTATTGCCATCGTCGGACGTCCGAACGTTGGTAAATCCACCCTGCTGAATAATCTGCTTGGGCAGAAGATTTCCATCACCTCTCGTAAGGCGCAGACCACGCGTCACCGCATCGTCGGCATTCATACTGAAGGCGCGTATCAGGCGATCTACGTCGATACCCCGGGCCTGCACATGGAAGAGAAGCGTGCCATCAACCGCCTGATGAACAAGGCGGCGAGCAGCTCGATTGGCGACGTAGAGCTGGTGATTTTCGTTGTTGAAGGCACCCGCTGGACGCCGGACGACGAGATGGTGCTGAACAAGCTGCGTGACGGCAAAACGCCGGTCATTCTCGCGGTCAACAAAGTTGATAACGTGCAGGAAAAGGCCGACCTGCTGCCGCATCTGCAGTGGCTCGGAAGCCAGATGAACTTCCTCGACATCGTTCCGCTGTCTGCTGAGACCGGCCTGAACGTTGATACCATCGCGGGCATCGTGCGTAAGCATCTGCCGGAAGCGATTCATCACTTCCCGGAAGACTACATCACCGATCGCTCTCAGCGCTTTATGGCGTCTGAAATCATCCGTGAAAAGCTGATGCGTTTCCTGGGCGCTGAACTGCCGTACTCTGTGACGGTGGAGATCGAGCGTTTCCAGACCAACGAGCGCGGTGGCTACGACATCAACGGCCTGATCCTCGTTGAGCGCGAAGGGCAGAAGAAGATGGTGATCGGCAACAAAGGGGCCAAGATAAAAACCATCGGTATCGAAGCCCGTAAGGACATGATGGAGATGTTCGAAGCGCCGGTTCACCTCGAACTGTGGGTGAAAGTGAAATCTGGCTGGGCCGATGATGAGCGTGCTCTGCGCAGCCTCGGTTACGGCGAAGACCAGTAACGCAAGACGACGAGTATAATGGAAGGTTGGCAGCGTGCCTTCGTTCTCCATAGTCGTCCCTGGAGCGAAACCAGCCTTATGCTGGACGTCTTCACGGAAGAGTCGGGCCGCGTGCGCCTTGTTGCCAAAGGCGCACGTTCCAAACGTTCTAACCTGAAAGGTGCCTTACAGCCTTTCACCCCGCTGCTGGTACGCTTTGGCGGGCGAGGGGAAGTCAAAACCCTGCGCAGCGCTGAAGCCGTCTCTCTGGCGCTTCCTCTTTCTGGCATCACGCTCTACAGCGGTCTGTATGTCAACGAACTCATTTCTCGCGTCCTTGAACATGAGACTCGCTTCTCGGAACTTTTCTTCGATTATCTGCACTGTATCCAGGCACTTGCTGGCGCAACCGGCACACCCGAGCCTGCGCTGCGCCGCTTCGAACTGGCGCTGCTGGGCCATCTCGGGTACGGCGTAGATTTTCTGCACTGTGCGGGTAGCGGGGACGAGGTAGAAGATACTATGACCTACCGCTACCGCGAAGAAAAAGGCTTTATCGCCAGTATCGTGATCGACAACAGTACCTTTACCGGGCGCCAGCTCCGGGCGCTGTATGAGCGCGAGTTCCCCGATCAGGACACTCTGCGCGCAGCAAAACGCTTTACCCGGATTGCCCTCAAGCCGTATCTTGGCGGCAAGCCCTTAAAGAGCCGCGAATTATTCAGGCAGTTTGTGCCGAAACGTTAACGTTTTACCCCTCACCCCAGCCCTCTCCCGGCGGGAGAGGGGGGAAGAGAAATGAACCAAAATACCGAGGATTGTCATGGCTGAATTACTGTTAGGCGTCAACATTGATCATATCGCCACGCTGCGTAATGCGCGCGGCACGGCGTATCCCGATCCGGTTCAGGCGGCGTTTATCGCTGAACAGGCTGGCGCTGACGGCATTACCGTTCATCTGCGTGAAGACCGCCGCCATATTACTGACCGCGACGTGCGCATTCTGCGCCAGACGCTGGACACCCGTATGAATCTGGAAATGGCGGTCACTGAAGAGATGCTCGCCATTGCCTGCGAGACCCAACCGCATTTCTGCTGCCTGGTGCCGGAAAAGCGTCAGGAAGTGACGACCGAAGGCGGTCTGGATGTGGCCGGGCAGCTCGACAAAATGCGCGATGCCTGCAAACGCCTGGCGGATGCCGGTATCCTGGTTTCTCTTTTTATCGACGCTGATTTCACCCAGATTAAAGCGGCGGCCGACGTGGGCGCACCGTATATCGAAATTCACACCGGCTGCTATGCCGATGCCAAAAACGACGCCGAGCAGGCCAAAGAGCTGGATCGCATTGCCAAAGCGGCCACCTACGCTTCAAGCCTGGGTCTGAAGGTTAACGCCGGTCATGGCCTGACCTACCACAACGTGAAAGCCATTGCCGCACTGCCGGAAATGCACGAGCTGAACATCGGCCACGCCATTATTGGCCGTGCGGTGATGAGCGGCCTGAAAGAGGCGGTTTCAGAGATGAAACGCCTGATGCTGGAAGCGCGTCAGTAATGGCCATTCTGGGCTTAGGCACCGATATCGTTGAAATAGCCCGCATTGAAGCGGTGATCGCCCGGAGCGGCGATCGCCTCGCAAGACGCGTGCTGAGCGATAACGAGTGGGCCATCTGGGAAGCGCATCAGCAGCCGGTGCGTTTTCTGGCGAAGCGCTTTGCGGTTAAAGAGGCGGCAGCTAAAGCCTTCGGAACCGGCATTCGCAACGGCCTGGCGTTTAACCAGTTCGAAGTGTTTAACAATGAGCTGGGCAAACCGAGCCTGCGTCTGTGGGGGGAAGCGCAAAAGCTGGCGGAAAAGCTGGGGGTGAATCACATGCACGTGACGCTCGCCGATGAACGCCACTACGCCTGCGCAACGGTGATCATTGAAAGCTAGAGTTTGTCTGCATGATGCATCAGGACAAACTTATCCCATAACTGCTCTTCGTTCTCGACGTGGGCCGGATCCTTCAGGATAGTATTCGGGATCGGGCACACTTTCTGACAGGTCGGCGTTTCATAGTGGCCGATGCATTCCGTGCAGCGGTCGCTGTTAATCTCATAAATGCTGTCGCCCATCGAAATGGCCTGGTTAGGGCATTCGGGCTCGCACATATCGCAATTAATGCATTTTTTGGTAATTAACAGCGCCATCAGGAAATTCTCAGAAACAACACAAACTGGGCGGGCATTATACGCGTCAAACCAGTTTCTTTACCAGTTCTTCGCTGTGACGAATGCGCTCGGGCGCGCGCTCAAGATCCTGCTGCACCAGCGCCATAAACAGCAGATCCGTCAGCATCATTTGAGCACTGGTGGACGAAATAGCCGCGCTGCGCGTGGCCTGCTCCTCGGCAATGGTATATAAACAGCGCGTTGCCCGCTGCTGGAGCGCGTTTGGCGTAAAACCCGTGATCGCCAGAATTTTACCGCCGACGCGCAGCGCTTCATCGGTCGCCATATTGATCTCTCGACGTTCACCGGAATAAGAGATCGCCAGCAGCAAATCGTCGGGATCCATTGCCTGAACGGTGGCGAGCAGGGCGTGCATGTCCTGCTCCACTATCGCGTTGTAACCGATCTTCGTCAGCTTCCAGCCAAAGTTACGCGCCACTAGCCCGGATGCACCTATCCCGGTCAGAATAATGCGCCGTGCCGCGCGCAGCATCGCCACGCTTTCCAGCAGCTTCTCTTCGGTATTCACATCCAGCGTCGCATGCATGGCCGCCACGTTCTCTTTGATCAGCTTTTCGCCCACCACACGCATCGGGTCATCGCCCCGGATCTGATTATGCACCGGCATCGACTGCGGATTGGGGTTACTCACCAGCGCTTCGCTGATCGCAAGCTTGAGAGCCGGAAAGCCCTTAAACCCAATCTTCTGGGCAAACTTCACCACGCTGGACTGGCTCACACCGGCCTCACTCGCCAGCTGCTGCGAGCTAAGATGGCGCGCGTGGTCGGGTTGAGAAAGTAGAAAATCCGCCAGCTTCTTGTCGCTTTGGGCAAAGCCTGCATAACGCTGGCGAATGCGAATTAAACAGTTCATACGGTCTCCTGGCGAAAATGTGATTATCTACTCAAATACGAATTTTGCTCGCCTGAATGAATTTTATATTCCACTATAGTGTGATTATTATGAATTAAAAATTCTTGAGGTACAAAAAATGAATCTTGGCTCACTTGTTTCTGAAACGCGTAACCCGCAAACCATGGATCTTGACGCACTCCCCACGCTGGAGCTGGTTAACCGCTTTAATCAACAGGATACGCTGGTCGCGCAGGCAGTGAAAGAGACATTACCTGAGGTGGCGAAGGCGGTTGATGCGGCCGCAACTGCGCTTAAGGCCGGTGGACGCATTATTTACATGGGCGCGGGCACCAGCGGACGTTTGGGGGTTCTGGATGCCTCCGAATGTCCGCCAACCTTTGGCGTTCCGCACGGCCTGGTGATCGGGCTGATTGCCGGTGGCCCAGGCGCGCTGCTGAAAGCCGTTGAAGGCGCGGAAGACAACAAACAGCTCGGTGAAGATGATCTCAAAGCGCTGAACCTGACCGCGCAGGATCTGGTGGTTGGGCTGGCGGCATCAGGGCGCACGCCGTACGTCATTGGCGGCCTGGAATACGCCAACCAGACAGGTTGCACAACGGTTGCCATCTCCTGCAACCCGGGCTCGCCGATTGCGCAGGTGGCCGCTATCGCCATCTCTCCGGTTGTCGGGCCGGAAGCGCTGACCGGCTCCACGCGCCTGAAATCCGGGACCGCGCAAAAGCTGGTGCTCAATATGATCTCCACCGGCGCGATGGTGAAGTTCGGCAAGGTTTATCAGAACCTGATGGTCGATATGCAGGCCACCAACGTCAAGCTGGTGGACAGAGCCTGCCGTATGGTGATGGAGGCGACAGGCGCAGGCCGTGAAGAGGCGGAAGCGGTCCTGAAACAAACCGATCACGATGTTAAACCGGCCATTCTGATGATCTTAAGCGGGCTGGACGCCGCGGCGGCGAGAGCCAAACTCGATGCGCATAACGGGTTCTTACGGGCTGCATTAGAAAACTAACAGAGGCGTGTATGGAAAAGACAGCAGCGCTCGCCAGCGGCATCCTGCAGGGGATCGGCGGAGAAAAGAATATCCAGCGTCTGGAAAACTGCATGACGCGCGTGCGCGTCGAGGTGCATAACGACGACGATCTTGATCTACCGCGCCTGAAGCAGCTCCCCGGCGTAAGTGGATACGTCAAACAGGGGCAGCAGCACCAGCTTATTGTCGGGCCGGGGAAAGCGGCGCAGGTTGTTGATGCCATGCGCGCGCTGATGGTTGGCGGTGAAGCGACGGCCTCATTTGACGATGCCGAAAGCACCAAAGCGCAGGCAAAAGCCAAATACAAGGCGCCAATGAGCGATGCGCTGCGACAGCTGGCAAACGTCTTTATCCCGCTGATCCCGGCTTTTATTGCTTCGGGCCTGATCACCGGGATTATCAATATCCTCAAGCGGCCGGATATCGTCGGGGATTTTGCCACGCAGTATCCAAACCTGCTGGGGATCCTCGGGATCTTCGGCAGCGCAGTTTTCGCCATCATGAACATTCTGGTCGGGGTGAATACCGCGAAGGTGTTTGGCGGATCGCTGGCCATGGGCGGGGTAATGGCGGGCATCTTGTCCAGCCCGCAGCTGGCGCAGATCACGCTGTTTGGTGAGGCGCTTCAGCCGGGCCGCGGCGGGGTGATCGCCGTGCTACTGGTGGTCATCCTGATGTGCTGGATCGAGAAAAGGCTGCGCGCGATCCTGCCTGGCTCGATTGAGCTTATCCTCAACCCGCTGCTGACCACGCTCATTACCGGTAGCGTCGCGGTGGTGGCACTCCAGCCGTTAGGCGGCTGGATCTCAGAAGCCATCGCCCACGGTGCATCTCTGGCTATTGACCGTGGTGGCCTGTTAGTGGGGGCGGTGCTGTCGGGAACCTTCCTGCCGCTGGTGCTGACCGGCCTGCATCAGGGGCTGGTGCCGATCCACGTCGAGCTGGTGCAGGCGCACGGCTATAACGCGCTGCTGCCTATCCTGTCGATGGCGGGCGTAGGGCAGGTCGGCGCGGCGATTGCCGTACTGATGAAAACCCGCAACGCGCGACTGAAAAAAGTGATTAAAGGCGCGCTCCCGGTCGGACTGCTCGGCATCGGCGAGCCGCTGATTTTCGGCGTTACGCTGCCGCTGGGGAAACCTTTCCTCGCAGCCTGTCTGGGCGGCGCGGTGGGCGGGGCGCTCATTAGCTACTGGAAAGTGGCGACGGTGATCACCTTTGGACTTTCCGGTTTACCGCTGGCATTAACCATCGTGACCGGAAAAGTGATGCTCTATCTGTTAGGCTATTTAGTAGCGGTAATCGCCGGGTTCCTGTTTACCTGGCTGTTAGGATTCAACGACCCAGAGGAGTAAGGTTTGGCAAATCACGCGCGTCGCGTTGTCTTTTTCGACCTGGATGGAACGCTGCACCAGCAGGATATGTTTGGCACCTTTATGCGCTACCTGCTGCGGCGTCAGCCTCTGAATGCGCTGCTCGTCTTACCGCTCTTACCCGTGATTGGCATCGCGCTGCTGGTGAAAGGCCGTGCAGCGCGCTGGCCGATGAGCCTGCTGCTCTGGGGATGCACCTTTGGCCACAGCGAAGCACGGCTTAAACAGCTCGAACAGAATTTTGCGCACTGGTTTCGCGGCCATGTCGCCGCGTTTCCCGTGGTGCAGGCGCGTCTCACCAGCTACCTCGACGCGAACGATGCCGACATCTGGCTGATTACCGGCTCCCCGCAGACGCTGGTGGAGCAGGTCTATTTTGATACGCCATGGCTGCCGCGCGTAAATCTTATCGCCACGCAAATTTCCCGCGCTTACGGCGGCTGGGTGCTAACTATGCGCTGCCTGGGACACGAGAAAGTGGTTCAGCTGGAGAAGCGCATCGGCACGCCGCTGCGCCTGTACAGCGGCTACAGCGACAGCAAGCAGGACAACCCGCTGCTCTATTTTTGCCAGCACCGCTGGCGCGTCACGCCATCAGGTGAACTTCAGCAACTCGAATAGTCTTCTCTAAAACGGGCGTGTATAATGCCGCCCGCTTTTCGACTGGAGTATCAACCGTTGTCCAACCCTGAACACAATCATGAATACTGGATGCGCCACGCGCTAACGCTGGCTCAACGTGCCTGGGATGAGGGCGAAGTGCCCGTGGGCGCGGTGCTGGTCCATAATAATCAGGTGATTGGCGAAGGGTGGAACCGCCCTATTGGCCGTCACGATCCTACCGCGCACGCCGAAATTATGGCGCTTCGTCAGGGCGGGCTGGTACTGCAAAACTATCGTCTGCTCGATACGACTCTGTACGTCACCCTTGAACCCTGCGTCATGTGTTCCGGCGCGATGGTGCACAGTCGTATCGGTACGCTGGTGTTTGGTGCGCGGGATGAAAAAACAGGCGCGGCCGGTTCGCTAATGGACGTGCTAGGCCATCCGGGGATGAACCACCAGGTGCAGACTATCGGTGGGGTACTTGCACCAGAGTGTTCGGGTCTGCTGAGTGACTTCTTTCGAATGCGCCGGCAGCAGAAAAAGCAACAAAAGGCAGAATTGAAGCAGGTGGACGATTAAGTTCGTCCGGTGCGACCACCGGGTAGCTCTGAGCCAGCTGTTTAGCTTCTGCCGCTTCTTTCTCTTTCTCCAGCAGATACCCCACCAGGCTTATCTGATACTTACGAATATTTTCCACGTAAGCGTAGGCTTCGTGCCCGCGCGCATACCCGTAGGTCAGCTTGTTGTACCACGGTTTCTGGCTCAGCAGCGGCAGACGCTGTTTTACATCAGACCAGCTGTCCGGGTTACCTTTGGTTTTTGCCGTCAGCGCGCGCGCGTCCAGCATGTGCGCATAACCCATGTTGTAGGCGGCCAGTGCAAACCAAATCCGCTCTTCTTCCGGCACGGTCTCCGGTACTTTTGCCATCATATCCTGTAAATACTGCGCGCCGCCGCTGATGCTTTGCTCCGCATCGGTACGGTCATTGACACCCAGACTCAGCGCGGTATTTTTCGTCAGCATCATGAGACCACGCACGCCGGTCGGAGAGGTCGCCTGAGTATCCCAGTGGGATTCCTGATACGAGATCGCCGCCAGCAGCTTCCAGTCAATCTCCTGGGCGTATTTTTCGAACAACGGCTGCAGGTCCGGCAGGACGCTATCAACTGCGCGCAGGAAGCTGCGGGTGTCGACGTAATCGAAGTCATCACCATGGCCGAGGTATTTTTCTTCCAGGCGCGCCAGCGTACCGTCTTCATTGATGGCGTTATAGAAATCAAGCATGGCCGCAGAGAGGGTCTGATCGTTATTCAGTTGGGTAAACCAGGTCACCGGCTGTTCGTCAGTCACATCCAGCGCCACGGCGATTTCAGGGTGCACGCGTTGGAAAAGACTGATCGCCACCGAATCCGCAATGGTATAGGCCAGCTTTTTGTCTTTAACCCGATCGAGCAGTTCTGTCGTGCCCAGTTTTGGGTCAATCGTCCAGCTCAGGTCAGGATACTTTTTCTCTTTGAGCGCGCGCAGGTCGTCAATCACGACATGGCCGGGGGCAATCGTCAGCTGTTGCTCGTTAATGGTGGCGAGCGAGCGCGGGCGCACGCTTCCCACGCGGTAAACCAGCTGCTGGGAGACAGAGTAGTAGGTCGGGCCTGGCTGGTAGTTCTTGCTGCGCTCGCTGTTGTAGACCAGCCCGGCTGCAAGGATATCGGCGTCGTCGTTATCCAGGTCATCGAACAATTGGCTGATGTTCTGACGCACGGTAATTTTGAGCTTCACACCCAGATAGTCGGCAAACTGCTGGGCCAGTTCATAATCCAGACCAATGGTTTTGCCGTTGATGTCGCCGTAAATTAGCGGAGAGGAGAGGGTACTGACGCGCAATTCCCCCCGCTCCTGAATGGCGGCGATACGGTTTTCGGCTTTACCGAACCAGGGGATAGAAGGCCAGAGGGCCACTGCCAGCAGCAACGTAACAATGCCGATGAGCAGATAATTAATCTTTAATTTTTTCAATTAGTTAATTCTCTGCGACGCCGGTTGCCTCAGTATGCTGTAGCCATGTTAAGAATAAGGTTTGCCATTGAATGAGCGGCATTTTGCGCAAAGTTACGCCACTTGGCAACAAATTAGAGAGACAGGTCACACCTATTGTTAAACCGCCGTGCAAATTTTATTTCGACGCAAACGGTTTCGTCGGCGCTCAGGATTCTCTATAATGACGCCCGTTTTCCCCCCTTGCGCACACTGTAAGCGCCCCGGCGCTTCGAAGACGAGAGACTTATGATGGAAATTCTGCGTGGTTCGCCTGCACTGTCTGCCTTCCGTATTACCAAACTGCTGGCACGTTTTCAGGCGGCCGACCTTCCGGTAAGCAATATTTACGCTGAGTATGTCCATTTTGCTGACCTGAATGCCCCCCTGAATGCAGAGGAGCGCGTACAGCTGGAACGCCTGCTCAAGTATGGTCCAAGCCTGAGCAGCCATACGCCAACCGGCAAACTGATCCTCGCGACGCCGCGTCCGGGCACCATCTCCCCCTGGTCTTCCAAAGCCACCGACATTGCCCACAACTGTGGTCTGAGCCAGATTAACCGTCTGGAACGCGGCGTGGCGTACTATGTTGAAGCCTCCACCCTGAGCGACGCGCAGTGGCAGGCGGTTGCGGCTGAGCTGCACGACCGCATGATGGAGAGCGTATTTGCCTCTCTCGACGACGCGCAGAAGCTGTTCTCACACCATCAGCCTGCGCCGGTACAGAGCGTAGACCTGCTGGGGCAGGGCCGTCAGGCGCTGATTGACGCCAACCTGCGTCTCGGCCTGGCGCTGGCAGAAGACGAAATTGATTACCTGCAGGACGCGTTCGTTAAGCTCAACCGCAACCCGAACGACATCGAACTCTACATGTTCGCGCAGGCCAACTCTGAGCACTGCCGCCATAAGATTTTCAACGCCGACTGGATTATTGACGGCGAACAGCAGCCGAAGTCGCTGTTCAAAATGATCAAAAACACCATGGAACAAACCCCTGACCACGTGCTGTCTGCCTATAAAGACAACGCCGCGGTGATGGAAGGTTCCGAGGTGGGCCGCTTCTTCGCCGATCGCGAAGCAGGGCGCTATGACTTCCATCAGGAGCCCGCGCATATCCTGATGAAAGTGGAAACCCACAACCACCCGACGGCAATCTCTCCATGGCCGGGTGCGGCGACCGGCTCCGGCGGTGAAATCCGTGACGAAGGTGCGACCGGTCGTGGCGCTAAACCAAAAGCAGGTCTGGTCGGTTTCTCCGTGTCCAACCTGCGTATCCCAGGCTTTGAACAGCCGTGGGAAGAAGATTTCGGCAAGCCAGAGCGCATTGTCACCGCGCTGGATATCATGACCGAAGGCCCGCTGGGCGGCGCGGCGTTTAACAACGAGTTTGGTCGTCCGGCGCTGAATGGTTACTTCCGTACCTATGAAGAGAAAGTGGACAGCCACAACGGCGAAGAGCTGCGCGGTTACCACAAACCGATCATGCTGGCGGGCGGGATCGGCAACATCCGTGCCGATCACGTGCAGAAAGGCGAGATCGTCGTCGGCGCGAAGCTGATTGTACTCGGTGGTCCAGCGATGAACATCGGTCTGGGCGGCGGGGCAGCGTCTTCTATGGCGTCTGGCCAGTCTGATGCGGACCTCGATTTTGCTTCCGTGCAGCGTGACAACCCGGAAATGGAGCGTCGCTGCCAGGAAGTGATCGACCGCTGCTGGCAGCTGGGCGACGCCAACCCGATTCTGTTCATCCACGACGTAGGTGCGGGCGGTCTGTCCAACGCCATGCCGGAGCTGGTGAGCGACGGTGGCCGCGGTGGCCGTTTCAACCTGCGCGATATCCTGAGCGATGAGCCGGGCATGAGCCCGCTGGAAATCTGGTGTAACGAATCCCAGGAGCGCTACGTGCTGGCGGTTGCCGCGGATCAGCTGCCGCTGTTTGACGAGCTGTGCCGCCGCGAGCGTGCGCCGTATGCCGTCATCGGTGAAGCGACCGAAGAGCAGCACCTTTCCTTAAGCGACACCCACTTTGACAACCAGCCGATCGATCTGCCGCTGGACGTCCTGCTCGGTAAAACGCCGAAGATGACCCGCGACGTGACAACCCGCAAAGCGGCGGGCAAAGCGCTGGATCGCCAGGGCATCACCGTGGCAGAAGCGGTTAACCGCGTGCTGCACCTGCCAGCCGTGGCGGAGAAAACGTTCCTGGTGACCATCGGCGACCGTACCGTGACCGGTATGGTATCGCGTGACCAGATGGTTGGCCCGTGGCAGATCCCGGTGGCAAACTGCGCGGTGACTACCGCGAGCCTCGACAGCTACTACGGCGAAGCGATGGCCCTGGGCGAACGCACCCCGGTGGCGCTGCTGGACTTCGCCGCCTCCGCCCGTCTGGCGGTCGGTGAAGCGCTGACCAACATCGCCGCGACGCAGATTGGCGACATCAAACGTATCAAACTCTCCGCAAACTGGATGGCCGCAGCCGGTCACCCTGGCGAAGATGCTGGCCTGTATGAAGCCGTGAAAGCGGTGGGCGAGGAGCTGTGTCCTGCCCTCGGCCTGACCATTCCGGTGGGTAAAGACTCCATGTCGATGAAAACCCGCTGGCAGGAAGGCAGCGAGCAGCGCGAGATGACCTCTCCGCTGTCGCTGGTGATCACCGCGTTTGCACGCGTGGAAGACGTGCGCCACACCGTTACGCCGCAGCTTGCGACCGAAGACAACGCCCTGCTGCTGATTGACCTGGGTAAAGGCCACAACGCGCTGGGTGCCACCGCGCTGGCACAGGTTTACCGCCAGCTCGGCGACAAGCCAGCCGATGTACGCGACGTCGCGCAGTTGAAAGGCTTCTACGACGCCATCCAGGCGCTGGTGGCGGAGCGTAAGCTGCTGGCCTATCACGACCGTTCCGACGGTGGCCTGCTGGTGACGCTGGCAGAGATGGCCTTCACTGGCCACTGCGGCGTTGAAGCGAACATTGCAACGCTTGGCGAAGACCGTCTGGCGGCGCTGTTCAATGAAGAGCTGGGTGCGGTGATTCAGGTACGCGCCGCAGATCGCGACGCGGTTGAAGCGATTCTGGCGAAGCACGGGCTGGCAGACTGCGTGCACTATCTGGGCAAAGCCGTTCAGGGTGACCGCTTCGTCATTGAAGCAGACGGCCACGCGGTATTCAGCGAAAGCCGCACCACGCTGCGCATGTGGTGGGCAGAAACCACCTGGCAGATGCAGCGCCTGCGAGACAACCCGGAATGTGCCGATCAGGAGCATAACGCGAAAGCGAATGACCAGGATCCTGGCCTGAACGTGAAGCTCTCCTTTGATATCAACGAAGATATCGCTGCGCCGTACATTGCGACAGGCGCGCGTCCAAAGGTAGCCGTGCTGCGCGAGCAGGGCGTTAACTCCCACGTTGAGATGGCGGCTGCCTTCCACCGCGCGGGCTTTGACGCCATCGACGTCCACATGAGCGACCTGCTGGCCGGACGTACCGGTCTGGATGATTTCCAGGCGCTGGTGGCGTGCGGCGGTTTCTCCTACGGCGACGTGCTGGGCGCGGGCGAAGGTTGGGCGAAGTCCATCCTGTTCAACAGCCGCGTGCGTGACGAGTTCGAAACCTTCTTCCATCGTCCGCAGACCCTGGCGCTGGGCGTGTGTAACGGCTGTCAGATGATGTCTAACCTGCGCGAACTGATCCCGGGCAGCGAAGCCTGGCCGCGCTTTGTGCGTAACCAGTCTGACCGCTTCGAAGCGCGCTTCAGCCTGGTGGAAGTGACCCAAAGCCCGTCTCTGCTGCTGCAGGGAATGGTGGGTTCACAGATGCCAATCGCCGTTTCCCACGGTGAAGGTCAGGTAGAAGTGCGTGATGCTGCCCATCTGGCTCAGCTGGAGAGCAAAGGTCTGGTGGCGCTGCGCTTTGTCGATAACTTCGGCAAGGTGACAGAAACCTACCCGGCTAACCCGAACGGCTCTGCCAACGGTATTACGGCAGTCACCAGTGAAAGCGGTCGTGCGACCATCATGATGCCGCACCCGGAGCGCGTGTTCCGCACCGTGAGCAACTCCTGGCACCCGGAAAACTGGGGCGAGGACAGCCCGTGGATGCGTATTTTCCGCAACGCGCGTAAGCAGCTGGGATAAGTTTTAGCACCCTGACCCTTGTAGGCCCGGTAAGCGTAAGCGCTACCGGGCTTTTTTATGCGTGTCGCAAAATTGCGACAATCCCGCTCCGTCGATGTCTCCAAAAGGTGACACTTAACTTGTTGATTTATATTGGTAGAAAAATCGTGGTCTAAAGGTGTTGTTAAATAGCGACACTTAGCCTGGAAATCATTCTGCCAACAAGTAATAGTTTGGATGTATAAAATTCTTTAAATTCATCATGTTAATTTATTGTTTTGCAAAATGGCATGGGTGTTGCATAATATTAATCAGTGGCTCATTCACCTTCTTATGTCAGCCCCTTCGGGACGCGCTACATAAACTTAGAATGACGCACAAAAAGGTGCCTGCCGTCCAACTACTGATCATAGCGATGCTTTATCAGGACAGGGCGAAACGTCGAGTTAGGCACCGCCTCATTCCACAACAAAGCCGGGTTTTTACCCGGCTTTGTTGTATCTGAAGGGCAGACTCAGTTACGCTCTGCGTAAACCCCCATTAAGAGAGTAATGCGTTGAAACGCTGGTCTGTTTTCCCTCGCTCCCTGCGACAGCTCGTCATGATGGCATTCCTGCTTATCCTGCTCCCTTTACTGATACTGGCGTGGCAGGCCTGGCAAAGTCTCAATGCGCTAAGCGCGCAGGCGGCATTGACGAATCGCACGACGCTAATTGATGCAAGGCGAAGCGAAGCAATGACTAACGCCGCGCTGGAGATGGAGCGTAGCTATCGCCAGTATTGCGTGCTGGACGATCGCACCCTGGAGCGGGTTTACCAGAATCAACGTAAACGCTACAGCGAAATGCTGGATGCCCACGCGGGCGTGCTGCCGGACGACAAACTCTACCAGGCATTACGTCAGGACCTGAACGATCTGGCTCAGCTACAGTGTAAAAATAGCGGCCCGGATGCCGCCGCCGCCGCGCGGCTGGAAGCGTTTGCTAATGCCAATACGGAAATGGTCCAGTCTACACGCACGGTGATCTTCTCTCGCGGGCAGCAGCTGCAGCAGGAAATCGCCGAGCGCGGTCAATTCTTCGGCTGGCAGGCGCTGGTCCTGTTTCTGGTCAGTCTTGCTCTGGTTCTGCTGTTCACCCGCATGATTATCGGTCCGGTGAAGGGCATACAGCGGATGATTAACCGTCTGGGTGAGGGGAAGTCTCTCGGTGATACGGTTGTTTTCACCGGGCCGCGCGAGCTGCGTTCAGTGGGTCAGCGGATCATCTGGCTTTCCGAACGTCTGGCGTGGCTGGAAACGCAGCGTCATCAGTTCCTCCGTCACATTTCCCACGAACTCAAAACACCTCTCGCCAGCATGCGAGAAGGCACCGAGCTGCTGGCGGACGAAGTGGCTGGCCCGCTGACCTCTGAGCAAAAAGAGATTGTCGAGATCCTCGATGACAGCAGCCGGAATCTGCAAAAGCTGATTGAGCAGCTGCTGGACTACAACCGTAAGCTGGCGGACGGGGCAGTGGTACTGGAAAATGTGGAGATTGCACCGATAGTGGATATGGTGATCTCCGCCCATAGCCTGCCAGCAAGAGCTAAAATGATGCATACCCAGGTCGATCTTAGCGAGCCCGCCTGTCTTGCAGAGCCCATGCTGTTTATGAGCGTTCTGGATAATCTTTATTCCAATGCGGTGCACTATGGTACTGAATCCGGTAACATTTATATCCGAAGCTACAGGGCGGGTTCCCGGGTGTTTATCGATGTAGCGAATACGGGCACCCCGATTCCGGATGAAGAAAAAACGATGATTTTTGAACCCTTTTTCCAGGGCAGTCATCAGCGAAAAGGTGCGGTAAAAGGAAGTGGTCTGGGCCTCAGTATTGCCCGCGACGGCATACGACGCATGCACGGCGAACTTAATATCGTCAGTGATGAACGGTCGGATGTGTGCTTTCGTATCGAACTGCCTCTTAAGCCGGAAAATCAATAAAATGAATCTAAGTCTGGTGAGTATGTCACACGTTTTTTTCCGCGCCGCACGCGCGATGTTTTCCCGCAATACCGTACGTCTAAGTCTGCCGTGTTTACTGCTGGCGGGGTGTGTGACCCATGCCCCGAAGAGCGCAATCAGTGAAAAGCCGGAAGAAAAATGGCCTGAAAATCAGCTGGCGGATTTCCTGACCACCCCCTGCGAGGGCATCTGGCACTTATCAGGACATGAAGTTGATACCAACCCGTTGTTTTGGCTACGTGGCATCGATTGTGCGCAGCGTCTGGAACCCGTAGAGGCACGGGCGCAAGCCACGATGTGGGGCGACAACGCATGGCAGGCGACCTTTAAACGTGCCATTCTGCTTGGCGATGCCAAAATCACGCCCGTGGAGCGCCGCACGAATATCACGCGTCTGGACGCGTTCAGCGCCAACATTCCTGCGCAGGTGCGGCCGATATATCAACTCTGGCGGGACGGTCAGGCATTACAGCTTCAGCTGTCTGAAGAGCGTTCTCGCTACAGCAAATTACAGCAGTCAACGGACGGCGAGCTTGATACGCTTCGCCAGCAGCAGAATTATCTGCGCACCCAGCTTGAGACCACCACGCGCAAGCTTGAAAATCTGACCGATATTGAAAGGCAACTGTCGACGCGAAAACCCGCAGGCAGCTATTTGCCAGATTCGTCGAAAGGAAATTCTGCCGCGTCGCCGGACGGTGACGCGCAGAAAGAAGAGGATGTGAAGCCATGACAAGCCGTAAACCTGCCCATCTCTTACTGGTCGATGACGATCCTGGGCTGTTAAAGCTGCTGGGAATGCGCCTGGTCAGTGAAGGCTACAGCGTTGTGACGGCGGAAAGCGGGCAGGAGGGGCTGAAAGTGCTCAGCCGCGAGAAGATTGATCTGGTGATCAGCGATCTGCGGATGGACGAAATGGATGGCCTGCAGCTTTTTGCAGAGATTCAAAAGCAGCAGCCCGGCATGCCGGTTATCATCTTGACTGCCCACGGCTCGATCCCGGATGCGGTCGCGGCAACCCAGCAAGGGGTGTTCAGCTTCCTCACCAAACCGGTGGACAAAGACGCGCTCTATAAAGCCATCGACAGCGCGCTGGAGCATGCCGCGCCTTCTGGTGATGATGCCTGGCGTGAGTCCATCGTGACGCGAAGCCCCGTCATGCTGCGTCTGCTTGAGCAGGCACGAATGGTGGCGCAATCTGACGTCAGCGTTTTGATCAACGGCCAGAGCGGTACCGGGAAAGAGATCCTGGCGCAGGCGATCCACAACGCCAGCCCGCGCGCTAAAAATGCCTTTATCGCCATTAACTGCGGTGCGCTTCCGGAGCAACTGCTCGAATCCGAACTCTTTGGTCACGCGCGCGGCGCCTTCACCGGCGCGGTGAGCAGCCGTGAAGGGCTTTTCCAGGCGGCGGAAGGCGGCACGCTGTTCCTCGATGAGATTGGCGATATGCCCGCGCCGTTGCAGGTGAAACTGCTGCGCGTGTTGCAGGAGAGAAAAGTGCGTCCGCTCGGCAGCAACCGCGATATCGACATCAACGTGCGTATTATTTCCGCCACCCACCGGGATCTGCCAAAAGTGATGGCGCGCAATGAGTTTCGTGAAGATCTCTACTACCGCCTGAACGTGGTGAACCTGAAAATTCCTGCGCTGGCCGAGCGTGCGGAAGATATCCCACTGCTGGCAAACCATCTGCTGCGCCAGTCCGCGGATCGCCATAAACCCTTCGTGCGCGCGTTTTCCACTGATGCAATGAAAAGGCTAATGACCGCCGGGTGGCCTGGCAACGTGCGCCAGTTGGTCAACGTGATTGAGCAGTGCGTGGCGCTGACGTCGTCGCCCGTTATCAGCGACGCGCTGGTGGAGCAGGCGCTGGAAGGAGAAAACACGGCGTTGCCGACCTTTGCCGAAGCGCGTAACCAGTTCGAACTGAACTACCTGCGCAAATTGCTGCAGATTACGAAGGGTAACGTGACCCACGCGGCGCGCATGGCCGGACGCAACCGCACCGAGTTCTACAAGCTGCTGTCGCGCCACGAGCTGGAAGCAAACGATTTTAAAGAGTAATGCCGTATGGTACTGTGAGCAATCGATTACGAGGCAGCTTACAGGCATGAGTTTAAGGACCCACCATGAAAAAGATTGATGCGATTATTAAACCTTTCAAACTGGATGATGTACGTGAAGCGCTGGCGGAAGTCGGCATCACCGGGATGACAGTAACGGAAGTGAAAGGTTTTGGTCGTCAGAAGGGCCACACCGAGCTTTACCGTGGCGCGGAGTACATGGTCGACTTTCTGCCGAAAGTGAAAATTGAAATCGTGGTCAGCGACGATATCGTGGATACCTGCGTGGATACCATCATTCGTACCGCGCAGACGGGCAAAATTGGCGACGGGAAAATCTTCGTCTTTGACGTGGCGCGCGTGATCCGTATCCGTACCGGCGAAGAAGACGACGCTGCGATTTAACATTGCCAACGGTTTTGTTGGCCGGGTAAGGCGCAGCCGCCACCCGGCGAAAAAAAGCCCCTCGAACGAGGGGCTTTTTCATTACAGCACCTTATGCGGCCCGAAACATTCGTAATGAATGTTGTTTTTGTTCACGCCCAACTCAACCAGCTGCTTCGCGGCATACTGCATAAACGCCACCGGCCCACAGACGTAAAACTGCATGTCCGGTGCGCTAAACGCCCCTTCATGCTGGCTTAAATTCATCAGACCTTCGCTGTCGAAGCGTGCGGCTGCGCGGTCAGCCTCCGTCGGCAGGCGATACCAGTTATGCGCGGTGAAGCGCGCCAGGGACGCCCCGAGCGTTTTCACTTCATCCGCAAAAGCGTGCACGTCGCCGTTCTCTGCGGCGTGGAACCAGTTTACCTGCGCGTCGTGGTTTGCTTTTGCCAGCGTATCGAGCATCGCCAGCATTGGCGTTTGACCGACACCCGCAGAGATCAGCGTCACTGGCGTATTGCCGTCAACGGCCATAAAGAAATCGCCCGCCGGCGCGGCCAGATGAACTACATCGCCTACGCTGGCTTCGTTGTGCAGCCAGGTTGAGACCTGACCGCCATCTTCGCGTTTCACCGCAATGCGATAGCCTTTACCGTTTGGCTTGCGGGTGAGGGAATACTGGCGAATTTCCTGATGCGGGAAACCTTCAGGCTTCAGCCACACGCCCAGATACTGGCCCGGCTGGTAGTCGGCCACAGGTTTACCGTCCACCGGCTCAAATTCAAAGCTGGTAATCAATGCACTGCGTGGGGTTTTCTCGACGATGCGGAACGCGCGCGTGCCTTCCCAGCCGCCGTTCTTGCTGGCGTTTTCGCTGTAGATTTGCGCTTCACGGTTGATAAACACGTTTGCCAGCACGCCGTAGGCTTTACCCCACGCGTCCAGCACTTCCTGGCCCGGGCTGAACATTTCGTCCAGCGTCGCCAGCAGGTGGCCGCCAACGATGTTGTACTGCTCAGGCTGGATCTGGAAGCTGGTATGTTTCTGCGCAATCTTTTCTACCGCAGGCAGCAGTGCCGCCAGGTTTTCGATATTGCTGGCGTAGGCTGCGATGGCGTTAAACAACGCTTCACGCTGGTCGCCATTGCGCTGGTTGCTCATGTTGAAAATTTCTTTGAGCTCCGGGTTGTGCGAGAACATACGATCGTAGAAATGCGCGGTGAGTTTAGGGCCAGTTTCCACGAGCAGGGGAATTGTGGACTTAACGGTAGCGATGGTTTGAGCGTCGAGCATGAGCGCGTCCTTCTGATGTCACATTTAATGATGTATTTTAAATGCATCTTATAAAAAATAACCCTGCGTTGTAAATGGTTCTTTGCAAGATGAAAAATATGCATCACAAACCTGAAAAGAAATCCGTTGAAAATGATGAGAGCTTTATTCCTCAAACCCTTGCGTGGCGTGGAGGGAAACGTTTGCGTAAAATCGTTTGTCAAGACCTGTTATCGCAGAACTATTCAGTTATACTGTTGCCCGTCGTCCAACAGGACTGCCTTTTCAGGCCAAAATTTACTTGTTAGCTGAGTCAGGAGATGCGGATGTTAAAGCGTGAAATGAACATTGCCGATTATGATGCCGAACTGTGGCAGGCTATGGAGCAGGAAAAAGTACGTCAGGAAGAGCACATCGAACTGATCGCCTCCGAAAACTACACCAGCCCGCGCGTGATGCAGGCGCAGGGTTCTCAGCTGACCAACAAATACGCTGAAGGTTATCCGGGCAAGCGCTACTACGGCGGTTGCGAGTACGTTGATATCGTTGAGCAGCTGGCGATTGACCGTGCGAAAGAACTCTTTGGCGCAGACTACGCGAACGTGCAGCCGCACTCAGGCTCTCAGGCTAACTTCGCGGTCTACACCGCGCTGCTGCAGCCGGGCGATACCGTTCTGGGTATGAACCTGGCGCAGGGCGGCCACCTGACTCACGGCTCCCCGGTTAACTTCTCCGGCAAACTGTACAACATCATCCCTTACGGTATTGATGAGTCCGGTAAAATTGACTACGAAGACATGGCTAAGCAGGCCAAAGAGCACAAACCGAAGATGATCATCGGTGGCTTCTCTGCTTACTCCGGTATCGTTGACTGGGCAAAAATGCGTGAAATCGCAGACAGCATCGGTGCTTACCTGTTCGTTGATATGGCGCACGTTGCGGGTCTGATCGCGGCAGGCGTTTACCCGAACCCAGTTCCACACGCTCACGTTGTGACCACCACCACCCACAAAACCCTGGCGGGTCCACGCGGTGGCCTGATCCTGGCGAAAGGCGGTGACGAAGATCTGTATAAGAAACTGAACTCTGCCGTGTTCCCAAGCGCGCAGGGCGGCCCGCTGATGCACGTTATCGCCGCAAAAGCGGTAGCGCTGAAAGAAGCGATGGAGCCAGAGTTCAAAGTTTACCAGCAGCAGGTTGCTAAGAACGCTAAAGCGATGGTGGAAGTGTTCCTGAGCCGTGGCTACAAAGTGGTGTCTGGCGGTACTGAAAACCACCTGTTCCTGCTGGATCTGGTTGATAAGAACCTGACCGGTAAAGAAGCTGACGCAGCCCTGGGCCGCGCCAACATCACCGTGAACAAAAACAGCGTGCCAAACGATCCGAAGAGCCCGTTCGTGACCTCTGGTATCCGTATCGGTTCTCCGGCAGTGACTCGCCGCGGCTTCAAAGAAGCGGAAGTGAAAGAGCTGGCAGGCTGGATGTGTGACGTTCTGGACAACATCAATGACGAAGCGGTTATTGAGCGCGTCAAAGGTAAAGTTCTGGATATCTGCGCACGCTTCCCGGTATACGCATAATCCCTCTGCTTTGCAGAAATAAAAAAGGCCGCGCTTGCGGCCTTTTTTTATGGGCTAACGTCGGTCAAGAGATATGGCCCCCGGTCCCACAATCGCCAGCAAAATAAACGCACCGGCAATACTCACATTCTTATAGAAGTTAATCATGTTCGGCACAACCGCATCACCGGTCATATCCCAGTAATGGTGGCCTATCACCGCCGTTACCAGCGTATAAAAGACAAAGAGCACCGCGATGGGGCGGGTGAAAAAGCCCAGCACGATCAGAATTGCCGCGGGGACCTCCATCACCACCGCAATAATCGCGGCCAGCATAGGCATGGGGGCGCCGAGTGACGTCATATACTGAACGGTGCCGCTAAACCCCGTGAGTTTGGGATAGCCAAAAATAATAAACAGGACAACGATAGCAATACGGGCAATCAAAAGCAGGAAAGAACGTGAGGAGCCGAAATCGAAATAACGTAAGCTGTTCATGGCAAACGACCTCTTCAGGCGATGTTCTTTAAACGTAATACAATTTTGCCGCTCTCGCCATACGCCGACCAGCTGTCCATGATGTTAATTTATCGTTAATTTATAGCGCGCTAACGACTTGCTAAAGTGCAGGATAAACGCCAGACTATCGCCTCCATTTCGGGAGGGATTCATGGTCTTGCATTCCACGCGCTGGCTGGCGCTCAGCTACTTCACCTACTTCTTTAGCTACGGTATTTTTCTGCCTTTCTGGAGCGTCTGGCTCAAGGGAATCGGTCTCACCCCTGAGTCCATCGGCGTTCTGCTTGGCGCAGGACTGGTGGCGCGTTTCCTGGGCAGTCTGCTGATTGCGCCGCGCGTCAGCGATCCCTCCTTACTGATCAAGGCCGTGCGCATACTTGCGCTACTCACTCTGGTCTTTGTCGCCTGCTTCTGGGTGAGTCAGCAGTTTGCCTGGCTGATGGTGGTCATGGTTGGCTTCAACCTGTTCTTCTCACCGCTGGTGCCGCTGACGGATGCCCTGGCGAACACCTGGCAAAAGCAGATCACCATGGACTATGGCCGCGTGCGTCTCTGGGGATCGATTGCGTTCGTGATCGGCTCGGCGCTGGTGGGTAAGCTGGTCAGCCTGTACGACTATCACGCCATCCTTGCGTTACTGAGCGTGGGTATTGCCTCCATGCTGCTGGGGATGCTGTTGCGTCCGTCGGTAATGCCGCAGGGCGAAAGCCGTCACCAGGAGAGCGCAGGCTGGCCGGCCTGGCGGAGCCTGGTGGCACAAAGCTGGCGTTTTCTGGCGTGCGTTTGCCTGCTTCAGGGGGCGCATGCGGCGTACTATGGGTTCAGCGCCATCTACTGGCAGGGGGCGGGCTACTCTGCTTCTGCGGTAGGCTACCTGTGGTCGCTCGGCGTCGTGGCGGAAGTGATCATCTTTGCGCTCAGTAAAAAACTGTTCCGTCGCTTCGGCGCGCGCGATTTGCTGCTGCTTTCTGCCGTGTGCGGCGTGGCACGCTGGGGGATTATGGGCTGGACGACCGAACTACCGTGGCTGATTGTGGCGCAAATTCTGCACTGCGGTACCTTTACCGTGTGCCACCTGGCGGCGATGCGCTACATCTCTGCGCGTGAGGGTGGGGATGTGATTCGACTGCAGGCGGTCTACTCTGCGGTGGCAATGGGCGGCAGCATAGCCGTGATGACGGTCTTTGCAGGCTTCCTGTATCAGCACCTTGGGCACGGCGTATTCTGGGTGATGGCGCTCGTTGCGCTACCCGCAATGATCGTTCGCCCCAAAGTGACGGCACGCGCGTAACTAGGATTCCAGCATCGCGCGAATATGTTCTTGCTGCTGCGCGTTCAATGTCTCAACGGCATGGATCAGCGGCGGCGAGAACAACGGCAGGGCGGTTGGGTAAGGGGTGATCACCAGCGCAGCTTCACGGGGTGCTCCTCCCTTCTGAAACGCGTGCAGGGTCAGATAACGAATATTGAGCGGCAACAGCGTCAGCTCGCGCAGCTGCTGCTCAATCAACGCTTCACATGCTTTATCTTCCCCGGTCAGTAACACCACCTGTTTTTCATGCAGATCGGTCTCCTGCATCAGCCAGGCACCAAAAATCACCGCCACCAGGCTCATCTCTTCATCGGAGAAACGCAGCCCGAACTCTGCTTCCAGCTCAAACAGCGCCTCTTTGGTGGTGCGTAACAGCCGCGGATAAAGCCGATGAATCTCTTCCGGCAGGCTGTTATCGATGCCGATTTCAAACAGTGAGCGATCTAACGCCTGAGCAAGATGGATATAAAGCTGATCGGTCAGCCCCTGTTCATCGCTAAAATTCATCCCGGTTTGGGCCCGAAAGCGCGCGATCATCCGCACTATGGTGCGGCGCAGGCGTTGATCCTGCTGATGTCTGTCAAGCACCGGGTCGGGGGTGCGCAGCATCATAAACAACAGCGCGAGGAACAGCTGTTCATCGCTGTGCGTTCCCTGCGGAACGCGCCGTTTCCAGTGGCGCACGATTTCCTGCGCGGTGAAATATTCCCCTCTCGATTGCGTCCAGCTGCGCTGAACGTGGGAAAACTGCGGCGTATTGCCCAGATGATGCTGGATCAGACAGTATTGCAAAAACAGCTGTAAAAACTGTACGTCGCGGCAGTCAAACGGACGCTGAAGCTTTCGCGAACAGAAGTTGATCAATGCTCGCAGGTTGGTGTCATCATAGAGTGGACGAGCGATGCCCTGCTGTTTAAGTGCGGTTTTAAGCGCGGGAGTAAACTGGTGAGAGACGAACTGCGGGCAAAGCCGAAGTGCCCTGCGCAGCCAGTGCAGCAGGCATAAACGCTGATTCAGGACCGAACCTTCAATTCGGTAGCTGCCGTCGAGGTGCGTGACGATATCAAGCCGATGATAGCGCTGGATTTCATCGCGCGTCTCGGCTATATCTTGCCGTGCCATTGCGTCGTCCACGCCATTGGCAGCGATTATGCTCTGTGCGGTGACGGCAGCATCGGGCAGGTAAAGCATCAAAAGCACCTGGCAGCGGCGCTGCGAACTGGAAAGCACAGATGGAATTTCAAGCGTCGTCATCATCTGTCGGGTATCCAGTGTGAATGTTTGATAAGAATAGCTAAAGGATGAGCGCTGAAAAGCGCGCCGGCAGGCCTTTCATTCAGGATTGCTGGGGAACATCACAGAATTTTTGACGTGAGGAATTGATGCAAATAGTTAAACAAAGCGCGATGGCGTTATTTTTGGCGGTTATCACCTTTGCCGTCAGCGCACATCCTCACAGTTTTATCAGCCTGAAAACCGAGCTTGTGACGGACGGCACGCAGCTCAGCGGCCTGAAAATGCGCTGGACGATGGATGAAATCACCTCGGCGGATCTGCTCTATGATGCGGGAAACGCAAAGCCTGGCGATGAGATCTGGAAAAAGCTGGCGGCAGAAGTGATGGCCAACGTGCTCGGTCAGCACTATTTCACCGAGTTCTGGCATAACGGGCAAAAGGTCAAATTTCTTAACCGGCCCACGGAATACGGTATGACGCGAGACGGGCATCAGGCGGTGCTGACATTTATTCTCCCGCTGGCACACCCTCAGCCGCTGGCAGGGCAAAAGTATCGTTTCTCCACCTTTGACCCCACCTACTATGTCGATATGAGCTACGCCGAGGACAGCGACGTGCAGCTTCCGGCATCGCTACAAAAGAAATGTAAGCTTACCGTCCACACGCCAAAGCCCAGCGAAGAGACGCTGAACTTTGCGGTCTCTCTCGACAAAGAAGATGCGCCGCCGGAGGACATGGAGCTGGGTAAACAGTTTGCGCAGGAGGTGACGTTACAATGTCAGTGATCTCCTCTTCGCACCAAAAACCGCGCCGCTGGCTTCATCTCTGGCCGCTGGCGCTTTTTCTCCTGCTCGCCGTTTGCGGTTCGCTCTGGCTGTGGCAGGCCTGGCCGCAGGTGATGATGAAAAGCATCATCTGGCAGCGTGAAGTCAATCAACAGATGAGCGGGCTGCTGAAGGCGGTGGCGGAGAATCCGACAAAAGCGGGCGGTTCCCTGCTGGCGTTTAGCTTTATCTATGGTGTTCTGCACGCGCTGGGGCCGGGGCACGGCAAAATTGTCATCACCACCTGGCTTGCTACCCATCCGTCGAAGTTGAGATCGAGCATTGGCCTGACGCTGGCCTCCTCGCTGCTGCAGGGCGGCGTGGCGATTGCGCTCGTCGTGATAGTCCTTTCACTCTTACAGCTGCCTGCCCGTCAGCTACACATGAGCAGTTTCTGGCTTGAAAAAGGGAGCTATGCGCTGGTGGGCGTGCTGGGGCTGATCCTCTGCTTGCGGGCGCTCAAAAAGCTGCGCGTGCTGCTGCAAAAGCCGAAATTCAAGACCTTTACGCCGCACCACGTTCATAATGAAAACTGCGGATGCGGGCATCAGCATCTGCCCACGCAGGAACAATTACAGAACGGCGACGACTGGCGCGCGCGGCTGATGATTGTTCTCTCGATGGGTATGCGCCCGTGCTCGGGGGCGATCATGGTGCTGCTGTTCAGTAAGGTAATCGGCGTGTTTGGCTGGGGAATGCTGTCCGCGCTGGCGATGGCGGCAGGAACGTCTCTCACCATTTCGTCTTTAGCGCTGCTGGTACACAGCTTCCATCAGCTGGCGGTTAAACTCAGCGGCAATAAAACGCCGGTGCTGTGGCGACAGGTAGGGTGGACTACGCTCGCGCTGGCGGGCGGGGTGATTCTGCTGGTGGCGGCGGTGACGATGTGGATGAGTGCGGTGCCGGTGGGGAGGGGATTGCGGCCATTTTAGTTGGGATCCCCTCTCCCACAGGGAGAGGAGATTTTCGGCATTAGCGCTTCAGCGCATCGCTCAGTTCTTCACGCATGTTTGCCAGCATGGCTTTAACAACGCGTGGGTTACCTGCAACGATGTTGCCGGTGGTCATGTAGTTGTGGCCGCCGGTGAAATCGCAAACAATCGCGCCTGCTTCACGTGCGATCAGCTCGCCCGCCGCAAAGTCCCACGGCTTCAGTGACAGCTCGAAGTAACCGTCAACGCGGCCGGTCGCAACGTAGGCCAGATCCAGCGCTGCAGAACCGGTGCGACGGAAATCTGCGCATTCGGTGAACAGTTTGCCCAGGATATTCATATAGGTCGTCGCGTGCTGTTTCGCCTTGAACGGGAAACCGGTCGCCAGAATGGTGCCATCCAGATCGCGTGCATTGCTGCAGCGCAGGCGGTAGCCGTTCAGCTGTGCGCCCTGACCGCGGGTAGCGGTGAACAGTTCGTTACGCATTGGATCGTAAACAACGGCGACTTCAGTACGGCCTTTAATGCGTACTGCGATAGACACAGAGAAATGTGGCAGGCGTTTGACGAAGTTGGTGGTGCCATCCAGTGGATCGATAACCCATTGAACATCCTGATCGGTACCTTCATGTTCACCGCTTTCTTCGGTGATGATGGTGTGCTGTGGGTAAGATTTGCGGATTGTTTCGATAATAATCGCTTCTGCGGCTTTATCGACGTTAGTCACGAAATCATTGCTGCCTTTCTGGCTGGTTTCTACGGAGTCTGGGGTTTCGTAGTGTTTGGCAATTACATTACCCGCCTTGCGCGCTGCGCGCACGGCGATGGTCAGCATCGGATGCATCGGTCTCTCTCACTGGATGTTAAAGAACAGGAAAATCGGCGCAGAGTATAGCAGCGGGATCGGATTATGTCTCCCGTTTATGATAATATGCCCGAATATTCTTCAGACACAGAATCCAGACATCTAAAATTATGCTGCAAAACATTCGAATCGTGCTGGTCGAAACATCGCACACCGGCAACATGGGCTCCGTTGCCCGCGCTATGAAAACCATGGGCTTAACGAACCTGTGGCTGGTTAACCCGCTGGTAAAACCAGACTCGCAGGCCATCGCCCTGGCGGCCGGTGCCAGCGACGTGATCGGCAACGCCCAGATCGTCGATACCCTTGATGAAGCGCTGGCTGGTTGTAGCCTCGTTGTCGGCACAAGCGCGCGCTCCCGCACGCTGCCGTGGCCGATGCTGGACCCGCGCGAATGCGGCCTGAAAAGTGTCGCAGAAGCGGAACAGGCACCGGTTGCGCTGGTATTTGGCCGCGAGCGCGTTGGCCTGACCAACGACGAACTGCAGAAGTGCCACTACCACGTAGCGATTGCCGCCAACCCGGAATACAGCTCGCTGAACCTGGCGATGGCGGTGCAGGTTATCGCCTATGAAGTACGTATGGCATGGCTGGCGACGCAGGAGAAAGAGCGTACCGAGCCTCAGGAAGAGAGCGCCTACCCGCTGGTGGACGACCTCGAGCGCTTCTACGGTCACCTTGAGCAGACGCTGCTCTCAACCGGCTTTATCCGCGAAGGTCACCCGGGACAGGTGATGAACAAGCTGCGCCGTATGTTTACCCGCGCGCGTCCGGAAAGCCAGGAGCTGAACATCCTGCGCGGGATCCTGGCGTCCATTGAGCAGAAGAATAAAGAATAGAGTTGTCTGTTCGCCGGGTGGCGCTGCGCTTA
>NZ_JBQEOB010000004.1:139368-492449 GCF_052045065.1 Enterobacter sp. 22452 | reverse complement strand
AGCGCCACCCGACAAAAAACGGCACAGAACGTTAAATACCTGACTAAAACAGTCAAGTAAATAGTTGACCATTTTAGTCAGGAATGTCAGACTTGGCCCTGCTATGCAATACCCCCATTTTACAATAAAAAACCCCGGGCAGGGGCGAGTTTGAGGTTAAGTAAGACATGAGACTGACATCTAAAGGGCGTTATGCCGTGACCGCGATGCTGGACGTTGCGCTCAACTCCGAAGCGGGCCCGGTTCCGTTGGCTGATATTTCTGAACGACAGGGGATCTCCCTCTCTTATCTGGAACAGCTGTTCTCCAGACTGCGTAAAAATGGACTGGTTTCCAGCGTTCGTGGCCCAGGCGGCGGCTATCTGCTGGGTAAAGACGCGGGCAGTATTGCAGTTGGCGAAGTGATCAGCGCCGTTGACGAATCCGTTGACGCGACCCGTTGCCAGGGTAAAGGCGGCTGCCAGGGCGGCGATAAGTGCCTGACCCACGCGCTGTGGCGCGATCTGAGCGACCGTCTGACCGGCTTCCTGAACAACATCACCCTGGGTGAACTGGTGAATAACCAGGAAGTTCTGGACGTATCGGGTCGTCAGCAAAGCCATGAATCACAACGCAGCACCCGCGCGCAAGACGCTATCGACGTCAAACTGCGCGCGTAATAAAAAGATAAGTATTTCAGAATCAGGCCGGGGCGGTCACGCCCCGTGTACTCGGTCGTACATCCAGCCGGTTGCCTGATTCCTTGCATTGAAGCGATGTACGGAGTTTAAAGAGCAATGAAATTACCGATTTATCTCGACTACTCCGCAACCACGCCGGTGGACCCGCGTGTTGCCGAGAAAATGATGCAGTGTCTGACCCTGGACGGAAACTTTGGTAACCCAGCTTCCCGTTCACACCGTTTTGGCTGGCATGCTGAAGAGGCGGTTGATATCGCCCGTAATCAGATTGCTGACCTGGTCGGTGCCGATCCGCGTGAAATTGTTTTCACCTCCGGTGCGACCGAATCCGACAACCTGGCGATCAAAGGTGCAGCCAACTTTTATCAGAAAAAAGGCAAGCACATCATCACCAGCAAAACCGAACACAAAGCCGTGCTGGACACCTGCCGTCAGCTGGAGCGTGAAGGGTTCGACGTGACTTACCTGGCGCCGCAGAGCAACGGGATCATCGACCTGAAAGAGCTCGAAGCGGCCATGCGTGATGACACCATTCTGGTTTCCATCATGCACGTTAACAACGAAATCGGCGTCGTTCAGGACATCGCGACCATCGGTGAAATGTGCCGCGCGCGCGGTATCATCTACCACGTAGATGCGACCCAGAGCGTGGGCAAACTCCCTATCGACCTGAGCCAGCTGAAAGTCGACCTGATGTCCTTCTCCGGCCACAAAATCTATGGCCCGAAAGGGATCGGCGCGCTGTACGTTCGTCGTAAGCCACGTATCCGCATCGAAGCACAGATGCACGGCGGCGGTCATGAGCGCGGCATGCGTTCCGGTACGCTGCCTGTTCACCAGATCGTGGGCATGGGCGAAGCGTATCGCATCGCGAAAGAAGAGATGGAAACCGAGATGGCGCGCCTGCGCACGCTGCGTAACCGTCTGTGGGACGGCGTGAAGGATATGGAAGAAGTGTATCTGAACGGCGATCTCGAGCAGGGCGCACCGAACATCCTCAACGTCAGCTTCAACTATGTTGAAGGCGAATCGCTGATCATGGCGCTGAAAGACCTGGCCGTTTCTTCCGGTTCTGCCTGTACGTCTGCAAGCCTCGAGCCATCCTACGTGCTGCGCGCGCTGGGCATGACTGACGAGCTGGCACACAGCTCTATCCGTTTCTCTTTAGGTCGTTTCACTACCGAAGAAGAGATTGACTACACCATCAAGCTGGTTCGCAACTCCATCGGCCGTCTGCGCGACCTTTCTCCACTGTGGGAAATGTTCAAGCAGGGCGTGGATCTGAACAGCATTGAATGGTCACATCACTAATCGGTACATAAGGAGAATTCAATCATGGCATACAGCGAAAAAGTCATCGATCATTACGAGAACCCGCGCAACGTTGGCTCATTTGACAACAGCGACGAATCTGTCGGTAGCGGTATGGTTGGCGCACCGGCGTGTGGCGACGTGATGAAGTTGCAGATTAAAGTCAACAATGAAGGTATCATTGAAGACGCGCGCTTCAAGACCTACGGCTGCGGTTCTGCTATCGCGTCCAGCTCCCTGGTGACCGAATGGGTGAAGGGCAAGTCTCTGGACGAAGCACAGGCAATCAAGAACACCGATATTGCTGAAGAACTCGAACTGCCACCGGTGAAAATTCACTGCTCAATTCTGGCAGAAGACGCGATCAAAGCCGCCATTGCGGACTATAAAAGCAAACGTGAAGCAAAATAATTGAGGTTTGAGTATGTCGATTACCCTTAGCGACAGCGCTGCCGCGCGAGTAAGCTCTTTTCTGGCGAACCGTGGTAAAGGCTTTGGCCTGCGACTGGGCGTACGTACCTCCGGCTGTTCTGGTATGGCTTACGTACTGGAGTTTGTTGATGAACCGGCGTCTGACGACACCGTGTTTGAAGACAAGGGCGTGAAGGTGGTGGTCGATGGCAAAAGCCTGCAATTCCTCAACGGCACTCAGCTGGACTTCGTTAAAGAAGGCCTGAACGAAGGGTTCAAATTCACGAACCCGAACGTCAAAGACGAGTGTGGTTGCGGCGAAAGCTTCCACGTTTAACCGCGCGTCATCCGAAACCCCACCGCAGGATCTCTGTGTGTGGGGTTTGTTCTAACAGGCTACCCCTGAGATTGTTATGGATTACTTCACTCTCTTCGGACTACCCGCTCAATACCCGATTGATCTGCAGGCGCTGACGATCCGTTTTCAGGATCTGCAGCGTCAGTACCATCCGGATAAATTCGCGAGCGGTACTCAGTCAGAGCAATTGGCTGCGGTCTCCCAATCTGCGACCATCAACCAGGCCTGGCAGACGCTGCGCCATCCGCTGAGCCGTGCCGAGTACCTGCTTTCACTGCACGGTTTCGACCTGGCGAGCGAACAGCATACCGTGCGCGACACCGCGTTTCTGATGGAACAGCTGGAGCTTCGCGAAGAGCTGGATGAGATTGAACAAGCCAAAGACGAAGCGCGTCTGGAAAGTTTTATCACGCGCGTGAAGGGCATGTTCGATAGCCGCCATCAGCAGATGGTGGAGCAACTGAACAACGAGACCTGGGACGTGGCGGCAGACACTGTGCGCAAACTCCGTTTTCTCGATAAACTGCGAAGCAGTGCTGAACAACTCGAAGAAAAGCTGCTCGATTTTTAATTTCGGAAGCAATTATGGCCTTATTACAAATTAGTGAGCCTGGCTTAAGTGCCGCACCGCACCAGCGTCGTCTGGCGGTGGGTATTGATCTGGGTACCACCAATTCCCTCGTGGCGACCGTGCGCAGCGGCCAGGCGGAAACGCTGGCTGACGAGCAGGGCCGCCATCTGCTGCCTTCCGTGGTCCACTACCAGCAGCAGGGTCACGCGGTTGGCTATGACGCCCGCACCAACGCCGCACGCGATCCGGCTAACACCATCAGCTCCGTAAAGCGCATGATGGGCCGCTCGCTGGCCGATATTCAGACCCGCTACCCGCATCTGCCGTATCAGCTGCAGGCCAGTGAAAACGGCCTGCCGATGATTGCAACCGCGGCCGGTCTGCTGAACCCGATTCGTGTTTCCTCCGACATCCTCAAAGCGCTGGCGGCGCGTGCGACCGCAACGCTCGGCGGCGATCTGGACGGCGTGGTCATTACCGTTCCGGCCTATTTTGACGATGCACAGCGTCAGGGCACCAAAGACGCCGCGCGTCTGGCGGGCCTGCACGTGCTGCGCCTGCTGAACGAACCCACGGCGGCGGCCATTGCCTACGGTCTTGATTCCGGTCAGGAAGGGGTCATTGCGGTTTACGATCTCGGCGGCGGTACCTTTGATATCTCGATCCTGCGCTTAAGCCGCGGGGTGTTTGAAGTGCTGGCGACCGGCGGAGACTCCGCGCTGGGCGGCGATGATTTCGACCATCTGCTGGCGGATTACATTCGCGAGCTGGCGGGCATCAGCGATCGCAGCGATGCGCGCGTACAGCGTGAACTGCTGGATGCGGCTATCGACGCCAAAATCGCCCTGAGCGATGCGCAGACGGTATCTGTTAACGTTGCGGGCTGGCAGGGTGACATCACCCGCGACCAGTTCAACGATCTGATTGCCCCGCTGGTGAAACGTACCCTGCTGGCCTGCCGTCGCGCATTGAAGGATGCAGGCGTTGAGGCGAACGAAGTGCTGGAAGTGGTCATGGTGGGCGGTTCGACCCGCGTGCCGCTGGTGCGCGAGCGCGTGGGCGAATTCTTTGGCCGCACGCCGCTGACCTCCATCGACCCGGACAAAGTGGTCGCCGTGGGCGCCGCTATCCAGGCCGATATTCTGGTCGGTAACAAGCCGGACAGCGAAATGCTGCTGCTGGACGTTATCCCGCTGTCGCTGGGGTTAGAAACCATGGGCGGCCTGGTGGAGAAAGTGATCCCGCGTAATACCACCATTCCGGTGGCGCGCGCGCAGGAGTTCACCACCTTCAAAGACGGCCAGACCGCGATGTCCATCCACGTGATGCAGGGCGAGCGCGAGCTGGTGCAGGACTGCCGTTCACTGGCGCGCTTTGCGCTGCGCGGCATCCCGGCGCTGCCTGCAGGCGGGGCGCATATTCGCGTCACTTTCCAGGTGGATGCGGACGGCCTGCTGAGCGTCACGGCGATGGAAAAATCCACCGGCGTGGAATCGTCCATTCAGGTGAAGCCGTCCTACGGCCTGACCGATGGCGAAATCGCCTCCATGATTCAGGACTCAATGAGCTACGCCGAGCAGGATGTGAAGGCGCGTATGCTGGCTGAACAAAAAGTGGAAGCCGCACGCGTGCTGGAAAGTCTGAACGGCGCGCTCGCTGCCGATGCCGCGCTGTTAAGCGCCGCTGAGCGTCAGGTGATTGATGATGCTGCCGCGCGCTTGAGCGCAGTGGCCGAAGGCAATGACGCTGACGCAATAGAAGAAGCCATTAAAAACGTTGATAAACAAACCCAGGACTTTGCTGCTCGCCGCATGGACAAATCTGTCCGCGTCGCGCTGAAAGGCCAGTCCGTGGACGAGGTTTAATATGCCAAAGATTGTAATTTTGCCTCATGCGGACCTCTGTCCGGATGGCGCTGTTCTGGAAGCCAAGACCGGTGAAACCATTCTCGATGTCGCCCTGCGTGCAGGTATCGAAGTGGAACACGCCTGTGAAAAATCCTGTGCCTGCACCACCTGCCACTGCATCGTGCGTGAAGGTTTCGACTCTCTCGCCGAGAGCACCGAAGACGAAGACGACATGCTGGATAAAGCATGGGGTCTGGAGCCAGACAGCCGCCTGAGCTGCCAGGCAGCGGTGACCGATGAAGATCTGGTCGTGGAATTCCCACGCTACACCATCAACCACGCACGCGAGCATTGATATGGGACTGAAGTGGACAGACAGCCGTGAAATCGGCGAAGCGCTCTACGACGCGAACCCGGATCTCGATCCGAAGACCGTACGATTCACCGACATGCACCAGTGGATCTGCGATTTAGAGGATTTCGACGATGATCCAAACGCATCCAATGAAAAAATTCTGGAGGCGATTCTGTTAGTCTGGTTAGATGAAGCAGAGTAAATCACTTAACGGGCTGCCTTCTGGCGGCCCGTTTGCTAATAAGGATAAATAAAATGACCGAAGCGATGAAGATTACGCTCTCCACACAGCCTGCTGACGCACGCTGGGGCGAAAAAGCCACCTACAGCATCAATAACGACGGCATTACCCTGCACCTGACGGGCAAAGATGACACCGGCCTGATCCAGCGCGCCGCCCGTAAAATTGACGGTCTGGGCATTAAACATGTCACTCTGGCTGGCGAAGGTTGGGACACCGACCGCAGCTGGGCATTCTGGGCAGGCTACAAGGGCCCGAAAGGCACCCGCAAAATTGAGTGGGCGAACCTCGACGAAGCCGGCCAGAAAGAGCTGGAAAGCCGCCTGAAGATCATCGACTGGGTGCGCGACACCATCAACGCCCCTGCGGAAGAGTTAGGCCCTGAGCAGCTGGCGCAGCGCGCCGTTGACCTGCTGTGCGGCGTGGCGGGCGACAAAATGTCCTACCGCATCACCAAAGGTGAAGACCTGCGCGAGCAGAACTACATGGGCATCCACACCGTGGGCCGTGGTTCTGAGCGTCCTCCGGTCCTGCTGGCGCTGGATTACAACCCAACCGGCGATAAAGAAGCGCCGGTCTTTGCCTGCCTGGTCGGGAAAGGCATCACCTTCGACACCGGTGGCTACAGCCTCAAGCAGAGCGCGTTCATGGACTCCATGAAGTCCGACATGGGCGGCGCGGCAACCATCACCGGCGCGCTGGCGTTTGCGATTACCCGCGGTCTGAACAAGCGCGTGAAGCTCTACCTGTGCTGCGCGGACAACATGGTCAGCGGTAACGCCTTCAAGCTGGGCGACATCATTCGCTACCGCAACGGCAAAAACGTCGAAGTGATGAACACCGACGCCGAAGGCCGCCTGGTGCTGGCCGATGGCCTGATCGACGCCTCCGCGCAGAAGCCAGAGCTGATTATCGACATGGCGACCCTGACCGGTGCGGCAAAAACCGCCCTGGGCAACGATTACCACGCGCTGTTCAGCTTCGACGACAAGCTCGCTGCCCGCCTGCTGGCAAGCGCGGCTGCGGAAAACGAACCGTTCTGGCGTCTGCCGCTGGCCGAGTTCCACCGCAGCCAGCTGCCGTCCAACTTTGCCGAGTTGAACAACACCGCGAGCGCGGCGTACCCGGCGGGTGCCAGCACCGCAGCAGGCTTCCTGTCCCACTTCGTTGAGAATTATCACGAAGGCTGGCTGCACATCGACTGCTCCGCAACCTACCGTAAAGCGGCGGTTGAGCAGTGGTCTGCGGGCGCGACCGGTCTGGGCGTGCGTACCGTAGCGAACCTGCTGACGGCTGAGTAACCTTTTTGCCGGGTGGCGCTGCGCTTACCCGGCCTACAAAACCCGTAGGCCCGTGCAAGCGAAGCGACGCCGGGCAATTGTGAAGTAGCCAAACTATGTCAGAAACCAAAAACGAATTAGAAACCCTGCTGGAGCAGGCGGCGACCGAGCCCGCCCACCGTCCGGCATTTTTCCGCACGCTGCTGGAATCCACCGTCTGGGTGCCGGGCACCGCGGCGGAAGGTGAGCAGGTCGTAGAAGACAGCGCGCTGGATCTGCTGCACTGGGAAAAAGACGACGGCACCTCGGTGATCCCGTTCTTTACCTCACTGGAAGCGCTGCAGGAAGCGGTAGAAGACGAACAGGCGTTCGTGGTGATGCCGGTGCGCACCCTGTTTGAAATGACGCTGGGGCAGACGCTGTTCCTCAACGCTAAATTGCCGACCGGGAAAGAGTTCACGCCGCGCGAAATCAGCCACCTGATGGGTGAAGAGGGCAACCCGCTCAGCACCCAGGAAGTGCTGGAAGGGGGCGAAACGCTGCTGCTGTCTGAGGTTGCAGAGCCGCCAGCACAGATGATCGATTCGCTGACCACGCTGTTCAAAACTCTGAAACCGGTAAGACGCGCGTTCCTCTGTTCGATTAAAGAGCAAGCGGATGAACAGCCGGTACTGTTAATCGGTATTGAAGCTGACGGCGATATCGAAGAAATCATCCAGGCGGCGGGCAGCGTGGCGACCGATACGCTGCCGGGTGATGAGCCAATTGATATCTGCCAGGTGAAGAACGGTGAAAAGGGCATCAGCCACTTTATTACCGAGCACATCACCCCGTTCTATGAGCGTCGCTGGGGCGGCTTCCTGCGCGATCTCAAAACCAACCGCATCATCTGATTACGGCGGGGTGAATATCACCCCGTTGCTTCCAGCAGCAGTAAATCCATCAGCAGCACCAGATTCGACTCAAACGACGTCACCCCTGCGGCTTCGGCGGCGTAGTGCACCGCTTCGTCATACAGCGCGAAATGCAGATCGGCCATGCCCGCCAACGTATTCGCTGAGGCGCGAGTAAAGGCCACAACCGTCATTCCTACGTTTTTGGCAATCCGCGCTTTATCCAGCACCTGCTCCGTTTCGCCGCTGCGCGAGACGGCAATAAAAACCTGATAGCGTGCGGCATTGCTGAGAAAAATATTCCGGCTGTCTCCGGGCCCGGAGATAAACGCCGTTTTGCCCAGCACCTGCAGCTTCTTGGTCAGGTACTCCGCAAACAGATAAGAAAAACCGGCGCCGTAGAGAAAGAAGCTCTCTTTCTGGCGCAGCAGGTCGGCAAACTGCTGGCGCTTCTCCTGCGTGACCCACCGGAAGGTGTGCTGATAATTGGCGATAAACTGATTAAACAGCGCCGGGAGTTCTGGAAGGGAGGGCGCCTGAGCGGCAATATGCGGCGTGTCGGAAAGCAACTGCTTGCAGTGCCAGATAAATTCGCTAAAGCCGCTGAACCCCAGCTTTTGGCACAGCCGCATGATGGTGGCGGTCGAAACAAACGTCGCCTGCGCCAGCTCGCGCACCGTGATGTTGCCCACCAGCAGCGGATGCTCCGTGAGATGGGCGAGGACGCGATACTCCGCGCGGGTCAGCGATGCCCCGCGCGTTAACAGCGTGGCCAGGCGGTTATCCATTATTTCGCGGGTTCGACAGGCAGATCGTCTCGCGCACCCCATTCGCTCCAGGCGCCGTCGTAAAGCGTGACGTCGTTCACGCCGAGCGTGGCGAGTGCCAGGATCACTACGCAGGCCGTTACGCCGGAGCCACAGCTGGCAATAATCGGACGATGTAAATCCACGCCTGCACGGTCAAAAATGGCGCGCAGCTCGTCGGTGGTTTTCAGCTCGCCCTCAAATACCAGATCGCCCCACGGCACGTTCAGCGCACCCGGAATGTGGCCGCGCTTCAGCCCCGGACGCGGTTCATCCGCTTCGGCATTGAAGCGCGGAGCAGGACGGGCATCGACGATTTGCGCTGTTTTTTCATGGCTCACGACCAGCACGTCGGTCAGGCGTTTCACCACGTGTGCGTCGAACGTGGCATCGAATTCGCCTTCCGGCAGCGTCACGTCGCCCTGCTGAAGCGGCAGCTCGTCGCGCTTCCAGCCCGCAAGCCCGCCCGCCAGAATCGACACTTTTTCCACGCCGAAGTTTTTCAGCATCCACCACGCCCGCGGGGCGGAGAAGAGGTTACCCTCATCGTAAACAACGAGGTGTTTGTCTTTGCTGACGCCCAGCTCGCGCATCGCCACGGAAAATGCTTCCGGGCGCGGCAGCATGTGCGGCAGGGGAGAGGTGTGATCGGAGAGGGCTTCGATATCAAAAAATACCGCGCCAGGCAGATGTCCGGCACGGTATTCACCGGGCACGTCGCGATGCTCTTGCCCTGGCGGGGCCATACGCGCATCAATAATTTGAACTTCCGGATCGTCGCCGTGCTCAATCAGCCAGTCGGCGGCGACGAAATATGAGGTGGACATGGGTTGCCTCCATTCTTTTCCGTAAAAAAGGATTGTCGGTGTTTTTTCTGACACCGACAAGCAAACCACGTTCAACTCGCGAGCAAGCCCCTATTTTTTCACCTTTTCGCCGTCCTGCCAGGCTTTTTGCAGCGCAGGCCAGTAGTCGCGGTTGGCCTCGATCATCTCATCCAGAATCACTTTCGCGTGCTCCATGGTCGGCACGGTACGGTTGAGGGTGAACGCCTGCAGCGCTTTCTCATAGCTGCCCTCGATGGTCGCCTCCACCAGCAGCTGTTCCGAGGCGAGCTGCTGTTGCAAAAGGGTCTGATGGAACAGCGGCACCTGACCGACGCGAATCGGTTCCGGGCCTTCGGAGGTGATATACGCGGGCACTTCCACCACGGCATCGTAAGGCAGGTTGGTAATCGCACCGCGGTTTTCCACCATCACCAGATGGCGGCTCCGCAGGTTAAAGGCCAGCGAGCAGGCGACGTCAACGATAAATTCACCGTGGACGCCCACGTGGAAGGCATCCGGCAGGATCCCGGTACGCTTATATTCTTCGGCTGCGGCGAACAGTTTTTTCTCGCGCCCGTCCATCACTTCATTGGCGCGGGTATAGTCCGGGTTCTGATGCTCCACAATCTGGTTTGGCATCAGGTAGTACTGCAGATACGGGTTCGGCAGATACTCCGGGAAGTTGTCCATGATCGGCTTAATGTTGCGCCAGGTTTTTACCCACGACGGATCCGAATGCTGCGGGTCGGTTTTAGCCGCATCTTCCGTCAGCAGGCCAAACTTCGCGATATGTTTGCGCAGCTCCGGCAGCTTGTCTTCGCCGTCCACCAGCACGCGGGTAAACCAGCCGAAGTGGTTCAGACCGAAGTAGTCGACCTCCAGCTTGCGGCGATCGACGCCCAGAATCGCCCCCATGTTACGCATGGCAGCCACCGGCATATCGCAGATGTTCAGCACGCGCGCGTTCGGGCGCAGGCGGCGCACGCCTTCCGCGACGATCGCCGCCGGGTTGGAGTAGTTCACGATCCAGGCTTTCTCGTGCGCGTAGCGATCGACCAGATCGATAAGCTCCACCATCGGCAGGATCGTGCGCAGTCCGTACGCCAGACCCCCGGGGCCGCACGTTTCCTGGCCGACCACGCCGTGACGCAGCGGGATCTTTTCATCCTGCTCGCGCATCTTGTACTGGCCGACGCGCATCTGTGCGAAGACAAAATGTGCACCGCTGAAAGCCACTTCCGGGTCACTGGTGACGGTAAATTTGATGCTCTGGCTGTGGTCGCGAATGACCTTCTCTACGACGGGCGCAATGGTGTTCTGACGCGCCTCGTCGATATCGTAAAGGCGAATTTCGGCCAGCGGGAAATCCTGCAGGCGCACCATCAGGCTTTTCACAATACCCGGCGTGTAGGTGCTACCGCCGCCGGCAATCGACAGGATAAATGGGGGTGTAAACATCTTTAGCTCCTCTCAGAGAAACGTCTCAACGGCTTCTCGCATTTTTTTGACGTGCAGCCCGTAGACCACCTGAACGTTGTTACCTTGTTTGATAATCCCTTTCGCGCCAGTCGCCTTCAGGCGCGGCTCGTCGATGATGGCGACATCCTTCACCGTGACGCGCAAGCGGGTGTAGCAGTTATCTACCACTTCAATGTTTTCCCGGCCGCCCAGCCCCACCACGATGGACTCGCCCAGCCCGTCGTTATTGCCTTTGGCCTGGTACTCTTGCTTGCTGTAGAGGCGCGTCTCTTTATCGTCATCCTCACGGCCCGGCGTCTTCATGTTGAAGCGCAGGATCAGGAAGCGGAACACCACAAAGTAGAGGGCGAACATGATCAGCCCGACCAGGAGGTACATCGGCCAGTTGGACTTCTCCGTGCCGAGCGGCAGGTTGTAAAGGATGAAGTCGATAATCCCATTGGCGCCGATGGCGTGAACGCCCAGCAGCGAGAACAGCATCATGCCGATTCCGGTCAGCACCGCGTGCACCACGAAGAGCAGCGGGGCGACAAACAGGAAGGAGAACTCAATCGGCTCGGTCACGCCGACCAGCAGCGAAGTCAGCGCCGCCGGGATCAAAATGGCTTTCGCAATGGCTTTACGCTCCGGCTTCGCGGTCATGTACATCGCCAGCGCGGCGGCAGGCAGGCCGAACATTTTGCTGATGCCGCGCGCATCCCACACCACGGTGCTGCTGAGCTGCTTCACGTCCGGGCAGGCCATCTCGGCAAAGTAGATATTGCGCGCGCCCTGATAGGTTGCGCCGCATACCTCCTGCGTGCCGCCCAGCTCGGTATAGAGGAACGGCGTATAAACCAGATGGTGCAGGCCGGTGGGGACCAGAATGCGTTCCAGGAAACCGTAGATTGCTACGCCAAACGGCCCGGAGCCTTTGATGGCCAGCGCCAGGGCGCTAATGCCGTGCTGAGCAAACGGCCACAATTCACTCATCACCACGCCGAGCAGCATGGAGACGGGGAGCATGACGATAGCGACAAAGCAGTGGCCGGAGTAAATCGCCATCGCGCCGTTAAACTGTACGCCGGAGTATTTGTTGTAGAGATAACCGGAGAGCGCGCCGGTCAGGATCCCGGCGAACACGCCCATCTCCAGCACCTGCACGCCCAGCACCATGGTCTGTCCGGCCGCTTTCATCTGCTCGGCAGGCGCAAGCGCGCCCTGTAGCTGCAGCGTGACGTTCATGGCGTTGATGAACACCACAAAGGTCACCAGCCCAATCAGCGCGGCATAGCCTTTATCACGTGTCGCCAGACCAATCGGGATACCGACGGCAAACACCAGTGCCAGGTTAACCAGTACCGATACGGCAGATTTCGCGATGAGTTGGCCGATATTCTGAATCAGAGGATGGCCAAGAAACGGCAGGTACTCGGCAAGATTGCCGTTACCCAGCACGTTACCAAAGGCGATAAAAAGACCGACAATCGGTAAGATAAGTACCGGTCCGTACAATGATTTTCCGAAATTTTGTAGGGCGTTCACGGCTCGTTTCATGGCTTTCTCTCTTATTGAACCGCGCACTCGGGGTGCGTCATGGTCATAAAACTAGCAGTCTTCAGGCACGCTTATCCAGCTATCTTCTTGTTTTAAAAACAAATGACGTGAAAGGTAACATGTGACGTTATGTGCTGTGATCGCGGTTTCATCACGGCGTAGCGGCGTGATGCGATTCTGCGAGGCGCTTTCAAGATTCTAAAATTGGACTTTTTGAATTAATGAAACTTGCGGATAATACTTATCCGGACGACGACCAACAGGCTCCATGGGCCAGGGACAAAGGATGAAACCGTTTCGCTTAGCCGCGCTCTCTCTTGCGCTGCTTACCACGTTTACGCTTGTCGGCTGTGATAACAGCGACGATAAATCTCAGGCTGCGGCTCCCGCGGCATCCACCGCATCAACACCGAAAGCCGCGGAAAAGCCCAATGCTGAAACGCTGGCTAAACTCGCCGCCCAGAGTCAGGGAAAAGCGCTGACGTTGCTGGATACCTCTGAAGTTCAGCTCGACGGTGCCGCCACGCTGGTGCTGACCTTTTCTGTTCCGCTGAATCCCGATCAGGATTTCGCGAAAACAGTGCATGTCGTGGATAAGAAAAGCGGCAAGGTTGACGGGGCGTGGGAACTTGCGCCTAACCTGAAAGAGCTTCGACTGCGCCATCTGGAGCCTAACCGCAGCCTGGTCGTCACCGTTGAACGCGACCTGCAGGCGCTGAATAAAGCGACCTTTGGCATTGATTATGAAAAAGCCTTAACCACCCGGGATGTCGAACCGACGGTCGGTTTTGCCAGCCGGGGCTCACTGCTGCCGGGTAAAGTGGTGGAAGGCCTGCCGGTGATGGCGCTCAACGTTAACAACGTGGACGTGAACTTCTACCGCGTGAAACCGGAGTCGTTGGCTTCCTTTGTCAGCCAGTGGGAATACCGCAATTCTCTGACCAACTGGGAATCCGATAACCTGCTGAAGATGGCGGAACTGGTTTACACTGGTCGATTCGACCTTAATCCGGCGCGCAACACGCGCGAAAAATTGCTGTTGCCCCTGAAGGATATTAAACCACTCCAGCAGTCTGGCGTTTATATCGCGGTCATGAACCAGGCAGGGCACTACAACTACAGCAACGCCGCAACGCTCTTTACCCTGAGCGATATCGGCTTGTCCGCTCACCGCTATCACAACCGTCTGGACATCTTCACTCAGAGCCTGGAAAACGGTGCGGCGCAGTCCGGCGTGACCGTTACGCTGCTGAATGACAAAGGCCAGACGCTTGCCGAGGCGAACAGCGATGCCGACGGTCATGCGAAGCTTGAAACCGACAAAGAAGCCGCGCTGATCCTGGCCAGTAAAGACGGCCAGACCACGCTGCTCGATCTCAAGCTGCCTGCGCTCGACCTGGCGGAGTTCGATATCGCCGGTAGCCCTGGCTACAGCAAGCAGTTCTTTATGTTTGGCCCGCGCGATCTCTACCGTCCTGGGGAAACTGTGATCCTTAATGGCCTGCTGCGCGACAGCGACGGAAAACCGCTACCCGATCAGCCTGTGAAGCTTGACGTGCTGCGTCCGGATGGACAGGTCGCGCGTACGATTGTCGTCAAGCCAGAAAACGGACTCTATCGTTTTAACTATCCGCTGGACAGCGGGGCGCAGACCGGTATGTGGCATATTCGCGCTAACACCGGCGACAACCTGCAGCGGCTGTGGGACTTTAACGTTGAAGATTTTATGCCGGAGCGTATGGCGCTCAACCTGACCGGGCAAAAAGCCCCGGTATCACAGCAGGATAATGTCGACTTTAACGTGGTGGGGTACTACCTGTACGGCGCGCCAGCTAATGGCAATTCGCTGCAGGGCCAGCTGTACCTGCGTCCGCTGCGTGAGGCGGTGGCTACGCTGCCGGGCTTCCAGTTTGGCGATATCGCCGAGGAAAACCTGAGCCGTAGCCTGGATGAAGTACAGCTTACGCTCGACGAGCAGGGGCGTGGACAGGTCAGCACCGAAAGCCAGTGGAAAGAGGTACACTCTCCGCTGCAGCTGATCCTGCAGGCCAGTCTGCTGGAGTCCGGCGGCCGTCCGGTAACGCGTCGTGCTGAACAGGCTATCTGGCCTGCGGCTGAACTTCCGGGGATTCGTCCGCAGTTCGCCAGCAAGGCCGTTTACGACTACCGCACCGACACCACCGTCAACCAGCCGATTGTGGATGAAAACGGCAACGCCAGCTTCGACATCGTTTATGCCGACGCCAGCGGTACGAAAAAAGCGGTTACCGGGTTACAGGTTCGCCTGATCCGCGAACGCCGGGACTATTACTGGAACTGGTCGGAGAGTGATGGCTGGCAATCCCAGTTTGATCAGAAAGACCTGGTCGAAGGTGAGCAGGAGCTGACGCTCAAGGCCGATGAGACGGGTAAAGTCACCTTCCCGGTGGAGTGGGGCTCATACCGCCTGGAAGTTAAAGCGCCTGATGAGATGGTCAGCAGCGTCCGTTTCTGGGCAGGGTATAGCTGGCAGGATAACAGCGACGGCACCGGTGCGGCACGCCCTGATCGCGTGACGCTAAAACTGGATAAGCCAGCCTATCAGCCAGGCGATACCATCAACCTGCACATTGCAGCACCGGCTGCGGGTAAAGGCTATGCGATGATCGAGTCCAGCGAAGGACCGCTGTGGTGGAAAGAGATCGACGTACCGGCAAACGGGCTGGATCTCTCCATTCCGGTAGATAAAGCCTGGAAACGTCACGATCTCTACCTCAGCACGCTGGTGGTTCGTCCTGGCGATAAATCCAAATCCGCCACGCCGAAACGCGCGGTTGGTCTGTTGCATCTGCCGATGGGTGACGAAAATCGCCGTCTGAATATTGCGCTGGATACTCCGCAGAAAATGCGTCCGAACCAGACGCTCTCTGTGAAAGTGAAAGCCAGCGTGAAAGAGGGGGCTGTGCCGCAGAAAGTGAACGTCCTGGTCTCGGCGGTGGATAGCGGCGTGTTGAACATCACCGATTACGTTACGCCCGACCCGTGGCAGGCTTTCTTTGGCCAGAAGCGCTACGGCGCGGATATCTACGATATCTACGGCCAGGTCATTGAAGGGCAGGGACGTATGGCCGCGCTGCGCTTCGGTGGCGATGGAGATGAACTCAAGCGCGGCGGCAAACCGCCGGTGAACCACGTCACCATTATTGCCCAGCAGGCACAGCCGGTCACGCTGGATGCCAACGGGGAGGGCACTGTTACGCTGCCGATTGGGGACTTCAACGGTGAGCTGCGCCTGATGGCGCAAGCCTGGACGGAAGACGATTTCGGCAGCAGTGAAAGTAAGGTGGTTGTCGCCGCGCCGGTCATTACCGAGCTGAACACGCCACGCTTCCTGGCAAGCGGCGATACCTCACGGCTGACGCTGGATCTGACTAACCTGACCGACCAGCCGCAAACGCTGAACGTGGCCTTAACCACAACGGGTAAAGTGTCGCTGGAAGGCTCGCAGCCGCAGCCGGTTCAACTGCCTCCGGGGGCGCGCAGTACGATGTTTATTCCGGTGCGTGCGCTGGAGGGCTATGGTGACGGTGAAGTGACGGCTCAGGTGACCGGTCTGCAGCTACCGGGGGAAACTTTCGCACCGCAGCAGAAGAGCTGGAAAATCGGCGTGCGTCCTGCATTCCCGGCGCAGACGGTAAACACTGGCGCGATGTTGAACCCAGGTGAGTCCTGGGTTGCACCGGCGCAACATAGCAACGGTTTCTCGCCTGCCACGCTGCAGGGGCAACTGCTGCTGAGCGGCAAACCGCCATTGAACCTGGCGCGCTACATTCGCGAACTTCAGGCCTACCCGTACGGATGCCTGGAACAGACCACCAGTGGCCTGTTCCCGTCGCTCTACACCAACGCGGCACAGCTGTCGGCGCTTGGCATTAAGGGGGATACGGACGATAAACGCCGTGCAGCGATCGATATTGGTATCTCCCGTCTGCTGCAAATGCAGCGTGACGACGGTGGTTTCGCCCTGTGGGATAAAAATGGTCCGGAAGAGTACTGGCTGACGGCCTACGTGACCGACTTCCTGGTGCGTGCGGGCGAGCAGGGTTACAGCGTACCTGCTGATGCAGTGAATAACGCCAATAGCCGCCTGCTGCGCTATCTTCAGGATCCGGGCATGATGTCCATTCGCTACAGCGACGATACTCAGGCCAGCAAATTCGCCGTGCAGGCCTATGCTTCGCTGGTACTGGCGCGTCAGCAAAAAGCACCACTCGGCGCGCTGCGCGAAATCTGGGATCGCCACGGCCAGGCGGCATCCGGGCTGCCGTTGATGCAGCTGGGCATGGCGCTCAAATTGATGGGCGACGCCCCACGCAGCCAGCAGGCGCTGGATCTGGCGCTCAAAACACCGCGCAACGACAGCAAAAACTGGATGGCCGATTACGGCAGCCAGCTGCGTGATAACGCGCTGATGCTCTCCCTGCTGGAAGAGTACAAATTGCTGCCGGAAGCACAAAACGCTCTGCTCAATACCTTATCTGAAGAAGCGTTCAGCCAGCGCTGGCTGTCAACGCAGGAGAGCAATGCGCTGTTCCTGGCAGGTCGTTCGCTGCAAACCTTGTCTGGTGCGTGGCAGGCAACGACCAGTCTTTCAGAACAAGCGCTGAGCGGCGATAAATCGCAGGTGCAAAACGTCAACGGTGACCAGCTTGGCGCGCTGCAGGTGACTAACACCGGTGCAGCGCCGCTGTGGGTGCGCCTCGACAGCACCGGTTACCCGGAATATGCGCCTCAGCCAACGTCTAACGTACTGCAGGTTGAACGCCATATCCTGGCAACCGACGGCAGCAGCAAGTCACTCTCTTCACTGAAGAGCGGTGAGCTGGTGCTGGTGTGGCTGGAAGTGAAGGCCAGCCAGAACGTGCCGGATGCGCTGGTGGTCGATCTGCTCCCGGCAGGTCTGGAGCTGGAAAACCAGAACCTGGCGAACAGCAGTGCCAGCCTGCAGGACAGCGGCAGTGAGGTCCAGAACCTGCTCAGCCAGATGCAGCAGGCGGATATTCAGCATATGGAATTCCGCGATGACCGCTTTGTGGCTGCCGTGCCGGTAAATGAAGGTCAGCCGGTCACGCTGGTCTATCTGGCGCGTGCCGTGACGCCGGGTACCTACCAGGTGCCGGTGCCGATGGTGGAGTCTATGTACGTTCCGCAGTGGCGGGCAACGGGTGCGGCCAGCGGCCCGCTGATTGTTGTTCCGTAATATGCAGATAGCTCGTCTGACACGCTCCCGCTGGCTTTGGCTGGCGGGAGCGCTTCTCGTTTTATGGGGGCTGATTATCGCCGCCGACCGCCTGTGGCCGTTGCCTCTGAAAGAGGTTAACCCCGCCCGGGTGGTGGTGGATGAGAAGGGCACGCCGCTGTGGCGCTTTGCGGACAGCGACGGGATCTGGCGCTACCCGGTTACGATTGAAGAGGTCTCTCCCCGTTATCTTGAGGCGCTGATCCAGTACGAAGATCGCTGGTTCTGGGATCATCCTGGCGTAAACCCGCTCTCTGTCCTGCGTGCCGCCTGGCAGGATCTCAGTTCTGGCAAAGTCGTCTCTGGCGGCAGTACGCTCACCATGCAGGTAGCACGCCTGCTGGATCCGCATCCGCGCACCTTTGGCGGTAAAATTCGTCAGCTCTGGCGGGCGATGCAGCTGGAGTGGCATCTTTCTAAGCGCGACATTCTCACGCTCTATCTCAACCGCGCCCCCTTTGGCGGTACGCTGCAGGGCGTAGGGGCTGCAAGCTGGACCTATCTGGGAAAACCACCATCGCAGCTCAGCTATTCCGAAGCGGCGCTGCTGGCGGTGCTGCCGCAGGCACCGAGTCGATTACGTCCGGACCGCTGGCCTGAACGGGCTGAAGCGGCGCGAAATAAAGTGCTCGACCGTATGGTCACGCAGGGCGTCTGGTCTGCGAAGCAGGTCAAGGAATCGCGGGAAGAATCGGTATGGCTGGCGCCCCGACAGATGCCGCAGCTGGCACCGCTCTTTGCACGCATGATGCTCGGTAAAAGCCGCGACACTAAAATTGTCACCACGCTGGATGCCGGACTACAGCGGCAGCTGGAAGAGCTGGCGATGAACTGGAAGTCCCGACTTCCTGCGCGAAGCTCGCTGGCGATGATCGTCGTGGATCATACGGATATGAAGGTGCGCGGCTGGGTCGGATCGGTGGATATTAACGATGACAGTCGTTTCAGCCATGTGGATATGGTCAATGCGATCCGATCCCCGGGATCGGTGTTAAAGCCCTTTATCTACGGTATGGCGCTGGACGATGGCCTGATCCATCCCGCCTCTCTGCTCCAGGACGTTCCCAGAAAAACCGGTGATTATCGGCCAGGGAATTTTGACAGTGGGTTTCACGGACCGGTCAGCATGAGTGAAGCGCTGGTGCGCTCCCTCAACCTGCCCGCGGTACAGGTGCTGGAAGCCTACGGACCAAAACGTTTTGCCGGGATGCTCAGTAACGCGGGGTTGCCGCTGATCCTGCCCGCGGGGGCGCAGCCGAATCTCTCCCTGATCCTCGGCGGTGCAGGCGCGCGGCTGGCCGATATCGCCGCGGCCTACAGCGCCTTTGCCCGACACGGTAAAGCGGGAAGGCTGCGGTTACAGCCTGGCGATCCGCTGACTGAACGTCCGCTATTGTCACAAGGTTCGGCGTGGATCATTCGCCGTATTCTGGCGAATGAGGCACAGCCGCTGCCGGATAATGCGTTACCGCAAATCGCGCCGCTGGCGTGGAAAACCGGCACCAGCTACGGCTACCGTGATGCCTGGGCTATCGGTCTGAATGCCCGTTACGTGATTGGCATCTGGACCGGACGGCCGGACGGTACGCCGGTGGCGGGGCAGTTTGGTTTTGCCAGCGCGGTTCCGCTATTAAACCAGGTGAATAACCTGCTTCAGTCACGCTCAACGGTAGACGAAGCCCGTCTGCCGCGTGACCCTCGCCCGACAAGCGTGGGGCGCGGGGTGATCTGCTGGCCGGGCGGTCAGTCGCTGCCAGAAGGCAGTGAAAACTGCCGACGCCGTCTGTCGACCTGGCTGCTGGAAGGGAGTGAACCGCCCACGCTGCTCCTGCCCGAACAGGAAGGCATACGCGGCATTCGCTTCCCGGTCTGGCTGGATAAAACGGGTAAACGTGTAGCGGCAGATTGCCCTGATGCAACTGAAAAAGTCCTGGATGTCTGGCCGCTGCCGCTGGAGCCGTGGCTGCCAGCAACCGAGCGTCGCGCGGTACGGGTCCCTCCTTCATCAACAATCTGTCCTCCGCTGTCGCAGGACGCACCAGCGCCACTCATCCTGACAGGCGTGCGCGAAGGGGCCGTCATTAAACGTCTGCCGGGCGAGTCCCGCGTTTCGCTGCCGCTTCAGGCGACCGGCAACAGCGGTGAACGCTGGTGGTTTTTGAACGGTGAACCGCTGAGTGTGAAGGGAAGAGTTTACACATTACAGCTTGATAAATCGGGCGAATATCAGTTACTCGTTATGGATGAGACCGGGCAGGTCGCGACGGTGAATTTTACGTTGCAGTGATCTGAAAACAGCTTTCAGATGTGAGCTGTTGCTAAAACTCGTCTTATTTTAAAAAAATGTTACCTGAATCCATAGGCAATGGCGCTATTGCTCATTATAATCCGCGCCACACCATACTCAGGTATGCAAAACAACAGAACATTGACAGAGGTTATCATGGCTATTGAACGTACTTTTTCCATCATCAAGCCAAACGCGGTGGCAAAAAACGTTATTGGCAGCATCTTCGCTCGCTTTGAATCAGCAGGGTTTAAGATCGTTGGCACCAAAATGCTGCACCTGACCGTTGAACAGGCTCGCGGTTTCTACGCTGAGCACGAAGGTCGCCCATTCTTTGACGGCCTGGTAGAGTTCATGACCTCCGGCCCAATCGTGGTATCCGTACTGGAAGGCGAAAACGCAGTTCAGCGTCACCGCGATCTGCTGGGTGCAACCAACCCGGACAACGCGCTGGCGGGTACGCTGCGCGCTGATTATGCAGACAGCTTCACCGAGAACGGCACCCACGGTTCTGATTCCGTTGAATCTGCCGCGCGTGAAATCGCATTCTTCTTCGCAGAAGGCGAAGTGTGCGCTCGCACTCGTTAATATTTTCGTAAATGCCGCGTGCAAACGTGGCATCCCTGCGTCAGACTTTGTACAATGCAACGCCCCGGACGAGCAGACTGCTTTCCGGGGCGTTTCTTTTCAACCCTCCATGGGCCATAACGTGTAACAACGAGGCCGGATAAAATTATGTCTGAATTAGTGAATACCTCCGAAGTCGCCATTCCTGCGGTTCCAAATAAAAATGGAAAAATCAACCTGCTGGATCTGAACCGTCAGCAGATGCGCGAGTTCTTCAAAGATATGGGTGAGAAACCGTTTCGTGCCGACCAGGTGATGAAATGGATGTACCACTACTGCAGCGACAACTTTGATGACATGACAGACATCAACAAGGTCCTGCGCAACAAGCTCAAAGAAGTGGCTGAAATCCGCGCACCGGAAGTGGTGGAAGAGCAGCGCTCGTCTGATGGCACCATCAAATGGGCGATTGCCGTCGGCGATCAGCGCGTTGAGACTGTCTATATTCCGGAAGATGACCGCGCCACGCTGTGCGTCTCTTCTCAGGTAGGATGTGCGCTGGAGTGCAAATTCTGCTCTACCGCGCAGCAAGGCTTTAACCGTAACCTGCGCGTGTCTGAAATTATCGGCCAGGTGTGGCGTGCGGCAAAAATCGTGGGTGCAGCGAAAGTGACCGGTACCCGCCCAATCACCAACGTGGTGATGATGGGGATGGGTGAGCCGCTGCTGAACCTGACCAACGTGGTTCCGGCGATGGAAATCATGCTCGACGACTTCGGTTTTGGTCTGTCCAAGCGCCGCGTTACGCTGTCTACTTCAGGCGTTGTGCCTGCACTGGACAAGCTGGGCGATATGATTGACGTTGCGCTGGCGATCTCCCTGCACGCGCCAAACGATGCGATCCGTGACGAAATTGTGCCGATCAACAAAAAGTACAATATCGAAACCTTCCTGGCTGGCGTTCGCCGCTACCTGGAGAAATCCAATGCCAACCAGGGCCGCGTCACCATCGAGTATGTGATGCTTGATCACGTCAACGACGGTACCGAGCATGCACATGAGCTGGCAGAATTGCTGAAAGATACGCCGTGCAAGATCAACCTGATCCCATGGAACCCGTTCCCGGGCGCGCCTTATGGCCGTAGCTCGAACAGCCGTATCGATCGTTTCTCGAAAGTGCTGATGGAGTACGGATTCACCACCATCGTGCGTAAAACGCGTGGTGATGATATCGATGCCGCATGCGGACAGCTGGCGGGTGATGTCATTGACCGTACCAAACGTACGCTGCGTAAACGCATGCAGGGTGAGACAATCGCGGTCAAAGCTGTTTGATTATTATGCAGTCACGGCGCATGATCTGCGCCGTGAAGCATAATCTTACTGAATAATCAGTCAGATTCGTGATGTTTGATTAATAATTACGGTGCGTTTCATATGACTTTCGGGCAGTATGTAACGACGTAACAACAGTTTAGCCAGGCGGGCAGAGCTGCACTGTCATCTACCGGCTGACAGTCTTATACTGTCTGTTCAAGGTTAACTGACCAGAAGTTTCGCGGTGCGGGTGGCATTGTGACTCACCGGCACCTGAACCCTTATTTTTCACGTACCAGTAGTTGTAGCGAATGAATACTGAAGCCACTCACGACCAAAATGAAGCACTCTCCACTGGCGTTCGTCTTCGCAACGCCCGTGAACAACTCGGACTCAGCCAGCAAGCCGTTGCAGAACGCTTGTGCCTGAAGGTTTCCACGGTTCGCGATATTGAAGAAGATAAGGCGCCTGCCGATCTGGCTTCAACATTTTTGCGCGGTTATATCCGCTCTTACGCAAAACTGGTGCATATCCCCGAAGAAGAATTACTGCCAATGATGGAGAAGCAGGCACCGGTCCGTGCAGCAAAAGTTGCGCCGATGCAGACCTTCTCTCTGGGCAAACGCCGTAAAAAACGTGATGGCTGGCTGATGAGCTTTACCTGGCTGGTGCTGTTTGTGGTGATTGGCCTGACGGGCGCATGGTGGTGGCAAAACCACAAGGCGCAGCAGGAAGAGATCACCACGATGGCCGATCAGTCTTCTGCCGAGCTTAATCAATCCGGTAATGACAACGCACAGAGCGTGCCGTTGAACACGGACAGCACGGCACCGTCCAGCGAGCCGCAAACAGCAGCGACCGATGCCGCTCAGGCTCCGGCCACCACGCCTGACGCCGCACCAGCCACGCAGGCGCAGGATCAGAACGCGGTTGTTTCTCCTTCACAGGCCAATGTGGATACCGCCCCTGCGGCGACGGCGCCAGCGGATAATACTGCTGCGGCACCACTGCCTACCGACCCGGCAGCCACTGCGACACCAGCGGTCGATCCTAACGCGCTGGTGATGAATTTCACCGCGGATTGCTGGCTGGAAGTGACTGACGCCACAGGCAAAAAGCTGTTTAGCGGTCTGCAGCGTAAAGATGGCACGTTAAACCTAACGGGTCAGGCACCTTACAAACTTAAAATCGGCGCTCCGGCAGCGGTACAGATCCAGTATCAAGGAAAACCTGTCGACCTGAGCCGCTTTATCAGAACTAACCAGGTTGCGCGTCTTACCGTTAATGCCGAACAATCAGCAGCACAGTAACAGACGGGCAACGCGGGAGATTTTTCATGCATAACCAGGCTCCGATTCAACGTAGAAAATCGAAACGGATTTACGTTGGGAATGTGCCAATCGGGGACGGGGCACCCATCGCCGTCCAGTCGATGACCAATACGCGCACCACGGACGTGGAAGCAACGGTCAATCAGATCAAAGCATTAGAACGTGTAGGCGCGGACATTGTTCGCGTCTCCGTCCCGACGATGGATGCCGCCGAAGCGTTCAAACTCATCAAGCAGCAGGTCAGCGTTCCGCTGGTGGCTGATATTCACTTCGACTACCGCATTGCACTGAAAGTCGCTGAATATGGCGTCGACTGCCTGCGTATTAACCCAGGTAACATCGGTAACGAAGAGCGTATCCGCATGGTAGTGGACTGCGCCCGCGATAAAAATATTCCTATCCGTATCGGTGTGAATGCCGGTTCCCTGGAAAAAGACCTGCAGGAAAAATACGGTGAGCCAACGCCGCAGGCGCTGCTGGAATCCGCCATGCGTCACGTCGATCATCTCGATCGTCTTAACTTCGATCAGTTCAAAGTTAGCGTGAAAGCGTCCGACGTGTTCCTTGCTGTAGAGTCTTATCGCCTGCTGGCAAAGCAGATTGACCAGCCTCTGCACCTCGGGATCACCGAAGCGGGCGGCCTGCGTAGCGGTTCTGTGAAGTCTGCGATCGGTCTGGGTCTGCTGCTCTCTGAAGGGATCGGCGATACGCTGCGCGTCTCTCTGGCGGCCGATCCGGTGGAAGAGATCAAAGTCGGTTTCGATATACTGAAATCACTGCGCATCCGCGCCCGTGGGATCAACTTCATTGCCTGCCCAACCTGCTCACGTCAGGAGTTCGACGTGATTGGTACGGTGAATGCGCTGGAGCAGCGCCTGGAAGACATCATTACCCCGATGGACGTCTCCATCATCGGCTGCGTGGTGAACGGTCCGGGTGAAGCGCTGGTGTCAACACTGGGCGTGACCGGCGGTAACAAGAAAAGTGGTCTCTATGAAGATGGCGTTCGTAAAGATCGTCTGGATAATAGTGACATGATCGACCAGCTCGAAGCGCGCATTCGTGCCAAAGCCGCAATGATGGACGAGACGCAGCGCATCAACGTTCAGCAGGTTGAAAAATAACGTGATGGGAAGCCGCGAGCTTCCCATGTATGATTGAACCCATTCTTTGGGTTTTTTTTGTATATAGAAAGAGAATAAACGTGGCAAAAAACATTCAAGCCATCCGCGGCATGAACGATTATCTGCCTGGCGAAACCGCCATCTGGCAGCGCATTGAAGGCACACTGAAACAGGTGCTCGGCAGCTACGGTTACAGCGAAATCCGTTTGCCGATTGTAGAGCAGACCCCGTTATTCAAACGCGCGATTGGTGAAGTCACCGACGTGGTTGAAAAAGAGATGTATACCTTTGAGGACCGCAACGGCGACAGTCTGACCCTGCGTCCGGAAGGTACGGCGGGCTGCGTACGCGCCGGCATCGAACATGGTCTTCTGTACAATCAGGAGCAGCGCCTGTGGTATATCGGCCCGATGTTCCGCCACGAACGTCCGCAGAAAGGTCGTTATCGCCAGTTTAATCAGCTGGGTGTGGAAGTCTTTGGTCTGCAGGGCCCGGACATTGACGCTGAACTGATTATGCTGACCGCCCGCTGGTGGCGCGCCCTCGGTATCGCCGATCACGTTTCCCTTGAGCTGAACTCTATCGGTTCTCTGGAAGCTCGCGCTAACTACCGCGATGCGCTGGTGGCGTTCCTGGAACAGCATAAAGAGAAGCTGGACGAAGACTGCAAACGTCGCATGTACAGCAACCCGCTGCGCGTTCTGGATTCCAAAAACGCAGACGTTCAGGCACTGCTGAACGATGCGCCTGCGCTGGGTGACTACCTGGATGAAGAATCTCGCGAACACTTCTCGGGCCTGTGCAAGCTGCTTGAAGCGGCAGGCATTGCCTATACCGTGAACCAGCGCCTGGTGCGCGGTCTGGACTACTACAACCGCACCGTGTTTGAGTGGGTAACGACCAGCCTTGGTTCGCAGGGCACCGTATGTGCGGGCGGCCGTTATGATGGTCTGGTTGAGCAACTGGGTGGCCGTGCGGCGCCTGCTGTTGGCTTCGCAATGGGTCTTGAGCGACTTGTTTTGCTGGTTCAGGCAGTTAATCCGGAATTTAAAGCAGATTCCGTTGTCGATATATACCTGGTGGCCTCAGGTGCGGATACGCAGTCTGCGGCGATGCAGCTTGCCGAACGCGTGCGCGATGCGCTGCCGGGCGTTAAGCTGATGACCAACCATGGCGGCGGCAACTTCAAAAAACAGTTTGCTCGTGCCGATAAGTGGGGCGCAAGTATTGCACTGGTGCTGGGCGAGTCCGAAGTGGCTAACGGCGAAGTGGTAGTGAAAGACCTGCGCTCTGGTGAGCAAACAACGGTAACGCAGGACGGCGTTGCGGCGCACTTGCGCACTCTATTGGGCTAAGGAGAAAGACTGCGTGGAAATGTACGAGAACGAACACGACCAGGTCGACGCGATTAAACGCTTCTTTGCTGAAAACGGCAAAGCATTGGTTGTTGGGGTTATTTTGGGTGTAGGTGCGCTGGTAGGCTGGCGCTACTGGAACAACCATCAGGCTGATGCCGCTCGCGGTTCGTCTTTGAGCTACGAAAACACCGTTAGCGCCATTCGTGCCGACCAGCCGCAAACGCTGACGGCAGCGGAGAAATTTGCGGCTGACAACAAAAACACCTACGGCGCGCTGGCCGCGCTGGAAGTGGCTCAGCAGTACGTTGATAAAAACGAACTGGATAAAGCCGCTGCACAACTGTCACAGGGTCTTGCTGCTGCAAGCGATGAAAACCTGAAAGCAGTGATCAACCTGCGTCTGGCACGTATCCAGGTTCAGCAGAAAAAAGTCGATGACGCGCTGAAAACGCTCGATACCATCAAAGGCGACGGTTTTGCTGCCATTGTTGCTGATTTGCGCGGTGAAGCACTGCTGAGCAAAGGTGACAAAGCGGGCGCGCGTAAAGCGTGGCAAGCTGGCGTAGATAGCAAAGCTTCACCTGCGCTGAGCGAAATGATGCAGATGAAAATAAATAATTTGTCCGTCTGAGAGGGACCCGATGCAATTGCGTAAATTACTTCTGCCAGGACTGCTTTCTGTTACGTTATTGAGTGGTTGTTCACTGTTCAGTGGCGAAGAAGATGTTGTAAAAATGTCCCCGCTGCCAACGGTTGAAAACCAGTTTACCCCATCCACCGCGTGGGACGTCTCCGTGGGCAGTGGGATTGGCGATTTCTACTCCAACCTGCATCCTGCGTATGCGGACAGCGTTGTCTATGCCGCTGACCGCAAAGGTACCGTGAAAGCGGTGAACGCCGATGACGGGAAAGAAGTATGGTCCGTTAACCTGGCGGAAAAAGACGGTTGGTTCTCCCGTAAACCTGCGCTGCTTTCCGGCGGCCTGACCGTCGCTGGCGGTCACGTTTACGTGGGAAGCGAAAAAGCGCAGGTTTATGCGCTGAACACCAGTGACGGTTCTGTTGCATGGCAAACGACCGTTGCCGGTGAGTCTCTGTCTCGTCCTGTGGTGAGTGACGGTCTGGTGCTGATCCATACCAGCAACGGCCAGCTGCAGGCGCTGAACGAAGCGGACGGCCTGGTGAAATGGACCGTTAACCTGGATATGCCAGCGCTGTCTCTGCGTGGAGAGTCCGCCCCGGCAACGGCTTTCGGTGCTGCGATTGTTGGCGGTGATAACGGTCGTGTGAGCGCGGTACTGATGCAGCAGGGCCAGATGATTTGGCAGCAGCGTATTTCCCAGGCGACCGGTTCAACAGAAATCGACCGTCTGAGCGACGTGGACACCACCCCGGTCATTGTTGACGGTGTTGTTTATACGCTGGCGTATAACGGCAACCTGACCGCGCTGGATCTGCGCAGCGGCCAGATCATGTGGAAACGTGAACTGGGCTCCGTGAATGACTTCATCGTTGACGGTAACCGCATCTATATGGTTGACCAGAACGATCGCCTGCTGGCGCTGAGCACTGAAGGCGGCGTAACGCTGTGGACGCAGAGCGATCTGCTGCACCGCCTGCTGACTGCGCCAGCCCTGTACAACGGCAGCCTGGTAGTCGGTGACAGCGAAGGGTATATGCACTGGATCGATCCAGAAAACGGTCGCTTTGTTGCACAGCAAAAAGTTGATGGTTCTGGTTTCCTGACCGATCCGGTAGTAGCTGACGGTAAACTGCTGATTCAGGCAAAAGACGGCACGCTGTACGCGATCACGCGTTAATTACCCGGCGGTTGTAGTATACTAAACGGCTCCTGTTCACTCAGGAGCCGTTTTGACATTTTTAAAAACGCCGCAAAAGCGACGTTTATTTGAATTTTATGAGGCTTCAAACATGGTACCTGTGGTCGCGCTTGTCGGGCGCCCTAACGTTGGAAAATCCACTCTTTTTAACCGTTTAACACGCACCCGTGATGCGCTGGTTGCGGATTTCCCGGGGCTGACGCGTGACCGTAAGTACGGTCGTGCAGAGGTGGAAGGACGCGAGTTCATCTGTATCGATACCGGCGGTATCGACGGCACAGAAGACGGTGTTGAAACCCGCATGGCGGAACAGTCTCTGCTGGCGATTGAAGAAGCAGACGTGGTGCTGTTTATGGTGGATGCGCGCGCTGGCCTGATGCCTGCAGACTCCGCTATTGCCAAACACCTGCGTTCACGCGAAAAGCCGACTTTCCTGGTGGCGAACAAAACTGACGGTATCGATGCCGATCAGGCCGTCGCGGATTTCTGGTCTCTGGGCCTGGGTGAAATCTACCCGATTGCGGCATCGCATGGCCGTGGCGTCACCAGCCTGCTGGAAACCGTGCTGCTGCCGTGGGTTGACGAAGTGAACCCGCCGGAAGAAGTGGACGAAGACGCTGAGTATTGGGCGCAATTCGAAGAGAGTGAAGAGGGCGAAGAAGAGCCTGAAGACACCTTCAACCCGCAGGACCTGCCGATCAAGCTGGCCATCGTCGGTCGTCCAAACGTAGGTAAGTCTACGCTTACTAACCGTATTCTGGGTGAAGAGCGCGTCGTGGTTTACGACATGCCGGGCACCACACGTGACAGTATCTACATCCCGATGCAGCGCGATGAACGTGAGTTTGTCCTCATCGACACCGCGGGCGTGCGTAAGCGCGGGAAAATCACCGATGTGGTGGAAAAATTCTCCGTTATCAAAACGCTGCAGGCGATTGAAGACGCCAACGTGGTGCTGCTGGTCATCGACGCGCGTGAAGGTATCTCCGATCAGGATCTCTCTCTGCTCGGCTTTATTCTGAATAGTGGGCGCTCACTGGTGATCGTGGTCAACAAGTGGGATGGCCTGAGCAACGAAGTGCGCGAGCAGGTGAAAGAGACCCTCGACTTCCGTCTGGGCTTTATCGACTTTGCGCGCGTGCACTTTATTTCTGCGCTGCACGGCAGCGGCGTGGGTAACCTGTTCGAGTCCGTGCGTGAAGCCTACGACAGCTCCACCCGTCGTCAGAGCACCGCGATGCTGACGCGCATCATGAATATGGCTGCGGAAGACCATCAGCCGCCGCTGGTGCGCGGTCGTCGCGTGAAGCTGAAATATGCTCACGCCGGTGGTTATAACCCGCCAATCGTGGTGATCCACGGCAACCAGGTGAAAGACCTGCCGGATTCCTACAAACGCTATCTGATGAACTACTTCCGCAAATCGCTGGACGTGATGGGTACGCCTATCCGTATCCAGTTCAAGGAAGGGGAAAACCCGTTCGCCAACAAGCGTAATACCCTGACGCCAAACCAGATGCGTAAGCGTAAGCGTTTGATTAAGCACATTAAGAAAAGCAAATAATCTTTGCCGTTCTCCTGAAAACCCGCGTATATCGCGGGTTTTTTTTGCTCAATCATACCGCCGGTTTTCTCTGTGTGAAGTCAATCACTATTCATTCCCAACCATCTTTAAATCCAGAAAAGTAGACAATCATCGAATTTTCGTCTTAAAGTCCTGGGTCCGGTACTAGACAAAACTAGCGACTGGTTATCAAATGGTTAACTAACTTTTCGCCGCATGTAAAAAATCGGTCAGATACGTAACTGGCCGGCGTACATGCTGGTGTTTACAAGCACGACACATACCTTTCGGGAGAATTATGCAATCCTCTGTTAATCCAAAAGAGAGCCGAACGTTCTTCGGCCATCCGTATCCACTCGGTTCACTGTTCTTCACCGAGATGTGGGAACGTTTCTCGTTTTACGGCATTCGTCCGTTACTGATCCTGTTTATGGCTGCGACCGTTTATGACGGCGGCATGGGGCTGGCGCGTGAAAACGCCTCGGCGATTGTCGGTATCTTTGCCGGTACCATGTACCTGGCCGCGCTGCCGGGTGGCTGGCTGGCCGATAACTGGCTCGGTCAGCAGAGAGCCGTCTGGTACGGTTCGATCCTGATTGCGCTCGGTCACCTGTCGATTGCGCTCTCTGCAATCATGGGCGACAACCTGTTCTTTATCGGCCTGATGTTCATTGTGCTCGGTTCTGGCCTGTTCAAGACCTGTATTTCGGTAATGGTCGGCACCCTGTATAAAAAAGGCGATGCGCGTCGTGACGGCGGTTTCTCGCTGTTCTATATGGGCATCAACATGGGCTCGTTTATCGCACCGCTGATTTCCGGCTGGCTGATTAAAACTCACGGCTGGCACTGGGGCTTTGGTATCGGCGGTATCGGGATGCTGGTGGCGCTGATTATCTTCCGCGTGTTTGCCGTTCCGGCAATGAAACGCTATGACAGCGAAGTCGGTCTCGACTCCACCTGGAACAGCCCGGTGGTGAAGCGCAACGGCGTGGGCGCATGGCTGCTGGCGCTGGCCGTCGGCGTGGCAGTTATCGTGACGCTGATTGCTCAGGGCGTGATTGTGATTAACCCGGTGGCTGTTGCCAGCGTGCTGGTCTACGTGATTGCAGCGTCCGTTGCGCTGTACTTTATCTATCTGTTCCTTTTCGCGGGTCTGAATCGCAAAGAGCGCGCCAGGCTGCTGGTCTGCTTTATCCTGCTGGTCTCCGCCGCGTTCTTCTGGTCTGCGTTTGAGCAAAAGCCAACGTCGTTCAACCTGTTTGCCAACGACTACACTAACCGCATGATCGGTGATTTTGAAATTCCGGCGGTGTGGTTCCAGTCGATCAACGCCCTGTTTATTATCCTGCTGGCCCCGGTGTTCAGCTGGGCATGGCCGAAGCTCGCGAGCATGAACATTCGCCCGAGCAGCATCACCAAGTTTGTTATTGGTATTCTGTGTGCCGCAGCGGGCTTTGGTCTGATGATGCTGGCGGCACAGAACGTGCTGAGCAACGGTGGGGCGGGCGTGTCGCCGTTCTGGCTGGTGGGCAGCATTCTGATGCTAACCCTTGGCGAGCTGTGCCTGAGCCCGATTGGTCTGGCGACCATGACGCTGCTTGCGCCGGAAAGAATGCGCGGCCAGATGATGGGGCTGTGGTTCTGCGCCAGTGCGCTGGGTAACCTGGCTGCAGGCCTGATTGGCGGCCACGTGAAGGCCGACCAGTTGGATATGCTGCCGGATCTCTTTGCGCGCTGCTCCGTCGCGCTGCTGATTTGTGCCGCGGTACTGATCGTCCTCATTGTTCCGGTGCGCCGCATGCTGGAAAATGCGCAGACTAAACCGGCTGCTAACGCCTCTTAAACCTCGATCTTGCCGGGGCGGTGTTATGCCCCGGCAATTCACTCAACGAGGTAAGAACATGCTGTTAGGGTTTGTTGGTCTTGGCGCAGTCGTTGAAACAGCTTACCTGCCCGCAATACGAAAACTTTTTGATACTCCCCCTCACTGTTTAGGCTTTGATATCCAGCCTGTAAAACAGCCGGAGGGTGTAACGCGCTGCTCCACGCTGTCTGAACTTCTCTCCCAGCCGCTTGATACCCTGTTTATTACCACGTCGTCGCTGCACCATCTTGAGGTGCTTGAACACGCTCTCGCCTCATCGGTTTCCCGCATCGTGGTTGAAAAACCGATTATTGCCACGCTTCCCCAGACAGAAAAACTCAACGCGCTGCTGGCGAGCCACGACGCCGCCTCCCGCGTGCTGGCGCTCGATCACTGGATGGCGCGTATCGAAACGGTGAAGCGGTCGCTGGTTGGCAATGTCTCTGACATCATCAAAATTGATGGTTTTTTGCAGGAGCCGAGCGGATATAACGCTGCAGGGGAGCCCATCGCGCTTAACTTTGCCACGGGTGAGCCGGATGCGCGTACGCTTCGCCACCCTGATGGCGTGATTCTGGATATCGGTACGCACGTGCTGGCGATGCTGCGCGAAACGGTGCGCTATCTGGGCGGGAATGATGAGATGACGTTGCAGGTCGTCACGGTTAAAGACCGCCTGGGGCGCGATATCGCGAAAGGCGACCTGACCACGGCGGAAGGCGAAGCGCATCTTCAGGGAAGCATCAGCGGCGTGCCGGTGGATATCTGGCTTAACAAATACGCGGGACCCGAAGGCGGGCAAAAAGGCTTACGGCTCTGGTTGCGCGACGGGCGGAGCATCAGTTACGACCGGCATGGCGCTGAAGATGTGCTGGAGCTGATAAATGGCGACACGCGTCAACGCTGGAACATTCCCGGCACGATCTACGAGCACTGTCTTGCAGAGCATATTCTGGGCGCCAACAGCCTGTATGAACGGGATCCGCATGAGGTGAGCCGCACGACGCGCCGCAGGATCGAGGAAGTGACGCAGCTGCTGACGTTACAGCAGCAGCTGCGTGGCCCGCACTGAACGTAACGTGGTAAAATTATTGCAGACCTGAACGCTTTAAAGGAGCCATCATGACGATTACCTGCCCGGATTGCCAGACACCGCTGGAGCCCCAGAACGGGGTGGCGCACTGCGACAGCTGTAATAAGGATATTGCGCTTGAAGCCCGCTGCCCGGAGTGCCATCAGCCACTCCAGGTTTTAAAAGCCTGCGGCGCGGTGGATTATTTCTGCCAGAACGGCCACGGTCTTATCTCTAAAAAACGCGTGGAGTTTGTTCGGGCAGAAGGTTAATCGCACACGCAGCCTTCGCCTTTCTGCCACAGCTCGACCAGCGACTCGGGCGCTTCCTGCTCGGGCACCAGCACGATGATATCGGCGTAGTGGGCCTGATTTTGCCCGGTCCAGATAATCTGGATGCGGAAATAGCGCTGGTCGCCGCTGCCGGGTGAAGAGGCTTGCCCCGGCGGCTGGCCGCGTGGAAAAGCCTGCTCCAGGATGCTCACCAGGCGCTGGCGCTGGGCCTCATTGAGCGAGGAGAGCGCGATGGTGCGCTGCCCGCTCAGCTTGGGAATAAAAGCGACGCCGCCTTCCCGGGCCAGCTCAACTACGGCGTCATCCGTCAGTTCCGGAACCTGCATTTACAACACTCCCACCTGTTCCCAGGCTTGTTTAATGGCCGCCCCAGCGTCGCTGCCGGAGCGTTTCTCTCCGTGCGCGATCGTCAGTTTTGCGAAGGCCTCAAAATCCGCATCCTGCGCCAGATTGCGATCGCAAACCGTGTCGTACCAGGCATATCCCGCTTTTTCCCAGGCGTAGCCGCCGATCGCCGTCGCAGCCAGATAAAATGCCCGGTTGGGGATGCCGGAGTTCAGGTGCACGCCGCCGTTATCCTCGCGCGTTTTAATGAAATCTTTCATGTGCGCGGGCTGCGGGTCTTTGCCGAGCAGCGGATCGTCATAGGCGGTGCCGGGTTCAGACATTGAGCGCAGTCCTTTGCCGTTGATCCCTTTCGCCAGCAGCCCTTCGCCAATGAGCCAGTCTGCTTTATCAGCGGTTTGCTTCAGATGGTACTGTTTGACCAGCGAGCCAAACACGTCTGACAGAGACTCGTTCAGCGCGCCCGACTGTTCAAAATAGATAAGCCCGGCTTCGGTCTCGGTCACACCGTGGCTCAGCTCGTGCGCCACCACGTCGATGGCGATGGTAAAGCGGTTAAATATTTCCCCATCGCCGTCGCCGAATACCATCTGCTGACCGTTCCAGAAGGCGTTCTGATATTCCCGGCCGTAATGTACGGTGCCGGTCAAAATAAGCCCTTTATTATCGAGCGAATCACGCTGATATTCTTTCCAGAAGAAATCATGAGTAATACCCAAATAATCGTAGGCTTCGTCCACCGCCACATCGCCGTTTGAAGGCTGGCCTTCGTAACGCACCTGCGTACCCGGCAGCTCCTGGGTCTGCTTCGCGTCGTAAATATCGCGCTCCAGCTGCCCGGCTTTATTCACGTGAGGCGCGGCGGGTTTTCCCGGCATGTGGGCCATCAGCGTCTGGACGTGGGTTAACGTCTGGCGGGCATAGCGTTGCTGCGGCTCGGAACCGCTTTCGATAATACGACGAAGGATATAGGGGGGGATTACGCTGTGAAGATGGGGCATGCTGCTCTCCTTATTAAAAAAGGGAATAGCAGCAGTATAGTAAGTAACCGGCGAAGAATTATCCGGTTTTACGCTGACGCGTCTTTTTCACCGGTTTAATTGATTTCACTTCGCTTTCTACCCAGCCGTCGGAAAGACGCGTCGTCAGCACATCACCGGTATTGACCTGTTTGGTTTGCTTCAGCACTTTGCCGTCCGTCGCCGTCGTCACGCTATAGCCGCGCGCCAGCGTGGAGAGGGGGCTGACCGCTTCAAGATGGGTCACCGCATTGCCAAAACGTTCGCGGGTGGTGCTCAGACGCGCGCGGACAGTCTCTGCCAGACGATACTCCAGCTGCTGAATCCGCGTTTTCGCGCGATAAATTTTCGGCTGTGGGTTCTGCTGGTTCAGGCGCTGCGTAGCGCGCTGCTGGCGTGATACCGCGCGCTTAAGCTGCGCATCCACCGCAAAACTCATGCGCTGACGCAGACGTTCCAGCACGGTCTGCTGACGCGCCAGACGCAGCTGCGGGTGCTGCTGCTGAAGACGATGATGAAGCTGGGTAAAGCGGCGAGTACGGTTGGCAAGGAAGTAGTCCATCGCCATCTCAAGGCGCTGCTGTCCGTTTTGAATCTGACGCAAAAGTTCCAGCTGGTTGCGGCTGACCACTTCCGCCGCCGCGGACGGCGTAGGCGCGCGCAGATCCGCGACAAAATCCGCTATCGTTACGTCCGTTTCGTGACCGACGGCGCTCACTACAGGGATCTGACTTGCAAAGATTGCCCGCACCACGCGCTCGTCGTTAAAGCTCCACAGATCTTCCAGCGAACCGCCGCCTCGCCCGACGATTAATACGTCGCACTCCTGACGGGTGTTTGCCAGCTCAATGGCGCGTACAATCTGGCCTGGCGCATCGTCACCCTGAACGGCGGTCGGGTAGATGATGACGGGCAGGGAAGGGTCGCGACGCTTCAGCACGTGCAAAATATCGTGCAGCGCTGCACCGGTTTTCGAAGTAATGACCCCAATGCAGTGGGCAGGTGAGGGCAGCGGTTTTTTGAACTGCTGGTCGAACAAACCTTCCTCAGAGAGTTTGGCTTTAAGCTGTTCGTACTTCTGCTGCAGCAGACCTTCGCCCGCAGGCTGCATGCTCTCGACGATAATCTGATAATCACCGCGCGGTTCATACAGGGTGATATTGGCGCGAACCAGAACCTGCTGGCCGTGCTGAGGGCGGAACGTCACGCGGCGGTTGCTGTTGCGGAACATCGCGCAGCGCACCTGGGCGGTGTCGTCTTTTAAGGTAAAGTACCAGTGTCCGGAAGACGGCTGCGTGAAGTTTGATATCTCACCGCTGATCCAGACCTGCCCCATTTCCTGCTCAAGCAGCAAACGCACCGTCTGATTAAGGCGGCCGACAGTATAAATTGAGGGGGATTGAGAGGATAACATGTGAGCGGGATCAAATTCTAAATCAGCAAGTTATTCAGTCGATAGTAACCTGCTGAGGGGCGATCGCAAGCATTTTTTTCAAAAAAGTGTAGATGCAATCGGTTACGCTCTGTATAATGCCACGGCAATATTTAACCACCCAGGTCAGAGATATTGCCCATGCTACGTATCGCTAAAGAAGCACTGACGTTTGACGACGTCCTCCTCGTTCCCGCTCATTCCACCGTTCTGCCGAATACTGCCGATCTCAGCACGCAGTTGACGAAAACCATTCGCCTGAACATTCCTATGCTCTCTGCGGCAATGGACACCGTGACTGAAGCGCGCCTGGCTATCGCTCTGGCACAGGAAGGTGGCATTGGCTTTATTCACAAAAACATGTCTATCGAACGTCAGGCGGAAGAAGTTCGCCGCGTGAAGAAACATGAATCCGGCATCGTGTCTGACCCACAGACCGTTCTGCCAACCACCACGCTGCACGAAGTGAAAGCCCTGACCGAACGTAACGGCTTCGCCGGTTACCCGGTTGTGACCGAAGAGAACGAACTGGTCGGTATCATCACCGGCCGTGACGTGCGTTTCGTGACTGACCTGAACCAGCCTGTCAGCGTTTACATGACGCCGAAAGAGCGTCTGGTTACCGTTCGCGAAGGTGAAACCCGCGACGTGGTGCTGGCAAAAATGCACGAAAAACGCGTTGAAAAAGCGCTGGTTGTTGATAGCAGCTTCCACCTGCGCGGCATGATCACCGTTAAAGATTTCCAGAAAGCAGAACGTAAGCCTAACGCCTGTAAAGACGAGCATGGCCGTCTGCGCGTCGGTGCTGCGGTTGGTGCTGGTGCAGGCAACGAAGAGCGCGTTGACGCGCTGGTTGCTGCGGGCGTTGACGTCCTGCTGATTGACTCCTCTCACGGCCACTCCGAAGGCGTTCTGCAACGTATTCGTGATACCCGTGCCAAATACCCTGACCTGCAGATCATCGGCGGTAACGTGGCAACTGGCGCAGGCGCTCGCGCGCTGGCTGACGCCGGCTGCAGCGCGGTGAAAGTGGGTATCGGCCCTGGCTCTATCTGTACTACCCGTATCGTCACCGGCGTGGGCGTTCCACAGATCACCGCGGTGTCTGACGCGGTTGAAGCGCTGGAAGGTACCGGTATTCCGGTTATCGCTGACGGCGGTATCCGCTTCTCTGGCGACATCGCCAAAGCGATCGCCGCAGGCGCTGCTGCCGTGATGGTAGGCTCCATGCTGGCCGGTACCGAAGAATCCCCGGGCGAAATCGAACTCTTCCAGGGCCGTTCTTACAAATCTTACCGCGGCATGGGCTCCCTGGGCGCGATGTCCAAAGGTTCCTCTGACCGTTACTTCCAGACCGATAACGCCGCTGACAAACTGGTGCCGGAAGGTATCGAAGGTCGCGTTGCCTATAAAGGCCGTCTGAAAGAGATCATTCATCAGCAGATGGGCGGCCTGCGCTCCTGTATGGGTCTGACCGGCTGTGGTACCATCGACCTGCTGCGTACCAAAGCGGAATTCGTACGCATCAGCGGTGCGGGTATCCAGGAAAGCCACGTTCACGACGTGACGATCACCAAAGAGTCCCCGAACTACCGTCTGGGCTCCTGATAAGTTTCCGCGCCCGGCTTCTGCCGGGCGCTCTGTTTTTGTTTCACTTGCCTCGGAATTAGCGTCAATGACGGAAAACATTCATAAACATCGCATTCTCATCCTGGACTTCGGTTCTCAGTACACTCAGCTGGTGGCGCGTCGCGTACGTGAACTGGGCGTTTACTGTGAACTGTGGGCGTGGGATGTCACGGAAGCACAGATTCGCGAATTCAATCCAAGCGGCATCATCCTGTCCGGCGGCCCGGAAAGCACCACCGAAGAGAACAGCCCGCGCGCGCCGCAGTACGTGTTCGAAGCTGGCGTGCCGGTATTCGGCGTTTGCTACGGTATGCAGACCATGGCAATGCAGCTGGGCGGCCACGTAGAGGGCTCTAACGAGCGTGAGTTTGGCTATGCGCAGGTAGAAGTTGTCACCGACAGCGCGCTGGTGCGCGGTATCGAAGACTCCCTGACCGCAGACGGCAAACCGCTGCTGGACGTGTGGATGAGCCACGGCGACAAAGTCACCGCCATCCCGTCTGACTTCGTGACCGTTGCCAGCACCGAAAGCTGCCCGTTCGCGATCATGGCGAACGAAGAAAAACGCTTCTACGGCGTGCAGTTCCACCCGGAAGTGACCCACACCCGTCAGGGTATGCGCATGCTGGAGCGCTTCGTGCGTGACATCTGCCAGTGTGAAGCTCTGTGGACCCCGGCAAAAATCATCGACGACGCCGTTGAGCGTATCCGCCAGCAGGTTGGCGATGACAAAGTGATCCTCGGCCTCTCCGGCGGCGTGGACTCCTCCGTGACCGCGATGCTGCTGCACCGCGCCATCGGCAAAAACCTGACCTGCGTGTTCGTGGACAACGGTCTGCTGCGTCTGAACGAAGCCCAGCAGGTTATGGACATGTTTGGCGACCACTTTGGTCTGAACATCGTTCACGTGGAAGGCGAAAAACGCTTCCTGGACGCGCTGAAAGGCGAGAACGATCCGGAAGCGAAGCGTAAGATCATCGGTCGCGTGTTCGTTGAAGTGTTCGACGAAGAAGCGCTGAAGCTGGAAGACGTGAAGTGGCTGGCGCAGGGCACCATCTACCCTGACGTGATCGAGTCTGCGGCTTCCGCAACCGGTAAAGCACACGTCATCAAATCTCACCACAACGTGGGCGGCCTGCCGAAAGAGATGAAGATGGGTCTGGTTGAACCGCTGCGCGAGCTGTTCAAAGACGAAGTGCGTAAGATCGGTCTGGAACTGGGTCTGCCGTACGACATGCTCTACCGTCACCCGTTCCCGGGTCCGGGTCTGGGCGTGCGCGTGCTGGGCGAAGTGAAGAAAGAGTACTGCGACCTGCTGCGTCGCGCGGACGCTATCTTCATCGAAGAGCTGCACAAAGCTGACCTGTACAACAAAGTGAGCCAGGCGTTCACTGTGTTCCTGCCGGTTCGCTCCGTTGGCGTGATGGGCGATGGCCGCAAGTACGACTGGGTTGTTTCCCTGCGTGCGGTGGAAACCATCGACTTCATGACTGCGCACTGGGCGCACCTGCCGTATGACTTCTTAGGCCGCGTGTCTAACCGCATCATCAACGAAGTTAACGGTATTTCCCGCGTGGTGTATGACATCAGCGGTAAGCCACCGGCTACGATTGAGTGGGAATGATTTCCTAACAGGAAATGTCTGGTACTAACAGGTTCTAAATTATCTCTAAGCCCGCGGATTGCGGGCTTTTTTTTGGACCATGGCTGGCAACACCATGCGTGGTTGAACGTGGTATTTTGATAGGGGGGATTTATCGGTAAAACTATGTATTACACCTGATACCATGACGCGCCAATTTAAACCTAAATCTTCTCGCTCTCGCGTTGTCAGGCGAGTGCCAAAAGCGGACAATCTTCGTCCGATGTGACTTTACAGAGCCCCACATATGGTTCGGATATAATGGGTCGCGAGTAGAATCTGGTTGTAATGATGATTGAACTGCGCGTGTTCAAGCTGTATATGCCTTAAGTGTTATGGATCCTGAGCAGCTATAGCGCGGCTATCTGGAGCGGCACGGCAAGTTGATGGCATTTTACAATGAAAAGGCAAACAATGAATTAAAAATGAAACTTCAATTAATTTTTTTTAGGTCGTCCTCCCTTGCACCATTCAATTTTTCCTTTTATTATCCAAAAGTGACATCCACAGTCATTTTTTTGATGTATTGAAGGTTTAACTGTTGGTCGGTTTAAATAATCATATGTTACGTTCCACCTAGGACGTCTTGTTTGATTAAGAGAAAGGGATATCATTTCTCCACAGTTGCCGGGGCATTTTAAGCAGGCCCATTTCTCAATATTTCCATCAACGACAAAAATAAGGTCGTCACTCCTCAAATTTTTATTTAAAGGAAATGTTTCTGATCTTCTAATAAGTAGATCGAAATTTATAAACTTGGCCCAGCTTAAAAATTTTGCGAAAAAACGCCCCATCAACTACCTACCCTATCCAAAAATGGAATGATATCTGCTCTTCCCCAATTTTCTTGACTGGCACATAATTGGCATCCTGAAACCGGTAAACAGGTGTTTGCTCTATCTTCTGAAATATCGAAGCGACGTATACGTCCTGCTTTCATACCATTTTCTCCTTGGAATGCGGTTAACCCTTGGAGAAGCTCATTGACCGCCATGCAAGCAGTTTCGGTAGTAAAGGTTATAACAACAGGAGCTGGGTCTCCGCCTCCTAGAACGTATGCCTCTGCTTTTCGACGTTCATATTCTTCTGGATTTGAGCGCTTCAAAGCTTCGTCTCTGGCAGTGACGGGATTGATTAACCTACGGCATAGCAAACAGGGAGCCCCAGGTGCGACCAACGTAACTCGGCCTGCCATCTCATAGGTGCGGTTTTTGCTGGCAGGTATGATACGAACTCCCATATCAAGAACAGCGATGCCATAAAAATAAGCTAATCTGTTCAGAAATAATCGGCCATCATGATCATCAGTGCAGCCAAAAATCACGTCACAAGATTTTAAAGCATCTCTTACTTTAGTGTCTCCAACCCAACCTTTGAAAATAGCAACATTTGTTCCCAAATCAGCATTCGAAATTTCCCGGGCAATAACCTCGACTTTTGGTACTCGGTTCAATGCATCGTCTCTTCTGGCACCATGGACTCGGTTTAAATTCGACAATTCGATTACATCATCGTCTATAAGGAGCAATTTCCCAACGCCAAGTCTTGCCAGCAACATTGCCGTAGGACTTCCCGTACCACCACAGCCAATAATACCAACTCGTAACCCTTTCACCGTAGAGTTAAACAGTGGGCCAAATAAACGGGCTTGCCTGTCAAACATTTCAGCATCAGCTGATTCTTTATTACCATGAAAAGTTAATGATCGACCCGAAACGATAATTGCTTCAAATATCTCCTCGTGGCTTGGTGTGGTCCATAACCGTGAGCAGAAAGAGCCGTCTCCACCTAAAACTACACTCACAAAAGTATGACCATCGCCTGAACGATTCGATAAGATTTTAAGCAAATCTTTTTCGTTACGGGTGTCCTGTTCAGAGAAAAATGCGTAACTACCTGGATGAGTGTGCACGATCCCTAAGATAAGATCTTCTCTTTCAGCTAATTTAAGAAGCTTGACAAATGTACGGGTAGACCAAGTTACATGAACATCAGAAGACGATATCTTTTCCTCTTCTGGGACCGGAATTATTTTGTGGGAAACAAGGCGCTGGCGCGCCTTGCCTGACCACGGGTCATTTTGAATACAAACTTTGCCGAAGAGTATATACGCTGAGTTTTCACGATCTCCGTCAGTTTGCAGAATAGAATTAAGTTCATCCTTATGAGCTTCCAACAAAATCATGTCCATAATTATCCCGCCTCGGCCAGTGCCAGCTCAATGCGTTTCACCATGGTGTGCAAACCATCTACACCGGGACGCCATTCATTGTTATGCCGTGACCAGCGTTGCCAATCCTGGCCCGCAAACGCATGAGTTACATTTGCAGCACGCGGGTCAGTCGCGTTAGCCAAGAGTTTTAACCAAGGCGTGCAGTAGAACATGTCTGGTGGGCAGTCAGGATAGCCTGCAGGAAGCATAATCAAAACATCAACAACATCTGAAGTAAACTTTCCCACTGGTAACTGGACTCCTTTCAATATCACACCGGACTGACCCGATTCTGAACACTCTTCAAAAATAATATTTCGACTTTCAAGATATGCAGCGTCTCGACGGGGAAGGAAAGATGAAAGCCCTTCGGTTGTTTGCGCAATCGCAGTAAAGAAGCGTTCCAGGCCAGGGAGAGATATATCGACCATATCTTCATCACGTATCAACATGTCTTCGCTTTTACGCATCTCTTGATAAACATCGTGAGTCGTGGCTTCGACACCTGCCAGTTTTTTAAGAACAGATCCTGAAATGGTCGTGGCACCCCACACAAAATCACGTCCATCCAAGATAAAACGGTAAAGGTCTGCAGCTTTGAACAGAATCACCTTTTCAGCCCCTTTTTCCCGAAGATCAAAACGTTCATCTTCACGTAGGGTTTCTAGTGCCCCATCTGAAAGCCATGCCACGGCAATGTGCTCATCAGTCGGGCGGACATTCGCGGCTTCCAGAATCTGTCGTCCCGTTACGATAGGATCCGGGATCGTGATGCTACGAAAGTTTAATTCAGCGTCACCAATCAGGATGGAGTACGCATGCTCAGATAAACCGGTTGAATGACTCATGCTAACCTCTTGTTTCAGCATAGTTATGTGTTGCTTAATAATGATTCTCGAAGAAGCCCCGATAGATGAACTGTCTCCTTAATCATCAGACCCGTCATGTATTCTGTTTAATGAATCCTGTTTAATCAGATGTCAAAAAAAAGGATCCATTGGCGATACAATAGATCCTTTTTCTGCTTAATGGAAGCCCTTTAAGCAGAAATACCGATAATTTTATAGATAAATTCTTTACCACCGCTCTCGGCTGACTCTTCCGAGCGTAAAAGGAAGCCTTCTTCCGTGAGACGCTTAAGCCGTGTGCTTGCATTCTGGACACTAATGTCAAGACCTGCCGCGGCCTCAGCAGTAGTGGTTTTATGTTTTTTTACTATGAAATCAAGAAGCGTTTTATTTGAAGCTGAAGTCTCAGGTCCCAAGAACCGGCACTGCTCTCCCTTCCAGCATGTCAGTGGCTGTTCTCCAGAAAGAGCAGCACCATGAAGATTAGAAATCAAATCTTCATCGCTGACATCGCAGATGTAAAAAGCAATTTCGCGGCTATAGCGTTTTACTGAATAAATCACAGATTCACGGAAGAAAGAAACGTCTGCGCTCTGGATGTTAGCAAGCGAAATGCCTACCTCCGAGGCACCGATAAGTTTTGCAATGTCATCAACTAGGTTAGCATGGGCCTTCCTCCCTTTAGTTGTACCGTAAGGATTAGGTTCACCAGCATATTTTATCAAGTTAAGGATATAATTTTTCTGTTTCATAGCACGAGTTTAATCAGAAATTTTTGGCGATGTCAAAGAGAACTCGAACACAACATGAGTTCCTGCCAATTTTGGCAAATTGAGGTCCCAGTGTTTTTTCTCAAGTGCCCCGTTCGAATAACTCAGATTAACTGAAAAGTTTTCCTGCCTTATTGTCACTTTTGCTTTAAGCAACTCGGCTTTCTCACGACTGGTATGAAGGCCTGCGCCCCGTCCCTTACCTGTTCTGCTTAAGCCTCCGTGTTTCATTGCATAAAGGATAAGTTTTGGATCCGAGGCAGTGGCTCCTGAAGGGAACATAGCGGCAATTTTAGGAAAATGCTCAGCCAGAGCAGGGCGTAGAGTTGCACAGATCCCTTTTCCACTATCTGAAACCACAACTACTACAGATTGCCTGTTACCAGGAGAGTAACACTGAAGCCCAGCGAAACCTGGTATAGGTGTTTCGGAATGATCTTCTACGTTACCCACCATTTCCGCAACGACTGTGAAGAGCTTAGTCGCTTCGTTATGTCCGAAAACGCTTATAAAACTATCACGTATTCGGGACGGCACATTCTCGTCAGTCCCTAACTCAAGAAGCTCAACCAATGAAATACTTTTAGCTTTATAGACTTCAGAATCTTCAACTGCGGGTCTTTGAGGTAGGACAATAATTTCAGGTGCTAAGCGGGCAAAAAAACAGGCCCGATTCAAGTATGAGACTGTTGATTTATTATTCGTAAAATCGAGTGTGACGATTTTACCAGCGTCAGCCAATTGATTAGACAAAGCCAGTAGCCTGGCTACAGCACAGAGCAACAATCGTTGCTCTCCAACAATTTCAATGATGACTTGGTCGATGTTGCACTCAAGAGGGGAGCCTTGTTCCTTTAAAGCAACTTCAAAATCATTCTGAGTAATCCATTTTTTCTGAGATTTGAGTGAAAGTTTGCAAACGGCACTTCCCCTAATTGACCATTCAAAGCTCTCATTTTTATGAAAAACATCCGGTTTTTTATGCAAAATCTGGTTAAGCTCTTTTCGGGCCATACCCAGTTCACGTGCCAGTTCATTTGCTTTTAAACCAGGTTTTTTTAATATTAGATTTATAATACTTGTAAGCATAGTTGGTTCAATTAATTGAAAGTGAGTCGTGATGATTTATGCTTCTAATCATCTAGTTAGGTTCACACTCCTAAGAAAAAACGAAATATCATACACCATTACTCCCCTCTTAAAACATTAGTTTTTTGATGCGTCCTGACCTGCTCACTGTTAACTAATACACGGTTATGTACGTAAAATCTGTATGTGCCATAAAACTATAAACTTCAGCCCCTCGCTCATACCGGACCTAACCCGCCCCACAAGCCCACTCCGTGTAGAGCATAGTAGTTCGGGTCTCTAAAATCGCATGACTCACCTGGATAGGGCCCTTACAATTGCCTCCGAGCCGAACTTGCGACAACTGTTAGGTCAACAAAAAGCTAAACGGGGCTTTTCCTGCTGAAACTTAGAACCATCCAGGATATTACACCCCTTATGAATGGTGGTTCCACCGCGCCCGTTGCAAAGCCGACACCCATTCACCAACGGAGATTATCATCTTGAACAAGTCAATACTCGCATTCTCTGTGGCCGCGCTGCTGGCCGTGTCCGCCATGTCCGTCCAGGCCAAATCCCCCGCCAGACTCAAGTCGCCAGCATCGGGCGTGCTCTGCGACCGATATGTATGCGCCAATGACAAGGGATTATCCCGCGAGTTGACAGAGACGTATCTCGGTAAGAAGGCTGCTGCAAACGAGGTGTTCACGTCGAGCAATGTCGATCTGACCGAATTCACCTTTGCCAACGGCATTTTCTGCGATGTGAAGGAACGACTGTGCCGTGAAGATCGCTATTATGGCGCGAACGGACAGCGCTCCGGGGCTGTCTCTAAAAAGTACACAAAGCTGCTCTTTGGCGAATAATGGTGATGAAAAGAGACCATAGTAAGAGACTACGTTATAAAGATATGAATTATATTTTGTAGTGTATATTTTAAATGATGATGTGGTTGTCAAAATTAAATTTCTCGATAAAGGTTTTATTGCGGAATATTATTCCATTACTACCCTTTAGCTGAGCGTAACAGTGAAGCGGTCTGGTTACGTGAATTCCCATTCACTACCATGAGCGAATAATGGAATGAAAAACCGCATAATTATTGTTGGCGGCGGCACGGGAGGGACGATTGTCGCCAACCTGCTGGCCAGAAAATTACGGCGTGAAATTGCTGCCGGTCAGGTGGAGTTGATGCTGATCTCCGAATCGCCGGTGCATTACTACAAACCGGCGTTTATGTATGTCGCGTTTAACCTCTTCCACCACCATGAACTGGCACGGCCTGAACGGCAATTACTGAGTCCGGAAATTCGATTTATTACCGATAAGATTGAATCTTTCGAATTTAAACAGCGTCGACTGTACGGTGCCAGTAAGCAATATTACGACTGGGACCTGCTGGTTATCGCAACCGGCTGCACGCCTTTCCCCCAAAAAATCCCCGGCCTTGCCGAAGCGGGCGACCATTTTTATCAATATGCGGCGGCAAGACAATTAGCGCATAAGCTCTCCACCATTAAAAAGGGGCGAATATTTATTACCGTCTCTTTCCCGGAAACACCGAATGTTCCCCATCAGTGCGGCATCGCCCCCATTGAAACCACGCTGATGGTTGACGACTATCTGCGTCAGCGCGGCGTACGTAATCAGGTTGAGATCGTTTACACCTATCCAACCGTAGCGCAGTTGCTGCGAAACTGTCTGTTCCTGCAGCGTCCGGTTGGGGAGGCGCTGGGCGATATTTTTGCTGCCAAAGGAATACAGCATCAGCGCGGCTTTACCTTAAGCCATGTCGACCCTGACGGCAAAATTGCTTATTCCGCTGAGGGCGATTCACAGAACTTCGACATTCTGATGGCAACGCCTCCCATCAGGGCAGTAGAAGCGGTGCGTAATACGGGCCTCAGTGAGGTTCATAACGGTGAAGGCTGGCTGCCGACGGATCACCAAACGCTGGGCGTCTACGGCCTGGAAGGGGTGTATGTGATCGGCGATACCGTCGATCTGCCGATCAGTAAAGCGGGAGGGTCATGCCACAACCAGGCGCCGATCGTTGCCGATAACATTGTGGCGGAGCTGTACGGCAGACCTTCCGGAAGCGGTAACCACTACGATGGGCGGGTTCAGGCGGTCGCGCAGATGGGGCTCTGGGCGGGCATGCCGCTGGTGTATGACTATCGCAATGATGTCACGCCTATGCCTGCAACCAAGCTTGGCGGCATGCTGCGAAACGGCTTTAACCGAGGACTGTATTGGGGTGTCGTGAGGGGGATGTTCTGATGAGTGAACAGGAACAGTTATTAAAAAGCCTCGCCCCGCTGATGGCAGGCAATCGTCTGAATAATCTGGTTGATCTACTCGCCGTAGTAGCAGACCTGCTGGAAATGACCGATAACGCGATGGTCGAAAAACTGGCTGGCGTTTTTGAAGATGTGGTCACCGTGGGCTGGGAAGGCGGAACCGCGCTACGCATGGCGTGGGGTGAGCAGATTAACCGGGAAGGGGATATTTCGCTTCGGCAGGTGTTCGCCGCGCTCAACGATCCTGATACCCGCCGCGGCATCATGCTTCTACTGCGGGTGTTACAGATTACGGGGCAACGTCTGAATACTCTCTCTTCCGTCAGTTATTCTGATTGCCCCGAGATAAGGAGTCGTTAATGTCTGGCTGATGCTCTTCAGGCGGCCGGGTAGCGGCTATACCTTACCCGGCCCACCAAACTGCATCGGGGCTATTTCTCCCCGCCACCCAACCTATACGCCAGCGCCACCACCAGCGACTGCACCAGACACAGCGTTGCCGACTGTGACCGGAACGCATCCACCTGCGCCTCTTTCACCACAAAGCAAAGATCGCTAAACGTCGCCAGCGGGCTTATCTGGCTGTCCGTAATCACAATCTGCCGCGCGCCGACGCTGGCGGCGGTTTCGCTGACCATCACCGTCTCTTCCGCGTACGGCGAGAAGCTGATCGACACCACAATGTCGCGCGCCTTGATGCGGCTGATCTGCTCGCGCAGCATCCCGCCCATGCCGTCGAGCAGGATAGGGCGGCACTCGAGGTGGCTCAGGGCATAGGTGAGGTAGGCAGCGACGCTAAAGGAGCGGCGCAGCCCGGCAATGTAGATGGTGTCGGCGTCTGCCAGCAGTTGCACGGCGCGCTCCAGCATCTCCGGTTCGGCGCGGGCGGCCAGCTGCTGTAGCGCTTGCGCGTTTGAGCGGGCAAACTCCTGCAGGATATCGAGCGGCGTTTCCGGCACGGCCTCGCTCTCCATCTCGCGGAACAGCCGGGCGCGGTCGCTGTAGCTGGCGGTCTCTTCAACCAGGTTCATGCGAAACAGCTGTTTCATTTCGTTGAAGCCGGTGAAGTCAAAGGCGTTGGCAAAGCGGATCAGCGTCGAGGGCGGCACGTCGGCGCGCTCGGCAATGACGGCAACCGTATCAAAGGCCACGCTGTTGGTGTTATCCAGCACGTAGCGGGAGACCTGCTGCAGCCTCTTGCTCAGGCTATCGTAGCGATCGCGGATTTGCTGCTGCAGTTCGTTCAGGCTGGTTGCTGTCGTCATCTTATCCCCCAAATACAGTCTTATGATTCTAAACGCAAAACCGCGTCTTTTAAATGTCGGCCATCCATCTGGCAGCAAAAATGAAACAGAAACTTCAGTCATTTCCTCGCCCGAAATTCCTTAATAGCGCACGCTGCGTCAGTGTTGTTGCCTGTTAACATAAAAATCCATCCTTGATCACAATAATCATCATTTATTTTATTTCAACTTAAAATGGAATATTTGTTTCATATATAGTGTTCAGTACACAGCGTTCAGGTAACAGTCACGTATCAACAGCGAGAGGTTAAGGATGGAGACGGTAGCGAATTTTATTCACGGCGAATGTGTCACCGGTTCAGGCCAGCGCGTTCAGGCGATCTTCAACCCGGCCACCGGCGAGCAGATCCGCCAGGTGGTGATGAGTACGGCGCGGGAAACCGAACAGGCCATTGCCGCCGCGCAGCAGGCGTTTCCTGCGTGGGCGCGCCATGCTCCGCTTAAGCGCGCGCGCGTGATGTTCCGCTTCAAGGCGCTGCTGGAAGAGAACATGGAGCGCCTGGCCCGCATCATCAGCGAAGAGCACGGCAAGGTCTTCTCCGACGCGGTGGGCGAACTGACCCGCGGCCTGGAGGTGGTGGAATTTGCCTGCGGCATCCCGCATCTGCAAAAGGGCGAACACTCGGCGAACGTCGGTACCGGCGTCGACAGCCACTCGCTGATGCAGCCGCTCGGGGTCTGCGTCGGGATCACGCCGTTTAACTTCCCGGCGATGGTGCCGATGTGGATGTTCCCGATTGCGCTGGCGACCGGCAACACCTTCGTGCTGAAACCGTCGGAAAAAGATCCTTCTCTGGCGCTCGCGCTGGCGCAGCTGCTGAAAGAGGCTGGACTGCCGGACGGCGTGTTCAACGTGGTGCAGGGGGATAAGGAGTCCGTTGACGTGCTCCTGACCGACCCGCGCGTGCAGGCGGTGAGCTTTGTCGGCTCTACGCCGATTGCGGAATACATTTACCAGACCGCGTCCGCCCACGGTAAGCGCTGTCAGGCGCTGGGCGGCGCGAAAAACCACTGCATTCTCATGCCGGATGCCGATATGGAGATGGCGACCAACGCCATCATGGGCGCGGCCTACGGCGCGGCGGGGGAACGCTGCATGGCGCTCTCGGTGGTGCTGGCGGTGGGGGATAACACCGCCGATGACCTCTGCGCCCGGCTGGAAAAACAGATTGCCGCGCTGCGCGTCGGGCCGGGTCTGGACCAGTCGCCGGAAAACGAAATGGGGCCGCTTATCTCCTCAGTGCACCGCAGCAAGGTGCTGGGCTACATCGACAGCGGGGAAGCGCAGGGGGCGAAACTTCGCGTGGACGGCCGCGGCTTCAGCGTGAAGGGCCACGAGCAGGGCTATTTCGTCGGGCCTACGCTGTTCGATAACGTCACCCCGGAGATGACCATCTATAAAGAAGAAATTTTCGGCCCGGTGCTTTCTGTGGTGCGCGTAGCAGATTACGCCAGCGCGGTGGATCTGATTAACCGCCATGAATATGGTAATGGCTCGGCCATTTTCACCCGCGACGGTGGCTGCGCGCGCCGCTTCTGCGAAGAGGTGCAGGCGGGCATGGTGGGCGTCAACGTGCCGATCCCGGTGCCGATGGCATTCCACAGCTTCGGCGGCTGGAAGCGCTCGATTTTTGGCGCGCTCAACGTCCACGGCAACGACGGCGTGCGCTTCTACACCCGAATGAAAACCATTACCGCGCGCTGGCCGGAAATGCAGCAGGAGACAGGTGCTGCGTTCTCCATGCCGACGCTGGGCTGACAGGAGGTTTTATGCAAACCGAACGTATGACCATGGCCCAGGCGCTGGTCCGGTTCCTTAATCAACAGTATGTCAGCGTTGACGGCAACGAAACGCCGTTCGTCGAGGGCGTCGCCACCATCTTTGGGCACGGCAACGTGCTCGGTATCGGCCAGGCGCTGGAGCAGGACCCGGGCCATCTGCAGGTGATGCAGGGCTGCAACGAGCAGGGGATCGCCCATATGGCGACGGGATTCGCCAAACAGCACCGCCGTCAGCGTATTTTTGCCGTCACCTCCTCCGTTGGGCCGGGTGCCGCCAATATGGTGACCGCCGCGGCCACCGCCACGGCGAACCGCATCCCGCTGCTACTGCTGCCGGGAGATATCTACGCCAGCCGCCAGCCGGACCCGGTGCTGCAGCAGATTGAGCAGTATCACGACCTAAGCATCAGCACCAACGACTGCTTCCGCCCGGTCTCCCGCTACTGGGACCGTATCAATCGGCCGGAGCAGCTGATGAGCGCCATGCTAAGCGCGATGCGAACGCTTACTGACCCCGCCAATACCGGAGCGGTGACCATCTGCCTGCCGCAGGACGTGCAGGGTGAGGCCTGGGACTATCCGCTGAGCTTCTTCGCGCGTCGCGTGCACCACATCGAACGCCGTCCGCCTGACCCGCAGCGTCTGGCGCAGGCGCGGGCGCTAATCGCCCGCAAGCGTCGTCCGCTGGTGGTGTGCGGCGGCGGCGTGCGCTATTCCGGCGCGCATGAGGCGTTTCGCGAATTTGTCGAGACGCTGCAGCTGCCGTTTGCCGAAACCCAGGCCGGAAAGGGGGCGCTGGTAAGTGACCACCCACTTAATCTGGGCGGGGTGGGGGTGACGGGCGGAATGGCCGCCAACCAGCTCGCGCCACAGGCGGATTTAGTGATCGGAATCGGCACGCGCCTGACCGACTTTACCACCGGCTCCAAGGCGCTTTTTTCCCATCCGGACGTTGAATTTCTGCTGCTGAACGTGGCCGAGTTTGACGCCCTGAAGCTGGACGCGACCGCGCTGATTGCGGATGCCCAAACCGGGCTCCAGGCATTAACCCACTTGCTCAAGGAGTATCGCAGCGGCTGGGGAGAGGCGATCGCCGAGGCGAAGTCCGCCTGGCGCGACGAGTGCCGTCGCCTGTGGGATCGCCAGTGGCGTCCTGACGACGCGCCCGAAGTGGCGGGGCATCTGGATGCGCAGTTGGTGGAGTACGGCGAGACGCTCAACACCCGCCTGACCCAGACGCGGGTGCTGGGGCTGATCAACCAGCATATTGAAGATAACGCCATCGTGGTGGGCGCGGCCGGTTCGCTGCCGGGCGATTTACAGCGCCTCTGGCAGGTCAAAACGCCGGACAGCTATCACCTGGAGTACGGCTACTCCTGCATGGGCTACGAGATTGCGGCGGCCATCGGCGCGAAGCTCGGCAGGCCAGAGCAGCCGGTGTACGCCATGGTGGGGGACGGCTCCTACATGATGCTGCACTCCGAGCTGCAAACCGCCGTTCAGGAGGGCATTAAGGTCACCGTTCTGCTGTTTGATAACGCCAGCTTCGGCTGCATTAATAACCTGCAGATGGGGCACGGCATGGGCAGCTTTGGCACGGAAAACCGTCGGCGCAACCCGGAAACCGGGCGGCTTGACGGGCCGCTGGTGAAGGTCGACTTTGCGCAAAACGCGGAAAGCTATGGCTGTCGCGCATGGCGAGTGAACGATGAGCAAAGCCTGCTGGCGGCGCTGGAGGCGTCACGCGCGCATCCGGGCCCGACGCTACTGGACATCAAGGTGCTGCCGAAGACCATGACCCACGATTACGCCTCCTGGTGGCGAACCGGTGATGCGCAGGTGGCAGAGTCGTCTGCCGTGCGCGAAGCCGCGGAGCAAACGCAGGCGCAGGTGAAAAAAGCCCGGCAGTATTAAATTTCCCGCCTTAACGAAATTTTCATTTCATTTCCCCTCACCCCGGCCCTCTCCCCAAAGGGGAGAGGGGATGGTTCGGTGCGGCCTTTTCTNCCTTTGGGGAGAGGGCCGGGGTGAGGGGGCTTCTGTATGTCTTCCCATGTTGTGAGATTGATAACAAAATTTATCTCATTCATCTCAAAAGTGTTAACCCGCACTCAAAAACATAATTTTCACTATTTATAAAAATGAAATAAATGTTTTATTTATAGGGTCGTTAGTTCACAGCATTCACCAACACCGGGAGCCGTTATGTTTAACATTGCTTTACTGGGCGCTGGCCGAATTGGCCAGGTACATGCAGCTAACATCGCCAGCCACGGCGCGACCACGCTCTGGTCCGTGGTTGACCCGAATCAGGAATTTGCCACTCGACTTGCCGCGCAGTATCACGCTCGCCAGCAGAGCCTGGATGAGGTGATGACCGACCCTAACGTTCATGCCGTGCTGATCGCCTCTGCGACCGACACCCACGCGGATCTGATTGAAATGGCCGCCCGCCACGGCAAGGCCATCTTCTGTGAAAAGCCGGTACACCTTGACCTCGCCCGCGTGCGCGACTGCCTGAAAGTGGTTAAAGAGTACGACGTGCCGCTGTTCATCGGCTTTAACCGCCGCTTTGACCCGCAGTTCCGCCGCGTGAAAACCGATGCCCAGGCCGGGCGCATCGGCAAACCGGAATCGCTGCTGATCATCTCCCGCGACCCGTCTCCGCCGCCTGCCGAGTACGTGCGCGTTTCCGGCGGCATGTTCCGCGATATGACCATTCATGACTTTGACATGGCGCGCTTCATCATGGGCGAAGAGCCGGTGTCGGTGTATGCCCAGGGCAGTAACCTGGTGGATCCGGCGATTGGTGAGGCGGGGGATATCGATACCGCGTTTATCGTTCTGAAATACGCCTCCGGCGCGATGGCGACCATCGTTAACAGCCGCCGTTCATCTTACGGCTACGACCAGCGCCTGGAACTGCATGGCTCCGAAGGGCTGCTGTGCGCGGGCAACATTCTTGAAAACCAGGTGCAGCACTACGGCAAACAGGGCTGCACCAGCGCGCTGCCGGAACACTTCTTCCTGCAGCGCTACAAATCCGCTTACGCCGCGGAATGGGAACACTTTGTTGCGGTCCTGCGCGGCGAAGCGGTGCCTGACTGTAGCGGCGGTGATGGTGAACGTGCGCTGTACCTTGCGGATAAAGCGCTGGAGTCACTGCGTAGCCAGCGCGAGATCGTCCTCTAAACACAACAACCCTACACAGAGAGACATAATAATGAAAAAACTGATCGTAGCCGCCCTCATCGCCATGACGTCCGGGGCCGCCCTCGCCGAAAACGAGCAAATTGTTTTCAGTACGCCAAACCTGGCCATGCCGTTTGAAGTTCACATGCAGCGCACGGCGGTGAAAGCCGCAAAAGAGATGGGCGTGAAGCTTCAGGTGCTGGACGGGCAGGGCAGCTCACCGAAGCAGGTGGCTGACCTGGAAAACGCCATCACCCGAGGGGCGCAGGGCTTTATCGTCTCCCCGAACGACGTGAACGCGGTCTCCAGCGCGGTGGATGAAATTCAGGATGCAAAACTGCCGATCGTTACCCTCGACCGCTCCGTCGATAGCCAGAAGAAAGTGCCGCACTTCGGCGCCAACAACTACAAGGGCGGCCAGGCGGTTGGCGACTTCGTTAAAACCAAATTCCCCAACGGCGCAGACATCATTCTCCTCACCGGCCAGCCGGGTTCTTCCTCCAATATTGAACGCACCAAAGGGATCCGCGACAGCCTGAAGGCGGGCGGGGATAAGTACAAGATCGTCGCCGATCAGACCGGGAACTGGATGCGTTCAGAAGGGATGCGCATTGTTGAAAGCGTTCTGCCTTCGCTGCCGAAGCGCCCGCAGGTGATCCTCTCCGCCAACGATGATATGGCGCTGGGCGCGATTGAAGCGCTGCAGAGCCAGGGCGTGAAGCCGGGCGAGATCCTCGTGACCGGCTTCGATGCGGTGCCGGAAGCGCTGGCCCGCGTGCGCGACGGCTGGCTGGCGGTAACGGCGGATCAGCGTCCGGGCTTTGCGGTGCAGACCGCGATGAGCCAGCTGGTGGCCAACGTGCGTGAGAAGAAAGCCATCACCGGGGCCGACTACCCGCCGACGCTGATCACCAAAGAGAACCTGCAGCAGGCTGAGCGTATCGGTGAGGCCGGTAACTAATATGTCCCGAGCCGCCTCTGGCGGCTCATCATGAGGAGGAGCAGACTGATGTCGCAACCCTTACTGAAAGTGACCGACCTGGCCAAAAGCTTTTCCGGCGTCTGGGCGCTGAGCAGCGCGCAGCTGACCGTCGGCAGCGGAGAAATTCACGCCCTGCTGGGGGAAAACGGGGCGGGGAAATCCACGCTGCTGAAGGCGCTCGCGGGCGCGCAGCCGCAAACGCGCGGGGATATCTGGTTCAACGGCGAAACGCTGCCGGTGGACGACTCCCCGGTGGAGCGCCAGAACAAGGGCATTATTACCATCTATCAGGAATTCAACCTGCTGCCCAACATGACCGTTGCGGAAAACATGTTTCTCGGGCGCGAGCCGCGCAAGCGTAACCTGATCGTCGACGAAAAGGCGGTAAACCAGGAGGCGCAGGTCATTCTCGATTACCTGCAGCTAAACGTTGCGCCGACCACGCCTGTCGCCCGCCTGAGCGTCGCCCAGCAGCAGATGGTGGAGATCGCCCGGGCGCTGACCCTCAACGCCCGGTTAATCATTATGGACGAACCGTCCGCCGCGCTGAGCGACAGCGAGGTGGAAAGCCTGCACCGCGTGGTGCGAGAGCTTAAAAACCGCGGCGTGAGCATTATTTACGTTACCCACCGTCTGCATGAAGTTTTCCAGCTCTGCGATCGCTTCACCGTTTTCCAGGACGGCCGTTTCACCGGCACCGGCGCGGTGGCGGAGACCAACGTAGAACAGCTGATCCGCCTGATGGTTGGACGCGACGTGGCCTTTAACCGTCGTCCCGCCAGCGAAACGCATCATGAAGACAAACCCGTCCGCCTGGCGGTGAAGGGACTGAGCCGCGAAAAGCCGCCGCTGGATCCGCACGGCATCGCCCTGCACGACATCAGCTTCCACGTCCACGCCGGGGAGGTGCTGGGCATTGCCGGGCTGGTGGGCGCGGGACGTACCGAAGTGGCCCGCTGCCTGTTTGGCGCTGATGCGTTTACCTCGGGGAGCTTTGAGCTGGACGGCGTGCCGTACCAGCCGCGCGATCCGCTGTATGCCCTCGACCACGGTGTGGCGCTGGTGCCGGAAGATCGTAAAAAAGAGGGGGCGGTGCTGGGGCTGTCGATTCGCGACAACCTGTCGCTCTCCTGCCTCTCCTCGCTGCTGCAGTGGCGCTGGTTTGTGAACACCCGCAAAGAGGACGATCTGATTGAGTCCTACCGCCAGGCGCTGCAGATCAAAATGGTCAACAGCGAGCAGGAGGTGCGCAAGCTCTCCGGCGGCAACCAGCAAAAAGTGATCCTCGCGCGCTGCATGGCGCTCAATCCACGGGTGCTGATCGTCGATGAGCCGACGCGCGGCATCGACGTGGGGACCAAATCGGAAGTGCACCAGGTGCTGTTTGACATGGCGAAAAAGGGCGTGGCGGTGATCGTGATCTCCTCCGATCTGCCTGAAGTGATGGCGGTGTCTGACCGGATCATCACCCTCAGCGAAGGCCGGGTGACCGGCGTGATCCACGGCGACGACGCTAACGAAGAACGGCTGATGACGATGATGGCCATCAACCACAACGCCCTGAACGCGGCATAACGGAGTTTCTCATGACGCAGATGATTTCTAAAACGCAGGCCCCGGTCAAACGCGCCGGACGCATCGATCCCATTGCCTTCTTCGAGCGCTTCGGGGTGCTGATTTTCATGATCCTGCTGCTGATCTTCTTTCAGTCGCAGAACAGCAACTTTTTCTCTGAACGCAATATTTTCAACATCCTGACCGAAGTGTCCATCTACGGGATCATGGCCGTGGGGATGACCTTCGTCATCCTGACCGCCGGGATCGACCTCTCCGTCGGCTCCATTCTGGCGGTGTGCGCCATGACCGCGGCGTACGTGATTAAAGGCGACAACTTCACCACCGTCGACCCGAACGCCTGGGGCGGCATGAGCTGGCTGATTGGGCTGGGAATTTGTCTGGCCATGGGCACGGCGATTGGCTTCCTGCACGGTCTGGGCGTCACCCGCCTGCGCCTGCCGCCGTTTATCGTCACGCTCGGCGGGATGACCATCTGGCGCGGCCTGACGCTGGTGATTAACGACGGTGCGCCGATCGCCGGTTTCGACCCTGGCTACCGTTGGTGGGGACGCGGGGAGCTGCTCGGCATCTCCATTCCGATCTGGATCTTCGCCATCGTCGCCGTCGGCGGCTATCTGGCGCTGCATAAAACCCGCTGGGGCCGCTTCGTCTACGCTATTGGCGGCAACCCGGAGGCGGCGCGCCTGGCGGGGGTCAACGTCAAGCGTGTGCTGGTCAGCGTCTACGTGTTGATTGGCTGTCTGGCGGGGCTGGCGGGCTTCATTCTGAGCGCTCGTCTGGGGAGCGCCGAGGCGGTCGCCGGGATCTCCTTTGAGCTGCGCGTCATCGCCTCGGTAGTGATTGGCGGCACCTCGCTGATGGGCGGCTACGGGCGCATCGGCGGCACCATTATCGGCTCCATCATCATGGGCATTCTGATTAACGGCCTGGTGCTGATGAACGTCTCGGCCTACTACCAGCAAATTATCACCGGATTAATTATCGTTCTGGCGGTGGCATTCGATACCTATGCCAAAAGCCGTCGCGGCGCACTGTGAGGATCACGATGAAAGAGGTTCGTATTGGATTGATTGGCACCGGGTATATCGGCAAGGCGCACGCTATCGCCTATGCCCAGGCCCCGACGGTGTTCAACCTGCGCGGCAAACTGGTGCGCGAGATGGTGGCCGAGGTAAACCCGACGCTGGCGGCAGAGCGTGCGCAGGCGTTTGGCTTTAACCGCTCAACCGGAGACTGGCGGGCGCTGGTGGCCGACCCGGCCATTGACGTGGTGGATATTTGTTCACCCAACCATCTGCATAAAGAGATGGCGCTGGAGGCTATTCGCCACGGCAAGCACGTCTACTCGGAGAAGCCGCTGGCGCTGAACGCCCACGACGCGCGCGAGATGGTTGACGCCGCGAAGCGGGCCGGCGTGAAAACCCTGGTGGGGTTCAACTACATGAAGAACCCGACCGCGCAGCTGGCGAAGGAGATTATCGCCCGCGGCGAGATTGGCGAGGTGATCCACTTCTACGGCACCCACAACGAAGACTATATGGCCGACCCGCTATCGCCCATTCACTGGCACTGCTTTAAAGAGACCGCCGGGCTGGGCGCGCTGGGCGACCTCGCGGCGCATATCGTCAATATGGCCCAGTACCTGGTGGGGGAGATTGAGCAGGTCTGCGGCGACCTGAAGATTGTGGTACCGGAACGCCCGGCGAAGGCCGGATCGTCGGAGATGATCGCCGTCGAAAACGAGGATCAGGCCCACGCGATGGTGCGTTTTGCGGGCGGGGCGCAGGGCGTCATTGAAACCTCCCGCGTCGCCTGCGGCCGCAAGATGGGGCTGTCGTACGTCATTACCGGAACGAAAGGCGCTATCAGCTTCACCCAGGAGCGCATGGCGGAGCTGAAGCTCTATCTGCATGACGATCCGGTGAACCGTCAGGGGTTCCGCACGCTGCTCGTCGGTCCGGCGCACCCGGACTACGCCGCGTTCTGCATGGGGGCGGGACACGGGATTGGCTTTAACGATCAAAAAACGGTGGAGGTGCGCGACCTGGTGGACGGGATTGCCGCCGACGCGCCGATGTGGCCGGACTTCGAAGAGGGCTGGAAGGTGTCGCGCGTGCTGGACGCGATTGCACTCTCGCACCGGGAAGGCCGCTGGCTGAACGTGAACGACATTGTCTGATGAGGTATCAACGTGGAAAAGCAGTTTGATGTGATATGCATGGGCCGCGTGGCGGTAGACCTCTACAGTCAGCAAATTGGCGCCCGTCTGGAGGATGCGTCGAGCTTCGCCAAATATCTCGGCGGCTCGTCCGGCAACGTGGCGTACGGCACCGCGCGTCAGGGTTTACGTTCGTCGATGCTGGCGCGCGTCGGCGATGAACATATGGGCCGCTTCCTGCGGGAAGAGCTCAACCAGGTGGGCTGCGATACCAGTCATCTGATCACTGATAAAGACCGCCTCACGGCGCTGGTGCTACTCGGCATTAAAGACCGGGACACCTTTCCTCTGATTTTTTATCGCGATAACTGCGCGGATATGGCGATTACCGCCAGCGATGTGGACGAAAGCTACATTGCCTCCGCACGTTGTCTTGCCATCACCGGGACCCACCTTTCTCACCCTCAGACCCGCGAGGCGGTGCTGACGGCGCTGGGCTATGCCCGCCGCCACGGCGTGCGCACGGTGCTGGACATCGATTATCGTCCGGTGCTGTGGGGGCTGACCGCCTTAGGCGACGGCGAAACGCGCTTTATCGCCGCCGATAAGGTCACCCGCGAGCTGCAGGAGGTGCTGCACCTCTTCGACGTCATTGTCGGCACCGAAGAGGAGTTCCACATTGCGGGTGGCAGCACGGATACCCTGCAGGCGCTGGGGCAGGTGCGCGCCGTCAGCGACGCAACGCTGGTTTGCAAACGCGGCGCGCTCGGCTGTTCGGTCTATACCGACGCCATTCCGCCCCGGCTGGACGACGGCCTGACGGTGACCGGCGTGCGCGTGGAGGTGCTGAACGTCCTCGGGGCGGGGGACGCATTTATGTCTGGCCTGCTGCGCGGCTACCTGAACGACGAGGGCTGGGAGCAGGCGTGCCGCTACGCCAACGCCTGCGGCGCGCTGGTGGTCTCGCGCCACGGCTGCGCCCCGGCGATGCCGAGCAAAATCGAGCTGGATGATTATCTCGCGCGCGCCGCAATGGTGCCGCGCCCGGATCTTGACCCGCATCTTAACCATCTCCACCGGGTCACTACCCGCCGCCGCGAGTGGCCGGAGCTGTGCGTGATGGCTTTCGATCACCGCAGCCAGCTTGAGGATATGGCGATGCAGTGCGGCGCGTCGCTTAAGCGTATTCCGGCGCTGAAGCAGCTGATACTACAGGCCAGCCGCGAGGCGGCGAGCCGCGTCGGGCTGGAGGGCAAAGCCGGCCTGCTGTGCGACGGCACCTTTGGTCAGGACGCGCTGAACGCGATCACCGGCGAAGGGTGGTGGATTGGTCGCCCCATCGAGCTGCCGGGCTCGCGGCCGCTGGAGATGGAGCATGGCAACATCGGCACGCAGCTTATCAGCTGGCCGCAGGAGCACGTGGTCAAGTGCCTGGTCTTCTTCCACCCGGAAGATGCCCACGGTCTGCGCCTGGAGCAGGAGCAGAAAATTGCCGAGGTGTACCACGCCTGCTGCCAGTCCGGGCACGAGCTGCTGCTGGAGGTGATCCTGCCCGCCAGCATGCCGCGCAGCGACGAGCTCTACCTGCGCGCCATCTCCCGCTTCTACAACCTCGGCATTTACCCGGACTGGTGGAAGCTGCCGCCGCTCTCCGCCGACGGCTGGACGGCGCTGAGCGAGATTATCGAACGCCGGGATCCGCACTGCCGCGGGGTGGTGATCCTCGGCTTGGACGCTCCGGCGGAACAGCTGCGCGCCGACTTTAAAGCCGCAGCGGGGCAGACGCTGGTGAAAGGTTTCGCCGTAGGGCGCACGCTGTTTGGCGATGCCTCCCGCGCGTGGCTGAAACACGATATTGACGATGCGCAGCTGGTGGCGCGCATCCGGGACAACTACCTGCAGCTTATCGCCTGGTGGCGCGAGCGCGGACACGCATAATGGAGACGACAATGAGTGTGAAATTAGGCATTAACCCGCTGACATGGACGAACGACGATCTGCCTTCACTCGGCGCGGAGACGTCGCTGGAGACCTGTCTGAGCGAAGGAAAAGAGGCCGGTTTCGCCGGTTTCGAACTGGGTAACAAATTCCCGCGCGAAGCACGCCTGCTCGGCCCGATTTTGCAGCGTCACGACCTGCAGCTGGTCTCCGGCTGGTACTCTGGCCGCCTGCTGGAACGCAGCGTGGAGGAGGAGATCGCCGCCGTGCAGTCTCACCTGACGCTGCTGCGCGAGCTGGGGGCGAAGGTGCTGGTCTTTGCGGAAGTGAGCGGCTGCATTCACGGCGAGCAGCAGACCCCGGTGCATCTGCGCCCGCGCTTCCCGCAGGCGCGCTGGAAGGAGTACGGCGAGAAGCTCACCGAATTTGCCCGCTATACGCAGCAGCAGGGAGTCCAGATTGCCTACCATCACCATATGGGCACGGTGATTGAGTCTGCCGACGACGTGGACAACCTGATGAGCCACACCGGAGAGGAGGTTGGATTGCTGCTGGATACCGGTCATCTGACCTTTGCCGGAGCCGATCCGCTGGCGGTGGCGCAGCGCTGGGCGTCGCGCATCAACCACGTTCACTGCAAAGACGTGCGCGCCGACGTGCTGGCGGACGTGAAAAATCGCAAAACCAGCTTCCTCGACGCGGTGCTGAGCGGCGTGTTTACCGTGCCGGGCGATGGCAGCGTCGATTACCCGCCGATCATGCAACTGCTGAAAGCGCAGGATTATCACGGCTGGCTGGTGGTGGAGGCCGAGCAGGATCCGGCGATTGCCCATCCGCTGACCTACGCCCGTCTGGGCTATAACAACCTGAGCCGCCTGGCGCGCGACGCCGGGCTTATCTGAGGAGGCGACATGTCACGTCTGTTATCACGCTGGCAACAGCCGAACGGAGAGGGACGCACTCAGTCCATCACGCCGGAACGCGCCGGCTGGGGGTATGTCGGCTTTGAGGCGTATGAGCTGCAGGAGGGGCAGCAGCTGACGCTGCCCGCCGTCAGCGAAGAGCGCTGCCTGGTGCTGGTGGCCGGACGCGCCTCCATCAGCACGCCTTCCGCGCAGTTTAACGATATTGGCGAGCGGATGAGCCCGTTCGAGCGCATCAAGCCGTGGGCGGTTTACGTCACCCCGCAGGAGACGGTCCAGGTGAAGGCGCTGACCAAGCTGGAGCTGGCGGTCTGCGCCGCGCCGGGAAAAGGCACGTATCCGACGCGGCTGATTGCGCCCCAGGATATCGACGGCGAAGCGCGCGGTAAAGGTCACAACCAGCGCTACGTGCACAACATTCTGCCGGAAGACAAACCCGCCGACAGCCTGCTGGTGGTGGAAGTCTGGACCAGTGAGGGGTGTACCAGCTCGTACCCGAGCCATAAGCACGACACGGATAATCCGCCGCAGGAGACGTACCTGGAGGAGACCTACTACCATCGCCTCAACCCTGAGCAGGGATTCTGCATGCAGCGCGTTTACACCGACGACAGAACGCTGGATGAGTGCATGGCGGTCTATAACCGCGATGTGGTCATGGTGCCGAAGGGCTACCATCCGGTGGCGACGATGGCCGGGTATGACAGCTACTACCTCAACGTGATGGCCGGGCCGGTGCGCAAATGGATGTTCACCTGGGAGGAGGACCACGCGTGGATTAATCGGGATTATTCCGCGGAGAGGGGCGGCTGAGGCGGCCTTTCTTGTCGGGTGGCGCTGCGCTTACCCGACCTACGAAACCGTAGGCCCGCGCAAGCGCAGCGCCGCCGGGCGAAATGTCCTCAGTGCATCCGCGTCGCCTGCTCAATCGTCCGGGCAACGATCTGCGGCTGGCTCACCATCGACACGTGGCTCGCCGCCACCTCGGTGGTTTTCGCGTGGATCGTCTTCGCCATCGCGCGTTCAAGCGCCGGGTTAATCATCCTGTCATTCTCGCTCACCACATACCAGCTCGGCTTAGTGTGCCACGCTGCGCGAGCGATCTTTTCGCCAAACGCGTCGCCCTTTATGGGCCCCTGAGTAGCCGCAATAGTCTGTTGTTCACCCGGTTTCACATCCGGCGCGAAATCCTTCCTGACGGCGTCCGTCGGCAGATATAAATAGCCGTCCGCCGTTTTGGCAATGTCTGCGCTGCCCGGCGGGGCGGGGAAGCTTCCTGCCAGATCCGCCGTCGACTGCCCGGAATCCGGCGCAAATGCCGCCACGTAAACCAGCGATTTTACCCGCGCATCGTTGCCCGCCTCGCTAATCACGGTGCCACCCCAGGAGTGCCCTACCAGCACCACATCCCCCTGGGCGCGGGCGATGGCCCGCCGCGTGGCGGCAACGTCATCTTTTAGCGACGTGAGCGGCAGCTGCACGGCAATGACCTCTGCGTGCTGTTTCTGCAACAGGGTAATCACCTTATTCCAGCTGCTGCCGTCGGCAAACGCGCCGTGCACCAGCACGACGCTGGTTTTACTCTCTGCAAAGGCGCTGGCGGAAAGCGCCAGCAGCCCTGCCGTCAGTACAGTCAGTGCTTTCATTCTGGGGCTCCTTAAAAATGGTGGACCGCCGCGTGGGGCGGTACGGTGAATTCAATGGTTTTGTGGTCGAGCGGTTTATGCGTCGGGTCGGCCAGAATAATCGTCACCTTGTGTTTGCCGGCGGGCAGCCCCACCAGGATCACCGGCTCTCCGCTGGCGTCAGCCCAGTGCCACGGCGCGCCGTCCACCACCACGTGAATGTGCCCGATGCGCGGGGTGACCCTGAGCGCTTCGGGGCCGAATACCGGCTCGATGCGCAAGTTTTCGGCCCGGTACTGAATAAACACCGCGCCTTTGCTTAGCGGCCCGGCAAGGGGCGGATCGACGATCAGTTTTGCGGGCGGTTGCGGCTGTGCCAGCGGGGCAACGGCGGCGGGACCGTTAACGTCTGCGGCGCTCAGGTTGTCCAGTGGTGTGGGCCGGGCATGTGCTACAGATGCCAGGGCAAGCAGGGGGAATATTGCATAGCGACGAATCATCAGGTTCTCTCCTCATCGGTTCTGAATGGCGACAGGGAAAGAAAACCATTTTTATGTATCGGCGATATTTGCCGGAGGCGGCGTTTTGTACCCGTTTGTCAGCGTGGTGCTCTGGATACAGTGCGATACACTTTGCCTGCCGGGACGGCGCACAATCGCTATCGCCAGCCCGGCAATCACCAGCGTCAGCCCCGTTGATACCCACATTGCTCCCGCGATCCCCAGCGTTTTATTCAGCCACGCATAGGCAAACGGTGAGGCTGCCGCCATCAGCTGGCCGGGGATAAGCAGCATGCCGGTACGGCGGGCATAGCTTTCGGTGCTAAACAGTTCCAGCGGCAGCGTGGCTTTCACAATGGTGGCCAACCCGTTGATGGCACCGTAACCCAGCACAAACCCGGCTGCGCACCAGACAAACTGGGAACTGCTTAGCCCAACCACAAAGCAGAGCGGCATGGCGAGCGCGGTGAAAAGCGTGAGTTTGAAGGGGGTTAAGCGGGCACCCGCCAGCACTTCCAGCGAGCGGGCAGCCGTCTGGCCGATCCCCCACAGCATGCCGATGGCGACCGGCAGGCCGAAGTGGGTGATAAACTCCGGCAGATGGGTAGAGGTGCCGTTAGAGACAAAGGTGATAAGGGCAATGAAGGCGGCATAAAGCCAGCCGTTACGTCGTTCATTGCTCTGAAGCGGCGCGGTGGTTTTCGCGGTTACCGTCAACTGCTGGTGGGGAAGCGAGAGAATCAGCGTCGCGCTCAGCAGGCCGAAGAGAGCATAGACGTGTAGCGCTTCCTGCCAGCTCATCACCTGAAGCAGACCATCGCCCAGCGGCCAGAAGACGGCGGAGGCCAGCCCGCCCGCCAGCGTGACGCGTGAGATTGTTCTTCGCGCCTGCTGTCCGTAGAGATTCACCAGCGCGGCGAATAGCGCATCGTACAGCGACAGGCGCATCCCTATACCGGTGACCAGCCATGCGCAATACCAGCCAGACAGCGTCTGGGTATAGGCCATACCCGCGCAGCTAGCGGCAATCAGCAGCGTGCCGCTCATGACCACCTTCTGACCGCCAAAGCGCGCCAGCAGGCGTGCGACAAACGGCGAAACCGCCGCCATCACCAGCATTGCCAGCGTCAGGCCAAGGTAAATCTGCGGTGACGACCAGCCCCGGTCGGCTGAAATCGCCAGCGCTAAAGTGCCGGGCATATAAAACGAGATCCCCCAGTTGATGAGTTGATTGCACCCGGCAGCGAGGGCAAGGTGGCGAGGCAGGGTAGGTGTTTCCATTGTCTTTCATTCCGTTATGCAGTTGTCCAGAGCATAGCGAGCGCGGTATTGTGCTGGCAGGTCAGCAACCTTATGCGCGGTATAAGAGAAACTTTGAATGACGACGCTTAATCTGGGCTATCTCGCCACGTTCCGTCTGGTGATCCAGCGCGGCAGCTTTTCAGCGGCGGCGGATGTGCTGGGCATTTCCCAGCCCGCCGTCAGTCTGCAAATACGCCAGCTGGAGCAGTTTCTGCAAACGCGTCTGGTGGAGCGTACCGGGCGGGGGATTAAAGCAACGGCTGCCGGGCTGGCATTGCTGGTTCACGGTGAGCGCATTGAACAGGCAGTCGATGAAACCCTTCGTTCCGTTAGCGCGTTCAATCACGACGTCAGCGGCACCATTACGCTTGGCACGGGCGCGACCGCCTGTATTCATCTTCTGCCGCCATTGCTGCAGCAACTGCGCAGTGACTATCCGCTTTTACGCGTAGGCGTGACGACGGGCAATACGCTCGATATTGTTCGCGCTATTGAAGAAAACCGACTCGATATGGGACTGGTGACGCTGCCCGTCAGCGGGAGGGCGCTGGACGTGATGCCGGTGATGGACGAAGAATTCGTGTTTATCGCGTCGCTGGCGCAGCAAGCGTTGTTTACAGACTTAAGGCCTGATGCACTCCATACGCAACCGCTGATTGCCTTTGAGTCGGGCAGCGGAACCCGGGCGTTGATTGACGGCTGGTTTGAGGCAAGTGGCTTAACGATTGCACCGGCTATGCAACTCGGCAGCATTGAGGCTATCAAACGGATGGTGCGTTCGGGGCTTGGCTACAGCATCGTGCCGAAAATGGCGGTGGAGCAGAAGGCAGACCGTGAAGGATTATGCGTCAGTTCTCTCTCGCCCTTACTGCAACGGCAGCTGGCTGTGGTGATGCGTCAGGATAAGATCCTAAGCAAAGGAATTTCAGGCATTATTCGGATCCTGCAACAGCATCCGGAACGCTAGCGTTCGGGCGTTTCGACGGTCAGGCTGGTTTGCTGCGACTGGATTTTGTCCTGGTGGTGATACCAGGCGCCGATGGAGGAGTAAACAAAGCGGCCAAAGAAAAACAGGAAGCTGATGAGCAGTATGATGCGGGTCATCCGGGTGTTAAATCGGTGTCGTTTGTGCATACGCGTGGCCTGACTCACTGTGTTTTTCCTGGGTATACCCTTCCGGGCGATGCGGATATTAAGGCACAGCGGGAAGAAAGGGTCAATTCTGCGATGTGTAAATAACCGTCAATGTTTACATTAATTCCTGTTATTAAAAATAATATATCTATTTATCGTATTGATAAGTTCATGAAAAAGAGTCTCAAAAAACCTAAGAAAGATTTATTTGAATAAATTAGTTTGATTTATGTCAACGGTTTCCCTGCGCCGATAATTAAAATCCCTCCTCCACTGCGTCCGTGCCGTACATTGCCGGACGACGAGTATGTCAGGTTGGATGCCTGTCTTCTTATACCCTCTGGAGCGAAAGGGTTTTAAACGGGCATCTATGAAAATTCTCCCTATCCTGAAAAAAAATAAAGATCGCTGGTGGGCTCTGCCGTTTATATTACCCATCGCGCTGTTGCCTGTTCTCAGTGTGGTAAATACCTTCGCGCAACTGGGCGACGGTATTGTGACGCTCTACTATCTGCCTCTCTTTTTCCTGCTTTCACTGATGATGTTTTTTGGTCTGGAAGCCCTTCCCGGGATCGTGTTAGCGCTGTTTTTCCGTTACTACGCGTCTGTTGGGATGTTTGAAACGGTCGCCGGGATTTTCCATTTTATCATCCCTTTAGTGCTCAGCTGGGGCGGTTACCGCGTGTTTGCCCCACGACGCAATATGACGGCTTATGGGGATATACGGCTGATGGCGCAGCGCATTTTCTGGCAGGTTTTCTGCCCGGCAACACTGTTTTTGCTGCTGTTTCAGTTTGCGGTTTATCTTGGCATCTATGAGAGCCGTCAGAGTCTTGCGGGATTAAATCCCCTTAACATTCGAACGCTCATTAACTATCAGGCGCTGCTGGTCAGCGGACTGACCGGCGTTCCGCTGAGCTATCTGCTCATTCGCCTGATACGCCATCCTCGCTACATTCACGGGCTTATGTCCCAAATCCGCGCCCAGGTAGACAAAAAAGTGACGGCCGTTGAGCTGGTGATTTGGGCTATGGCCCTGGTTGGGCTGCTTTCGCTGCTGCTGCAGCCGATGAATGAAAACAGCTCAATTTTCAGCACCAACTATACCTTATCGCTACTGATGCCCGTGATGCTCTGGGGTGCAATGCGTTTTGGCTATAAGCTGATGTCGATAATCTGGACGCCGGTGCTGTTGGTGTCGATTCACTTTTTCTACCGCTACATTCCATTGCACCAGGCCTATGACATTCAGCTGGCCATCACCTCATCCAGCTATCTGGTTTTTTCGTTTGTGGTGATTTATATGTCGATGCTGGCGACACGCCAGCGTGCCGTGAATACGCGATCCCGCAGGCTGGCGCTGCTCGACCCGGTGGTGCACATGCCCAACCTGCGCGCGTTGTCGCGCGAGCTGGCTAAAAACCCCTGGTCGGCGCTGTGCTTGCTGCGCATCCCGGAACTGGAAGTGCTGGGGCGCAACTACGGTGTGCTGCTGCGCATTCAGTACAAGCAGCAGCTGGCGCACTGGATTAATGGCACGCTTCAGCACAATGAGCGGGTCTATCATCTGACCGGTTGCGACCTGGCGGTGAGGCTCAACGCCGAGTCGCATCAGCAGCGTATTGATACTCTGGATGAACATATCAAGCAGTTCCGCTTTCTCTGGGACGGCATGCCCTTGCAGCCTCAGGTGGGCGTCAGCTACTGCTATGTCCGCTCTCCGGTTAACCATCTTTATCTGGTTCTGGGGGAATTGGGCGTTGTCGCCGATCTGTCGCTCTCGACCAACCACCCTGAGAATCTCCAGCAGCGTGGTGCCGTACATTTACAGCGCAGCCTGAAAGATAAAGTCGCGATGATGAGCCGCCTGCAAAGTGCGCTCGATAAAAACGCGTTCACTCTGATGGTTCAGCCCGTTCGCGGCCTGCGCGGCGATTGCTATCATGAAGTGCTGCTCAGGATGCCAGACGAGAACGGGGAATTAATTTCTCCCGATCGGTTCCTGCCCGTCGCGCAGGAGTTTGGGCTGTCATCACGCGTCGACCTGTGGGTACTGGAACATACGCTACGCTTCCTGGCAGAGCATCGTGACAGGCTGCCCGCTCAACGCTTTGCCATTAATCTGGCCCCTCCAACCGTGTGCAGGGCGCAGTTTCCGCTCGAGGTGAGCCGCCTGCTGACACAATACGCCGTGGAGGCGTGGCAACTGATCGTTGAAGTGACAGAGTGCAGCACTTTCGGCAGCGCGCAGCAGGCGGAACAGACCCTCAGACAGCTGCAAAAAATGGGGGTGCGCATTGCAATTGATGATTTTGGTACCGGCTACGCAAGCTATGCGCGGCTGAAAAGCGTGGACGCCGACATTCTCAAAATCGACGGCAGCTTCATTCGCAACATCGTCAACAACAGTCTGGATTATCAGATAGTGGCGTCGATTTGCCATCTGGCGCGAATGAAGAACATGCTGGTGGTGGCGGAGTATGTAGAAACTGAAGAGATACGTAGCGCGGTGCACGCGCTAGGTATCGATTATGTACAGGGCTATCTGATCGGCAAGCCGGTAGCACTTGAATCCTTGCCTGAAGAAGAGGCGTCTCAGGCAGACGCCTGAGACATTACGCCGCGACGTCGGCGCTCTCTTCTTCAATTTTGAGCAGCCAGCCGGTGACCGCTTCCCAGTATTGCTGCTCTTTTTCCAGATCCAGCAGTACCAGCGCGTTCTGGCTAAACCAGTCGTGCGGGAAGCTCAGCGTCCAGTGGTGGTCGTCTGTTTTCAGTTTTAACGTTGGGGGCGTCGTCGTCGCCTGACGCTGGTTATTCAGCAGTACGCCCAGCCGCAGCAGCTGAATAAGCGGCAGGAACTGCTTTTTCTTGAACAGCGTGAAGCGCGGCAGATCGTCGAGCTTGATGGCTTTACGGTGGTAGCGAACCAGGGTGGCCATCATGGTCTGCTGCTCCTGGTTGAAGCCGGGCAGATCGCTGTTTTGCAGAATATAGGCCGAATGGCGATGCATCCCGCTGTGATTGATGTTCAGCCCCACTTCGTGCAGCATCGCGGCCCATTTCAGCAGGGCGGCAAGCTGCGGATGCGCCAGCTTCGGATTCTGCTCCTGCCACTGATCGTAAATCTGCTCCGTGGTTTCCAGTACGCGCTTCGCCTGCTCGCGGTCGATGTTGTACTGGTTCGCCAGGCTCTGCGCGGTGCGGCTGCGAATGTCCTGATGGCGGAAGCGGCCCTCCATCTCGTACAGCACGCCTTCACGCAGCGCGCCGTCAGAAAGACGCAACTCCTTAATCGCCAGCGCATCAAACACGCCGCACAGGATCGCAAGCCCCGGTACGAAGACCGATTTCCGCTCATCGGACAGGCCCGGCAGGCTCAGGGCGTCGAAGCTTTTATGCTTCAGCACTTCTTCGGTGAGCAGAACCAGACGCTCAGGGGTAATAATTCCGTCTTTTTCACCCATTGCGAGCAGCACTTCATGGGCGGCTTTAATCGAGCCGGATGCACCCAGCGCCACGTTCCAGCCCTGAATGCGATACTGCCACGCCAGGTTTTCCAGCTTCTGGATGGCGGCCATGCGCGCGCGCTGGAAGTTTTCGCGGGTTATGGTGCCGCCCGGGAAATACATCTGCGCGAAGCTGACGCAGCCCATGCGTCGGCTTTCCACCAGACGCGGCTCGAAGTCTTCACCAATCACCAGCTCCGTTGAGCCGCCGCCGATGTCGATCACCAGCTTGCGGCCTTTCTCCGGCTGCGTATGCTCCACGCCCATAAAAATCAGGCGCGCTTCTTCGTTACCGGAAATAATCTCAATCGGGTAGGGGATAACCTTCTCTGCGCGCTTGAGAAACTCCGGCGCATTCAGCGCCTGACGCAGCGTATGCGTTCCCACGATGCAAACGCTGGAGGGGGAAAAACCCTGCAGGCGTTCCGCAAACAGCGACAGGCAGTTTAAGCCGCGCTCCATCGCCTCTTCGCTAAGCATGCTGCGCGCGTCCAGGCCATCGGCCAGATGCACGCGCTGCTTCAGACGACCGATGATCTGTAACGCACCATCTACCTCACGGGCGATGACCATGTGGAAACTGTTTGAACCAAGATCGACCGCGGCGAACTCCTGCGGTCGTGGCGTATTATCATTTATCGGCATAGGTTAATCGGGTTGCTCGAGTGATTTGATGTAATCGTAAATCGCCAGCTGCGACCGCACTTTTCGGCGATTGCCGCGCGGTACGTAGCGATTACTGAGTTCTTTGTCGATATAACGTGCTTTCACCGTATCGCTAAACAAAATCTCGATAATATCGAGGATCTGCTGTTTCAGGCGCGGGTCCAACAGCGGAGCCGCTACTTCAATTCTGTAATCAATATTGCGCGTCATCCAGTCTGCAGAAGAAAGATAAACCCGCTTGTCGCCTGCATTATCGAAAATGTAGATCCGGTCATGTTCCAGATAGCGGTCAACGATGCTGATCACGCGAATATTGTCGCTGATGCCTTCCAGTTCCGGGATCAACGAACACATACCACGAATCAACAGATTAACCGGAACGCCGGAGCTGGATGCCGCATACAGCCTGTCCACCAGTCCTTTATCAACGAGGTTGTTGAGCTTCAGCGTGATGCCCGACGACAGGCCGTTCTGCGCGTTGGCGATCTCTTTGTCGATCATATCGTACAGCAGGCGGCGCGAGTTCTGCGGTGACACCAGCAGGTAGTCGAAGTTGACCGGACGATACGGGTTCTCGATAAAGTTGAATACCCGACGCACTTCGTTGGTGATGCGCGCATCGGCGGTTAAGAGCGAGTAGTCGGTATAAATACGCGCGGTTTTCTCGTTAAAGTTCCCGGTACCGATGTGGGCGTAACGCACCACATCGTCACCCTCTTTACGGGAGATCAGGAACAGCTTGGCGTGAATTTTCAGCCCTGGCGCGGAGAAGATAACGTGCACGCCCGCTTCCGTCAGACGACGCGCCCAGTGAATGTTCGCCTCTTCGTCAAATCGTGCCTGCAGCTCGACCACGACCGTCACTTTCTTGCCGTTGTGCGCCGCGTGGATCATCGCGTCGATGATGCGGGAATCTTTTGCTACGCGGTAAATGTTGATTTTGATCGCCAGCACGTTCGGGTCGAACGACGCCTGACGCAGCAGTTCCAGCACGTGTTCAAAGGTGTGGTACGGATAGTAAAGCAGGACATCGCGCTCGCGGATGGCGTCGAATCCGTTACGGAATTTATCGAACCAAAGATGGCGCAGGCGCGGCAGTGGTTTGTTCACCAGATTGGCTTTGCCGACGTTCGGGAAGCCAATAAAGTCTTTAAAGTTGTGGTAGCGCCCGCCGGGAATGATCGAGTCGTAGCGGGAGATGGTCAGCTTCTCGCGCAGCATTTCGACCATCGCGTCCGGCATATCGCGCTGATAGACGAAGCGGACCGGCTCGGCCGTCAGACGTTGCTTGAGGCTCGAGGACATCAGCTCCATCAGGCTGGCTTCCATCTCGTGCACCAGGTCATATTCGGCGTCGCGGGTCATCTTCATCGAATAGGCATTTAACGCATCGTAATCGAAGAAGCCTTTAAAGATATCGTCCAGGCAGTAGCGCAGAATGTTATCCAGCAGGATCATCGGTTTGCGACGGCGCGGGGTTTCCGGCGGCAGGTTCACAAAGCGCGGAACCTTATCGGACGGGATCTCCAGCAGCGCGTAGCTGATATTCTCACCGCGAATAATTTCGACCGCCAGATAGGTGTAATCGTCCTTCAGAAACTGGACCAGATCGGTTTCGCGGTTAATCAGAATAGGGGTGATGTGCTGGCGCAGATAGTGTTTAAAGTAGTGGCGCAGCCAGGTCTGTTGGTTGGCGGAGAGCTGGCGTTCGTTAATCAGAAAGATTTGGTTGCGCGCCATTTCCAGCAGCAACTCGTTGTAGAGGCCATCAAATTCCTGATCGGCTTTCATGACACGAGACTGGATTTTTCCAAGCAGATGGCGCGAGTGCGAATTTAACCCCTGCTCTTCGCTGATGATGATCCGCCGCTTCAGTTCGGCAAAGCGAACCTTGTAGAACTCATCCAGGTTGTTGGAATAAATGCCCAAAAAACGCATACGCTCGATCAGCGGGTTACTTTTGTCTGCCGCTTCCTGGAGTACACGCTCGTTGAATGCTAACCAGCTTAGCTCTTTCTCGATATATAACTTTTCCTGACCCATTACAGCTCACACTCCAGTTCAATCACAGGACGTGGTAAATCCGTCTCGTCCTTATTATGGCGAGCATTTCCACGATATGTCCAACAGTGCCAGAAAAGTATGACAGTTATTTTTTTTGTTGGGGAATTTAGAGGGTTGGAGAAGGGAATATCGGGTAATGCAATGTACAGGTCGGGTAAGCGCAGCAGCGCCACCCGACATAACAAACTACTCTTCGGCCGCATAACCCTGCGGGGGTAACTTCACGCCGTCCAGCCAGGCTGCGCCGTCACGCATTTCCAGACGCCCCTCAACAAACCAGCTGACCACCAGCGGGTAAATGGCGTGTTCCTGGGTCTGTACGCGTTCGGTCACGTCGTCTTCGTTGTCGCCGTCAAAGACCGACACTTTGGCCTGCAGGATCACCGGGCCGCCGTCCAGTTCGTCGGTCACGAAATGGACAGAGGTGCCGTGCTCCTCGTCACCGTTTTCCAGCACCTGACGATGGGTGTGCAGGCCGGGATATTTCGGCAGAAGAGAAGGGTGAATATTCAGCAGACGTCCGGCGAAGTGTTCGACAAATGCCGGGCTCAGGATACGCATGTAACCCGCCAGCACCACCACGTCCGGCGCGTAGGCATCGATCTCCTGCACCAGCTCTCGGTCAAAGGCTTCACGCCCGGCGAACTGGCTGGCTTCCAGCGCGTGCGCGGGAATGTTCGCTTCCCGCGCGCGCTCAAGGCCGAACGCGTCGGCCTTGTTGCTGAAGACTGCCCGAATGGTGCCATTGATTTTCTTCTGTTTACAGGCGTCTATGATTGCCTGCAAATTGCTTCCGTTGCCGGAAATGAGCACCACGATGTTTTTCATTCAATGACCACACGCTGTTCGGAATCGGAAGCTTTAATCGTACCGATTTTCCACGCGTTTTCACCTTTTTCAGTCAGCAGATTAACGGCTTTATCCGCTTCGCTTGCCGGCAGGGCGATAACCATACCCACGCCACAGTTAAAGGTGCGGTACATTTCGTGAGAGCTCACGTTGCCTGCGGTCTGCAGCCAGTTGAAGACGGCTGGCCACTGCCATGAGGATTCGTCGATCACCGCCTGGGTGTTATCCGGCAGAACGCGCGGGATGTTTTCCCAGAAGCCGCCGCCGGTCAGGTGAGCAATGGCGTGAACGTCGACGCTCTCGATCAGTTCCAGCACGTTTTTCACATAGATGCGGGTCGGTGCCAGCAGGTGGTCTGCCAGCGGTTTACCGTCCAGCTCGGTGGTCAGCGGGTCGCAGCCGCTCACTTCGAGGATTTTACGTACCAGGGAATAACCGTTTGAGTGCGGACCGCTGGAGGCCAGCGCGATCAGCACATCGCCGTCGGCCACTTTGCTGCCGTCGATAATTTCTGATTTTTCTACTACGCCGACGCAGAAGCCTGCGACGTCATAATCTTCACCGTGGTACATGCCCGGCATTTCCGCGGTTTCGCCGCCGACCAGCGCACAGCCGGACTGCAGGCAGCCTTCGGCGATACCGCTAATCACGCTGGCTGCGGTATCCACATCCAGTTTGCCGGTCGCGTAGTAATCGAGGAAGAACAGCGGCTCTGCGCCCTGTACCACCAGATCGTTCACGCACATCGCGACCAGATCGATACCGATCGTGTCGTGACGTTTTAAATCCATCGCCAGGCGCAGTTTGGTGCCTACACCGTCAGTACCCGAGACCAGAACAGGTTCACGATATTTTTGCGGCAGTGCGCACAGCGCGCCGAAGCCACCCAGGCCACCCATCACTTCCGGGCGGCGGGTTTTCTTCACCACACCTTTGATTCGGTCAACCAGCGCATTACCTGCGTCAATATCAACACCGGCATCTTTGTAGCTGAGAGAAGTTTTGTTGGTCACGGCTTAAATCCCCACGCGATTGCATAGCTAGTAAGAAAAATCGGCGCAATTCTAACAGTCCAGGCAAACGTTTGCGAGCCTATTCTCGGCAAGAGGATCTTTTTTTCTGCTGCGGCTCTGAGGGGATGCAAACTTGATACCGTTCACGAAAATGAAACCGGTTTCGGCGATCTGCTTGCAAGCAATTTACGGAATGAACATCATGAGCTGAAACCGGTTTCAGTTTCATTCAGGAGGGATGAAGTCATGAACATCGCCGCATTTGATATTGGTGGCACCGCACTAAAAATGGGTATCGTGACAGCGCAGGGAGAGTTGCTGCGCAGAGATAAGGCCGTCATTAAGAACAGCGACGGTGAGGCCATCCTTTCACAGATGCTGAGCTGGGTGGCGGCGCATCCCGGGATTGAAGGGATCGCCGTCAGCGCGCCGGGGTATGTGAATCCGCATACCGGGTTTATCGACATGGGCGGGGCGATTCGCCGCTTCGACCAGTTCGCAATGAAAGCCTGGCTTGAGGCGCAGACGGGGTTACCGGTCACTGTCGAGAATGACGCCAACTGCGTGCTGCTGGCGGAACGCTGGCAGGGCAAGGGGAAGGATATCGACAACTTTCTGGTGTTGACCATCGGCACCGGGGTCGGCGGGGCGATTTTCTGCAACGGCAGGCTGGTTCACGGGGCGCGTTTCCGCGCCGGGGAATTCGGCTACATGCTCACGGAAAGGGCGGACTCACGCCGCGTTGCCCGCCACTCCATGAATGAAAACTGCACCTTACGCACCCTTCGCAAGCGTTACGCCGATTTTAACGGGCTGGCGCTTGATGACGTCACCGGCGAAGCCATTTTTGACGGTTATGACGCAGGCGACGCCGCATGCCGCCGCCTGGTGGATGATTTTCTTAACGGCATTGCGACAGGCCTCTACAACCTGGCGAATGTTTTCGATCCGCAGACCATTTTCATTGGCGGCGGAATTGCGGAGCGGCCCGGGTTTATGGCTTTGCTTCGCACCCATCTCACGTGGTTTGGCATCGCGGATATTGCCGACGTTGTCAGCCACGGCAATCGCGCTGGCTTAATTGGCGCGGTTCACCATTTCAGACAGCAGTATCCGTCAGTAATCCGCAACATCGAATGAGGGAAAGAGTATGTCAGGATTTAAAGCAGGTTTTCTGTGGGGTGGGGCCGTAGCGGCACATCAGCTCGAAGGCGGCTGGAAAGAGGGCGGCAAAGGCGTGAGCGTCGCCGACGTCATGACCGCCGGCGCGCACGGCGTGCCGCGTGAAATCACCAATGGCGTGCTGCCAGGGAAAAACTACCCGAACCACGAAGCCATCGATTTCTACCATCGCTATAAAGAAGACATCAAACTCTTTGCTGAGATGGGCTTCAAATGTTTCCGTACCTCTATTGCCTGGACGCGTATCTTCCCGAAAGGCGACGAGCTTGAGCCTAACGAGGCAGGCCTGAAATTCTATGACGATCTGTTCGACGAATGTCTGAAATACGGCATCGAACCGGTTATCACGCTTTCCCACTTCGAGATGCCATTCCACCTGGTCACCGAATACGGCGGCTGGCGCAACCGAAAGCTGATCGACTTCTTCGTGCGCTTCGCAAAAGTGGTGTTCCAGCGCTACCAGCATAAGGTGAAGTACTGGATGACCTTTAACGAGATCAACAACCAGGCTAACTTCCACGAAGACTTTGCGCCGTTCACCAACTCCGGGCTGAAGTATGAGCCGGGTGAAGACCGCGAGCCGGTGATGTTCCAGGCCGCGCACTATGAGCTGGTGGCCAGCGCCCTGGCGGTGAAGGCGGGACGCGAGATTAACCCGTCGCTGCAGATCGGCTGCATGATTGCCATGTGTCCTATTTATCCGCTGACCTGCGCGCCGGACGACATGATGATGGCGATGAACGCCATGCACCGCCGCTACTGGTTCACCGACGTGCACGTGCGCGGCAGGTACCCGCAGCACCTGCTCAACTACTTCGAGCGTCGCGGCTTCGCGCTGGATATCACCGAAGAAGATAAAGCGGCGCTGACGCAGGGCTGCGTGGACTACATCGGGTTCAGCTACTACATGTCTTTCGCTACCAAAGCGACGGCGGACAACCCGCAGCTGGACTACGACGAGAGCAAGAGCCTGGTCTCTAACCCGTACGTGCAGAAATCCGACTGGGGCTGGCAGATTGACCCGGTAGGGCTGCGCTACTCCCTGAACTGGTTCTGGGATCACTACCAGCTGCCGCTGTTTATCGTTGAAAACGGCTTTGGCGCGATCGACGTGCAGGAGAGCGACGGCACGGTGGACGATCAGTACCGTATTGATTACCTCGCCGCGCATATCAGCGAGATGAAAAAAGCGGTGGTGGAAGACGGCGTGGATCTGATGGGCTACACCCCGTGGGGCTGCATCGACCTGGTGTCTGCCGGCACGGGCGAAATGAAAAAGCGCTACGGCTTTATCTTTGTCGATAAAGATAACGAAGGGAACGGCACGCTGAACCGCAGCAAGAAGAAGTCGTTCGACTGGTATAAGCAGGTGATCGCGAGTAACGGCGAGCAGCTATAATTGCCCGGTGGCGCTGCGCTTACCGGGCCTACGGGACGTGTAGGCCGGGTAAGCGTTAGCGCCACCCGGCAGAACCCCGCACCCAAGCCGGAGTTTCGCCTCCGGTTTTTTTGTCTCTAAATCACTTTGCTTGATATACGTCAAGCAAGATGGGTATGGCGCAATCCGAAAAAAGCGGTATAATCCCGCGATTTTTTTGCGGATGCCACCTCAGAGGAGAAAGAGAATGAAGATTGTGGAAGTGAAACACCCACTCGTTAAACACAAGTTGGGCCTGATGCGTGAGCATGACATCAGCACGAAGCGTTTTCGCGAACTGGCTTCTGAAGTGGGCAGCCTGCTGACCTACGAAGCGACCTCCGATCTGGAAACGGAAAAAGTGACCATCGAAGGCTGGAACGGCCCGGTACAGGTTGAGCAGATCAAAGGTAAGAAAATTACCGTAGTGCCAATCCTGCGTGCCGGTCTCGGCATGATGGAAGGCGTGCTGGAGCACGTGCCAAGCGCGCGTATCAGCGTGGTGGGGATCTACCGTAACGAAGAAACCCTTGAGCCGGTTCCTTACTTCCAGAAGCTGGTGTCTAACATCGACGAGCGTATGGCGCTGGTGGTTGACCCAATGCTGGCAACCGGCGGTTCTATGATTGCCACCATCGACCTGCTGAAAAATGCGGGCTGTAACAGCATTAAGGTGCTGGTGCTGGTCGCGGCGCCGGAAGGGATCGCGGCGCTGGAGAAAGCGCACCCGGACGTTGAGCTGTATACCGCCTCTGTCGATCAGGGACTGAACGAGCACGGTTACATCATCCCGGGCCTCGGCGATGCCGGCGATAAGATCTTTGGTACGAAATAATCGAATAACGATAAATAAGCCGACTTTGATAGTCGGCTTTTTTTTGAATAAAACACCAACAATACTACACAGAGGAAAACACTATGACGCGCCGTGCTATCGGGGTGAGTGAAAGACCGCCGCTTTTACAGACTATCCCGCTTAGTTTGCAGCACCTGTTTGCCATGTTTGGCGCAACCGTGCTGGTGCCAATCCTGTTCCACATTAACCCGGCTACCGTGCTGCTGTTCAACGGCGTTGGGACGCTGCTGTACCTCTTTATCTGTAAAGGCAAAATCCCGGCGTATCTGGGGTCGAGCTTTGCCTTTATTTCGCCGGTGCTATTATTGCTGCCGCTGGGTTATGAGGTCGCGCTCGGCGGCTTTATCATGTGTGGCGTGCTCTTCTGCCTGGTCTCCTTCATCGTGAAGAAAGCGGGTACCGGCTGGCTGGACGTGATGTTCCCCCCAGCGGCGATGGGCGCAATCGTTGCTGTCATCGGCCTGGAGCTGGCGGGCGTTGCGGCGAACATGGCCGGTCTGCTGCCTGCTGACGGCCAGTCACCGGATTCCAAAACCATTATCATCTCGCTGGTGACGCTGGGCGTGACGGTGTTTGGCTCCGTGCTGTTCCGCGGCTTCATGGCGATTATCCCGATCCTGATCGGCGTGCTGGCGGGCTATGCGCTCTCCTTCGCAATGGGCGTAGTGGATACGACCCCGATTGCTCAGGCGCACTGGTTCGCGCTGCCAACCTTCTACACCCCGCGCTTTGAGTGGTTCGCTATTTTCACCATTTTGCCAGCCGCGCTGGTGGTGATTGCGGAGCACGTCGGCCACCTGGTGGTGACGGCGAACATCGTTAAGCGCGATTTAATCCGCGATCCGGGCCTGCACCGCTCCATGTTTGCGAACGGCTTCTCGACCATTATCTCCGGTTTCTTCGGTTCCACGCCAAACACCACCTACGGTGAGAACATCGGCGTGATGGCCATTACCCGCGTCTACAGTACCTGGGTTATCGGCGGGGCGGCAATCATCGCCATTCTGCTCTCCTGCGTCGGTAAGCTGGCGGCCGCTATCCAGATCATTCCGGTACCGGTAATGGGCGGCGTCTCTCTGCTGCTGTACGGGGTGATCGGCGCGTCCGGTATTCGCGTGCTGATTGAATCCAAAGTGGATTACAGCAAGGCGCAGAACCTGATCCTGACCTCCGTTATCCTGATCATCGGCGTGAGCGGTGCGAAGGTACACATCGGCGCGGCCGAGCTGAAAGGCATGGCGCTGGCGACCATCGTGGGCGTGGGCCTGAGCCTTATCTTCAAGCTGATCTCTGTGATCCGCCCGGAAGAAGAGATACTGGACGCTGACGACAGCGAAAAAGCGTCACACTGATCGTATTAGCCGGGCGAAGGATCGCCCGGTTCTCTCCTTGCAGGTTCCGTGTTAAACTCCGTTCCGATTTTATGTAAGATCTGGTTGAGGTACTTCTGAACGGACCGGCACAGCTCTCTCTGCCACTCTATCTCCCTGACGACGAAACTTTCGCGAGTTTCTGGCCGGGTGATAACCCCTCTTTACTGGCTGCACTGCAAAACGTGCTGCGCCAGGATCACAGCGGATACATCTATATCTGGTCACGCGAAGGCGCGGGGCGCAGCCACCTGTTGCATGCCGCCTGTGCGGAGCTTTCCGCGCGCGGTGATGCGGTAGGCTATGTGCCGCTGGATAAACGTACCTGGTTTGTGCCTGACGTGCTGGAGGGAATGGAACATCTCTCACTGGTCTGCATCGATAATATCGAATGCGTGGCGGGGGATGAGCCGTGGGAAATGGCGATCTTTAACCTCTACAACCGCATTCTGGAATCGGGTAAAACCCGGCTGCTGATCACCGGCGATCGTCCACCGCGTCAGCTGAATCTGGGGCTGCCGGACCTGGCCTCTCGTCTGGACTGGGGGCAAATCTATAAGCTCCAGCCGCTGTCGGATGAAGATAAGCTGCAGGCGCTTCAGCTGCGCGCTAAGCAGCGAGGATTTGAGCTGCCGGAAGACGTGGGACGCTTCCTGCTTAAACGGCTTGATCGCGAAATGCGCACGCTGTTTGACACGCTCGATCAGCTCGATCGCGCCTCTATTACCGCCCAGCGCAAGCTGACCATTCCGTTTGTGAAAGATATTCTCAAGCTATGAGTTTTTTGCCGGGTGGCGGCTGCGCCTTACCCGGCCTACGAAATTCTGCCAGATCCTGTAGGCCCGGTAAGGCGTAGCCGCCACCGGGCTAGATATCTCCCATCAGATGCTCCACCAGCAGCGGAATCGGTCTTCCCGACGCCACGCTCCGTCCGTTTTCTCGCCACAGCGCCGTACCGCTGATGTCCAGATGGGCCCACGGAATGGTCGGCGGGCAGAAGTGATGCAGCAGCCACGCCGCCGAGGCGCTGATTGCCGCATTGTTGGTCGGCGTGTTGCACAGATCGGCGATGGCGCTGTCGGTCTGTTTTTTCAGCCGGGCGTCCAGCGGCAGGGACCACACTTCGTCGCCACTCCGCTTACCCGCCAGCGTCAGCGCCGCGCGCAGCGGTTCATCCTGCGTCATTAATCCGCTCAATTCATAGCCCAGCGCTTTGACGACGGCGCCGGTTAAGGTCGCCATATCAATGATATAGCGCGCCTGCGGATGGCGCTGGCTGGCCCAGGCGATGGCGTCCGCCAGCACCAGTCGGCCTTCGGCATCGGTGTTGTTGATTTCCACCGTGGTGCCGTTGCAGGCGGTCGCCACCGTGCCGGGCTGCATGGCGTCCGGACCGATGGCATTTTCCGCCAGCGCCAGCACGCCCATGATGCGTACGGGCAGCGCCAGCTCGGCAACGGCCAGCATCAGCCCCAGCACGTTGGCCGCACCGCACATGTCGTATTTCATGGTGTACATGCCCGCGCCGTCCTTCAGCCACAGGCCGCCGGTATCAAAGGTAATGCCTTTGCCGACATAGCAACGCACCGGGCCGTCAGAAACGCCGTCATAGTGGATAGCCAGCAGGCGCGGCGGACAGGTCGCCCCTTTGCCGACGGCGTGCAGCAGCCCCAGACCTTGCTCAACGATTTGCTTTTCATCCAGCGCTTCACACCGCAGGGCAGGGAAGGCGGCACACCGTTTTTGCGCCTCTTCCACCACAAACTGCGGCGTGCAGCGATCCGACGGCGTATCGGCCAGACGTCGCGCCGCGACCATGCCGTGGGCGATGGCCTGCTGCTGGCGGAAAATAACCGCCAGTCGGTCCTGCTGTTCGGGTAAGCAGAGCGCGGTGATATGTTCAAGACGAACCTTGTCACTGGTTTTCTTCAACTGCAAATCACTCAGCCTGTGCGCCTGGTTAAACAGAAAGCGCAGCACCTGCGCAAGCACCACATCGTCGATATCCGTAACGTCCAGTATCAGCTCGGGGCTGACGGGCGAGGCCAGCAGCGGGCGCAGCGCCGTCAGTAATCCTTCGGTCAGGCTGTCCTGCCAGAGCGCATCCGGTAGCAGGGTGATTCGGGCAAACGGGGCACAGCCAAAGCGGGTATCTGCGATGCCGTCTGACTCGCGCATTTCTGCGACAAGTGCATTTTGCGGCAGAAGGTGACTGCTCGCGCGGGCAATCAAGTGGCTCTGCGGCTTTGCGTCAGAAAGCGCGGTGATAAACTGATACGTAATCATCATGACTCCTCAATCGGCGCGCGGATCCGCGCAGCGTAAGCCTGCATCCATTCATCGTCTACCGCCTGATAATGCGTCTTCTCATGCTGGCGCTCGGTGCGGAAAACGGTAAGCGGCTGGCGGGCCGTTGCGACCACGAACGAGAAGGTTTTGATGTTGGTTGCCGCGCCGAACTCGCCCCTGTTGTTCATGCACACCACGGAGAGATCGCCCACGCGGCCGAAGCGCGACATCAGCTTGTCCTCCAGTTCGAACACCACGGAATCTGCCGCCTGCTGCGGCGTCATACCCTGCGCCATCCTGCGGACGATTTCGTAGCTGGTGCAGCCTTTCATCAGATCTTCACCGACGCCCGTGGCGGTGGCGGCACCGGTTTCGCTGTCGCAGTAAAAGCCGGAGCCAATAATGGGCGAATCACCAATGCGGCCGCGCTTTTTCATAAACAGGCCGCTTGTGGAGGTGGCGACGCTCATCGAGCCCTGCTTATCGAGGCCGATAATGCCGACGGTGTCATGTCCGTCGTAAGGGCTTAAGCCTTTATCCAGCGTCTCGCGGCAGCGTTTGCGGTAGTGCTGCATGGCGCGGTCAGTGAGCATGGTTTTATCGGCAAAGCCCTGGCTCAGCGCCCATTCCCGCGCGCCCTGGCCGACCAGCAGGCTGTTGTAGCGCTGGCGGCTGAGCGCGTGCGCCACGCGCACCGGGTTGGCGATATCCACCAGATTGCCCACGGCGCCAAAGGCCAGCGTGTCGCCGTCCATATAGGCGGCGTCCAGCTCCACCTCGCCGTTTTCGGTGGGTAGTCCGCCGTAACCGACGGATTTATAAAACGGAAAGTCCTCGACGGCGGCGACGGCATCCACCACCGCCGGCGCGACAGGTTTGCCCGCAGCCAGCGCAGATGCAGACTCCGTGACGCCTTCAAGCGCCATTCGCCAGGTGGCGATAATTCCCCACATGCTTTACTCCTGTTTTGCAAGGGTGGTGTCGGTTTGCGTAACGCTGGCCATTTCCGCCGCGCGGTACTGTTTATCCAGGATACGCATGAAAGGCAGGTACAGCATGGCGCCAATCAGCAGGTTGAGAAGCTGCATGATGCTGCCGCTCAGGTGCCCGGTGACGATAAAGCCGCTGATCACCGGCGGCAGCGTCCAGGGAATAAACACCCCGGTGGTGACGGCGACGGCACCCATTTTCATCGCCGCATACTGAACGGTAACCAGCACCAGCGGCACCAGGTTGAAGGGGATAAGCATGATCGGGTTCATAATCACCGGCAGGCCAAACAGAATCGGTTCGTTGATGTTGAACACCGACGCGCCCGCGCCGAGGCGCGCCACTTCGCGCATGTTTTTACTGCGGGCGAAAATCAGCATCGCAATCACCAGCGACAGCGTGGCCCCCGCACCGCCCATCCAGATCATGTCAAAAAACTGTTCGGTGATAATGTGCGGCGGCGTTGTGCCTGCCTGAATCGCCGCGATGTTGTCGGTCTGGTTCTCCATCCACAGCGGACGAATAATGCCGTTAATCATTGAGCCGGAGTTAATGCCTACGGACCACAGAATGGTGATGCTGAATACCGTCATCAGCGCGCCAAAGTATGAGGTGCCATAGTGGCGCACCGGCGTGGCAACCACGTCGTAAATAAACTGGTGGATGGTGTTGTAGTGGGTGTTTTCAAAGACGATGCGGATACCCAGCACCAGAATCATCACCAGCAGGGCCGGGATCAGCGCGGCGAACGACTCCTGTACCGCCGGAGGTACGCCGTCCGGCATTTTAATCACCAGTTTTTTGCGCTTCAGCCAGCAGAACAGCTCCGTCCAGAGCAGGGAACCAATCATCGCCACGAACAGCCCTTTGCTGCCAATCCACTCCACCGGAATGACGGTAATACCGCCGTTTTCCGCCACCTTAATAAACGGCGTGAGGATCAGAAAGGCGACCAGCGAAAGAATGCCGCAGGAGATGCGATCTTCCCCGTAATGCTCCGCCAGGCGGAACGCCACCAGGAAGCTGATGAACAGCGACATGGTGGAGAACACCGCGTTGAACGGGATTTCAATAATGGCGCTCCAGCTCTCACCAAAGGCCTGAGACATAAACTGCTGATAGGTTTGATTCGGGAAAGAGGATATCACCAGCAGAATAGAGCCGACGATGATAAACGGCATGAATGACACGTAGGCGCCGCGAATGGCCCCGAGATGGCGCTGCTGGGCCGTTTTGGCCGCCAGCGGCATCAGTTTTGCTTCAAGAAATCCCAGAACATTGTTCATTGTGAACTCCGTACAAGATTGAGTGGCGTTGTTTATGTTATGTCTGTGGATTATCAGTGAAGCGCGGCGAGCGAAAGGTGAAATCGGTCACAAAGCGTTCGCTGGTGTTATATAAATCTCATATGATTGGTTAATGGAATTATCGGGATGGAAATTAAACTGCACGCTAATGCCACCACCACGCCGCGCATCCGTCGCTATCTTCAGCAGTCAGATAAAAGCGACAGAGAGCTGGCCGTTGAGCTTGGGATCTCGGTCACGACCGTCAGGCGCTGGCGTAACCGCGAGCAGGTTTCGGATAACCAGACGACACCGAAAGTGATACACAAAGCGATGAGACAAGAGCAGGTCGCACTGGTGAATGCCCTGCGTGACGTCTCGGGCGCGCCGTTAGATGAACTGCTGCAGATGGTCAACGGCATGCTGGGGATCCCCGTTTCCCGGGCGACATTGAATCGCTATCTCAAACCGGCCTCTGCGAAACAAAAAGGGGCACCGTTGCAGGGGAAAAAGGCGCTAAAGGCAGGTATTATGCCGCACGCGCTGACGCTGCATCATCTGCCTTTGTCGCTTCACATGGACGATGGCGGGGAGCAACACCTGCTCTGGGCGCGTGAACCGGTGAGCGGCTGGTGCTATGCCCGGCTTTATGCGGGACTCTCGCCTCAGCTCTTTAACACCTGGACGCAGGCGCTGCTTGATACCTGTCCGGCTGATATACAATCTATTGAGACTTTTGGCTTTGAGGTGACGCTAACGGCGCAGAACGTGGCTGTGAAAACGCATCCACATAAACACAATGCGCTTCAGGTGGCGGTGCCGCTACGCGAGATTATTCCACGCGTGAATGATGAACCCGCAGGCGCGGTGCTGATCGCGCTGTGCGAGTTTTACAACCGGGGAAAAACGCAGAAAAAGCTGGGGGAAAGTACGCCGCAGGCCTTTCTGGAAGCGCTGCGGCATAAGGGCTAGAGGATCTCGAGCACGTCTTCCGGCGGACGTCCAATGCGCGCCTTGCCGTTCGCCACCACAATCGGGCGTTCAATTAGCTTTGGATTCTCAACCATTGCCTGCACCAGCTGGTCCTCTGACAAACGTGAGTCGTCCAGATTGAGGGACTTATACAGATCTTCTTTCTGGCGCATCAGCTCTCTGGCGCTGCCCATTCCCAGCATGTGCAGCAGCTGATGAAGGATTTGTGCATCCGGCGGCGTTTCGAGATACAGCACCACCTCTGGTTCAACACCGTTAGATTTCAACAGGCTGAGAGTATCCCGGCTCTTGGAGCAGCGAGGGTTGTGGTAGATTTTTACCGCGTCTGTCATGTTTTTTCTTCCTTATTACATCTTTTCGTACGGCTTGAAGCGCTGCTGCAGAGCGCGCAGCTGATCGATGCGCGCATCGTAGCGGGCCTGTTGCAGGCTGCCGAGTTTGACCTGCGAGCTGGCGCTGCTCAGCATAGAAATGGCTTGATCGAGACGACCGACCAGCGCAAAGCCTTCGGCACGTGCCGCCAGCTCCTGATCGCGGTTACCGAGCTGGGCTTCAACCTGCGCGAGCAGATCCCAACCGTTTTGATCGTCTTTATTGTTAAAGGTGTAGCGGTTCAAAATGGTCGCCGCTTCGGCAGGCTGACCGCCCTGTAAGTAAGCGTTCGCCAGGTTAAGCTGCAACACCGGGTTGGTGCGAACGTCTTTTGCCCCTTTCAGGCGGTTGATGGCGTCGGTGGCTTTTTTCTGTCCCAGATCGATATCGGTTGAGAGGTCGAGATACCACGGGTTGTTTGGCTCGGCGGCCAGCAGCGGCTGCAACGCTTTACGCGCCTCGTCATATTTACTGGCCTCCATCGCCTGCAGCGCCTGACCATATTGAGCCGCGTTTTTCTCCCGCACGTTGCCTTTGGAGAGCGCGTCCAGCAGATCGCTGGTGAGCTGGTTACGCCCGGAATTGTACATCCCCAGGGTTCTCACCTTTGCCATGTAGAAATCTTGTGAAGACTGCACGACAACCGGACGCATCTGGTTAGCTCGGTTACGGGCGTCCGACAGTCGGCTTTCAGGTAACGGGTGCGTCAGCAGGATTTCCGGTGGGCGTGAGGAGTAACGCGCCTGATCGAGCAGTTTTTCAAGGAAGCTCGGCATAGCCTGCGGGTCAAAGCCTGAACGCTGCAGCACCTGAATCCCGATGCGGTCCGCTTCCTGTTCGTTTTGCTGGGTAAAGCTGATCATCCCCTGGCGGGTGCCCGCCAGCGTCCCGGTCAGTGCCGCCATCCCGGCCTGCGGGCTGGCCATCGCCAGTAGAATAGAGCCCAGCGCACCAACCCAGGTCAGCGGGGCGTTACGTTTCTGGTCTTCCATCGCACGCGCCAGATGACGCTGGGTAACGTGCGAAATTTCGTGCGCCATGACGGATGCCAGCTGGCTTTCGTTATCGGAATAGCGGAACAACGCCGAATGCAGCACCACGTTGCCGCCAAAAAAAGCGAAGGCGTTGATTTCGTCGTTATTAATTAAATAGAAGTGGAAAGGGGTTTTTACCGAGTCGGCGTGCGCGACCAGCCGCATGCCCAGACCATTGATGTACTGCACCAACAGCGGGTCATTGATCAGCGGCGCGCTGCCGCGCAGCTGGCGAACGTAGTAATCACCCATCTGCATCTCCTGACCGATGGAGAGCGTGCTTCCTGCTGTGGTACCCATGTCCGGCAACGAGTCGGCCGAATCAGCGAAGGCGGGTGCAGCCTGACCGACAGTCAGTGCGGCGATAAGTGTCGCAACCAGTGTTTTTCTCAACTGCCTGAACATAACCACTGTCCTGTATTTTGGATGTGTCAATTTGACCGATGAACCGGCATATCGTTCATCTCCACTGACCTGCGAGTGTAGCCGTGTTGCGACATGAAGAAAATCCCATTCATCAGGCTTTTGCGAATCGTTACAGTGATACAAAAAGCGAAAGTCTTTTTTGTGACAGTTAGATACAATTCAGCCTCTCACTCCCGCCATTCGATTCAGGGAAGGGTTGTATGCTCGAAATGTTAATGCAGTGGTATCGGCGTCGGTTTAGCGACCCGGAAGCCATTGCTTTGCTGGTTATTCTGGTTGCCGGGTTCGGTATTCTGTTCTTCTTTAGCGGCCTGCTTGCGCCGCTGCTGGTGGCGATTGTGCTGGCATATCTGCTGGAGTGGCCAACGGCGCGTCTGGAAAATATCGGCTGTTCCCGCCGCTGGGCGACCAGCATCGTGCTGGTACTGTTTGTCGGCATATTGTTACTGATGGCATTTGTGGTCATGCCGGTTGCCTGGCAGCAGGGGATCTACCTGATCCGTGATATGCCCGGCATGTTGAATAAGCTCTCTGATTTCGCCGCCACGCTGCCGCGTCGTTATCCCGCGCTGATGGATGCCGGGATTATTGACGCGATGGCCGAAAACATGCGCGCCCGCATCATGACGATGGGCGACTCGGTGGTGAAATACTCTTTGGCCTCGCTGGTCGGCCTGCTGACGCTGGCGGTTTACCTTGTGCTCGTGCCGTTAATGGTCTTCTTCCTGGTAAAAGATAAAGAACAGATGCTGAACGCCGTCAGGCGCATACTGCCGCGTAACCGTGGTCTGGCAGGGCAGGTCTGGCAGGAGATGAATCAGCAAATCACCAACTACATTCGCGGCAAGGTGCTGGAGATGATTGTGGTGGGTGTCGCGACCTGGATTGGCTTCCTGATTTTCGGCCTGAACTACTCGCTGCTGCTGGCGGTGCTGGTGGGGCTGTCAGTGCTGATCCCGTATATCGGTGCCTTCGTGGTGACCATCCCGGTGGTGGGCGTCGCGCTGTTCCAGTTTGGTCTGGGTACGGAGTTCTGGAGCTGCTTCGCGGTGTACCTGATTATTCAGGGACTGGACGGTAACCTGCTGGTGCCGGTGCTGTTCTCGGAAGCAGTAAACCTGCATCCACTGGTGATTATTCTGTCAGTGGTGATTTTCGGCGGGCTGTGGGGATTCTGGGGCGTGTTCTTTGCCATTCCGCTGGCGACGCTGATTAAAGCGGTCGTGCACGCGTGGCCGGATGTGCCGGCGGTAGAGGAGAAGTAGTTTTTGTGTGGCCTGATGCCCTCTCCCACGGGGAGAGGGGGAAAACACTAAAAACGGCAACCAGGTTGCCGTTTTGCATTTATCTTGTAGGTCGGGTAAGGCGAAGGCGCCACCCGACACTCACTTTCAGGCACTTTGTTTCAGCCAGTTCAACACCACGTCGTGGTGGTTGCTGGTTTTGAAGTCGTCAAACACATGCTCAACTTTACCGTCAGCGTCAATCAGGAAGCTGATGCGGTGGATGCCGTCGTAGGTTTTACCCATAAACGTTTTCTCACCCCAGACGCCAAACTGCTCGCAAACCTGGTGATCTTCATCGGAAAGTAGCGTGAAGTTCAGGATCTCTTTTTCCGCAAATCGTGACAGCTTTTCTGGCTTGTCAGTGCTGATGCCCAACACTTCTACACCGACTTTTTTCAACTCATCCATGTTGTCGCGCAAGCCGCAGGCCTGTACGGTACAGCCCGGCGTCATGGCTTTCGGGTAGAAATAGACCAGAACACGCTGTCCCTGGAAGTCGGTCAAATTTACTTGCTCGCCGTCTTGATCCGGCAAGCTAAATTTCGGTGCGATGTCACCGGCTTTCAGTGGATTCATTACTCAACTCCATCCTGTTCGTGCTGCGAATAATTTACGACGCTTATACTGCCCTGCGCGTTTAATTCTGTACAGAGGGCTTTGAACGCTTGCTCGATATTTGACGCATCCTGTGATGCAGGGCTGTGCGCGGTAATTTGAATAAACAGCACCGGAAGAGCATGGTCATCGCTTGGCTGCGTACGGGAAACCAGTTCGGCAATGTTCATCTGATGACTGTCAAAAAGCGCCGTAAAACGCTCAATCAAATGCGGTGAATCAGGCACTTCAACCTGCACCCAGACGGTGGAAGGCAGTGCCGGACGCGGACGCGCGGTGGTGCGCTTCATCACTATCAGCAAATCCAGCTCGGCACCCTTCAGCGGCAGGGTTGATTCAATCAACGTAATGGCGTTCCATGTGCCGGAAAGCAGCATAATAAACGTGAACTCATCGCCAAGCATAGCGAGACGGCTGTCTTCGATATTACAGCCGCAGCTGCTTACGTGGCGGGTGATGGTGTTCACGATACCCGGCCTGTCAGCACCCAGCGCAGTGATAACCAGGTAATGTTGTGATGAGGTTGTCAAACCTGTTCTTCCTTTGCTTGGTTAAGTCTTCCTAAGGAAAGCATAAAAAAAACATGCATACAACCGCCTGAGCGCCTCAGGTCGCTTGCTTTTATTACAGTTCCAAACGTAACATTGAGGCTCTTGTTCGCACAGAGGATGGCTCATGTTCACGGGAAGTATTGTCGCGCTTGTTACACCGATGGATGAAAAAGGTAATGTCTGCCGGTCAAGCATGAAGAAGCTCATTGATTACCATGTCGCCAATGGAACCTCGGCGATCGTTTCGGTAGGGACTACCGGTGAATCTGCCACGCTGAGCCACGACGAGCACGGCGATGTGGTTATGCTGACCCTGGAGCTGGCTGACGGACGTATCCCGGTCATCGCAGGAACAGGGGCTAACGCAACCGCAGAAGCTATCAGCCTGACTCAACGTTTTAACGACAGCGGCATTGTTGGCTGTCTGACCGTCACGCCTTACTACAACCGTCCAACTCAGGAAGGTTTGTTCCAGCATTTCAAAGCCATCGCAGAACATACTGACTTGCCACAAATTCTGTATAATGTGCCGTCCCGTACCGGTTGCGATATGCTGCCGGAAACCGTTGGCCGTCTCTCGAAAGTAAAAAATATTATCGGGATTAAAGAGGCGACAGGGAACTTAAGCCGCGTTCATCAGATCAAAGAGCTGGTTTCAGATGACTTTATCCTGTTGAGCGGCGACGATGCGACCGCGCTGGACTTTATGCAGCTCGGTGGTCATGGCGTGATCTCCGTAACGGCTAACGTTGCGGCCCGCGATATGGCGGAAATGTGCAAACTGGCTGCGGCCGGTCATTTTGATGAAGCTCGCGTGATTAATCAGCGTCTGATGCCATTGCACAATAAATTATTTGTCGAACCCAATCCGATCCCAGTGAAATGGGCGTGTAAGGAATTGGGACTTGTAGCATCCGACACGCTGCGTCTGCCAATGACACCGATTACCGACCACGGTCGTGAAATTGTCGCTGGCGCGCTGAAGCATGCCGGTTTGCTGTAAAGTTTAGGGAGATTTGATGGCTTATTCAGTACAGAAGTCGCGCCTGGCGAAGGTTGCGAGTGTTTCGCTTGTTATGCTGCTCGCTGCCTGTAGTTCGGACTCGCGCTACAAGCGCCAGGTGAGCGGTGATGAATCCTATCTGGATGCGGCGCCGCTTGCTGAACTTCATGCACCGGCTGGTATGATCCTGCCGATTCAAAACGGCGATTATAATATCCCCGTCACTAACGGCAGTGGTCTTGTCGGTAAAGCGCTTGATATTCGTCCACCTGCTCAGCCTCTGGCGCTGGTGAGCGGTGCGCGTACCCAGTTTACCGGTGATACGGCATCCCTGATGGTTGAAAACAGCCGCAACAGCACGCTGTGGCCGCAGGTTGTCAGCGTTATTCAGTCTAAGAACTACACGATTGATAAACGCGATGATGCCAGCCAGACGTTAACAACGGACTGGATCGAGTGGAACCGCCTGGATGAAGATCAGCAGTACCGTGGTCGTTATCAAGTCTCCGTTAAACCGCAGGGTTATCAGCAGGCGGTTACCGTTAAGCTGTTAAACCTGGAGCAGGCGGGTAAACCGGTTGCTGATGCTGCATCCATGCAGCGTTACAGCACCGAAATGCTGAACGTCATTGCAGCGGGTCTGGATAAGAACGCGACTGACGCCGCTAACGCAGCGCAGAACCGCAGTGGTTCTTCCTTCGACGTGCAGAGCGCGGCGGATGATACCGGTCTGCCAATGCTGGTGGTTCGTGCACCGTTTAACCAGACCTGGCAGCGTCTGCCAGCGACGCTGGAAAAAGTGGGCATGAAAGTGACCGACAGCACGCGTTCAACCGGTAGCATGACTGCAACCTACAAGCCGCTGTCTGACAGCGCATGGCAGGAACTGGGCGCGAAAGATCCTCAGCTTGCCTCCGGTGACTACAAAATTCAGGTAGGTGACCTCGATAACCGCAGTAGCCTGCAGTTTATCGATCCGAAAGGTCACACGCTGACCCAGTCGCAGAATGATGCGCTGGTCGCCGTCTTCCAGGCGGCATTCAGCAAATAAATACAAGGGCTGGTGAATCCAGCCCTTTTTATTTTCGTGCCACGCAAACGTGTGCGTGGCATAATATCCCCAGTTTTGAACACAAATCATCACACCAGGAGTAATGAAGATGCAGAAGCAAGCTGAGTTGTATCGTGGCAAAGCGAAGACCGTATACAGCACGGAAAACCCGGATCTGTTGGTGCTCGAGTTCCGCAATGATACGTCAGCAGGGGATGGCGCACGCATTGAACAGTTCGATCGTAAAGGCATGGTGAACAACAAGTTCAACCACTTCATTATGAGCAAACTGGCCGAAGCGGGTATCCCGACCCAGATGGAAGCGTTATTGTCCGATACGGAATGTCTGGTGAAAAAACTGGACATGGTTCCGGTTGAGTGCGTCATTCGTAACCGTGCCGCTGGCTCCCTGGTGAAGCGTCTCGGCATTGAAGAAGGTATCGAACTGAATCCACCGCTGTTTGACCTGTTCCTGAAAAACGACGCCATGCACGACCCGATGGTCAACGAGTCTTACTGCGAAACCTTCGGCTGGGTGAGCAAAGAGAATCTGGCGCGTATGCAGGAGCTGACCTACAAAGCGAACGACGTGCTGAAAAAACTGTTTGATGACGCAGGGCTGATCCTCGTCGACTTCAAGCTGGAGTTCGGTCTGTTCAAAGGCGAAGTGGTGCTGGGCGATGAGTTCTCCCCGGACGGCAGCCGCCTGTGGGATAAAGAAACCCTGGATAAAATGGACAAAGACCGTTTCCGTCAGAGCCTGGGTGGCCTGATTGAAGCGTACGAAGCGGTTGCTCACCGTTTAGGCGTTAAGCTCGACTAATCTCCTCAATTGCCAAAGGATATTCATATCCTTTGGCGTCTTACCCTTGTTTACTATGGTAATCTTGCCGTTAACCGCCTACGATCATAGCTATTATTAATGGAATAGTTCGAGGTGGTTATGCGCTGGCAAGGGCGTCGTGAAAGTGACAATGTAGAAGACAGGCGCAGCAGTGGTGGTGGCGGCCCTTCAATGGGCGGTCCCGGCTTCCGGTTGCCCAGTGGAAAGGGCGGTATCATCCTGCTGATTGTGGTGCTGGTCGCGGGGTATTACGGTGTGGATCTCACCGGTTTGATGACCGGGGAGCCGCTCCAGCAACAGCAGTACTCGCAGCGCTCCATCAGCCCGAACGAAGATGAAGCGGCCAAATTTACCTCCGTTATTCTCGCGACCACAGAAGAAACCTGGGGGCAGCAGTTCGAGAAAATGGGGCGTACCTATCAGCAGCCGAAGCTGGTGATGTACCGCGGTGCGACGCGCACCGGATGCGGTACCGGACAGTCCGTGATGGGGCCGTTCTACTGCCCGGCGGACAGCACTGTCTATATCGATCTCTCATTTTATGATGACATGAAAAGCAAACTGGGTGCCGACGGCGATTTTGCCCAGGGCTATGTGATCGCGCATGAGGTCGGCCACCACGTGCAAAAATTGCTCGGCATCGAGCCTAAAGTGCGTCAGCTTCAGCAGAATGCGTCTCAGGCTGAAGTGAACCGTCTTTCTGTCAAAATGGAGCTGCAGGCGGACTGCTTCGCCGGCGTCTGGGGCAATAGCATGAAACAGCAGGGCGTTCTGGAAACGGGCGACCTTGAAGAGGCGCTGAACGCCGCGCAGGCCATCGGCGATGACCGTCTCCAGCAGCAAAGCCAGGGGAGAGTGGTGCCAGACAGTTTCACTCACGGTACATCAGAACAGCGTTACAGCTGGTTTAAACGCGGCTTCGACAGTGGTGACCCTGCGCAATGTAATACCTTCGGCAAAGCGATGTAATGTTGCCGTTCGAACATCTGATTAGCCAGCTCAGGCGTAAAGGTCATCGTCGTTTGGTTGTACTCAGCGGCGATGCGCATTGGACATTGACGCAGGCGGTGGCCCTGCGCGATGCCCAGCCCGGAGACTGGCTGTGGCTGGATGAACACCCGTCGAAAGCTATCAGCGGGCTGCTAGGGCGCGAGTTTCAGCACGCGGTTTTTGATGCTCGCGCGGGGTTCGACGTTTCGGCCTTTGCTGCCCTCAGCGGGACGCTGCGCGCCGGGAGTCTGCTGGTGCTGCTGGTTCCGCCTTTCTCCGTCTGGGCGGAAACACCGGACAGCGACTCCGTTCGCTGGAGCGACAGCGCCGAGCCTATCGCCACGCCGCATTTTGTGCACCATTTCCAGCGCACCATCGCCGCTGACCCTGACACCATCCTGTGGTGTCAAAGCCAACCGCTAGCGCTTCCTCCCTTTCCTGATAGCCCTGACTGGCAGCCAGCCAGCGGCGACCCGCAGCGTGAGCAGGCTGACATCCTGTGCACACTCCTGGCCATGAATACTGGCGTCGTGGCGGTCACGGCACCTCGTGGACGCGGAAAGTCAGCGCTTGCAGGAATGTTGCTAAAGCGTATTCAGGGCACTGCGGTAGTGACTGCACCTGCGAAAGGGGCAACGGATGTCCTCGCCCGTTTTGCGGGAGAGCATTTTCACTTTATGGCGCCGGATGCGCTGCTCGCGTCGACGCTGCAGGCCGACTGGCTGATTGTCGATGAGGCGGCCGCCATTCCGGGACCGCTTCTTGAAAAGCTGGTTGAGCGTTTTCCCCGCGCTCTGTTGACCACCACGGTTCAGGGTTATGAAGGAACAGGCCGGGGTTTTCTGCTGAAGTTTTGCGCCCGGTTCAGCGGGTTGCAGTCTTTCACCTTATCAACGCCGGTTCGCTGGGCTGCCGGGTGCCCCCTCGAGCGTGTGGTGTCAGAGATTCTGCTGTTTGACGATGCGCTTATCGACCAGAAACCGGAAGGTGACGTGCGTTTAACGTCGCTGGAGCCGCAGATGTGGGAAAGCAATCCGGCGCGTGTGGCGGGCGTTTATGAGCTGTTATGTGCCGCGCATTACCGCACGTCTCCGCTTGATTTACGCCGGATGATGGACGCGCAGGGACAGCATTTTACCGTTGCTGAAACCGACTCAACCCTCGCCGGTGCTCTCTGGCTGGTGGAGGAGGGCGGCTTATCCCCAGAGCTTAGTCGCGCGGTGTGGGCGGGATTTCGCCGGCCTAGAGGGAATCTGGTGGCGCAGTCTCTGGCTGCCCACGGCGGCTCGCCTCTGGCTGCGACGCTTAAGGGCCGACGGATCACGCGTATTGCCGTTCATCCCCATCGTCAACGGGAAGGCATTGGTCGTCGGCTTATCCGTAGCGCCAGCGGGGAGGATTATCTCTCCGTGAGTTTTGGCTATACTGACGAGCTGTGGCGCTTCTGGCAGCAGTGCGGCTTTGTGCTGGTGCGGATAGGCAGCCACCGCGAAGCGAGCAGCGGCTGCTTCACCGCAATGGCGTTGCTGCCGCTCAGCGAGGCGGGGCATCAGCTGTGCGCGCAGGCACATCAGCGTCTGCGGCGTGACGCCCGGGTGCTCTCGGCCTGGAATGGCGAAAAGATCCCGGTTTCAGACGGCTGGGAAGCTACCCTTAATAATGACGACTGGCAGGAGCTGGCGGGGTTTGCCTTTGCGCATCGGGCGTTCTCGACCTCCGTTGCCGCGTTAACCCGCTTGCTGTTAAACGTGGACATGCCGCTCCCGCTTTTGCGCGGTAAATTGGCGGGGGAAACGGATAACGCCGGGCGAAAATGCTTGCTGGCGAACCTGCGCAAAGAAACAGTACAAGCGCTTGAAAGTCTTGATGAAACGCGCTGCCAGCAGTTGAAAGACGACATTTTGCAATGGCAATTTTTTCAATGACTTCATCAGTAAAGTGGCATGGTCATTACCCCACAGAGGCGTAGAATCCTTCTCATCACTTAAGGAGATCGCCATGAAACACGACCATTTTGTTGTTCAAAGCCCTGAAAAACCGGCTAAACAGTTACTGCTGCTGTTTCATGGCGTTGGCGATAACGCCGTCAATATGGGGCAGATTGGCAGCTGGTTTGCGCCGGTTTTCCCGGATGCGCTGATTGTCAGCATCGGCGGCGTAGAGCCTTGCGGCCCTGAAGGTCGCCAGTGGTTTTCGGTGCAGGGTGTGACGGAAGAGAACCGTCAGGCGCGCATCGATGCCATCATGCCGACCTTCATCGATACCGTACGCTACTGGCAGCAGCAGAGCGGCGTGGGCGCTGACGCAACGGCGCTGATTGGTTTTTCACAGGGGTCAATTATGTCGCTGGAGAGCGTGAAAGCGCAGCCGGGGCTGGTATCCCGCGTGATTGCCTTTAACGGTCGTTTCGCCACTCTGCCCGGCAGCGTGACGACGCAGACCACCATTCATTTGATCCACGGTGGTGAAGATCGGGTGATTGAGCTTTCGCATGCGGTTGCCGCGCAGGAATCGCTTATCCGCGCTGGCGGGGACGTCACGCTGGATATCGTTGACGATCTGGGGCACGCGATTGACGACCGCAGCATGCAGTTTGCGCTCGATCGTTTGCGTTATACCGTGCCGAAGCACTACTTCGACGAAGCGCTCAGCGGCGGTAAGCCGAATGATGATGATATTGTAGAGTTTATGTGAGGTTTCCCCCCTCCCAGGGAGAGGGGGAAACAGATCGATTACTTCTTCTGGTCCTTTTTCGGCCAGTCGTCTTCATCGTCCCACTTGTCGTTAAAATCACGATGTGGCGGAAGATCCGGTTTGTTGGCGAGGAACTTCTTATGGTCAACGCGCTTCAGATCTTTAATCACGTTCAGCAGCACGCCTACCAGAAACACCAACACCAGAATCCACCAGTACTTTGAAAGCCAGTCCATTCGCTAATCCTCTAAGCAGTCGTCAGGCGACGAGCTGCTCCATAATACGTTGATACATACGGGCCAGCAGTTGTAAATCAGCCGCGTTGACGCATTCATTGATTTTGTGAATGGTCGCGTTTACTGGACCCAGTTCGACAACCTGTGCACCCATACGGGCGATAAAGCGTCCGTCAGAGGTGCCGCCAGTCGTCAGCAGCTGTGGCTTAATTTCATTATAGTGTGCGATGGCGTTCACTACCGCATCGACCAGCTTTCCACGCTGCGTCAGGAACGGTTGGCCGGACACCCACCACTCCACGGTATAGCGAAGCTGGTGTTTTTCCAGCAGTGCGATCACGCGGGCTTTGATCATCTCGTCGGTCAGTTCCGTGCTGAAGCGGAAGTTGAACTGAACAAAGCAATCGCCAGGGATGACGTTGTTGCTGCCGGTTCCGGCCTTGACGTTGGCAATCTGCATGCTGGTTGGCGGGAAGAATTCGTTGCCTTTGTCCCACTCTATCTCCACCAGTTCGTTCAGCATCGGCGCGGCACGGTGCACCGGGTTGTCGGCCAGGTGAGGATAGGCCACGTGCCCCTGCACACCGTGAATGGTCAGATTACAGGTCATGGACCCGCGACGACCGTTTTTCACGACATCGCCCACCACTTCGGTGCTGGATGGCTCGCCCACCAGGCAGTAGTCCAGACGTTCGTTACGCGCCATCAGCGCGTCAACGACTTTCACGGTACCGTTATGCGCGCTGGCTTCTTCGTCGGAGGTGATCAAAAACGCGAGACGATTTTTATGATTAGGATGCTGGGCAACGAAACGCTCTGCGGCCACGACCATGGCCGCCAGTGAGCCTTTCATGTCTGCCGCACCGCGGCCAAACAGCATACCGTCGCGGATAGTGGGTTCGAACGGGGGATTGATCCAGCGGTCTGCATCACCCGCAGGAACCACATCCGTATGCCCGGCAAACGCCAGCGTTTCCCCCTGGCCGCGCCAGGCCCAGAAGTTCTGCGTATCGCCAAAATCCATGCGCTCAACGGTAAAACCGATGGCACGCAGACGCTCAATCATTAATGCCTGACAACCTGCATCGTCCGGGCTAAGGGAAGGACGGCGGATAAGCTGCTGAGTCAGCTCAATGACCGGGCATGACATAGACTACACCTCAACGAAAAAAGTCAGAATAAAGGGTTTCACTGAAACCCAGCAGCATAGGCTGACCTGGCTTGCAGAGCAATGGGCGTTTGATGATTGCTGGCATTTCAAGCATCAGTTCTGCCGCGCTGTCCGCATCGGTGATACCGGCGCGGACGGATTCATCCAGTTTACGCCAGGTGGTGCCCCGGGTATTGAGCAGCGCTTCCCAGCCCAGTTCACCGATTGCGGTATGCAGAAATTCTGCATCCAGACCGTCGCCACGGTAATCGTGAAAGCGGTACTCAACGTTGTTTGCTTCAAGCCAGCGGCGGGCCTTTTTGATAGTGTCGCAATTTTTAATGCCGTACATCACAACCATAGTGAATCCTTTTGTTCTTATGCAGAAAGAATGTTCAATAAATTCGAAGATATATCCTTAAGTGGAATATAACACATTCAGGAATTCTCTTGATTTACAATTCTCCTTAATTCACCTCACACCTGTAAGCTGAATATTCTTTCATTATTTAAGCATAGATGTCTATCAGGTTTAAATCTCTAATAAAGTCAGTGAGTAAATATCTTCTCATCTGCTCGTAGGGTTATTTCAAAATATTGCTGGCGGTCACACAAAATTTAAGGGTGTGCGTTCATATTTATCATAAATCCACCGGGGATAGCGGGGTATAATCACTGCAATTGGTTAAATAGTCTTCACAATGATGATACGTTTCCGTAGAATGCGCATAATAATAAGAGAGGTTGTTATGATTGAACGTGAACTGGGGAACTGGAAAGATTTTATCGAAGGCATGCTTCGTAAATGACATTCAGTAAGAATTGCAAGCGCACTTAAATAAGTAAAATAACCATAGTGTGAATGAATCACACAATAAAAAGGCGGCTACGAAAGCCGCCTTTTTTATTTCATTGGTTACTCAGGCTTTTCCTTCAGCGGGAAGCGACGTCGCACCAGCACAAAGAACAGCGGCACGAAATAAATAGCCAGAATCGTGGCTGAAATCATCCCTCCCATCACCCCGGTACCGACCGCATGCTGGCTGCTGGAACCGGCACCCGAACTGGTCGCCATCGGCAGTACCCCGAAGACAAACGCCAGAGAGGTCATCAGAATCGGGCGTAAACGCTGGCGGCAAGCGTACAGCGTTGCGGCTAGCAGGTCCTGGCCTTTCGCATTCATCTCATTGGCAAATTCCACGATCAGAATGGCGTTTTTGGCCGACAGGCCAATAACGGTCAGCAGCCCCACCTGGAAGTAAACATCGTTCTCGAGGCCGCGCATCCAGGTTGCCAGCAGCGCACCGATGACGCCTAACGGCACCACCAGCATCACCGAGAACGGTACTGACCAGCTCTCATACAGTGCCGCAAGGCAGAGGAAGACCACCAGCAGCGACAGGGCGTACAGCGCAGGGGCCTGTGCACCGGAGAGCCGTTCCTGATACGACATCGCCGTCCACTCCAGGCCAAACCCGGCTGGCAACTGCTGCACCAGTTTTTCCATAATATCCATCGCGGTACCGGTACTGACGCCCGGCGCGGCTTCACCTACGATCTCCAGCGCCGAGTAGCCGTTATAGCGTTCCAGGCGCGGTGAGCCGGTTTCCCAACGCGACGTGGCGAAGGCGGAGAACGGCACCATGCCCCCTGCGTTATTACGCACATACCAGCGGTTAATATCGTCCGGCAGCATACGGTATTTGGCGGCAGACTGAACGTAGACCTTTTTCACGCGGCCGCGATCCATAAAGTCGTTGACGTAGCTTGAGCCCCAGGCCGTTTGCAGCGTGTCGTTGATGTCATCAATGGATACGCCGAGCGCCTGAGCTTTACGCTGGTCGATATCGACCTGGAGCTGCGGGCTGTCATCCAGGCCGTTGTGACGCACGCGGGTCAGCTGTGGATCCTTGCTGGCCAGATCGAGCAATTTATCGCGCGCAGCCATTAACGCGTCATGTCCGGCTCCCGCGTGATCCTGCAGTTCCATATCAAACCCGGCCGAACTCCCCAGACCGCTTATGGCCGGAGGGCTGCTGGCAAATACGCGCGCTTCTTTGATATGGCTGAAGGCTTTCGTCGCGCGTTCAATAATGGCGAACGAGGAGCCTGTGTCGCTGTCGCGCTGATCCCAGTCTTTCAGGCGCACGAACATGCGTGCGACGTTCTGCCCGTTCCCGCCCGGGCCCGAGCCGACGGTGGAGAAGACGGAAACAACGTTATCTTTCTCTTTGGTGTGGAAATAGTTCTCAACCTTCTGCACCACCTTCAACGTTTGTTGCTGCGTAGAACCGCTTGGCAGCTGAACGGAGGTGATAAACATGCCGCGATCTTCCAGCGGCAGGAAGGAGGTTGGCAGACGCAGGAACAGGAACACCATTGCGCCTAACAGCAGGACATAAATCGCCATCCAGCGCACGCTGCGATGCAGGATCTTACCCACGCCCGCCTCATAGCGCGCCGCGTTGCGGTTGAACATGCGGTTAAACCAGCCGAAAAAGCCTTTTTGCCCGTGATGCTCGCCTTTATGTAACGGCTTGAGGAGGGTGGCGCAGAGGGCAGGGGTGAGGATCATCGCCACCAGCACCGAGAGCACCATCGCGGAGACAATCGTGATGGAAAACTGGCGGTAAATCGCACCGGTGGTGCCGCCAAAGAACGCCATCGGGATAAACACCGCTGAGAGCACCATCGCAATACCGACCAGTGCGCCCTGAATTTGCCCCATCGATTTTCGCGTGGCTTCGCGCGGCGAGAGTCCTTCTTCGCTCATGATGCGTTCGACGTTTTCCACCACCACGATGGCGTCATCCACCAGCAGGCCAATCGCCAGCACCATCGCGAACATGGTTAAGGTATTGATACTGTAACCAAAGGCATACAGCACGGCGAAGGTGCCGAGCAGCACCACCGGAACGGCGATGGTGGGAATCAGCGTGGCGCGGAAGTTTTGCAGGAACAGGTACATGACCAGGAATACCAGCCCGATCGCTTCCAGCAGGGTTTTCACCACGTCTTCAATGGAGGCTTTAACGAAGGAAGTGGTTTCGTAGGCGACTTTGTATTCCAGCCCGTGCGGGAAATAGTGAGACAGTTCGTCCAGTCGATCTAATACCAGCTGCGCGGTAGCCATTTCGTTGGCACCGGAAGCCAGTTTGACCCCTAAGCCGGATGCCTGGTTGCCGTTAAAGCGGCTCAGGTAGTCATACTTTTCCGCGCCCATTTCCACGGTCGCGACATCGCCCAGTCGCACTTCAGAGCCGTCCTGATTGACCCGCAGGGTGATATTACGGAACTGATCGGGCGTCTGGAGCAGGGACTGAGAGTTAATGGTCGCGTTCAGCGCCTGGTTATCGACAGAGGGGGTACCGCCCAACTGACCGACGGCGATCTGAGCGTTCTGCGATTCGATGGCGTCAGTCACGTCTTTGGCCGTCATCTGCACGCTGTTCAGCTTGTTGGGATCCAGCCAGATGCGCATGGAATACTGCGAGCCGTAGGCGTCGATATCCCCCACGCCGTTAATACGGCTGAGCGGATCCTGGATATTACTCGCCACGTAGTCAGCGATATCCTGCTTATCCATCGAACCATCGGTGGAGACAAACGCGATGGTTAAAATATTGGTGTCACCGGTTTTACGTACGGTCACGCCCTGGTTCTGCACCGCCTGCGGTAGCTTACGCAGGGCCGACTGCAGCTGGTTTTGCACCTTCTGCACCGCCTCATCCGGGTCGGTTCCCGCCGTAAAACTCAGTGTCACCGTAGCCTGACCGGTGGCGCTGCTCTGTGAGGACATGTACATCAGGTTATCGAGACCCGTCATGTTCTGCTCGATCACCTGGGTGACGGTATTTTCCAGCGTCTGGGCTGATGCGCCAGGATAGTTTGCCGTGACGCGCACATTTGGCGGCGCCAGATCGGGGTATTGCTCAACAGGAAGTGAAGTAATCGCCAGAACACCCGTCAGACATAACAGAATGGCAAGTACCCAGGCAAAAATGGGGCGATCGATGAAGAAATTCGCCATGAAAGTGTGACCTCGTTTTGCTGCACGTCATTATTGTTTATTGCCCGCATAACTTTAGCGGTTAGGCCCAGGTCAAACGTGGAGAAATAAAGGAGATAATGTAAATTATCATGCGCTTTTCCCTGCGCGTTCCCCTTTACCGTTATTTACCCGCCAGCGCTGCGGGCGTACGGAAGGTGACGGTGACCTCCGTTCCGCCGTTTTTCGGCTGTGAAAAGCGCAGCGTTCCGCCGAGCCGTTCCGCACGTTCGCGCATGATGTTCAGCCCGTAATGGCCCGGCGGTTCGTTCGCCTCGCCAATGCCAATTCCGTTATCGCGTACAGCCACGCTGTGCGTACCGTCAGCGGCGGTAATGCAGCTGACGACGATCTCGCTCGCGTCGGCATGTTTAATGGCGTTCAGCACCGCTTCACGCACAATCTGCAGCAAATGCACCTGTTTTTGCGCATCCAGGGCCAGGGATGAGAGTCGACAATCGAGAACCAGCTTCGCCTTCGTCTGGGTTTGCAATCCCTCGAGAGACTCCTGCAGCGCGGCGGGCAGGTTTGCGTGGTTGAGCGTCAGGCGGAAGGTGGTGAGCAGTTCACGCAGCTGGTGCCAGGCGTTGTTAAGCTCGCGCGAGAAGTCCGTGATGATGGTCTGCGCCTGGGCATTCTCATCCGGGACGGCGCGTTTGAGCAGCGCAAGCTGAATGCGCAGATAGGACAACACCTGCGCCAGCGAATCGTGCAGTTCGCGGGCGATGGTGGCGCGCTCTTCCATCAGCAGCAGCTGTTGATAGTGTTTTTGCGCCTGGTTGAAGTAAAGCCCGCGCCCCAGCATCGTCGCCACGCTCTTCATCAGCGGGAGTGACACGCCCCCGGTCTCGCTCTGCCAGCGCAGTTCGCCATACAGGGTGTCCTGCATCAGAACAGGCAAACTGTGCAGTTCCGCGCCTTCGGCTTCACTCCCTTCGAACAGTTGCCAGTCGTCACTGGTCCGTAGCGCCAGATAATTTATCTGCGTGTATTCATGCACGATCTGCAAAATATGCCTGAAACAATGGCTGTCTATCTGTCCGGTATTTAGCGCCTGAGAACATTTGAACAGCATTTCGAGCTGCTGGTGCGCCTCATTCAGGTGCTGCGTCTTTTCCGCCACGGATTGCTCCAGCGAGCGATAAAGCGAATGCAGTTCCGCTGACATATGGTTAAACGCGCGGGAAAGCTGACCCAGCTCGTTGGGCAGGGCGGTATCCGGTGCGGGCGTATCAAATTGTCCCTGTTCGATACGCTCGCTGGCCGCGACCAGATTGTTCAGCGGCAGTACCACCTGACGGCGGATCCGCCGCAGCGTCGCCAGCGCCAGCAGCAGAATGCTCAGTCCACCCGCCAGCGACGTCAGGATCACCAGCTGAATTTTATGTTCGGTGTAGTGCTGAAGCGCCAGCACAAAGGCATCAATACGGCCGACGAAATCCTCAATGTGGGCCTGATACCATGCGGTGTCGCCGCTGGCGATGCGCTGGCTCATCTCCTGCCAGGCAAGATGCAGCTGGTGGTAGCGCTGTTTAACATCGTCCGGCACATACCAGCGGTTCAACGTCTGCAGCGCAGGGGCGCTCAGCGTCTGCTGCCAGGCTTCACGGTGTTCCATCAGTGACGGGCTGGCGCGCTGCATCTCGTAGCCCAGGCGGTAGCTCTGCATACGTAGCGAACCCGCAATGTTAATCGCCTCCGCGTCTCGCTGGCTGCTGGCGAGTGTCATCAGCGCGATGGCGCTGGTCATAACGGATAACACAATCATCGAAAAGAAAGCCCGAGCCAGGCTTCCGGAAACAGGGCGTTTAACGGTCACAAATCAGCTTCCTGAATAAATTGATCTGCCACAGGTTCACTGGAGATAGTTCGGCTTTCTGGGCATTTGAACATTGCCTGAACACGTCACCGTGGCTAAATACAGTACATATAGAAAGAATAAGGTTATTGAACCAAAAACAGGTGTCGTTATGAATCGTTTTATTATGGCCAACAGCCAGCAATGCATAGGGTGTCGTGCCTGTGAGGTCGCGTGTGTGATGGCGCACAACGATGAGCAACATGTTCTGAGTGAGCGCCATTTTCATCCCCGCATTACGGTCCTCAAATCAGAGGGGAAGAACAGTCCCGTTACCTGCCACCACTGCGAAAATGCCCCCTGCGCGCACAGCTGCCCGAACGGGGCTATCAGCAAGCACAGCGACAGCGTACAGGTGAATCAACACAAATGCATTGGTTGCAAGGCCTGCGTGGTAGCCTGCCCGTTCGGCACGATGGACATCATCGTTACGCCGCTGGATAACGCGAGCGTGAAGGCGTCGGCGCACAAATGCGATCTCTGCCTGGCGCGGTCTCAGGGGCCTGCCTGTATTGAAAACTGCCCGGCTGACGTGCTCACGCTTGCCACCCCCGCCGTGCTGGATAACCTGTCGAAAGCGCGGCGCACGCGCACCGCGCGACTGGAAGCGCAGCCGTGGCACGGCGAGGCGGTGCAACAGGTTCAGCCGCAAACCAAACTACAGCAGATGCACAATACTGCTAAACGGGGCGAGCCAGACAAGCTGCCGGCGCAAGAACGCGCCTGCCATTTCAACGAAATCTATCTGCCGTTTCGGGCTGAACAGGCCAGGCGTGAGGCGTCCCGCTGCCTGACCTGCGGGGAGCACAGCATCTGCGAGTGGACCTGCCCGCTGCACAACCACATTCCGCAGTGGATTGCGCGCGTCAACGCGGGGGATATCACTGGTGCGGCAGAACTCTCCCATCAAACCAACTGCTTACCGGAAATTACTGGCCGCGTTTGCCCGCAGGACCGCTTATGCGAAGGTGCCTGCACGCTGCGCGATGAGTCTGGTTCCGTGACCATTGGTAATATCGAGCGCTACATCTCAGACCAGGCGCTGGCGATGGGCTGGACGCCGGACATGAGCGACGTCCTCCCGGTGGACAAGCGGGTGGCCATTATTGGCGCAGGCCCGGCAGGGCTGGCATGCGCCGACGTGCTGGTGCGCAGCGGCGTGAGCGTGACGGTGTATGACCGCCATCCGGAAATCGGCGGACTGCTGACGTTTGGCATTCCCGCCTTCAAGCTGGATAAATCCCTGCTCGCGCGGCGCAGAGAGATATTTACCGCGATGGGGATCCGGTTCGAACTCAACTGCGAAGTGGGACGCGATGTCTCTCTGACACAGCTGCAGCGTGATTATGATGCCCTGTTTATTGGCGTAGGAACCTACCGCTCCATGAAGGCCGGTATTCCTCATGAAGATGCACCGGGTGTCTATGACGCGCTGCCGTTCCTGGTGGCGAATACCCGCCATGTGATGGGGCTTGAGTCGAGCGCCTCTGAGCCGTTTATCGACACGCAGGGGCTGAATGTGGTGGTACTCGGCGGAGGGGATACGGCGATGGATTGCGTGCGAACCGCGCTGCGACAGGGGGCCGCCAAAGTGACCTGTGCCTATCGCCGGGACGAGGCCAACATGCCGGGGTCGAAAAAAGAGGTGAAGAACGCGAAAGAGGAGGGAGCAGCGTTTGAATTTAACGTCCAGCCCGTCGAGCTGACGCTTGCTTCGGACGGGAAGGTCAACGGTATCCGGATGCTGCGCACCGAACTAGGCGAACCGGATGCGCAGGGGCGTCGGCGTCCCGTTCCGGTTGCAGGCAGTGAGTTCGTCCTGCCTGCTGATGCGGTGATCATGGCGTTTGGCTTTAACCCGCACGCGATGCCCTGGCTGCAGGCCCAGGGCGTGGAAACGGATGACTGGGGGCGCATCATTGCCTCTGTCGAAGGGCGCTATCGTTACCAGACCAGCAACCCGCAAATTTTTGCCGGAGGTGACGCTGTGCGCGGTGCCGATTTAGTGGTCACTGCGATGGCTGAGGGGCGCCATGCTGCGCAGGGTATTCTCGACTGGCTTGAGATAACAGCGCCAACGGCGCACTAAATCCGACCGGCGACAAAGCGCGCTCCACGGCGTAGTATAACGGCACTCATTATGTCGTGGAGCCCGTATGACCCTCAAAATTGACGTTATTAAAGACAAAATCCTGTCCGAAAATTACTTTGTCCTGCGTAACATCACCTATGATTTAACGCGTAAGAATGGTGAAGTGATCCGCCACAAGCGCGAGGTCTACGACCGTGGCAATGGCGCAACCATTTTGCTCTACAACCGTGAAAAACAGAGCGTGGTATTGATTCGCCAGTTCCGGGTGGCAACATGGGTGAATGGCAATCCTGACGGACGATTAATTGAAACCTGTGCAGGCCTGCTTGACGATGATGAGCCTGAGGTTTGTATCCGCAAAGAGGCCGTTGAAGAAACGGGCTTCGAGGTCGGTGAGGTGAAAAAGGTGTTTGAACTGTTCATGTCACCAGGCGGCGTGACGGAAATTGTCCACTTCTTCATTGCGGAATACAACGATGCGCAGCGCACTCACCGGGGCGGTGGCGTTGAGGACGAGGATATTGAGGTGCTGGAAATGCCGTTTTCTCAGGCACTGGCAATGGTGAGAAGCGGAGAGATCAGGGACGGTAAAGCCGTAATATTGTTGCAGTACCTACAAACGACCGGGATCATGAGCCCCTCTTTCGAACGGTGATAGATTACATTTCAGATAAATCTATCCGATAAATCCGATTGAGCAAGCCCGGTTCGGACACGAAGATACTGCCCAGTTTGACGTTTTCGTTTCCGGGATTGTGCCATCCATGCGCTACTGCGTTTTTATTCTCTTCCTGTTTTGCGTGCTACCCGCGCCATTGGTGTGGGCTGCTCCCGCCCAGCAGTCCTTCTCTGACTGGCAGGTCACCTGCAATAACCAGAATTTTTGCGTTGCGCGAAATACCGGTGAACATCGCGGTCTGGTCATGACGCTCAGCCGCAGCGCGGGCGCGAAAACGGACGCCACGCTGCGGATCGATCTCGGTGGGCTTTCTGACCCCGCCGTGAAAGAGCCTGATATCGCGCCGCGACTGCTGCTGGATGATGTACCGCTTAAGCTTTCGCCTCAGCACTGGCAATTAACGCCCTGGCATCTGAAGACTGACGATGCCGCCACCATCACCGCTTTTTTGAAAAACATTCAGGAAGGGCACGCCCTGACGTTGCAGGGTGGTAAGCAGGTTATCTCACTGGATGGCCTGAAAGCGGCGCTGCTGTTTATCGATGCCCAGCAAAAACGCGTCGGCAGCAAAACAGCCTGGATAAAAAAAGGGAACAGTCCGCCGCTGAGCGTGCCGCCCGCACCCGCATTAAAAGAGGTGGCGGTCGTCAACCCGACACCGACGCCGCTGACCCATGAAGAGTTGAACGACCTGCTGGATTATGGCACCTGGCGGATGAATAACAGTCAATGCTCGCTTGATCCGAACCGCCGTGAAGTCCGCGTTACCGCGTTAACCGATGACAAAGCGCTGCTGATCGTCAGCTGTGAAGCCGGGGCGTATAACACCGTCGATTTGGCATGGCAGGTTTCGCGCAAAAAGCCGTTTTCTGCTCGTAGCATCAGGTTGCGTCTGCCATTTACCCCTTCAAGCAACAGCAGTGAGATGGAGCTGATGAATGCCAGCTTCGATGAGAAAACGCGTGAGCTGACCACGCTGGCGTTAGGGCGGGGCATTGGGGATTGCGGGATCCAGACGCGCTGGCGTTTTGACGGCCAGCGCTTCCGCCTGGTCCGCTATGCTGAAGAGCCCAGCTGTGATAACTGGAACGGGCCAGATGCGTGGCCCACGCTGTGGATTACGCGGTAGCTTTTTGCCGGGTGGCGGCTGCGCCTTACCCGGCCTACGAATCCTGCGGTATGTGACAATGTGCCGGGTGGCGGCTTCGCCTTACCCGGCCTACGAATCCTGCGGTATGTGACAATGTGCCGGGTGGCGGCTTCGCCTTACCCGGCCTACGAATCCAGCGGTATGTGACAATGTGCCGGGTGGCGGCTGCACCTTACCCGGCCGACGATACTTCGAACCGTAGGCCCGGTAAGCGTAGCGCCACCGGGCACGCAGGCCGCACTAGATCACGCTCAGCGCCTTCTCCACCACGTTCTCAACGGTAAAGCCGAAGTACGGGAACAGCTTATCGGCAGGGGCGGACTCACCGTAACCCCGCATGCCGACAATCGCCCCCTTAAGCCCGACATACTTGTACCAGTAGTCGGCAATACCGGCCTCCACCGCTACGCGCGCCGCGACGCTGGACGGCAGGACCGATTCCCGGTACGCCTCATCCTGTGCATCAAAAATATCCGTGGAAGGCAGAGATACCACACGCACCGCGTGTCCTTCGGCGGTCAGTTTTTCCGCCGCTTTCACCGTAATTTCCACCTCGGAACCGGTGGCAATCAGAATCACGTCCGGCTTGCCGCCGCTGTCTTTCAGGATGTAGCCGCCGCGGGCGATGTTTTTCACCTGCTCCGGGGTTCGCTCAATCTGCGCCAGGTTCTGGCGCGACAGAATTAATGCCGTTGGGCCATTGTGGCGTTCCACCGCCAGCTTCCAGCCCACCGCCGCTTCGACCTGGTCGCACGGACGCCAGGTGCTGAAGTTCGGCGTCAGGCGCAGGCTCGCCAGCTGTTCAACCGCCTGGTGCGTGGGCCCATCTTCCCCCAGCCCGATGGAGTCGTGGGTATACACCATGATTTGCCGCGCCTTCATCAGCGCCGCCATGCGCGCCGCGTTACGGGCGTACTCGACGAACATCAGGAAGGTGGCCGTGTAGGGCACAAAGCCGCCGTGATGGGCGATGCCATTGGCAATGGCCGTCATCCCGAATTCGCGCACGCCGTAGTGGATGTAGTTCCCGGCAATGTCCTCTTTCAACGATTTTGAGCCGGACCAGATGGTCAGGTTACTCGGCGCCAGATCCGCCGAGCCGCCCAGCAGTTCAGGCAGGATCGGGCCAATCGCATTCAGGGTGTTTTGCGACGCCTTACGGGTGGCAATTTTCGCCGGGTTGGACTGCAGGTTTTCAATCAGCGCCTGGGTTTTATCGTCCCAGTCTTCCGGCAGGCCGCCGCTCATGCGGCGAGAAAACTCGGCCGCCAGCTCCGGATGCGCTTTTTTGTAGGCGGCAAATTTTTCGTTCCAGGCGTGCTGGGCTTTCTCACCGTCTTCGCGGGCATCCCAGGCTCTGTAGATCTCTTTCGGGATCTCAAATGGTGGGTATTTCCAGCCCAGCTTCTGCCGGGTCAGCGCCACTTCTTCGTCACCCAACGCCGCGCCGTGGGCCTCCTCTTTGCCCGCCTTGTTCGGCGAGCCGAAGCCGATGACCGTGCGGCAGATAATCAGAGACGGTTTGTCCTTCACGCTCTGCGCTTCCTGAATCGCTTTTTTCACGGCCTCAGGGTCGTGACCGTCAATCTCATGCACCACGTGCCAGTGGTAGGCTTCGAAGCGTTTTGCCGTGTCGTCGGTAAACCAGCCTTCGGTTTCCCCGTCAATGGAGATGCCGTTGTGATCGTAAAACCCGATCAGCTTGCCGAGTCCCAGCGTGCCCGCCAGCGAGCAGACCTCGTGCGAGATCCCCTCCATCAGGCAGCCGTCACCCATAAACACGTAGGTGTAGTGGTCGACAATCTCGTGGTCCGGCCGGTTAAACTGCGCCGCCAGCGTGCGTTCGGCAATCGCCAGCCCGACCGCATTGGCTAACCCCTGACCGAGCGGCCCGGTTGTCGTTTCCACGCCCGGCGTATAGCCGATCTCCGGGTGGCCCGGCGTTTTGGAGTGCAACTGGCGGAAGTTTTTTAGCTCCTCAAGCGGCAGGTCGTAGCCGGAAAGATGCAGCAGGCTGTAGAGCAGCATGGATGCGTGACCGTTGGAAAGAATAAAACGGTCGCGATCGTACCAGGTGGGGTCATTCGGGTTGTGCTTCAGGAAGTCGTTCCACAACACTTCGGCAATATCGGCCATGCCCATCGGTGCGCCGGGATGGCCGGAATTGGCTTTCTGCACGGCATCCATGCTGAGGGCGCGAATGGCATTGGCGAGCTCTTTACGGGACATAGTTCACTCCGTGGCAAGGTTAAAGTTTGGCGGCAAGAAGATCTTCGAGTTTGCGCTGGTCGACGGCGAACTGGCGGATGCCATCCGCGAGCTTATCGACGGCCATTGCGTCCTGATTGTGTTCCCAGCGGAACTCCGCTTCGGTCATGGCTTTTGGTTTTGGCAAAACGGTGGAGGTCGGCACCAGCTTACGGATCACCGTCTCTTCTTTGTCCTGAAGCTCCTGGAGCAGGTTAGGGGAGATGGTCAGACGGTCGCAGCCTGCCAGGGCGAGGATCTGCTCGGTACGGCGGAAGCTGGCCCCCATCACAATGGTTTCGTAGCGGTGCTGTTTGTAGTAGTCGTAGATATTACGGACCGATTTCACGCCCGGATCCTCATCCACCACGTACGGGTCCATCGGCTGTTTCGCCTGATACCAGTCGTAGATGCGCCCGACAAACGGCGAAACGAGGAACACGCCCGCTTCGGCGCAGGCGCGCGCCTGGGCAAAGGAGAACAGCAGCGTCAGGTTGCAGTGGATACCCTCTTTTTCCAGCACCTCTGCGGCGCGAATGCCTTCCCACGTCGACGCGAGCTTAATCAGAATGCGTGATTTATCGATCCCCTGCTCCTGGTAGAGTTCCACCAGGCGGCGGGCTTTGTTAATGCTTTTTTCTTTATCAAACGAGAGGCGGGCGTCCACTTCGGTCGACACGCGCCCCGGAATGCTTTTCAGAATTTCTGCACCAAAATTAACCGCCAGCTTGTCGCTGGCTTCGGCGACCTGCTGCTCCTGCGTCTTCCCGCGCTGCTTACCGTAGGCAATGGCGTCATCAATCAGATGACTAAAATGAGCAAGCCCTGCCGCTTTGAGCAGCAGCGAAGGGTTGGTGGTCGCATCTTCCGGCTGATAGTGGCGAATCGACTCGATATCGCCGCTGTCTGCCACCACGGTGGTGAATTGTTTGATGCCGTCTAGCTGGTTCATAAATCATTACTCCTTGGAAATAAAAGAGTTAGATGAGTGCGTTAGTTCACACTTCTGAGAAAATCATGATGGACTTAACAAAAAAGCATAGCAGACGGGGGAGGCATTGCTTTTGAGACGGGTAACATGGCTGTTATAAATTGATAACAATTTTTAATGTGTGATAGTGAGAGTTTGGCAGCCTTCAAAGTTTATGCGCTGTCCTGCGGCGATACTATCTGACCGATACGTAAAAGGAATAACAAGATGGACGATCAGTTAAAACAGAGTGCCCTCGATTTTCACGAGTTTCCTGTCCCGGGCAAAATCCAGGTTTCCCCTACCAAGCCGCTGGCGACCCAGCGCGATCTGGCGCTGGCCTATTCGCCAGGCGTCGCTGCGCCGTGTCTGGAAATCGAAAAAGACCCGCTGGCAGCCTACAAATACACCGCGCGCGGCAACCTTGTCGCCGTTATTTCTAACGGTACGGCGGTGCTGGGGCTAGGCAACATTGGCGCGCTGGCCGGTAAGCCGGTGATGGAAGGGAAGGGCGTTCTGTTCAAGAAATTCGCCGGTATCGATGTGTTCGATATCGAGGTGGACGAACTCGATCCCGATAAATTCATCAACGTGGTGGCCGCGCTGGAGCCGACCTTCGGCGGGATCAACCTGGAAGACATCAAAGCGCCGGAATGTTTCTATATCGAGCAGAAGCTGCGCGAGCGTATGAACATTCCCGTGTTCCATGATGACCAGCACGGGACCGCGATTATCAGTACCGCCGCCATTCTGAACGGCCTGCGCGTGGTCGAGAAAAATCTCTCCGACGTGCGCATGGTGGTCTCCGGCGCGGGCGCGGCGGCGATTGCCTGTATGAACCTGCTGGTGGCGCTGGGCATGCAGAAACACAACATTGTGGTCTGTGACTCTAAGGGCGTTATCTACAAAGACCGCGAGCCGAACATGGCGGAAACCAAGGCGGCGTACGCGGTGGAAGACGACGGCAAACGCACGCTTGAGGACGTCATTGACGGCGCGGATATCTTCCTCGGCTGTTCCGGCCCGAAAGTGCTGACTCAGGAGATGGTGAAGAAGATGGCGCGCGCGCCAATGATCCTGGCCCTGGCGAACCCTGAGCCGGAAATCCTGCCGCCGCTGGCGAAAGCGGTGCGTGAAGATGCCATTATCTGTACAGGTCGCTCGGACTATCCGAACCAGGTGAACAACGTGCTCTGCTTCCCGTTCATCTTCCGCGGTGCGCTGGACGTCGGCGCGACGGCAATCAACGAAGAGATGAAGCTTGCCGCCGTTCACGCTATCGCGGAGCTGGCGCACGCCGAGCAGAGCGAAGTGGTCGCGTCTGCATACGGCGATCAGGATCTGAGCTTTGGCCCGGACTACATCATTCCAAAACCGTTCGATCCGCGTCTGATTGTCAAAATTGCGCCAGCCGTTGCCAAAGCGGCAATGGATTCCGGCGTGGCGACGCGACCGATTCAGGATTTCGACGCTTACGTCGATAAGCTCACCGAGTTCGTCTACAAAACTAACCTGTTTATGAAGCCGATCTTCTCTCAGGCGCGTGCCGACGCGAAGCGCGTGGTGCTGGCGGAAGGGGAAGAGGCGCGCGTGCTGCACGCGACGCAGGAGCTGATCACCTTAGGGCTGGCGAAGCCGATCCTGATTGGTCGTCCGAGCGTCATCGAGATGCGCATTCAAAAGCTCGGCCTGCAGATTAAGCCGGGCGTCGACTTCGAGATCGTTAACAACGAATCCGATCCGCGCTTCAAAGAGTACTGGAGCGAATACTACGCGATCATGAAGCGCCGTGGGATCACCCAGGAGCAGGCGCAGAAAGCGGTCATCAGCAACACCACGGTGATCGGCGCGATCATGGTGCATCGCGGCGAGGCGGATGCGCTGATCTGCGGCACCATTGGCGATTACCACGAGCACTTTAGCGTGGTGCAGGAGATCTTCGGCTATCGTGACGGCGTCCATACCGCCGGGGCGATGAACGCGCTGCTGCTGCCAAGCGGCAACACCTTTATTGCTGACACCTACGTTAACGACGATCCGACCCCGGACGAGCTGGCGGAGATCACCGTGATGGCCGCAGAGACCGTGCGCCGCTTTGGTATCGAGCCGAAGGTGGCGCTGCTGTCGCACTCGAACTTTGGTTCGTCTAAATCTGCGGCGGCCTGCAAAATGCGTCAGACGCTGGAGCTGGTGCGCGAGCGTGCGCCGGAGCTGATGATTGACGGGGAAATGCACGGCGATGCCGCGCTGGTGGAGAGCATTCGTAACGAACGCATGCCGGACAGCCCGCTGAAGGGATCGGCCAACATACTGATTATGCCAAACGTGGAAGCGGCGCGTATCAGCTATAACCTGCTGCGCGTCTCCAGCTCTGAAGGGGTGACCGTAGGACCGGTACTGATGGGCGTGGCGAAACCGGTGCATGTGTTAACGCCGATTGCCTCTGTGCGTCGTATCGTGAATATGGTGGCGCTGGCGGTGGTTGAGGCGCAGACGCAGCCGCTGTAAGCGATGTTTGTCGGGTGGCGCGTTCGCTTACCCGACCTACGGGTTGAGTAGGCCGGATAAGCGAAGCGCCATCCGGCAGTTAAACCCAATCCCGAACCTTAATAAACTCACGCAAGGCAGCCTCCGGGCTGCCTTCTTTTGGCTCGTAGCTGTATTCCCAGCGCACCAGCGGCGGCATCGACATCAGAATCGACTCCGTGCGCCCGCCGGTCTGCAGGCCGAACAGCGTCCCGCGATCCCACACCAGGTTGAACTCCACGTAGCGCCCGCGGCGGTAAAGCTGGAACTCACGCTCGCGCACGCCGTAGTCGGTGTTTTTACGGCGTTCGACGATGGGCAGATAGGCGTCGGTATACCCTTCTCCTACCGCGCGCATAAAGCTGAACGCGGTATCAAAATCCGGCGTGTTGAGATCGTCAAAGAACAGCCCGCCGATGCCGCGCTGCTCGTCGCGGTGTTTCAGATAAAAGTAGTCATCACACCACTTTTTAAATTTCGGGTAGATGTCTTCGCCAAACGGCAGACAGAGATCGCGCGCGGTGGTGTGCCAGTGCACGGCATCCTCTTCGAAGCCGTAATAGGGCGTGAGGTCGAAACCGCCGCCAAACCACCAGACCGGGTCGGCCCCCGGTTTTTCCGCAATGAAAAAGCGCACGTTAGCGTGGCTGGTCGGCACAAACGGGTTGTGCGGGTGCACCACCAGCGAGACGCCCATCGCTTCGAAGCTGCGGCCCGCCAGCTCAGGGCGATGCGCCGTCGCAGACGCGGGCATCGCGTCGCCGTGAACGTGGGAAAAATTGACGCCCGCCTGTTCGAAGATGCCGCCGTTACGCAGCACCCGGCTGCGCCCGCCGCCGCCCGCTTCGCGCTGCCAGCTATCTTCCTGAAATTCACCGCCGTCTGCGGCGGCCAGTTTCCGGCAAATATCATCCTGCAGCTGCAGCAGGAATTTTTTGACCAGCTGTGCATTGGGTTTCATCAACGTTTCCTGGAGTGCGCTTTTTGGTTATCGAACCAGTTGAAGTAGCTGATAATGCCGGAGGCGATGGCGTTGGCGATCTTCTGGCGAAACGCCGTGGTGCCAAGCAGTCGCTCTTCTTCCGGGTTGGTAATAAAGGAAGTCTCCACTAGCACCGACGGAATCGACGGCGATTTCAGCACCACAAAAGCTGCCTGCTCGGTGCCTTTACTGTGCAGACGATGCACCGGCTTAATCTTCTTCAGGATATGCGAGCCGAGCGTCAGGCTGTTTTTGATGGTGTCCGTCTGCACGAGGTCGAACAGCACCTGCTGCAACAGATGGTCTTTATCGGTGGCTTTCTTTCCGGCGACCTCATCCGCCCGGTTTTCGCGGTCGGAGAGGTATTTTGCCATGGCGCTACTGGCGCCACGGTTGGAAAGCGCAAACACCGATGCACCTGCTGCCGAAGGGTTGGTAAAGCCGTCTGCGTGGATCGACATAAACAGGTCCGCGCCGTGCTGGTGGGCGATCTCCACGCGGTCGTACAGCGGAATGAAGGTGTCCCCGGAGCGCGTCAGGCGGGCGTCAATGCCGTTGCTGCGTAAAATCGATCGCACATTTTTTGCAATCGCCAGCACGACGTGTTTTTCTTTCGACCCGTTTTTGCCGATGGCGCCGGTATCGATGCCGCCGTGGCCCGGATCGAGCATCACCAGACGCTTCGCGCCCGGCTTTTTGGTTTTGGGTTTACTGTGCCCGTTGGTGGTTTTAAGCGTGCTCTCGTCTTTTGCCTGAGCCTGCTTAGCGATGCCCGTTAACGTTAAGGCCGCCAGCCCCGCTTTGAGAACCTGACGACGCGATGTGAGTGCTTTTAATGGTTTGAATGTGCTCATGCGGCCTGAATAGTAAAAATTGCGATCCTGGTGTTATATCGTATCGTGATTACCGTTACGACAGTCCTTATTGATAATTGTTTTACTTTTCATTTCAATACGTGACAAAGTGACATTATGCCAAATTTTGGCGAGATTTTCCCCGGTTATTGGCTAAACGCAGGGTTCACGCCATAATCACTGTTTTTAAACCCAAAAAGGCGGTTAATACCATGGAGATACGCGTTTTTCGCCAGGAAGATTTCGAAGAGGTGATTACCCTTTGGGAGCGCTGCGATCTGCTGCGTCCGTGGAACGACCCGGAAATGGACATCGAACGTAAGGTGAATCACGACGTCAGTTTGTTTCTGGTCGCGGAAGTGAACGGTGAGGTTGTCGGTACGGTGATGGGCGGTTACGACGGCCACCGCGGTTCGGCCTATTATCTGGGCGTGCATCCGGAATACCGGGCGCGCGGCATTGCCAATGCGCTGCTCAATCGCCTGGAAAAGAAACTCATCGCCCGCGGCTGTCCGAAAATTCAGATTATGGTGCGAGAAGATAACGACGTGGTCCTGGGCATGTATGAGCGTCTGGGCTACGAGCACGCTGACGTGCTGACTCTGGGCAAGCGTTTGATAGAAGATGAAGAGTACTGAGATCCATCCGGCTGACTATGACGCGCAGGGCCGCGTCAGGCTGCCTTTTCTGTTCTGGTGCGTTCTGCTGCTACAGGCCCGCACCTGGGTGCTGTTTGTAATGGCCGGAGCGTCGCGCGGGCAGGGCGACACGCTGCTGAATCTCTTCTATCCCGATCACGATGCATTCTGGATCGGATTACTGCCGGGCATTCCGGCCGTACTGGCGTTTTTGGTCAGCGGACGGCGGCATCTGATCCCTCGCTTTTGGGGCGCGCTTCGCTGGCTGCTGATCCTTGCCCAAATTGCGCTGCTCTTCTGGCAGCCGGTACTCTGGTGGTACGGTGAGCCGCTCACGGGCATCGGTATTGCGCTGGTCGTTGCCGATATCGTGGCGCTGCTGTGGCTGCTGACCAATCCACGCCTTCGCGCCTGTTTTAGGCATCAGGATGATTAATTCGGCACTTTTTGCCGAAGTCGCACTCCAACAAGCGTTGATTTAATTAGAAAGGACGTTTCAATGAAATCGCTGCGTTTACTTTTATGCGCTCTTCCGCTGGCGTTGACCGGCTGTTCGACGCTCTCCTCTATTAACTGGTCTTCTGCGTATCCGTGGAACTGGTTTGGTTCTTCCACCGAAGTGACCGAGCAGGGCGTAGGAAAAATTACCGCGTCAACGGCGCTGGATCAGGATGCCATTCAGGATGCCCTGAGCAGTGATTATCGCCTGCGCAGCGGCATGAAAACCGAAAATGGCAATATCGTGCGTTACTTCGAAGCGCTGAAGGGTGACACGCTGGCGCTGGTGATTAATGGTGATAAAGGCACGGTAAACCGTATCGCGGTGATGGATGAAGACATTCCAACCGCAACCGGTGTGAAAGTGGGGACCCCGTTTAGCGATCTCTATAAACAGGCGTACGGCAATTGCACCAGCGTGCCGTCTGACGACAAGGTTGCGGTGGAATGTAAGGCTGAAGGCAGCCAGCACATCAGCTACCTGTTCACCGGAGAGTGGAGCGGCCCGGAGGGGTTAATGCCATCTGACGACACGCTGAAAAACTGGAAAGTGAGCAAAATACTCTGGAAGCAGTAATTTGCGCCTGAACAAACCGTCTTGCTGAAATCCGGGTATAATAGCCGCCATCAATGCCACGCTGACGTGGCATCTTTATTTCAGGAGGAGCGATGTCTCAGGTTCAGAGTGGCATTTTGCCAGAACATTGCCGCGCGGCGATTTGGATTGAAGCCAATGTTAAAGGGGACGTGGATGCCCTGCGTGCGGCCAGTAAAGTGTTCGTTGATAAACTGGCGACCTTCCAGGCTAAATTCCCGGAAGCCCACCTCGGTGCCGTTGTCGCCTTTGGCAATAACGTCTGGCGTCAGCTGAGCGGTGGCGAAGGGGCGGAAGAGTTAAAAGACTTTATCCCTTACGGCAAAGGCCTTGCACCCGCCACGCAGTACGACGTGCTGATCCACATTCTTTCCCTGCGTCACGACGTGAACTTCTCCGTAGCCCAGGCTGCTGTTGAGGCCTTTGGCGACAGCATCGAGGTGCAGGAAGAGGTTCACGGCTTCCGCTGGGTGGAGGAGCGCGATCTGAGCGGCTTCGTTGACGGCACCGAAAACCCGGCAGGCGAAGAGACGCGTCGCGACGTGGCGGTGATCAAAGACGGTGTGGACGCAGGCGGCAGCTACGTGTTCGTGCAGCGCTGGGAGCACAACCTCAAGCAGCTTAACCGCATGAGCGTGCACGATCAGGAGATGATGATTGGCCGAACCAAAGAAGCCAACGAAGAGATCGACGGCGATGACCGTCCCGTTACCTCTCACCTGACCCGCGTTGACCTCAAAGAAAACGGAAAAGGGCTGAAGATTGTCCGCCAGAGCCTGCCGTACGGTACGGCCAGCGGCACGCACGGCCTTTACTTCTGCGCCTACTGCGCGCGCCTGTATAACATTGAACAGCAGCTGCTGAGCATGTTTGGCGATACCGACGGCAAGCGCGACGCCATGCTGCGCTTCACCAAACCGGTGACCGGCGGCTACTACTTTGCGCCGTCCGTTGAGCGCCTGCTGGCGCTGTAATGACCTTTCTCCCTCTCCCTGTGGGAGAGGGCTGGGGTGAGGGCATCAGGCCGCACCCCTTATTCCCTTTTCTGCTTCTAAATCACCAAACGGTATATAAAACCGTTACTCCTTTCGACCTCGTTATAAATATTATGACTATAAGATAGTCATCACATTTATAAGGGTGCGCAATGGCCGTTACTGTACTAAAAAAAGGATCGCTGGCACTGGCAGGTTTACTGCTGGTGGCGCAGGCGCAGGCAACCGAGCTGCTTAACAGTTCGTATGATGTCTCCCGCGAGCTGTTTGCCGCCCTTAACCCACCGTTTGAACAGCAGTGGGCAAAAGACAATAACGGCGATAAGCTGACCATCAAGCAGTCCCATGCCGGTTCATCCAAACAGGCGCTGGCCATCCTGCAGGGACTGAAGGCCGATGTGGTGACCTATAACCAGGTGACTGACGTGCAGATCCTGCACGACAAAGGCAAGCTGCTCCCGGCGGACTGGCAGAGCCGTCTGCCAAACAACAGCTCGCCGTTCTATTCCACCATGGGCTTCCTGGTGCGCAAGGGCAACCCGAAGAACATCCACGACTGGAACGACCTGGTGCGTTCCGACGTAAAACTGATTTTCCCGAACCCAAAAACCTCCGGCAACGCGCGTTATACCTATCTGGCGGCATGGGGCGCGGCGGATAAAGCTGACGGTAACGATAAAGCGAAGACCGAGCAGTTCATGACCCAGTTCCTGAAAAACGTCGAAGTGTTTGATACCGGCGGCCGCGGCGCGACCACAACCTTCGCAGAGCGTGGTCTTGGCGATGTCCTGATCAGCTTCGAGTCCGAAGTAAACAATATCCGTAAACAGTACGAAGCGCAGGGCTTCGAAGTGGTTATCCCGAAAACTAACATTCTGGCCGAGTTCCCGGTGGCCTGGGTGGATAAAAACGTGCAGGCAAACGGTACCGAGAAAGCGGCAAAAGCCTATCTCAATTACCTGTACAGCCCGCAGGCGCAGACCATCATTACCGATTACTACTACCGCGTGAATAACCCGGACGTGATGAACAAGCTGAAAGATAAATTCCCGCAGACCGATTTGTTCCGCGTGGAAGACCATTTCGGCTCATGGCCTGAAGTGATGAAAACGCATTTTGTCAGCGGCGGTGAGTTAGATAAATTGCTGGCGGCGGGGCGTAAGTAATGTTTGCAGTATCGACAAAACGCGTGCTGCCGGGCTTTACCTTAAGTCTCGGAACCAGCCTGCTGTACGTCTGCCTGATTTTGTTGTTACCGCTCAGCGCGCTGGTGGTGCAGCTCTCTGATATGAGCTGGGCACAGTACTGGGACGTGATCACCAACCCGCAGGTGGTGGCAGCCTATAAGGTGACGCTGCTGTCGGCGTTTGTGGCGTCGATTTTTAACGGCGTGTTCGGCCTGCTGATGGCGTGGATCTTAACCCGCTACCGTTTTCCGGGCCGCACGCTGCTTGATGCGTTGATGGATCTGCCGTTTGCACTGCCGACGGCGGTGGCGGGCTTAACGCTGGCGTCGCTGTTCTCGGTGAACGGTTTTTACGGCGAGTGGCTGGCGAAGTTTGATATCAAAGTGACCTATACCTGGCTCGGTATCGCGGTAGCGATGGCCTTCACCAGCATTCCGTTTGTGGTGCGAACCGTACAGCCGGTGCTGGAAGATTTAGGCCCGGAATATGAAGAAGCGGCGGAAACGCTGGGGGCGACGCGCTGGCAGAGTTTCCGCAAGGTTGTGCTGCCAGAGCTTTCTCCGGCGCTGCTGGCGGGCGTGGCGCTCTCCTTCACCCGCAGCCTCGGCGAGTTTGGTGCGGTGATCTTCATCGCCGGGAACATCGCGTGGAAAACGGAAGTGACCTCGCTGATGATTTTTGTGCGTTTGCAGGAGTTTGATTATCCGGCTGCGAGCGCGATTGCTTCGGTGATCCTCGCCGCATCGCTGCTGCTGCTGTACTCGATTAACACTCTGCAAAGTCGCTTTGGTCGACGTGTGGTAGGTCACTGATGGCGGAAGTTACTCAATTGAAGCGTTACGATGCGCCCCGCATCAACTGGGCAAAATGGTTTCTGATTGGGACGGGCGTGCTGGTATCCGCACTTATTCTCGTTGTGCCAACGGTCTATATCTTTGTCCAGGCATTCAGTAAAGGGATTATGCCCGCGCTGGAAAATCTGGCGGACCCGGATATGCTGCACGCCATCTGGCTGACCGTGTTGATTGCGCTGATCACAGTACCGGTCAACCTGGTGTTCGGTACGCTGCTGGCCTGGCTGGTAACGCGCTTCAACTTCCCGGGACGACAGATGCTGTTGACCCTGTTGGATATTCCGTTTGCCGTGTCGCCAGTTGTTGCCGGTCTGGTTTACCTGCTCTTTTACGGCTCTAACGGCCCGCTGGGCGGCTGGCTGGATGAGCATAACCTGCAGATTATGTTCGCCTGGCCGGGCATGGTGCTGGTGACTATCTTTGTGACCTGTCCGTTTGTGGTGCGTGAACTGGTGCCGGTGATGCTAAGCCAGGGGAGCAATGAAGACGAAGCCGCGGTACTGCTGGGCGCTTCCGGCTGGCAGATGTTCCGCCGCGTGACGCTGCCGAACATCCGCTGGGCGCTGCTCTACGGCGTGGTGCTGACCAACGCACGCGCGATTGGGGAGTTCGGGGCTGTTTCTGTTGTATCCGGTTCCATCCGCGGTGAAACGCTGTCGTTGCCGTTACAGATTGAACTGCTGCAGCAGGACTACAACACCATCGGCTCCTTTACTGCCGCAGCGTTGCTAACGCTGATGGCGATTTTGACCCTGTTTTTGAAGAGTGTGGTGCAGTGGCGTTTAGAGAATCAGGAAAAACGTCTGCATCAGGAGGGAAATCATGAGCATTGAGATTGCCAATATTAAGAAGTCTTTTGGTCGCACCCAGGTGCTGAATGATATCTCGCTGGATATCCCTTCCGGACAAATGGTCGCGCTGCTGGGGCCGTCAGGTTCCGGTAAAACCACGCTGCTGCGTATTATTGCCGGGCTTGAGCATCAGACCAGCGGACATATTCGCTTTCACGGCACCGACGTGAGCCGCCTGCATGCCCGCGATCGTAAAGTAGGCTTTGTGTTCCAGCATTACGCGCTGTTCCGCCATATGACGGTGTTCGACAACATCGCGTTTGGCCTGACGGTGCTGCCGCGTCGCGAGCGTCCAAATGCGGCAGCTATCAAAGCGAAAGTGACCAAGCTGCTGGAGATGGTGCAGCTTGCGCATCTGGCAGACCGTTTCCCTGCCCAGCTGTCCGGCGGGCAGAAACAGCGCGTGGCGCTGGCGCGCGCGTTAGCCGTTGAGCCGCAAATCCTGCTGCTGGATGAACCCTTCGGCGCGCTGGACGCACAGGTGCGTAAAGAACTGCGCCGCTGGCTGCGTCAGCTCCATGAAGAGCTGAAGTTTACCAGTGTCTTTGTGACCCACGATCAGGAAGAAGCGATGGAAGTCGCGGACCGTGTCGTGGTCATGAGCCAGGGCAATATTGAGCAGGTTGACGAGCCGGAGCAGCTCTGGCGTGAACCGGCGACCCGTTTTGTCCTGGAGTTTATGGGCGAGGTGAACCGTCTGCAGGGCACCATTCGCGGCGGACAGTTCCACGTGGGCGCACACCGCTGGCCGCTGGGCTATACCTCCGCGCATCAGGGGCCGGTCGATCTGTTCCTGCGTCCGTGGGAAGTGGACGTCAGCCGTCGCACCAGCCTGGATTCACCGCTGCCGGTACAGGTGCTGGAAGCTAGCCCTAAAGGTCACTACACCCAATTGGTGGTACAGCCGCTGGGCTGGTATACCGAGCCGCTGACCGTGGTGATGCGCGACGAAGAGCCGCCGCACCGGGGTGAGCGCCTGTTTGTCGGGCTGCAGCATGCGCGTATTTATCACGGGAAGGAGCGCATCGAGACGCGCGAGGATATTGCTCTGGCAGAGACAGCCTGATAGGTTATTAGGATGTTTATCGCCCGGTGGCGCTGCGCTTACCGGGCCTACAGTTATCACTGCGTCTTGTAGGCCGGGATCGCTGCGCGCGCCCGGCTTTTTTATTGAGTAAAAAACGTGAATACACTCGAACACACCATCGGCAACACCCCTCTGGTCAAACTTCAGCGCATGGGGCCAGACAACGGCAGCGAAATCTGGGTCAAACTCGAAGGCAATAACCCGGCGGGGTCGGTGAAAGACCGTGCCGCACTGTCGATGATTGTTCAGGCCGAAAAACGCGGTGAAATCAAGCCGGGCGACGTGCTTATTGAGGCCACCAGCGGCAACACCGGTATCGCGCTGGCGATGATCGCCGCGCTGAAAGGCTACCGCATGAAGCTGCTGATGCCGGACAACATGAGCCAGGAGCGCCGCGCCGCGATGCGTGCCTACGGGGCCGAGCTGATTCTGGTGACCAAAGAGCAGGGTATGGAAGGCGCACGCGACTTAGCGTTAGAAATGGCCGAGCGCGGCGAAGGTAAACTGCTCGATCAGTTCAACAATCCGGACAACCCGTACGCGCACTACACCACTACTGGCCCGGAAATCTGGCAACAAACGGACGGGCGCATCACCCACTTTGTCTCCAGCATGGGAACCACCGGCACCATTACCGGCGTATCGCGTTTTCTGCGCGAGCAGGAAAAAGCCGTCACCATTGTTGGCCTGCAGCCGGAAGAGGGGAGCAGCATTCCGGGCATTCGCCGCTGGCCGGCGGAATACATGCCGGGCATCTTTAATGCGCAGCTTGTGGATCAGGTGCTGGATCTTCACCAGCGCGAGGCGGAAAATACCATGCGTGAGCTGGCCGTGCGCGAAGGTATCTTCTGCGGCGTCAGCTCGGGCGGCGCGGTAGCGGGTGCGATTCGGGTGGCAAAGGCAAACCCGGGTGCCGTAGTGGTGGCAATTATTTGCGATCGCGGCGATCGTTACCTCTCTACCGGCGTCTTTGGTGAAGAGAGTTATTCGCAGGGGGCGGGGATTTAAGCGTCATGGAGATGATTTTATTCCGGGATAAAACCCGGGCGCAGCAAACCGATATTGTTGCGGTGCAGTCGCAGGTGGTTTACGGCAGCGTGGGCAACAGTATCGCTGTGCCAAATATTCGGACCCATCGGCTGAACGTGACTGCCGTGCCGACGGTGCTGTTCAGCAACACGCCGCACTACGACACCTTCTACGGTGGGGTGATCCCCGACGAGTGGTTTAGCGGCTATCTTAAGGCCCTGAACGAGCGCGAGATCCTGCGCGAGCTTAAGGCGGTCACCACCGGCTATATGGGCAGTGCCAGCCAGATAAAACTGTTGGCCCAGTGGCTCAAGACCATCAAAGTGCAGCATCCCGATCTGCTGGTGCTGGTCGACCCGGTTATCGGCGATATCGACAGCGGGATGTACGTGAAACCGGATATCCCTGAAGCGTATCGCGAGCATCTGCTGCCGCTGGCGCAGGGGATTACGCCGAACGTCTTTGAGCTGGAAGTGTTAAGCGGCAAACCGTGCCGTACTCCTGAAAGCGCGATTGTCGCCGCGCAGGGGTTGCTCTCAGATACGTTGAAATGGGTTGCGATCACCAGTGCGCCGGTGGCCGATGACCCGGAAAATATCCACGTGGTGCTGGTGAGTAAAGAAAGCGTGACCGTGAGCGCGCACCCTCGTGTCGAAACCGATCTGAAAGGGACGGGCGATCTGTTCTGTTCGGAGCTGGTCAGCGGAATTGTCGAAGGCAAAACCATTGCTGAGGCGATTCGCAAAGCAGGGGATCGGGTGACGGACGTGATGGTTTATACCCAGTCGAAAGGTTACGACGAGCTTATTCTCCCCGCATAAACAAAAATGGCGCCCGAAGGCGCCATTTCTTTGTGCGGCAAGAATTACTTCTTGATGCGGATAACCGGGGTTTCGCCCACGGTCACGCTGCCGGACAGTTTGATCAGTTCTTTGATTTCGTCCATGTTGGAGATAACAACCGGAGTCAGGGTAGACTTCGCTTTTTCTTCCAGCAGTGGCAGATCGAATTCAATTACCGGGTCGCCAACTTTAACGCGCTGGCCTTCTTCTGCGATACGCTTGAAGCCTTCGCCTTTCAGTTCAACGGTGTCGATACCGAAGTGAACGAACAGTTCGATACCGCTATCAGATTCGATAGAGAACGCATGGTTGGTTTCAAAAATTTTACCGATGGTGCCGTCAACTGGAGCAACCATTTTGTTGCCAGTTGGTTTGATAGCAATGCCATCACCAACGATTTTCTCAGCAAACACTACATCCGGCACGTCTTCGATGTTGACGATCTCGCCGGAGAGCGGAGCAACAATCTCAATAGTTCCGGAGTCTTTCTTATCATCAGAAACCAGAGATTTCAGTTTATCGAACAAACCCATGATCTTCTCCTAAGCAGTAAATTGGGCCGCATCTCGTGGATTAGCAGATTGTTTTTTCTTCAATGAACTTGTTAACCAGCGTCATTAACTCGTCCGTTGTCGGTTGAGCAAGAGCCTGCTCTGCTAACACCTTCGCATCTTCGAAGTTCGTGTTACGGATAATCTTCTTAATGCGCGGGATGGAAATGGCGCTCATAGAGAATTCGTCCAGACCCATACCCAGCAACAGAAGTGTAGCACGTTCGTCGCCTGCAAGCTCACCACACATGCCAGTCCATTTACCTTCTGCATGAGAAGCATCAATTACTTGCTTAATAAGCGTCAGTACGGACGGTGACATTGGCTGGTAGAGATGTGAAATCATATCATTACCACGGTCAACTGCCAGGGTGTACTGCGTTAAATCATTGGTACCGATACTAAAGAAATCAACTTCTTTGGCTAAATGACGCGCAATAGTCGCGGCTGCTGGTGTTTCCACCATCACACCCACTTCGATTGATTCGTCAAACGCTTTACCTTCGTCACGCAGTTCCTGTTTGTAGATTTCGATCTCTTTCTTCAGTGCACGCACTTCTTCAACAGAGATGATCATCGGGAACATGATGCGCAGTTTACCGAAAGCGGAGGCACGCAGAATCGCGCGAACCTGGTCACGCAGGATCTCTTTGCGATCCATGGCGATACGCACTGCGCGCCAGCCCAGGAACGGGTTCTCTTCTTTCGGGAAGTTCATGTACGGCAGCTCTTTGTCGCCACCGATGTCCATAGTACGGACGATAACCGCCTGAGAGCCACAGGCTTCAGCCACGGCTTTGTACGCAGCGAACTGTTCTTCTTCGGTTGGCAGCGCGTCACGGTCCATGAACAGGAATTCAGTACGATACAGACCTACACCTTCCGCACCGTTGCGCTCAGCGCCTTCAACGTCGCGTACGGTACCGATGTTCGCGCACACTTCTACCTGATGGCCGTCCAGGGTAATGGCTGGCAGGTCTTTCAGTTTAGCGAGTTCCGCTTTCTCGGTTGCAACCTGCTCCTGAACGGCGCGCAGCTGCTCGATCTCTTCGTTAGTTGGGTTGACGTAAACCTGGTTGTTTACGGCATCCAGAATCAGATAGTCGTCGTTTTTCACCTGAGCAGTGACGCTACCGGTACCCACGATGGCAGGCAGTTCCAGAGAACGCGCCATGATAGAGGTGTGGGAGGTACGGCCACCTGCATCAGTGATGAAACCCAGCACCTTGTTCAGGTTCAGCTGTGCGGTTTCGGACGGGGTCAGGTCGGCGGCAACCAGGATAACTTCGTCCTGAATCGCGCTCAGATCGATAATGGCCAGACCCAGGATGTTGCGCAGCAGGCGCTTACCGATGTCACGTACGTCAGCCGCACGCTCTTTCAGGTATTCATCATCCAGTTCTTCCAGGGCAGTTGCCTGACCTTCGATAACTTCATGCGCAGCCGCGTCGGCCGTCATGCCTTTATCTTTAATCAGGGCTATGATTTCCTGCTCCAGCTCCTCATCTTCGAGCAGCATGATGTGCCCTTCGAAGATGGCTTCTTTTTCTTCACCGAAAGTTTCGCCAGCTTTAGTTTTGATCGCTTCCAGTTGCGCAGATGCCTTGGCACGACCGCTCAGAAAACGTTCAACTTCCTGATCAACCTTGTCGGCAGAAATTTTTTTCCGGTCAATGACGATTTCGTCTTCTTTCAGCAGCAGTGCTTTGCCGAAAGCGATACCCGGGGATGCTAAAATGCCTGAAATCATAACCCTACCTTACTTGTGACTGATATTGAAAAGAACCCGTAAACTTACTCGAGCTCAGCCATCAGTTTAACCAGATGCTCAACTGCTTTCTGCTCGTCTTCACCTTCCGCAGAGATGGTGACCACGGTGCCCTGAGTCAGGCCCAGAGTCTGCAGTTTGAACAGGCTTTTTGCGCTAGCGCTTTTGCCGTTGGAAGTTACAGTGATTTCAGAAGTGAAGCCTTTCGCTTCTTTAACAAACTGAGCAGCAGGGCGGGTGTGCAGACCGTTCGGAGCGGTAATGGTAACTTCTTGCTGGAACATTGTATTTCCCCAACTTATAGGTTTAGTGTTGTGGAACTAAAGTCTAGCCTGGCGGCTTAACTTTAGCCTGTATTGTTAGCGCTGACGTTTCAAGCGTCATTAAACATTATGCAGCGAAAGCAAGACTTGAACCAAATCATAAAATCGATTCAGCAAGCCTATTTCGTTCACTGATTAATTTCACGCTTCAAAATAATTGCTGGTTTAAATACCAGACACAACGGGGTGAAGCAATGCCAGGAGGGGTAAAACTTTGAAGCAGGCCACAAAAAAGCACCTGGAAAGGTGCTTTTTTACGCGTTTTTAACATGCTGGCATCACTGTTGCAGTTCTTTCTCAGTGAAGAGATCGGCAAACAGTGCAGTGCTCAAGTAACGCTCACCCGAAGAAGGAAGGATAACCACAATATTCTTATTGGTAAAGGTCTCATCTTCCTGAAGTTTGAGTGCGGCCGCAACGGCAGCACCGGAAGAGATCCCCGCCAGAATGCCTTCTTCATCCATCAGACGACGTGCGGTTGAGATCGCTTCTTCGTTGGTAATGGTCATGACTTTATCAATCAACTTCAGATCCAGGTTGCCTGGAATGAAGCCTGCGCCGATACCCTGAATTTTATGCGGGCCTGGTTTCAGCTCCTCACCTGCCAGAGCCTGAGTGATCACCGGTGAGTCAGTTGGTTCGACGGCAACGGTAATCAGGTCTTTTTTACCTTTCGTGCCTTTAATATAGCGTGACACGCCGGTCAGCGTACCGCCGGTACCTACGCCGGAGATAAACACGTCAACCTGACCGTCCGTATCTTCCCAGATTTCCGGGCCGGTCGTTTTCTCGTGAATTTCCGGGTTAGCCGGGTTGCTAAACTGCTGCAGCAGCAGATATTTTGCTGGATCGCTGGCCACAATCTCTTCGGCCTTCTGAATTGCACCTTTCATGCCTTTCGCGCCTTCGGTCAGAACCAGGTTTGCACCCAGCGCTTTCAGCAGCTTGCGACGTTCAATACTCATGGTCTCAGGCATGGTAAGCGTCAGCTTGTAGCCGCGCGCCGCAGCGACATAGGCCAGAGCGATACCGGTGTTGCCGCTGGTCGGCTCAACCAACTCTACGCCTGGTTTCAGCACACCACGTTTTTCCGCATCCCAAATCATGTTTGCACCGATGCGGCATTTTACGCTGAAGCTTGGGTTACGTGATTCGACCTTCGCCAGAATGCGTCCATTACCGATACGGTTCAGTCGAACCAGGGGCGTGTGACCGATAGTCAGCGAGTTGTCTTCATAAATCTTACTCATGGCCTGTCCTTAACTGTATGAAATTGGGATACCGACCCAGCATACCTGTTGAACAGGTAGGGGGAAGTAAGGAATTCGCATATCTATATACTGCAAGGAAATAATGGGGATCAGTATGGAATAAGGGGCGGCATAAGCCACCCCTGCTTTACACATTTTTGCATTATTTCCATAACGCGTGCTTAGCACGGTAGCAGTCCACCCACATTGCCGTCGCGCCGCAAACGGCGACGGGCATGATGAACAGATTCAGGAACGGGATCATGGTGAACAGGCTGGTCAGCGCGCCAAACTGCATATTGGTCACTTTCCGCGTGCGCAGGGCGGTGCGCATCTCTTTAAACGGCACCTTATGGTTATCGAACGGGTAGTCGCAGTACTGAATAGCCAACATCCAGGCGCTGAACAGGAACCACAGCACGGGCGCTACCGTCTGGCCGATACCGGGCACGAAATACAGAATAAGCAACACAATCGCGCGGGGAAGGTACCAGGCAAACTTCTGCCATTCGCGTTTCATGATGCGCGGGAGATCTTTCATGATCCCCAGTACGCCCGTATCCGGCGGTGTCGCACCGGTGAGCCGTGCTTCGAGTTGTTCTGCCAGCAGGCCGTTAAACGGGGCGGCTATCCAGTTCGCAATCGTCGAGAAGAAATAGCCAAACACCAGCAGCACGGAGATCACCGCCACCGGCCAGAGAAGGTAGTCAAGCCACTGCAGCCAGTCCGGCACGTAGCTCATCAGCGACGGGATCCAGCTCTCGAGCTTTGTGAACAGCCACCAGAACGCGCCGCCCATCAGCACAATGTTGATGAGCAGGGGCAGTATGACGAAGCGGCGAATACCCGGTAGAGAGACCAGTTTCCAGCCCTGAGAAAAATACCAGACACCGCTGCGCGGGGATGAAGAAGATGTTGAAACCATAACCAGGCTGTACTCCTTTTTACACAACCAGTGGAATTGCCCGCCTATATTATCCAGTTACGGACCAATGACCAGTTCGGAAATGTTCGAAAAAACAGCAAAAAGCACGTTTTAGCGCATCTTTATGCTGTGAATGCTCTGCATACACTTGCACTTGAGTTAAACGGCAAATACTCTTAGTGAGTAAATGTTTGCCGTGGTGGCAAGGTGTTAGAACAACAGAGAATATAATGATGCAGGATTTGCGTCTGATATTAATCATTGTTGGCGCGATCGCCATAATCGCTTTACTGGTACATGGTTTCTGGACCAGCCGTAAAGAGCGTTCTTCTATGTTTCGCGATCGCCCACTGAAGCGCATGAAGTCCAGTCGTGATGACGATGACGTTGAAGACGACATCGACGGTAGCGACGACGACGGCGTGGGTGAAGTTCGTGTTCATCGGGTCAATACTGCGCCCGGCGCAGGACATGGGGAGCAAGAAGCGCCTCGTCCTTCGCAGCACCAGTATCAACCGCCGTATGCTTCCGCACAGCCGCGCCAGTCAGCGCCACAGCCTGTGGAAGAGCCGGTGCGTCAGCCGCCGCAACAGCCGGTTCATCAGCAGCCCGCTGCGCCGCAACCTGTGCCTCAACAGCCTGTGCAACAACCTGTACAGCAGCCAGTGCAGCCAATTCAGCAACCGCAACAGCAGCCTGTCCACGTGCAGCCTGCGCCTCAGCCAGCTCCCGCGCCACACGTTGAGCCAGAGCCCGTTGTAGAGCCGGAACCGGTTGTCGAAAAACCGCAGCGCAAAGAAGCGGTAATCATCATGAACGTTGGCGCCCATCATGGTAGCCACCTTAATGGTGACGTGCTGCTCAACAGCATTGAGCAGGCAGGTTTCAAATTTGGCGACATGAATATTTTCCACCGTCACCTGAGCCCTGACGGGAGCGGCCCGGCGCTGTTCAGTCTGGCAAATATGGTCAACCCAGGTACCTTTGACCCGGAAATGACCGGTGATTTCGTGACGCCGGGTGTGACCATCTTTATGCAGGTTCCGTCCTACGGTGACGAGCTGCAAAACTTCAAGCTGATGCTGCAATCCGCTCAGCACATTGCTGACGAAGTGGGTGGTGTGGTACTCGACGATCAGCGTCGAATGATGACCCCGCAGAAGCTGCGCGAGTATCAGGACCGCATCCGCGAAGTTAAGGAAGCCAACGCGTAATCGTCGCGTTTACTTCAACTCCTCCTCAACCCCCGCCTGTCGGGGGTTTTTTCTCATTGATGGTGCGATATGGACTCAATCGAACAACAACTCACTGAACTGCGAACCACGCTTCGCCATCATGAATACCTCTATCATGTTATGGACGCGCCGGAAGTTCCGGATGCGGAGTATGACCGCCTGATGCGCGAGCTGCGCGAGCTGGAAACTCAGCATCCGGATCTCATCACGCCGGACTCCCCGACGCAGCGCGTCGGTGCGGAACCGCTCGGTGCTTTCAGTCAGGTACGCCACGAAGTCCCGATGCTGTCTCTGGATAACGTCTTTGATGAAGAGAGTTTCCTGGCGTTTAACAAGCGCGTCCAGGATCGTCTGAAAAGCAGTGATTCGCTGAGCTGGTGCTGCGAGCTGAAGCTGGACGGTCTGGCGGTCAGCATTCTTTATGAAAACGGCGTGCTGGTGCGTGCCGCGACGCGTGGTGACGGTACGACGGGCGAAGACATCACCACCAATGTGCGTACCATCCGCGCGATCCCGCTCAAGCTGCACGGCGAGAATATTCCTGCGCGTCTGGAAGTACGCGGTGAAGTGTTCCTGCCTCAGGCGGGCTTCGAGAAAATAAACGAAGAGGCACGCCGCACCGGCGGGAAGGTGTTTGCTAACCCACGTAATGCGGCGGCAGGCTCTCTGCGCCAGCTTGACCCGCGTATCACCGCGAAGCGACCGCTTACTTTCTTCTGCTACGGTGTCGGTATTCTTGAGGGTGGCGAACTGCCGGATACGCACCTCGGACGCCTACTGCAGTTTAAGGCGTGGGGTCTGCCGGTCAGTAACCGCGTTCAGCTCTGCGACTCTCCGGAGGAGGTCCTGGCGTTCTACCACAAAGTGGAAGAGGATCGCCCAACGCTCGGCTTTGATATTGATGGCGTTGTCATCAAGGTCAATTCACTGGCGCTGCAGGAACAGCTGGGCTTTGTGGCGCGCGCGCCGCGCTGGGCGGTGGCGTTTAAGTTTCCTGCTCAGGAGCAGATGACCTTCGTTCGTGACGTAGAGTTCCAGGTCGGCCGTACGGGGGCAATTACTCCCGTTGCGCGTCTGGAGCCGGTACATGTTGCTGGTGTGCTGGTGAGTAACGCAACGCTGCATAACGCCGATGAAATCGAACGCCTGGGCCTGCGCATTGGGGACAAAGTGGTGATCCGCCGCGCGGGCGATGTGATCCCGCAGGTGGTTAACGTCGTGGAGTCAGAACGTCCTGCCGAAACGCGCGAGATCGTCTTCCCGACCCACTGCCCGGTGTGTGGCTCGGACGTTGAGCGTGTGGAAGGTGAAGCGGTGGCGCGCTGTACGGGCGGCTTAATTTGTGGCGCGCAGCGTAAAGAGTCACTGAAGCACTTCGTCTCTCGTCGGGCGATGGACGTCGACGGCATGGGCGATAAGATTATCGATCAGCTGGTTGAGAAAGAGTACGTTCACACGCCAGCGGATCTGTTCAAACTGACCGCGGGTAAACTGACCGGCCTGGACCGCATGGGGCCGAAGTCAGCGCAGAATGTCGTTAACGCGCTGGAAGCGGCGAAAGAGACCACTTTCGCCCGCTTCCTGTACGCGCTGGGCATTCGTGAAGTCGGCGAAGCGACAGCGGCAGGGCTGGCGGCGTACTTTGGTACGCTGGAGGCACTGGAAAAGGCAAGCATCGACGAGCTGCAAAAAGTACCGGATGTCGGCATTGTGGTCGCCACGCACGTCTTTAACTTCTTTGCTGAAGAGAGCAACCGTGAGGTCATCGGCAAACTGCTGGAAGAGGGCATCAAATGGCCCGCGCCGGTAGTAGTTAACGCCGAAGAGATCGACAGTCCGTTTGCCGGTAAAACCGTGGTGCTGACCGGCAGCCTGAGCCAGCTTTCCCGCGACGACGCTAAAGCGCGCCTGGTGGCGCTGGGGGCCAAAGTGGCAGGCAGCGTATCGAAGAAAACCGACCTGGTGATCGCCGGGGAAGCGGCCGGTTCGAAGCTGGCGAAAGCCCAGGAGCTTGGCATTGACGTTATCGACGAAGCCGAAATGATGCGCCTGTTAGGAGAGTAACGTGGAGAAAGAGCAGCTCGTTGAGATCGCCAATACGGAGATGCCGTTCGGTAAATACAAGGGCCGCAGGCTGATCGATTTGCCGGAAGAGTATCTGCTGTGGTTTGCCCGTAAGGATGAATTCCCGGCCGGGCGACTGGGTGAGCTGATGGCTATCACGTTACTGATTAAAACCGAGGGGCTGACCCAGTTGGTTCAGCCCCTGAAACGTCCTTAAGCCTTCGCGGCGCGGGTCTCTTCCTGCGCCAGCTTTTCGGTCTGGCGTTTGTAACGACGCGCCAGCACCGCACAGACCATCAGCTGGATTTGGTGGAAAATCATCAGCGGCAGCACCATCATCCCAATCACCGAGGTCGGGAACAGAATGTTCGCCATCGGGATGCCGTTCGCCAGGCTCTTTTTCGAGCCGCAGAAGACAATCGTGATTTCATCCGCTTTATTAAAGCCGCATTTGCGCGCCACGAACACATTCACCGCAATCACTATCGCCAGCAGGATAATGCTGACGACCACGATAAATAGCAGTGAACCTGCGCCAACCTTATGCCAGATGCCATTGACCACCGCTTCACTGAAGGCGGAGTAAACCACCAGCAGAATCGACGTCTGGTCGGTTTTTGAAATCCATTTTTTATGCTTCGCCACAAACGCGCCGGTCCACGGTCGGGAAAGATGCCCAAGCACAAACGGCAGCAGCAACTGCAGACAAATTCTTCCGACCTGCTCCAGGTTGCCCTCTGCACCGTGCATGTTCATCAGCAGGCCCACCAGCAGCGGTGAGACGAAAATCCCTAACAGACTGGAGGCAGATGCTGAACAAACTGCCGCCGCCACGTTGCCGCCTGCCAGCGAGGTAAAGGCGATGGCAGACTGCACGGTCGCGGGGAGAATGCACAGATACAGGAATCCGGTATACAGGGCTGGATCGACATTCACCGGAGCCCACCAGGCAAACAGTACGCCTAGCACAGGGAAGAGGATAAAGGTGCTGCACATCACCCACAGATGCAGTCGCCAGTGTCCGCCGCCTGCAATGATGGCCTCGCGGGAGAGTTTGGCGCCATGCATAAAGAACAGCAGGGCGATGGCCGCCGTGGTCAGCCCTTCAAAGAAGGGGACGAAACCGCCGCGAGCCGGGAAAAACGAGGCCAATAAAACGGTCACCACCAGGGTAAGCGTGAACGGATCAAGGATACGAAAAAGTTTCATAATCACTCCTGAAAGCAGATGTCGCTATTGTGCTTTCTTCCGTTTGAGAAATAAAATTGATTTATTGCATCCATTCATGAATTAAACAGATGAATTATTCATTACGTCAGCTTCGTGTTTTTGTCACCGTGGCGCAGGCCCGCAGTTTTAGCCGGGCGGGGGAGATGATCGGCCTGAGCCAGTCGGCCGTCAGCCATAGCGTTAAGGAGCTGGAAACGCAGACGGGAGTGAAACTGCTTGACCGAACGACGCGTGAGGTGGTGCTTACCGAAGCGGGGCAGCAGCTGGCGACGCGTCTGGAGAGGGTGCTGGACGAACTGAACAGTACGCTCAGGGATGTGGGGCGACTCGGACAACAGCTTTCCGGCACGGTGAGGGTGGCGGCGAGCCAGACCATTTCTGCGCATCTTATTCCTCAGTGTATTGCCGAAAGTAATCATCGCTATCCGGATATTGATTTTGTTTTGCATGACAGGCCGCAGCAGTGGGTGCTGGAGAGTATCCGTCAGGGGGATGTGGATTTCGGCATTGTTATTGACCCTGGTGCGGTAAGCGACCTGGAATGTGAAGCGGTGCTCTCAGAACCCTTTTTGTTGCTTTGTCGCGATGACGACGCGCTGGCATCGCTGCCGCACGTGACATGGCAGGCGTTGCAAGGGGCAAATCTGGTGCTACAGGATTATGCTTCAGGAAGCCGGCCATTGATTGATGCCGCGCTTGTCGCTCAAGGTGTGAAGGCAACCATTGTGCAGGAGATAGGGCACCCGGCCACGCTGTTCCCCATGGTCGAAGCCGGGATTGGGATAAGCGTACTACCGGCGCTTGCGCTGCCGTTGCCGCAGGGGAGTCGCTTAACGGTGAGGCGTTTTACGCCCTGCGTTCAACGCCAGTTGATGCTGGTTCGACGTAAAAACCGTTCTCTCTCAGGGGCGGCTCACGCCTGCTGGGACGTGGTGCGCATGCAGGCTCAGCGCTTAATGGAAGCCCGCACGCGCGATCCCCTGTTTAACGATCAGATATAGATATCAATCTTGTGCTCAGCGGAAGGGTTGTTGACGCCTTCCGCCACTGACTGACTGCTTTCCTGTTTTGGCATCTCTTCTTCTGCCTGCTGGCGCTGCAATTGCGCCAACTGTGCCTGCAGCATAGTCAACTGAGATTCGAGTAACTCCTGCTGCTTTTGTTTTTCTTCTGTTGTTGCATCACTCAGTGCCACTTCTTTGAGTTGCTGAGTGGCTTTTGTTATCTGTTTCATCAGCCGATTGATCTGGGAGGCAATGTCATTGCTACCAGAACTGTTATCAGCACTGCCGATTTCCATCGCCGACAGAGAAACTGCATTGAGGGTTGTCATAATGAGATCCTTTTCGCCATAAAACAGAGGTATCGGCAAGGAAAGGATTAGCTTGAGCAAAACTGCCATATCTGGCAGGTTCGAATTGATTAAATCGCAGATAGCAAAAAAGCGCCTTTAGGGCGCTTTTTTACATTGGTGGGTCGTGCAGGATTCGAACCTGCGACCAATTGATTAAAAGTCAACTGCTCTACCAACTGAGCTAACGACCCGAAATGGTGGGCGATGACGGGCTCGAACCGCCGACCCCCTCCGTGTAAAGGAGATGCTCTACCAACTGAGCTAATCGCCCATTTCGGAACTGCTGCGATAAGGTGAGAATGGTGGGCGATGACGGGCTCGAACCGCCGACCCCCTCCGTGTAAAGGAGATGCTCTACCAACTGAGCTAATCGCCCAATCTCAATTCTTATCTACACTGCGAGCCTACTTAAAGTAGATGGTGGGTGATGACGGGCTCGAACCGCCGACCCCCTCCGTGTAAAGGAGATGCTCTACCAACTGAGCTAATCACCCCCGCTGTGTGGAGTCGCATTATAGGGAGAGTTGAAAATGAGTCAACGCATTTTCTAAAGTTTTTATTCGTTCGTCGTAAAATTAGACAAAACGATCGTGAAATGGGCGATGGTGCATGATTTCTAAACAAAAACAGTAAACTCAGGCCTGATTCAGGGAACAACATTGAGGAATCGCCGCACAGTGATAGAATATTGCCCATTGTTTTTTCCCCAGGATTTGCCGATTGCCGGCATCTTTATAACGTAAGGCCATTTCATGAAAATCAAAACTCGCTTCGCGCCGAGCCCGACAGGCTATCTGCACGTCGGTGGTGCACGTACCGCTCTTTATTCCTGGCTTTTTGCACGCCACAACAAAGGTGAGTTCGTGCTGCGTATTGAAGACACCGATCTTGAGCGCTCCACGCCGGAAGCAATCGAAGCCATTATGGATGGTATGAACTGGCTGAATCTGGAATGGGATGAAGGCCCGTATTTCCAGACCAAACGTTTTGACCGCTATAACGCTGTCATTGATGAAATGCTGGTCGCGGGCACGGCGTATAAGTGCTATTGCTCCAAAGAGCGTCTGGATGCCTTGCGTGAAGAGCAGATGGCGAACGGTGATAAGCCGCGTTATGACGGTCGTTGCCGCCACGACCATAGCGAGCATGCGGCTGATGAGCCTTGCGTTGTGCGTTTTGCTAACCCGCAAGAGGGTTCTGTCATCTTTGATGACCAGATCCGTGGCCCGATTGAATTCAGCAACCAGGAGCTGGACGATCTGATCATTCGCCGTACCGACGGCTCACCAACCTACAACTTCTGTGTGGTGGTGGACGACTGGGATATGGAGATCACCCACGTTGTCCGTGGTGAAGACCATATCAACAACACGCCACGTCAAATCAACATCCTGAAGGCGCTGAATGCGCCCGTGCCGGTGTATGCACACGTGTCCATGATCAACGGTGACGACGGTAAAAAACTGTCTAAACGTCATGGTGCCGTGAGCGTGATGCAGTATCGCGACGACGGTTATCTGCCGGAAGCGCTGCTGAACTATCTGGTGCGTCTGGGCTGGGCCCACGGTGACCAGGAGATCTTCAGCCGCGAAGAGATGATCGAACTGTTCTCTCTGAACTCTGTGAGCAAATCAGCGAGCGCATTCAATACCGATAAGCTGCTGTGGCTGAACCATCATTACATCAACACCATGCAGCCAGAATATGTCGCGACGTATCTGCAGTGGCACATTGAGCAGGCGAATATCGATACCCGTACCGGTCCTGAACTGGCCGATCTGGTGAAACTGCTCGGTGAGCGTTGCAAAACGCTGAAAGAGATCGCCGAAAGCTGCCGTTACTTCTACGAAGAATTCGATGAGTTTGATGCCGACGCGGCGAAGAAACACCTGCGTCCGGTTGCCCGCCAGCCGCTGGAAGTGGTGCGTGACAAAATCGCCGCTATCACGGAATGGACCGCGGAGAATGTGCATCACGCGATTCAGGCAACCGCAGATGAGCTTGAGGTCGGTATGGGCAAAGTGGGGATGCCGCTGCGCGTCGCCGTGACCGGTGCAGGCCAGTCTCCAGCGCTGGACGTTACCGTGCATGCTATTGGTAAGTCTCGTAGCGTGGCGCGGATCAATAAGGCACTGGGTTTTATTGCTGAGCGTGAAAGCCAGCAGTAATCAATCGCCAGTGAATCAAACGGCAGGGGAACCTGCCGTTTTTTTTGTCTGCTATTCAGCAATACCGAGACGTGAAAGAAATCCTTTTACGCCTTCGCGCTTCAGCAATACGAGAAGACGCTCCTGTTCAACCTGCGTCATGTTCTCCAGCGAGTCGATGATTTGTGGGAGCAGGGTAGACGATGACGGTATCCCATAAAGAGAGGGCGTTTCGGCCACCTGGTAAATCGCCTGCCGGTGACGGATGGCAGGAAGGCTAATAATATGTTCCTTCACTCGCGCATCGACATGGATCAGTCTTGCTCTTCCACCTTTTACGCCGTTAACACCCTCCGTCTTCCATCCCTTCTGGCGTATCCAGCGGTTAACGGTTTGCCTGGCGACGCCCAGACAGTCAGCCAGTTCATCCGTGGTCATTTTGCTGCGTAATCTTTTCATATTAGTTCTGGTCGCGAATCCCTAAACGTTGCAACAATCCGGTAATCCCTTCCCGCAGTAACAGCGATGTCAGCTGCTTTTGCTCATCCGGCGTCATTTCATTTGCCAGTGTCAGAAGTAAAGTATGAAGTGAACCCTCGTAGCCAGCGCTGTCTGGCATTTCAGGCGTCTCAGACGCCCTGCGGGCACTGCGGATAAACTCCCGTACCTTTTCATTCACATGCACCAGACGCGCCTTACCACCCTGAACGCCTGGTTTTGGCGATGTAATCCAACCTTCTTTACGTACCCATTTATTGATGGTCTGACGGCTATAGCCAGTGAGCGCGGCTAACTCTTCTGGCGTCATTCGTTCCTTGATCATGCAATTTCCTGAGTGTTCATAGGGTTAATTAGTGGTTCATCTTATAGCACCGTTTTACGCGAAAACGTGACAGGCTTAACTCCTGACTGCGAGCAGGCTCGCAAAGTGATTCATTTGCATGATTTTTCAGCGATTGAAAGGTGGGGACTGATTTTGCCGTTGACACTCAGCGGCGGAATTCATATTATGCCGCCCGTCAACATGACAGCTTTACGACGGGGCTATAGCTCAGCTGGGAGAGCGCCTGCATGGCATGCAGGAGGTCAGCGGTTCGATCCCGCTTAGCTCCACCAAACTCTGAACCCAACAGAGTGCGGTAAGTAAAGTAACATGTGGGGCTATAGCTCAGCTGGGAGAGCGCTTGCATGGCATGCAAGAGGTCAGCGGTTCGATCCCGCTTAGCTCCACCAAAATTTGAACCCTCGTCGAAAGACGGGGGTTTTTTTTATGCCTTTGTAAAATATTTATACTGCTTTTGTTGCGATAAAACGCTTTTTCTATACCTCACCTCAATTCAAATCAATAAACGAGTCTATAAATAGACTTGAACTTGATTCGAGCAATTAATAAACCTATTATCCATCCGGTCAATGATATGATGGTAAAATAGATTCTCTGACTGAATGAATAGAAAAACTTACAATAATGTAAAAATATTTATGATTGCCCTCGCGCTATGCCTGATTGCGGTGCCATTTTCCCGTTATATCTCCCCGCGCGCTATTGTTAACGGGCATGATGTCTATTTAGCATGGCTACCCTTAAGCGTTATGCTGGCCGTTATTTTGTTGTTTGGCCGTCGGGCAATTATTCCCGTTCTGTTAGGTTTTACTATTACTAATATATTTGTTGTTGATTTAGCACCGCTACAATATGCAGTTCTGCTGTTTTGTCAGACTTTTTCAGTTTTCGCTGTGTGTGGCATTATCCGTCTTGTGCTGGGCAGGCGCTGGCGCCACAGCATGCCTAATAAATACATCGGGATCCGTATTTTCTGGCTGGGTTTTATGGTGCCGATAGGTATCAAAATATCAATGTATCTGGCAGGATATTTATTCGATTTCCCGGTAACAATCTCCACTTACTTCGGTGAAGGCACCCTTATTTACAGCGTTGTGGATATTCAAAGCCTGATCTGCGCGGCGTTGATTTTCACCATGATGTTCTATTATCCATTAAGAATGATTATTAATCCTCGCTACGCCAGAACCTTCTGGCTGCGGAGCGTGAAGCCGGTGTTTTTTCACAAGAAATCATTGTTTATATTTGTCTGGCTGACGCTTCTGATTGCCCTCATGGCAATTTTATGTGCACCGCTAGAGTCACCTATAATTGCAGGATATCTTGTACCCATTATTTTTATTCTTTTTACGTTGGGCATCAGCTGTTTAAGTTATGCGCTTATGTCATTGCTCTGGGCGGCATCCGCACTCCTGCTACTGACCTACAACGACAACTTTCTGAACGGGGTGGAGTCGGGTCACTCGCTCTCCTTTATCCTGTCTGTACTCATCTCTTTTGCCATCTGTTTGCTTTATATGTCGCGGATTTACCGGCGAAGCGAATGGATGAAGAAGGGCTGGCAGGACAGGGCGTTAACCGATCCGTTGACCGGTTTGCCTAACATTCGCGCGCTGGATGACTTTCTCCTGATCCACCCTGACGCCAAGGTGTGTTGTCTGCGAATGGATAATCTGGAGTTTCTTAGCCGCCACTACGGCATTCTGATGCGGGTTCACTGCAAGCGGATGATTACCGCGTCGCTCCAGCCCTTACTGCAAAAAGATGAGCAGCTTTTCCAGTTGCCCGGCAGTGAGCTGGTGTTGGTATTGCTGGGGCCGGGAACGTCAGAGCGCCTGCAACATATGGTCGACCAACTGAATAGCCGCAAGATTTACTGGAACAACACTGGGCTGGATATAGAGTTTGGGGCGTCCTGGGGAGAGGTTGAAGATGGTGAGAACCTGCACCATACGCTTGGGCAGCTTAGCTGGTTGGCGGAGCAGTCATGTGCTGCGCATAATGTGCTTGCTCTGACGAACAGCATTGAGGACGTCTCCGGACAAACCACCGACAGGGTGCTGATGTTAGGGCGTATTAAACGTGCGCTTGATGCTGACGGGCTCCAGCTGTATGCCCAGTCGATTCAGAATGCCGAGGGGAAAGGATATTACGAAATCCTCTCGCGCCTGGAAAGCGAGGGAGAGATGATCACCCCCGATCGCTTTATTCCGCTGATTGCCCAGTTTAACCTGAGCCATCGTTTTGATCTGAATGTGGTTGAGAAGTTACTGGTCTGGCTGCGGGATAATCCCGCCACACATGCTGGCACCCGCTTCTCCGTCAATTTGATGCCGATGACCTTGATGCAAAAAGAGGTTGCCACGGAGATTATCGCGCTCTTCGCTCGCTATACCGTCCCGCCCCAGGCTGTGGTCATCGAGATTACCGAAGAACAGGCTTTCTCCAATTCGGGCAGTAGCATTAACAATATCCAGCAGCTGAGGGATCATGGGTTCCGTATTGCTATTGACGACTTTGGAACAGGCTATGCCAACTTTGAGCGTCTGAAGCGCCTGCAGGCCGACATCATCAAGATTGATGGTTGTTTCGTAAAGGATATCTGCAGCGACAACATGGATGCGATGATTGTGCAGTCAATCTGTAATCTGGCGAAAACAAAATCGCTCTGCGTGGTTGCGGAATATGTGGAAACCCCGGCGCAGCGGGATATGTTGCTGCACCTTGGTGTCGATTATCTGCAGGGCTACCTGTTAGGTAAACCCAGACCGCTTGCCGAATTACGGGTATAAAAAAACCGGGAGCTTTCATGCTCCCGGTTTTTTTTCACTCTGCGAGTTAGAGTACCAGCGCTGCGATAGAGGCAGACAGTACGCTCACCAGCGTAGAACCGTACACCAGCTTCAGGCCGAAGCGAGAAACCACGTTACCCTGCTCTTCGTTCAGGCCTTTAATCGCACCGGCGATAATACCGATGGAAGAGAAGTTTGCGAAGGAAACCAGGAACACGGACAGAATGCCTTCCGCACGTGGAGAGAGCGTGCTGGCAATTTTCTGCAGATCCATCATTGCCACGAACTCGTTAGAAACCAGTTTGGTTGCCATGATGCTGCCAACCTGCAGTGCTTCATGAGCCGGAACACCCATCACCCATGCAATTGGATAGAAGATGTAGCCCAGGATGCCCTGGAAGGAGATACCGAGCACCGCTGCGAACAGGGCGTTCAGGGCGGCGATCAGCGCGATAAAACCAATCAGCATAGCGGCAACAATAATGGCGACCTTGAAGCCAGCCAGAATGTATTCACCCAGCATTTCGAAGAAGCTCTGTCCTTCATGCAGGTTTGACATCTGGATGTTCTCTTCGCTTGCGTCAACACGGTAAGGGTTGATCAGCGACAGCACAATAAAGGTGCTGAACATGTTCAGGACCAGCGCCGCCACCACGTATTTTGGCTCCAGCATGGTCATGTATGCGCCCACGATAGACATGGATACGGTAGACATTGCGGTTGCCGCCATGGTGTACATGCGGTTGCGGGACATTTTGCCCAGAATATCTTTGTACGCGATGAAGTTCTCAGACTGACCGAGGATCAGTGAGCTCACGGCGTTAAAGGATTCCAGTTTGCCCATGCCGTTCACTTTGGACAGCAGGAAGCCAATCGCGCGGATAACCACCGGCAGAACACGGATGTGTTGCAGAATACCAATCAGTGCAGAGATGAAGACGATAGGGCACAGCACCTTCAGGAAGAAGAAGGCCAGACCTTGATCGTTCATGCTGCCAAAGACGAAGTTAGTCCCTTCGTTAGCAAACCCGAGCAGTTTTTCGAACATCTCGGAGAAGCCTTTCACGAAGCCGAGGCCCACGTTGGAGTTCAGGAAGAACCACGCAAGTAATACTTCAATGACCAGCAGTTGGACAACATAGCGAATACGAATATTTTTGCGGTCTGTGCTGACCAGCAATGCGAGTGCAGTAACGACAACGAGTGCCAGGACAAAATGAAGGACGCGGTCCATATTTGCTCCAAATATGAGGCAGGTTTAATTTTCGTGCACATTCTATGTAACAAGCGAAAAGAAAACGAGATCAAGAACACACTATAGTTACATCCTGTGACGAGTCTCAAAAATAGTGATCAACAATACATTTTTGTTATGTTAGGTAAATGAGTGAAAAGTTAAGTTTGTGTGCTAGGCTTCACAAAAGTGTGCGCTAACTCTGTTTCATTTAGAGCACCCGCATCTCACCTGCCCATCTATCGTCAAAAGCTATCAGAGAAATCATTACAAACCTTACAAATGATCTTGATAATCATTCTCATTTTGATAGCATTAAACATAGCAAAGGCTATATTTCAGAGGCAGAAATGACAAACAGTCGCGTAGAGGGTAGCAGTGGCAGAGCAGCGCGCAAGTTGCGGTTCGCATTAATGGGACCTGCGTTCATTGCTGCCATTGGCTATATCGATCCGGGTAATTTTGCGACCAACATTCAGGCCGGAGCCAGCTTCGGCTACACATTGCTGTGGGTGGTCGTCTGGGCTAACCTGATGGCCATGCTGATTCAGATGCTCTCAGCGAAGCTCGGCATTGCCACGAGCAAAAACCTGGCAGAGCAGATCCGCGACCATTACCCGCGTCCGGCGGTTTGGCTGTACTGGGTCCAGGCTGAAATTATCGCCATGGCAACCGACCTGGCCGAATTCATAGGGGCTGCGATTGGATTTAAACTGATCCTCGGCGTGTCGCTGTTGCAAGGGGCTGTGCTGACCGGGATTGCGACTTTCCTTATTCTGATGCTGCAGCGCCGGGGACAGAAGCCGCTGGAAAAAGTCATCGGTGGTCTGCTGCTGTTTGTTGCTGCAGCCTATATTGTGGAGCTGATCTTCTCCCAGCCGAATCTGGTGCAGCTGAGTAAAGGGATGGTGATCCCAAGTCTGCCCACCTCCGAAGCGGTATTCCTGGCTGCTGGCGTCCTCGGGGCGACCATTATGCCGCATGTGATTTACCTGCACTCCTCCCTGACACAACATCTGCACGGTGGAACCCGTAAGGAACGCTATTCCGCGACAAAATGGGATGTCGCGTTTGCCATGACGATTGCCGGTTTTGTGAATCTGGCGATGATGGCCACCGCCGCTGCCGCTTTCCACTTTAATGGTCACACGGGGATTGCCGATCTCGATCAGGCTTATCTGACGCTGGAACCGTTACTGAGCCATGCCGCAGCAACGATATTTGGCCTGAGCCTGGTGGCTGCTGGCCTCTCTTCCACGGTGGTAGGCACGCTGGCGGGACAAGTGGTGATGCAGGGATTCGTGCGTTTTCATATTCCGCTGTGGGTGCGTCGCGCCGTCACCATGCTGCCGTCGTTTATTGTGATTCTGATGGGACTGGATCCTACCCGCATTTTGGTAATGAGCCAGGTCCTGCTGAGTTTTGGTATTGCCCTTGCTCTGGTGCCGTTGCTGATTTTTACCAGCGATAAAACACTGATGGGCGATCTCGTGAACTCGACGCTGGTGAAAAGGACCGGGTGGGCGATTGTGGTCGTGGTGGTGACGCTGAATCTGTGGTTGTTAGTCGGAACCGCGCTGGGTCTTTAAAACAAAAAAAGGAGCCAAAAGGCTCCTTTTTACGTTAGTGACGATGGCCGTGACCACCGTGACCATGTTTACCACCGTGTCCGCCCCAGCCGCCACGACGGTCATCGCGATCGTTCCAGCCTTCACGGTAGCCGCGTTCATAGGCGTTGTTTTTATACCAGCCGCGATGCCGACCATTATCATGCTTGCGCCAGCGGTCACCACGCCATTCATAATGACGGTTCCAGTAATCACGGTCGCGCCAGTAGCCACCGTCCCAGTATCTGCCGTAGTCATCACGATCGCCAATTTGTAATTTTACTGATGGCAACAGGGTGATCTCGCCAGCATTGGCGACCAGCGGGGCAGAAGCCATTAATACCGCTGCTAAAATCAGTGACCTGAACATACTCTTCTCCTTCACGATCGGGGCCTTGTGGGCCTGTTAACGCAATATTACGAGTTGGTAAAGCCTCGTTTCATCGCCTCAACTCCGAATTCACAGATAAGAGCACTTTTTGCTAAAGTCGGCTTTAATTTGTTCAGGCCAGAATATCGTCGATCCGCGTCAATTCATCTTCCGAGAAATGGCGATTGTCCAGCATGCCCACCGCGTCATCAATTTGCGCGGTTTTACTGGCCCCAATCAGTACAGACGTCACAGTATCGTGGCGTAAAATCCAGGCCAGAGCCATCTGCGATAGCTTCTGACCGCGGCTTTCGGCCAGGGCGTTTAACTTACGCACTTTTTCCAGCTTTTCGTCGGTGAGCTGATCCGGGTTCAGGAACGTGCTGCCGCTGGCCGCACGGGAGTCCGCTGGAATGCCGTTCAGATAACGGTTGGTTAATTGACCACCCGCGAGAGGAGAGAAGGGAATACATCCCACTCCTGTCTGCTGCAGTACATCCAGCAAACCCGCTTCAGGGGCACGCTCAAACATCGAATATTTAGGCTGGTGGATAAGACAAGGCGTACCGAGGTCGTGAAGGATTTCAATTGCCTGGCGCGCCAGTTCCGCAGGATAGTTGGATAACCCGACGTACAGTGCCTTGCCCTGTCGCACCAGATGGTCGAGCGCTTTCATTGTTTCCTGAAGCGGTGTTTCCGGGTCCGGGCGGTGATGATAGAAGATGTCGACATACTCCAGCCCCATGCGTTTCAGGCTCTGATCCAGACTCGATATCAGGTATTTACGCGAGCCCCAGTCGCCGTAGGGACCGTCCCACATGGTATATCCTGCTTTCGTCGAGATAATTAACTCATCGCGCCAGGGGAGAAAATCTTCCAGCAAAATGCGCCCGAAATTACGTTCAGCTGAACCGGGAGGAGGGCCATAGTTGTTGGCAAGGTCGAAATGCGTAATCCCCAAATCGAACGCGCGCTGTAAAAGTTGACGGCTGTTTTCGATGAGTGTGGCATCGCCAAAGTTATGCCAAAGCCCAAGCGAGATGGCGGGCAATTTCAGTCCGCTTTGTCCGCAGCGGCGATACTCCATTGTCTGATAACGATTTTTATCCGGCTGATAACGCATGATCGTGACCTCTGACGCTGATAAGAAAAACGTGTGTATACGGTTACACTAGCGCGAAAAAAGAGAGAATAGCGCAGCATTTTTTGTAAAGCATTCTTTCCAACTCCTTCTTACTGCCTTTTCTGGACAGCCATCACGCTTATTTAATACTCAAGGTGAGAACAACATTAGAAGGATACCTGTTTATGCGTACCCCATACTGCGTCGCCGATTACCTGCTGGACCGTCTGACTGATTGTGGAACCGATCATCTGTTTGGCGTGCCGGGCGACTATAACCTGCAGTTTCTCGACCATGTAATAGACAGCCCGGATATCTGTTGGGTGGGTTGTGCCAACGAACTTAACGCGTCATATGCCGCAGACGGCTATGCCCGATGTAAGGGCTTTGCCGCGCTGTTAACCACATTCGGCGTCGGAGAGCTAAGCGCCATGAACGGGGTGGCGGGTAGCTTTGCCGAACACGTTCCCGTGTTGCATATTGTGGGGGCGCCGGGAATGGCGGCGCAGCAAAAAGGCGAGTTATTGCACCATACCTTAGGTGACGGTGAGTTCCGTCATTTTTACCATATGAGCGAACCCATCACCGTCGCGCAGGCGATACTGACCGAACAAAATGCCTGCTACGAAATTGACCGCGTGCTGACCACCATGCTGCGCGAACGCCGTCCGGGCTATTTAATGTTGCCTGCGGATGTGGCGAAAAAAGCCGCGACGCCACCTGTAAGCGCTCTCACCGTTAAGCCTGTTCACGCGGACAATGCCTGTCTCAAAGCGTTTCGTGATGCCGCCCGGAGTCGCCTGGCCATGAGCAAACGGACCGCGCTGCTGGCCGATTTTCTGGTGCTCCGCCATGGGCTAAAACCTGCGCTGCAGAAATGGGTGAAAGAGGTGCCGATGGCACACGCCACCATGTTGATGGGGAAAGGGATTTTTGATGAGCGTCAGGCGGGTTTTTACGGTACTTATAGTGGTTCAGCGAGCGCGGAGCCGGTCAAAGAGGCGATTGAAAGAGCTGACACAGTGCTGTGCATTGGTACGCGGTTTACCGATACCCTGACCGCCGGGTTCACTCACCAGCTCACTCCCGCTCAGACCATCGAAGTGCAGCCTCATGCTTCCCGCGTGGGCGACGTCTGGTTTACGGGCATTCCCATGCTGCAGGCGATTGAGACGCTGGCAGAGTTATGCAAACAACATGTGCATGAAAGCCCTGCACCCTCGACACACAGTGGTTTTTCCTGGCCTGCAGAGGGCGCTTCACTCACGCAGGAGAACTTCTGGAGCACGCTGCAAACCTTCATTCGCCCCGGCGACATTATTCTTGCCGATCAGGGTACCTCGGCGTTTGGCGCGATCGATCTTCGCTTACCTGCGGACGTTAATTTTATCGTTCAGCCGCTCTGGGGGTCGATTGGCTACACGCTGGCGGCGGCCTTTGGCGCGCAGACGGCATGCCCGGACCGGCGCGTGATTGTCCTGACCGGGGATGGTGCCGCACAGCTGACGATTCAGGAAATGGGCTCAATGCTGCGCGATAAGCAGCACCCGATTATCTTGGTGCTCAACAATGAAGGGTACACGGTTGAGAGGGCCATACACGGACCTGAACAGCGGTACAACGATATCGCCCTGTGGAACTGGACGCAGATCCCGCAGGCACTGAGCCTGGATCCTCAGGCCGAATGCTGGCGGGTCAGTGAAGTCGATCAGCTGGCGGACGTGCTGGAAAAAGTGGCGCACCATGAGCGGCTTTCGCTCATTGAGGTCATGCTGCCCAAAGCGGATATTCCCCCGCTGTTGGGCGCGATAACCAAAGCGCTGGAGGCGCGAAATAGCGCCTGATCACTTATCGTTTCGCCAGGCCATCATCATCGGTTTGCCCGCCAGCAGGAGCCAGGCGGGCAACATCACGATACAGAGCAGAGGGAAGAGGGTAGAGTCAGGCACCACGACGGCGGCCATAAACAGGCTTAGCCATGCATCCCGCGTCACTACCAGTACCAGCCCCAGAATCGAGCACGAAACGGTTATCGCAGCCGGAACGGCGTCCACATGCTCGTGCAACATCAGACCTAACGCTACCCCGACAAACACCGCCGGGAAGATGCGTCCGCCTCGAAAACCGCACGCGGCGGCCACGACCAGCGCCGCCAGCTTTATCACCGCAAACAGCAGATAATCCGACACGCTAAACACCTGACTGAATGCCAACTGCTGCATTTCCTCCAGGCCTTTAAACAGCGTCACTTTGCCGCCGATAGCGCCCAGAATGCCGAGAAGCAGCCCCCCGATACCCAAAATTAGCACCGGATGTTTGAGCTTATGCATCAGCCGATGCAGGCGCGGAAGACACCATACCGCGACCATGCCCAGCGCAATGGCGATGGCGACCACAATTGCGCCGCTAAAAATGTCCGCGACCTGCATCTGGCCATAGTGGGGGAGAGGGAGAGAGAAGTGGGGATGGAAAAACAGGCTGGTGGTCAACGCACCGGCAGCGGCGGCCATCAGCGGCGCAAAGAGTTTGTCCCAGAGCGGGACGTCATTATTACCGCTCAGCGTCTGGGAGAAGATCAGCGCGGCGGCGACGGGGGTGCCGAACAGCGCGCCGATGGTGCCCGCAGAGGCCAGGATCGTCCAGTCCAGCGCGTTGACGCGCGGTAAAATGCGCGAACCCAGGAAAACCGCCAGCGCGATATTGACCGCCATGATCGGATGTTCAGGCCCCAGGCTGACGCCGCCCGCCAGACCCACGATCAGCGCAACGATCAGTCCCGGCAGCGCTGCCGGGCTGACGGGCGCGCCGATCAGCGGTTCCTGCGCGGGATCGGGCCCGGCATGGTCCGGACTGAAACGAATCACCAAACCCACCACAATACCGGTGAGCGTCAGCATGACGATAATCCATACAGGAGAATCAGGGCTGAAGCCAATATTGGCAGGCAGGGCGGTCCATAACATCGCTTGCAGTACCGACGCGACTTTCATCACGACGATGAGCACCAGGCTTGAAGCAACGCCAATAACGAGCGCCGGTATTGCTAATAACAGCATGGTTCTGGCTCGCGGGTGGAGCATGATGATTTCCTTGTACAAAACGGTATAACGTTACTTTGCACAATCAGCTTTATGGCAATAGTGCAAAAGGTGCTGAAACGGTAAAGTTATTCTGTGACGAAGATCGATAATCCTGGGGCATTCACTTTCTGGTCGTTGTTGTTATCACGCCTTGAATTTACAGTGTTCCAAAGATTTATTCTGACTTTAGCGGAGCAGTAGAAGAATGACAAAGTATGCTTTGGTAGGTGATGTGGGCGGCACGAACGCGCGCCTTGCACTCTGCGATGTAAATAGCGGTGACATTTCCCAGGCGAAAACCTATTCAGGGCTGGATTATCCAAGTCTGGAAGCCGTGGTTCGCGTCTATCTTGAAGAGCATAAGGTCAGCGTCGAAGACGGCTGTATCGCTATTGCGTGCCCGATTACCGGTGACTGGGTGGCGATGACCAACCACACCTGGGCCTTCTCCATTGCCGAAATGAAAAAAAACCTCGGCTTTGCGCATCTTGAAATCATCAATGACTTCACGGCGGTATCGATGGCGATCCCGATGCTGAAGCCGGAACACCTGATCCAGTTTGGCGGCACGGCGCCGGTTGAAGGCAAGCCAATTGCGGTTTACGGCGCGGGAACCGGGCTGGGCGTCTCTCACCTTGTCCACGTGGATAAGCGCTGGGTCAGTCTGCCAGGCGAAGGCGGCCACGTGGATTTCGCGCCGAACAGTGAAGAAGAGGGCATTATCCTCGAAGAGTTACGTGCTGAGATCGGCCACGTTTCTGCCGAACGCGTGCTGTCGGGTCCCGGGCTGGTCAATTTGTACCGTGCGATTGTGAAATCTGATGGTCGTCTGCCTGAAAATCTGCAGCCTAAAGACGTGACAGAGCGCGCACTGGCGGACAGCTGCATCGATTGCCGTCGGGCCTTGTCCCTGTTCTGCGTGATTATGGGGCGTTTCGGCGGCAACCTGGCGCTGACGCTGGGCACCTTTGGCGGCGTCTATATTGCGGGCGGTATCATGCCGCGCTTCCTCGAGTTCTTTAAAGCCTCTGGTTTCCGCGGCGGGTTTGAAGATAAAGGGCGCTTCAGAAGCTACGTGCAGGACATCCCTGTTTACCTGATTGTGCACGATAATCCAGGGCTGCTGGGATCGGGTGCGCATTTGCGTCAGGTTCTGGGACACATTCTCTGATGGTCATTCCCCTCTCCTGCGGGAGAGGGGAATGCTCACAGGTGCATCAGCTGGCGAAACTCTTTTACCTTGCTGCGGCTCACCGGCACCTGAAAGTCGAGATCCTTCAGACGCAAAATATACGTGTTGTTAAACCAGGGTTCGATCTCGCGGATCTTGTTCAAATTGACGCAAAACGAACGGTGGCAGCGGAAGAAGTGCGCCGCAGGTAGCTTGCTGCAAAACTCGGTGATGTTCATCGCCATCACGTACGATTCACGTCGCGTATAGACAAACGTCATCTTTTCATGTGCTTCGGCGTAATAAATATCGTCGATAGGCGTGACGATGATCCTTTCATCCTTCACCAGATTGATGGTGTCATTCTCCCGGATAGCAGGGCTTGCGGTCGCAGGTGCGGCTTGCTGTTTCCATGCCGCTTCCAGCTTTTGCAGCATGCTGATAATACGCGACTCCTGATAAGGCTTGAGGATGTAGTCAAACGCTTCCAGCTCGAAGGCCTCCACGGCGTGCTCTTTCCACGCGGTAACAAAGACAATAAAGGGCTTGTGGGCAAACTGATTAATATTTTGCGCCAGCAGCACGCCATCCAGCGACGGAATATTAATATCGAGAAAAATGGCATCGACCCGGTTGTGCTGGAGGAATTTCAGCACGTCCAGGCCATCTTCGAAGGTGCCTACAATCTCCATCTGGCTGTGCGTTTTGATAAGCCAGCTCAGCTCCTGTTGAGCCAGAACCTCATCTTCCACAATGATGACTTTCATCTGTAACTCCGGCCTATGGCATCAGGGATATCGGTGCATGAACGGGGGTGCGTTCATTCGGCACGTAAAACGCGATTTCTGTGCCCGGCTCCAGGCGATGAATGTGCAGCCCGTCGCCGTACAGCAGTTTGACCCGGTGGTGGACATTCAAAAGGCCAATCTTATTGCCCGGCATTTCGTTAGATTCCACGCGTTCAATAACCTTTGGGTCGATACCGTGGCCGGTATCGCGCACCGCAATGCGCACGCGATTCCCGCTCTCGGTCACGCTAATGGTCACTACGCCTTTGCCTTTGCACGGCTGAATTCCGTGGACAATGGCGTTTTCCACCAGCGGCTGGATCAGCAGGCTTGGGATCACGCAGTTGACCTCTTCATCAATATCGTAAATGACGGTGAGCTTATCGCCAAAGCGGGCCTGCTCGATCGCGATGTAATCTTTGATTTGATAAAGCTCTTTTTTGATGTCGATCTGCTCGTCATCTTTCAATTCAATGTTGTAGCGCAGATAGCGTGACAGGTTGAAAATCAGCTGGCGGGCGGTGTCCGGATTAAGGCGAATGGAGGAGGAGATGGCGTTCAGCGCGTTAAACAGGAAATGAGGATTAATTTTACTTTGCAGCGCGCGTAGCTCTGCCTTATTTGCCATTTCGCGCAGCTGCTCCGCGCGCGAGACTTCCAGCTGAGTTGAGATGATTTGCGACAGACCAATCGCCATTTCCTGCAATGAGGAGGTGATCTGGTGCGCATGACAGTAGTAAATCTTCAGCGTGCCCGTGACGACCCCTTTCTCCCACAATGGGATCACCAGCATGGAATGTATTTCGGGCGTCCTGTGGGCTTCATCATTGTTTTTAATGATGATTTTACCGTAGTTGATCGCCTGTCGGGTGGTTGGGCTGATGGTGTCGTCGTTGTCACGATAGTTGTGCTCCCCGACGCCCACGTAGGCCAGCACGTGGTCGATATTGGTGATGGCGACGGCATCGGCGTGAATATCGCGACGGATGATATCGCAGACCTGGCGTAAAGACTCAACGTTAACGTGGCGGAAAAGCGGCAGCGTTTTGTTGGCAATATCGAGTGCCAGCTTGGCCTGACGTGCGGCGCTGGCCTCTTTTTCCCCTTCGACACTCTGCACCAGCAGGACAATAAAGCCGATGCAGACGCTGCCGAGGATCATCGGAATACCGATTTTCGAAACAATATCCAGCCCAAGAGCGGTCGTGGGTGCCCACACCACAACCAAAATCATGGTCAAGGTTTCACACACCATGCCCGCGATGATCCCGGCGCGCCAGTGCTGCTTTTTGGGGAATTTACGGTTAATCCAGCCGGACAGGATCCCGGCGATAATGCTGGTAATAAAGCACGGAATAGCCGTCACGCCGCCGATATCAATCAAATAGCGGTGTGTACCGGCAATCAATCCGGTGATCACCCCAACCCAGGGGCCAAACAGTATCCCGCCTGACATCACGGCGATAATGCGCACGTTGACCAGCGACCCTTCGACAGGCACGCCGGACCAGGTACTGAAAAGGGCAAACATCGAAAAGATGGCAGTGACGGCCAGCAGCTCTTTTGGCGAGTGCGCTGACTTGTGCAGAAGCTCGCGGAACAGGCGAATGCGAATGAGGAAAAACAGACAAATCAGCATTAGCGCTGCGCGATCAAATACCGCCAGCAGCATATCGAATATTTCGTGCACAAGTGAACCTGGAGAATCGGGAAAGAACCATGATAAAAAACCTGGCGCGTATTGACCAGCTATCCGTCAGGTTTATCAAATGAGGAAAAGCCACAATTTACAAAGGGGATTGTTCGGAAAGTTCTTCTGTCCGGCTGAATTTTTCTGAACGAAGCGCAGCGAGGTAATGGTTATGATAACACCATGTTAAATAACGGGTATTAAAAAACCATTTTACGTCATCAGCCTTCCGCTTTTAGCGACAGCAGGGTTCCTGTTTTAACGCGATATCTTTTTTTTACTTTCCCTCTCGACAGCATGTTTTTTTTCAGGTTATTTTCTAAGCACGCCACATCGGTGGCAGCGTCGCTCGGACGGTCCGGGCGCTAACGTTAATCTGAGGAATCTATGGCTGAATTCAGTCCTGAACGCCGTTTCACGCGTATCGATCGTCTCCCCCCTTATGTTTTCAATATCACTGCTGAGCTGAAGATGGCTGCGCGTCGGCGCGGCGAAGATATCATCGATTTCAGCATGGGTAACCCTGACGGCCCAACGCCGCCGCATATTGTTGAGAAACTCTGTACGGTTGCCCAGCGCCCTGATACGCATGGTTACTCAACGTCTCGCGGTATTCCTCGATTACGTCGTGCCATTTCCCGCTGGTACCAGGATCGCTACCAGGTGGACATCGATCCTGAAAGTGAAGCCATTGTCACCATTGGCTCGAAAGAAGGGCTGGCACACCTGATGCTGGCGACGCTGGATCACGGTGATACCGTGCTGGTGCCAAACCCCAGCTATCCGATCCATATCTACGGTGCGGTGATTGCTGGCGCGCAGGTTCGCTCTGTGCCGCTGGTGGAAGGCGTAGACTTCTTTAACGAACTGGAACGCGCGATTCGTGAAAGCTACCCGAAACCAAAGATGATGATCCTCGGTTTCCCCTCGAACCCAACGGCCCAGTGCGTTGAGCTCGAATTCTTTGAGAAAGTGGTCGCCCTGGCAAAACGTTACGACGTGCTGGTGGTTCACGATCTCGCCTATGCGGATATTGTCTACGACGGATGGAAGGCGCCTTCCATTATGCAGGTGCCGGGCGCACGCGATGTGGCGGTCGAGTTCTTCACGCTGTCGAAAAGTTACAACATGGCGGGTTGGCGCATTGGCTTTATGGTGGGTAACAAGACGCTGGTAAATGCGCTGGCGCGTATAAAGAGTTACCACGACTACGGCACATTTACGCCGCTACAGGTTGCTGCAATTGCTGCGCTTGAAGGCGATCAGCAGTGTGTACAGGATATTGCTGCCCAGTATAAGCGGCGTCGCGATGTGCTGGTGAAAGGTCTGCATGAAGCGGGCTGGATGGTGGAAATGCCGAAGGCATCCATGTACGTCTGGGCTAAAATTCCTGAGCCCTATGCGGCAATGGGGTCGCTGGAGTTTGCCAAGAAGCTCCTGCAGGATGCGAAGGTGTGCGTCTCGCCGGGCATCGGGTTTGGCGATTATGGCGATACCCACGTGCGGTTCGCGTTGATTGAAAACAGCGACCGCATTCGTCAGGCGGTCAGAGGGATTAAGAGCATGTTCCGGGCTGACGGGCTTCTCTCATCAAAAAATGTGGCTGAACAGCCTGAAACCTGACGACACAAAAAAAACAGGCGCCTTGAGCGCCTGTTTTTTTGACTGCATGTTCTTTGCTAGATCATCAGGGCAAAGGTTCCGGCCCAGACTAAAACAATCACCGAAATGCCCATAAAGAAATATTTCACGTTTCATCACTCCGCGTATCTTGTGGTACGCATTCAAAAACAGAGTCCACCTGATTATAGAGAGTTGAAATCGGGCTAAAACGGAAATCGGAATTATCCCGCTACGCCTCAGACTCCACCTCAGAATTCTGCGCTTCCCATTGTCAGACGGCGCTAATGTACGCCTAAAAATGGGGGGTGACAAGTGGGATTTTTCTAAATAATTTCCGATACTTACGAGTGTCGTGGAACGGCGACAGTTTGATTTCAGTACGCAATAAATTCCCGTTGAGCGACGCAGAAAAAAGACGGTTACTCAGGGGAATTACAGGTGATTGAAAAGGTTAGTTTCTTAGCGAAACTAACCTTCTGGAAGGCTTAGATATAGAGAGAGGCTTCGCCCAGCGGACGGGTTTTGAAGCGGCGGTGCATCCACAAATACTGCTCAGGTGCACGCATGATCTCGAACTCGATAACCTTGTTGATAAAGGTGGCGGCTTCACACTCATTTTCCGGGTAGTTCGCCATTTCCGGAGAGATGTGCAAGCGATAACCTGATTTATCCGCTTTTCTGACCATCGTTACGGTCAGCATGGCGGCACCGGAAAGGCGTGAAATCACAAAGGTGCCATTGGTCGTGGCAACGTCTTTAACCGCGAAGAAAGGCGCGAAGCTGCTGCCTTTACGGCCATAATCCTGATCGGGTGCAAACCACACGGCCTCACCTTTTTTCAGCGCACCGACCATGCCGCGCAGATTGTTACGGCTGATCATCGCCTTGTTTGAGCGCATACGGCCGCGAGTCTGAACCCACTCCATCAGCGCGCTGTTGTGCGGACGGTAGGTAGCCATCATCGGCTGGCAAAGCCCCATCACGCGTCCACCGAGTTCGAGGGACATAAAGTGAACCCCGACGACCATCACGCCCCGATTCTGTGCCTGGGCACGCTTCAGGTTATCCAGACCTTCTACATCAAACCATTTACGCACGCGTTCATCAGGCCAGAACCAGGCCATACCGGTTTCCAGCAATGCCATGCCGATAGATTTAAAGTTTTCAGCGATCAGCTTTTCGCGCTGCTGCGCATTGTAGTGCGGGAAGCAAAGTTCAAGATTTTTACGTGCGATAGACTCGCGACGTTTAAGGAAATAGCGCGATGCGCTGCCGAGTCTTGAGCCCAGTATGCGGATCACCGGGTAAGGAAGCTGAACCAGCAACCAAAGTACGCCAAGACCAAACCATGTAAACCAGTAACGCGGGTGCAAGAACGCGCGTTTGAATGAGGATTCAGACAAATTAGAGGAACCTTTGTAAAACCGGTAAAAGTAGCGCGCTTAGCGATACCACGTGCCTATTAGACCGTAGTGCAAGGTCATGGTTGCAGGCTTTACCGATCTTTACGGCGTTACCTGGCCATAGCTGACATTGGATGGGCGGTATAATGTAGCACCCTTATACGTTATGTGCTATTACTCGTTTTTGATTAAAAAAGCGGCGATTTCCGAGAGGCTTGATTTTGCTATTGTTATAAATAAGCGAAAGTCACTCTTTTGAGGGCGTTGACGATGGATACATATCTGCAAACGGTGAAAGATGAGTGGGTGCAACTGCTCAATGAAACTGACTCACACATTCATCAACGTAGTTTGACGAGGCCTTTAATGAGGTTCGCCATGCTGACGATGCGCTTCGTGACAGGTCCCGGCAGGTCAAATTTTTGCGGCAGGTGCTTAACACCCTCTCGCAAATCGTTACCCTGCTGCGTGAGCTGTTTGATGAGGTTTCCCGCCATGAGATGGGCTCACCCGACTGCTGACCCGTCGCTTCCTGCCGACCATTTTTGAACGTGAAATCATCCATGCCACCCGTGTCGGTACGCCGCTGTCGGCGCTACTGATCGATGTTGATAAATTCAAGCAAATCAATGATACCTGGGGCCACAATATGGGTGATGAAATCCTGCGAAAAGTGGCGGGTGCGTTTTATAACAACGTTCGCGCCTGCGACTACGTATTTCGCTACGGTGGCGATGAGTTTTTAATTGTGCTAACGAACGTCTGATACAGGCAGCGGATGAAGCGCTGTATGGTGCAAAACGACGCGGGCGGAACTGTGTAGAGTTGTGGAAAATGCAGTGATTTTTTATGAAGTCAGGAAGAACGAAAGTGTCCCCTGCAGGAATCGAACCTGCAACTAGCCCTTAGGAGGGGCTCGTTATATCCATTTAACTAAGGGGACGAGGCGGCACGAGTATAGCGTTATTTACACTTTGCGTTAAGCGCATTGCCGCCTGACTGCTCAAAGAGTCACCATTCAGGCCGATTTTTTTGCCGATTTTTCATTATCTTCCTGCGCCTTGAGCTCGGCCTTACGCTTGTTCGACATATCATTGCGGATTTGCGCGTGGCTCAACAGCGCGAAGATAAAGGTCCCGCCGCAAATATTGCCCGCCAGCGTTGGCAGGGCGAACGGCCAGAAGAAATCGCTCCAGTGTAGCGTGCCATTAAAGACCAGATAGAGAATTTCAACGGTACCTACCACGATGTGCGTGGTATCGGCGAGCGCAATCAGCCAGGTCATCAGGATGATCACCACAATTTTTGCGCTGCCTGCCGAGGGGAACATCCACACCATGGTGGCGATGATCCAGCCGGAGATAATCGCATTCGAGAACATCTCTAAGGGCGTGTTTTTCATCACATCCATGCCAATTTTTACAAACGCATCCCGGGTGGGCTCATCAAATATCGGCATATACTCAAAGGCCCAGGCTGCGATGCCTGTACCAATGATATTTCCAAGCAATACCACGCTCCAGAGCCGCATCAGCAAGCCGAAATTGCCCAGGGTAGGGTTTTGCATCACGGGCAGCACGGCAGTGACGGTGTTTTCAGTAAAGAGCTGCTGGCGCGCCATGATGACGATGATAAAGCCGAAGGTGTAGCCAAGATTCTCCAGTAAAAAGCCACCCGGCACGCCCTCCAGCTGGACATGAAATATGCCTTTGGCCAGCAGCGACGCCCCCATCGAGAGACCCGCGGCAATCGCCGACCAGAACAGGGCCATGGCATCGCGTTCCATCTCCTTTTCGCCATCCTGGCGTATATGTTCGTGGATCGCCATCGCACGGGAGGGCAGGCGATCTTCGTCAATTTCTATCTTCTCGCCACGCTCTTTTTCTTCACTCTCAATTTCTACGTCCTGATTGTTCTCGCCAATTTTTTCTTCGCCCACTTCTTTCATAACCGCTCCTGGAGGATGAACTTTCTTTAAAGCGTAGCGGCTTTTATCGTGATGCCTGTGGGGATGCTCTTAAATTGGTGGCAATGGCAACAAAGGTGATACATCTCTTTCAAAGACATTATAAAATTGCCAGCGAAACGAATTCCTAAAGCCAGGCTATGCTGAGATCAGAGTGACGGTGGTTACTGCCCGTAATTGTGCTCATAGACATCGGGAAACGTGCTGTTACAATCACTTGCACGTTTTCATACGGAGCGACAGATGCTCCGTTACGGATGGCAATCAACGATAGCCATACTGAACAGGGAGATAATTATGAAACTTCGGCTGTCGGCGCTTGCGCTGGGCGCGACGATGCTTGTGGGCTGCGCCAGCTCCGGGGAGCAAACGGGACGCTCCGATCCTCTTGAAGGATTTAACCGCTCGATGTACAGCTTCAACTATAACGTGCTGGATCCGTATGTGGTCCGCCCGGTAGCGGTGGCATGGCGCGATTATGTTCCACAACCTGCGCGTAATGGATTAAGCAATTTCACCAGCAACCTGGAAGAGCCTGCGGTAATGGTGAACTATTTCCTGCAAGGTGATCCGTATCAGGGGATGGTGCACTTTACGCGCTTCTTCCTGAACTCCCTGCTGGGTATGGGCGGCTTCATTGATGTCGCTGGCATGGCAAACACAAAACTGCAGCGTGAACAGCCGCACCGTTTCGGCAGCACGCTGGGGCATTACGGTGTCGGTTATGGTCCGTATGTGCATCTGCCGTTCTATGGCAGTTTCACCGTGCGTGATGATGGCGGCGATATGGTGGATACGCTTTATCCTGTGCTGTCATGGCTGACCTGGCCGCTGTCGATTGGTAAGTGGACGGTGGAAGGGATCGAAACGCGTGCGCAACTGCTGGACTCTGACGGTCTGCTGCGCCAGTCTTCCGATCCGTATATCATGGTGCGTGAGGCGTACTTCCAGAACCATGACTTCATCGCCAATGGCGGCAAGCTGAAGCCGGAAGATAATCCGAACGCGAAAGCCATCGAGAACGAACTCAAAGATATCGATTCGGAATAAATAAAAAAGGTGAGCGATGCTCACCTTTTTTGATCCCTGCGCGATTAGAACGCGTAGTTGAAGTTGGTACCGAACAGCCAGGCTTTACCTTCAGAGGTGAACTCGTAAGGGCCTTCCTGGAACGTCACTTTCTGACCGTGCATATAAGAGACGCCAGCGTCGACTGACGCATTCTCGTTGAATGCATAGGTTGCACCAGCACTCAGCCAGAAGCGGTCCTGATCCGGGATGGAGATGGAGCGCTTATCAGCCGGAACCGGGCTATCATCAAACGCGATACCGGTACGGAATGTCCAGTTGTCGTCCATATAGTAGGTTGTACCCAGCGCAATACGGTATGCGTCGTGGAAACTTTCGTCCTTATAGAACAGCGTCTGACCATTGCTGCCGGTCGCTTTCAACTCTTCGAACTGACTCCAGCTGGTGTATGCCAGGCTATAGTGAATAGCCCATTGTGGTGCGACGCGGTTGTAACCGGAGACTTCCCACATTTCTGGCAGATGCAGTGACAGTGAACCTGGTACGGTCTGGTTTGACGTGCCCCACGGGATGGTGGTGCCTGCACCCGGAACCATGCCGTTTACAGGGCTCAGGATGCCGCTTTTGTAATCGCCATCGAAATCAATTTTCACTTCTGAGCGATAGGTCAGACCCCAGCGGTTATTTTTGTCCAGCTCATATAGAATACCCGCGTTCCAGCCGTAGCCCCACTCATCGCCCTTCAGGCTGGCGATCTTGTTGCTGTTTTTCGGCAGAGCGGCAGTTTGTTCACCGGTATAACGCTCAATTTTGGCATCAGCGTAGACGGCATCAAAGCCCAGGCCGAAGCTCCAGTTGTCATTGAGACGATACGCGCCGCTCAGGTTCAGGTTGAGGGTAGTTAAATCGGTTTTGCCCCCGTATTCGCCTGCCGGGTAATTGTTATTGAACTCGGTTGCCAGACCATAGTTAGAGGTGACTGATGCACCCCAACCAAATTGTTCATTAATCGGCGCAACGAAGTGCAGGTTAGGTACCCACGCTGTCGGCGCAATGTTATCCGCTTTCAGGCTCGCGCCAGTGAAAGGCGATTTGCCGGAAATATTGACATCAGGATCGATGTAAACCGCACCAGCAGAGAAGGTCGGACGATCGAACATCATGATAAGCGCAGGGTTACGACTTGCGTTACCTGCGTCATCAGCAATAGCGCCTTCCCCGGAATATGCACGGCCAAGGCCAGAGGAAGAAAATTCGTTTAACTGGAAGCCCGCTGACCAGGCGGACGTTGAGACGATTGCCACTGCGACTGCCAGCGCAGTCTTTTTGAACAGGGTTTTCTGGCTCATGACCATAACCTCATTGAGTTATTTTTATTCAATAATTGTTACATACCGTAACAGGAGCGCGAAGTGTAGGGTCTGAGGTATGACATACAAATCAGACCAGTGGCGTGAGTATAGGTCTGACCAGCCAATATGTTGCAAGTTTGTTTATTAATATTTTCAAACATGTTTCTTGAAACGAGATCTGGTTGGCAAAATTGTGACCAGCGAGACTCACCCGAAAGGGTGAATTTTGTTTTAGATCATTTTTTAGTGTGATATTGCTCACTTATCCGATTTTGCGTCATTAACGGCTGGAGAGAGCCAGCGGCGGGGCGTAAAATATCAGCATCGTGTTTATCTCGCGCTTTGCGCGAATACAGAGGAAATTGAGCTATGAGTAAATGCAGTGCTGATGAAACCCCGGTTTGCTGCTGTATGGATGTTGGCACCATCATGGACAACACCGATTGCACCGCGTCTTACAGCCGTGTATTCACTAGCCGTGCCGAAGCGGAAGAAACCCTGGCCGCGCTGAGTCAGCGTGCGCGTGAAGTCGAATCCGATCCGTGCGAAATCAAGTCGACCTTTACCGAAGTGGAAGGTGGCGTGAAGCTGGACATCGATTTTGTTTTTGCGTGCGAAGCTGAAACGCTGATTTTCCAGCTGGGCCTGCGCTAATTCCAGCGGTCTGGTGCCCTCACCCCAACCCTCTCCCACGGGAGAGGGCGCAAACATCAAAAACGGTAACCTCAGGGTTACCGTTTTGCTTTTACCTCGGGGCATTTTCTTTTTCTTCTCTGTGTTTTAGCTCGCATTTTTATGCTTCCCCGATTGGCTGAATGTAAAAAAATGGTTAAGACTGTTATCAGGTCAGACCACTTTATATTTGTGTAAAGTTTTTTACAGGGGAATGTTATGAGTCAGGCATTACCGCTTATCACCCGACAAGGTGATCGCATTGCCATTGTTAGCGGGTTGCGAACGCCGTTTGCGCGTCAGGCAACTGCCTTTCATGGTATACCGGCCGTCGATCTGGGAAAAATGGTCGTAGGCGAGATGCTGGCTCGCAGCGAAATTCCGCCTGAGGTCATCGAACAGTTGGTCTTCGGCCAGGTCGTGCAGATGCCTGAAGCCCCCAACATTGCACGTGAAATTGTTCTCGGCACGGGAATGAATGTGCACACCGATGCCTACAGCGTCAGTCGCGCCTGCGCGACCAGCTTTCAGGCGGTGGCTAACGTGGCCGAAAGCCTGATGGCGGGGACTATTCGCGCGGGTATCGCGGGCGGGGCGGACTCCTCTTCAGTTCTGCCGATTGGGGTCAGCAAAAAGCTGGCACGTATCCTCGTGGATGCGAACAAAGCCCGCACGACCGGCCAGAAACTTAAACTCTTCTCGCGTTTACGCCTGCGCGATCTGATGCCTGTTCCGCCCGCGGTGGCTGAATATTCAACCGGCCTGCGCATGGGCGATACCGCTGAGCAGATGGCGAAAACCTACGGCATCACCCGCGAACAGCAGGATGCCCTGGCGCATCGTTCGCACCAGCTCGCTGCGAAGGCCTGGTCGGAAGGTAAACTTGCCGACGAGGTGATGACGGCTTACATCCCACCTTTCCGCGAACCTCTGGTGGAAGATAACAATATCCGTGGCACCTCGACGCTGGCGGATTACGCAAAACTGCGCCCGGCGTTTGACCGTAAACATGGCACCGTTACGGCGGCCAACAGTACGCCTCTGACGGACGGTGCTGCGGCCGTGATCCTGATGACCGAATCCCGTGCGAAGGAGCTGGGCATCACCCCGCTGGGTTATTTGCGAAGCTATGCGTTTACGGCGATTGATGTCTGGCAGGACATGTTGTTAGGTCCAGCCTGGTCCACGCCGCTGGCGCTGGAGCGCGCGGGGCTGACGCTGGCTGACTTAACCCTGATCGATATGCACGAAGCCTTTGCCGCACAAACCCTGGCAAACATCCAGCTGCTGGCAAGCGAACGCTTCGCGCGCGATGTACTGGGCCGTGCCCACGCGACCGGCGAAGTGGATCAGAGTAAGTTTAACGTGCTTGGCGGATCCATCGCTTACGGCCATCCGTTTGCGGCAACGGGCGCGCGTATGATTACCCAAACGTTACATGAACTTCGTCGCCGCGGCGGTGGGTTTGGTCTCGTTACCGCCTGTGCGGCAGGCGGTCTTGGCGCAGCAATGGTTCTGGAGGCTGAATAATGGACATGCCAACTGCATTCAATCTGACGGTTCGCCTCGATAACGTGGCCGTTATCACTATTGATGTGCCTGATGAAAAGATGAATACCCTGAAGGCCGAATTTGGTGTTCAGGTACGCGCGATGCTAAAGCAGCTCCGCGAAAACAAAGCCATTCGCGGTCTGGTGTTTATCTCGGCCAAGCCGGATAACTTTATTGCCGGGGCCGATATCAACATGATTGCCCGCGCGCAAAGCGCCCAGGAAGCCGAAGAGCTGGCGCGTCAGGGGCAGCAGGTGATGGCTGAGATCCACGCCCTGTCGTTCCCGGTGATTGCTGCCATTCACGGCGCTTGTCTGGGGGGCGGTTTAGAGCTGGCGCTGGCCTGCCATAGCCGCATTTGTACCGATGATGCAAAAACGGTGTTAGGCCTGCCGGAAGTGCAGTTAGGCCTGTTACCTGGCTCGGGTGGAACGCAGCGTTTACCGCGTCTGGTGGGGGTGAGTACCGCGCTGGAGATGATCTTAACCGGCAAGCAGCTGCGCGCCCGTCAGGCGCTGAAAGTGGGACTGGTCGATGAAGTGGTTCCCCACTCGATTTTGCTGGAGGCCGCCGTTGAACTGGCCCTGAAAGGGCGTCAGGCAAAACGTCCTCTTCCTGTGCGTGAGCGCGTGCTGGCAGGGCCACTGGGGCGCGCGCTCCTGTTCAACATGGTAAGCAAAAAGACCGAGCAAAAAACCAAAGGCAACTACCCGGCGGCGAAGCGCATTCTTGAAGTGATTGAAATCGGCTTGTCACAGGGCAGCAGCAGCGGTTATGCCGCCGAGGCAAAAGCCTTTGGTGAACTGGCAATGACGCCGCAGTCTCAGGCGCTGCGCAGCATCTTCTTTGCCAGCACTGACGTTAAAAAAGATCCGGGAAGCGAAGCTGAGCCTGCGCCGCTGCGCGCCGTTGGGGTGCTGGGGGGCGGGCTGATGGGCGGTGGAATTGCGTTTGTCACTGCCAGCAAAGGCAAATTGCCGGTGCGTATCAAAGACATTAATCCTAAGGGAATCAACCACGCGCTTCAGTACAGCTGGCAGAACCTTGATCAGAAGGTTAAACGCCGCCATATCAAAGCAAGCGAGCGCGATAAAACACTCGCGATGATCACTGGCACCACGGACTACCGCGGTTTTGCACATCGCGATCTGGTGATAGAAGCCGTGTTTGAAGATCTGGCGCTCAAGCAGCAAATGGTGGCAGACGTTGAACAGCATTGCGCCCCGCATACCATCTTTGCTTCAAACACCTCGTCATTGCCGATTGGCAACATCGCGGCGAAAGCCGCACGACCGGAGCAGGTAATTGGTCTGCACTTTTTCAGCCCGGTTGAAAAAATGCCGCTGGTGGAGGTTATTCCACACGCGACCACCAGTCCGCAAACCGTTGCCACGGTGGTCAAGCTCGCGAAAAAGCAGGGCAAAACGCCGATTGTCGTGGCAGATAAAGCAGGCTTCTACGTCAATCGTATTCTGGCTCCCTACATTAATGAAGCAATGCGGTTGCTGACGGAAGGGGAGAAGATTGAGCACGTCGATGAGGCGCTGGTGAAGTTTGGTTTCCCTGTCGGCCCAATCCAACTTTTGGATGAGGTAGGAATAGATACCGGCACTAAAATTATACCTGTACTGGAAGCTGCTTACGGAGACCGTTTTAGCCCCCCTGCAAATATTGTTTCTGCAATTTTGAAGGACGATCGCAAAGGCAGAAAAAATGAACGCGGTTTCTATCTTTACGGGGCAAAAGGGCGTAAAAGCAAGAAACAGGTCGACCCTGCGGTTTATGGGCTTATTTCTGTTACCGGTCAGGGAAAACTGTCGTCAGCGCAGTGTGCTGAGCGTTGTGTGATGATGATGCTCAACGAAGCGGCGCGCTGTTTCGGCGAACAGGTGATCAAAAGCGCACGTGATGGTGACATCGGTGCCGTATTTGGTATTGGTTTCCCGCCGTTCCTTGGCGGCCCGTTCCGGTATATGGACACCCTCGGGGCGGGTGAAGTGGTTGCAATTCTGCAACGTCTGGCTTCGCAATATGGTCCACGGTTTACACCCTGTGACGAATTATTGCAGATGGCGGAACGGGGCCAGACATTCTGGCCTGCAAGGGAAACTGTCCTCGTAAGCTGAGGTCAAAGAAGGGTAAATCCTTCGGTGAAGAGACCTGTTTTGGCGAATTTGTAAACAGAGATTGACTATACTTACGCCATTGAGGTAAAAAACAGCGTTTCATTCACCGAATGGATCAGGCACAATGCCCGGCCATCGGGTTTTCTACCTCCCAGCTTTAATCGCGGGTAGTCAACGCCGGTGATTCTGGTTAACAAAAGCGGTGCAATATGCAAGTTTTTATCATGCGTCACGGCGACGCGGCACTCGATGCCGCCAGTGACTCAGTACGTCCTTTGACAGTCTGTGGCTGCGACGAATCCCGTCAAATGGCTACCTGGCTTAAAGGTCAAAAAGTGGACATCGAACGCGTTCTGGTGAGTCCGTTCCTGCGTGCAGAACAGACGCTGGATGTGGTGGGGGAGTGTATGAACCTGCCTTCCAGTGTGGATGTTCTCCCTGAACTCACCCCATGTGGCGATGTAGGCCTTGTCAGCGCTTATCTCCAGGCGCTGTGCAATGAAGGTGTCGCTTCCGCACTGGTCATTTCCCACCTGCCGCTGGTCGGCTATCTGGTATCTGAGCTGTGCCCTGGCGAAACGCCGCCTATGTTCACGACCTCCGCCATTGCCAACGTCACCCTCGACGAAACCGGCAAAGGTGTCTTTAACTGGCAAATGAGTCCGTGCAACCTGAAGATGGCAAAAGCGATCTGACGTGACGTGCGATATGGCGGGGTGCAATGTGCTTCCCGCCATCCTGTCAGGGCAACTCTGGCGGCTGCCATTCCTCGACTTCAATCAACACCAGCAATGCGGCATCTCCGCCGTACGCTTTCGGTGCCTGATGAAACGCCATCACGTGTGGATGCTGAGCCAGCCACAGCGGCGTCTGTTGCTTGAGAATATGTTTGCCGTGACCGTGCATCACGCAGGCGCAAAAAACGTGTTCGCGACGACATGCCGCAATCAACGCCCCCAGCTCCTGTTTCGCCTGCATTTGGGTTAACCCGTGCAGATCGAGAAACAGTTCCGGTGAATAGTCCCCACGGCGTAATTTTTTCAGCTCAAAATGGCTGACGTCTTCACGTACGTACTTCACAGCCCCCTGCGTGTTGAGCAGCGGCTGAAATTCATCTGAAAAATAGTGGCTGTTATCGGCCTGCTCCTGGAGCAGTCGTTTGACCGGCACTTCACTGATTTTTTTGCGCTGAGGACGATGAACGATGGTGTCCTGCGTGATTTTACGCGTCCCGGTCATCAGCTGTCGGAAGAGTGTCTGATCCTCCTCGCTGAGCGATGTTTTCTTTTTCATTTGGCATTCTCATCTCGTATTTCCGATAGTGTACCCGACTAAACGCATTTTTTAACCTCAAGCGGTACGCGTCATTGCTGATTTATCGCCGTCTTCATGGCAAACTAGCCGCCGAAAATTATGCGAGCATGCCCTGGAGGAAAGAGTGGATAAAATTTTTGTCGATGAAGCAGTAAACGAGCTGCATACCATACAGGACATGTTGCGCTGGTCGGTTAGCCGCTTCAGCGCCGCCAACATCTGGTACGGTCACGGTACCGATAACCCGTGGGATGAGGCCGTTCAACTGGTGCTGCCGTCCCTCTACCTGCCGCTGGATATTCCGGAAGACATGCGTACCGCGCGCCTGACCTCCAGCGAGAAGCACCGCATCGTTGAGCGCGTGATCCGCCGCGTGAACGAGCGTATCCCGGTCGCCTACCTGACCAATAAAGCCTGGTTCTGCGGCCACGAGTTCTATGTTGATGAACGCGTGCTGGTGCCGCGCTCGCCGATTGGCGAGCTGATCAACAACCACTTTGAAGGACTGATTAACCATCAGCCGCAGCACATTCTGGATATGTGTACCGGCAGCGGCTGTATCGCCATCGCCTGCGCCTACGCCTTCCCGGAAGCGGAAGTGGACGCGGTCGATATTTCCACCGACGCGCTGGCCGTAACCGAGCACAATATTGAAGAGCACGGCCTGATCCATCACGTTACGCCAATTCGCTCCGATCTGTTCCGCGACCTGCCGACGCTGCAGTACGATCTGATCGTCACCAATCCGCCGTACGTCGATGCAGAAGACATGTCCGATCTGCCAAACGAATATCGCCATGAGCCGGAGCTGGGCCTGGCATCAGGCTCTGACGGACTGAAGCTGACCCGCCGCATTCTGGCCTGCGCGCCGGATTACCTGACCGACGACGGCGTTCTGATTTGTGAAGTGGGCAACAGCATGGTACATCTGATAGAGCAGTACCCGGATGTGCCGTTCACCTGGCTTGAGTTTGACAACGGCGGTGACGGCGTCTTTATGCTGACCAAAGCGCAGCTGCTCGACGCGCGCGAACACTTCAGCATCTATAAAGATTAATCCAGCGGGCTTCGGCCCGTTTCACAACGCTCAAACACAAACAACAACATCGGAGCCGTGATGGCAGGAAATAGTATTGGACAGGTATTCCGCGTGACCACCTTTGGGGAGTCGCACGGGTTGGCACTCGGTTGTATTGTCGACGGCGTACCGCCGGGCATCGAACTGACCGAAGCAGATTTACAGCACGACCTCGACCGTCGACGTCCGGGCACCTCTCGCTACACCACGCAGCGTCGCGAGCCGGACCAGGTCAAAATTCTTTCCGGCGTCTTTGAAGGGCGCACCACCGGGACCAGCATTGGCCTGCTGATCGAAAATACCGATCAACGCTCCCAGGACTACGGCGCCATCAAAGACGTTTTCCGTCCGGGCCACGCCGACTACACCTACGAACAAAAGTACGGCTTCCGTGACTATCGCGGTGGTGGACGTTCTTCCGCGCGTGAAACCGCGATGCGCGTGGCGGCAGGGGCGATTGCCAAGAAATACCTGCAGCAGAAATTTGGCATCGTTATCCGCGGCTGCCTGACCCAGATGGGCGACATTCCACTGGCGATCAAAGACTGGGAGCAGGTCGAGCAAAACCCGTTCTTTTGCGCGGATGCCGACAAGCTAGAGGCGCTCGACGAACTGATGCGCGGCCTTAAAAAAGAGGGTGACTCCATCGGTGCGAAAGTCACCGTGGTGGCTGACGGCGTCCCGGCTGGCTGGGGCGAGCCGGTATTTGACCGTCTCGACGCTGACATCGCCCACGCGCTGATGAGTATCAACGCGGTGAAGGGCGTCGAGATTGGCGACGGTTTTGACGTGGTTCAACTTCGCGGTAGCCAGAACCGCGACGAAATCACGAAAGCGGGCTTCCAGAGCAACCATGCGGGCGGCATTCTGGGCGGTATCAGCAGCGGGCAGCAGATTGTTGCCAACATCGCACTGAAGCCGACTTCCAGCATTACCGTGCCGGGCCACACGATTAACCGCTCTGGTGAAGAAGTTGAGATGATCACCAAAGGACGTCACGATCCGTGCGTGGGGATCCGCGCGGTGCCGATCGCAGAAGCGATGCTGGCGATCGTGTTGATGGATCACTTCCTGCGCCAGCGCGCGCAGAATGCGGATGTGACGACCACCATTCCACGCTGGTAAACATGAAAAAAACCGCAATTGCTCTGCTGGCGCTGCTCGCCAGTGGAGCCTCTCTGGCCGCCACGCCGTGGCAAAAAATCACCCATCCGGTGGCGGGGAGTGCGCAGTCCATCGGGGCCTTCTCTAACGGCTGCATCGTGGGCGCGCAGGAACTTCCGCTTCAGTCGGACACCTATCAGGTGATGCGTACCGATCAGCGCCGCTATTTCGGCCATCCGGATCTGGTGCTGTTTATACAGCGCCTTGGTAATCAGGTGCATAACCTGGGGCTGGGCACGATGCTGATCGGCGATATGGGGATGCCTGCCGGGGGTCGCTTCAACGGCGGTCATGCCAGCCACCAGACCGGACTGGATGTCGATATCTTCTTACAGCTGCCGAAAACGCGCTGGACGTCTTCGCAGCTGCTGAAACCGCAGGCGCTGGATTTGGTCGCGAGCGACGGTAAGCGCGTAGTGCCGTCCCTGTGGACGCAGGATGTCTCCAGCATGATCAAGCTGGCGGCAGAAGATAACGACGTCACGCGGATTTTCGTTAACCCGGCCATCAAGCAACAGCTCTGTCTGGATGCTGGAACGGATCGCGACTGGCTGCGCAAAGTGCGTCCGTGGTTCCAGCACCGTGCACATATGCACGTTCGTCTGCGCTGCCCGGCGAACAGTCTGGAATGTGAAGATCAGCCGCTTCCACCGCCTGGTGATGGCTGTGGTTATGAACTGCAAAGCTGGTTTGAACCGGCGAAGCCTGGAACCTCTAAGCCTGAGAAGAAGACACCGCCTCCGTTGCCGCCTTCCTGCCAGGCGCTACTGGATGAGCATGTACTTTAATGGATAATTTCGTCGATCTGTTTATGGTGTCACCGCTGCTGCTGGCGGTGCTCTTTTTTGTTGCGATGCTCGCCGGGTTTATCGATGCGCTGGCGGGTGGGGGCGGTTTGCTGACGGTTCCGGCGCTGCTGGCGGCCGGCATGAGCCCGGCTCAGGCGCTGGCTACTAACAAGCTGCAGGCCTGCGGTGGGTCGCTCTCGGCGTCACTCTATTTTATCCGCCGCAAGGTGGTGAGCCTGGCCGATCAGAAGCTCAATATTCTGATGACCTTTATTGGCTCGACGTCGGGCGCGCTGCTGGTTCAGCACGTGCAGTCCGATATTTTGCGTCAGATCCTGCCGATCCTGGTTATCTGCATCGGCCTGTACTTTTTGCTGATGCCTAAGCTCGGTGAAGAGGACCGCCAGCGTCGCCTGCACGGCCTGCCGTTCGCGCTGGTTGCCGGGGGCTGTGTAGGTTTTTATGACGGTTTCTTCGGCCCGGGCGCAGGCTCGTTTTACGCGCTGGCGTTCGTGACGCTGGCCGGGTTCAACCTCGCCAAATCCACTGCCCATGCCAAAGTGCTCAACGCGACCTCAAACGTCGGCGGCCTGCTGCTGTTTATCATTGGCGGCAAGGTTATCTGGGCAACCGGCTTTGTAATGATGGTGGGCCAATTTTTAGGCGCGCGCGTGGGCTCGCGTCTGGTATTGAGCAAGGGGCAAAAGCTGATCCGTCCGATGATTGTTGTGGTCTCTGCGGTGATGAGTGCCAAACTTCTTTATGACAGCCATGGACAGGAGATCCTCACCTGGTTGGGGATGCACTAATGAACAGTACGCATAAATACGAGCAGCTGATTGAGATTTTCGACGGCTGTTTTGCTGACGATTTTAATACCCGTCTGATTAAAGGCGACGACGAACCGATCTATCTTCCTGCTGATGCAGAGGTTCCGTATAACCGCATCGTGTTCGCACACGGATTTTACGCCAGCGGTTTGCACGAGATTTCGCACTGGTGCATCGCGGGGAAAGCACGTCGGGAGCTGGTGGACTTCGGTTACTGGTATTGCCCGGACGGGCGTGACGCCGCAACTCAGGGCCAGTTTGAAGATGTTGAAGTCAAACCCCAGGCGCTGGAGTGGCTGTTCTGCGTGGCGGCGGGCTTCCCGTTCAACGTGAGCTGCGACAACCTGGAAGGCGACTTCGAGCCGGATCGTATCGTCTTCCAGCGCCGCGTTCACAAGCAGGTGATGGAATATCTTGAGAAGGGCATCCCGGAACGTCCGGCGCGCCTGATCGAGGCTTTACAGAATTATTACCACACGCCGGAGATCACGGCGGAATGCTTCCCTTGGCCGGAAGATCTTTAACAGAGGAAAGAAGATGATCGCAGAATTTGAATCACGCATTCTGGCGTTAATTGATGACATGGTGGAACACGCCAGTGATGATGAGCTGTTCGCCAGCGGTTATCTGCGTGGTCACCTGACGCTTGCCGTAGCCGAGCTGGAGGCTGGTGACGATCACTCTGCCGACGCAGTTCACGAAGAAGTGACTCGCAGCCTTGAAAAAGCCATTCAGGCCGGGGAGCTCTCTCCGCGCGACCAGTCTCTGGTGCTGGGCATGTGGGACAATTTGTTCCAGCAGGCGAAAGCGAAGTAAGTGTTTCACCACCCTCTCCCTGTGGGAGAGGGACGGAGTCAGGGCACCAGACCGCACCCTACTTAACCTTCTTCCCCTTCAGCAGTTTCCGTACCCACAGTCGATTTGGGTTGAGTCCCGCAAGCGTAATTCTGTCCAGCGGAATCGGCTCATCGCTCATCTGCGCGGCTAACACCTCTGCCAGCAGCGGCGCAGAGCACAATCCCCTTGAGCCCAGCCCGCCGAGCATAAACAGCTCCTGATACACCGGTGCGCTTACCGCCGTGTCCCGGTTATCAGCGAGATCCTGATAGGCCGCAAGCGTTGCCTCATAGTCCGGCACGCTCCCCGCCATCGGCAGATGGTCACGCGTGGCGCAGCGTACGCCGCAGCGGGCTTCACCTTCGCTGACGTCAACCTCTTTCGCCCACGCCGCATCCGGGAAACAATCAATCAGACGCTGGCGGTTCTGCTGCTGGTCCGCGTCGCTGTAGCGCATTTCCGTTTCGCCACGATGATAGCTCGCCCCGATGCAGTGATGGCCGTTAGACGGATTTTGCGGCGTCAGATAGCCGTCATAGCACAGCACCTGACGCAACTTGCTCAGTTCGGGCGCGGTTGGGATATGGCTTACCTGGCCGCCGACCGGATAAACCGGCAATGTTTCTGTCTGAATAAACTGGCTGATGTTATGTCCGTTTGCCAGCACTACGCTTGCGTGCTGCGCCGCTTTGCCATCAGCAAAACGCAGATTCCAGCGTTCTGTCCGGCTAAGCGATTCAACCTTGTGGGCATAGTGCACCGTCAGCCCGCGAGACTGGGCCAGGGTCATCGCCGCCGCCGTCAGGTCGGCCGGGCACAGCCAGCCGCCGAGCGGATACTGTATACCGTCACAGCTCGTGTCGACGCCCGTGGTTTCAGCAACCTGCTGCGCAGTGACCGCATGGGCGATCGCCTCCGGCAGACCCAGCGACAGCATTTGCGCGATTTTTTGCTGGCTCTTCTCATCCCAGCCGAGCTGCGTCACGCCGCACCAGTCGTGGTCAAAATCAACAGGCAGAAGATCGTACAGACGACGAGCAAACGTAAATGCCGCCGGGAAAAACTGGAACAGCGCCGGGTCGTGCGCGCTCAGTAGAGGATAAAGCGCGCCCTGACGGTTGCCTGAGGCACCCGTCGCCGGTGCCTCATCGGCGCAGTAGAGCGTGACCTGCCAGCCACGGTGGAGAAGCGCGAGCGAGAGCAGGGCGCTGGCAATGCCGCCGCCAATGAGTGCTACCTCGCGTGTTGCACTGGCGCGACGGGAAAACCACGGCGCCTGAGCGGGGACATTCAACGTCTGTTCCATCGTCCCGACCAGCATGTCGCGCTTGCGGCCAAACCCCTTGGTTTTACGCATGGTAAAGCCCGCTTCCTGCAGCCCGCGGCGGACAAAACCTGCCGAGGTGAAGGTAGCGAGCGTTGCGCCCGGGCGGGCCAGACGCGCCATTGCGCTAAACAGATGCTGACTCCACATGTCCGGGTTTTTGGCGGGAGCAAAACCGTCCAGGAACCAGGCATCCACTTTCTGATTCATCGAATCGTCGAGCCGATCGGTAAGTTCGTTAATGTCGCCCAGCCATAAATCCAGGGTAACGCGTCCGCCGTCCAGAATCAGGCGATGGCAGCCACCCACGGCCGGTGGCCATTGCGCCTGAAGCTGCTCTGCCCAGGTTGCCAGCTCCGGCCAGTGCTGATGTGCGAGCTGTAAATCGTGCAAAGTGAGCGGGAATTTTTCAAAACTGACGAAATGTAATCTTTGGAGCGTAGCCTCTGGATGTGCAGCGTGAAACCGATCAAACGCCTGCCAGAGGGTCAGAAAATTGAGTCCGGTACCGAATCCGCTTTCCGCCACCACGAACAGGCTGCGCGGATGCGCGGGGAATCGGGCGCCGAGCTGGTTTCCGTCGAGAAAAACATAACGTGTCTCTTCAAGTCCGTTATCATTAGAAAAATAGACGTCATCAAAATCTCGGGAAACAGGTGTACCCTCAGCGTTGAATTCGAGGTTGGCGGGTTGTATAGCGTTTTGTTTCACGTAAGTTACTCGTCCGACAGGCAGTGGCACGATCTTAACGATGTGAGTCCATCGGTGCAAATTTCCTCAGAAATTGTCTGATCGGACTTGTTCGGCGTACAAGTGTACGCTATTGTGCGACTCGAAACTTACTATAGTGCGACTTACAGAGGTATTGAATGAAACGTGCAGTGATTACTGGCCTGGGCATCGTTTCCAGCATCGGTAATAACCAGCAGGAAGTCCTGGCATCTCTGCGTGAAGGACGCTCCGGGATCACTTTCTCTGAAGAGTTTAAAGATTCGGGAATGCGTAGCCACGTATGGGGTAACGTCAAACTGGACACCACCGGTTTGATCGACCGTAAAGTGGTTCGTTTCATGAACGATGCCTCTATTTACGCCTATCTTTCCATGCAGGAAGCGATTGCTGATGCTGGCCTGAGCGAAGACGTTTATCAGAACAACCCGCGCGTGGGTCTGATTGCCGGTTCCGGCGGTTCGTCTAAAGCGCAGGTATTCGGTGCGGATGCCATGCGTAGCCCGCGCGGCCTGAAAGCGGTAGGTCCATACGTTGTGACCAAAGCCATGGGTTCAGCGGTTTCTGCCTGCCTGGCGACACCGTTCAAAATTCACGGTGTGAACTACTCCATCAGCTCCGCCTGTGCGACTTCCGCGCACTGTATCGGTAACGCGGTTGAGCAAATCCAGCTGGGCAAACAGGACATCGTGTTTGCTGGCGGCGGCGAAGAGCTGGGCTGGGAAATGGCCTGTGAGTTCGACGCAATGGGCGCACTGTCCACCAAATACAACGAGACGCCAGATAAAGCGTCCCGTACCTATGACGCACACCGCGACGGTTTCGTTATCGCGGGCGGCGGCGGTATGGTTGTGGTTGAAGAGCTGGAACACGCTCTGGCTCGCGGCGCTCACATCTACGCTGAGATCGTGGGTTACGGCGCAACGTCCGACGGTGCAGACATGGTTGCTCCATCCGGCGAAGGCGCAGTGCGCTGCATGAAGATGGCGATGCACGGCGTTGATACCCCAATCGACTACCTGAACTCCCACGGTACCTCTACTCCAGTAGGCGACGTGAAAGAACTGGGTGCGATCCGCGAAGTCTTTGCGGATAAGAGCCCGGCGATCTCTGCAACCAAAGCCATGACCGGTCACTCTCTGGGTGCGGCTGGCGTGCAGGAAGCGATCTACTCTCTGCTGATGCTCGAACATGGCTTTATCGCGCCAAGCATCAACGTGGAAGAGCTGGATGAGCAGGCTGCTGGTCTGAACATCGTAACCAAACCAATGGATGCGACGCTGACGACCGTTATGTCTAACAGCTTCGGTTTCGGCGGCACCAACGCCACGCTGGTAATGCGTAAGCTGAAAGCATAAGCGTTTGAATGTATAGTAGAAGGGAGCCTGATGGCTCCCTTTTTTTATGCCTGAATTCGGAGTTATGCATGACGGCCGCTACATCAGATATAAACGCCACGTCCGGGAACACCTCGCTGTTCCGCATCGCTTTTGCGGTATTTCTTACCTACATGACCGTCGGCCTGCCACTGCCGGTGATCCCGCTGTTTGTTCACCAGGAGTTGGGCTATGGCAACACCCTGGTTGGCATCGCCGTGGGTATTCAGTTTTTAGCGACGGTGTTAACGCGTGGCTATGCCGGACGCCTGGCGGATCAGCGCGGTGCAAAACGGTCAGCTTTGCAGGGCATGTTTGCCTGCGGTCTGGCGGGCGGCGCATGGCTGCTGGCCGCGCTCCTGCCGGTAGACGCCGTGTATAAATTTGCGCTGCTGGTGGTGGGGCGTTTAATCCTGGGATTCGGTGAAAGTCAGCTGCTGACCGGGACCCTGACCTGGGGGATGGGGCTGGTTGGCCCTGCGCGTTCGGGCAAGGTCATGTCCTGGAACGGGATGGCCATCTACGGTGCCCTGGCAGCAGGTGCTCCGCTGGGTCTGCTGATCCACAGCCACTTTGGTTTTGCGGCACTGGCGGGTACCACCATGGTGCTGCCGCTGCTGGCGTGGGCATTTAATGGTTCGGTGCGAAAAGTCCCGGCCCATAAAGGCGAACGCCCATCCCTGTGGAGCGTGGTCGGTCAAATCTGGCAGCCGGGTCTCGGCCTGGCGCTACAGGGCGTTGGCTTCGCGGTGATTGGTACCTTCGTCTCCCTGTACTTTATGAGCCGTGGCTGGGCAATGGCGGGCTTTACGCTCACTGCGTTTGGCGGCGCGTTCGTACTGATGCGCGTGCTTTTTGGCTGGATGCCGGATCGCTTAGGCGGCGTGAAGGTGGCGGTGGCCTCGCTGGTCATTGAGACCATTGGTCTGCTGCTGCTCTGGCAGGCACCCAATGCCTACGTTGCGCTGCTGGGGGCGGCGCTGACCGGCTGCGGTTGCTCGCTGATCTTCCCGGCGCTGGGCGTTGAGGTGGTGAAACGCGTGGCCCCGCAGGTACGCGGCACGGCGCTCGGTGGGTATGCCGCGTTTCAGGATATCTCCTACGGGGTTACTGCGCCGCTGGCGGGGCTGGTGGCGACATCCTTTGGCTATCCGTCCGTATTTCTTGCCGGGGCCGTTTCAGCGGTGGTGGGGATCGTGGTGACGCTGGTGGCGTTTCGCAGGACTTGAGCTGTTATTGCCGGGTAGCGGCTCTGCCTTACCCGGCCTACGGTTCGAGCCGTTGTAGGCCCGGTAAGCGGAGCGCCACCGGGCAAAAAGGTCAGGCAACCAGCCAGAAAATCGCCAGCACAATCAGCAACGCAATGAACATCAGCCCCGGACGGGCGGACAGCGTTTTGAAGGTTTCCACGACGGGCGCAAACAGCGGGCTGTAAATTGGCTGAATGTTCCGTGCTTCAGGAATGCCGCCTTCGCGCTCGGCGCGACGAACAAAGATCTGATTCAATATATCCTGCACCTGCGCGGTGGTCAGCACCGTTTGCGGCGTGGCCTGCCAGGTCTGCTGGGCATAATCCCGCACCGCCTCAAACTCGTGCGGTTCGAGCGGCTGCTTAAGTGCTGCCTGAACCGTGTGCAGGGTCGGGGTAGTTTGCGTGCTGAGCGTCTGGCGCGCCTGCAGCCAGGTGACCAGATGCGTAAACTGTCTGGCCGGGATCAACTCGCCGCTTTTCACGTCGGACAACTCCAGCATGGATTGCCAGATGAGCTTTGTCGACTCACCGGTGGCGGCGGCCAGTTTGGTCACCATCTGATTAAGCGTGTTGTGCTCAGCAGGCAGCAGCGGGCGTTCGGTCGCCGGGCGCAGCTGAGGCTGTGGAATCGACAGCTGATTGGTTTGCAGCAGCGTTAGCACCGTTTTGAGCTGATCGGGCGTGAGCTGGCTCAGGGCAGTCTGGCCATACTGTTGGCGAATAAAATCACTGACCGCCTGGCGATTGTTCCCCTGGCCCAGGAGCTCGGTCAACTGCGACACAATCTGTCGAGTGGTGTGATTTTGCTGCGCGGCGTTGATTCGCTGGTTCAGGTTCTGCTCTGCGGCAGGGAAGTGGCGCGACTGCAGCGGTACGTCGTTCTTCACGCCCAGGTCATGCTTCACCCCGGCCCAGACTTCCGCGTTTTGTTGCGACGTCAGCGCAATCAGGCGCGTGATCAGTCGCTCCAGCACGGTGCGCTGTTGCGTGGAGAGCGGCTGTTCGCCTGCGACACTCGGCGGCGTTAAGGGGCCTTCACCCGGAGGGCGCGGCGGCGTACCTGAAATAGGCTGCATCGTCGGAATCCTTAAAGTCAAAACTCAGCGTTAACCCGGCTGACATATATGCCTGGCGGCGAGATTATGGCACACTTGGCAGGTTTTCTTCCTCTCAAACAGGTACTCAGACGTGAAAATCCTCGTTGATGAAAATATGCCTTACGCCCGCGAGCTGTTTAGCCGCCTTGGTGACGTAAAGGCTGTCCCTGGTCGCCCAATCCCGGTCAATGAACTGGATGATGCCGATGCCCTGATGGTGCGCTCGGTGACCAAAGTAAATGAGGCGTTGCTTTCCGGCAAAACGGTGAAGTTTGTCGGCACCGCAACGGCAGGGACCGATCATGTGGATGACAAGTGGCTTAAGCAGGCGGGGATCGGTTTTTCCGCCGCGCCGGGCTGTAACGCCATTGCCGTTGTGGAATACGTTTTCTCCTCGCTGCTGATGCTGGCCGAGCGCGATGGTTTTGCGCTGAAAGACCGCACCGTGGGGATTGTCGGTGTGGGCAACGTGGGCGGTCGCCTGCAAAAGCGTTTTGAAGCGTTAGGGATCCGCACCCTGCTGTGCGACCCGCCGCGCAAAGATAAAGGCGATGAAGGCGACTTCCGCTCGCTGGATGAGCTGGTTGAACAGTGTGATGTGATCACCTTCCACACGCCGCTGTTTAAAGAGGGGCCGTATAAGTCTCTTCATCTGGCCGATGAAACGCTGATCCGCCGTCTGAAGGCTGGCACTATTCTGATAAATGCCTGCCGTGGCCCGGTCGTGGACAACGCCGCGCTGCTGACATGTCTGAACGAAGGACAAAACCTCAGTGTGGTGCTGGATGTCTGGGAACCCGAGCCGGAACTCAACGTTGAGCTACTCAACAAGGTGGACGTGGGCACCGCGCATATCGCTGGCTATACGCTTGAAGGCAAAGCGCGCGGCACGACGCAGGTGTTTGAAGCCTTTAGCGCCTTTATCGGTCATCTGCAGCAGGTAGCGCTGGATACCTTACTCCCCGCGCCAGAATTTGGTCGCATCACTCTGCACGGCCCGCTCGATCAGGCAACGCTGAAAAGGCTGGTGCATTTGGTGTATGATGTGCGCCGCGATGACGCGCTGCTGCGTAAATCAGCGGGTTTGCCGGGTGAGTTTGATAAGCTGCGCAAAAACTATGTTGAGCGCCGTGAATGGTCTTCCCTGTATGTGATGTGCGACGATGCGTCGGCGGCGACGCTGCTGCATAAACTCGGGTTTAACGCCGTTCATCACCCGGCACGTTAATGTCTTCTTAATGCTCCCTGTCGGAAACTCCGACAGGGACGCTTTTTTATTTCTGGAGTAAACCACCATGTCTGAAGGCTGGAACATTGCCATTTTAGGTGCCACGGGTGCCGTGGGCGAAGCCCTGCTCGAAACCCTTGCTGAGCGTCAGTTCCCGGTGGGCGACATTTATGCGCTGGCGCGCACCGACAGCGCAGGCGAGCATCTGCGTTTTAACGGTAAATCCGTCATGGTCCAGGACGCGGCAGCGTTCGACTGGACGCAGGCGCAGCTGGCATTTTTCGCCGCGGGCGTTGAAGCGACTGCTGCGTACGTTGAAGAGGCGACCAACGCAGGCTGCCTGGTAATCGACCTGAGCGGCCTGTTCTCAATGGAGCCGGATGTGCCGCTGGTGGTGCCGGACGTGAACCCGTTCGTGCTGGCTGACTACCGCAACCGCAACGTCATCGCGGTACCGAACAGCCTGACCAGCCAACTGCTGACTGCGCTGAAACCGCTGATCGACGACGGCGGCCTGTCTCGTATAAATGTGACCAGCCTGCTGTCGGCCTCCGCTAACGGTAAAAAAGCGGTCGATGCTTTGGCCGGGCAGAGTGCGAAGCTGCTGAACGGTATCCCGATTGATGAAGATGATTATTTTGGTCGCCAGCTGGCATTCAACATGCTGCCACTGCTGCCGGATCGTGAAGGTTCCGTGCGCGAAGAGCGTCGTATCGTCGATGAAGTGCGTAAAATTTTGCAGGACGATGGCCTGATGATCTCCGCCAACGTTGTGCAGTCGCCTGTCTTCTACGGCCACGCGCAGATGGTTGGCTTTGAAGCCCTGCGCCCGCTGGCGGCGGAAGAAGCGCGCGATGCGTTTGGCCGCGGTGAAGATATCGTCCTTTCCGAAGAGAGCGAATTCCCGACCCAGGTGGGCGATGCCACCGGTAGCGCGCATCTTTCCGTTGGCTGCGTGCGCAACGATTACGGCATGCCGGAGCAGGTTCAGTTCTGGTCCGTTGCCGATAACGTACGCTTTGGCGGCGCGCTGATGGCAGTTAAAATCGCCGAGAAGCTGGTGCAGGAGTATCTGTACTGATGTCAGAAGTGGAACAAAAGCCGGTCCATAGAATTGCCCTCGGCATTGAGTACGATGGCAGTAAATATTATGGCTGGCAGCGTCAGAACGAAGTGCGCAGCGTTCAGGAAAAGCTGGAGAAAGCGCTTTCTCAGGTAGCGAATGAGCCGATTAACGTCTTATGCGCAGGCCGAACCGACGCCGGTGTTCACGGCACAGGGCAGGTGGTGCACTTTGAAACCACCGCCGTGCGCAAGGATGCTGCCTGGACGCTGGGTGTAAATGCGAATTTACCTGGTGACATTGCCGTGCGTTGGGTGAAAGCTGTGCCGGATGATTTTCATGCGCGTTTCAGCGCCACTGCGCGCCGTTACCGCTACGTCATCTACAACCAGCGTCTGCGTCCGGCAGTGTTAAGCCAGGGCGTGACGCATTTTTATGAGCCGCTTGATGCAGAACGCATGCAGCGTGCGGCGCAGTGTCTGATTGGAGAAAATGACTTTACGTCGTTTCGTGCGGTGCAGTGTCAGTCCCGTACGCCGTGGCGTAACGTCATGCACATTAACGTCAGTCGTTATGGCGCGTATGTGGTGGTCGATATCAAAGCCAATGCCTTTGTACATCATATGGTGCGGAATATTGTTGGCAGCCTGATGGAAGTGGGTGCCGGACACCAGCCGGAGAGCTGGATTGCAGAACTGCTGGCAGCGAAGGACAGAACGCTTGCGGCAGCAACGGCGAAAGCGGAAGGGCTGTATCTGGTCTCGGTGGATTATCCGGATCGGTTTGACCTGCCAAAACCGCCAATGGGCCCGCTGTTTTTAGCGGACTAAACAAAGGTGCAATTAAGGCTTAGACAATATGGACGTAATACGTTTTCTGATTGATTTCATTCTGCATATTGATGTTCACCTGGCGGAACTGGTCGCGCAGTATGGCGTCTGGGTATATGCCATTCTGTTCTTGATCCTGTTCTGTGAAACGGGTCTGGTGGTGACGCCGTTCCTGCCCGGAGATTCGCTGCTGTTTGTGGCCGGTGCGTTGTCCGCTCTGCCGACCAATGACCTGAATGTCCATCTAATGGTTGTGCTGATGATCATCGCCGCCATTGTGGGAGACGCGGTCAATTACACCATCGGGCGCGTGTTTGGAGAACGGTTATTTAGTAATCCGGATTCCAAAATTTTCCGCCGCAGCTATTTAGATAAAACGCATGCCTTCTACGAGCGTCACGGCGGCAAAACCATTATTCTTGCCCGTTTTGTCCCCATCGTTCGTACCTTTGCACCGTTTGTGGCAGGAATGGGGCATATGTCCTATCGTCATTTTGCGATGTATAACGTTGTCGGTGCGCTGCTGTGGGTACTGCTCTTTACTTACGCAGGCTACCTGTTTGGCGATCTGCCAGTGGTTCAGGAAAACCTTAAGTTGCTGATTGTAGCGATTATTGTGCTTTCCGTACTGCCGGGCGTTATCGAAATCATCCGTCACAAACGGGCGGCAGCTAAACAAGCGAAGTAAATGCACGCTGGCGGTTCGACCACTTTTTTATCCAAAGTTTCGGGCTGTTATGTTTTAATGTGCAACATTCATGGTCTGTTGGAGGCAAAAATGGCATTATTCGCCTCTTATAGCAAAACTGGCATACGACCAGGTTCAGGCAGAAAGGTTATCAATGAGCTGGATTGAACGAATTAAAAGCAACATTACCCCAACGCGTAAAGCGAGCATTCCTGAAGGGGTATGGACGAAGTGTGATAGCTGCGGCCAGGTTCTGTATCGTGCAGAACTGGAACGCAATCTTGAAGTGTGTCCAAAATGTGACCACCACATGCGTATGTCGGCGCGCAACCGCCTGCATAGCCTGCTGGACGAAGGCTCTCTGGTAGAGCTGGGCAGCGAACTTGAGCCAAAAGACGTGCTGAAGTTCCGCGATTCCAAAAAATACAAAGATCGTCTGGCCTCTGCACAGAAAGAGACCGGCGAGAAAGACGCGCTGATCGTTATGAAAGGCACCCTGCATGAGATGCCGGTTGTTGCCGCTGCGTTTGAGTTCTCCTTTATGGGCGGCTCAATGGGCTCCGTGGTTGGTGCGCGCTTCGTGCGTGCCGTTGAGCAGGCGCTGGAAGACAACTGCCCGCTGATCTGCTTCTCCGCTTCAGGTGGCGCACGTATGCAGGAAGCGCTGATGTCCCTGATGCAGATGGCGAAAACCTCTGCAGCGTTGGCGAAAATGCAGGAGCGCGGTCTGCCGTACATTTCTGTACTGACCGACCCAACCATGGGCGGCGTCTCTGCAAGCTTCGCGATGCTGGGCGACCTGAACATCGCTGAGCCAAAAGCGCTGATTGGCTTTGCCGGTCCTCGCGTTATCGAACAAACCGTACGTGAAAAACTGCCGCCGGGCTTCCAGCGCAGTGAGTTCCTCATCGAGAAAGGCGCTATCGACATGATCGTTCGCCGCCCGGAAATGCGCCTGAAACTGGCAAGCGTCCTGGCGAAGCTGATGAATCTGCCCGCGCCGAACCCGGATGAGCCACGCGAAGGCGTGATCGTACCGGATCAGGAACCCGAGGCCTGATAACTGAAAAGGGCAGGGCCGGTTGGCGCTGCCCTTTTGCTTTCTAATCTGTTAATGACAACCGGGCATTATGGAAAATAAAAGCATTCCCCAAGCCACGTCGCCCCTGGCCGCGTGGCTTTCTTATCTGGAAAACTTGCACAGTAAAACCATCGATATGGGGCTTGAACGCGTAAGCCAGGTCGCCGCGCGTCTTGATGTGCTCAAACCGGCTCCGTTCGTGTTCACCGTCGCGGGCACCAACGGGAAAGGCACAACCTGCCGCACGCTGGAATCTGTCCTGATGGCGGCGGGTTACAAGGTAGGCGTTTACAGCTCTCCACACCTGGTGCGCTACACCGAGCGGGTGCGCGTGCAGAACCGCGAACTGCCGGAATCTGCCCATACGGCGTCATTCGCGGAAATTGAAGCTGCACGCGGTGAGATCTCATTAACCTATTTTGAATACGGTACGCTTTCAGCGCTGTGGCTGTTCAAACAGGCGCAGCTTGACGTGGTGATTCTGGAAGTCGGGCTCGGTGGTCGTCTTGACGCCACCAATATGGTGGATGCGGATGTCGCCGTCGTCACCAGCATTGCGCTGGATCATACCGACTGGCTGGGGCCAGACCGTGAAAGCATTGGCCGTGAAAAGGCCGGTATTTTCCGGGCCAATAAGCCCGCCGTGGTCGGCGAGCCGGACATGCCGCATACCATCGCCGACGTGGCAAACGAGAAGGGCGCTGATTTAATGCGCCGCGACGTGGACTGGCACTATGAGGTGCAGGACAACGGCTGGCGCTTTAGCGATGCGCTGGGTGCGCTGGACGACCTGCCGCTGCCGCAGGTACCGCAGCCGAACGCCGCCACCGCGCTGGCGGCACTGCGTGCCAGTGGATTGACGGTGAGCGAGCAGGCGATCCGCGACGGTATCCAGAACGCGATCCTGCCGGGGCGTTTCCAGATTGTCAGCGAGTCGCCGCGTCTTATTCTGGACGTGGCTCACAACCCGCACGCGGCGGCGTATCTGGCAGGACGTCTCAAATCGTTACCAAAAACCGGGCGCGTGCTGGCGGTTATCGGTATGCTTCATGATAAAGATATCAGCGGGACGCTGGCCTGCATGGAGAGTGTGGTCGATAGCTGGTATTGTGCTCCTCTGGAGGGGCCGCGCGGCGCGACGGCTGAGCAGTTGATGGAACATCTCGGCACAGGCGCAATCTATAGTAGCGTGGCTCAGGCCTGGCATGCTGCGATGGCGGATGCTAAACCAGAAGATACCGTGCTGGTGTGTGGTTCATTCCACACGGTGGCACATGTCATGGAAGTGATGGACGCGGGGAGAACCGGTGGCGAGTAAGTTTCAGAACCGTTTAACAGGAACCATTGTGCTGGTCGCGCTCGGAGTGATTATTCTTCCGGGACTGCTCGACGGGCAGAAAAAGCATTATCAGGACGAATTTGCGGCCATTCCGCTGGTGCCGAAACCGGGCGATCGCGATGAGCCAGACATGCTGCCCGCCGCGACGCAGGCGCTGCCTGCTCAGCCGCCAGAGGGCGCAGCGGAAGAGGTGCGCGCAGGTGATGCTGCCGCACCGTCGCTCGACCCTTCTCGCCTGGCTGCGAATAACAATATCGAAATCGATCCGGTGCCGGTGGAACAGCCTAAGGCTGTTGAAAAACCGAAGCCTGTCGAGAAACCGCAGCCGAAGCCGCAGCGGGATAAAGCGGCAGAGCAGCTGGCTGCAGCGTCAGAAACCCCACCACCGGCGAAACAAGACGCGGCACCGACCGGTAAAGCCTACGTTGTTCAGCTTGGCGCATTGAAAAACGCCGATAAAGTCAACGAGGTGGTGAGTAAACTGCGCGGCGCGGGATACCGTGTTTACACTTCACCTTCCACGCCGGTGCAGGGTAAAATTACCCGTATCCTGGTGGGGCCGGAAGCGTCGAAAGACAAGCTGAAAGGGTCACTGGGTGAGCTGAAGCAGATCTCCGGGCTGAGCGGTGTGGTGATGAACTACAGCGCGAACTGACACGATCTTGCCCCTCACCTTAACCCTCTCCCCAACGGGGCGAGGGCTGGGGTGAGGGGGAACAGACGTCCACAGAGGCGTCAAAAGGCCCATGGCGTTGAGCGTTTTTTCAGCGCCTTTTTTATTTACGCGCGGGAAGGAAATCCCTACGCAAACGTTTTCTTTTTCTGTTAGAATTCGCCCCGAACTGGATGACAGGGCGTTAAATCGTGGGACACATATGGTCTGGATTGATTACGCCATCATTGCGGTGATTGGTTTTTCCTGTCTGGTTAGCCTGATCCGTGGCTTTGTTCGTGAAGCGTTATCGCTGGTGACATGGGGTTGTGCTTTCTTTGTTGCCAGTCATTACTACACTTACCTGTCTGTCTGGTTCACGGGCTTTGAAGATGAACTGGTCCGAAACGGAATCGCCATCGCGGTGCTGTTTATCGCGACGCTGATTGTTGGCGCTATCGTCAATTACGTGATAGGTCAGCTGGTCGAGAAAACCGGTCTGTCAGGAACGGACAGGGTGCTCGGGATCTGTTTCGGTGCGTTGCGAGGCGTGCTGATTGTGGCCGCGATACTGTTCTTCCTGGATACCTTCACCGGGTTCTCCAAAAGCGAAGACTGGCAGAAATCGCAGCTCATTCCAGAGTTCAGCTTCATCATCAGATGGTTCTTTGACTATCTGCAAAGCTCGTCGAGTTTTTTGCCCAGGGCATAAACCCTGAGATGTGGCTTAACGAGGAAAAGACGAATGTGCGGTATTGTCGGTATCGCCGGTTTCATGCCGGTAAACCAGTCGATTTATGACGCGTTAACGGTGCTTCAGCACCGTGGGCAGGATGCTGCGGGTATCATCACCATTGATGCAAACAACTGCTTCCGTTTACGCAAGGCGAATGGCCTGGTAAACGATGTGTTTGAAGCCCGCCATATGCAGCGTCTGCAAGGTAATATGGGGATCGGTCACGTTCGTTATCCTACTGCTGGCAGTTCCAGCGCCTCTGAGGCACAGCCTTTCTACGTCAACTCACCGTATGGCATCACCCTTGCTCATAACGGCAACCTGACCAACGCGCACGAGCTGCGTAAAAAGCTGTTCGAAGAGAAACGTCGCCACATTAACACCACCTCTGATTCTGAAATCCTGCTCAATGTGTTCGCCAGCGAGCTGGATAACTTCCGTCACTACCCGCTGGAAGCAGACAACATCTTTGCCGCCATTGCCGCAACAAATCGTCAGATCCGCGGCGCGTATGCCTGCGTGGCGATGATTATCGGTCACGGCATGGTCGCCTTCCGCGATCCAAACGGCATTCGTCCTCTGGTGCTCGGCAAACGTGAGCTCGGCGATGGTCGTACGGAGTATATGGTCGCCTCTGAAAGCGTGGCGCTGGACACGCTGGGCTTTGAATTCCTGCGTGACGTTGCGCCCGGTGAAGCGGTCTACATCACTGAGAAGGGCCAGCTGTTTACCCGCCAGTGTGCTGACAATCCGGTCAGCAACCCGTGCCTGTTCGAATACGTTTACTTCGCCCGTCCGGATTCCTTCATCGACAAGATTTCCGTCTACAGCGCGCGCGTGAACATGGGTACGAAGCTCGGCGAGAAGATTGCCCGCGAGTGGGACGATCTCGATATCGACGTCGTAATCCCTATCCCGGAAACCTCCTGCGATATCGCGCTGGAAATCGCGCGTATTCTGGATAAGCCTTACCGCCAGGGCTTCGTGAAGAACCGCTACGTTGGCCGCACCTTTATCATGCCGGGCCAGCATCTGCGCCGTAAGTCCGTACGTCGTAAGCTGAACGCCAACCGCGCCGAGTTCCGCGACAAGAATGTACTGCTGGTGGATGATTCCATCGTTCGCGGTACGACGTCTGAGCAGATTATCGAAATGGCACGCGAAGCCGGTGCGAAGAAAGTGTACCTGGCGTCTGCGGCGCCAGAAATTCGCTTCCCGAACGTGTACGGCATCGACATGCCAACCGCGACGGAGCTGATCGCTCACGGTCGTGAAGTGGACGAAATTCGCCAGATCATCGGTGCTGACGGCCTGATTTTCCAGGATCTGAACGATCTGATCGACGCGGTGCGTGCCGAGAACCCGGACATTCAGCAGTTCGAATGCTCAGTGTTTAACGGCGTGTACGTGACCAAAGACGTTGACCAGCAGTATCTCGACTACCTGGATTCCCTGCGTAACGACGATGCGAAAGCCGTCCAGCTGCAGAACGATCTTGAAAGCTTAGAGATGCACAACGAAGGTTGATGCTTCTGGCAGGTGGGGGCATACGCCCTCACTTGCAACTCCCCGCAAAATCCTGCACAGTCTGCCCTGAATCAGTAAGGGCAAAAATCATGAAACGACTCATTATTGGGATCAGCGGTGCCAGCGGCGCGATTTACGGCGTACGTCTGTTGCAGGTGCTGCGTGACGTAGCGGATGTGGAAACCCATCTGGTGATGAGCCAGGCGGCGCGCCAGACCCTTTCCCTTGAAACCGACCTTTCCCTGCGTGACGTTCAGGCGCTGGCGGATGTCGTCCACGATGCCCGCGATATCGCGGCCAGTATCTCTTCAGGCTCGTTTAAAACGGCGGGCATGGTCATCCTGCCCTGTTCAATTAAAACGCTCTCCGGCATTGTGAACAGCTATACCGATACCCTGGTGACGCGCGCCGCGGATGTGGTGCTGAAGGAGCGTCGTCCACTGGTTCTCTGCGTGCGGGAAACACCGCTGCATCTGGGACATCTACGCTTAATGACGCAGGCGGCTGAACTTGGGGCTGTCATCATGCCGCCGGTCCCCGCGTTCTACCACCGCCCGCAAACGCTGGATGACATCATCAACCAGACCGTTAACCGCGTGCTGGACCAGTTTGATATTGACCTGCCGGAAGACCTCTTCATCCGCTGGCAGGGTGCCTGAATTTGTGCACAAACAAGGTGCATGAAAAGACAAGTTGCCCTGTTTCAGGGCAATTATGCAACGGCGATCATATCCTCGACATTTAATTCGTTTTTTCCCTTCTTCCCTCTCCGGTTCGTTCGGCAGACCTGCTATCTTTCACCACTAAGGCAATATCGCAACGTTTTATTAACATATTTAACGTCGAATTTTTGACCAGACGGGAATGTGGCATAAGACCTGCAAGAGAAGCCTGCAACACAACACACTACACAATACATAATAAAATCACGGTACTTGAGGGTAAATGTATGAAGAAGACGGTTCTGGCTCTGTCTTTGCTCGTGGGGTTAAGTGCAGCAGCAGGTAGCTACGCAGCACTGCCAAAGACGGTTCGTATCGGTACTGACGCAACCTACGCGCCATTCTCTTCCAAGGATGCGAAAGGCGATTTCGTAGGGTTTGATATCGATCTGGGAAATGAAATGTGCAAACGCATTGCGGTGAAATGCACATGGGTGGGCAGCGATTTTGACGCATTGATCCCGTCGCTGAAAGCCAAAAAAATCGACGCCATTATCTCTTCTCTCTCCATCACCGAAAAACGTCAGCAGGAGATCGCCTTCTCTGACAAGCTCTACGCTGCGGATTCTCGTCTGATTGCCGCCAAAGGCTCCCCGATTCAACCGACCATCGACTCGCTGAAAGGCAAGCATGTCGGCGTGCTTCAGGGATCGACGCAGGAAGGTTTTGCTAATGCCAACTGGCGTGAGAAGGGCGTAGACGTGGTGGCTTACCAGAACCAGGATCTGATTTACTCTGACCTGGCAGCAGGCCGTCTGGATGCCGCATTCCAGGATGAAGTCGCCGCGAGCGAAGGCTTCCTGAAGCAGCCAGCCGGTAAAGAGTACGCCTTTGCGGGCCCGTCCGTGAAAGACAAAAAATACTTTGGTGATGGCACCGGTATCGGCCTGCGTAAAGACGATACCGAGTTGAAAGCCGCCTTTGACAAAGCCTTCGCTGAGCTGCGTAAAGACGGTACCTATGACAAACTGGCGAAGAAATACTTCGACTTCAATGTCTACGGTGACTAACGCATAACGGTGATGCACTGACCTGGTGCGTCGCTGGTGTGGGTGATCCGATATGGTGCAGCGTGTGCACCATATTGGGTCGTCGTGTGCATACTTACGCATTTATAATGCAAAAAATCCCGCCTTAAAGGCATTATTCTTTGCCTGACAGCGTGGATTAATGGCACATTAACCGCACCCCGTCGTCGTAAAAAACCGTATGAAGACAGTTTGTTGAGGATAGATATGAAAAAACTCGTGTTGTCACTCTCTCTGGTACTGGCCTTTTCCAGCGCCACCGCGGCATTCGCCGCCGTTCCGCAAAAAATTCGTATTGGTACTGACCCTACCTATGCCCCCTTTGAATCGAAGAATGCGAAGGGTGAACTGGTGGGTTTTGACATCGATCTGGCCAATGAGCTGTGCAAACGTATTAAAGCGCAATGTACCTATGTTGAGAACCCGCTGGATGCCCTGATCCCGTCGCTGAAAGCGAAAAAAATCGACGTCATCATGTCCTCTCTTTCCATCACTGAAAAACGCCAGCAGGAGATTGCCTTCACCGACAAACTCTACGCAGCGGATTCTCGTCTGGTGGTGGCTAAGTCTTCAGACATTCAGCCTACCCTTGAGTCGCTGAAGGGCAAACGCGTCGGCGTGCTGCAGGGCACCACGCAGGAAACCTACGGCAACGAACACTGGGCGCCGAAGGGGATCGAAATTGTCTCTTATCAGGGCCAGGAAAATATCTACGCTGACCTGACGGCAGGCCGAATTGATGCGGCATTCCAGGATGAAGTCGCGGCAAGCGAAGGCTTCCTGAAAACGCCGGTGGGTAAAGATTACAAATTTGGCGGCCCGTCTATTAAGGACGTGAAGCTGTTTGGTGTGGGCACCGGTATGGGCCTGCGCAAAGAAGACAACGAGCTGCGTGAAGCGCTGAACAAAGCCTTCGCCGAAATGCGTGCTGATGGCACCTACGACAAGCTGGCGAAAAAGTACTTTGATTTTAATGTTTACGGCGGCTAATCGCCCCGTCAAATAACGTGCGGCCCCTCCCACTCAGGGAGGGGAAAAGACACGGTTCCACCACTCACGACACGACAGGGCACGCGGTATGCTGTACGGATTTTCTGGCGTTATTTTACAAGGCGCGCTTGTCACCCTTGAGCTGGCTATCAGCTCCGTGGTACTGGCGGTGCTGATAGGTCTGGCGGGCGCAGGGGCAAAGCTGTCGGCGAATAAACCCCTGGCGCTCATATTCGAAGGCTATACCACGCTTATTCGCGGCGTACCCGATCTGGTGTTGATGCTGCTGATTTTTTACGGTCTGCAGATCGCGCTGAACGGTATTACCGACGCCGTCGGCATGGAACAGATCGATATCGACCCGATGGTAGCCGGTATTATTACCCTCGGCTTTATCTACGGTGCTTACTTCACGGAAACCTTCCGTGGTGCTTACATGGCCGTCCCGAGAGGGCACATTGAAGCGGCAACCGCATTTGGTTTTACCTCCTCACAAACGTTTCGCCGGATCATGTTCCCGGCCATGATGCGCTATGCGCTTCCGGGCATCGGAAACAACTGGCAGGTTATCCTCAAAGCGACAGCGCTGGTCTCGCTGCTTGGTCTGGAAGACGTCGTCAAAGCGACTCAGCTGGCGGGCAAGAGTACCTGGGAGCCCTTCTACTTTGCGGTAGTCTGTGGCGTGATTTATCTGGCGTTTACGACGGTCTCCAATGGTGTGCTGCTTCTGCTCGAGCGTCGCTACTCCGTGGGTGTGAAGAGGGCTGACCTGTGATTGAGATTATTCAGGAATACTGGAAATCCCTGCTGTGGACGGATGGCTACCGCTTTACCGGCGTGGCGATTACGCTCTGGCTGCTGATTTCTTCCGTGGTGATGGGCGGTATTCTGGCGGTGTTTCTCGCCATTGGCCGCGTGTCGAACAACAAATTTATCCAGTTCCCGATCTGGCTGTTCACCTATGTGTTTCGCGGTACGCCCCTGTACGTGCAGCTGCTAGTGTTCTATTCGGGGATGTACACGCTGGAGATCGTAAAAGGCACTGAGATGCTCAATGCGTTCTTCCGCAGCGGTCTGAACTGTACGGTGCTGGCGTTGACGCTCAATACCTGCGCCTATACCACTGAGATCTTTGCGGGGGCGATCCGCTCTGTCCCTTACGGTGAAATCGAAGCGGCGAGGGCGTACGGCTTTTCGTCGGTGAAGCTCTATCGCTGCATCATTCTGCCGTCGGCGCTGCGCATTGCGCTGCCTGCGTACAGCAACGAAGTGATTCTGATGCTGCACTCCACCGCGCTGGCCTTCACCGCGACGGTGCCGGACCTGCTCAAAATTGCGCGCGATATTAACTCCGCGACCTATCAGCCGTTTACTGCGTTTGGCATTGCGGCCGTGCTCTATTTAATTATCTCTTATGTTCTGATTAGCCTGTTCCGTAAGGCTGAAAAACGCTGGTTGCAGCATATAAAACCTTCGACGCACTGAGAAAGATGATGGCTGAGAACAAATTAAACGTTATTGATTTGCACAAACGCTACGGCGAACATGAAGTGCTGAAAGGGGTGTCGCTGCAGGCTAACGCAGGCGATGTGATCAGTATTATCGGCTCATCCGGCTCGGGTAAAAGTACCTTCCTGCGCTGCATTAACTTCCTCGAAAAGCCGAGCGAAGGCTCGATCGTGGTGAGCGGACAGAATATCAATCTGGTGCGCGATAAAGACGGCCAGCTGAAGGTGGCAGATAAGCATCAGCTGCGCCTGCTGCGCACGCGCCTGACGATGGTGTTCCAGCACTTCAACCTCTGGAGCCACATGACGGTGCTGGAGAACGTGATGGAAGCGCCGGTTCAGGTACTGGGGCTGAGCAAGCAGGAAGCCCGCGAGCGCGCGGTGAAATACCTGGCGAAAGTGGGTATCGACGAGCGCCAGCAGATGAAGTACCCGGTGCATCTCTCCGGCGGTCAGCAGCAGCGTGTCTCCATCGCCCGCGCGCTGGCGATGGAGCCAGAAGTGCTGCTGTTCGACGAACCGACCTCCGCGCTGGACCCGGAACTCGTTGGCGAAGTGCTGCGCATCATGCAGAAGCTGGCTGAAGAAGGTAAAACGATGGTGGTGGTGACGCACGAGATGGGCTTTGCCCGTAACGTCTCCAACCACGTTATTTTCCTGCATCAGGGGAAAATTGAAGAGCAGGGGCATCCGGACGAGGTGTTAGCGAACCCGCAAAGCCCGCGTTTGCAGCAGTTCCTGAAGGGATCGTTGAAGTAGGTTTTGCCCTTCTCCCTCTCCCTGTGGGAGAGGGGCGGGGTGAGGGCATCATACCGCACCACACTCCAGCCGATATACCCAGTCGTCATACCGTACGCCGTCAATCTCATACGCCTTTTCCAGCACCTGCGTACGCACAAACCCCGCTTTCTCCAGCACGCGCACCGAACCGCCGTTATCCGCCAGCACGTACGCGTTAATCGCTTTTACGCTGGTCTGGTTAAACGCATAGTCACATACCGCGCGCAGCGCCTCGCTGGCGATGCCTTTTCCCTGCGCGGCAGGCACAACCGTATAGCCGATATCCGCCTCTTCACGGTTCTCAGGGCTGATTTGCAGGCCGATATCGCCCAGCTGCGTATCGTCATCCCGAAAGCGGATCACGAAAACATGCTCCGCCATCAGGCGCGCGGCAAACACGCGTCGGGTCTCTTTTTCGGGTGCAATAGCGGCCATATAGCGCATGACGTCGCGGTTTTCGCGCAGCGAACGGAAGAACGCCCAGTCAGAGGGTTCGAAAGGGGTGAGGTGAAGCCGGGGAGTGGTGATGGTTGCCATTGTTACGCCATTTCATCGGAACATGGCGTATCACTGTAACATATTCAGCGCACCACATCCCCCAGCGCCTCTTCTAAATCATACCAGCGGAAGGCAAACCCGGCCGCTTCCAGACGTTTTGGCAGCGNCCCGCCCAGCACCAGCACCGATGATTCCCCCATCAACAGCCGGATCGCCGTCGCAGGCACGCGTAAAATCGCCGGACGATGCAGGGCATGCCCCAGCGCGTGGGCAAACTGTTCATTACGCACCGGATAGGGCGCAACCATGTTAAACGGCCCGCGCAGATCGTTATCCAGCAGCCAGATAATGCCGTTGACCATATCGTCGATGTGGATCCACGCCAGATACTGACGCCCGCTGCCAATTGGCCCGCCGAGCCCCAGCTTGAAGGGAGGAAGCATTTTACCCAGAATGCCGCCTTTCGGCGCAAGCACCACGCCGGTACGCAGCAGGCAGACGCGGGTACGATCGCTCTGCGCCGCGCAGGCGATACGCTCCCACTGGGCGCAGAGTTTATGGGTAAATTCGTTATGCGGCGGCTCCTCTTCGGTCACCACTACTTCGCCGAGATCGCCGTAATAGCCCGTCGCAGAGCCTGAAATGAGCACCGATGGCGGCGTATGGCTGTTGCGAATCAGCTCGACCAGCTTCTCGGTGATAGTCCAGCGACTGCTGCACAACCGCTGCTTCTGCTCTTCGGTCCAGCGCTTGTCGGCAATGGGTTCACCCGCGAGGTTGATGACGGCGTCAAAGCCGTCCAGATTCTGCTGCTCAGCCAGACCTTTCCAGATGTCGACACCTGCCCCCAGCACCTGACGTGCTTTCTCCGGGCTACGCGTCACCACGGTAATCTCGTGATGCAGCGCCTGCAGACGGGGAATGAGATGACGGCCAATCAGGCCCGTACCGCCGGTCAGCAGAATCTTCATACAACCTCCAGGTTTATGCCTGGCGTCGCCAGCTTAACGTCATGGAAACGGAGTCGGCGTAACGCAGGGCGTGAAGTTTATCGATCTCGACTTCAGCATAAGTGACCCAGTGATGTTCGCGTGCGATGTCGAGCACATCCTGAGTTAATTTTTCCAGCAAAGAGAAGCGGTTGTTCTCCACGTACTGGATAATGTTTTTGGTGATTGTGCGGTAGTTCAGCGCGTCATTGATATCTTCGCTGGCCCGCGCTTTGTCTGCGGGGTAATGAATAACCACATTGATGACAATATCCTGCCGGTTGGCAATCTCTTCCTCTTTGATACCGATGAACGTCCGTAAGCGTAAATTTTTTATACGTATAATTGCGTCATGCTGTGACATTGCAGGTCTTCTCCGTGTCAGTATTTGCTGCCCATAATACATGAGAGCGCGTCATGCACCCAACGGGGCAGTGGTCTAAATCTGCTGGATTATTTGCATGGCGCGCTCGGTCGCAGGGCGGGTCCGAATCCGTTCAAACCAGTTATTCACGGCAGGGTATGTCGCCAGGTCAATTCGGTGTTTTTCATGGGTGTTGATCCACGGCCAGCAGGCGATATCGGCAATGCTGTAATGATCGCCGCCAAGCCACGGCGTTTTCTCCAGCCGACGATTTAGCACGCCATATAATCGCTGGGTTTCAACCTGATAGCGTTCTATAGCATAAGGAATGGGCTGCGGGGCGTAGGCGGTAAAGTGATGATTTTGCCCCAGCATCGGCCCGAGGCCGCTCGACTGCCAGAAAAACCATTGCAGGGTGTGGTGACGCTCACGCAGTTCACCGCTCAGCAGCTTGCCGGATTTCTCCGCCAGATAGAGCAAAATCTCCCCGGATTCAAACAGACTTAACGGCCTGCCGCCGTCGGCAGGCAGATTATCAATAATGGCTGGAATTTTATTGTTGGGCGATATCGCCAGAAAGACCGGCCTGAACTGATCGCCTTTGCTGATATCCACGCGAATGATCCGATACTCCAGTTCGGCTTCTTCCAGAAAAAGGGTGATCTTATGGCCGTTTGGGGTAGGGGCATAGTAAAGGTCGATCATTCTCAACTCCTGTCAGTGTGAAAAGTGATGCCATAAAAAACAGTATAGGTGCCTGTTGTAAATCGTGAGTTTTCATCAAGTGACAGCGAGCCAAAGAGATTATATGTTGAGTGAAAACCGTTCAGCCAATGAGGAAGTTATGAACCAGCCTGCGATAACGTTGTGGTCCGATACCTGTTACTTTTCACCCTATGTGATGAGCGTTTACGTCGCTCTGGCGGAAAAAGGATTGTCTTTCACCCTGAAGACCATCGATCTGGACAGTGGCGAACACCTGAAACCGCAGTGGCAGGGTTACGACCTGACCCGACGCGTGCCGGTGCTGGAGATTGACGGTTTTGCATTGAGCGAATCATCGGCGATCGATGAATACCTTGAAGATCGCTTTGCGCCGCCGGAGTGGGAGCGCATTTATCCTCACGATCTGCAAAAGCGTGCCCGTGCACGGCAGATCCAGGCGTGGTTGCGTAGCGATCTGGTACCGATCCGCGTTGAACGTTCCACTGACGTGGTTTTCGCAGCCGTGAAAAAGCCCGCGTTGAGCGCGGAGGGCAGCGCCAGTGCGCAAAAGCTGATTGAGACCGCGTCTGCGTTGCTGGCGCACGGCAACCCGAATCTCTTCGGCGAGTGGTGCATTGCGGATACCGATCTGGCGCTGATGCTGAACCGTCTGATCCTCAATGGCGACGAGGTTCCTCAACTGCTGGTGGATTATGCTGCATTCCAGTGGCAGCGCGCTTCCGTACAGCGCTATGTGGCACTCTCCGCTAAGCGCGCGGGCTGATAAGCCCTGGCGCTTCAGGTATGATAGGGGCAGTCTGTTTTCCTGAGGAGTGACTGATGAAACTGATGTTTGCGTCGGATATCCATGGATCGCTGCCCGCTACCGAGCGCGTTCTTTCTCTGTTTGCCGAAAGCGGGGCACAGTGGCTGGTGGTGCTAGGCGATGTGTTAAACCATGGCCCGCGAAATGCGTTGCCGGAAGGTTATGCACCCGCGCAGGTGGCGGAAAAACTGAATGAGCATGCCTCGCATATTATCGCGGTACGCGGTAACTGCGACAGTGAAGTTGACCAGATGCTGCTGCATTTTCCCAACACCGCGCCCTGGCAGCAGGTCCTGCTGGAAAAGAGCCGTCTTTTTTTGACTCACGGTCATCTTTTTAGCCCGGATAACCTTCCGGCACTCGCCGCTGGCGATGTCCTGGTTTATGGTCATACTCATATTCCGGTAGCGGAAAAACGCGGTGAGATTTATCACTTTAACCCCGGTTCGGTCAGCATTCCGAAAGGCGGTTATCCGGCGAGCTATGGCATGCTGGACGGAAATACCCTGAGCGTTATCGCACTTAATGATCAGCAAGTTATTGCGCAGATAGCGATTAATCCGTAAGTTACACCTCAACTGCAAACGCGCCGAAAGAGCGCTTAGACGAGAAGGTTTCCCGATGGTGGAGCAGAATCATTTGGCAAGTACTGAGTGGGTTGACATTGTCAGCGAAGAGAACGAAGTGATCGCGCAGGCCAGCCGCGAACAAATGCGCGCGGAGCGTCTGCGTCACCGTGCAACATACATCGTTGTGCATGACGGCATGGGCAAGATTTTGGTCCAGCGCCGCACGGACACCAAAGATTTTCTCCCCGGTATGCTGGATGCCACGGCGGGCGGCGTTGTGCAGGCAGATGAAGTGCTGCTGGATTCCGCGCGTCGCGAAGCAGAAGAAGAGTTAGGTATCGCCGGCGTGCCGTTTGCCGAGCACGGCCAGTTCTATTTCGAGGACGAAAACTGTCGCGTCTGGGGCGGGCTGTTTAGCTGTGTCTCTCACGGGCCTTTCGCCCTGCAGGAAGAGGAAGTGAGCGAAGTCTGCTGGATGACGCCGGAAGAGATCACCGCGCGTTGCGACGAATTCACCCCGGACTCCTTAAAAGCACTGGCGCTGTGGATGACGCGCAACGCTAAAAACGAATCCGCTAAGCCAGAAAGCAAAGCGGAAAAAGAGGAAGAGGCTGAGTAAGCCTTAACAGCTTTCCCGCAGACAGAGGCTGGACGCGATAGGTTTATGGTCGCGCCAGTCTCCATCATTCAGACGTTCCAGCAACGCTTTCCCGGCCTCAATTCCAATCTTACGATGCGGTACCGCCATGGTCGTCAGCGGCGGCTGACAGACGCGGCTCACGTCGCTATCGCCAAAGCCTACCACTGCTAAATCGTCCGGCACTTTAATGCGTCGACGCTGGCATTCATAGAGTGCCCCGCAGGCCAGTTCGTCCGAGACGCACACCAGCGCATCCAGCTCCGGCCAGGCCAGCAGGAATTCCGGCAACTGTGCCGCGCCCGTGGAGAAATTTGGCGGCATGGCGGCGTTAATCACTCTGTTCGGCGACAAATGGTGGCGAAGCATGGCTTTGTACCAGCCCTGCAAATGCTGCTGGAAAATCCACTGCTCCTGGTTTGCGCACAGCAGGCCGATATTTTGATAGCCGCGCTGAATCACCATTTCCGTCAGTTCGTACATGGCGGCGACGTTATCAATGCCGATATTCATATCAATCGGATCGGCGCGCATCGCCCCCATTTCCATCACTGGAATGGAGGCATTTTTCAGCCAGTGGCGCACGGTATCCGTGTGCTCGACGCTGAGCAAAATGGCGGCGGCGATATTTGACGCCAGCAACGTTTCCAGTAATTTCTCTTCCTGTTCAAGACGATGCTGGGATTCTGCCAGCATGATCTGATAACCGGCGGGTTGCAGCACCTGCTGTAGCCCGGCGAACATCTCTGAGCAACCGGCTTCAGAGAGGTTAGGAACAACCATTGCGATCGTCCATGAAGAGGCTGACGCCAGCGCGCTGGCCGCAAGATTAGGCATGTAGCCCAGCTCCTGCACCGCAGCGTCTATTTTTTCTCGCAGTTTATCGGAAACCTGTTCGGGCGTGCGGAGCGCACGGGACACGGTCATTGTGCCCACACCGGCAAGCAGTGCGACATCGGCCAGCGTCACCTTACCGGTACTGCGTCGTTTTCGGGTTAGAGACATACACCTTCCTGCTAACAGGGCGCGACTACTTTCATCCTTCGCTTCACGTGAAAGGCAGTATACGCCTTAAATCCCTTTTTTTGCTGTGATTTAGCACCGTGATTGCAATTTGATAGCGCTATCACATTTCTGCATGTTAACTCTTGGTAGCGCTATCTTTGTGATCCTGATCGCAGTCATTCATTGAGGTGTTGAATAAAGTTTGCTCATCTTTAGCGTTGTAGCCGGAGGGCAAAGTGCTCAAAAAATGGATATATGATACAACCATCACGCTGCAGGAGAGCGTAGAGGACTGGCCGCAGGCGCTGGAGTTGTGTGCGAAGCCGCTGCTGGATTTGCAGGTGATTTCGCCGGAATACATCACGGCCATCATCGAGCAGCATCATACTTTGGGTCCTTATTACGTGCTGGCACCAGGGCTGGCGATGCCGCATGCGCGGCCGGAAGAAGGGGCGAAAGGACTCGGCCTGTCATTATTAAAACTGAAAAAAGGCGTCTCTTTCGGTGCCGGTGAGTTTGACCCCGTCGACGTGATAGTCATGCTGGCGGCACCGGACAAACATAGCCATATCGAAATGATCTCAGCGCTAGCAGAATTATTTTCCAGCGATGAGGATATGGCTGAATTACATCAGGCGAATACGCGGGAGGAGATAAAAACCATTATTGACCGCTTCTGATTTAATTCTTTAATCCGATTATTCACAACATTACGCGTCAGCGTGGTGGGGCGTACTCTACTCAAAATAAGGGAACAACAATGAAAATCATGGCTATTTGTGGGTCCGGTCTCGGCAGCAGTTTTATGGTCGAAATGAATATCAAAAAGGTACTTAAAAAGCTGGAAATTGAGGCAGAGGTTGAACACTCCGATCTCTCGTCTGCCACGCCTGGCGCAGCCGACCTGTTCGTGATGGCAAAAGACATTGCGGCCAGCGCCAGCGTGCCGGAAAGCCAGCTGGTGGTGATCAACAACATCATCGACATCAACGAACTTGAAGCGCAGCTGCGTGCCTGGTTCGAAAGACAATAACCCTGATTAGGCGAGGTGGATATGTTTATCCTTGAAACGCTGAATTTCGTTGTTGATATTTTAAAAGTCCCTTCGGTGCTGGTGGGATTAATTGCCTTAATCGGTCTGGTTGCGCAGAAAAAAGCGTTTTCGGACGTGGTGAAAGGAACAATTAAAACTATTCTCGGCTTTATTGTGCTGGGCGGCGGCGCCACGGTGCTGGTGGGGTCGTTAAATCCTTTGGGCGGAATGTTTGAGCACGCCTTTACTATTCAGGGCATTATTCCAAACAATGAAGCGATTGTGTCGATTGCGCTGGAAAAATACGGTGCCTCGACCGCGCTGATTATGGCCTTTGGGATGGTGGCGAATATTATCGTCGCGCGCTTTACCCGCCTGAAATACATCTTCCTGACAGGTCACCACACTTTTTACATGGCGTGCATGATTGGCGTGATCCTGACGGTGGCGGGCTTTGAGGGCGTGGGTCTGGTCTTTACCGGCTCGCTGATCCTCGGCCTGATCATGGCCTTCTTCCCGGCGATTGCGCAGCGCTACATGAAGCGCATAACCGGCAACGATGAGATTGCCTTCGGCCACTTCGGCACGCTGGGCTACGTGCTGTCCGGCTGGATTGGCAGCAAGGTCGGTAAGGGCTCCCGCTCAACGGAAGAGATGAACCTGCCGAAGAACCTGAGCTTCCTGCGCGACAGTTCGATCTCCATCTCCCTGACCATGATGATTATCTACCTCATCCTGGCGGTGAGCGCCGGACGTGAGTACGTAGAGGCGACCTTCAGCGGCGGCCAGAACTACCTGGTCTACGCCATCATCATGGCGATCACCTTTGCGGCAGGCGTGTTCATCATCCTGCAGGGCGTACGGCTGATACTGGCGGAAATCGTCCCGGCCTTTACCGGCTTCTCGGAAAAACTGGTTCCCAACGCGCGCCCCGCGCTGGACTGCCCGGTGGTGTATCCGTATGCGCCAAACGCGGTGCTGATTGGCTTCCTGTTCAGCTTCCTCGGCGGGATTGTGGGGTTGTTCATCTGCGGCCAGTTCAGTTGGGTGCTGATCCTCCCGGGCGTGGTACCGCACTTCTTCACCGGCGCAACGGCGGGCGTGTTTGGTAACGCCACCGGCGGACGTCGCGGGGCAATGATTGGCGCCTTTGCTAACGGCCTGCTGATCACCTTCCTGCCGGTTCTGCTGCTGCCGGTGCTGGGCGCAATTGGTTTTGCAAACACCACCTTCTCGGACGCTGATTTCGGTGCCGTCGGGATTGTGCTCGGCAACCTGGCGCGCTTCCTGTCGCCGCTTGCCATTACCGGGCTGGTTGTGGCGTTGTTCGCGCTGCTGGTGGCGTACAACGTCTTCGCGAAAAACAAACCTGCAGGCGGTAACGCGCAGGAAAACACCGGAGCCAAATCATGAATGAGAAAGAGATAACCGAACTCGCGCGTCAGATCCGTCTTGAGACGCTGAAATCCCTGACGCAGCTGGGCTTTGGCCACTACGGCGGCAGTATGTCGGTGGTTGAAACCCTGGCCGTGCTGTACGGCGCGGTGATGAAAATCGACCCGGCGGACCCGGACTGGCCAGAGCGAGACTATTTCGTCCTGTCGAAAGGACACGCGGGCCCGGCGCTCTACAGCACGCTGGCGATCAAGGGCTACTTCCCCGTTGAAGAGCTGAGCACTCTGAACCAGAACGGTACGCGCCTGCCAAGCCACCCGGACCGCCTGAAAACGCGCGGCGTGGACGCCACCACCGGCTCGCTGGGACAGGGTATCTCCATTGCGGGCGGTATGGCGCTGTCGCACAAGCTGGCGGGGCGACCGAATCGGGTGTTTTGCATCGTCGGTGACGGCGAGCTGAATGAGGGACAATGCTGGGAAGCCTTCCAGTTTATCGCCCACCATCGCCTGAACAACCTGACGGTGTTCGTGGACTGGAACAAGCAGCAGCTCGACGGCGAGCTGGACGAGATCATCAGCGCGTTCGACCTGGAGGGAAAATTCCGCGCCTTTGGCTTTGACGTGGCGACGGTGAAGGGCGACGACATTCCGGGTCTGCTGGCGGTAACGTCGCGGGTCCCCGAGGCCGAAGCGCGTCCATTCGTTGTCATCCTCGACAGCATCAAAGGGCAGGGTGTGCCGTATCTGGAGCAGCTCAGCAACTCGCACCACCTGCGATTGACCGCGGAGAGCAAAGCGGCCCTCAACGAGACGATTCGCCAACTGGAGGCTTCACATGATTAAGGTTGCACCGCCACGACAGAAAGACGCCGTTGAGATGCGTAAGATCTACGCGGGCTTTGTGGCAAAACAGATTGAGGCGGGGAGCGAAATTATCGCCCTTGAAGCCGACCTGATGAGCTCGATGGCGATGGACGGCGTCGCGCGCGATTATCCGCAGCACGTGATTAACTGCGGCATTATGGAGGCCAACGTCATCGGCACCGCGGCGGGGCTGTCGCTTACCGGACGTAAGCCGTTCGTGCACACCTTTACCGCGTTTGCCAGCCGCCGCTGCTTCGATCAGCTGTTTATGTCTCTGGACTACCAGCGTAACAACGTGAAGGTGATTGCGTCGGACGCGGGCGTGACGGCCTGCCACAACGGCGGGACACATATGTCATTTGAGGATATGGGTATCGTACGCGGCCTGGCGCACTCGGTGGTGCTGGAGGTGACCGACGCAGTGATGTTCGAGGACGTGCTGCGCCAGCTTATCGACCTCGAAGGCTTCTACTGGGTGCGGACCATTCGTAAACAGGCGCCGAGCGTCTACGCCCCGGGCTCAACCTTCACCATTGGCAAAGGCAACGTGCTGCGCGAGGGGAGTGATATTACGTTGATCGCCAATGGCATCATGGTGGCGGAAGCGCTGGAGGCGGCTCGCCAGCTTGAGCAGGAGGGCGTAAGCGCGGCGGTTATCGACATGTTTACCCTGAAGCCCATCGACCGGATGCTGGTGAAAAACTACGCCGAGAAAACCGGGCGCATCGTCACCTGTGAAAACCACAGCATTCACAACGGGCTGGGATCGGCGGTGGCGGAAGTGCTGGTGGAAACCTGTCCGGTACCAATGCGACGGGTGGGCGTCAAGGAGCGTTACGGCCAGGTAGGTACGCAGGATTTCCTGCAGAAGGAGTATGGCCTGACGGCACATGACATTGTGTCGTCGGCGAGAGAGTTGCTGTAATAAAAAAGGCGACTCTGTAGTCGCCTTTCTTGCCGGATGGCGCTTCGCTTATCCGGCCTACAAAACCGTAGGCCCGGTAAGCGCTAGCGCCACCGGGCTTTTAGCTTACTGCTGCTGCGAAGACTGGATCGCGGTCAGAGCGATGGTGTAGACGATATCGTCAACCAGCGCGCCACGGGACAGGTCGTTCACAGGTTTGCGCATGCCCTGCAGCATTGGCCCGATGGAGATCAGGTCTGCAGAACGCTGTACCGCTTTGTAGGTGGTGTTACCGGTGTTCAGATCCGGGAAGATGAACACGGTAGCGCGACCGGCAACCGGCGAGTTCGGCGCTTTGGATTTCGCAACGTCAGCCATTACCGCAGCATCGTACTGCAGCGGGCCGTCGATCATCAGGTCAGGACGTTTTTCCTGCGCCAGACGGGTCGCTTCACGCACTTTCTCTACGTCGCTACCTGCACCTGAGGTGCCGGTGGAGTAGGAGAGCATCGCAACGCGCGGTTCGATACCGAAGGCAATCGCAGAGTCTGCGGACTGGATAGCGATTTCCGCCAGCTGTTCTGCGGTTGGATCCGGGTTGATCGCGCAGTCGCCGTAAACGTAAACCTGTTCAGGCAGCAGCATGAAGAATACGGAAGAAACCAGAGAGCTGCCCGGTGCAGTTTTGATCAGCTGCAGCGGTGGACGGATGGTGTTCGCCGTGGTGTGAACCGCACCGGAAACCAGACCGTCAACTTCGTCCTGCTCCAGCATCAGCGTGCCCAGCACCACGTTGTCTTCCAGCTGTTCGCGCGCAACGGCTTCGGTCATGCCTTTGCTCTTACGCAGCTCAACCAGACGGGCAACGTAGCTTTCGCGAACCACTTCAGGGTCAACGATTTCGATGCCAGCGCCCAGCTCAACGCCCTGAGACGCCGCTACGCGGGTGATCTCATCCGGGTTACCCAGCAGCACACAGGTCGCGATGCCGCGCTCTGCACAGATAGCCGCTGCTTTAACGGTACGTGGTTCGTCGCCTTCTGGCAGAACAACGCGTTTGCCCGCTTTACGCGCCAGCTCGGTCAGCTGGTAACGGAATGCTGGAGGAGACAGACGGCGGCTGCGCTCGGAGGTCGCCGTCAGGGATTCGATCCAGTCTGCGTCGATGTAGCCCGCAACGTATTCCTGAACTTTCTCGATACGCTCGTGGTCATCAACCGGTACTTCCAGGTTGAAGCTCTGCAGGCTCAGGGAGGTCTGCCAGGTGTTGGTGTTCACCATGAAGACCGGCAGGCCGGTGGCGAACGCGCGTTCGCACAGCTTGCTGACACGTGGGTCCATCTCGTAGGCACCGGTCAGCAGGATCGCACCGATTTCCACGCCGTTCATCGCGGCCAGGCAGGCTGCAACCAGCACGTCTGGACGGTCTGCGGAGGTGACCAGCAGGGAACCTGCGCGGAAGTGCTCCAGCATGTGCGGAATGCTGCGCGCACAGAAGGTCACGGACTTCACGCGGCGGGTGTTGATGTCGCCTTCGTTAACCACGGTGGCGTTCAGGTGGCGCGCCATATCGATTGCACGGGTGGCAATCAGATCGAAGCTCCATGGCACCGCACCCAGTACTGGCAGCGGGCTGGACCCCTGCAGCTTAGCCGGATCTATTTTGATGACTTTCGCTTTAGAAGAGTCGTCGAAGATCTCGGACAGGTCAGGGCGAGTACGGCCCTGTTCATCCACTGGCGCATTCAGTTTGTTCACGATCACGCCGGTGATGTTGGTGTTTTTCGCACCGCCGAAGCTGCTGCGCGTCAGTTCGATACGCTCGTTCAGCTGCTCTGGGGTGTCAGTGCCCTGAGACATGACGAAAACGATCTCTGCGTTCAGGGTTTTCGCGATTTCAAAGTTCAGAGACTGGGCAAACTGGTGTTTGCGCGTCGGGACCAGACCTTCAACCAGCACCACTTCTGCGTCTTGCGCGTTAGCGTGGTAGTTGGCGATGATCTCTTCCATCAGCACGTCTTTCTGGTTGCTTGACAGCAGAGATTCAACGTGGCTCATCTTCAGCGGTTCAGCCGCTGGCAGATTGGAGTTCTTGCGAACGATGGTGGTGGTCTGGTCTGGCGCATCGCCACCGGCACGCGGCTGGGCGATTGGCTTAAAGACGCTCAGACGAACGCCTTTGCGTTCCATAGCACGGATCACGCCAAGGCTGACGCTGGTCAGGCCGACGCTGGTTCCGGTAGGGATCAGCATAATAGTACGGGACACGGTTTATCCTCTTTCGTTACCGCCGCGATTGGGCGGGTTACAAAACAGCACCGCCAGCATTGCTGGCGGTGTGGAATCAGGCAGTCAGACGGTTCGCGTCTTGCGCGATGACCAGCTCTTCGTTAGTTGGAATAACGATAGCAGGGCGGGTACCTTCTTTGTTGATGAAGCCAGACTTGCCGAAGCGGGCAGCCAGGTTACGCTCGTGATCAACCTCGAAGCCAAGAACGCCCAGTTTGCCCAGGGACAGTTCACGAACCATAGCCGCGTTCTCACCAATACCACCGGTGAAGATTACCGCGTCCAGACGGCCTTCCATCAGTGCAGTGTAAGAACCGATGTATTTCGCCAGACGGTGGCAGTAAACGTCCATTGCACGTTTAGCGTCTGCTTTCTCTGCGTAGTTGTCTTCAACGTAACGGCAGTCGCTGGTCACTTCGGTCAGACCCAGCAGGCCAGACTCTTTGGTCAGCATTTTGTTGATGTCGTCAACGCTCATGCCCAGGGTGTCGTGCAGGTGGAAGATGATTGCCGGGTCGATGTCACCGGAACGGGTACCCATCACCAGACCTTCCAGCGGGGTCAGACCCATAGAGGTATCAACACATTTACCGTTGCGGATAGCAGAAACAGAACCACCGTTGCCCAAGTGACAGGTGATAATGTTCACTTCTTCAACCGGCTTGTTCAGAACTTTTGCGGCTTCCTGAGTCACATAGAAGTGGCTGGTGCCGTGTGCGCCGTAACGACGAACGCCATGCTCTTTGTACAGGCTGTACGGCAGGGCATACAGGTAAGACTCTTCCGGCATGGTCTGATGGAACGCGGTGTCAAACACGGCCACGTTTTTGTCTTTCAGATTCGGGAAGGATTTCAGCGCTTCAGCGATACCGATCAGGTGAGCCGGGTTGTGCAGCGGCGCGAAGGACGCAGAGTCTTTGATGCCCTGAATCACAGATTCGTCGATCACGACGGAGCTGGTGTATTTTTCGCCGCCGTGGACGATACGGTGACCAATCGCAGTCAGCTGAGCAGACAGTTCTGGTTTTTGTGCCAGAATAGTGTTAACGATAAAGTTCAGCGCTTCACTGTGAGCGGCGCCTGCACCTAAAGCCGCTTCTTGTTTGCTGCCGTCCATCTTCCACTTGATACGTGCTTCAGGCAGATGGAAACATTCGGCCAAACCAGAGAGGTACTCGTCACCGTTGAGCGCATCGATGATGGCGAATTTCAGTGAGGAGCTACCGCAGTTCAGAACCAGTACTAACTTACTCGACATGGAAGTACCTATTATTGATACGTGGCTAAAAAAACGTCAGTGAGTCTAAAAGCGTAACGCATGATGACCCAGACATTTATGATTAACATCATGCCAGGCGAACATTCCGGCATGATGAAAGAAATACCTATGATTTTATGCCATTTTGAACATTTTTCAGACAATGGCATAATATGCGATAATTTGACGAGTTAACGGTTCTCGTCTACGGCCTTATCAGGCTGGCACAGGATACCCGATACGGGGTAGCGATGACAAAATATTTTGAACGTTGTCATAGCCTGTTGTGGTTTTGCACAAAAATTTTAATTTTTATATGTGAAGTTGAGGTACAGCCATGTCGACACCCGAAAACCCATCCGTGAATTTCTTTAGTCTGTTTCGTCGGGGGCAGCATTACGCGAAGACGTGGCCACTGGAAAAGCGCCTCGCGCCGATGTTTATAGAGAACCGCACTATCCGCGCCACGCGCTTTGCGATTCGCTTTATGCCCCCTGTTGCCATCTTTACCCTGTGCTGGCAAATTGCCCTCGGCGGCCAGCTTGGACCCGCCGTCGCCACCGCGCTTTTTGCGCTGAGCCTGCCGATGCAGGGGCTATGGTGGCTGGGGAAACGCTCAATTACGCCGCTGCCGCCTACAATTTTACACTGGTTTTATGAAGTCCGTGGAAAACTTGAGGAAGCCGGTCAGGCGCTGGCACCGGTCGAAGGCAAGCCGGATTACCAGGCGCTGGCTGACACGCTCAAGCGCGCTTTTAAGCAACTTGATAAAACATTCCTTGATGACTTGTGATTGATCATCGAAACGACGAATAAAAGAAGGCACAGTAACAAACAGTTACCGTGTCTTTTTTTTAAAGTGCAATGCGCTACAGGAGTCGAAAGATGGAAATGACCCATGCCCAACGTCTGATTTTGTCTAACCAGTACAAGATGATGACTATGCTTGATCCCGATAACGCAGAACGCTACAGCCGCTTGCAAACTATCGTCGAACGCGGGTTTGGTTTACAGATGCGCGAACTGGATCGCGAGTTTGGCGAACTGAAAGAAGAGACCTGCCGCATCGTGATCGACATCATGGAGATGTATCATGCGCTGCATGTGTCCTGGACGAATCTCAAAGATCGCCAGTCCATTGACGAGCGCCGCGTAACCTTCTTAGGCTTTGATGCCGCAACGGAAGCGCGCTACCTGAGCTACGTTCGCTTTATGGTGAACACCGAAGGGCGCTATACCCATTTTGATGCGGGTACTCACGGCTTTAACGCGCAAACCCCAATGTGGGAAAAATACCAGCGCATGCTGGGCGTATGGCATTCCTGCCCGCGCCAGTACCATTTAAGCAGCAACGAAATTCAACAAATCATTAATGCCTGACGGAGGTACATGTGCAGTGTAAAGGTTTTCTGTTTGATCTGGACGGTACGCTGGTGGATTCGCTGCCGGTAGTGGAGCGTTCATGGTGCCATTGGGCCGACAGGCACGGCATCGACCATCAGGACGTACTGAATTTCATCCATGGCAAACAGGCCATTACCTCCTTGCGACACTTCTTAGCGGGACGTACTGAGGAAGAGATTCAGGCAGAGTTCAAATACCTCGAGAACATTGAGGCTACCGATACGGAAGGCATCACCGCGCTGCCGGGCGCGCGCGAGCTGCTTGAACATCTGAACGAAGCACATATTCCGTGGGCCATTGTGACCTCCGGCTCCATTCCCGTAGCCCATGCTCGCCATAAGGCGGCGGGTTTACCGAAGCCAGAAGTGTTCATTACTGCAGAGCGCGTCAAGCGCGGCAAGCCAGAGCCGGATGCGTTCTTGCTTGGGGCAGAGCTGCTGGGCCTTGCACCGGCGGACTGCGTGGTGGTGGAAGATGCAGCAGCCGGCGTGCTGGCCGGGCTTAACGCAGGGAGCCACGTGATCGCCGTTAACGTCCCGGCGGACTCTCCCCGGTTGAGTGAGGCGGATTTTGTGCTGAATACACTGACCGCGATTAACATCACGAAGGGACCCGGCGGAGTTGTAACCGTCTCGCTAAAAATGTAATCCCATGATATAGCCCCACATTGTTGGGGCTTTTTTATGGCAGAATTCTTTATCTTCCACTGACAAGGATAGGTTGTGAACGGTGAACTGATTTGGGTCCTGAGCCTGCTGTTAATCGCCATCATTCTTTTCGCTACAGGCAAGGTGCGCATGGATGCCGTCGCCCTGTTTGTCATCGTCGCGTTTGTGCTGAGCGGCACGCTCACGCTACCCGAGGCATTCTCCGGGTTTAGCGACCCCAACGTTATTCTCATCGCCGCCCTGTTTATCATTGGTGACGGACTGGTGCGCACCGGCGTAGCGACCATCATGGGAACGTGGCTGGTCAAGGTGGCGGGCAGCAGTGAAACCAAAATGCTGATCTACCTGATGGTGACGGTTGCCGGACTGGGGGCGTTTATGAGCTCAACGGGCGTGGTCGCCATCTTTATTCCGGTGGTGCTGAGCGTCTGCATGAGGATGCAAATCTCGCCATCGCGCCTGATGATGCCCCTGAGCTTTGCCGGTTTGATCAGCGGCATGATGACGCTGGTGGCGACGCCGCCAAACCTGGTCGTCAACAGTGAGCTGATCCGCGAAGGATTCCAGGGCTTCAGTTTTTTCAGCGTTACCCCGATTGGGCTGGTCGTTCTGGTGTTGGGCGTGGTCTACATGCTGCTGACCCGTTTTGCCCTGAAAGGCGAAAATCAGGATAAAAGCAAAGAGGGCTGGAAGCGACGCACCTTTCGCGATTTGATTAAAGAGTACCGTCTCACCGGGCGAGCGCGCCGTCTGGCTATTCGCCCCGGCTCACCGATGATTGGCCAGCGGCTGGACGATCTTAAGCTCCGTGAACGCTACGGTGCGAACGTCATCGGCGTGGAGCGCTGGCGTCGTTTCCGCCGGGTGATTGTCAATGTTAACGGGGTGTCGGAATTCCGCGCGCGGGACGTTCTGCTGATTGATATGTCCGCCGCAGAGGTAGACCTGCGTGAGTTTTGCAGCGAACAGTTGCTGGAACCGATGGTGCTGCGCGGCGAGTATTTCTCCGACCAGGCGCTGGACGTCGGTATGGCCGAAGTATCGCTGATCCCGGAATCGGAGCTGTTGGGGAAAACCGTGCGCGAAGTCGGCTTCCGCACCCGCTATGGTTTGAACGTCGTGGGACTGAAGCGCGATGGCGTGGCGATGGAAGGCGCAGTGGTGGATGAGCCGATCCTGCTGGGTGACATCTTTCTGGTCGTCGGTAACTGGAAGCTGATTAGCCAACTCGGGCAAAAAGGGCGTGATTTTGTGGTGCTCAATATGCCGGTTGAAGAGAGCGATGCGTCCCCGGCGCATAGCCAGGCACCTCACGCGATTTTCTGTCTGGTGCTGATGGTGGCACTTATGCTGACCGATGAAATCCCCAATCCGGTCGCGGCTATCATCGCCTGTCTGCTGATGGGGAAATTCCGCTGCATTGACGCTGAAAGCGCGTATAAAGCCATTCACTGGCCGAGCATTATTCTGATTGTCGGGATGATGCCCTTTGCGCTGGCGTTACAAAAAACCGGCGGGGTGGATTTGATCGTTAAAGGCTTAATGGACGTTGGCGGCGGGTATGGGCCGTACATGATGATGGTCTGTCTGTTTATCATGTGCGCCTCCATCGGCCTGTTTATCTCCAATACCGCGACGGCGGTACTGATGGCGCCTATTGCGCTGGCGATGGCGAAATCCATGGGCGTGTCGCCGTATCCGTTCGCGATGATGGTGGCGATGGCGGCCTCCGCGGCATTTATGACGCCGGTATCTTCACCGGTGAATACGCTGGTGCTGGGGCCCGGGAATTATAGATTCAGCGATTTCGTCAAGATTGGCGTGCCGTTCACCGTGCTGGTAATGGTGGTGTGCGTTGTGTTAATTCCGGTCCTGTTCCCGTTCTGAGAATATTGCCGGGTGGCGGCTGCGCCTTACCCGGCCTACAAACCGTAGGCCCTGCAAGCGCAGCGCCGCTGGGCGACAGTCAGAGGGGTGAATCCTGGCTAATCTCATCCAGCGACAGATGGAAGCTCGGCACAAATACCTGCATAAAATAATCCATCTCTTCGCTGCGGCGGGACTCCAGCGTTTTTTCCAGACGCGTTTTCGCCAGTAAAAACTCGTTATTCCCTGCAGACAGCTCTTCCAGACATTTCAGGTAGGCACACAGCGCGTCGGCCTGCTTCACCAGCGACTTTTCATCTTCCGTGTACTGATGTTCATCGATAAGCGGCTCAAAGATATCGCGTAATTCATCCGGCACCATATCGATCAGCTTCTGCTGAGCAATCTTTTCAATCGCCTTATATTCCTGCGCAATCTGCGAGTTGAAATATTTCACTGGCGTCGGCAGATCGCCGGTCAGCACTTCCGAGGCATCATGGTACATCGCCAGCAGGGCAATACGTTCAGCGTTGACCTGCCCGTTAAATTTGCGGTTCTTTATGGCGGCCAGCGCGTGAGCGACCATCGCAACCTGCAGACTGTGCTCTGAAACATTTTCCGTGCGGACGTTGCGCATCAGCGGCCAGCGGTTGATCAGCTTCAGGCGGGAGAGGTGGGCAAAGAAATGACTCTGACTCATAGGTTACCTTTTGTCTTTACTGCGACAGGCGTTCATTGTGCGGGGAGGGGAGGCAAGATGCAAATTTGCGGATTTTGTAGGCCGGGCAAGCGCAGCGCCACCCGGCAGAAAGGCAACGTTACTGATGGTATCCAGAGAGGAAGCGCCCGAAGCGGCTGATGGCCATTTCGAGGTCATCTTCGCGCGGCAGGGTCACAATGCGCACGTGATCCGGCCACGGCCAATTAAACGCCGTACCCTGAACCAGCAGCACTTTTTCCTGCAGCAGGAAGTCGAGCACCATCTTCTGGTCGTCGTGAATATTGAAGCGCTTAGCGTCAATTTTCGGGAACATATAGAGCGCGCCGTTAGGTTTCACGCAGGAGACGCCCGGGATATCGTTGATCAATTCCCACGCGCGGTTACGCTGTTCATACAGGCGACCACCGGGAACGATAAACTCGCTAATGCTCTGATAACCGCCGAGCGCCGTCTGGATCGCGTGCTGTGCAGGAACGTTGGCACATAAACGCATCGACGCCAGCATTTCCAGCCCTTCAATGTAGCCTTTGGCGTGCTTTTTCGGACCGTTCAGTACCATCCAACCCTGACGGAAACCGGCTACGCGGTAGGTTTTAGACAGGCCGTTAAAGGTGACGGTCAGCAGATCCGGGGCCAGCGCGGCGATCGAGTGGTGCTGTGCCGCGTCGTACAGGATTTTGTCGTAGATTTCGTCGGCAAAAATGATCAGGTTGTGCTGGCGGGCGAGCTCGACGATCTCCATCAGCAGTTCTTTCGAATAGACCGCACCCGTCGGATTGTTCGGGTTAATGATCACGATGCCACGCGTGCGAGGCGTAATTTTCGCGCGAATATCATCAAGGTCCGGGAACCAGTCAGAGGACTCGTCACAGAGATAATGAACGGCTTTACCGCTCGACAGCGACACGGCCGCCGTCCAAAGCGGGTAGTCCGGCGCAGGTACCAGCATTTCGTCGCCGCTGTTCAGCAGTGCCTGCATCGCCTGCACAATCAGTTCAGAGACGCCGTTGCCGATATAGATATCTTCAACGGTTACGTCACGCATACCGCGCGCCTGATAGTGCTGCATGATGGCTTTACGCGCGGAATAGAGTCCTTTTGAATCGCAGTAGCCTTGTGCAGTAGGAAGGTTGCGGATCACATCAACCAGAATTTCATCCGGCGCTTCAAAACCAAATGGCGCAGGGTTACCAATGTTGAGTTTCAGAACCTTATTGCCTTCCTCTTCAAGGCGTTTGGCCTCTTTCAGAACCGGGCCGCGGATGTCGTAACAGACGTTATCTAGTTTGCTGGATTTTTCGATAGGGGACATGAACCTTTAACCTTTTCGCTATTATTGCCACTCCCTGCCGTGGAAGTCTGCACGGAACAATGTACTCCCCCCTCGCTTCGTTTTGAAGGGTGTACAGGAGAAGATTTTGTACAATGCGTCAATTCCTGTGGAATCTATTTCACTGCTTGTAGTGAGTTCTGTTGTGCTAAAGTAATGTGATAAGTATGTTCTTAAGTTGATTGTGCTGTTTATTTTGATTTAAATTTCACATTGTGCTGTTAAAAATAAAAAGAGTGCCCAATACGCAGTAAGAAGTTCCCCTAAGTGACTTTTCGTAAAATCAGATGCTTCGCGACAGACTGTTGGAATAGTATGCTTAGGCTAAAAGTTACTCATGTGAAATTAATGTTAAGTGTTATTAATGAATGGTCTTAATCTAAATTAAAATTTATTTATTATTAACCAACAAAATGCAACTTTAGTTAATTTTAATAAAATTAGTTGAGGGGCTTAACAGTCCCTCTTAATCCTTAATATTGCAATAAGACTTATAAATAAAGTGGATTTGGGTTAAGATGTCTTTCAGGAAAGCAGGCGCCAGAGCCCTATGTTTTGTATATCTGGATCCGCTTTTCTAAATTAATTGATTGTTATTGTTGGATTTATCTCTGGCTGGTGTGTGCCGAACACATCCTGCTACGTTAACCGCGCTGCGATAAAGATGGCCGTAAAGGTGTCATACCTTTAATGTAATTTACAGAAACCTGCGAACATCTAAATATTCTGAACGTTTAAGAGAATAAAAATAACGTCATGAAACGTGCTTTCTGACTGTTGATATACAGCAGCACAATAACTATCTGTCAGGCAGTCTGCCGGGCCGGGATGCGAGGGAAACCTTCAGAGGGAATTGCTTAACTGTTACACACAGCTTCAACCCGGGCAGCTCCGCACGAGCAACCTGAAAGTGAATAGATATGATAAATGCAAATCGTCCGATAATGAATCTCGACCTCGATCTGCTGAGAACGTTTGTTGCGGTCGCCGATCTCAACACTTTTGCAGCAGCTGCTGCCGCAGTTTGCCGAACCCAGTCTGCCGTTAGCCAGCAAATGCAGCGGCTGGAGCAACTGGTCGGTAAAGAGCTTTTTGCACGTCATGGACGTAATAAGCTCTTAACGGAACACGGTATCCAGCTACTGGGTTATGCCAGGAAAATACTTCGCTTTAATGATGAAGCATGTATGTCTTTAATGTTTAGCAACCTCCAGGGGGTGTTAACATTAGGCGCATCTGATGAGTCAGCGGATACGATATTGCCGTTTCTTCTCAATCGTATCAGTTCGGTTTATCCGAAGCTTGCGCTGGATGTTAGCGTAAAGCGTAATGCTTTTATGATTGAGATGCTCAAAGAGAATGAAGTGGATCTGGTGGTCACGACGCATCGTCCTGGGCAATTTGATTGTCTGACGCTGCGGACTTCTCCAACGCATTGGTATTGCGCGGCTGAATATGTACTGCAACAAGGTGAGCCCATTCCACTGGTCTTACTGGATGATCCAAGTCCGTTCCGGGATATGGTGCTGTCGGCGCTCAACGAGGCCAACATTCCGTGGCGTTTGGCCTATGTGGCCTCAACGCTACCCGCTGTTCGAGCTGCCGTGAAAGCGGGACTCGGCGTAACAGCGCGTCCGGTGGAAATGATGAGTCCGGATCTCCGCGTGTTGGGTAAAAGTGATGGTCTTCCTGCGTTGCCGGATACGGAGTATCTGTTATGCCACAACGCCACCAGCAATAACGAGCTGGCGAAAGTCGTGTTTGAGGCGATGGAAAACTACCATAACCCCTGGCAATACGAGCATGTTACTCCGGAAGGGGGGGATGACTCCCTGATCGTTGAAGGGGACTTTGAGTGATCAAACACTCAAAATTCTCGTAACAAATTGTAAGTGTAAAAAAGAGCCACTCGCGCGATTTTCGCGTGAAGTGGTTTTTTTTTGGCAAAGATACCCTTTCCGAATACAGGGTTTCATCAGATAAGTTTTAAATATCAATAAAATACATGCTTTTGGTTAAATCGTGTTCGTTTTCCGTTCTAACTTGCCGCTTCCCCGTTCAATGTTAAAAAAACAGGAAATATGTTGCCGGTTTCTTGATTGAATTAACAAAAGCGTGTCTCAGATCAAGAAAATACTCCTATTTGGGGGGAGGAATCGTTGGCAAATCCTGTCAAAATAGGAGGGTTATTTTTTTTACTTCCAAAACGGACACGATTCAACAACATGCATTTGACGTAAAGTCATGTACCCACCAGGGTTAAAAGGGCATGAAATGTTAATGAGAATCGCTTGATGTCATTTAATGTGAAGAAACCTTTGTTAAAGTTGACAAAAGGTTATAGAAAGGAGTAAAAAACCCCATCATTTTGCTGTCTATGTCTCATTTCTGACAGTTAGTGTAAGGTTATTTGTTCCTCCCCATGAATCGATGTGATGCCCATCTGCCAGCAAGAGCAGTGTCGTCGGTATCACTTTTGATGAGTAAGCAATGAGTATGTCAACATCCACAGAAGTCATCGCTCATCACTGGGCATTCGCAATCTTTCTTATTGTAGCCATTGGCCTGTGCTGCCTGATGTTAGTCGGCGGCTGGTTCCTGGGCGGTCGCGCCCGCGCAAGGCACAAAAACACACCTTTCGAATCAGGTATTGATTCCGTAGGTACCGCTCGCTTACGCCTGTCTGCCAAGTTCTACCTGGTAGCCATGTTCTTCGTCATCTTCGACGTTGAAGCGCTTTACCTTTTCGCATGGTCGACCTCCATTCGCGAAAGTGGTTGGGTGGGCTTTGTCGAGGCCGCAATTTTCATTTTAGTGTTACTGGCCGGTCTGGTTTATCTGGTGCGTATTGGCGCGCTGGACTGGACGCCTGCGCGTTCACGCCGTGAGCAGATCAACCCGGAAAACAGTATCTCTAATCGTCAGCAGTAACAGCGAGGCAATAAGATGGATTATACGCTCACCCGCATAGATCCTAACGGTGAGAATGACCGTTACCCCCTGCAAAAACAGGAGATCGTAACCGACCCCCTGGAGCAAGAAGTCAATAAAAGCGTGTACATGGGCAAGCTCGAACATGCCATGCACGATATGGTCAACTGGGGTCGTAAGAACTCCATCTGGCCTTACAACTTTGGCCTTTCTTGCTGCTACGTTGAAATGGTGACGTCATTCACTGCGGTGCATGACGTTGCGCGTTTTGGGGCAGAGGTACTGCGTGCTTCCCCACGTCAGGCTGACCTGATGGTGGTGGCCGGTACGTGCTTTACCAAGATGGCCCCGGTTATTCAGCGTCTTTATGACCAGATGCTGGAGCCAAAATGGGTTATCTCCATGGGCGCATGTGCAAACTCTGGCGGTATGTACGACATTTATTCCGTCGTGCAGGGCGTAGATAAGTTTATCCCGGTGGATGTCTACATTCCGGGCTGCCCGCCGCGTCCGGAAGCTTACATGCAGGCGCTGATGCTGCTGCAGGAGTCTATCGGTAAAGAACGTCGCCCACTGTCGTGGGTTGTTGGCGATCAGGGGGTGTATCGCGCGAACATGCAGTCCGAGCGCGAGCGTAAACGTGGTGAACGTATTGCCGTCACCAACCTGCGTACGCCTGACGAAATTTAATTTGCGCCTGTGGGCCTGGAGAACACCTTCGCATATCACTACTCAAATAGCGCGAAGCCAGGCTTAACAGTCACCACGGACCATTTGCAATGGTGAACAATATGACCGACTTAACCGCGCAAGAAGCCGCCTGGCAGACACGGGATCATCTCGATGACCCAGTCGTTGGCGAACTGCGCAACCGTTTTGGGCCGGATGCCTTTACTGTTCAGGCCACCCGCACCGGGGTACCCGTTGTTTGGGTGAAGCGTGAACAATTACTGGAAGTGGTCGATTTCCTCAAGAAATTGCCGAAACCTTACGTCATGCTGTTTGACTTACACGGCATGGATGAACGTCTGCGTACTCACCGCCAGGGTCTCCCTGCTGCGGATTTTTCCGTTTTCTACCACCTGATCTCAATAGACCGTAATACGGATATCATGCTCAAGGTGGCATTGTCTGAAAACGACATGCATCTGCCGACGATCACCAAACTTTTCCCGAACGCGAACTGGTACGAGCGTGAAACCTGGGAAATGTTCGGCATGACCTTTGACGGCCACCCGCACCTGACGCGCATCATGATGCCGCAGACCTGGACCGGCCACCCGCTGCGTAAAGACTACCCGGCACGTGCAACCGAATTCGACCCGTTTGAGCTGACCAAAGCCAAGCAGGACCTGGAGATGGAAGCGCTGACCTTCAAGCCGGAAGACTGGGGCATGAAGCGCGGTACCGAAAACGAGGACTTCATGTTCCTCAACCTCGGTCCAAACCACCCGTCTGCGCACGGTGCATTCCGTATTATTCTTCAGCTTGACGGCGAAGAGATTGTCGACTGCGTGCCTGATATCGGCTACCACCACCGTGGTGCTGAGAAGATGGGCGAGCGTCAGTCCTGGCACAGCTACATTCCGTATACCGACCGTATCGAGTACCTCGGCGGCTGCGTCAACGAAATGCCATATGTGCTGGCCGTTGAGAAACTGGCGGGTATCACCACGCCGGATCGCGTTAACGTGATTCGCGTCATGCTGTCAGAACTGTTCCGTATCAACAGCCACCTGCTGTACATCTCCACGTTCATTCAGGACGTCGGCGCGATGACCCCGGTATTCTTCGCCTTTACCGACCGTCAGAAAATCTACGATCTGGTGGAAGCAATTACCGGTTTCCGTATGCACCCGGCCTGGTTCCGCATCGGCGGTGTGGCACACGATCTGCCGCGCGGCTGGGACCGTCTGCTGCGTGAATTCCTCGACTGGATGCCAAAACGTCTGGCGTCTTACGAGAAAGCCGCGCTGCGTAACACCATCCTGAAAGGTCGTTCTCAGGGCGTTGCTGCCTACGGCGCGAAAGAAGCGCTGGAGTGGGGGACGACAGGTGCAGGTCTGCGTGCGACCGGTATTGATTTCGACGTGCGTAAAGCCCGTCCTTACTCTGGCTACGAGAACTTCGACTTTGAAGTCCCGGTGGGCGGCGGTGTTTCCGACTGCTACACCCGCGTGATGCTGAAAGTGGAAGAGCTGCGCCAGAGTCTGCGCATCCTTGAGCAGTGCCTCAACAACATGCCGGAAGGCCCGTTCAAAGCGGATCACCCGCTGACTACGCCGCCGCCGAAAGAGCGCACGCTGCAACATATCGAAACCCTGATCACCCACTTCCTGCAGGTTTCCTGGGGTCCGGTCATGCCGGCGCAAGAATCCTTCCAGATGATTGAAGCGACCAAGGGTATCAACAGTTACTACCTGACCAGCGACGGCAGCACCATGAGCTACCGTACCCGCGTGCGTACGCCAAGCTTCGCGCACCTGCAACAGATCCCGGCCGCCATTCGCGGCAGTCTGGTCTCCGACCTGATTGTGTATCTGGGTAGTATCGATTTTGTTATGTCAGATGTGGACCGCTAATTATGCACGAGAATCAACAACCACAGACCGAGGCTTTTGAGCTGAGTGAAGCAGAACGTGCCGCTATTGAGCACGAGATGCACCACTACGAAGACCCGCGTGCGGCGTCCATTGAAGCGCTGAAAATCGTACAGAAACAGCGTGGCTGGGTGCCGGATGGGGCGATCTACGAGATCGCAAAAGTGCTGGGTATTCCGGCAAGTGACGTAGAAGGCGTAGCCACGTTCTACAGCCAGATCTTCCGTCAGCCGGTTGGCCGCCATGTGATCCGCTATTGTGACAGCGTTGTCTGCCACATCACCGGCTATCAGGGCATTCAGGCTGCGATTGAGAAGAAGCTCAATATCAAGCCGGGCCAGACCACGTTCGATGGACGCTTTACTCTGCTGCCGACCTGCTGCCTGGGTAACTGCGACAAGGGGCCGACCATGATGATTGATGAGGACACTCACAGCCATCTGACGCCGGAAGCGATTCCTGACCTGCTGGAGCAGTACAAATGAAAACTGTAATTCGTACTGCTGAGACGCATCCGCTGACCTGGCGTCTGCGCGATGATAAACAGCCGGTATGGCTTGAAGAATACGAAAGCAAAAACGGCTATGCCGGTGCGCGTAAAGCCCTTGGCGGCATGGCGCCGGACGACATCGTTAACGCGGTAAAAGATTCTGGCCTGAAAGGGCGCGGCGGTGCGGGCTTCTCCACCGGTCTGAAGTGGAGCCTGATGCCGAAAGACGAATCCATGAACATCCGTTACCTGCTGTGTAACGCCGATGAAATGGAGCCGGGCACCTATAAAGACCGCCTGCTGATGGAGCAGCTGCCGCACCTGCTGGTGGAGGGCATGCTGATCTCCGCGTTTGCGCTGAAAGCGTACCGTGGCTACATCTTCCTGCGCGGTGAGTACATCGAAGCGGCAGAAAACCTGCGTCGCGCGATTGCCGAAGCCACCGAAGCGGGTCTGCTTGGGAAAAACATCCTGGGCACCGGGTTTGACTTCGAACTGTTCGTGCACACCGGTGCCGGGCGTTACATCTGCGGTGAAGAAACCGCGCTGATTAACTCTCTGGAAGGCCGCCGTGCGAACCCGCGCTCTAAGCCACCGTTCCCGGCAAGCTCCGGCGTATGGGGTAAACCGACCTGCGTAAACAACGTCGAAACCCTGTGTAACGTTCCGGCTATTCTCGCCAACGGCGTGGAGTGGTATCAGGGCATCTCCTCAAGCAAAGATGCCGGTACCAAGCTGATGGGCTTCTCTGGTCGCGTTAAAAATCCTGGCGTCTGGGAACTGCCGTTCGGTACCACCGCACGCGAAATTCTTGAAGACTACGCGGGCGGCATGCGCGATGGCCTGAAATTCAAAGCCTGGCAGCCGGGTGGGGCAGGGACTGACTTCCTGACCGAAGCCCACCTCGATCTGCCGATGGAATTCGAAAGCATTGGTAAAGCAGGCAGCCGTCTGGGTACGGCGCTGGCGATGGCCGTCGACCACGAGATCGGCATGGTCTCGCTGGTGCGTAACCTGGAAGAGTTCTTCGCCCGCGAGTCCTGCGGCTGGTGTACACCGTGCCGTGACGGTCTGCCGTGGAGCGTGAAGATCCTGCGTGCAATCGAACGTGGCGAAGGCCAGCCTGGCGATATCGAGACACTTGAGCAACTGTGTCGATTCTTAGGCCCAGGCAAAACCTTCTGTGCCCACGCACCGGGTGCCGTAGAGCCGCTGCAGAGCGCGATTAAATATTTCCGCGACGAATTCGAAGCAGGCATCAAGCAGCCGTTCAGCAATACCCATTCAATCAATGGTATTCAGCCGAACCTGCTGAAAGCGCGCTGGTAAAAACAGAATTTTGATTAACGCTCGAAGCAATTCGAGACAACTGGAAGCATGCTAATGGCTACGATTCATGTAGACGGCAAAGAATACGAAGTCAACGGGGCGGACAACCTGCTGGAAGCTTGTCTGTCTCTTGGCCTCGATATTCCGTACTTTTGCTGGCATCCGGCGCTGGGCAGCGTCGGTGCTTGCCGCCAGTGTGCGGTGAAGCAATATCAAAACGCGGAAGACACGCGTGGTCGCCTGGTGATGTCCTGTATGACGCCAGCCACCGAAGGCACCTTTATTTCGATTGATGACGAAGAAGCGAAACAGTTCCGCGAAAGCGTGGTGGAATGGTTGATGACCAACCACCCGCACGACTGTCCGGTTTGTGAAGAGGGCGGTAACTGCCACCTTCAGGATATGACCGTCATGACCGGTCACAGCTTCCGTCGCTATCGCTTTACCAAGCGTACCCACCGTAATCAGGATCTGGGGCCGTTCATCTCTCACGAAATGAACCGCTGCATCGCCTGCTACCGTTGCGTGCGTTACTACAAAGACTACGCAGACGGTCAGGATCTGGGCGTGTATGGCGCACATGACAACGTCTACTTCGGTCGTCCGGAAGACGGTACGCTTGAAAGCGAATTCTCCGGTAACCTGGTAGAAATCTGCCCGACCGGCGTATTCACGGATAAAACCCACTCCGAGCGTTACAACCGTAAATGGGACATGCAGTTTGCGCCAAGCATCTGTCAGCAGTGTTCCCTCGGCTGTAACACCAGCCCGGGTGAGCGTTACGGCGAACTGCGCCGTATCGAAAACCGTTATAACGGTACCGTTAACCACTACTTCCTCTGCGACCGTGGTCGTTTCGGCTATGGCTATGTCAACCTGAAAGACCGTCCGCGTCAGCCGGTTCAGCGCCGTGGCGACGACTTCATTACCCTGAACGCTGAACAGGCGATGCAGGGTGCGGCAGATATTCTGCGCCAGTCGAAGAAAGTGATCGGTATCGGCTCCCCGCGCGCCAGTATCGAAAGCAACTTCGCGTTGCGCGAGCTGGTTGGGGCGGAAAACTTCTATACCGGTATCGCTCAGGGCGAGCAGGAACGTCTGCAGCTGGTACTGAAAGTGCTGCGTGAAGGCGGTGTCCACACCCCTGCGCTGCGCGAAATTGAATCTTATGATGCGGTTCTGGTGCTGGGTGAAGACCTGACGCAGACCGGCGCACGCGCGGCTCTGGCGGTTCGTCAGGCGGTGAAGGGTAAAGCACGTGAAATGGCAGCGGCGCAGAAAGTGGCCGACTGGCAGATTGCGGCAATCCTGAACATCGGTCAGCGCGCGAAGCATCCTCTGTTTGTGACCAACGTTGACAATACCCGTCTGGACGATATCGCGGCGTGGACCTACTGCGCACCGGTTGAAGATCAGGCGCGTCTTGGCTTTGCGATTGCCCACGCGCTGGACAGCAACTCTCCGGCCGTTGAGCTGGATCGTGACCTGCAGAACAAGGTCGACGTGATTGTTCAGGCCCTGGCCGGTGCGAAAAAACCGCTGATTATTTCCGGGACCAACGCCGGTAGCGCCGAGATCATTCAGGCGGCAGCCAACGTTGCCAAAGCCCTGAAAGGCCGCGGAGCGGACGTCGGTGTGACCATGATTGCCCGTGCGGTGAACAGCATCGGTCTGGGTATGATTGGCGGCGGCTCGCTGGAAGCAGCGTTAAGCGAACTGGAATCCGGTTCTGCTGACGCCGTTGTGGTGCTGGAAAACGATCTGCATCGCCATGCCTCTGCTGCTCGCGTTGACGCCGCGCTCTCCAAAGCGCCGCTGGTGATGGTGATTGACCATCAGCGCACGGCGATTATGGATAAAGCGCACCTGGTGCTCTCTGCGGCAAGCTTCGCAGAAAGCGACGGTACCGTTATCAACAACGAAGGCCGCGCACAGCGTTTCTTCCAGGTTTATGACCCGGCGTACTACGACAGCAACACCGTGATGCTGGAAAGCTGGCGCTGGCTGCACTCCCTGCACAGCACCGTGCAGAGCCGTGAAGTGGACTGGACGCAGCTCGACCACGTTATCGACGCGGTCGTCGAAAAACTGCCTCAGCTGGCAGGCATTAAAGATGCCGCGCCTGAAGCAAGCTTCCGCATTCGCGGCCAGAAACTGGCGCGTGAACCGCACCGTTACAGCGGTCGTACCGCAATGCGCGCCAATATCAGCGTACACGAACCGCGCCAGCCGCAGGATAAAGACACGATGTTCGCCTTCTCAATGGAAGGGAACAACCAGCCGTCTGCGCCGCGTTCGCAAATCCCATTCGCATGGGCGCCAGGCTGGAACTCCCCGCAGGCATGGAACAAGTTCCAGGCTGAAGTGGGTGGTTCCCTGCGCCACGGCGATCCGGGCGTGCGTCTGATTGAAGCCTCCGAAACCGGTCTGGACTTCTTCACCACCGTACCGGCGAGCTTCCAGGCCCAGGATGGCAACTGGCGTATCGCGCCGTACTACCATCTGTTCGGTAGCGACGAGCTGTCCCAGCGTTCACCGGTCTTCCAGACCCGCATGCCGCAGCCATACATTAAGCTCAACCCGGCGGATGCCGCGAAGCTTGGCGTTAACGCGGGCGCGAACATTGCCTTTAGCTATGACGGCCAGACAATCAGCCTGCCGCTGATTATTTCTGAAGGTCTGACAGCAGGGCAGGTGGGTCTGCCAATGGGTATGCCTGGCATCGCGCCGGTACTGGCGGGTGCGCGTCTTGATAACCTGCAGGAGGCAAAAGCATGAGTTGGTTAACGCCGGATCTTATCGACATCCTGCTGAGCATTCTGAAAGCGGTTGTGATTCTGCTGGTGGTGGTCACCTGCGGCGCGTTCATGAGCTTTGGTGAACGTCGTCTGCTCGGTCTGTTCCAGAACCGTTACGGACCGAACCGCGTGGGCTGGGGTGGTTCACTCCAGCTTGTGGCGGACATGATCAAGATGTTCTTTAAAGAGGACTGGATCCCGCGCTTCTCGGACCGCGTGATCTTTACTCTGGCACCGATGATCGCCTTCACCTCGCTGCTGCTGGCGTTTGCTATCGTTCCGGTCAGCCCGACCTGGGTGGTCGCTGACCTGAACATCGGCATTCTGTTCTTCCTGATGATGGCAGGCCTCGCGGTTTACGCGGTGCTATTCGCAGGCTGGTCCAGTAACAACAAATACTCGCTGCTGGGTGCAATGCGTGCTTCCGCGCAGACGCTGAGCTACGAAGTGTTCCTGGGTCTCTCCCTGATGGGCGTGGTGGCGCAGGCCGGTTCATTTAACATGACCGACATCGTCAACAACCAGGCCGACATCTGGAACGTTATCCCGCAGTTCTTTGGGTTTATTACCTTTGCTATCGCGGGCGTGGCGGTGTGTCACCGTCACCCGTTTGACCAGCCAGAAGCCGAACAGGAACTGGCCGACGGTTATCACATTGAATATTCCGGTATGAAATTCGGTCTGTTCTTCGTGGGCGAGTACATCGGTATCGTCACCATTTCCGCGTTGATGGTAACGCTGTTCTTTGGTGGCTGGCATGGCCCGTTCTTACCGCCGTTCATCTGGTTCGCGCTGAAAACCGCGTTCTTTATGATGATGTTCATTTTGATTCGTGCGTCCTTACCGCGTCCGCGTTATGACCAGGTAATGTCCTTCGGCTGGAAAGTGTGCCTGCCGCTGACGCTCGTCAACTTGTTGGTAACGGCGGCTGTCATTCTCTGGCAGCAGCCATAAGGGGCTTTAGACCATGACCTTAAAAGAATTATTAGTAGGTTTCGGCACCCAGGTACGCAGTATCTGGATGATCGGCCTGCACGCGTTTGCCAAACGCGAAACCCAGATGTACCCGGAAGAGCCGGTATATCTGCCGCCGCGCTACCGTGGCCGTATCGTGCTGACGCGCGATCCGGACGGTTCTGAGCGCTGCGTTGCCTGTAACCTGTGTGCGGTAGCGTGCCCGGTAGGCTGTATCTCTCTGCAAAAAGCCGAGACGGTAGATGGCCGCTGGTACCCTGAGTTCTTCCGCATCAACTTCTCACGCTGCATCTTCTGCGGTCTGTGTGAAGAAGCGTGCCCAACCACGGCGATTCAGCTGACTCCAGACTTCGAACTGGGTGAGTACAAGCGTCAGGACCTGGTGTACGAGAAAGAGGATCTGCTGATTTCCGGTCCGGGCAAATACCCGGAATATAACTTCTACCGGATGGCGGGTATGGCAATCGACGGCAAAGATAAGGGCGAAGCAGAGAACGAAGCTAAGCCTATCGACGTCAAGAGCCTGTTACCGTAAGGAGAGGGCAATGGAATTCGCTTTTTATATCTGTGGCCTTATCGCCATCCTGGCTACGCTGCGAGTGATCACGCACACCAATCCGGTGCATGCGCTACTGTACTTAATCATTTCGCTGCTGGCCATTTCCGGGGTGTTCTTTGCGCTGGGCGCGCACTTCGCCGGTGCGCTGGAAATCATCGTCTACGCCGGTGCCATCATGGTGCTGTTCGTGTTCGTGGTGATGATGCTGAACCTGGGCGGTTCTGAAATTGAGCAGGAACGTCAGTGGTTAAAACCGCAGGTGTGGATTGGTCCGGCAATTCTGTCGGCCATCATGCTGGTGGTGATTGTTTACGCCATTCTGGGCGTGAACGATCAGGGCATCGACGGTACGCCAATCAGCGCTAAGACAGTCGGTATTGCTCTGTTTGGCCCTTACGTTCTGGCGGTTGAACTGGCGTCAATGCTGCTGCTGGCAGGTCTGGTTGTTGCCTTCCACGTCGGCCGTGAAGAGCGTGTTGGCGAGGTGCTGAGCAACCGCACTGATGACCGCGCGAAAAGAAAAACGGAGGAGCGCGCATGATCCCCTTAACACATGGACTGATCCTCGCTGCGATTTTGTTCGTTCTGGGCTTAACCGGTCTGGTTATCCGCCGCAATCTGCTGTTTATGCTGATTGGTCTGGAAATCATGATTAACGCCTCCGCGCTGGCCTTCGTGGTCGCCGGGAGCTACTGGGGCCAGGCCGACGGTCAGGTGATGTACATTCTCGCCATCAGCCTTGCGGCTGCCGAAGCGAGTATTGGCCTGGCGCTGTTGCTGCAGCTCCATCGTCGCCGCCAGAACCTGAACATCGATTCAGTAAGTGAGTTGCGTGGATGAACATGCTTGCCTTAACCATTATTTTTCCGCTGATTGGCTTCGTGCTGCTGGCGTTTTCTCGCGGCCGCTGGTCTGAGAATCTGTCTGCGACCGTGGGTATCGGCTCAATCGGTCTGGCTGCGCTGGTCACAGCGTATGCGGGTATCGACTTCTTTAACAACGGACGTCAGCCCTTCAGCGTGCCGCTGTGGACGTGGATGTCGGTCGGTGATTTCAACATCGGTTTCAACCTGGTGCTGGATGGTCTGTCTCTGACCATGCTCTCCGTTGTCACCGGCGTGGGCTTCCTGATCCACATGTTCGCCTCATGGTATATGCGCGGTGAAGAGGGCTACTCCCGCTTCTTCGCCTACACCAACCTGTTTATCGCCAGCATGGTGGTTCTGGTGCTGGCCGATAACCTGCTGCTGATGTACCTGGGCTGGGAAGGCGTGGGTCTGTGTTCTTACCTGCTGATCGGTTTCTACTACACCGATCCGAAGAATGGCGCAGCGGCCATGAAAGCGTTCGTCGTGACCCGCGTGGGTGACGTGTTCCTCGCTTTCGCGCTGTTCATTCTCTATAACGAACTGGGCACGCTGAACTTCCGCGAAATGGTGGAACTGGCACCGGCGCACTTCGAAGCAGGCAACAATATGCTGTGGTGGGCAACGCTGATGCTGCTGGGTGGTGCTGTGGGTAAATCCGCGCAGCTGCCGCTGCAGACATGGCTGGCCGACGCGATGGCGGGTCCAACGCCTGTCTCCGCGCTGATCCACGCTGCGACCATGGTCACCGCGGGTGTCTACCTGATTGCGCGTACCCATGGCCTGTTCCTGATGACCCCGGAAATTCTGCATCTGGTGGGTATCGTCGGTGCGGTGACGCTGGTGCTGGCAGGCTTTGCCGCACTGGTGCAGACCGACATCAAACGCGTTCTCGCGTACTCCACCATGAGCCAGATTGGTTACATGTTCCTGGCGCTGGGCGTTCAGGCGTGGGACGCAGCCATTTTCCACCTGATGACGCACGCGTTCTTTAAAGCGCTGCTGTTCCTCTCATCCGGTTCGGTGATCCTGGCCTGCCATCACGAGCAGAACATCTTCAAGATGGGCGGACTGCGTAAGTCTATCCCGCTGGTGTACGTCTGCTTCCTGGTGGGCGGCGCGGCGCTGGCGGCACTGCCGCTGATCACCGCGGGCTTCTTCAGTAAGGACGAAATCCTTGCGGGTGCCATGGCGAATGGTCATATCAATCTGATGGTTGCGGGTCTGGTCGGTGCGTTCATGACCTCCCTGTATACCTTCCGTATGATTTTCATCGTATTCCACGGTAAAGAACAAATTCACGCTCACGCAGGGAAGGGGATCACCCATCACCTGCCGCTGATTGTGCTGCTGGTACTCTCCACCTTCGTTGGCGCGATGATTGTGCCACCGCTGCAGGGCGTACTCCCGGCGACAACCGAGCTTGAGCACGGTCGCGTTCTGACGCTTGAAATCACCTCCGGCGTGGTTGCTATCGCGGGCATCCTGATTGCTGCATGGCTGTGGCTGGGTAAACGTACGCTGGTGACTGCCGTTGCCAACAGTGCGACGGGCCGTCTGCTGGGCACCTGGTGGTACAACGCGTGGGGCTTCGACTGGCTGTACGACATGATCTTCGTTAAGCCGTTCCTGGGCATCGCGTGGCTGGTAAAACGCGACCCGCTGAACAGCCTGATGAATATCCCGGCGATCCTCTCCCGCTTTGCAGGTAAAGGCCTGCTGTACAGCGAGAACGGTTATCTGCGCTGGTATGTGGCATCCATGAGCATCGGTGCGGTTGTCGTGCTGGCGCTGCTGATGGTGTTGCGATAGTGGTTTTGCCCGGTGGCGCTGCGCTTACCGGGCCTACGAGAGCGTAGGTCGGGTAAGCGTAAGCGCCACCCGACACAACAAACCGCACTAACGCGTGAATTTTGTCGAATTTGTTGAAAATCGGTCCCTTAGGGACTTTAACAAGGAATAAAAATCGCCATGTTACTACCCTGGCTAATATTAATTCCCTTCATCGGCGGCTTCCTGTGCTGGCAGACTGAACGCTTTGGCGTGAAGATGCCGCGCTGGATCGCGCTGATCACTATGGGATTGACGCTCGCGCTTGGCCTGCAACTCTGGTTGCAGGGCGGTTACTCACTGACCCAGTCTGCGGGCATTCCGCAGTGGCAGTCGGAGTTTATCCTGCCGTGGATCCCACGTTTCGGCATTACGATCCACCTGGCGATTGACGGTCTGTCGCTGCTGATGGTGGTGCTGACCGGTCTGCTCGGCGTTCTGGCGGTACTTTGCTCCTGGCGAGAAATCGAAAAATACCAGGGCTTCTTCCACCTGAACCTGATGTGGATCCTGGGCGGCGTGATCGGCGTGTTCCTTGCCATCGACATGTTCCTGTTCTTCTTCTTCTGGGAGATGATGCTGGTGCCGATGTATTTCCTGATCGCGCTGTGGGGCCATAAGGCGTCCGACGGTAAAACGCGTATCACGGCGGCAACCAAGTTCTTCATCTATACCCAGGCGAGCGGTCTGGTAATGCTGATTGCCATCCTGGCGCTGGTGTTCGTGCATTACAATGCGACCGGTGTTTGGACCTTCAACTATGAAGAGCTGCTGAAGACCCCGATGTCTCACGGCGTGGAATACCTGCTGATGCTGGGCTTCTTCATCGCCTTCGCGGTGAAAATGCCGGTGGTTCCGCTGCACGGCTGGCTGCCAGACGCGCACTCTCAGGCACCGACGGCGGGTTCCGTTGACCTGGCGGGCATCTTGCTGAAAACGGCGGCCTACGGTCTGCTGCGTTTCGCACTGCCGCTGTTCCCGAATGCCTCCGCTGAATTCGCACCAATTGCCATGTGGCTCGGCGTGATCGGTATCTTCTACGGCGCGTGGATGGCCTTCACGCAGTACGACATCAAGCGTCTGATTGCCTACACCTCCGTTTCCCACATGGGCTTCGTGCTGATTGCGATCTACACCGGCAGCCAGCTGGCGTACCAGGGCGCGGTCATTCAGATGATTGCGCACGGCCTGTCCGCTGCGGGTCTCTTCATCCTGTGCGGTCAGCTGTACGAACGTCTGCACACTCGCGACATGCGTATGATGGGCGGCCTGTGGGGCAAAATGAAATGGCTGCCAGCGCTCTCTATGTTCTTCGCGGTTGCCACCCTGGGTATGCCGGGCACCGGTAACTTCGTCGGCGAATTTATGATTCTGTTCGGCAGCTTCAAAGTGGTTCCGATGATTACCGTCATCTCCACCTTTGGTCTGGTGTTCGCTTCCGTGTACTCGCTGGCGATGCTGCACCGCGCTTACTTCGGTAAAGCGAAGAGCGAAATTGCTGCACAAGAACTGCCGGGGATGTCGCTGCGTGAGCTGTTCATCATCCTGCTGCTGGTCGTACTGCTGGTGCTGTTGGGCTTCTATCCGCAGCCGATTCTGGATACATCGCATAGCGCGATGGGCAACATCCAGCAGTGGTTTGTTAATTCTGCTTCTACTACAAGGCCGTAATTCGCCATGACAATAACTCCACAACAACTGATCGCGCTGCTACCGCTGCTGATCGTCGGATTGACGGTGGTGGTTGTGATGCTCTCCATTGCGTGGCGACGCAATCACTTCCTGAATGCGACCCTGTCCGTTTTGGGTCTGAACGCTGCGTTAGTCTCCCTCTGGTTTGTTGGCCAGGCGGGCGCGATGGACGTCACGCCGCTGATGCGCGTTGACGGTTACGCCATGCTGTACACCGGTCTGGTTCTGCTGGCGAGCCTGGCAACCTGCACCTTTGCGTACCCGTGGCTTGAAGGCTACAACGACAACAAAGAAGAGTTTTACCTGCTGGTACTGATTGCCGCACTGGGCGGCATTCTGCTGGCGAACGCGAACCACCTGGCCGCGCTGTTCCTCGGTATTGAGCTGATCTCACTCCCGCTGTTCGGTCTGATTGGTTACGCCTTCCGCCAGAAACGCTCTCTGGAAGCGGCGATCAAGTACACCATCTTGTCCGCTGCTGCCTCATCGTTCCTGCTGTTCGGTATCGCGCTGCTGTACGCACAGACGGGTAATCTCTCCTTCCTGGCCATCGGCAAGAGCCTCGGCGACGGCATGCTGCACGAGCCGCTGCTGCTGGCGGGTCTGGGCATGATGATTGTTGGTCTCGGCTTCAAGCTCTCTCTGGTGCCGTTCCACCTGTGGACGCCAGACGTATACCAGGGCGCACCGGCTCCGGTGTCGACCTTCCTGGCGACAGCGAGCAAAATCGCTATCTTCGGTGTGGTGATGCGTCTGTTCCTGTACGCACCGGTAGGTGACAGCGAAGCGGTTCGCGTGGTGCTGGGCATTATCGCGTTCGTCTCTATCATCTTCGGTAACCTGATGGCGCTGAGCCAGACCAACATCAAGCGTCTGCTGGGCTACTCGTCTATCTCACACCTGGGTTACCTGCTGGTGGCGCTGATTGCGCTGCAGAGCGGCGAGATGTCGATGGAAGCCGTGGGCGTGTATCTGGCGGGTTACCTGTTCAGCAGCCTCGGCGCGTTCGGCGTGGTGAGCCTGATGTCCAGCCCGTACCGTGGTCCGGATGCGGATTCACTGTTCTCCTACCGTGGTCTGTTCTGGCACCGTCCGATTCTGTCTGCTGTGATGACCGTAATGATGCTCTCGCTGGCGGGTATCCCGATGACGCTGGGCTTTATCGGTAAGTTCTACGTGCTGGCAGTCGGTGTTCATGCGGGTCTGTGGTGGCTGACGGCGGGTGTCGTTATCGGCTCCGCGATTGGCCTCTACTACTACCTGCGCGTGGCCGTGAGCCTGTACCTGAGCGCGCCTCAGCAGCTTAACCGCGATGCACCGACCAACTGGCAGTACAGCGCCGGTGGTATCGTGGTGCTTATCTCTGCGCTGCTGGTGCTGATCTTCGGTATCTATCCGCAGCCGCTGATTGATATCGTGCAGCGAGCGATGCCATTAATGTAAAAACAAAAAACCCGCCTCGGCGGGTTTTTTTATGGTTTTCGGCCTCTCCCCGTGGGAGAGGGACGGTGTGAGGGCACCAGCCCGCACCAGACTTAAGCCAGCTGCTTCCTGCTAATCAACGGCCCGTCAATCTTCTTCATCGAGCGGTCCAGCACTTCCTCAATCACTGACGACAGCTCGTTCAGCTCAAACTTCGCCACATACCCGTCGGCCTTCACTTTGCGAATATGGTCTTCGTTGGCGTTGCCGGACAGAGACGAGTGGATCACCACCGGAATATCCTTCAGGAACGGATCGGTTTTGATTTTGCGCGTTAACGTAAAACCATCCATCTCTGGCATTTCCAGGTCGGTCAGCACCAGTGCGATTTTATCGGTGATGGGAACCCCTTCAGCCTGCGCCTGTGCCGCCAGTATGCCAATTTTCTCCCATGCGTCTTTGCCGGTAATGTGCAGCTGCGCGGGGATTTCCATCGCCTGCAGGCCTTTCTCCAGCATTGAGCGTGCCACTTTGGAATCTTCCGCGACAATCGCGACGGCACCGGGTTTGATGTTGAATTTGGTGGTTTTCAGATTGGTCGCGTGCAGATCGTGGTTAGCCGGGGTAATGTCGTACAGGATCTGCTCAACGTCCAGCACCATCGCCAGATCGTTGGTATCGGTCTTTTCGTCCAGACAGGCGATGCTGGTGATATAGCGCCCGCTGACGGCGGTTTCGGCCGCGTGAACCTGCTTCCAGTCGAGACGCATGATGTTCTCAACGGACTCCACGGCAAACGCCTGCACGCTGCGGGCGTATTCGGTGATCAGCAGAATGTTCAGTCCGGTCGTCGGCTTGCATCCGGCCACGGCGGCCAGGTCAATCACCGGGATCACCTGGTCGCGAATATTCACCATCCCCATCAGCGGAGACTTCATGCCCGCGGGTTTGGTGAACTCCGGCATCGGCACAATTTCGCGAAGCTTGAACACGTTAATGCCAAACAGCTCGGACTTATTTTCGTTCAGAGAGGTGCCAAGACGGAACAGCAACAGTTCAAAACGGTTCGACAGGGTCAGATTCGCCCTGTCATCAATATCTTTCTGGAAATTATCCATTCTACCCTCAAGAGAAATGCTGACCTTTTAATCGTTATCGGCATCCTGAGAGAAAAATGAAGGACTAAACGCTGACCTGAGTGAAATCTTCCGCCAGCTCACACGCCGGGAACACGTGACGGCACTCTGCCAGCAGGCTTGCACATCCCCGCGCGTCGTAGCGAGAGCTAACGTGAGTGACGATCAATCTCCCGACGCCCGCGTCACGGGCAAGCTGCGCCGCCTGACGCGTCGAGCTATGGCCCCGGCTGTTGGCTTTCTCTTCCATCGCCGTTTCAAGCGTCGCTTCATGCACCATCACATCTACGCCCTGTGCAAGCAGATGGGCGGAAGGGCACGGCGCGGTATCGCCAAAGATCGCCAGCTTTTTCCCCGGCTGCGGCGCCGCGAGGTAGTCCTGACCGTTCACCACGCGCCCGTCTTCCAGCGTGACGGTTTCTCCCTGTTTAAGGCGCTGGAACAGCGGGCCTGGCTTTATGCCGTCAGCGATGAGGGCCGCGGCGTCGAGCGCGCCGGGTTTGTCGTGCTCTTCAATGCGATAGCCGTAACACTCAACCGGATGATTAAGCGGCTGGGCAGTGACGGTATACGCGCCATCGTCGAAGACCAGGCCTTCGGCGATCTCCACCACGTCGAGCGGATAATCCGTCCACGAGCCGCTCAGGCGCAGCGTCGTTTCAACAAATTCCCGAATACCCGCCGGCCCGTAAATCGTCAGCGGGTTGGCATTACCGGCCATCGAGCGGCTGCAGAGCAGGCCGGGCAGGCCGAAAAGGTGGTCACCGTGCAGATGGGTAATAAAAATTTTATCCAGCTTGCCCGGATGATAAGCGGTACGCAGCAGCTGGTGCTGCGTGCCTTCACCGCAGTCAAACAGCCACAGACCGCCGCGGGTGGGGTGATGAAGATCCAGCAGGATCGCCGTCACGTTTCGTGAGCGGGTTGGCACGCCAGCGGACGTACCCAGAAAAATCAGTTCCATAACGCAATCAGCCCTTTGCCGAACGGGGAGGGGTCTAGTATAACGTGATGAACCCCAGGAAGGAGACAGACATGATCCAGTGGCAAGATTTACACCATAGCGAACTCACCGTTCATTCACTGTATGCCCTGTTGAAGCTGCGTTGCGAAGTCTTTGTTGTTGAGCAAACCTGCCCGTATCAGGACATCGATGGCGATGACCTCGTCGGCGAGAACCGTCATATCCTCGGCTGGCGCGAAAACGAGCTGGTGGCGTATGCGAGGATTCTGAAAAGCGACGACGATTTCGAGCCGGTGGTGATTGGCCGCGTCATCATCAGCGATAAAGCGCGCGGTGAAAAACTGGGCTATCAGCTGATGGAGAAAACCCTGGCATCGTGCGAAAAACAGTGGCCAGACAAGGCGTTATACCTCGGCGCGCAGGCGCATCTTCAATCCTTTTATGGGCACTTTGGCTTTGCGCCAGTGACGGATGTGTATGACGAAGATGGCATTCCGCATATCGGCATGGCGAGGGAAACGAAGCAGGCGTAATGGCGAGTCGTTGGCTATAGTTAGCGGACTGGTGTAACAACATGGAGAAAAATATGTCATTTCAATCCTGGGATACCCGTATCGACGACGACCTGGCCTTGCTGAGCGAGACGCTGGAAGAGGTGTTACGTTCGTCCGGCGACCCTGCCGATCAGAAATATATTGAGCTTAAAGCGCGTGCCGAAAAAGCACTGCATGAAGTGAAAAACCGCGTCAGCCATGCGTCTGATAATTACTACTATCGCGCGAAAAAAGCGGTTTATCGTGCCGATGATTACGTGCATGAAAAACCGTGGCAAGGCATTGGTGCCGGTGCTGCCGTCGGGCTGGTACTGGGGCTGCTCTTAGCCCGTCGTTAACAGCGTTTTAAACGGTTAACCACTCCCTATACGTGGGTACTGATATTTCTTATGGTACCCCGTATAATACGAGGTTTTAACAGGGAGAGGTTCGCGTGCATTCGATATTCCTCGCGCTGGAGCAACTGCGCACACGGCTGGCGCAAGCGTTACCCGCAACACCCGGTTTACGTCATTTCGACGTCTCTTTCCCGTTAAACGACGCATTCGATCCCCTGGCCTGGCTGGGTGCTCAGCAATGCTATCCCCAATTTTACTGGCAGCAGCGTAGCGGCGATGAAGAGCTGGCCGCGCTGGGTGCCGTTATCCATTTTTCTTCTCTTGCGTTGGCCTCGCAGTTTTTGCATACGCAGCATGCAGCCAGTGACACCCGCATTTGCGGCCTGAACGCCTTTACTCCGGAAAAGGGCAGCCTGTTTTTACCGCGCCTGCTCTGGCGACGTTCAGGCGGCGTTGCCACCCTGCGCCTGCAGCTGTGGAGTGAGTGTTCCCTTCAGGACGATGCGCAGGTGGCACAGCGGTTTTTAGGCAGTCTTCAGGACGCCAAACCGATCCGCCCGCTGTCCGTTCAGGTGGAAGGCGAAACGCACCAGCCGCAAAAACCGGAATGGCTGCGCCTTATACGTCAGGCAACGGAGACTATCGCGCACGGTGATTTTGAAAAAGTGGTCCTCGCCCGCGCCACCGATCTGCAATGCCATCAGCCGGTAAATGCCGCTGCCCTGATGGCAGCCAGCCGCGCGCTCAACCTGAACTGCTACCACTTCTGCATGGTTTTCGATGCCAGCAACGCGTTTCTGGGCTCTACGCCCGAGCGTCTGTGGCGTCGGCGCGGCACGTTGCTGCGCACCGAAGCGCTGGCTGGCACCGTCGCCAGCCACGCGGATGACGCTCAGGCCCGGCGTCTGGGCGACTGGCTGATGAAAGACGATAAAAATCAGCGTGAGAATATGCTGGTTGTAGAGGACATCTGCGAGCGCTTGCAGCATCACACTCAAACGCTGGAGGTGCTGCCAGCGCAGGTCGTGCGGTTGCGGAAGGTGCAGCATCTGCGGCGCTGTATCTGGACCGAGCTCAAACACGCTGACGATGAACAGTGCCTGCACGTTCTGCAGCCGACGGCGGCGGTGGCCGGGCTACCGCGCCAGGCGGCGCGTGCGTTTATCCAGAATGTGGAACCTTTTGACCGCGAGTGGTATGCCGGATCGGCCGGGTATTTATCGCCTGAGCAAAGCGAATTCTGCGTGGCGCTGCGCTCTGCACGCGTCCACGGCGCGGCGCTGCGGCTCTACGCCGGGGCGGGTATCGTCAGCGGGTCTGACCCGGAACAGGAGTGGCAGGAGATAGAAAACAAAGCCGCCGGGCTGCGTTCTCTGCTCCTTAGGGATTAATACTGATTCGCGCATTCCCGATTCATATCAAAATTCCAAATTTTTCTATTATTTATACTGTGTCGCATTCTTGATACCGGACAAACTCATGTCAGTAAGTTCTTTTAACCGACGCTGGGCGACGGTGATCCTCGAAGCCCTGACCCGCCATGGCGTCAGGCACGTGTGTATTGCACCGGGCTCCCGCTCCACGCCGCTGACGCTGGCGGCGGCTGAAAACCGGGCCTTTATTCACCACACCCATTTTGACGAGCGCGGTCTGGGTCATCTGGCCTTAGGGCTGGCGAAAGCCAGCAGCGCCCCCGTCGCGGTGATTGTCACCTCCGGAACCGCGGTAGCGAACCTCTATCCGGCGCTCATCGAAGCCGGGTTAACCGGTGAAAAATTGATCCTGCTGACGGCCGATCGTCCCCCTGAACTTATCGACTGCGGTGCCAATCAGGCGATCCGCCAGCCGGGTATTTTCGCATCTCATCCTTCGCAGACGGTCTCGTTGCCGCGTCCAACTCAGGATATTCCGGCAAGCTGGCTGGTTTCGACCCTTGACCACGCGATGGGCTCGCTGCGCAGCGGCGCGCTGCATATCAACTGCCCGTTTGCCGAGCCGCTCTACGGTGAACTGAATGACACCGGTTTGGCCTGGCAGCAGCAGCTCGGCGACTGGTGGGAGAGCGAAAAACCCTGGCTGCGCGAGCAGACGCACCTGGAAAGCGCGAAACAGCGCGACTGGTTCTTCTGGCGACAGAAGCGCGGCGTGGTGATTGCCGGTCGCATGAGCGCGGCTGAAGGCAAGCTGGTCGCCGAATGGGCGCAAACTCTCGGCTGGCCGTTGATTGGCGACGTGCTTTCCCAGACCGGTCAGCCGCTGCCGTGCGCCGATCTCTGGCTGGGTAATGCCAAAGCGGTCACCGAACTGGCGCAGGCACAGATTGTGGTCCAGATCGGCTCCAGCCTCACCGGGAAGCGTCTGTTGCAGTGGCAGGCTACCTGCACACCGGAAGAGTACTGGCTGGTGGATCCGCTGGAGGGGCGGCTCGACCCGGCGCACCATCGCGGTCGTCGTCTGGTGAGCGAGATTGATAGCTGGCTGGAACTGCATCCGGCAGAAAAGCGTAAACCCTGGGCGGTGGCGATCCCGGAACTCTCGCGCCAGGCGTGGGAGCTCACCAACGCGCAGTGCGAAGGTTTTGGTGAAGCCGAGCTTGCGCACCGTATTCGCCACTATCTGCCCGAGCAGGGGCAGCTGTTTGTCGGCAACAGCCTGGTAGTCCGCCTCATTGATGCCTTCTCTAAGCTGCCCGCAGGCTATCCGGTTTACAGCAACCGCGGAGCCAGCGGCATCGACGGGCTGATTTCCACGGCGGCAGGCGTGCAGCGCGCCAGTGCGAAATCGACGCTGACGATTGTGGGCGACCTCTCTGCACTGTATGACCTCAACGCGCTGGCGCTGCTGCGTCAGGTCTCCGCGCCCTTTGTGCTGATTGTGGTGAACAACAACGGCGGGCAGATTTTCTCCCTGCTGCCGACGCCGCAGAGCGAGCGCGAACGCTTCTACCTGATGCCGCAAAACGTGCAGTTCGAGCATGCCGCCGCCATGTTCAGCCTCAAGTATCATCGTCCTGAAAACTGGGAACAGCTGGATACGGCGTTAAGCAGCGCCTGGCGGCAGCCGGGCACCACGCTTATTGAGCTGGTGGTGAACGATGCTGACGGCGCGCAGAAGCTGCAAAATCTGCTGGCGCAGGTGAGCCACCTGTGACCCTGGCTGGCGTGCAGCATAACGGTAAGCCGGGTTACCCCTGGCTTGTCTTTCTGCACGGCTTTTCCGGCGATTGCCGCGAGTGGCAGGCTGTCGGGGAGTCATTGCGCGAATATCCCCGGCTGTATCTCGACCTGCCGGGACACGGCGAATCTGCCGGTGTCAGCGTCGCCGGGTTTAACGATCTCAGCAATTTACTTGCCAGCACCTTACTTAGTTACAACATACTTAACTACTGGCTGGTGGGGTACTCTCTCGGCGGCCGCATTGCGATGTTTCATGCTTGCCAGCAGCCAAAGGGCTTATGCGGCATTGTCGTAGAAGGCGGTCATCCTGGGCTGCAGGATGCGGGCTCGCGAGAGGCGCGGCTGGCGTCCGATCGCCGCTGGGCGACGCGTTTTCGTGATGAACCGCTCCCTGACGTCTTTGCCGACTGGTATCAGCAGCCGGTGTTTGCCTCTCTTACGGATGCGCAGCGCGGCGAACTGATTGCCCTGCGTAGCCGGAACAACGGTGTGAATCTGGCTGCAATGCTTGAAGCCACCTCGCTGGCCGTGCAGCCCGACCTGCGTTCTGCGCTGAGCGCGTGCAACGCCCCTTTTTATTATCTCTATGGTGAACGCGACGAGAAGTTTTCGGCCATCGCCGCCGAACTGAACGCCGAACGCCAGGTTATTCCTCACGCCGGACACAACGCCCACCGGGAAAACCCCGGCGCGGTTGCCGCGAGTCTGGCTCAGATACTGCGTCTTCGAACAAAGGACACTCTATGATCTATCCTGATGAACACATGCTCTACGCCCCGGTTGAATGGCAGGACTGCTCCGAAGGCTACACCGACATTCGTTACCACAAGTCCACCGACGGCATCGCCAAAATCACCATCAACCGTCCGCAGGTACGTAACGCGTTCCGTCCGCTGACCGTGAAAGAGATGATTCAGGCGCTGGCCGACGCGCGCTATGACGACAACATCGGCGTGATTGTCCTGACCGGTGAAGGTGACAAAGCGTTCTGCTCCGGCGGCGATCAGAAAGTGCGTGGCGACTACGGCGGATACCAGGATGATGCGGGTACGCACCACCTGAACGTCCTCGATTTCCAGCGCCAGATCCGTACCTGTCCAAAACCGGTTGTCGCGATGGTGGCTGGTTACTCCATCGGCGGCGGCCACGTGCTGCACATGATGTGCGACCTGACCATTGCCGCTGAAAACGCCATCTTCGGCCAGACTGGCCCGAAAGTCGGCTCCTTCGACGGCGGCTGGGGTGCGTCCTACATGGCACGCATCGTTGGGCAGAAAAAAGCGCGTGAAATCTGGTTCCTGTGCCGTCAGTACAACGCGCAGGAAGCGCTGGATATGGGCCTGGTGAATACCGTGGTGCCAATTGCCGATCTGGAAAAAGAGACCGTGCGCTGGTGCCGCGAAATGCTGCAAAACAGCCCAATGGCGCTGCGCTGCCTGAAGGCGGCCCTCAACGCCGATTGTGACGGACAGGCGGGTCTGCAGGAGCTGGCGGGTAACGCCACCATGCTGTTCTACATGACCGAAGAGGGTCAGGAAGGACGCAACGCGTTTAACGAAAAACGCCAGCCGGACTTCAGCAAATACAAACGGAACCCTTAATGCGTCGCGCTCAGGTTTACCGCTGGCAGATACCGATGGACGCGGGCGTGGTGCTGCGCGAGCGGCGGTTAAAAACCCGTGACGGACTCTTCGTGCATCTCCGGCAGGGCGAGCGGGAAGGCTGGGGCGAGATTTCACCTCTGCCGGGCTTTAGCCTGGAGTCGCTGGATGACGCGCAGGCGGCGCTGCTGGCCTGGGCGCGCGCGTGGCGTGAAGGCGCTAATCCGGCCCTGCCGGACCTGCCTTCCGCTGCATTCGGCATCAGCTGTGCGCTGGCGGAGCTTGACGGCAGCTTGCCTCAGGAAGCTAACTACCGCGCGGCGCCGCTCTGTACCGGCGATCCGGACGAACTGTTCGCGCTGCTCTCCGCCATGCCCGGCGAGAAAGTGGCGAAAATCAAAGTTGGCCTTTACGAAGCGGTGCGTGACGGGATGGTCGCCAACCTGCTGCTGGAAGCGATACCGGACCTGCGCCTGCGGCTGGATGCCAACCGCGCCTGGACGCCGCTTAAGGCGCAGCAGTTCGCGAAGTACGTCAACCCGGCCTACCGCAACCGCATCGCGTTTCTGGAAGAACCGTGCAAAACGCGGGATGACTCCCGCGCCTTTGCCCGTGAAACGGGCATCGCGATTGCCTGGGATGAAAGCCTGCGCGAAGCCGATTTTGAATTTGTCGCCGAGCCGGGCGTGAATGCGGTGGTCATTAAGCCGACGCTGACCGGCAGCCTGGACAAGGTGCGTGAGCAGGTCGCGGCTGCGCACGCCCTGGGGCTGACGGCGGTGATCAGTTCGTCCATTGAGTCCAGCCTTGGGCTGATGCAGCTGGCGCGCATAGCGGCCTGGCTCACGCCGCAGACCATCCCTGGCCTCGACACGTTAAGCTTGATGCAAACGCAGCTTATTCGTCAGTGGCCGGACAGCATACTGCCGTGTCTCGACGTTGAGGCGCTGGAGCCGCTGCTATGAGTTTTACCGACTGGCCGTGGCGGCACTGGCGCACGCAGCGTGCGGAAAAACCCGCGCTGCGCCTGGACGACGATGTTCTCACCTGGCAACAGCTTTGTGCGCGCATCGATAGCCTTGCCGCCGGGTTCCATCGTCAGGGCGTGCAGGAGGGCGACGGCGTTATGCTGCTCGCCCATAACCACCCGCAAACGCTGCTGGTGTGGCTTGCGCTGCTGCAGTGCGGTGCGCGCATTCTGCCGGTCAATCCCCAGCTTCCGCGCCCCTTGCTGGACGTCCTGCTCCCGCAGATGACGCTGCGCCATGCGCTGGTGCTGGACGGCGCGTTTGACGGGCTCTCTGCCCTTAGCCTGTCAGAACTCGCAGGGGAATATGCGGCCGCGTGGCAGCCGGATCGCCTGGCTTCCATGACGTTAACCTCTGGCTCGACGGGGTTGCCAAAAGCGGCGGTTCACACCTGCGCGGCGCATCTTGCGAGCGCGCAAGGCGTGCTGGCGCTGATGCCTTACGGCGGGGACGACGACTGGCTGCTGTCGCTGCCGCTGTTTCACGTTTCTGGTCAGGGGATTCTGTGGCGCTGGCTGCTGGCGGGCGGGCGCTTGACCGTGCGCAAGAAGCAGCCGCTGGAGCAGGCGTTGGAGGGCTGCACGCACGCGTCGCTGGTGCCGACCCAGCTGTGGCGTTTGCTTCATACTCAACACCACGTTGCGCTGAAAGCCGTTCTGCTCGGCGGAGCGGCAATTCCCGTTGAACTGACCGAAAAGGCGCGGGAGCAGGACATTCGTACCTTCTGCGGTTACGGCCTGACGGAGTTCGCCTCTACCGTTTGCGCGAAAGCGGCGGACGGCGAGCCGGATGTGGGAACCGCCCTGCCGGGTCGGGAAGTGAAGCTGGTTGAGGGGGAAATCTGGATCAAAGCGCAAAGCATGGCGGCGGGCTACTGGCGAGACGGTGCGCTTCTTCCGCTCACTAACGCGCAGGGCTGGTTTGCCACCCGCGATCGCGGGGAATGGCGCAACGGTCGTCTGACGATTTTAGGTCGTATGGACAACCTCTTTTTCAGCGGAGGAGAGGGGATCCAACCCGAATCGCTGGAGCGCGTTATCGCCACGCATCCGCAGATAAGCCAGGTGTTTATCGTCCCGCTGGACGACGCCGAGTTCGGACAGCGTCCGGTGGCGGTGGTGGAGTGCGAGCCGGGAACGGATATCGCGCAATTCCCTGACTGGATCCAGGGCAGGCTGGCGCGTTTTGAACAGCCGGTACACTGGCTGGTGCTGCCCGCAGAGCTAAAAAATGGCGGGATAAAAATCTCCCGCCAGGCGTTAAAACAGTGGGTCAATGCCCTGCTGAGGGGCTAATTAGCCGACGTCCGGCTGAGGCTTGCGCTGGCGTCGACGCAGCAGGCGCAGAACCGGCGGCACCACAATCACCATGATCGCCATGGCCAGCAGGATCTTCGTCACGCTGCTCTCCCACAGTATCGACATATTGCCATTGCTAATGGAGAGGGCGCGGCGCAGGTTCTGCTCCAGCATTTCGCCCAACACAAAGCCTAAAATCAGCGGCGACATCGGGAAGTGCATCTTGCGCAGGATATACCCCAGTACGCCGAGCAGCACCATCAGCACCAGGTCGAAGGTGGTGCTGTGCACCGCGTACACCCCAACCGCAGAGACCGCCGCAATGGCGGGCACCAGGAACCAAAGGGGAATGGTCAGCATGCGGGTAAACAGACCGATCAGCGGGATGTTCATCACCAGCAGCATCACGTTGGCGATCAGCAGTGCCGCAATCAGGCCCCAGACGATGTCCGGCTGCTCGGTGAACATCGCCGGACCCGGGGTGATGTTATAGAGCGTCAGCGCGCCCATCATCACCGCCGTGGTGCCGGAGCCGGGCACGCCGAGCGTTAGCATCGGGATAAACGAGCCGCAGGCCGAGGCGTTATTGGCCGCCTCTGGCGCCGCCACGCCGCGTATATCGCCCTTACCGAAGCTGTCGCTGTTGCCGCTCAGCTTTTTCTCGGTCATGTAGGTGATGGCGCTGGCGATGGTCGCCCCCGCGCCGGGCAGGATGCCGACGAAGAAACCAATCACCGACGAACGCAGGGTAGCACCTACACACTGCGCCCCCTCTTTGGCATTAAAGAGCATGCGGCCGGTTTTGCGCACCAGCGTCTGCCCGCTGCTGGTATGTTCCAGCATCAGTAAGATTTCTGAGACAGAGAACAGGCCAATCACGACGACGATAAACTGCACGCCGTCGGACAGGTGAACGCTGTCGAAGGTAAAGCGATAAACACCGGTGTTGGCATCCACACCGACGGTGGCTAACCCTAAGCCAATCAGCGCGGACAAAAACGATTTGAGCGGGTTTTGCGCCATCATGCTGCCGAGGCAGGCAATAGCGAACACCATCAGTGCAAAATACTCCGCCGGGCCAAACGCCAGCGACCACTGGGCCAGCGCAGGGGCGAACAGAATGATGCCGCCAATGGCAATCAGCGAACCGAAGAACGAGCTGACGGCAGAAATGGAGAGCGCCACGCCGCCGCGTCCCTGTTGCGCCATGGGATAACCGTCGAGCGCGGTCATAATGGCGGCGGCATCGCCGGGCACGTTCAGCAGTATGGAGGAGATGCGTCCGCCGTACTCGCAGCCGATATACACCGTCGCCAGTAAGATCAGGGCGGATTCAGCTGGCAGGTGCAGGGCAAAGGCTAGCGGCAGAAGTATCGCCACGCCGTTAATCGGACCAAGACCGGGCAGCAGGCCGACGATCGTGCCCACGAAGCAGCCGATCAGGGCGATCACCAGGTTTTCCGGGGTCATCGCTACCGCGAACCCCTGAGAGAGGTAAATCCAGGTATCCATAGCGTGCTCCGTTAGTTAAACCATGCGCCAAGGGGTAAGGTCACGTCCAGCAGGCGGTCGAAGGCGTACCAGAGTAAAATGCCCAGTACCGCACCCGAGAGCCCCGCTGTGGGCAGCGTGGCGTTAAACAACATGCCGATCACCATCGTCAGGATAGCGGTGGCAATCGGGAAGCCAAGCCACTCAAATCCCCACGCGTACATCAGCAACACAATTACCATTACCAGCAGACGTTGCAGAATGCGTCTGGGCGGCCACTCCACGGTATCCGGATGGCGCAGCAGCAGGGCCACTGAGCAAAGCAGCATCAGGCCGATGATGCCCATCGGAAAGGGGCGTGGCCCCACCGGTTCATAGCTGTATTCGCTGTGGATCTGCCAGGCGACGAACAACCCGCCAATGCAGAGCAGCAGCCATATCCCGGCAAAAATACGATCGCTCATAGCGCCTCCGTTTACTTCGCCAGACCGAAGGCTTTCGCCTGTTCGCGGTAGTCATTCACCTGTTTTTTGACATACTCGTCCAGCTGCTTACCGTTGAGGTTGAACTCAAACAGGCCGCGCAGATCGCGCTGCTTTTTGAACTCATCGGTTTGCTGGAGTTTGGCGAAGGCATCCACCCACCACTGGTATTCGGCGTCGGTCACTTTCGGCCCAACGAAGAAGCCGCGAATAATCGGCCAGATCAGGTTGTAGCCTTGCTCTTTGGCGGTAGGGACGTTCGCCAGCTGGCCCGGCAGACGGTTTTCCGAGAAGACCGCCAGCACGCGGATTTTATCCCCGCTCAGGTAAGGCACCATTTCACTGAGATCGCCGGAGACGGCCTGCACGTGATTGCCCATCAGCGCCGTGACCGGCTCGCCGCCGCCTTCAAAGGCGACGTAGCGCATCTTGTGTGGGTCCACTTTTGCCTGCTGCGCCAGCAGAGCGGCTTTCATCCAGTCCTGGCTGCCGATCGACGCACCGGCGCCAATCACCACGCTGTTCGGGTCTTTTTCCATCGCAGTCAGCAGGTCTTTCAGCGATTTCCACGGGGAATCAGCGCGAACGGCGATCATGCCGTAATCCGTTCCAACGGTCGCGAGCCAGCGCACATCGTCCACGCCGTAGCGGCCAAACTTGCCCTGCGACAGGTTCAGCAGCGAGCCGCCGGAGAAGGCCACCACGGTGCCCGCTTCGGCAGGGCGCTGCGCCACAATGGCGTTATACGCTACCGCCCCCACGCCGCCCGGCATGTAGGTGACGCGCATCGGTTTTTCGATGGCTTTTGTCTCCAGCAGGCTGACCTGAATCAGCTTACAGGTCAGGTCAAAGCCGCCGCCCGGTTTGGCCGGGGCGATACATTCGGTGCGGGACGGGACATCCTGCGCCTGGACGACAGAGGCACTCAACATCAATACGCTTGCAGCAAGGGTCGAAAGTAATTGTTTTTTCATCGTTTATCCTCACGCCGGAGAACCGGGAGTACGGGTACGGGGCTTTTTTTCTGATTATGTGAACCACCTTGTAGCGGTTCCGTTGCGTGATTGTTAAAACATTAACCTTTCATTTCCCTTTCACTGCGACACGAACTTTACAGGATGTGATATGCGTCTCTTACTGGCGGAAGATAATCGTGAGCTGGCTCACTGGCTGGAGAAAGCGCTGGTGCAGGGAGGTTTTGCCGTGGACTGCGTTAACGACGGGCGGGCGGCCGATCATCTGTTGCAGGGTGAAAACTATGCCGTCGCTATTCTGGACATCGGTATGCCCGGATTTGACGGGCTGGAGGTGGTCCATCGCCTGCGAAAGCGCGGGCAGACGCTTCCCGTGCTGTTTCTCACTGCCCGCAGCAACGTGGCGGACAGGGTGAAAGGACTGAACGCCGGGGCGGATGACTATCTGCCGAAGCCGTTTGAACTGGAAGAACTTGATGCGCGGCTGCGCGCGCTGCTGCGCAGAAGCGAAGGGCGAACCAAGGAGCGTCAGCTTTTGGGCGAGCTGGAATACGACGATGACGGTTTTTTTCTGCTGCACGATGAACCGCTCTCCCTGACGCCGCGCGAGCTTTCCCTGCTGAAGGTGCTGATGCACCGCCGGACCCGGCCCGTTTCCCGCCAGCAGCTGTTCGACCAGGTGTTTAGCCTGAACGACGACGTGAGCCCGGAGAGCATCGATCTCTACATCCATCGTCTGCGCAAAAAACTGAGCGGCAGCGGGGTGAAGATTACCACCCTGCGCGGGCTGGGTTACGTGCTGGAGTGTGGCGATGAAGTGGGCTAAACCGCAGTCCCTTTATCTGCAACTTCTGCTGTTTCTGGGGTTACCGCTGCTGCTGTTATGGGGATTATCAGCGTTTAATAGCTACGTCAGCGCCCTGCAGGCGGCGACGCAGGCTTACGACCGCACGCTGTTATCGTCGGCGCGTACGGTCTCTGAGCGGCTTGAAGTGCATAACGGCAAGCTGCAGGTGAATGTGCCCTGGGTGGTGCTCGACAGCTTTGAGCTCAACATGAATGACAGGCTGTATTACAAGGTGGTCGACCCCACCGGGCGGGTGATTTCCGGCTACGACGACCTGCCGAAGATGCCCCCTTCAACCTCGCGCACCACGCTCTACCCGGCGCTGGCATGGTTTTATCACACCGAGTATCGCGGGCAGGCGATTCGCGTGGCGAAGCTGCTTCAGCCCATCAACGAAGATAACGTCGTCGGGATGGCGGAGATCTATGTTGCTGAAACGCTGCAGTCCCGTCGCTATCTTGCCAGCCAGCTGCTTTTTTCGTCATGGGTATCTCAGGGGCTGCTGGTCCTGCTGACGCTGATCTTAACCGCCTGGCTGTTGCGTCGCGTGCTGCGCCCGATGCGCCAGCTTTCCTCGCTCATGGTGCGTCGGGAGCCGGGGCTGCTGTCTCCGCTGCCCGAGCTGCTGCCCTGGTCAGAAACGCGTCTGCTGATTGTGGCCTTCAACCGCTATATTGACCGACTGCGTGGAGTGCTGTCGCGGCAGGAGCGCTTTAATGCCGATGCCTCTCACCAGCTTAAAACCCCGCTTGCGGTGCTGAAAACGCAGGTCTCGGTAGCCCTGACGCGGGACGATCCGGCGCTGTGGCAGGAGAGTTTACGGGCGATGAATGTGACGCTGGATAACACCATTGTGCTGACTGAACGCCTGCTTCAGCTTTCGGCGGTGAAGCGAAAAGAGCAGGGGGAGCGGCAGTTTATCCCGGTGGATCTGGTGCAGGTCGTGCAGAATTGTTGCTTTTCACGGCTGGCGCAGGCGCGCAGCAAAGCGATTGACCTGGGGTACGACGGTGAGCTGCAGCCGACGATCATCGAAGGCGATGAGGTTTTGCTGGGCGAGCTGTGCGCAAACCTGCTGGAGAACGCCATCAAATACACGCCGGAGCACGGGATCGTAACGGTTTACCTGCGCGTGGATAACGGCGCGGTTGACCTGAGCGTGGAAGACAGCGGGCCGGGGATTGCGGAAAATCTGATCCCGCAGGCGATGCTGCCGTTTCGCCGTCTGGATAACGTCGGTGACGCAGCAGGGTCCGGCATCGGGCTGGCGCTGGCGAGCGATATTGCCCGGCTGCACCGCAGCCATCTTCAACTTTCCCGCAGTGAACACTTAGGCGGGCTGAGTGTGAAAATGCGTTTTCTGCTGATGGGATAAAGGCAGATATTATCAAATCGTTACAAACTAATTGTCTGACGCACGCAGAGTGCTTGATCCCGCAGTGAGGCAGGTTAAAATCTCGCGGTTTTGGGACTTATTATCTATAAATTGTGCGGGATCACGACAATGAAAAAAGTGGCATTAATGGGCTTAGGCCTGATGGTTATCTCTTCGGCGGCTAACGCCATTAGCTTCAACGGCTCGGCGGGTGAGGATTACACCCATCTGGGCTTTGGTCTTGGCACGGATAGCGCCGGTCTGGCAATGACCGGCGGCTGGACGCATAACGATGACGACGGCGATGCGGCAAGCCTTGGGCTCGGCTTCAACGTTCCTCTTGGTCCATTCCTGGCGACCGTCGGCGGCAAAGGGATCTACACCAACCCGAACGACGGCGACGAAGGCTACGCGGCGGCGGTCGGCGGCGGCCTGCAGTGGAAAATTGGCGACAGCTTCGGTCTGTTCGGCGAGTACTACTACTCTCCGGATTCGCTCTCCAGCGGTATCGAAAGCTACGAAGAAGCCAATGCCGGTGCGCGCTGGACTATCATGCGTCCGATCACTATCGAAGCGGGTTATCGCTATCTGAACCTGGCGGGTAAAGACGGCAACCGCGACAACGCGCTGGCTGATGGCCCTTACGTGGGCGTGAGCGCAGGCTTCTAATCTCTTCGGCGCGGCGTTCTGTCGCGCCAGTTTCTCTCTGCTCCCCCCATTCAATTGCGCTATAGTGTTTCGACCATATAAGCGGGAGAACACAATGATTAACGTGGAGATGTTATCCACCGGCGACGAAGTGCTGCATGGGCAAATTATTGACACCAATGCCGCCTGGCTTGCCGATTTATTCTTTGAGCAAGGATTACCGTTAACGCGCCGCAACACCGTGGGCGACAATCTTGAGTCACTGGTGAACGTTCTTCGCGAGCGCAGCGAGCACTGCGACGTGTTGATTGTGAACGGTGGACTCGGCCCCACCAGCGACGATCTCAGCGCGCTGGCTGCCGCCACCGCGAAAGGCGAGGGGCTGGTATTGCACGAGGCGTGGCTGGCGCAGATGGAACGCTTCTTCTCCGATCGTGGTCGCGTGATGGCACCCAGCAACCGCAAGCAGGCTGAAATCCCGGCCAGTGCGGAACTGGTTGATAACCCGGTCGGTACCGCCTGCGGGTTTGCCTTACAGCTAAACCGCTGCCTGATGTTCTTCACCCCCGGCGTGCCTTCTGAATTTAAAGTGATGGTCGAGCAGCAAATCCTGCCGCGCCTGCGTGCGCGCTTTACGCTGCCAGAGCCGCCGCTGTGTCTGCGTCTGACCACCTTTGGCCGCTCGGAAAGCGATCTGGCCCAGAGCCTGGATCATCTCCAGCTGCCGCCGGGCGTCTCGATGGGCTATCGCTCGTCAATGCCCATTATCGAACTCAAGCTGACCGGCCCGGCGACGGAAAAAGCCGCCATGCTGGCGCTGTGGCCTGAAGTGCAGCGCGTCGCGGGCGAAAGCCTGATCTTTGAAGGCACGGAGGGGCTGCCCGCACAGATTGCCCAGAGCCTTCAGTCCCGTCAGCTGAGCGTCACCCTCAGCGAACAGTTCACCGGCGGCCTGCTGGCGCTGCAGCTTTCCCGCGTGAATGCGCCGCTGCTCGCCAGTGAAGTGGTGCCGTTCCAGCAGGAGACGCTGGCGCAGACCGCGCGCTGGGCGTCAGAGCGCAGGGTGAAACACTTTGCCGGTCTGGCGATGTTTGTGGGCGGGCTGGATGAGGAACATCTCAATTTTGCGCTGGCAACGCCGGAAGGCACGCATGCGCTGCGGGTGAAAATGAGCATCACGCGCCACAGCCTGGCGGTACGTCAGGAGGTCTGCGCGATGATGGCGCTGAACATGCTACGCCGCTGGCTGAACGGTAAAGAAGTCGCCAGCGAGCACGGCTGGATTAACGTCGTGGAGTCGCTGTTTATCGAATGATGCGTTTGCCGGGGTCTCTCGCCCCGGCAATGCTTACCCCAGCGCTTTCGCCAGCAGGGTAATGGGATGTTCGCAGCGTTTGCTGGTGGACATCTCAATCTGCCACTTGCAGGTTTCGCAGTCCGTTACCACGATATCCGCACCGCTCTCTTCAATCTGGCGGAACAGCGGAGCGCCAATCGCCTGTGACGTTTCGTAGTTTTCACGCTTAAAGCCGTAGGTGCCCGCAATCCCGCAGCAGCGTGAGTCCAGCACCGTCAGCTCCAGCCCCGGTATAAGCCGCAATAGCTCCAGCGTATAGAGCGACCAGCCCATTTTTTCCATGTGACACGGCGTGTGATAGACCACCTTCAGCGGTAATGCCTTCAGCGGCAGCGTCTGTCCGCCGTCCAGCTTGCGCCACAGGAAGCGCGTCGCCAGCTCAATATGCTCGCGCAGTCCGGTATTATCGACATCCAGCAGGTGCGGATACTCATCGCGCAGCGTAAAGGTACAGGTGGACGAGGTGGCCAGTACCGGGATCCCCTTGTCGACGATGGCCTCGCGCAGCGACGAGACGTTACTTTTCGCCTGCTTACGCGCTTTATCGGTAAATCCGTTGGCAATCAGCGGGACGCCGCAGCACTTCTCCTTGCTAAGGAGCTGTACGCCGGTTCCCATGGTGTTCAGCACTTTCAGCAGATCTTTACCCAGCTGCGGGTGGTTGTAATTCACATAGCAGCCGTGGAAAAAGGCCACCTGGTCGGCGTACTGGGCCTGTTCCGCCGCGACGGACTTGTACCAGCGGCGGAAGGTGCCGTGAGAATATTTCGGCAGGCTGCGGTGATGGTCGATTTTAAGCGTGGCATCCAGCAGCTGACGCACCGGCTTGAGTGAGGTCGCGGCATTCACCAGCGGGGCAAAGGGTGTCGAGACGCTGCCCATCAGATCGGTATGGCTCAGGATCGCATCGCGCAGTGTGGGTTTCTGCGTGCTGTAGCGCGCGCGGGCGCGCTGGATGATATCGCCGATTTTAACATCCGACGGGCAGGCGACTTCGCAGCGTTTGCAGTTGATGCAGTATTTCAGCGCCTCGTCGTACAGCTTGCCGTCCTTCAGACGAAGACGCTCGCCGTCCGGCCCGGCCTGCTTCGGACCGGGGTAGCGCGGGTTCACGCCGCTGACCGGGCAGACGGTGGTGCAGACCGTGCATTTGATGCAGCTTTCGAAACGGGTGTCGTTCATTGTGCAGCCTCCGTGCGCTGAATAATCTGCTCTGCAACGTGGAGCGCCGTGACGGCGCAAACCCCGCCGCCGCAGCCCTGTGCGATGGGATCGTATCCTCCCAGTACGGAGCCGATGGCGAAGAGATTGCCGATCGATTTACCGGAAAGCTGCGGGTGCAGATGCGTATCGGCGATGACGCCGAACTGCTGCCAGGGCTGCGGCGTGAAGAAATCACTCTGATACCAGTCCGCGCGGGAAGCGCTCTGCCGGACATCCAGCCCCATAATGGCTTCCCGAATGCCGTCGCGTGTGCTCAGCAGCCCGTTGCTGAAGAAACTCCCACTTGCCAGTACCGCGTAGCGCGCGCGGAGCGGAATATCATCATGGTTTCGCGTCCAGATTTCGCTCACCGCGCCGTCGGTCAGGGTAATTTTTTTCACCTCATCACCCGCCATCCACACGCCGCCCTGCGCAACAAACTGGCGCTGAAGCTGGGCGTGCAGACGAATGCCCGGCACGGAAGGGGGAAGCGTAGGCAGCAGGCCGAGCGAGCAGGGCAGACGATCGGACAGCCAGCGCCAGAGCCGGTTGTCGTTTAAACCAAAGCAGGCGGGCATCAACAGGGCATCGCAGGTTTCGCCGAGCGGCCTGAGCGCGGCATACAGCAGCGGCCATTTGTCCTCGTTATCCAGAAACCGGGCGATATTTACCGCGCGAAACTCGCTCGGGCTATCGCGCAGGACATCCAGTTCAGGCAGTTCTATCTCTGCCGTCTCGGCGTTAACGCCCTGGCGACAAAGTGACGCCGCCGCGAGATGGGGCTGAAAATCCAGAAAGCCGCTAATGCCCACCACCCGCACGCGCGCGGCGTGAATGGAGGCGACGGGCACCTCTTCCGGGCTGAGCCACGCGGAGCGCAGGGTGCCGAGCGGCGTGACGCGCTGGTGATTTTGCCTGGCGCTTCCCTTCAGACGCGCGCCGCAGTCCGCCAGCAGCGCTTCGGTTTCCAGGGCAAAACGGTCAACGTTGTGCGCGCCAATCAGGTGATACGGGTGCTCCGGCGGCAGCGTATCGCGGTACGCTTCATCCACCAGATCCAGCGATCCCGACGAGAAGTGCAGGGCGCTCTGGCCGCGGGTGATAATGGCGCAGCGCAGCCCCCGCTTCGTGAGTTTGATGCCGCAGAGCAAGCCTGCCAGCCCGCCGCCGACAATCACGGTATCAAATTTCATCGTGTTGCTCCTTCTCAAGACCGCAAAGTCCCTGGTAGACCCAGCGGGTAAATTCGCTTTCGCGCAGGGCGTCCCCCCAGGCGACAGGTTGAATGCCTTTCCAGCGCTCGTTTAAAAACGCGCTGAGCTGATCGAGCGACTGGGTAGCGGTGGTGGTGTGAAAACGCTGCAGCAGGCCGGCGGCACGACAGGCGCACAGCTCGCCCTGGCAGGTGCCCATGCCCACGCGGGTGCGGCGGCGGAGGTCGAGCAGGCTATTGACCGTCAGGCTCTCCACCGCGTACTGCACCTCACCGGCGGTGACGGCTTCGCACTCGCACACCAGGCTGCGGCTCAGCCGTCCTTCACCGAGCCACTGTGGCGTTCTGTCGCCGTGGCGGTAAATCGCGGATCCGCGCAGCGGCGCGGGCAGGGAGATGATTTTTTGCAGGGTTTTTTCGGTGGACTGCCGCGAGCCGGGCAGCGGCTGGTCTGCCGTCACGCAGGCTTCGGTATTCCCCAGCTTGCGGCAGACGGCATCGGTCGCCCACTCGGCCATCAGGCGGTAGGTCATCAGCTTGCCGCCTGTGATGGTGATAAATCCGTCCATGCCGTCGCGCCCGGCGTGATCGAGCAGCACGATGCCCCGGCTGACGTTGCGTCCGCTCGGGTCGTTGTCGCTGGCGACCAGCGGACGCACGCCCGCGTAGGCGCGCAGAATACGCGTCTGCGCCATTACCGGGGCCAGTTTTTCCCCTTCCCGCAGCAGGATGTCGACCTCTTCAGCGGTCACGCGGTTGTAGTCAATTTCGCTGTAGTCGACGTGGGTTGAGGTGGTACCGATTAACGAAATGGTGTCGCCCGGGACGAGGATATCGGCGTCGGACGGCTTGCGGCAGCGGTTGATCACGTGGTTATTGATGCGGTGGTCGAGGATCAGCAGCGATCCTTTCGCCGGGAACATGCGCACCGACAGGTCGGCGTATTCCGCAATGCGCTGCCCCCAGATCCCCGCTGCGTTGACCACTACGGCGGCATACAGTTCGCTGTGTTCGTTGTACTGCGTATCAAGGAGCCGCACGCCGCAGATGCGATGACCTTCGCGGATAAGCCCGGTCACTTCGTGCCCGGTCAGAATTCGCGCGCCATGCTCGCGGGCGTCCAGCATATTGGCGGCCGTCAGGCGGAAGGGGTCGACGGTGCCGTCAGGCACCTTCACCGCGCCGATAAGCGCCGGGTTAACCGACGGTTCCAGCCGCCTCGCCTGCGCCGGGTCCATGGCCTCCGCCTGAATGCCCGCCGCGGTGCAGGCGGTAATAAAGGTCTTCTGAAAGGCGAGGTCATCTTCGGGCAGGGTAATAAAGAGGCCGTCAGTCGGCTCAATGCAGTGGCGGGCGATACGCTTGAGGATCTGGTTTTCAGCAATACATTCGCGCGCGGATTCACCGTCGGTCACCGCATACCGCGCGCCGCTGTGCAGCAGGCCGTGGTTACGCCCGGTTGCGCCTGTGGCAATATCATGACGCTCCAGAAGCGTTACGCTGAGGCCGCGCAGGGCGCAGTCGCGTGCGATCCCGGCGCCGGTTGCACCACCACCAATGATTATCACATCGCTATAACGAGGATCGTGAATGGTCATTGTTTACCCTCTATGTTCGTTTTTTTATCATTTAGCCATATCAATCGTGTGGTTTGTTTGATTTCGAACATAAACGCGCGAAATTCGAAAGTGAAACGTGATTTCATGCGCTTTTTTGCGCATTCTGTCATATTTCTGTAACAATCTGTGCGTTGATTCACAGTAACAATCACCGTGATTTCTTAACATCCCCGCCACTGGAATTCAGGTGCGAGCCACCTGCCCATTTAATTCAAGGCCACGGAGGCTGTCATGCTCAGTATCTTCAAACCCGCGCCGCATCGTGCGCGTCTGCCAGAGGCAGAAATTGATCCGCTTTACCGCCGTCTGCGTTGGCAAATCTTCCTGGGGATCTTCTTCGGGTACGCGGCGTACTACCTTGTGCGTAAAAACTTTGCGCTCGCCATGCCGTATCTGGTAGAGCAGGGCTTCTCCCGCGGCGATCTGGGGTTCGCGCTGTCGGGGATCTCCATCGCCTACGGTTTTTCTAAATTCATCATGGGCTCGGTGTCGGATCGCTCGAATCCGCGCGTGTTCCTGCCTGCCGGCCTGATTCTGGCCGCTGCGGTGATGTTGTTCATGGGCTTCGTGCCGTGGGCGACGTCCAGTATTGCGATTATGTTCGTGCTGCTGTTCCTCTGCGGCTGGTTCCAGGGAATGGGGTGGCCGCCGTGCGGACGTACCATGGTGCACTGGTGGTCGCAGAAAGAGCGCGGCGGCATCGTGTCGGTGTGGAACTGTGCCCATAACGTCGGCGGCGGGCTTCCGCCTCTGCTGTTCCTGCTCGGTATGGCCTGGTTCAACGACTGGAAAGCCGCGCTGTATATGCCCGCCTTTGGCGCCATCGTCGTGGCGATTATTGCCTTTGCGCTGATGCGCGATACGCCGCAGTCCTGTGGCTTGCCGCCGATTGAAGAGTACAAAAACGACTATCCGGATGATTACAGCAAGGAGCATGAAGAAGAGCTGACCGCAAAACAGATCTTCATGAAGTACGTGCTGCCCAACAAGCTGCTGTGGTACATCGCGGTCGCCAACGTGTTCGTTTACCTGCTGCGCTACGGCATCCTCGACTGGTCGCCAACCTACCTGAAAGAGGTGAAGCACTTCGCGCTGGATAAATCCTCCTGGGCCTATTTCCTGTATGAATATGCCGGGATCCCGGGCACGCTGCTTTGCGGCTGGATGTCAGACAAAGTGTTCAAGGGCAACCGCGGTGCGACGGGCGTGTTCTTTATGACCCTGGTGACCATTGCCACCGTCGTTTACTGGCTCAACCCGCCGGGCAACCCGTCAGTAGATATGGCCTGCATGATCGTTATCGGTTTCCTGATTTACGGTCCGGTGATGCTGATTGGCCTGCATGCCCTGGAGCTGGCCCCGAAAAAAGCGGCAGGCACGGCGGCGGGCTTTACCGGTCTGTTCGGCTATCTCGGCGGTTCGGTCGCGGCGAGCGCCATCGTGGGCTACACCGTTGACTTCTTCGGCTGGGACGGCGGTTTTATGGTGATGATTGGCGGTAGCGTGTTGGCTGTACTGCTGCTGATTGTGGTGATGATTGGTGAAAAACGTCACCACGCGGAAGTACTGGCGCGTCGTCAATAAGGAGCATTGCGATGAAATTAACCCAACTTGCAACCGGCCTGCTGCTGGCGGGCCTGATGACAGGCTCCGCGCTGGCGGCCGATAAAATCGTTATTGCCCACCGCGGTGCCAGCGGCTATCTGCCGGAGCATACACTCCCGGCGAAAGCGATGGCCTATGCCCAGGGCGCGGATTATCTGGAGCAGGATCTGGTGATGACTAAGGACGACCAGCTGGTCGTCCTGCATGACCATTATCTTGACCGCGTGACGGACGTGGCGGAGCGCTTCCCGGACCGCGCGCGAAAAGATGGGCGCTACTACGCCATCGACTTCACGCTGGCTGAGATCCGCTCGCTGAAGTTTACCGAAGGCTTCGAGATTGAAAACGGCAAGAAGGTGCAGGTCTATCCGGGACGTTTCCCGATGGGCAAGTCCGACTTCCGCATTCATACCTTCCAGGAGGAGATTGAGTTTGTTCAGGGGCTGAACCACTCCACCGGTAAAAACATCGGTATCTACCCGGAGATTAAAGCGCCGTGGTTCCACCATCAGGAAGGGAAAGACATTGCCGCGAAGACGCTGGAGGTGCTGAAACAGTACGGCTACACCAGCAAGAAGGACAAAGTTTACCTGCAGTGTTTTGACGCCGCCGAGCTGAAGCGCATCAAAACCGAGCTGGAGCCGAAGATGGGGATGGATCTCAATCTGGTACAGCTGATTGCCTATACCGACTGGAATGAAACCCAGGAGAAGCAGCCGGACGGGAAGTGGGTGAACTACAACTACGACTGGATGTTTAAGCCGGGCGCGATGAAGCAGATTGCGCAGTACGCCGATGGTATCGGGCCGGATTACCATATGCTGGTGGCGGAAGGCTCTACGCCGGGCCACGTGAAGCTGACGGCGATGGTGAAAGAGGCGCATGCCAGCAAGATGCAGGTCCATCCGTATACCGTGCGTGCAGACCAGCTGCCGGAGTATGCCACGGACGTGAATCAGCTTTATGAGGTGTTGTATAACCAGGCGGGCGTGGACGGACTGTTTACGGATTTCCCGGATAAAGCGGTCGAATTCATTCACCGGAAGTAGGTTTTGTAGGTCGGGTAAGGCGAAGCCGCCACCCGACAATCAGGCTCTGCGGCCTGATGCCCTCACCCTAACCCTCTCCCACCGGGAGAGGGGATAAGGACAACATCACATCTCGATCTCAATATCGCCTTTTGCCCGGCAGCAGCAGGGCAAAATTTCCCCTTCGTTGATAAAGGCCAGCGGTTCGGTCAGCCAGTCCACCTGGCCTGCGACCAGACGGCAGCGGCAGGAGCCGCAATAGCCTTCACGACACTGGTACTCTACTTCAACCTGATGGGCTTCTAGCGCCACCAGCAGAGAAGGGTGCTCTTCCCGGCACAGCACTTCTGTACCCGAAAGGCTCAGCGTTACGCGTGTCATCAGAGCTGGAAGTCGCTCAGGTCGTCGGTGTTGACTTCAGAATCAATCTGACCGACCAGGTAAGAACTCACTTCCACTTCCTGTGGCGCCACCTGCACGTTATCGGACACCAGCCAGGTGTTGATCCACGGGATTGGGTTAGAGCGCGTCTGGAATGGCAGGTCGAGACCGACCGCCTGCATGCGGATGTTGGTGATGTACTCAACATACTGGCACAGGATGTCTTTGTTCAGGCCAATCATGGAGCCGTCGCGGAACAGGTAGTCTGCCCACTCTTTCTCCTGCTGGGCCGCCAGCACGAACAGATCGTAGCATTCCTGCTTGCACTCTTCGGCAATCGCAGCCATTTCCGGGTCGTCCGCGCCGCTGCGCAGCAGGTTCAGCATGTGCTGAGTCCCGGTCAGGTGCAGGGCTTCGTCACGGGCGATCAGGCGGATGATTTTGGCGTTGCCTTCCATCAGCTTGCGCTCGGCAAAGGCGAAGGAGCAGGCGAAGCTCACGTAGAAGCGGATCGCCTCCAGCGCGTTAACGCTCATCAGGCACAGGTACAGCTGCTTTTTCAGCGCGCGAAGGTTCACGGTAATGGTTTTGCCGTTCACGTTATGCGTGCCTTCGCCCAGCAGATGCCAGTAGCTGGTCATCTCGATCAGCTCGTCGTAGTAGTGCGCAATGCCTTCCGCGCGCTTCTGGATCTGCTCGTTGGTGACGATATCGTCAAACACCACTGCCGGATCGTTCACGATGTTGCGGATGATGTGGGTGTAAGAGCGGGAGTGGATCGTCTCGGAGAACGCCCAGGTTTCTACCCAGGTTTCCAGCTCAGGAATCGAGATCAGCGGCAGCAGCGCCACGTTCGGGCTACGACCCTGAATGGAGTCCAGCAGCGTCTGGTACTTCAGGTTGCTGAGGAAGATATGTTTTTCGTGATCCGGCAATGCCTGGAAATCGATACGGTCGCGGGAAACGTCCACTTCTTCCGGGCGCCAGAAGAAGGAGAGTTGCTTTTCAATCAGCTTTTCGAAGATGTCATATTTTTGCTGATCGTAGCGTGCCACGTTGACCGGCTGGCCGAAGAACATCGGCTCTTTGAGCTGGTCGTTTTTCGTCTGTGAAAAGGTGGTGTATGCCATTGAGGTGAGTCCTGTTGAGATTTTATTGCCCGGCGGCACTGCGTTTGCCGGGCCTACAAAACCGTAGGCCGGGTAAGCGTAGCGCCACCCGGCGAAGTGCTTAGATCTTACATGCGCCGCTTTCGCAGCCATCGTCCTGAATTGACGGCACCATGTCGTCCTGCGCGTCTTCCGCACCGTCACGGGTGTTGTGATAGTACAGGGTTTTCACGCCAAACTTATACGCGGTAAGCAGGTCTTTCAGCAGCTGCTGCATCGGAACCTTGCCGGATGGGAAGCGCGTCGGGTCATAGTTGGTATTGGCAGAGATCGACTGGTCGATAAACTTCTGCATGATACCCACCAGCTGCAGGTAGCCGTCGTTGTTTGGCATTTCCCACAGCAGTTCGTAGTTATTACCCAGCGTCTCGTAATCCGGTACCACCTGACGCAGCACGCCGTCTTTCGACGCTTTAATGCTGACGTGGCCGCGCGGCGGCTCAATGCCGTTGGTGGCGTTGGAGATCTGCGAAGAGGTCTCGGACGGCATCAGGGCAGAGAGCGTGGAGTTACGCAGGCCGTGGGTCTTGATGGACTCGCGCAGGCCTTCCCAGTCGAGGTGCAGAGGCTCGTTGACAATCGCATCCAGGTCTTTCTTGTAGGTGTCGATTGGCAGAATGCCTTTCGCGTAGGTGGTTTCGTTGAACCACGGGCACGCGCCTTGCTCTTTCGCCAGCTCGTTAGAGGCTTTCATCAGGTAGTACTGAATAGCTTCGAACGTCTGGTGCGTCAGGTTGTTGGCGCTGCCGTCGGAGTAACGCTTGCCGTTTTTCGCCAGCCAGTAGGCGAAGTTGATCACGCCGATACCCAGAGTACGACGGCCCATTGCACCGCGTTTAGCGGCCGGGATTGGGTAATCTTGGTAGTCCAGCAGGGCGTCGAGCGCGCGAACCGCCAGCACGGCCAGCTCTTCCAGCTCGTCCAGGGTTTTAATTGCACCCAGGTTGAACGCGGACAGCGTACACAGCGCGATTTCGCCGTTTTCATCGTTCACGTCTTCCAGCGGTTTGGTCGGCAGAGCGATCTCCAGGCACAGGTTAGACTGGCGCACTGGTGCGACGACCGGGTCAAACGGGCTGTGGGTGTTGCAGTGGTCCACGTTCTGGATGTAGATACGGCCGGTAGAAGCACGTTCCTGCATCATCAGGGAGAACAGGTCTACCGCCTTCACGCGCTGCTTGCGGATGCTGTCGTCTTTTTCGTATTTGGTGTACAGACGCTCGAACTCGTCCTGATCGGCGAAGAACGCGTCGTACAGGCCCGGCACATCGGACGGGCTAAACAGGGTGATGTCTTCACCCTTCAGCAGACGGGTGTACATCAGCTTGTTGATCTGCACGCCGTAGTCCATGTGACGCACGCGGTTGCCTTCCACGCCGCGGTTGTTCTTCAGAACCAGCAGGCTTTCCACTTCCAGGTGCCACATTGGGTAGAACAGGGTCGCAGCACCGCCGCGCACGCCGCCCTGAGAGCAGGATTTTACTGCCGTCTGGAAGTGCTTATAGAACGGAATACAGCCGGTGTGGAACGCTTCACCGCCGCGAATCGGGCTACCCAGTGCACGGATGCGACCGGCATTGATGCCGATACCGGCGCGCTGGGAAACGTATTTCACGATGGCGCTGGAGGTGGCGTTGATGGAATCCAGGCTGTCACCACACTCGATCAATACGCAGGAGCTGAACTGACGGGTTGGGGTACGCACGCCAGACATAATTGGCGTCGGCAGAGAAATCTTGAATGTAGAGACCGCATCGTAGAAACGCTTCACGTAGGAGAGGCGGGTCTCACGCGGGTAGTTAGAGAACAGGCAAGCGGCCACCAGAATATAGAGGAACTGGGCGCTCTCGTAGATTTCGCCCGTCACACGGTTCTGAACCAGGTATTTACCTTCGAGCTGCTTCACCGCCGCATAGGAGAAGTTCATGTCGCGCCAGTGATCGATAAACTCGTTCATCTGCTCGAACTCTTCTTCCGTATAGTCTTCCAGCAGATGCGTGTCGTATTTGCCCAGCTCGACCATTTTCACCACGTGATCGTACAGCTTCGGCGGCTCAAACTGGCCGTAGGCTTTTTTACGCAGGTGGAAGATGGCCAGACGTGCAGCGAGGTACTGATAATCCGGTGCGTCGCGGGAGATCAGATCCGCCGCTGCTTTGATAATGGTTTCGTGGATATCAGACGTTTTGATGCCGTCGTAGAACTGGATGTGGGATCGCAGTTCAACCTGGGAAATAGATACGTTGTTCAGTCCTTCTGCTGCCCAGTCGAGAACTCGATGGATTTTGTCCAGATTGATACGCTCGGTAGTACCGTCGCGCTTTGTCACCAGCAGACTCTGATTCATGTGGGTTTTACCTGTCCGTGAAATAAAAAAATATCCCCCGCTTATCCACAGATCCGTCTTGTGACTAACTCTGTGGATAAATACTACATATAGGGGGTTTGCGATAAGAAAAACGCTATATGGTGAGTATTCTAGTATCGAATCATTTCAGCACAAGGGTTGATTTTGACGTTAAATTGAGGTTGTGAATGGGTAAAAAAGCGTAAGTCCTCGTGCCGTAAGGCCTGGACGAGATGTCAATAATTAAGAAAAAAAATTCAAAATTTGATCGAGTGCTGATTTCTTCAACGAGAGGTCAGAATTGCGCAACATGATGTCGCGCAATCTTTATAAGAATAACGAATGACGTTAGGTGTTTTTGGTGGTTGTATGCAACATATAATTAACATCTACGCCCGGTGCGAGCTTGAATTTATCCGTTAATGGATTGTAATGCAGACCGGTGATGTGCTGCTCCTTGAGCCACGTCTGGTCAACCCAGCTTAACAACTCCGCAGGCTTGATGAATTTCTTCACGTCGTGCGTGCCCTTCGGCACCATGCGCAGCACATATTCTGCGCCAACAACGGCCATCAGCCAGGCTTTGCCGTTGCGGTTGATGGTCGAGAAGAAGACCTGACCGCCCGGTTTCACCAGTTTTGCACAGGCATGCACCACGGACTGCGGGTCGGGAACGTGCTCCAGCATCTCCATGCAGGTCACCACATCATACTGGTGGGCATGTTTTGCCGCGTGCTCTTCCACGGTTTCCTGCACGTATTCCACCTGGATGCCGGATTCCAGCGCGTGAAGGCGGGCGACCTGCAGCGGTTCAAAGCCCATATCCAGGCCGGTAACGGTGGCCCCTTCGCGCGCCATGCTTTCAGCCAGGATGCCGCCGCCGCAGCCGACGTCGAGCACTTTCTTACCGAACAGACCGCCGGAACGCTCCGCGATATAGCCCAGACGCAGCGGGTTAATGCGATGCAGAGGTTTGAACTCACCTTCGAGATCCCACCAGCGGGACGCCACCGCTTCAAATTTGGCAATCTCTTCGTGGTCAACGTTGTGAGCCATCGGGGATTTTTCGGCATTCATGGGCGCTTTTACTCCTTATTTAGCAAGACAAAGGAGTATATCAGCCCGCGCGGGTGAATAAAGCTTATTGGTTTACCTCAATCACCGCGGCTGTGTTATAATTTGCGACCTTTGAATCCGGGATACAGTAGAGGGATAGCGGTTAGATGAGCGACCTTGCGAGAGAAATTACACCGGTTAACATCGAGGAAGAGCTGAAGAGCTCCTATCTGGACTATGCGATGTCGGTCATTGTTGGCCGTGCGCTGCCGGACGTCCGCGATGGCCTTAAGCCGGTACACCGTCGCGTACTATACGCCATGAACGTATTGGGCAATGACTGGAATAAAGCCTATAAAAAATCTGCCCGCGTCGTGGGTGACGTCATCGGTAAATATCACCCGCATGGTGATACCGCCGTTTATGACACCATCGTCCGTATGGCGCAGCCATTCTCCTTGCGCTACATGCTGGTAGATGGTCAGGGTAACTTTGGTTCTGTTGACGGCGACTCCGCAGCGGCGATGCGTTATACGGAAATCCGTATGTCGAAAATCGCCCACGAGCTGATGGCCGACCTGGAAAAAGAGACCGTTGATTTCGTCGATAACTACGACGGCACCGAGCGCATTCCTGATGTTATGCCAACCAAGATCCCGAACCTGTTAGTGAACGGTTCGTCCGGTATCGCGGTCGGTATGGCAACCAACATTCCGCCACACAACATCACCGAAGTGATCAACGGCTGCCTGGCCTATATCGACGATGAAGAGATCAGCATTGAAGGGCTGATGGAACACATCCCGGGCCCGGACTTCCCGACGGCGGCGATCATCAACGGTCGTCGTGGTATTGAAGAAGCCTACCGTACCGGTCGCGGCAAGATTTATATCCGTGCCCGCGCCGAAGTGGAAGCGGACGCCAAAACGGGTCGTGAAACCATTATCGTTCACGAGATCCCGTATCAGGTGAACAAAGCGCGTCTGATTGAAAAAATCGCCGAGCTGGTAAAAGAAAAACGTGTTGAAGGTATCAGCGCGCTGCGTGACGAGTCTGACAAAGACGGTATGCGCATCGTGATTGAGATCAAACGTGACGCGGTGGGTGAGGTTGTGCTGAACAACCTGTACTCCCAGACTCAGCTCCAGGTTTCCTTCGGTATTAACATGGTTGCACTGCACCATGGTCAGCCGAAGATCATGAACCTGAAAGAGATCCTGAGCGCGTTCGTGCGTCACCGCCGTGAAGTGGTGACCCGTCGTACTATCTTCGAGCTGCGTAAAGCGCGCGACCGTGCACACATCCTTGAAGCGCTGGCCGTCGCACTGGCAAACATTGACCCGATCATTGAGCTGATTCGCCGTGCGCCGACGCCGGCGGAAGCGAAAGCGGCATTAGTGGCCCGTCCTTGGGCGCTGGGTAACGTTTCTGCGATGCTCGAACGCGCTGGCGACGACGCGGCACGTCCTGAGTGGCTCGAGCCTGAATTCGGCGTGCGCGACGGTCAGTACTATCTGACCGAGCAGCAGGCACAGGCGATTCTGGATCTGCGCTTGCAGAAACTGACCGGCCTTGAGCATGAAAAACTGCTCGACGAATACAAAGAGCTGCTGGAACAGATTGCTGAGCTGCTGCATATTCTGGGTAGCGCAGACCGCCTGATGGAAGTGATCCGCGAAGAGCTGGAGCTGGTCCGCGATCAGTTCGGTGATGCGCGTCGCACCGAAATCACCGCAAACAGCTCTGATATCAACATTGAAGATCTGATCAACCGCGAAGACGTGGTGGTTACCCTGTCTCACCAGGGCTATGTGAAGTATCAGCCGCTGACCGACTACGAAGCACAGCGTCGTGGCGGTAAAGGGAAATCTGCGGCACGTATTAAAGAAGAAGACTTTATTGACCGTCTGCTGGTGGCGAACACCCATGACACGATCCTCTGCTTCTCAAGCCGTGGTCGTCTCTACTGGATGAAAGTCTATCAGCTGCCGGAAGCAAGCCGTGGCGCGCGTGGCCGTCCAATCGTCAACCTGCTGCCGCTGGAAGCGAATGAACGTATCACCGCTATCCTGCCGGTACGCGAGTACGAAGAGGGCGTGAACGTCTTTATGGCGACCGCGAGCGGTACCGTGAAGAAAACCGCGCTGACCGAATTCAGCCGTCCGCGTTCGGCCGGTATTATCGCCGTGAACCTGAACGAAGGCGACGAACTGATCGGTGTGGATCTGACCTCCGGTTCCGATGAAGTGATGCTGTTCTCCGCCGCCGGTAAAGTGGTGCGTTTCAAAGAGAACGCGGTCCGCGCAATGGGCCGTACGGCAACAGGCGTTCGTGGGATCAAACTGGCGGGTGAAGACTCCGTTGTTTCCCTGATCGTTCCACGCGGCGAAGGGGCTATCCTGACCGTCACGCAGAATGGCTACGGTAAACGTACGGCGGAAAGCGAATATCCGACGAAGTCCCGTGGTACGCAGGGTGTTATCTCTATCAAAGTGACCGAGCGCAACGGTTCCGTTGTCGGCGCGGTGCAGGTGGACGACGCCGACCAGATCATGATGATCACCGATGCCGGTACGCTGGTGCGTACTCGCGTATCTGAGATCAGCGTGGTGGGTCGTAACACCCAGGGCGTGATCCTCATCCGTACAGCGGAAGATGAAAACGTGGTGGGTCTGCAGCGCGTTGCTGAGCCTGTGGATGACGAAGAACTCGACTCCATCGATGGTACGGTAGCGGAAGGCGATGATGAAATCGCGCCGGAAGCGGACACCGACGAAGATGCAGCGGATGACGCTGACGAGTAATGTCTCCTGACGCAAAAAGGGCCGGTTTCCGGCCCTTTTCTTTTGCACAAGCAGACAAGTGAACGTTGCGACAAGCCGCGTTTACCGCTACCTTAACCACATTCTTTTTGACCCCGATGGCGGAGCCTCGCCCCTTTGAAATACCTCGTCTCCTTTCGTACCACGCTGAAAGTCTCTCGCTATCTGTTCCGGGCGCTGGCGCTACTGCTTTGGTTGCTGGTGGCTCTGTTCTCGGTGTTTTTCATCGTTAATGCGCTACACCAGAAAGAAGCGGAGATCCGCCAGGAGTTTAATCTCAGCTCCGATCAGGCCCAGCGCTACATTCAGCGCACCTCTGACGTCATGAAGGAGCTGAAGTACATTGCCGAGAATCGCCTGACGGCGGAAAACGGTATTCTTGCCATTCGTGGGCGCAATGATAAAACCGAAGTGCCCGACTTTGAGCCCCTGTTCCCTGACTCTGACTGCTCCGCAATGGGCAGCACCTGGCGCGGCTCGCTGGAATCGCTGGCGTGGTTTATGCGCTACTGGCGTGACAACTTCTCCGCGGCCTATGACCTGAACCGCGTCTATCTTATTGGCAGCGAAAATCTCTGCATGGCCGATTTTGGCCTGCGCGACATGCCCGTAGAGCGCGATGACGCGCTGAAAAGCCTGCATGAGCGTATTGTGAAATACCGCAATGCGCCGCAGGACGAGCGCGGGAATAACATCTTCTGGATTAGCCAGGGCCCGCGCACGGGCGTGGGCTATTTCTATGCCCTGACGCCGGTGTATCTGGGCAACCGCCTGCAGGCGCTGCTCGGCATTGAACAAACCATCCGCATGGAAAACTTCTTCACGCCGGGCAGCCTGCCGATGGGGGTGACCATTCTCGATGAAAACGGTCATTCCCTGATCTCGCTCGCCGGGCCGGATAACCGTTTGAACGTTGATCCGCACTGGATGCAGGAGCGGTCATGGTTTGGCTACACCTCCGGTTTCCGCGAACTGGTGTTGAAGAAAAGTCTGCCTCCTTCGTCGCTCAGCATTGTCTATTCGGTGCCGGTGGATATGGTGCTTGAACGCATTCGCATCCTGATCCTCAACGCCATTTTGCTGAATATCGCGGTGGGCGTGGCGCTGTTTATGCTGGCGCGCATGTATGAGCGCCGGATATTTATTCCGGCAGAGGCAGACGCCCAGCGTCTCGAAGAGCATGAGCAGTTTAACCGTAAGATTGTCGCCTCTGCGCCGGTGGGGATCTGTATCCTGCGCACCCAGGACGGAACCAATATCCTCAGTAACGAGCTGGCGCATAACTACCTGAACATGCTGACGCATGAGGACAGGCAGCGGCTGACGCAGATTATCTGCGGGCAGCAGGTTAACTTTGTGGACGTGCTGACCAGCACCCACACCAACCTGCAAATCAGCTTCGTGCATTCGCGCTATCGTAATGAAAACGTAGCCATTTGCGTGCTGGTGGATGTCTCCGCGCGCGTGAAAATGGAAGAGTCGCTTCAGGAGATGGCGCAGGCGGCCGAGCAGGCCAGCCAGTCGAAATCAATGTTCCTTGCTACCGTCAGCCACGAGCTGCGCACGCCGCTTTACGGGATCATCGGTAACCTCGATCTGCTGCAGACGAAAGAGCTGCCGAAAGGGGTTGATCGCCTGGTCACGGCGATGAACAACTCTTCAAGCCTGTTGTTGAAAATCATCAGCGATATTCTCGATTTTTCAAAAATTGAGTCAGAGCAGCTGAAAATCGAGCCGCGCGAGTTTTCCCCACGCGAGGTCATGAACCATATTAGCGCCAACTATCTGCCGCTGGTGGTGCGTAAACAGCTGGGACTGTACTGCTTTATCGAACCGGACGTGCCGCTGACGCTGCACGGCGATCCGATGCGCCTGCAGCAGGTCATATCCAACCTGCTGAGCAACGCCATCAAATTCACCGATATTGGCTGTATTGTGCTCCACGTGTGCCGCGTAGGGGACTATCTGACTATCCGTGTGCGTGATACGGGCGTGGGCATCCCGGCGAAGGAGGTGGTCCGTCTGTTCGACCCGTTCTTCCAGGTCGGGACGGGCGTGCAGCGCAACTTCCAGGGTACCGGACTGGGGCTGGCGATTTGTGAAAAGCTCATCAGCATGATGGACGGTGATATCTCGGTCGATACCGAACCGGGCATGGGAAGCCAGTTCACCATCCGTATTCCGCTCTACTCGGCGCAGTATCCGGCTAAAACGACGGTCGATGGGCTGAGCGACAAGCGCTGCTGGCTGGCGGTGCATAACGCTTCGCTCAATGATTATCTGACGGCGCTGCTTAACCACAGTGGCGTACGGGTATGCCGATATGAAGGGCAGACCCCGGACGTGGACGATATGCTGATCGCTGACGACATGCCGGAACAGGCGTGGCCGGGAAGAGGGGTGATCATGTTCTGCCGTCGCCATATTGGTATTCCGCTGGAGCGCGCGCCGGGGGAATGGGTGCACAGCGTGGCGACCCCGCATGAGCTGTTAGGGCTACTGGCGCGCATTTACAGCGTACAGCTTGAAGACAGCGATGGCGCAACGGCACTGCCGTCACCGGATGCGCTGGCGTCAGTGAATGACGATATGATGATTCTGGTGGTGGACGACCATCCAATCAACCGCCGCCTGCTGGCCGACCAGCTTGGCTCGCTCGGATATCAGTGTAAAACCGCCAACGACGGCGTCGATGCGCTGAACGTGCTGAGTAAAAACCATATTGATATCGTGCTGAGCGACGTGAATATGCCAAACATGGACGGCTACCGTCTGACGCAGCGCATTCGCCAGCTTGGCCTGACGCTGCCGGTCGTTGGCGTGACGGCTAACGCCCTGGCGGAAGAGAAGCAGCGCTGCCTGGAGTCTGGCATGGACAGCTGCCTGTCGAAGCCGGTGACGCTGGACGTGCTGAAACAGACATTGTCGATTTATGCGGATCGCGTGAGAAAAACCAGAATATAAAAAAGGCCCGCGAGGGCCTTTTTATTTGCCCGGCGGCGCTGCGCTTGCGCGGGCCTACGGGTTTTGTAGGCCGGGTAAGCGCCAGCGCCACCCGGCATTTACAGTGGGGATCAATCCTTATCCGTTGCGCTCAGCGTCACGGAGGAGAGATAGTTGAGCAGCGCAATATCATTGTCCACACCCAGCTTCATCATTGCTGATTTCTTCTGGCTGCTGATGGTTTTAATACTGCGGTTCAGCTTCTTGGCAATCTCGGTTACCAGGAAACCTTCTGCGAAGAGACGCAGAACTTCGCTCTCTTTTGGAGACAGGCGCTTGTCGCCATAGCCGCCCGCGCTGATTTTCTCCAGCAGGCGGGAGACGCTTTCAGGCGTGAATTTCTTGCCTTTCTGCAGCGCTGCCAGCGCTTTTGGCAGGTCGGTTGGTGCACCTTGCTTCAGCACAATCCCTTCGATATCCAGATCCAACACTGCGCTCAGAATCGCCGGGTTGTTGTTCATGGTCAGAACGATGATCGAGATGTCCGGGAAGTGACGTTTAATGTATTTGATGAGCGTGATCCCATCACCGTATTTGTCTCCAGGCATGGACAGGTCGGTAATGAGCACGTGTGCATCAAGTTTAGGAAGGTTATTGATCAGTGCTGTAGAGTCTTCAAATTCACCGACTACATTCACCCACTCGATCTGTTCAAGTGATTTGCGAATACCGAACAGTACAATCGGATGGTCATCGGCAATAATTACGTTCATATTGTTCATGTATAAGGCTACCTTGCTACAGCAAGCTCTTGACATAGGCGTCAATGTCGCTGATGTATTTTTCAATGCCAGAGGCATCTTTCTCACGAATTAGATGTTCCAGCGTTTCACATAACTGCTTGCCGGGAACCAGATTAAGCATGGCAAACACCCCTTTAAGCCGGTGTGCTGTCTGTGCCAGCGCTGCAAAATCATTCGCAGCGGACTCAGTATACAACCGCTTAACATCATCTGGTACTGTATCAACAAAGAGTGAATAGTATCCGCTGGCGTGGAGCTCGGCATTTTCATTGCCGCCTAACGGTGATTCCGCTATCTCTTCCTGCGCCAGTTGCTCTTCTATAAGTTGTAGTACAGCTTCCTGCATCGCATTGCTTATATTAAAGTTGACGCGCAGCTGGCCTGGGCCGATTTTTCGCACGCCTGACTCATCATCGCTTAAAAGCAAGCCTGTGGCAGTAAGATTAGACGGATTATCAGTTAAAAATAGATCAAATTCTTGACTCGCAAGCCTTTCGTCCGGCGTGATGCAGGCCGCACCCCAGTTTTCTAACTGGCGAACCACGATATTGCGGATCTCGTTTGAGGTCACATCGACCATCACCACCACATCATCCAGCAGACGTTCTTCATCTTCTTCCTGTGGATTCGCCGCCATTTTGACATGCAGCGAGTAGCGTGTGCCGAGGGATTCACGCGCCTTAATATTCAGATGACCGCCCAGTTTACGTGCCAGCTGATCGCACAGCCAGAAGGTGAGGGCGTTCGCTTTGCCGTAGTGGTCACTCTGGGTATCGTTCAGGAACGGGAAGTGCAGATTATCAATTTCACTTACGGTGACGCCTTCACCCGTGTCCAGAATACGGAACGTCAGGCGATCCTCCGTCGATTCGTCAGTGCTGACTTCGAGAGTGATCTTACCGATCTGAGTGGTGGTGACCGAATACTGGATCAGCATCAGCAGGATCCGACGCAGCGCTTCGCGATCGCCATGGCGCTCGTCATTCGCCGGGAGGTGGTTGTTTATCAGCAGCTGCAGCCCTTTGCGCTTAATGACCGGGAGCACCTCCGGAACCACTTCATCGATCAGATCCTGGATAGAAAAGAGCGTTGGTGTGCCTTTCCAGATGTCATTTTCCAGCATGTTTGCGAGCTGAATTTCGTCCACCATACGCACCAGCGACTCGGCTTGGCTCGTCAACTGCTGGCCTTCTGGCGTATTCAGACCCGCAGCCTGAGCAGCCAGCGTTTTTAGCGGTTGTTTGAACGCATCACCGATATTTTGCATAAACGCCGTGCGGCCATGCTGGTTTTTCTCGTAAAGCCGCTGCGCCTGCTTGAGCTTTTTGTTGACCAGCACTTCACGGTCCTGATCGCGAATAACAAAGATTTGCGTACGGGATGCAACCTGGCTGCTGAACTGACGGATCTCATACAGTTCGTTATTAATGGTCGCCTGAATTACCCCCTGGTGCTGGTCCGCCATCGCCGTGATGTTCTGCAGGTTCAGGTGGGGAAGAAGGTGATCGGCAATCTTGTTGCTCATCACGGTGCGGTTGGCTTCCTGATCGTGAACAAGCACCCCGAGCGGCAGGACCGAAATAATCTCTTCATTCAGGGCGCGCAATACGCGAAGTTCATTACTGGTGCCCGCAGAGACAGCAGAGGCGTCACTCTGACGTCCCGGCTGGAAGCGGAACGTGCTGTAGCCAAACAGCGCCAGCGCCAGCAAACCGATGTTCAGCAGCAGCGGCAGCAGGATGTTTTGCAATGTATCAAGCAGCAAGGTGCCAAACGGCACCTGCCACACCAGACGCATGCCGGTTGAATTTAACGATGACGCAATTTCGATTTTTGAGCCGTTAAATGAAATAGAGACACTCTCAGTCCCTTCTTTATCCGGCGGGTTGCGCAGGTTTTGCGTGCTGTTGTCAGGCTCCAGGCGGAAGCTGTCCAGCGGCATGTCCGGGGGGATCAGGTCATTGATCGGCAGATCGAACGCCACCACGGTTGCGAGGTGTCCCGGCTGGTTAAACGTCGTGCGCAGCGTAAAGTAATGCCCATTTTGCCAGGCCAGACGTCGCAAAGAGGAGAAACTCTCGCGCTCATCCAGGGCGTTGGCTTGCTGCAACATTTCTGCGCGGCGTGAATCCACAATGCTCCCTACCGTCGTCTCTTTAAATCCGGATGAGAGGTCTTTGAGCGGCAGGGTAGAGATCAGGATCATGCTGTTGTCCTGACCGTTCAGGTAGTACATCGACCAGGGCACGGTCTCTGCGCCCCAGAGAGTATCAAGATAGGTTGAAATGCGCTGCGTCATCTCAAGCGTCGCGCTGTCATGCGAACCGAAAATCAGGGCTTCTGTCTTACGCTGAGGTTTTTCCAGGTAATACACATCCTGCTTAAGGCGTGTCTCCTGTAATCCTTCCCCGGTGGTGGTTGCGGGCGCGGCGGCAATGTTGTCGTAGATCTGCCAGGTCGCATAGCGCCATGTGTCGATCCGTTTGTGTACCGCATGCGTGATATCAACGATCTGGTAACTCTTGTCCTTCAGCCAGGCATTGACCGCACTTTGAACCATGACCCCCATCGTGACCAACAGCACAACGATCAATAGAAGAAAGAAACGGGTGATGCTCCCAGGAAGGAGGGAGAATTTGCTCAGGGCGGTAGTTTCAGTCTGACTCATTGATATCTTTAACCCGTGATGGCCGTGCTTTAAGGGGATACGGCAGTATAAAGGGTAAAACCTGAATTTCCAGCGTCATGGTCTGAGAATGACGGACTTTTTCCACGAAGAATGTCGGCAGTGCTCGGTGCGTGAAATATGTACAAATGACGGCGGGGTGTATAAATATAAATCGACATCTTTTCGGGAATAGCACGAATAAACAAGAAATTGAGTTTTGTAGAAATGATGCGGGTCTGCGAAGGGTCAGGGGGCGATTTAGTTAATAGTCGTTACGATTTCGGAGCGGTAGCACAAGAAAAATATAGTTGCGTAAAGAAAGGTAAAAAAAAACCGAACGCTCGGCATTCGGTTCAATTAGGGATAAACAGACATTCAAAACTGAATGACGGTAATAAATAAAGTTAATGATGATAGCGAGAGTTATTTTAGTGATATTGGCTTGTTTTGTTTTATCATTCAGTGCTGTCATGATTTTTTATCTAATTGGCTGATTTTAAGTTAATTTTTTTTCATTTTGATTATTGGTGCTATATTTTTAACCCCTGCGTGCTTTGTAAAAGTTCCTTGATGTTTACAAATTGAAACATCTTGATAGGTAAATGAAACATCTTAAAAGTTTTCGTATCATATTCTCGTTGGATTATTCTGTATTTTTGAGGAGAATGAAGTTGCCGACTGGTTAAGAGGGTTAACCAGTAAGCAGTGGTAATAATAAGGCATATAACAGAGGGTTAATAAAATGAAAGTTAAAGTACTGTCCCTCCTGGTACCAGCACTGCTGGTAGCAGGCGCAGCAAATGCGGCTGAAATTTATAACAAAGACGGCAACAAATTAGATCTGTACGGTAAAGTTGATGGTCTGCACTATTTCTCTGATGACGACAGCGTTGACGGCGACCAGACCTACATGCGTCTTGGCTTCAAGGGCGAAACGCAGGTTAATGACCAACTGACCGGTTACGGCCAGTGGGAATACCAGATTCAGGGTAACTCCGGCGAAAACGAAAACAACTCCTGGACGCGTGTGGCGTTCGCGGGTCTGAAATTTGCCGACGCGGGTTCTTTCGATTACGGTCGTAACTACGGTGTTGTTTACGATGTCACCTCCTGGACTGACGTACTGCCAGAATTCGGCGGCGACACCTACGGTTCTGACAACTTCATGCAGCAGCGTGGTAATGGCTTCGCGACCTACCGTAACCAGGACTTCTTCGGTCTGGTTGATGGCCTGAACTTCGCGCTGCAGTATCAGGGTAAAAACGGTAGCGTGAGCGGTGAAGACCAGACCAACAACGGTCGTTCTGCACTCCGTCAGAACGGTGATGGCTACGGTGGTTCTATCACTTACGATCTGGGCGAAGGCTTCGGTATCGGTACTGCTCTCACCAGCTCTAAACGTACCAACTCCCAGAACGACATGGGCTTCGGTACCGGCGATCGTGCTGACACCTACACCGGTGGTCTGAAATACGACGCGAACAACCTCTACCTCGCTGCACAGTACACCCAGACCTACAATGCGACCCGCGCGGGCGATCTGGGCTGGGCTAACAAAGCACAGAACTTCGAAGTGGTTGCACAGTACCAGTTCGACTTCGGTCTGCGTCCATCCGTGGCTTACCTGCAGTCTAAAGGTAAGGATCTGGAAAACGGCTACGGCGACCAGGATATCCTGAAATATGTTGACGTGGGCGCGACTTACTACTTCAACAAAAACATGTCCACCTATGTTGATTACAAAATCAACCTGCTGGACGAGAACGACTTCACTCGTAGCGCTGGCATCAGCACTGACGATGTCGTCGCGCTGGGTCTGGTTTACCAGTTCTAATCGCTTCATTGCGTAACTAAGGGGCCTTCTGGCCCCTTTTTTTGGGTCTTACAACGGGACCATTTTGGTGTACTCTTGCCGCCCTGGCATGAGGATAATAATGAATGGATATGACTTTTTTACGCGCCAGCGTTCTGGCTATGCTTTTTTTCCTGACAGCGTGTGACGCGCCTGCACCCTCAGCACAAACTGACGCGCCAGCGGCGACGGTGCTGGAAGGAAAAACGATGGGCACCTTCTGGCGTGTGAGCGTCATGCATCTCGACACGGCGCGGGCTGACGAACTTCGCGGCAAAATTCAGTCCCAGCTCGACGCTGATGACGAGCTGCTTTCAACCTATAAAAACGACTCAGCGCTCATGCGTTTTAACCTCTCAACCAGCACCTCTCTGTGGCCGGTGAGTGAAGCCATGGCCGATATTGTGACGGAGTCAATGCGCGTGGGGTATAAAACCAACGGCGCGATGGACGTGACCGTCGGCCCGCTGGTGAATCTGTGGGGCTTTGGCCCCAACAAGCAGCCGGTGACCACGCCTGACCAGGCGGCGATTGATGACGCCCGCGCGCGCACCGGGCTGCAACACCTGACGGTCATTAACCAGTACGGTCAACAATATCTGCAAAAAGACATTCCCGATCTCTTTGTCGATCTCTCAACGGTAGGCGAGGGGTATGCGGCAGATCATCTTGCGGCGCTGATGGAGCGTGAAGGCATTTCCCGCTATCTGGTCTCGGTGGGCGGTGCGCTCGTCAGCCGGGGGATGAACGCCAGTGGCAAACCGTGGCGGGTGGCCATTCAAAAACCGACAGACCGGCAAAACGCGGTGCAGGCGATTGTGGATATCAATGGCCACGGGATCAGCACCTCAGGAAGCTATCGAAACTATTATGAGCTCGACGGCAAACGCATTTCGCATGTCATCGATCCACAGACCGGCCGTCCGATTACCCATAATCTTGTTTCCGTTACGGTGATCGCGCCGACGGCACTGGAAGCGGACGCCTGGGATACCGGCCTGATGGTTCTCGGCCCGGAAAAGGCCAAAGAGGTGGCGCGGCAGGAACAGCTCGCGGTCTATATGATCACCAAAGAGGGCGACGGGTTCAAAACCTGGAGCTCGCCGCAGTTTACGGGCTTCCTGGTGAGCGAAAAAAATTAAAAAGCAAGGTTGCGGGTTTTTGTTCGGTGGCACTCGGGCAAGGTAGGATTATGCTTGTAAGAGGAGCTGATGATGAAAAACGTAACCTTTACTACCGATGAAGATCGCTGGCAAGCCGTGCTTGGCCGCGATCCTCGCGCCGATAATCAGTTTGTCTTTGCGGTTCAGACGACGGGGATTTATTGCCGTCCGTCCTGTCGTGCCCGCCACGCGCTGCGTAAAAATGTCCGCTTCTATCCTGATGCTCAGCACGCTGTTCAGGACGGCTTTCGCCCCTGCAAACGCTGTATGCCGGACAAGCTCAACCCACATCAGCAGACGCTGGCGAAAGTTGAACAGGCCTGCCGCCTGCTGGAGCAGGATCCGGCGTTAACGCTGGAGGCGCTGGCGCAGAAGGTCGGCAGCAGTCCTTTCCATTTCCACCGTCTGTTTAAATCCGTGACCGGCATGACGCCTAAAGCCTGGCAGCAGGCCGCGCGGGAACACCGTCTGCGCAGCGCGCTGGCGCAGGGGGATAAAATTACCGACGCTGTACTGGCGGCAGGGTTTCCCGATAGCAGCAGTTATTACCGGAAAGCCGATGAGGCGTTGGGGATGACGGCGAAGCAGTACCGCAGCGGGGATGTCGCGGTTCGTTACGCCATCAGCGACTGTTCCCTGGGGCGTTGTCTGGTTGGCGAAAGCGAGCGCGGGATCTGCGCAATCCTGCTGGGTGACGACGATGCGACTTTAGAAGGGGAGCTGTTGACGCTGTTTCCCCGCGCGGAGCGAGAAGTGCTTGAAGGTCCGTTCGCGCAGCGCATCCAGCAGGTGATGAGCACTATTGACAGCCGCTCTGTGCCGCTGACGCTTCCGCTGGATATCCGCGGAACGGCTTTTCAGCAGCAGGTCTGGCAGGCCCTTCGCAACATTCCCTGTGGTGAAACGGCAAGCTACCAACAGGTGGCAAAGGCGATGGGCAAACCCAATGCCGTACGCGCCGTGGCAGGTGCCTGCGCTGCAAACAAACTGGCGATCGTCATTCCCTGCCATCGCGTAGTGCGAAACGACGGGACGCTTTCGGGTTATCGTTGGGGAACGGCACGAAAAGCGATATTGCTTAAACGTGAGGCGAATCGCCGGGAGGAATAATGCTCGATCTTTTTGCCGATGCGGAGCCCTGGCAGGAGCCGCTCGCGCCGGGGGCGGTGATCCTGCGCCGCTTTGCGCTTTCCCGCGCAGCGGCGTTACTGACAGGCATTGATGAGGTGGCGGCCGTCTCGCCATTTCGCCATATGGTGACGCCGGGCGGGTATACCATGTCGGTGGCGATGACCAACTGCGGTCAACTCGGCTGGGCGACCAACGAACGCGGCTATCTGTATGCGCCCAATGATCCCACCACCGGCAAGCCTTGGCCGCCGATGCCGGATGCATTTCAGCGACTCTGCCACGAGGCTGCGGTTGCCGCCGGGTATGCCGATTTTCAGCCGGATGCCTGTCTGATCAACCGCTATGCTGTCGGGGCAAAACTGTCGCTGCATCAGGATAAGGATGAGCCGGATCTGCGCGCGCCAATCGTTTCGGTCTCTCTGGGTCTGCCCGCTGTTTTTCAGTTTGGTGGATTACGTCGTAACGATCCGCTTAAGCGTCTGATGCTGGAGCACGGTGATGTGGTGGTCTGGGGCGGCGAGTCGAGGCTCTTTTATCACGGCATTCAACCGCTTAAACCTGGTGTTCACCCGCAAACGGGGGCGTTTCGCTTTAACCTGACGTTCCGTCAGGCGGCTTATGGCGAATAAAAATAAGAATTATTCTTGATGTAAACGCAAGGCAGTTTACACTGCGGGCTGATTTTCTTGTCCGGATTGCTCTGCATGCAACTACTTCTTCTTGTCTGGCGTCAGTATCGCTGGCCTTTTATTGCGGTGATGGCGTTAAGCCTTGCCAGCGCCGCGCTGGGTATCGGCCTGATCGCCTTTATCAACGTCCGTTTGATTGAAATGGTCGACACCTCGCTGGCCGTTCTGCCGGAATTCCTGGGTTTATTGCTGCTGCTGATGGCGGTCACGCTGGGTTCACAGTTGGCCCTGACCGCGCTCGGCCACCACTTCGTTTTCCGTCTGCGCAGCGAATTTATCAAGCGGATCCTCGACACGCAGGTTGAGCGCGTGGAGCAACTCGGCAGTGCCTCCCTGCTTGCAGGGCTGACCAGCGACGTGCGCGCCATTACCATCGCCTTTGTGCGTCTGCCGGAGCTGGTGCAAGGTATCATTTTGACCTTCGGTTCGGCGGCCTACCTTGCCTGGCTCTCCACTAAAATGCTGGCGGTTACCGCGTTGTGGATTGTCATCACCATCTGGGGCGGGTTCCTGCTGGTGTCGCGCGTCTACAAACACATGGCGGTACTTCGCGAAACCGAAGATAAACTTTACAACGATTACCAGACGGTGCTGGAAGGGCGCAAAGAGCTGACCCTGAACCGCGAGCGCGCTGAACATATTTTCAATAATCTCTATATCCCGGACGCGCGCGAATACCGGCATCACATCATTCGCGCCGATACCTTCCACCTGAGCGCGGTGAACTGGTCGAACATCATGATGCTGGGTGCCATTGGCCTGGTGTTCTGGATGGCGAACAGCCTGGGCTGGGCGGACACCAACGTGGCGGCAACCTACTCGCTGACGCTGCTGTTTTTGCGCACGCCGCTGCTCTCGGCCGTCGGTGCGTTGCCCACCTTGCTGAGTGCGCAGGTGGCATTTAATAAGCTCAAAAAATTCGATCTCGCGCCGTTTAAGGCTGAATTCCCGCGTCCGCAGGCCTTCCCGAACTGGCAAACGCTGGAATTGCGTAACGTCACATTCCGCTATCAGGACAACGCCTTCTCTGTAGGGCCGGTTAACCTGACGATTCACCGTGGCGAGCTGTTGTTCCTGATTGGCGGCAACGGCAGCGGTAAATCCACGCTGGCGATGTTACTGACCGGGCTTTATCAACCACAGTCGGGCGAGATTTTGCTGGACGGTAAGGCGCTGAGCGCAGAGAAACCGGAGGATTACCGCAAGCTTTTCTCGGCGGTATTTACCGACGTCTGGCTGTTTGATCGGCTGCTGGGGCCGGAAGGCCAGCAGGCCAATCCGGCGCTGGTGGAGAAGTGGCTTGGGCATCTGCAGATGTCGCACAAGCTTGAGCTTCAGGACGGCAAGATCCTGAACCTTAAGCTCTCGAAAGGGCAGAAAAAGCGCGTGGCGCTGCTGCTGGCCCTGGCGGAAGAGCGTGACATCATCCTGCTGGATGAATGGGCGGCAGATCAGGACCCGCATTTCCGCCGCGAGTTTTATCAGGTGCTGCTGCCGCTGATGCAGGAGATGGGCAAAACCATTTTCGCCATCAGCCACGACGATCATTACTTCATTCACGCCGACCGTCTGCTGGAGATGCGCGACGGCACGCTGAGCGAGCTGACCGGTGAAGAGCGCGATGCAGCATCGCGTGACGCGGTGGCGCGCACGGCCTGATGCCCTCACCCTAACCCTCTCCCACAGGGAGAGGGGATAGATCGTGGCCGTAGTGGCGTTTTTTTCTCCATCCCGCCCCGTTGTTTATTCTTATTTACATATCCCCGCGCTATGCTTAATGCCAACTCATTTAATGGATTTATGATTGATGTCGGTATTAAAGAAAAACAGCGCCAGACAGCGTGACCAGGAGCGTGCGCGACTTATCTGGCTTCTCACGACCGATAAAGCGGTTACTTCTGCGTTATTAGGCAAACTGACCCTGGCTGAGCAATATGATGTCGGCACCTTAGCCGACGATATTGCTGAGGTAGGTGCGCTGGTTGCTCATTTACCCCCGCCGGATCTGGCGGATACCCTCGAAGCGCTTCCCTCGGAAGAACGCCACGCCCTGTGGCGGCTGGTGCAGGATCACGAGCGCGGACAGGTGCTGCTTGAGGCGTCGGAAAACGTCTGGGACGACCTGATCGATGAGATGAGCGACCGCGATATCCTGGATGCCCTGCAAACGCTGGATATCGACGAGCAGATTTACCTCGTTCAGCACCTGCCGCGAAACCTGACCGGTCGCCTGCTGGCGTCACTGCCTGCGGAGGAGCGGGCGCGCGTGCGTCAGGTGATGCACTACGAGAAAAACAGCGTCGGCGCGATCATGGAGTTCGGCGTCATCATGGTGCGTCCTGACGTCACGCTCGGTACGGTGCAGCGCTATTTGCGACGTCTGGGCAGCATGCCGGACAACACCGATAAACTGTTCGTTACCTCCCGGGACAAAACTCTGCTCGGCGAGCTGGAGCTGAAAACCATCCTGCTGAACAGTACCCAGCGGCGGGTGAGCGAGGTGATGGAAACCGAGCCGATGGTTTTCTCCCCGGAAGACGATGCGGAAAAAGCGGCACGAACCTTCGAACGTGACGACCTTGTGAGCGCGGCGGTAGTGGATTCCGTCGGCAAGCTGATGGGGCGTCTGACCATCGATGAAATCATTGACGTGGTTTATGAAGAGACCGATAACGACTTACGTGCTCTCGGTGGGATCAGCGCGGAAGATGACGTCCATGCATCTGTGGGCAAAGCGGTCAAAACCCGCTGGGCGTGGCTGGCCATTAACCTCTGTACCGCGTTTATTGCCTCGCGGGTGATTGACGGCTTTGAACACACTATTTCACAGCTGGTGGCGCTCGCCTCGCTGATGCCGATCGTCGCAGGGATTGGTGGCAACACCGGAAACCAGACGATAACCATGATCGTTCGCGCCCTGGCGCTGGAAAATATTCAGCCGGGTAACTTTTCGTGGCTCATTTTTAGAGAGATGGGCGTCGCGCTTATTAACGGCCTGGTGTGGGGCGGGATTATGGGCGGCATCACCTGGTGGTTGTACGACGATATGGCGCTGGGCGGCGTGATGATGCTGGCGATGGTGCTGAACCTGCTGGTGGCGTCGATAATGGGCGTGATTATCCCGCTGACGATGACCAAACTGGGGCGCGACCCCGCGGTGGGGTCGAGCGTGATGATTACCGCCATCACCGATACCGGTGGTTTCTTTATTTTTCTTGGGCTGGCGACGATTTTTCTTCTGTAGCCCGACGTTTAATGCGGGCGGGAAGCAGTGCCATGACGATAATCCCGCCCAGCACGCCAATCGCCAGATTACCGGTTGATACCGTGGCGGCAACGGTGACCAGCATGACCACCGTTTCCGCTATCGGGGCATTTTTTACTGTTGCAGGCTGAAGGCTGTGCCAGCTGAAGGTTTTAACGGCGACAATCGCCATGATCCCCGCGAGCACCGCCATCGGGATTTTGGCCATCACTTCGCTGAGCGCCGTCACCAGGATCAGCAGCACGATGCCCGCCGCAAGCGTTGAAATACGGCTTCGGCCCTTGCCCATCTCCACGTTGACGATGGTTTGTCCGATCATCGCGCAGCCCGCAATGCCGCCATAAAAACCCGACAGAATATTGCCGACGCCTAATCCAATGCTTTCGCGGCGTTTACTTGACGGCGTTGCGGTCAGCTCATCCACCAGCTTTGCCGTCAGCAGGGATTCCAGCAGGCCGACGAACGCGATACTCAGCGCGCACGGCCAGATAATGCTCAGCGTCTGCATATTGAGCGGAACCAACAGCTCGGTAAGCCCCGGCAAGCCGCCGCTCATGGAGCCTTCATCGCCCACGGTCGGCAGGATTTGGCCGGTTGAAACGGTGAACAAGGTTAACAGCACAATCGCAATCAGCGGGGAAGGGATGCTTTTGATATAGCGCGGCACCCACAGCACGATCAGCAGCGTCAGCACGAACAGGCCCACAATCAGCGGGCTGCGGCTCCAGAAATGCGGCACCTGCGCGAAGAAGATCAAAATGCCCAGGGCGTTAACAAACCCGGTCATGACCGACTGGGGAATAAAGCGCATTAGTCTTGCCATGCCCAGTACGCCAAACAGAATCTGAATCACGCCAGCCATCAGCACGGCGGGAAGAATGTACTGTACGCCATGCTGATGCACCATTGGGCCAATGACCAGCGCCACGGAACCGGCCGCGGCCGTGACCATCGCCGGACGACCACCGAGTACAGACAGGGCAAGACACAAGACCACGGAGGCGATCAGGCTGACCTTCGGGTCAACGCCCGCCACCACGGAAAATGAGATGACCTCGGGGATCAGCGCCAGAGCGGTAATCACCCCCGCCAGCATTTCACGCGTCAGCAGCTTAGGGGAACGCAGCACGTTGGCTACGCGGTCTTCGGGGGATACAGCTGAATGGGGTAAGGACATAACAGTTCGCTGGTTAGGGCAGGCTTCCGTGCGCGCGATCACAAAGTGCAGCATAGTATCCACAAAATTCAGTGATTGCCAGTTGCCAGCGTAATCCCCTACAAACAATCCATCATTAAATTTCACAATTACAATAATTTCGTAACCTTTAAACAATATTTAAAAGTTGTTACCGTGCCCCCGCAGCTTTTTTCACCTGCAATTTCCACGCATCAAGCACTTTTACACTAAGGCATAAATTATGAAAAAAATGACTGCCATGCTCTTTTCTCTGGCCGTGGGGCTTAACACCGTCTCAATGGCGGCGAAAGCAGACGCACCAAAAGAGCAGGAAACGGACGTCCTATTAATTGGTGGCGGTATCATGAGCGCCACGCTGGGAACTTATCTGCACGAACTGCAGCCGGACTGGTCCATGACCATGGTTGAACGCCTCGATGGCGTGGCGCAGGAGAGCTCTAACGGCTGGAACAACGCCGGTACCGGACACTCGGCACTCATGGAACTGAACTATACGCCGCAGAAAAAGGACGGTTCCATTAGTATCGAGAAGGCGGTAGAGATCAACGAAGCGTTCCAGATCTCACGCCAGTTCTGGTCACACCAGGTCAACAGCGGCGTGATGCACGATCCGCACTCCTTCATCAACACCGTACCGCACATGAGCTTTGTGTGGGGCGACCAGAACGTCAACTTCCTGCGCGCGCGCTATGCCGCTCTGCAGCAGAGCACCTTGTTCCGCGGGATGAAATACTCTGAAGATCATGCCCAGATCAAAGAGTGGGCGCCGCTGGTGATGGAAGGTCGTGACCCGAATCAGAAAGTAGCAGCGACCCGTACCGAAATTGGTACTGACGTCAACTACGGTGAAATTACCCGTCAGTTGGTCGCGTCTCTGAAGAAAAAAGAGAACTTCAATCTGCAGCTCAGCACCGAAGTGCGCGGCTTTAAGCGCAACGCGGACAACAGCTGGAGCGTGACCGTTGCCGATCTGAAAAACAATGAAGCCGAACACGTGATCAAGGCGAAATTTGTCTTCATCGGTGCCGGTGGTGCGGCGCTGAAGCTGCTGCAGGAGTCCGGTATTCCTGAAGCTGACGACTATGCGGGCTTCCCGGTCGGCGGCCAGTTCCTGGTGTCCGATAACCCGGAGGTGGTTAATCGTCATCTGGCAAAAGTGTACGGTCAGGCTTCTGTAGGTGCGCCGCCGATGTCCGTTCCGCATATCGATACCCGTATGCTTGACGGCAAACGCGTGGTGCTGTTTGGACCGTTCGCGACCTTCTCCACCAAGTTCCTGAAAAACGGTTCTCTGTGGGATCTGCTGAGCGCCACGACCACCTCTAACGTCAAGCCGATGATGGACGTAGGGCTGGATAACTTCGACCTGGTGAAATACCTGATTAGCCAGGTGATGCTCTCTGACGACGACCGTTTCGAGGCGCTGAAAGAGTACTATCCGCAGGCGAAGAAAGAAGACTGGCGTTTGTGGCAGGCGGGTCAGCGCGTACAAATCATCAAACGCGATCCGAAAGAGGGCGGCGTGCTGCGTCTGGGTACGGAAGTGGTGAGCGACAAGGATGGCACCATTGCCGCGCTGCTGGGTGCTTCACCGGGTGCGTCTACCGCTGCGCCAATCATGCTGCACCTGATGGAAAAAGTGTTTAAGGATAAAGTTTCCAGCCCGGAATGGCAGGCGAAGCTGAAAACCATTATTCCATCCTACGGCACGAAGCTGAACGGTAACGTGGACGCGACGGAGCAGGAGCTGGAATACACCAGCCGCGTACTGCAGCTGCAATATGTTAAGCCGCAGGCTGCTGATGCTGCACCAAAAGCGGAGCTGAAGCCTCAGGCGGAAAACAAACCGGTTGCGGATATCGCGCTGTAGCGTAAAAAAGCCGGGTGGCGCTGACGCTTACCCGGCCTACGTCGGTGTTGTTTTGTAGGTCGGGTAAGGCAAAGCCGCCACCCGACTTATTTTTAACGTACTACCGCTTGTCCGACAGTTTCATCTGCCTTCCACACGCGATACTTCACTTCCACGTTTTCAGGCGTATAGACCACAATCGGCAACTTGCTGTTATAGCGCAGCAGGCTGTTATCACCCAGATACGCGGTGACAAATTTCTTCTCTTTTTTGCTGTCCGGGCACGCCATCATGGTGGAAACCGGAGACGTCACTTTGTCGAAGACATAGTAGTCGTAACCCCAGCCTTCCAGGGTTTTGCTTTCCAGCTGACCGCCCAGACGGTGCTGGTTGCAGTCCACTTCCAGCGTCTTGCCGATTAACAGCTCGACTTTAAAGTTCGCTTCTTCCTGCTGCGCCGGTAACTGAATTACCTGACGCTTCATCCCTTTTTCAGCTTGCGGATACGGCGCGACTTTTTCAAGCGGCTGTTCACTTTGCGTGTTACTGGCGAAAGCCCCGGTGCTGACACAGGCGGCGATAAGAGCGATAGCAAATTTAGGTGCGTTTTTCACAGTCATTCCTTTAAGTCAAAACGATCCTGCCGAGATTAACATAACTGCCATGAATGACTGGAGTGATTTACTTATATTTTCATTGAGAGCAGTGCAATAAACTGCATTCTTGCATTAAAAATGGTTTTTAATGCTGGTGTGGAGTCGGTGGGGAGATCGTGTTATTTTAAGCGTCAGATAATGTTATTCATCTGTAAAGGGAAGAGAGATGGTTCGCGCAAAACTGAAAACACCTGAAGGCCGTAAATTCCTGCTGGCGCTGCTGGTTGTGTTTATGATTGCTGCTGCATGCGTTGGACGGGCAACCATTGTTGGCGTCATTGAACAGTACAACATTCCCCTTTCTGCATGGACGACCAGCATGTACGTTCTGCAATCGGCGATGATCTTTGTTTACAGCCTGGTGTTCACCGTTCTGCTTGCCATTCCGCTGGGCATTTTCTTCCTGGGCGGACGCGATAAGCACTGATCGTTTATCGGCGAGAATCAAGCCAGCCTCTCGGGCTGGCTTTTTTTATGTCTGATGATATTTATTCGCATTTCCAGGATATTCTGTGTCGAACGAGATTGTTCTACAGAAAGCAGGAGATGCTCAATGTTATCCCGGTTTGCAACGCTCAGCCGGATCCCGAAAGGAGTCTGGGTTGTGGGTGGAGTCAGTATGTTGATGGATATCTCCTCGGAGATCATTCACAGCCTGCTGCCGTTGTTTATGGTCACAACGCTCGGTGCCAGCGTGATTTTCATCGGTCTTATTGAAGGTTTGGCGGAAGCCACGGCGCTTTTTATTAAAGTTTTTTCCGGTGCAATCAGCGACTACCTCGGCAAGCGAAAAGGGCTGGCGGTGTTGGGCTATGGGCTGGGCGCGCTGAGTAAACCGCTGTTCGCCATCGCCTCGTCATCCGGCATGATTCTGGGGGCACGACTCATCGACCGGGTAGGGAAGGGGATCCGCGGCGCACCGCGGGACGCGCTGGTCGCTGACGTGACGCCGCCCGAACTGCGCGGTGCGGCGTTCGGTCTGCGTCAGTCTATGGATACCATCGGTGCATTTCTTGGCCCCTTGCTGGCCGTTGGGTTAATGCTGCTGTGGAACGACGATTTTCGCACCATATTCTGGATCGCAGTGATCCCCGGCGTGCTCGCGGTAGCGTTACTTTTCTTCGGACTTCGTGAACCGAAAACCCCTGTCGAACATAAGCGAACCAATCCGATTAAAAAAGAGAACCTGAAGCGGCTGGGCAAAGGCTGCTGGTGGGTCATTGGACTGGGGGGCGTCTTCACTCTGGCTCGCTTTAGTGAAGCGTTTCTGGTGCTTCGCGCGCAGCAGTCGGGCGTCCCGCTGGCGTTGATCCCACTGGTGATGGTGGCCATGAACCTGCTCTATTTCCTGTCAGCCTATCCTTTTGGCAAGCTCTCAGACTCAATGAGCCACACCCGGCTGCTGCAGTGGGGGTTGGTGGTATTGATAGGTGCCGACGTTGTGCTGGCGCTGAGTTCTCACTGGGGCGGGATTCTTTTAGGCGTCGCGCTGTGGGGCTTGCACATGGGGATGACGCAGGGACTGTTGGCGGCAATGATTGCGAAAACCGCACCAGCAGATTTACGCGGCACCGCCTACGGCATTTTCAGCATGGTCAGTGGCGTCGGCTTGCTTATTGCCAGCGTGGGGGCGGGAGCGATCTGGGAAACGGCAGGCGCAGAATATACGTTTTATGCCGGGGCGGTGATTTGTCTCGCTACGCTGGTTTACTTGCGTAAAACGCCGGACGCGCTGCAATAAAAAAACCAGCCGTAAAAGGCTGGTTTTCAATGTGTTTTGGTCGGCACGAGAGGATTTGAACCTCCGACCCCCGACACCCCATGACGGTGCGCTACCAGGCTGCGCTACGTGCCGACGCATGAAAGGAATACTACTCGATTCCTTTTTGAATGCAAGGGGAAGAACGCGCTAACTGGTTTATTATTAATCAGTTAGCAATAAACCGTTTCTCGTCCGTCAGGACCTGCAACAGCAGGCTGAGCTGTGGTTTTTGGTCCTTCAGCTTCTCGCCCTTCAGGTTATAGGTCTGATAACTCCCGTTACTGTTCAGTACCAGCGTCAGCTCAGGCGTCGTGACCGCCAGCGTATTGCCACCTGCGGCAGTCACCCAGTTGTGACGACGAGTGGCGCTAAAGAGATCTTGCCCCTGAGAGTACTCGTTAGCCGGCGTGCTGATGTGCAACAGGCGCTGCATCAATGTGGTCATCACATCTTTATGATCGGTAAGCAAATTGATGCGCTGCGCAGGGGTACCCGGCCAGTGAACGATCAGTGGCACATGCAGGTTCGGACGTGACCAGGCCATGCTCTCCATCTCGTCGCCCAGTGGCACGCCATGGCCCGCAGTGATAATCACTACCGTATTGTCCAGCTTGCCCGAGTCGTTCAGGGCGGTCAGCACGCGCGCAATTTGTGCATCAACGTCACCTGCCGCACGAGTGTAACGACGGGTGAAGCCTTTCTGATTGCTGTCATCCGTAGTGCCGTTAAACGCAACCCAGGAGAACCAGCGGTTATCTTCCTGAGCGTAGCGCTGCAGCCAGTTAATCCACTGGTTTGCCGTCTGGGTGTCAGACTGGCTCTGCGCGGCAGGCAGAGAGAAATCAGAGAGCAGAGCCTGACGGTACAGCGAACTGTTGAAGCCATCGGACGCGAACAGCCCCAGCTGATAACCTTGCTGGTTAAGCCCGGTGATCAATGCTGCTGGCGTGCGTGAAGACAGTACGCCATCCATGTAGCTCGGCGATATTCCATAGAACAGGCCAAAAATACCCGCGTCGGTTGAGTTGCCCGAGCTCATATGCTGCGTAAAGGTGATGTTCTTATCCCCGAACGCCGCCAGTGCGGGCATCTGCTTCTCGTAGCGCGAATAGTTCAGACCATCAACGGTGATCAGCAGAACGTTTTGCCCGCGGCCCATGTCGCGATAGCGCAAATCGCTCAGCGGATACTGCACGCTGACCGCTTCCGGATTACCTTGCTCGACCAGGCGACGCTGATACTCCTGCGCATCCAGCAGACCGTGTTTCTCAAGGAAACGACGTGCCGTCATCGGATACGAGAGCGGCAGGTTTGCGCGCTGCATGGTGATAGGACGATAGAAGTTCGCATCCGCCCAGATATACATGAGGTGCGAACTGATGAATGAGATGAAAAAGAGCGCGGCAACGGGCTTCGCGTAATGGCGCCGCCGGGTGAGGCTTCGCAGCTTCTGCCAGCTCCAGGTGGCGAACAGCATCTCAATCAGAAGAATAATGGGCACGCTGATAAACATCAGCTGCCAGTCACGTGCGGTCTCGTTCTGATCGGGGTTAATGACCAGCTCCCAGACAATAGGGTTGAGATGCAGGTGGAAACGGGTAAAGACTTCGCTGTCGATCAGCAAAAGCGTCATGCCCGCGGTCGCAAGGATGGCGGACAAGAACCGCATCAGACGCTGCGACATGACGATAAACGTCAGAGGGAACAGGATGAGCAGATAGGTGGCGAAGACCAGAAAGCTAAAGTGACCGACCAGGCTTATCCAGGAGTAAACACGTCCGATAAGCGTGGTGGGCCAGTCCGCCACAAACAGATAACGGCAGCCGAGAACCATCGCCAACAAAATGTTGAACAGGGCAAACCAGTGCCCCCAGCTGACCATCTGGGAGACTTTTTCACGGTAGCGCTGACGATTCGTCACCATAAACTGTTGTTCGTTTCCCTTAGTGTGCCTGGTCGTCGCTAACCGAGGACTGCAGTGCCTGGGCGAAAGATTTGGCGATCGCCTGACGTTGAGCCGGAGCAACGCTGGTGTTGATAAGGTTGGTAACCATATTTCCCAAAACCATCAGGGAGAGATCGGTTGGCGTTTTATGTTTTTCCAGTACGTTGACCAGCTCACTGAGCAGTTGTTCAACGTGTTCGTCACTGTAGCGGGAATGTTGTGGCATAAATCAAAATCAGTTTGTTGAGAGAAGGGCGACATATTACCGTAGCAACAGCTTTTTTTCCCCTTTTTTATCTTCTGTTGCACACATGCGCTGGTGGTGGTTGAATACCGCCCGGTCTAAAAGGAGAGTTTATCATGAGTCTGGAAATCAACCAGATTGCCTTGCACCAGCTTATCAAGCGTGATGAGCAAACCCTTGAAGTGGTGCTGCGCGATTCGTTACTTGAACCCACGGCGACCGTTGTGGAAATGATGGCGGAGTTGCACCGCGTCTACAGTGCTAAAAATAAAGCCTATGGTCTGTTCAGCGAAGAGAGCGAACTGGCGGATAGCCTGCGTCTTCAGCGTCAGGGCGAAGAAGATTTCCTGGCATTCAGCCGTGCCGCAACCGGGCGTCTGCGTGACGAGCTGGCAAAATATCCGTTCGCCGATGGCGGTATCGTCCTGTTCTGCCATTACCGTTACCTGGCGGTGGAATACCTGCTGGTGACCGTGCTGAACAACTTAAGCAGCATGCGCGTGAATGAGCAGCTGGACATTAGCTCGACGCACTATCTGGATATCAACCATGCGGATATCGTGGCGCGTATCGATTTGACCGAGTGGGAAACCAATCCGGAATCGACCCGCTATCTGACTTTCCTGAAAGGGCGCGTGGGGCGCAAAGTCGCCGATTTCTTTATGGACTTCCTCGGCGCCAGCGAAGGTCTGAACGCCAAAGCGCAGAACAAAGGTCTGCTGCAGGCGGTTGATGATTTTACGGCGGAAGCGCAGCTCGATAAATCCGAGCGTCAGACCGTGCGTCAGCAGGTTTACAGCTACTGCAACGAGCAGCTGCAGGCAGGCGAAGAGATTGAGCTGGAATCCCTGTCAAAAGAGCTGGCAGGTGTGAGTGAAGTCAGCTTCCAGGAATTTACGGCTGAAAAAGGCTATGAACTGGAAGAGAGCTTCCCGGCGGACCGCAGTACGCTGCGTCAGCTCACCAAATTTGCCGGTAGCGGCGGTGGATTAACCATCAACTTTGACGCCATGCTGTTGGGGGAACGCATCTTCTGGGATCCGGCCACCGACACGCTGACCATCAAAGGCACGCCGCCGAACCTGCGCGATCAGCTGCAGCGACGCACCTCTGGCGGTAAATAGCAGCCATAAAAAAACCCCGCAGAAGCGGGGTTTTTATTCGACGAGTTTGCGATTACGCGCGAACGAAGTCGATGTGAGACAGTTTTGGCTTGAACGGGTGACGCTGTACAGCCTGAACCTTCACTTTTTCTTCTTTACCGCCAACAACGATGGTCAGAACTTCGCTGTAGAATTCAGCTTTGGTCTGCAGGTTCCATACTTTGTCGTGGTCCAGTTCGATTGCAACTGGAGCAGCTTCGCCACCGTAAACGATAGCTGGGAACTTGTTGGCGTTACGCAGGCGGCGGCTCGCACCCTTACCCTGCACGTTACGTACTTCTGCTTCGATAGTGAACATTGATTTCTCTCTGTATTTAAAACCCTACTACAGGCGACCCAGCAGCAGGTGAGTGTTCTGCCTCACGGATGTGAAGCGGGCGGCATTTTATACTCAAATGCCCCCCACATCAACGAAAAGTCCCGTTAACCGCGCAATTCATTTGCCCGGCGGAAGCGTCCTTCGTAGTCGAAGACCTTCTCACGCACCTGCCAGAACTGGCCTTTCCTGCGGGCGACAACAAAATCCGGGTGGCGCAGCAGCGCCTGCTGATGAACGATATCGGCAACGGTTATCCAGCGCAGGGGCACCCCCGGCGTGCGGGTGTGCGGGCGGATAAAGAGCTGCTCGAAAGCCGTTCTCTGCGCCGGTGTATGCACCCGGAAACGCTCGCTGACGTCTGCGCCATCCTCATCGTAGTAGGTGATTTTCAGCCACTCGCCTTTTTCATCCGCACCGGGCTGCAGCGCCATGCCGGAACAACGCAGCACCAGGGCATCTTTCAGCTTCAGCGCAGCCTTAAGCATGTCATCAGGGTCGACCAGGATCGTGTCACACTCCCGGCAGCGACGGGCGGCAATATCGTTTTCGGCATTGCACTGCGGACAGTTTTTAAAGCGGAAACGAAAATCGCACTGCTCGCGATGGCCTTCATCGTCTTCAAACCAGCCCTGACAGCGGCGGCCAAAGTGTTCGATCAGCGTACCGTCAGCGGTGGTTTTTCCCCAAAAGGTATTGGCAAACCCGCAGGCGGGACAAAACACCTGGACCGGCACGTTGTCACTTTTGCCTTTCGGTGTGCCGACCTCAGGGGAGTACAGATCGTGCGGATTCCCGGCGTAATCCAGAATCAGGCAGTCTGTTTTGCCCGGCGAGAGGCGCAGGCCGCGGCCCACAATCTGCTGATAGAGACTCACCGATTCGGTCGGGCGTAAAATAGCAATCAGGTCAACGTGCGGCGCATCAAACCCGGTGGTTAACACCGACACGTTGACCAGATAGCGAAACCGCTGCGCTTTGAAGGCCTCGATCAGGCTGTCGCGCTCCGGACCGGGTGTTTCGCCGGTGATCAGCGCCGCGTCGTCAGCGGGCAGTAACCCGGTAATTTCGCGGGCATGCTCAACGGTGGCCGCAAAGATCATTACCCCTTTGCGCGTCTGCGCAAACTCTTCAATCTGGCTGATGATGTGAGGGGTAATGCGCTTTTGTTTTTTCAGCTCCTGGTTAAGATCCGCTTCGCTGAACAACCCGTTGCTTTGCGCCTGCAGGCGGCTGAAGTCGTACTGCACCACCGGCATATCCAGCCGCTCCGGCGGCGTCAGATAGCCATGTTTAATCATGTAGCGTAGCGGAAGCTCATAAATGCAGTCGCTGAACAGGGCTTTCGCATCCCCGCGCACCATGCCGTGATAATGGAAGTGATAAATCCAGCCTTTCCCCAGACGAAACGGCGTGGCCGTCAGGCCGAGAAGGCGAATGTGAGGGTTCACTTCCTTCAGATGAGTCAGGATTTGCTGATACTGGCTGTCGTCGTCATCGCTGATGCGGTGGCACTCGTCGACAATCAGCAGTGAAAACTCGCTGCGAAAAAGATCCAGGTTACGGGCAACCGACTGCACGCTGCCAAACACCACTTTGCCGTGACTCTCTTTGCGCTTCAGCCCGGCGGCGAAAATATCGGCCTCAAGTCCAAGCGCACAATACTTGGCATGGTTTTGCGCCACCAGCTCTTTAACGTGCGCCAGCACCAGCACGCGCCCGCGTGCCAGACGCGCCAGCTCGGCGATGACAAGGCTTTTGCCTGCACCTGTCGGGAGCACGATGGCTGCCGGTTCCCGATGTTTACGGAACCAGGCGAGGGTGGCGTCGACGGCTTCTTGCTGATAGGGGCGAAGTGTAAAAGTCATAGGGTCTCGGTTTCGTTATTCCGCACATATACCCGTCATACTTCAAGTTGCCTGTGCGTTGGCTGCACTCGTTCACCCCGGTCACTTACTTATGTAAGCTCCCGGGGATTCACTCCTTTGCCGCCTGCATGCAACTCGAATTATTTAGGGTATAGATAGTATGCCACGAAACTTTTTCCCTTGAGTGGCGCAACCAGACCATTATACTGAACCGTTCTTGACTGCTTCTTTTTCGGGCGCGTTGTCCGACTTCCAGCACCATTAAGGCTAAAAAGATTTCATGCGACTTGATAAGTTTATCGCTCAGCAACTCGGCGTAAGCCGCGCTATTGCCGGGCGCGAGATTCGCGCCAGCCGCGTTACCGTGGATGGCGACATTGTGAAAGACACCGCTTTCAAACTCCAGCCTGAACATCAGGTGGAGTATGACGGCAATCCGCTGACCCAGCAGCACGGTCCGCGCTATTTCATGCTCAACAAACCGGAAGGCTACGTCTGTTCAACGGACGATCCGGATCACCCGACGGTGCTCTATTTCCTCGATGAGCCAGTGGCGCACAAGCTGCATGCCGCGGGTCGTCTGGATATCGATACTACCGGTCTGGTGCTGATGACCGATGACGGTCAGTGGTCTCACCGCATCACCTCTCCGCGCCATCACTGCGAGAAAACCTATCTGGTCACGCTGGAGTCGCCGGTATCTGATGACACGGCAGAGCAATTCACCAAAGGCGTTCAGCTGCATAATGAAAAAGATCTGACCAAACCGGCGGTGCTTGAAGTCATCACCCCGACGGAAGTGCGTCTGACCATCAGCGAAGGTCGCTATCACCAGGTGAAACGGATGTTCGCCGCAGTGGGCAACCACGTTGTGGGTCTGCATCGTGAACGTATTGGTGCGATTGAGCTTGACCCGGAACTCGAGCCAGGCGAATACCGCCCGTTAACGGAAGAAGAGATCGCCAGCGTCGGTCTGCCTTCACGCTAAATTTCAGGAGAACTCTGTGACCACCAGGCCACACTCGTCTTTCAAGATCGTTTTCATCCTTGGCCTGCTGGCGATGCTGATGCCGCTCTCCATCGATATGTATCTGCCCGCGTTGCCGGTGATTTCCGCGCAGTTTGGCGTACCGGCGGGCAGCGCGCAGATGACGCTCAGTACCTATATTCTCGGTTTTGCTATCGGTCAGCTTCTGTATGGGCCGATGGCGGATAGCCTTGGGCGCAAGCCTGTTATCCTGGGCGGAACGCTGGTCTTTGCGGGCGCAGCCGTTGCCTGTGCGCTGGCGCAGAGTATCGATCAGCTGATTATCATGCGCTTTTTCCACGGTCTGGCCGCCGCCGCCGCGAGCGTGGTGATCAACGCCCTGATGCGCGATGTCTACCCGAAAGAAGAGTTCTCCCGCATGATGTCGTTCGTCATGCTGGTTACCACCATTGCGCCGCTGGTGGCCCCGATGGTCGGTGGTGCCGTGCTGGTATGGTTCAGCTGGCACGCCATCTTCTGGATCCTGGCGCTTGCCGCGCTGCTGGCCTCGGCGATGATTTTCTTCTTTATTGATGAAACGCTGCCCGTTGAGCGTCGGCAGAAGTTCCACATTCGTACCACAATGGGGAATTTCGCCTCGCTGTTTCGCCATAAGCGCGTGCTGAGCTACATGCTGGCGAGCGGCTTCAGCTTTGCCGGGATGTTCTCCTTCCTGAGCGCCGGGCCGTTTGTTTATATCGAACTGAACCACGTTTCGCCGCAGCACTTTGGCTACTACTTTGCGCTGAACATCGTGTTCCTGTTTGTTATGACCATCATCAACAGCCGCTTTGTACGGCGGGTAGGGGCGATCAATATGTTCCGCGCCGGGCTGTGGATCCAGTTCGTTATGGCTATCTGGATGGTGGTGAGCGCGTTCCTGGGGATTGGCTTCTGGGCGCTGGTGGTGGGCGTGGCCGCGTTTGTCGGCTGCGTGTCGATGATCTCTTCCAACGCGATGGCGGTTATCCTTGACGAATTCCCGCATATGGCAGGCACGGCGTCGTCACTGGCGGGGACGTTCCGCTTTGGGATTGGCGCTGTCGTTGGGGCGCTGCTCTCGATGGCCACGTTTAACACCGCATGGCCGATGTTGTGGGCAATCGCTTTCTGCGCAACCAGCTCCATTCTCTTCTATCTTTATGCCAGTCGGCCGCGTAAAGCCGCTCACTAAAGCACACTGAAGGCCCGATTCGGGCCTTTTTGTTGATGCATATCAACCAAAGCGCTGTTCGTTTACCCTGTGTTTGTTTCTTTTATGTAAAATCTATTTATGTAAAAAGTCACATCATTGTATTTAAAAAGGTTGAGTTAGATCGCAGAAACGGGTACATATAGCGCCCACGCGAGCCTGCAATGCCTATAAAAACCGCTAAATAGTGCAGGTTTGCAATCATGTGATACTATAAATGTAAATAAATTGTGAAGTAATTTTTGCTTCCGGGGAACGAACGTGAATACATTACAACTCTCCATTGTACATCGCTTGCCCCAGAGCTATCGCTGGTCGGCGGGTTTTGCAGGTTCGAAAGTTGAACCGATTCCGCAAAGCGGCGCAGGGTGCGAGAATTGTCTGGTTGCGCTCAAACTGCTGAGTCCGAGCGACGAAAATGCATGGCCGGTCATGGAGCGCCTCAGTCAGGCGCTGACGGATATCGAAGTGGATAGCTCCGTGCTGGAATGCGAAGGCGAGCCTTGCCTGTTTGTGAACAGCCAGGATGAATTCGCTGCCACCTGCCGTCTGAAAAACTTCGGCGTGGCGATTGCCGAGCCTTTCTCTGGTCAATATCCTTTCTGAGCGCTAGTCTGCTGACAGTAGCTGGCGCGTGTAGCTCTGCGTTGGCGCAGTGAATACGCGCTGGCACTCTCCCTGTTCGACGACTTCTCCCTGCCGCAACACAATCACCTGATGGCACAACGCCCGCACCACCTGTAAATCGTGGCTGATGAAGATATAGGCCAGCCGATGCTTCTCCTGTAACCCTTTTAACAGCGTCAGGATCTGCGCCTGTACGGTTCTGTCCAGTGAAGAGGTGGGTTCATCAAGAATGATCAACTCAGGTTTCAGGATCAGCGCGCGGGCAATCGCGATGCGCTGGCGCTGACCGCCGGAAAATTCCGCAGGATAGCGGTGGCGCGTGGCGGGGTCTAATCCCACTTCAGCCATAACAAGCATGACCTCTTCTTCACGTTGCTGAGCGCTCAGCGTGGGACGATGAACGCGTAAACCCTCTTCAACAATCTGCAAAATACTCAGTCTTGGGTTAAGCGAGGAGTTGGGATCCTGAAAAACAACCTGCATGCGTGGACGCACGGGCAACATCTGACGACGGTTCCGGGTGTGCAGTGGCATGCCGTCAAAGAGGATCTCACCCTGCGAGGCGATTAAGCGCAGCAGCGCCAGACCGGTGGTGCTCTTGCCAGAACCCGACTCACCAACCAGCCCCAGCGATTCACCGGTGCGCAGAGAGAAGCGGATATCTTTCAGAACCGGGTTCCGATCGACAACGCGCCGTAAAATGCCTTTACGAACGGGAAATGAAACGCCCAGTCCCTCAACGCGCAGCAGCGGCTCGCTGTCGGCATCCAGGGGAACGGGATCGCCGGAGGGTTCGCTGTTGAGCAGGCGCTGCGTATAGGGGTGTTGAGGTGCCGTCAGCAGCGAGGCTGCCGTATTTTGCTCAACACATCGTCCGTTTTGCATCACCGCTACGCTGTCAGCCAGCTTTCTTACGATGCTCAGGTTGTGCGTAATAAACAGCAGGCTCATGTTCAGCTCGTCACGCAGTTCCCGCAGCAGCGTCAATATCTGCGCCTGAACCGTCACGTCCAGTGCCGTCGTCGGTTCATCGGCGATCAGCAGTTCAGGACGCGTCAGCAGCGCCATGGCGATCATCACGCGCTGACGTTCTCCGCCGGAGAGCTGGTGCGGAAAATCAGTCAGCCGTTTGGCGGCATTGCGAATGCCCGTGCGCTCAAGGCAATCGAGAATTTCACCCCGCGCCGCCTCTTTGCGCATGCCCCGGTGGAGTGACAGCACTTCGTAGAGCTGTTTTTCCAGCGTATGCAGCGGGTTGAGCGAGACCATCGGCTCCTGAAATATCATGGCAATCTTATTGCCGCGGATCCCGCGCAGGGTTTGCTCATCCGCATGCAGCAGCGAACTGCCATGGAACAGAATGTCACCCTGCGGATAGCTAACCGGCGGGGAAGGGAGCAGACGCAGGATGGAGAGGGCCGAGACGCTCTTACCGGAACCCGATTCCCCCACCAGCGCCAGCGTTTCGCCGCGCTGGATCTGCAGTGACAGGTCATTCACCACCGTGCGGGTCTCGCCCTGCTTCGAAAAGGCTATAGACAGGTTTTCAATGCTGAGAAGAGGTTGCGTCATCTATACCGCCTTGTCGGGATCAAAGGCATCGCGCACGGCTTCGCCAATAAAGATCAGCAGCGAAAGCAGCACGGCCACTGAGAGAAATGCAGTGATGCCAAGCCACGGCGCCTGAAGATTGTTCTTGCCTTGCAGCAACAGTTCGCCGAGCGATGGCGAGCCGAGCGGCAGCCCAAAACCAAGGAAATCAAGCGAGGTGAGGGTGGTGATGGAACTGCACAAAATAAAGGGCAGAAAGGTCAGGGTTGCGACCACGGCGTTGGGGAGCATATGGCGGAAAATAATCGCCCGATCGCTGACCCCCAGCGCCTGTGCGGCACGGATATAGTCAAAATTCCGCGTCCGCAGAAATTCCGCGCGCACCACGCCCACCAGCGCCATCCAGCCAAACAGAACGGTGATCCCCAGCAGCCACCAGAAGCCAGGCTGCACTACGCTGGACAGCAGGATGATCAGAAACAGCGTTGGCATTCCCGACCAGACTTCAATGATGCGTTGCCCCCAGAGATCGAGCTTTCCGCCGTAATAGCCCTGAACGGCACCCGCGACGACGCCCATGACGCTGGAAAAGAGCGTCAGCATCAGCCCGAAGAGCAGGGAGATCCGCGTGCCGTAGAGAATGCGTGCCAGCACGTCACCGCCGTTCGCGTCGGTTCCCAGCCAGTTCTGCGCGGAGGGAGGCGAAGGGAAGGGGGTTGAGGTAGCAAAGTTTATGCTGTTTGCGCCAAAGCGAATGGGGGCCCAGAGCGCCCAGCCGTGCCTGTCGATTTGATCGCGAAGCCACGGATCCTGATATTCAGCCGGGGTCGCAAACGGGCCGCCAAAATCACTCTCGCTGTAGTTGTTCAACACTGGCACATACCAGCGGTCGTTAAAATGCACCAGCAGCGGCTTATCGTTCGCAATCAGCTCGGCGCACATGCTTAAGATAAACAGCACGGCGAAGATCCACAGCGACCAGTAGCCGCGGCGGTTGTGGCGAAAGCGTGCCCAGCGGGCCTGGTTGACGGGGCTTAAACGCGGCATCAGCGGCCCTCAAAATCGATTCGGGGATCGACCAGCGTATAGCTGATATCACTGATGATATTCAGCAGCAGGCCAATCAGGGTGAAAATATAGAGTGTGCCAAACATGACCGGGTAATCGCGCGAGACGGTGGCCTCATAGCCCAGCAGTCCCAGACCGTTCAGGGAGAACATCACCTCTATCAGCAGCGAGCCGGTAAAAAACATACTGATGAAGGTGGCCGGGAATCCGGCAATCACCAGCAGCATCGCGTTGCGGAAAACATGCTTCCACATGATCTGTTTTTCACCCACGCCCTTTGCGCGCGCGGTGACAACATACTGTTTACGGATTTCATCAAGGAAGGCGTTTTTGGTCAGCATCGTCAGCGCTGCAAAACCGCCAATGACCGTCGCGAGGACCGGCAGTGTGATGTGCCAGAAATAATCGGTGATTTTTTGATACCACGGCAGGGTGCTGAAATCAGCTGACACCAATCCCCGGAGCGGGAAAATATCGAAATAACTCCCCCCGGCGAAAAAGACGATAAGCAGAACCGCAAACAGAAACGCCGGAATCGCATAGCCGATGATGATGAAGGTGCTGCTCCAGATATCAAAGCGGCTGCCATTGTAGACCGCTTTTCGAATGCCCAACGGAATGGAGACCAGATAGATAATCAATGTTCCCCACAGACCAAGGGTGACGGAAACCGGCAGGCTTTGCTTAATTAACGTCAGCACGGATGCGCTGCGAAACAGGCTATCGCCAAAATCAAAGCGCACGTAATCCCAGAGCATCTTGAAATAACGCTCATGCAGCGGTTTATCAAAGCCGTAGCGATGGGTGATCTCGGCGATCACCTCTGGATCCAACCCGCGCCCGCCGCGGTAGTGGCTTTCGCTGATATTGCCCACGCCGGTCCTTGCGTGACTCGCACCCATCCCTTCACCGCCGCCACCGGGCATTCCCCCGCTGTGGCCAAATTCCACGGCGGCGATAGCCTGATCCACCGGCCCGCCAGGGGCAATCTGGACGATGAAAAAGTTAATCGTGATGATGGCCCACAGCGTCGGGATAACCAGCAGCAAGCGGCGGATCAGATAAGCACCCATTGTTATTCCTTAACGCCGCTCTGCGGGCAGTTTGGCGGCTTTGTTCACGTCATACCACCAGGTATCGAAACCCAGCGTATAGACAGGGCGTACAGAGGGCAGCGAGAATTTGTCCCAACGGGCAAGGCGATCTTCGCCCATGTACCACATTGGCAGCATGTAGTAGTTCCAGGTTAACACCCTGTCGAGCGCGCGGCCAAGCGGAAGCAATTTTTCTTTATCGCCCTGCGCGGCCACGATTTTCTCAATCAGCGCATCGATAGCCGGACTCTTAACGCCGGGGGCATTGTAGGAGGAGTTGATATAGCTGGAGGCCCATGAAATTTGCAAATCGCCGCTGGGCCACGGCTGCGCGGCCCACAGGCTCTGCATCATATCGTAATCCCGGCTGCGCTTGCGGTTGGTGAGCTGAGCGATATCCACCTGGCGGATATTCAGAGTAATCCCCAGTCGGGCGAGATTCTGCTTAAACGGCAGTACCCACTGGTCATTTGCCCCTGAAGCGAGCAGGAGCTCGAAACTCAGCGGTTTGCCCGTTTGCACGTTCACCCGTTTTTGATTTTTCAGGTGCCATCCCGCCTCATCCAGCAGCGCGCTGGCTTTCAGAAGGTTGTCACGGTCAAAGCCCTTACCGTCGGATTTAGGCGGTTCAAACACGCTCGTAAAGACCTCTGGCGGGAGTTCCGCCTTCAGCGGCGCCAGCAAGACCAGCTCATCGGCATCAGGATAGTCGCGAGCGGCATATTCAGTGTTCTGGAAATAGCTGTTAGCGCGGCTGTAGGCACCGTAAAACAGCGCCTTGTTCATCCACTCGAAATCGAACGCCAGGGTAATCGCCTCGCGCACCCGACGGTCGCTGAATACCGGGCGCTGGATATTAAACGCCAGCCAGCGGGTATCCTGGGCTGATTCATTTTTATGCTCGTCTTTAACAATGTAACCGTTGGCAAAGTTTTTCCCGATATAGCGCGTAGCCCAGTTTTTGGCACTGCTCTCCACGCGCAAATCAAACGCACCCGCCTTGAACGCCTCAAACGCCACGTTATCGTCAAGGTAATAATCATAGCGAAGGGTGTCAAAATTCCAGCGGCCGCGGTTTACCGGAAGGTTTGCAGCCCAGTAATCTTTGACCCGGGAATAGACCACATACTGCCCCATTCGCCAGTCGGTAATGCGATACGGGCCACCCGCCAGCGGCGGCGTGGAGAGCGGGTCGCTCAGCTTGTGGTTTTTCCAGAAGGACTCAGGCATGACGGGCAAGGAGAACAGGCTTAGCATATTCTCTTTGTTTGGTTCGCTTAGTTCGATACGCACGGTCAGCGGGGCGATAGCTTTCACGGTGGTGCCTTTGTACACCAGACGGAACTGCGGGACCCCTTCGGTCATAAACTTGTGAAACGTGAAGGCCACGTCGCGGGCGCTAACCGGCGTGCCGTCATGAAAACGCGCCTGCGGGTTGAGTGAAATTTCGGCCCACGCGAAGTTATCCGCATAACGTACGTTTTCCGCCACCAGCGGGTAGTAGCTGCCCGGCTCATCGTCTGACGTCACAAACAGGGTGTCATAGAGGGACTCCGTACGCGCCGCCGCCACGCCACGCAGGGCAAAGCGGTTAAAGTTATCGAAGGTGCCCGTTGCCGAGAGCGTCACGTTTCCGCCTTTAGGCGCGGCGGGGTTGACGTAATCGTAGTGGGTAAAATTAACCGCGTATTTAGGTTCGCCAATCACCGCGAATGCCGTGCTCTCTTTGATGGTTTGCGCCTGGCTGGACAGGCTCACCACTGCCATTAACATCACTACGACGCGCATAAACATCTCGTGGCGGATCCTTCGTTCACATTAAAACTGAATAATAAGTGACGTCGCCGCCAATGTGAAATTATTCACCGGACATCATATCGGGTTGCCATGTGCGAAACTGCGCCAGCGGCATAGGGCGGCTGATCCAGTATCCCTGCAGGAAGTTAACGCCATGCTCGCGCAGCCATGCTGCCTGCTCAGGCGTTTCCACCCCTTCGGCGACGGTGGACATGTTCAGTCGCCTTGCGAGGGTCAATACGGCATCAAGTACGGGCGATGTAACGGTTTCGGTTCCAATGGCATTGACAAAACCCCGGTCGATTTTGATGTAGTCCATTGTGAAATGCTCGAGATAAATCAGGGCGCTGTGGCCGGTCCCGAAATCATCAATCGCGATTTCAAAGCCTTCATTGTGCAGCCATTCAAAAAGCTGGTTGGCCTCGCGCTGATTAATCATGTCGCGCTCGGTGATTTCCAGCACCGTCTGGAAATGATCGGGCGGCAGCGAGGCGTTGAAGCTTTGCATATCTTCTTTAAAACTCTCCGCATGCAAATGCCCTGGCGCAATGTTTATCCCCAGCTTGGCTCCCGCAGGCAATACGCTTTGTAATACCGGTGCGTCACGAATAATGAGATCAAAAAGATGCAGCGTCAGAGGAACAATCAGCTTTTGCGCTTCAGCAAAGTTAATAAACGCATCCGGTGGGATTTCGCCCATCGTCGGGTGCTTCCAGCGCATCAGCACTTCCACACCGCGCATTTTCAGCTCTTTAGCATCGACCACGGGCTGATACACCACATAGAACTGATTGTGCTTAATCGCGCTTAAAATTTCCTTACCTGGATTCAGACGTATGGTCAGGATATAAAAATTGAGCGTTCCGGCGGCTATGCCGCACACCAGTCCGAAGAAGAGGGCGAAGAGGATTTCCTCGCTGGTCCAGGCTTCGGCATAGATCTTGATGGTCAGAGGAATGTCTTTCAGCGTGGCGGTGCGGGCGGCGTGTTCATGGAGATCTTCCGCCTTAACCAGCGTGCTGGACATTGTCGACAACGCGTTGTCGCCAATGATGATGGCAATACCCGCGAACTCGTCCTGACGCGCGGCATAGAGCAGGTACGGTGTCAGATTGAGATTCACCGAGGTAAAGACGCCGCCGTCCTTAACCAACGGATTACGGTACCAGATGGCAATGGCCGGTTTATTCGGCAGCATGGGCGTGCCGGACAACAGGGCAATATCGATCGGTTTGTTGATGTGCAGCTCGGGTATAAGCGCTTCCATCGGGGAATTCATTGGCCCTGTGGCGGAAGAGCAGAACGCTATTTTGTCTCTGACCAGCAGGAAGGCGCGCACATTAATACTGAAGGCAGCGCGTGAAGTCAGTTCAGCGTTAACCTCATGGCAATTGTTCAGCGTAAGCGGCTGGAGGAGATCGACAGACTCTTTTAGCTCTCCGAAGTAGCTCTCCATGTAGATGCTCACATCTTCAATCAGGGTATCGAATCTGACTTCCCGCTTGTGGTAACTCCAGAAAAACTGCAATGAGCCCAGGAGCAGGGCGACAAACAGCCCTGTGACAATACTGAGAAACAGTATCTTGCGATGGCTGGAAAAGTAGCGGGTGAACATAGAGATCGTGATTCCTGAGTAGCCGCTGAATGTATTCAGTGTAACGGGCAAAAAAAAACACCGCCGAAGCAGTGCTTTTTTTTATTATATCGCCAGCCAAGGGATAACCAACGATACAATCATCATATTAACTGCGGGTCAATACACGGCGCGCTTCGTTGTAGCGCTTCTTCCAGTACGGTTCATTCATGCTGGAAATGGTCACACCGCTGCTGGTGGATGCATGAACGAACTGATCGTTGCCAATGTAGATGCCAACATGTCGACCCGTAGAACCCGCACGGAACAGCACTAAATCACCGGTACGCAGTTTGGAACGTGAAATCGACTTGCCCGTCTCCTGCTGTTCATAAGTTGAACGCGGAAGATCTAACCCAAATTGTTCGCGGAAGGTTCGTTGTACGAAACTGGAACAATCAATGCCTTTTTTCGTGCTGCCGCCAAGACGATAACGCACGCCTTTCCAGTCAGCATACTGGTCCATAATACGGGACTTCACGTCCAGATTACGCACCATATTCTCAAATTCATCCTGAGAGGCTTGCAGTGACGAGGAATCTTCTGTTCCCACAACACGCGTCTCAGGATGCATATTCTTAGCGGTGTTCGATGTACTACATGCCGAAAGCAGAACCGCTACTGCTATCGCCGGGATCCCCCGCATGAAATATCTCAAAATCGGTTGAGATTTGACCATTTTGTTTATTTTCCCTTGAAGTCCTTAACGATAAATATCGTTATAAAAATGCCAAACGTGACGAGACTAATTAGCTGTTCACATTGAGACAATTCTTTCTGGTCAGATTTGTGGCGCAGTGCACAAATTTATTCACCATGATAATAATTATCCCAGTGGGGCAAAACGAGTTCGAGATTAACCGATTGCAAGGGGCATTGCGAGCAAAAAAGTCCGATTTTTTATAAGAAATTGTGATACCGAGAGTAAAAAAACGTAAATGCCCCAAAATGCCGTCAGAAGCGGCTCCAACTCAGGCAATTGCTTCATTTTCAACATGAATGAGATGACAAGAATATGACGGCGCGGGGCAATTGAAGAGAGGGGACTATCAGGGAACGAAATGATCCCCGATAGTTTGTGTTAATTACGATGGGTTGTTTGTTTGGAACTTGTTACTTATCGCCGGGCAGGTAACGATTAAAAATGGCTATTAATCGATCGCTTAACGGCGTCATCAGCACCCATGGCAAACCAATCAGCACCGCAGAGAGCGAACCCACAACAATATCCGTCAGCCAGTGAGCGCCGATCATGACGCGCGGGAAAGCAAACACCACCACAATTACCAGCGCCGTCGCAAAGGCTTTTTTACCAAAATAGCGCAACATGAATGCTGAAAAAATAAGCAACATCATACCGTGATCGCCGGGGAAACTGTCCTTAGACGCATCTTTAGTCGGGATATGCAGTAATTCGCTGACGCGGTGAATATCCGGGAAATAGAGCGAAGGACTTGCGCGTTTTACCGGCATCAAATGTTGCGCCAGCTGGTTAATCACTACCGCAGTCAGCAGCATGACCAGGCCTGTGATCACAATGCGGCGACGTCCTGTTTTATCTTCTTTCAGCCAGAAAGAGAGCATCAGGCAGCCCATGGCCAGCAGTGAACAGCCGTCGAAGGCGCGATTGTTGGTAATCGCGACCAGCCACAGGAAGGTTTCACTCTTCACCAGCGCCTGGTTGAAGAAGTGGAAAATACCGGAATCCAGCGGGAACCAGAAACCATGGTTCACCGGCAGATACCAGGATAAAAAGAGTGCCAGACCGGCAGCATTCAGCAGCAGTATTAAGGGAAATCGAGTCGTCATAACGTTCAGCATCGTTTGAAATCTGGGGCAACGTTAGCCGTCGGAACTTAAACGAAGCTTCAACAGGTTGGTCTGCAGCGCGTTCCAGTCGGCGTTAACCGCACTAATTAACTCTATCCGGCTGTCCGGGGGGGCAACATTTTGCGTTTCGATAAAGAAATCTGCGCCCTGGCGATTGATGCGTACCAGCCCGTCCGGGGTTCGCATAATGCCTTTGACGCGATCGACCGGAGCAAGTCTGGCCCATTCCAGAATCCCGATGGTGTCGAAAACCGTATCGGCATCGAAGATCCATCCGCAAGCCTGGTAGCCCTGACCGCTGTTGAGATTACGACGCCAGCGCTGATGTTCCGGCAGGCTCAGGGCAGCCAGACCCTGCTTCACCGCGTGGCTATGCGCGTGTTCCGCGCTGACGGGCAGTTCCGCCAGGTTCAGACGGGGGAGATCGAGCAGGGCCTTGTCAATTTTGCCCTGAGTGGTGTGAACCCGTTGACGATCGCCGCCGAAATGTTGCCACCAGATATCGAACGCGGCCTGGCTTTCAGCCGTTGCGCGATCCTCTTTATTCGCCACGATGATATCTGCCGCGGCGAGCTGATCGCGGAAGTTTTCATTGGCCACGGCCTTCTCGTCCAGAAGCAGGCGCGGATCCAGAAGACACAGCGTGGCGCGCAGGTCGATCCACGGCTCGTAAACCGGTGCGGTCAGCAAATCGAGGATCTGCTTAGGGTGGCCCAGCCCGGTCGGTTCTATCAGCAGACGGTCCGGTTTACCCTGGCGCAGCAGCGTGTTCAGCCCGACCTGCATGGGTAAACCATTCACGCAACACATACAGCCGCCCGGGATCTCTTTGATCATTGCCCCGCTGTCAGACAGCAATGCGCCATCGATGCCCACTTCGCCAAATTCGTTGACCAGTACGGCCCACTTTTCTGCCGGATCTTTATTCGCGAGCAGGTGCAAAATTGAGGTGGTTTTTCCGCTGCCGAGAAAACCGGTAATGAGGTTGGTTTTGGTCACATGCGCTCCCATGACTTACTGTGATGCTATAACAATTAGCCATCATCCTGGCGAAAAAAAAGCGTCATGAGAAGGGGGAAGGGCGAACGGAGAGGTTTTCCGTTCGCCTTAAGGGCAAGAATGGTTAAATTTTTAACGTTTCAATAACAGCCTGACGCGCACCGTAGCGGGTGAGGCGCTGATAGGCTTCGTTTACCGCATCTACAAAGACGCTGTTATGAGGCAGATCCTGTCCAAAGACTTCGCTCAGCGTCAGCAGGGCGTTCACGCGCTCCGCTTCACTGCTGGCCTTGACGAGTGACTGGATTTTATCACTAAGCGGGTCGCGAACATCAATCGCGTCTCCGCGCTCATCCGTGCCGCTGACGTAGCGGATCCAGCCTGCAACCCCCAGCGCCAGCAGCGGCCACGCGCTTTTACGTTCGAGATGGACACGGATCCCATCCAGCATGCGCTGAGGCAGCTTCTGGCTGCCGTCCATCGCGATTTGCCAGGTTCGATGCTGCAATGCGGGATTCGCAAAACGGTCGATCAGGCTGTCGGCATAGGCCGTGAGATCCACGTCTGTGATGCGCAAAGTGGGAGCCTGCTCGTTCAGCATTACGCGGCGGGCGGCTTCGCGGAAGCTCGCGTCCTCCATGCATTCATTGATATGCGCGTATCCGGCGAGGTATCCCAGATAAGCCAGAAACGAGTGGCTACCGTTGAGCATCCGCAACTTCATTTGTTCCCACGGTAGAACATCCTTCACCATCTGCACGCCTGCAGCTTCCCACTCAGGGCGTCCGGCGACAAAGTTATCTTCGACCACCCACTGAATAAACGGCTCGCAGCTGATGGCGCAGGGATCTTCAACGCCAAGTTCCTGCGTGATTTCCGCAAGCGAGGTCTCCGTTGCGGCGGGGACAATTCTGTCGACCATCGTGCCCGGGAAACTCACGTGAGCATCAATCCACCCGGCCAGCTCAGCGGAACGTTTTTGCGCCATCCCGAGCACGGCGTTTTTTACGACGTGACCGTTGTCCGGGATATTGTCGCAGGAGAGAACGGTAAACGGCGGCAGGCCGCGTTCGCGACGGCGGTGAAGGGCTTCGACCAGGATCCCCGGCGCGGAATGCGGCTCGGTCGGGTTTTCCAGATCGTGCAGGATGCGGGTATTGTGCATATCCAGCTTGCCGGTCGCCGGATCGATGCAATAGCCTTTTTCCGTGATGGTGAGGGAGACAATCGCAACCTGCGGTTCGCAAAATTTCTCAATAATGGCCGCCAGCGAATCGAGTTTGGCATTCAGACATTCATGTACCGCGCCGACAACAATAGCCTGGTTCCCCTCCGCACCTTTTTCCAGAACGGTAAAGAGATGGTCCTGCGCGCGCAGCTGGCTCATCAGCACATCACCGCTGAAGAGGCTAATTTCACAAATGCCCCAGTCGCCTCCTTTCTCATTCAGCACCCGGTTTGTTAACAACGCCTGATGCGCGCGGTGAAATGCGCCGAAGCCAAAATGGACAATGCGCGAGCGTAATTGCTGGCGATCGTAGCGAGGCTGCTGCACGCGGGCAGGAAGCGAGGTGGAAGCAATTGTCTTCATGAAATACACACCTGATTAACCATTAATTAACAATGGCAGTGTAAAGTTATATGACAGCAAATTGAATTGGTAAGCCGTAAATATCCCTGTTCTGTGAGTTTGATCAATCAATGTGTGGCGCTGTGTTGACCCTTCGCGGTAAACATGTATGGTAGTCGTCATTGCAGTAAACCATATTGGTATAACAACTTGAGAGGGTGAGGCAATGGAACAAACCTGGCGTTGGTACGGGCCGAACGATCCGGTTTCTCTTGATGATGTGCGTCAGGCCGGCGCGACAGGCGTTGTCACGGCACTGCATCATATTCCTAACGGGCAAGTGTGGCCGGTTGAGGAAATTCAAAAGCGTCAGGCGTTGCTGGCGGAGAAGGGGTTAACCTGGTCAGTCGTGGAAAGTATTCCGGTCCACGAGGATATCAAAACCCATTCGGGTGAATACCAGACCTGGATTGCCAACTATCAGCAGAGTATCCGTAATCTGGCGGCCTGCGGCATTGATACGGTCTGCTATAACTTTATGCCTATCCTGGACTGGACGCGTACCGATCTTGAATACCAGATGGCGGATGGTTCAAAAGCGCTGCGTTTCGACCAGATCGCGTTTGCGGCGTTTGAACTGCACATTCTGAAGCGTCCGGGTGCTGAAGCGGATTACACCGCAGAAGAGCAGCAGCAGGCGCTCGCGTGGTTCCACGCAGCAAGTGAAGCGGATATTGAAAAGCTGACCCGCAACATCATTGCCGGGCTGCCGGGTGCTGAAGAAGGCTACACGCTGGACCAGTTCCGCGCGCGTCTGGCGGAATACGGTGATATCGATAAAAACCAGCTGCGCGAAAACATGGCGTACTTCCTGCGCGCGATAGTACCGGTGGCAGAAGAGTCCGGCGTGCGTCTTGCTGTTCACCCGGACGATCCTCCGCGTCCTATCCTCGGCCTGCCGCGTATTGTGTCGACAATTGAAGATATGCAGTGGCTGAAAGAGACGGTAGACAGTATCTATAACGGCTTTACGATGTGTACCGGTTCTTACGGCGTGCGTGCGGATAACGACCTGGTACGGATGATTGAAACCTTTGGCGATCGTATTCACTTCACGCATTTGCGTGCAACCTGCCGCGAAGAGAACCCAAAAACCTTCCACGAAGCCGCGCACCTGAACGGTGACGTGAATATGGTGGCGGTGGTGGATGCCATTCTGGCGGAAGAAGTGCGCCGTAAGCACGCGGGCGATGTGCGTCCTATTCCATTCCGTCCGGATCACGGACACCAGATGCTGGACGATCTGCGTAAGAAAACCAACCCAGGCTATTCGGCGATTGGTCGCCTGAAAGGGATGGCAGAAGTGCGCGGCGTTGAGCTGGCGCTGAAGATGACGAAGTATCCGGAGCTTCTGTAAGCGCTGTTGCTTACCGGCCCTACAATAAAAAACCGGCCTGAGAGCCGGTTTTTGTGTTTTTGTAGGTCGGGTAAGGCGAAGTCGCCACCCGACAAATGCCGCAATCAGTCAGCGCGACCCATATAGCGTTTTTCTTCGATATGGATGCGGATCTTCTCGCCAGCAGACAGGTATTCTGGCACCTGCACAACCAGACCGGTGGTCAGGGTAGCCGGTTTGTTACGCGCACTGGCTGACGCGCCTTTGATGCCCGGTGCGGTTTCCACGATTTCCAGATCCACGGTCTGAGGCAGTTCCAGTGCCAGCAGCACGCCGTCCCAGGTCAGCACCTGCATATCCGGCATACCGCCTTCAGGGATAAACAGCAGCTCTTCTTCGATCTGGTCTTTAGTGAAGATGTACGGGGTGTAATCTTCTTTGTCCATGAACACGTATTCGTTGCCGTCGATGTAGGAGAAATCAACATAGCGACGGGTCAGGGTCACGGTATCGACGATATCGTCACCTTTAAAGCGTTCTTCTACTTTCAGGCCGGTACGCACATCGGCGAAACGCATTTTATACAGCGTCGCTGCACCACGGGCGCTAGGTGCCTGAATATCAATATCTTTCACAATCAGCAGTTTGCCGTTGTAATTCAGTACCATACCTTTCTTAATTTCGTTCGCTCTTGGCATTGCAGTAATCCTGTTTACGGGAGGTAAAAAATATCGCGCCAAATTACTCGCGCGCGGCCTTTCAGGCAAGCGGAATTCGTGGCTTTTGCTATCAATACAAAAAAGGTGTTACTGTGCGCCCGATGCCCGACTGCGCGGGCGTTCATCACTGACTGAGAGCATTTATGGATTGTCGTTCAGACTGTGGCGCGTGCTGTACTGCACCGTCCATTTCAAGCCCCATTCCAGGAATGCCGGAGGGCAAGCCTGCCAATACCCGCTGCGTTCAGCTTTCTGACGCTAATCTCTGTATGATCTTTGGGTCGCCCCTGCGCCCGAAGGTATGCTCCGGGCTTCAGCCTTCCGCGGACATGTGCGGCAATACGCGAGCGCAGGCGATGACGTACCTGCTTGAGCTGGAAGCGCTCACCGCGCCCTAAACGTCTTTGATCCGCGTCAGACAGGTTATCGTCAGGACGCACATTACCAGGGCAATCCAGAATACCGTGTGGTAGTTCCAGATCTCCGCCACGACACCGGCCATCGAGCCCGCAATAATCCAGCCCACGCGGGTGGTGTTAGTATAAAGGGTGGTGGCAGAGCCTGCCTGACCCGGCATTAAATCCTGGAAGTAGAGCATGCCAATCCCGGCGAGAATGCCGATATAGATCGCGTTCAGCAGCTGTAAAGCCAGCAGCAGCGAGGGCGTATGCACCGTCAGCATCCCGACATAGAACAGCAGACCGGCGACCGCCGCGATGCGCATCAAAAAACGTTTCCCAAAGCGCTTTGCGTAATAGCCAGCAATCAGCATGGTCGGGATCTCAAGGCCAGCGGCCGTCCCCATCATGATGCCCGCCAGCTTCTCCGGCAGGTGCAGTTCATCAATAATAAACAGCGGCATGTTGATGATATAAAGGCTGTTGGTGCCCCACATCAGCGTACAGATGATGAAGAGGAGCAAGGCATCACGGCGGTTACGACGCGGTGCTTCCAGCGCGCCTGTCGCCAGTTTCGGCTCTTTACGCATTGAGGGCAGGAAGAACCACACCATTGTGCCGCACACGACAAAGGCCACCGCCGCACTCAGGTACATCACCGTAAAGCCAAAGCCCATCGCCAGCGCATAAGCCAGTGGTGGACCAATGACCCATGCCAGCGACACCTGGGCACGCAGGATTGAGCTGAACATCACCGCCTCGCGTCCAGTGTGGTCGGCATGCTCACGGGCAAGGGCAAACATCTGCGGGTTGGCGGTAGAGCCAAAACTGCTCAGAAATACCCCAACAAAAAGCAAAATGAAATAGTTACGGTTCCAGGCAAACAGCACGCAGGCGAATACCCCCAGCAGGCAACAAAAGACAATCAGGCTTTTGCGATCGCCCTTTCTGTCGGAACGTCCTGCCAGAAACTGGCTGACCAGGATGCCGATGATGGCGCTGCCGGTAAAGAAGAAGCCGACCATCGCCGGACGGACGTGGACTTCATTGGTCAGAAATAAACTCAGCGTGGGCGTTTGTAAGGCCCCGGCGATCCCGGTAAGGAAAGCAACGATCAAAAACGCCGTTGACGTCAAATCAAGGGGTTTTGGTGAGGCGGCAGCGGGGGTGTTATGCATGTTTTCGTATCAGGATCAGCGTGGGTCAGAAAGACGCGGAGTTTACGCCGCCAGTCATTAAATAAACAGAGGGTGCGGTCACTTTTGCTACAAAAAATCAAAATGGCATTTCAATTTGAAAACGGTTGCTGAACTTAGCTGAAACTGACGTGCTGAACGTCAGCACTATTCAGCTGAAGAAAGGAGAAATGTGCTGTAACTCTAAATTCTGAACAGCCAAATGTAACTTTCCTTGCAACGCTTTGCAGAAAGAGCAAGACTTTTTGAAACGTTTCAGCGCTATCTTGTTTTAACTGACGGAGCAGGTTAGCGCATTTTTTCTCATTAAGGCTGAAACGATTCAAGTTCAGCAGGAGAGGAGAACCATGTTCCAGTTATCTGTTCAGGATATTCACCCGGGCGCACAGGCCGGGACGAAAGAAGAGGCTATTCGCCAGGTTGCCGCTGCCCTCGTGCAGGCAGGTAACGTGGCAGAGGGTTACGTTAACGGCATGCTGGCCCGCGAGCAGCAGACCTCAACGTTCCTCGGCAATGGCATCGCTATTCCACACGGCACCACCGACACCCGCGACCAGGTGCTGAAAACGGGCGTGCAGGTTTATCAGTTTCCGCAGGGCGTGCTCTGGGGTGACGGTCAGGTGGCCTATGTGGCTATCGGTATCGCAGCCAGCAGCGACGAACACCTGGGCCTGCTGCGCCAGCTGACGCACGTGCTGAGCGATGACTCGGTGGCGGAACAGCTGAAGTCTGTCACCACGGCTGAAGAGTTGCGCGCCTTGCTGATGGGTGAAAAACAGAGCGAAGCGCTGAAACTGGATAATGAAACCCTGACGCTGGATGTTGCAGCCTCTGACCTGGTGACCCTGCAAGCGCTGAACGCGGGTCGCCTGAAGGAAGCCGGTGCGGCAGATGCGGCATTCGTTACGCGCGCTATCAATGATAAGCCGCTGAATCTGGGTCAGGGTGTCTGGCTGAACGACAGTGCTGAAGGCAACCTGCGCAGCGCCGTTGCTGTCAGCCGTGCCGCAACTGCGTTTGAGGTAGACGGCGAGCGCGCCGCGATGCTGGTCACCGTGGCCATGGTCGATGACCAGCCGGTTTCCGTGCTGAAGCGCCTGAGCGACCTGCTGCTGAACAACAAAGCTGAAAAACTGCTGAACGCTGATGCAGCCACCGTGCTTGCGCTGCTGACCAGCGACGATGCGCTGACCGATGACGTGCTGAACGCAGAGTTTGTGGTGCGTAATGAACACGGCCTGCACGCTCGTCCGGGCACCATGCTGGTGAACACCATTAAACAATTTGAAAGCGAGATTACCGTGACCAACCTGGATGGCTCAGGCAAACCGGCGAATGGCCGTAGCCTGATGAAAGTTGTCGCGCTGGGCGTGAAGAAAGGCCACCGTCTGCGCTTCACCGCACAGGGTGCCGATGCTGAACAGGCGCTGAAAGCGATTGGCGATGCCATCGCGGCAGGTCTGGGGGAGGGCGCATAATGAGCAGACGTGTTGCGACTATTACGCTGAACCCGGCTTACGACCTGGTGGGCTTTTGCCCGGAAATTGAACGCGGCGAAGTGAACCTCGTGCGTACCACTGGCCTGCATGCGGCGGGTAAAGGGATTAACGTCGCGAAAGTGCTGAAAGACCTCGGTATTGACGTCACCGTCGGCGGCTTCCTCGGAAAAGATAACCAGGACGGTTTCCAGCAGCTGTTCAGCGAGCTGGGTATTGCCAACCGTTTCCAGGTCGTTCAGGGCCGTACCCGCATCAACGTTAAGCTGACGGAGAAAGACGGCGAAGTCACCGATCTCAACTTCTCGGGCTTCGAAGTGACGCCTGCTGACTGGGAACGCTTTGTCACCGACTCCCTGACCTGGCTTGGCCAGTTCGACATGGTATGCGTCAGCGGCAGCCTGCCGTCCGGCGTGAGTCCGGAAGCCTTCACCGACTGGATGACGCGCCTGCGCAGCCAGTGCCCGTGCATTATTTTTGACAGCAGCCGCGATGCGCTGGTGGCGGGTCTTAAAGCCTCTCCGTGGCTGGTGAAACCAAATCGTCGCGAACTGGAGATCTGGGCAGGCCGTAAGCTGCCAGAATTAAAGGATGTGATTGAAGCTGCCCATGCGCTGCGCGAGCAGGGTATCGCTCACGTGGTGATTTCGCTGGGTGCAGAAGGGGCGTTGTGGGTTAACGCTTCAGGTGAATGGATTGCCAAACCGCCGTCAATGGAAGTCGTGAGTACCGTTGGCGCGGGGGATTCCATGGTTGGTGGCCTGATCTACGGTCTGCTGATGCGTGAATCCAGTGAACATACGTTACGTCTTGCCACCGCCGTTGCTGCCCTGGCCGTGAGCCAGAGCAATGTCGGTATTACCGATCGTACCCAGTTAGCCGCGATGATGGCGCGCGTTGACTTAAAACCTTTTAACTAACAGCAGGAGAGGAATAATGAAAACGCTGCTGATCATTGACTCCGGTCTCGGACAGGCTCGCGCCTACATGGCGAAGACCCTGCTGGGGGCGGCGGCACAAAAAGCACACCTGGACATCATTGATAACCCAGGCGATGCCGAACTGGCGATTGTCCTGGGCGATAAAATCCCCGCAGACAGCGCGCTGAACGGCAAAAAAGTGTGGCTGGGCGATATTAATCGCGCGGTGGCACATCCTGAGCTGTTCCTGAGCGAAGCGAAAGGTCACGCCACTGTGTACAGTGCGCCTGTGGCGGCGGCCCCGGCTGCGGCTTCCGGTCCGAAACGCGTTGTCGCGGTTACGGCCTGTCCGACAGGCGTGGCGCACACCTTTATGGCGGCTGAAGCCATTGAAACCGAAGCGAAAAAACGCGGCTGGTGGGTGAAAGTTGAAACGCGCGGCTCGGTTGGCGCGGGCAATGCGATTACCCCTGAAGAAGTGGCGGAAGCCGATCTGGTGATCGTGGCGGCGGATATTGAAGTGGATCTGGCGAAATTTGCCGGTAAGCCAATGTACCGCACCTCTACCGGTCTGGCGCTGAAAAAGACCGCTCAGGAATTTGATAAGGCGCTGGTGGAAGCCAGGCCGTATCAGGCGACCGGTGCAGCGAAAACCCCGACCGAAGGGAAAAAAGAGTCTGCTGGCGCATATCGCCACCTGCTGACCGGCGTGTCCTATATGCTGCCGATGGTGGTGGCTGGCGGTCTGTGTATCGCGCTCTCCTTCGCATTTGGTATTACCGCGTTTAAAGAAGAAGGCACGCTGGCGGCTGCGTTAATGCAGATCGGCGGCGGCTCCGCGTTCGCATTGATGGTACCGGTACTGGCAGGGTTTATCGCCTTCTCCATTGCTGACCGTCCGGGTCTGACGCCGGGTCTTATCGGCGGTATGCTGGCGGTGAGCACCGGTTCCGGCTTTATCGGCGGTATCATTGCCGGTTTCCTGGCGGGCTACGTCGCGAAGCTGATTAGCGCTAAGCTGAAGCTGCCACAGAGTATGGAAGCGCTGAAGCCGATCCTGATTATTCCGCTGATCTCCAGCCTGGTGGTCGGTCTGGCAATGATTTACCTGATTGGTAAGCCGGTTGCGGGCATTCTGGCGGGTCTGACCCACTGGCTGCAAACCATGGGCACCGCTAACGCGGTTCTGCTGGGCGCAATCCTCGGCGGCATGATGTGTACCGACATGGGTGGCCCGGTGAACAAAGCGGCGTACGCCTTTGGCGTTGGCCTGCTGAGTACCCAGACGTATGCGCCAATGGCAGCCATCATGGCGGCAGGTATGGTGCCACCGCTGGCGCTCGGTCTGGCAACGATCATTGCCCGTCGTAAGTTCGATAAAGCACAGCAGGAAGGCGGCAAAGCGGCGCTGGTTCTGGGCCTCTGCTTCATTACCGAAGGCGCGATTCCGTTCGCGGCACGTGACCCAATGCGCGTTCTGCCATGCTGTATCGTCGGTGGCGCAGTAACGGGTGCAATCTCTATGGCGATTGGCGCTAAGCTGATGGCACCACACGGCGGTCTGTTCGTGCTGCTGATCCCTGGCGCAATCACCCCGGTGCTGGGTTACCTGCTGGCGATTATCGCGGGTACGCTGGTGGCGGGTCTGTCTTATGCGGTGCTGAAGCGTCCGGAAGCGGAAGTTGTGGCTAAAGCAGCGTAATAAAAGGTGTCGGGTGGCGGTTTCGCCTTACCCGACCTACAAAAAAAGCCGGGTGCGTAAGCAGCCCGGCTTTTTTTATGCCGCCTGTTCAGCGGTTTGCTGCGCTTTGAGCCAGGCGATTTCTTCTGCCCAGATATCCGGATTGATGGTTTCGAGCACCATCGGAATACCGTCGAAGCGGGCGTCCTGCATGATAAAGCGGAACGCATCATGGCCGATGTTGCCTTCGCCCAGGCTGTGGTGGCGGTCAACGCGGCTGCCGAACGCACTTTTCGCATCGTTTAAGTGCATGCCGCGCAGGTACTGAAAGCCCACGATGCGCTCGAACTCTTCGAAGGTGTTTTTCGTTGCCTCGGTGGTGCGCAGGTCATACCCGGCCGCAAACGCGTGGCAGGTATCAATACACACGCCCACGCGGGATTTGTCTTCCACGCCGTCAATAATGGCCGCCAGATGTTCGAACTTAAAGCCGAGGTTGCTGCCCTGACCGGCGGTGTTCTCAATCACCGCGGTCACGCCCTGGGTTTTCTCCAGAGTGATGTTGATGGACTCGGCAATGCGCGCCAGGCAGGCATCTTCATCGATTTGCATCAGATGACTACCCGGATGGAAGTTCAGCAGCGACAGCCCCAGCTGTTCGCAGCGCTGTACTTCATCCAGAAACGCCTCGCGGGACTTATCCAGCGCTTCCTGAACCGGATGCCCGAGGTTAATCAGGTAGCTGTCGTGGGGAAGGATCTGGCCGGGCCCGTAGCGGTATTTCTCACAGGCGGCTTTGAAATCATCAATTACGTCAGCGGTAAGCGGCGCGGCGCGCCACTGGCGCTGATTTTTGGTGAACAGGGCGAAAGCGGTTGCTTCGATTTCGGCGGCGCGAATGGCGGCATTCGCAAGGCCACCGGCGGCGCTAACGTGCGCTCCAACGTATTTCATAAAGGGACTCCTGTTAACCTGAAATGCTTATGATAGCGGGTTAACAGGAGAAGGATGTAGTGGTTTATGCCATCAGGCTGTGCACGGCGAGGTTAATCGCGCCACCGCCGACAATCAGCCAGATGAAGAGCACCAGCGCCATCAGCAGCGGCTTCGCACCGGCTTTTTTCAGCGCGCTGACGTGAGTGGTCACACCCAGCGCCGCCATCGCCATCGCCAGCAGCACGGTGTCCAGCGTCACCAGCATATCCACTACCGCTTTCGGCAGCAGGTGGAAGGAGTTAAAGATTGCCACCACGATGAACAGGATAGCAAACCACGGAATGGTGATTTTGCTCTTCTCGTTGCCTCCAGCCGGAGCCAGCTGTTTAACCCGCGCGGCCAGGAAAATCAGGAACGGGGCCAGCATCATCACGCGCAGCATTTTGGCAATCACCGCCGCATTCTCCGCTTCCGGGTTAATGGCGTGGCCCGCCGCGACTACCTGAGCCACTTCGTGCATGGTCGAACCGATATAGATGCCGTAGGTTTCCGGGCTAAACCAGTGGGCGACCAGGGGATACATCGCCGGGTAGAGGAAGATCGCCAGCGTACCGAAGATCACCACCGTCGCCACCGCCACGGTTACCTTGCTGGCTTCGGCTTTAACGACGGGTTCTGTTGCCAGCACCGCCGCTGCCCCACAGATACTGCTCCCGGCACCGATCAACCAACTGGTGTGCTTGTCCAGCCCAAAGACTTTCTGGCCGATAAAGCAGGCCAGTAAAAAGGTGCTGGTCAGGGTCAGGACGTCAATGGCAATCCCGCTCACACCCACATCCGCAATCTGCGAAAAGGTGAGGCGAAAGCCGTAAAGAATGATCCCGAGACGCAGCAGATGCTGCTTGGCGAAAATCACGCCGCCGTCGCAGGATTTCCAGATGTGCGGGTATAGGGTATTCCCGACCACCATGCCGAGCAAAATGGCCAGCGTTAGGGCGCCGAAACCTGCGCCCGCAACAGCGGGAATGCTGCCGCCCCATAATGCTGCGCCGGTTATCACGGCGCTGAGCGCAAGACCCGGCACGAAGTGCCACACTGTACGATGATGTTGTAAGGTGAGTTCTGACATAACCTTCTCCTTTGTCTGGCTTAAAGGTTACGGCGCGCTGGCTTAAAAATAAAATTGATTATATATTTATAATTAATCTATATAAGTGGTAAACAACCATGCACATTACATTGCGTCAACTGGAAGTCTTCGCTGAAGTGCTGAAGAGTGGATCGACGACCCAGGCCTCGCAGATGCTGGCGCTCTCGCAGTCTGCGGTCAGTGCGGCGCTGACCGATCTCGAAGGACAGCTGGGCGTGCAGCTCTTCGACAGGGTAGGGAAGCGGCTGGTGGTCAACGAACATGGCCGTCTGCTTTACCCGCGTGCGTTGGCATTGCTGGAACAGGCCATCGAAATTGAACAGCTGTTCCGCGAAGACAACGGCGCGATCCGCGTGTTTGCCAGCAGCACCATTGGTAACTACATCCTGCCGGAGGTAATTGCCCGCTACCGCCGTGATTTCCCGACGCTGCCGCTGGAGATGAGCGTGGGCAATAGCCAGGACGTGATTAACGCGGTGATCGATTTCCGCGTCGATATCGGCCTGATTGAAGGGCCGTGCCACAACGTGGATATCATTGCCGAACCCTGGCTGGAAGATGAACTGGTGGTGTTTGCCTCCCCGGCCTCTTCTTTATTACAGGGCGAGGTGACGCTGGAACGTCTGGCGCAGGCGCAGTGGATCCTGCGCGAGCAGGGTTCCGGCACGCGTGAAATCGTCGATTACCTGCTGCTCTCCCATCTGCCGCAGTTCCAGCTGGGGATGGAGCTGGGCAACTCAGAGGCCATTAAGCACGCGGTGCGTCATGGACTGGGCATCAGCTGCCTTTCGCGGCGCGTGATCGCTGAACAGCTTGAGGTCGGATCGCTGGTCGAAATTCCCATTCCTCTGCCGAAGCTGGTGCGCACGCTGTGGTGCATTCACCATCGCCAGAAACACCTTTCCAGCTCTCTGCAGCGTTTTCTGCGCTATTGCGAGATGTAATCTTCCCCTCACCATGGCCCTCTCCCCAAAGGGGAGAGGGAAAAATTATGCTTTACTTATAATCCTGGCCGAGTCATGAAGCTCTCTTATAACTGGGTATTTCTGCCGGAAGGAACGGAGATCGTCTGCTACAATCGCGCCTCATTTAATAAATGGACAGCATTTTCACATGGTTTCAGAAACTAAAACCACAGAAGCGCCCGCGCTACGTCGCGAACTTAAGGCGCGTCACCTGACGATGATCGCTATCGGCGGTTCAATCGGTACAGGTCTTTTCGTTGCCTCTGGCGCAACGATTTCGGCAGCAGGCCCGGGTGGGGCACTCTTCTCTTATATCCTGATTGGCCTGATGGTCTACTTCCTGATGACCAGTCTGGGCGAACTGGCGGCTTACATGCCGGTGTCCGGCTCGTTTTCAACCTACGGGCAAAAATACGTTGAAGAAGGTTTCGGCTTCGCGCTGGGCTGGAACTACTGGTACAACTGGGCGGTCACTATCGCCGTTGACCTGGTCGCCGCGCAGCTGGTGATGAACTGGTGGTTCCCGGATACGCCGGGCTGGATCTGGAGCGCCCTGTTCCTGGCCGTCATCTTCCTGCTGAACTACATCTCCGTGCGCGGTTTCGGCGAAGCAGAATACTGGTTCTCTTTAATTAAAGTGGCTACCGTCATCATCTTTATCGTTGTCGGCGTGGCGATGATCGTGGGTATTTTTAAAGGCGCTCAGCCTGCCGGATGGAGTAACTGGACAATAGGCGATGCGCCGTTTGCCGGGGGCTTCTCGGCGATGATTGGCGTGGCGATGATTGTCGGCTTCTCCTTCCAGGGAACCGAGCTTATCGGTATTGCGGCCGGTGAGTCTGAAAACCCGGAGAAAAACATTCCGCGCGCGGTGCGTCAGGTGTTCTGGCGTATTCTGCTGTTCTACGTGTTCGCTATTCTGATTATCAGCCTGATTATTCCGTATACCGACCCGAGCCTGCTGCGTAACGATGTCAAAGACATCAGCGTCAGCCCGTTTACGCTGGTCTTCCAGCACGCGGGTCTTCTCTCGGCGGCGGCGGTGATGAACGCGGTGATCCTGACGGCGGTGCTGTCTGCGGGTAACTCCGGCATGTATGCATCCACCCGTATGCTGTACACCCTGGCCTGCGACGGTAAAGCCCCGCGTATTTTCGCCAAACTGTCACGTGGCGGCGTACCGCGTAATGCGCTGTATGCAACTACGGTGATTGCCGGTCTGTGCTTCCTGACCTCTATGTTTGGCAACCAGACGGTCTACCTGTGGCTGCTGAATACCTCCGGGATGACGGGCTTTATCGCCTGGCTGGGGATTGCCATCAGTCACTACCGCTTCCGTCGCGGCTACGTGATGCAGGGCCATGATCTGAATAACCTGCCGTACCGCTCGGGGTTCTTCCCGCTGGGGCCGATTTTCGCCTTCATTCTGTGCCTGATTATTACCCTGGGGCAGAACTATGAAGCCTTCCTTGCGGATTCCATTGACTGGGGCGCTGTCACGGCCACCTACATCGGTATTCCGCTGTTCCTGATCATCTGGTTTGGCTACAAACTGACGAAAGGAACCCACTTCGTTCGCTACAGTGAAATGGATTTCCCGGAACGATTTAAACAATAACCGCAGTTCCTCTCTTTTAGCCCGCTCACCTGAGCGGGCTTTTTTATCTCCACAGTATGCAGAGCGGATATAATTTTTAACAATTGAATTGATAATAGTTATCGTTTGCTTTATCGTTACGGAATAATAAGCAGCACACCGACCTGCCGAAGATGCGGGCGACCCCTCAGGCGTTGTGAGCAATAATTTGTTGATTTAGTTGTATTTACCTCATGGAGATATGGAATGTTTAGGTTGAATCCCTTCGTCAGGGGAGGACTTTGTGCGTCCGCAATGTCCCTGGCACTGCCTGTCATCGCTGCGGAATCTGGCGACACACTGGTTGTAACGGCCTCCGCGACCGAGCAAAACCTGAAAGACGCACCGGCGAGCATTAGCGTCATTACTCAGGAAGACTTGAAGCGTAAGCCCGTTCAGAACCTGAAAGATGTGTTACAGGATGTGCCTGGCGTGCAGCTCACAAACGAAGGGGACAACCGCAAAGGGGTCAGTATTCGCGGTCTGGACAGCAGCTATACGCTGATTCTGGTCGACGGCAAACGCGTTAGCTCCCGCAATGCGGTATTCCGCCACAACGATTTTGACCTGAACTGGGTGCCTGTCGACGCCATCGAGCGGATCGAAGTGGTGCGCGGCCCGATGTCTTCCCTCTACGGTTCCGATGCGCTGGGTGGCGTGGTCAACATCATCACCAAAAAAATCGGTCAGAAATGGACCGGAACCCTGAGCGCGGATTCAACCATTCAGGAACACCGCGACCGCGGTGACACCAACAACGGTCAGTTCTACACCAGCGGCCCGCTGGTGGACGGCGTGCTGGGGCTTAAAGCCTACGGCAGCGTGTCTAAACGTGAAAAAGACGATCAGCAACGCTCCTCTACCTCCGCGAGCGGTGAAACGCCGCGTATCGAAGGCTTCACCAGCCGCGATGCCAACGTCGAATTCGCCTGGACGCCGACGGAAAATCATGACTTTACCGCGGGATACGGCTTCGACCGCCAGGATCGCGACTCTGACTCCCTCGACAAAAATCGCCTTGAGCGCCAGAACTACTCCCTCAGCCACAACGGCCGCTGGGACGTGGGCAACAGTGAACTGAAGGTGTACGGCGAGAAGGTCGACAACAAAAACCCGGGCAACAGCAGTCCGATTACCTCTGAGAGCAACGCGGTTGACGGGAAATACGTCCTGCCGCTGGGCGAAATCAATCAGCTGCTGACCTTCGGCGGCGAGTGGCGTCACGACAAGCTGAAGGATCCTGTCAACCTGACGGGGAGCACCAGCAGCACGACCTCGGCAAGCCAGTACGCGCTGTTCCTTGAAGATGAATGGCGTATCTTCGAGCCGCTGGCGCTGACCACCGGCATCCGTATGGATGACCATGAAACCTATGGCGACCACTGGAGCCCGCGTGCCTATCTGGTCTATAACGCGACCGACACCGTCACGGTGAAAGGGGGCTGGGCCACCGCGTTTAAAGCGCCATCGCTGCTGCAGCTCAGCCCGGACTGGATCACCGGTTCCTGCCGCGGCGCCTGCGAGATTGTCGGTAACCCGGATCTGAAGCCAGAAACCAGCGAAAGCTTCGAGCTTGGACTCTACTACAGCGGGGAAGAGGGCTGGCTGGAAGGCGTGCAGGCCAGCATCACCACCTTCCAGAACGACGTGGACGACCGCATCAGCATCAGCCGTACGGCTAACGTGAACCAGGCGCAAAGCTACCCGAACTATGTTGGGCTGAACGCCGACGGGGAACCCATTTTCCGCTATTACAACGTCAACAAGGCGCGTATCCGTGGAGTGGAAACCGAGCTGAAGTTCCCGATTGCGGAAGACTGGAAAGTCACGCTGAACTACACCTACAACGATGGTCGTGATATCAGCAACGGCGGCAACAAGCCGCTCTCCGAACTGCCATTCCACACCGCCAACGGAACCGTCGACTGGAAGGCAACTCAGGACTGGTCGTTCTATGTGCAGGGTAACTATAAAGGCGAGAAACGCGCGCTTACCAGCGGTGAACCGACGCCGGGCGGCTACGTTATCTGGAACACCGGTGCGGCATGGCAGGCAACGAAAGCCGTTAAGCTGCGCGCAGGCGTGCAGAACCTGCTGGATAAAGACCTGAGCCGTGACGATTACAGCTATACGGAAGATGGGCGTCGCTACTTTGTGGGCGTGGATTATACGTTCTGATGTAACCTTTATGCCCGGTGGCGCTTCGCTTACCGGGCCTACAAAAACCACGAACGTAGGCCGGGTAAGGCGAAGCCGCCACCCGGCAATCGCACGCACTTATGCGAACAAGTGCTCCGCATGGAAGCGGAGATGATCTTCAATAAAGGACCCGATGAAGTAATAGCTGTGGTCATAACCCGGCTGAATGCGCAGCGTCAGCGGCCAGTCTTTCTGGCGAGCCGCTTCAGCCAGCACTGCAGGCTGTAGCTGTCCGGCGAGGAACTGATCCGCATCACCCTGATCGATAAGCGTTGGGATCGCATCCTCTGTCTGGCTTGCCAGCATCAGCGCGCAGCTGTCCCATTCCTGCCAGGTTTCTGCGTTATCACCCAGATAGTGGGTAAAGGCTTTTTGCCCCCAGGGTACCTGCGTTGGGTTCACAATCGGCGCAAACGCCGACACGCTGGTGTATTTTCCAGGGTTTTTCAGCGCCATGATAAGCGCACCGTGCCCCCCCATTGAGTGCCCGCTGATGGCGCAACGGTCATTCACAGCAAACTCCGCCTGAATCAGCGCAGGCAGCTCGTCACGAATGTAGTCATACATGCGGTAGTGGCTCGCCCACGGCTGCTCGGTCGCGTTGAGATAGAACCCGGCGCCTTTGCCTAAATCGTATTCGGCATCGTCGGCGACCTCATCCCCACGCGGACTGGTGTCTGGCATTACCAGCGCAATGCCAAGCTCTGCCGCAATACGCTGTGCACCCGCTTTGGTGGTGAAGTTCTCGTCGTTGCAGGTCAGGCCAGAAAGCCAGAACAGAACCGGCGGTTTTTCCGTCGGCGGCAGGAAAATGCTGAACGTCATCGCACAGTTCAGTACGGTGGAGTCGTGCCGCCAGCGCTGCTGTCGACCTTCAAAACAACGGTGCTCTTCGAGCAGTTCCATGCAAGGCTCCTTAATGATGATACGTATTCATAAAATCCATAATACAGAGTTTTCATTGACCTGTGAGTAACTTTCACTTTCCCCTTACGCTCAGATACTGCATCATAAATTTACTTTTCTTTAACAACTGGAGCGGTCATGGCGCTGCGTATCGCGCTCAGCGGATTTGTGGTTTTGGTGGTGGCAATGGGGATAGGGCGCTTTGCCTTTACGCCTCAGGTACCGCTGATGATTTCCGCCGGGCAACTCACGCTGACCAGTGCGGGTCTGGTGGCGGCGATGAACTATCTGGGCTATCTGGTCGGGGCGTGGGATGCCATGCGCGCCCATCGCTTTGTGGAAACACGCCTCTGGTTGGGCATCACTGGCGCGGTTGCGCTGACGCTGCTCTCGGCTGCGGCGGATAACGCCGTGGTTCATGGCTTACTGCGCTTCGTGATCGGCTGCATGAGCGGCTGGTCTATGGTGCTGATTGCCGCGTGGACCAACGAACGGCTGGGTCAGTTGGGCAAACCGGGGCTTAGCGCCGCTGTCTTTGCCGGGCCGGGCGCAGGCATTGCCCTGAGCGGGCTGCTCGCGGTCTACATTCAGGCGAAGGCGCTCTCTGCCGGGGCGGCATGGCAGATTTACGGCGTGCTGGCGCTGGTGCTGATTGCACTGGTAGCACGCTACCTGCCGCGATCCGGGCAACTCCATCGGCCTGGAACCGCGCCGGAGCCGCTGGTGCTGACGGCGGATTTAAAGCGCCTGGTCTGGAGCTACAGCCTCGCGGGGTTTGGCTATATCCTCCCGGCGACTTTCCTGTCGCAAATGGCGGCGGTGCGTTTTCCCGGCAGCCTGTTTGCCCAGTTTGTCTGGCCGATTTTCGGTTTCGCTGCCGTCATCGGCATCGTGCTCAGCATCATACTGCGCCATACATCCACGGCTAATCGCAGGCTGGCGATTGTTTTGTGGTTACAGGGTGCAGGCGTGCTGGCCGCCTGGCTGCTGCCGGGCATTGGCGGTTTGCTGACGGGCGGTCTGCTGGTCGGCGGCGGGTTCTTATGTGCCGTGCAGCTTTCTCTGCTATACGGTCGCGAGCTGGCACCGAACCACACGCGCTATATGGCGGGACTGCTCACCACCGGCTATGCCATCGGCCAGCTGATTGGCCCTGTGACGTCCGCGCTATCGACCTGGTTGACGCATCGGCTGGAGCCTGCGCTGGGGCTGGCGGGCATCGCGCTGTTCATCGGCGGGGCACTGGTCTGGAACCGTCAGGCTGAAAGGCAGCAGCAATTGCAATAATTATCGTCGTGAATACTGGATTATGTGCGCCGCCTCACGCACAATGAGCGCACACTTTTGCCACAACGAGGGCAAAAGACGCCACACCTGCAGGAGAAAAGAATGTCATCACTCAGTAAAGAAGCTGCTCTGGTCCATGAAGCCCTGGTTGCGCGCGGTCTTGAAACGCCACTGCGTCCACCGGTTCAGGAACTGGATAATGAAACCCGTAAGCGTCTGATTTCCGGGCATATGACCGAGATCATGCAACTGCTGAATCTCGATCTGAGCGATGACAGCCTGATGGAGACGCCTCAGCGCATCGCGAAAATGTACGTAGACGAGATCTTCTCTGGCCTTGATTACGCCAATTTCCCGAAAATCACCGTCATTGAAAACAAAATGAAGGTGGATGAGATGGTGACGGTGCGCGATATCACGCTCACCAGTACCTGCGAGCACCACTTCGTGACCATCGATGGCAAAGCGACCGTGGCGTATATTCCAAAGGATACGGTAATTGGCCTGTCCAAAATCAACCGTATCGTGCGATTCTTCTCCCAGCGTCCGCAGGTGCAGGAGCGTCTGACGCAGCAGATCCTGACCGCGCTGCAAACGCTGTTGGGCACCAATAACGTGGCGGTCTCTATCGACGCTGTGCACTATTGCGTGAAAGCGCGTGGTGTGCGTGATGCGACCAGCGCAACCACCACCACGTCGCTGGGCGGTCTGTTTAAATCGAGCCAGAACACCCGCCAGGAGTTCCTGCGCGCCGTGCGTCACCACAATTAATCAGACAGGGCAGGGACCATGGAGCGAAACGTCACGCTCGATTTTGTTCGCGGCGTCGCCATTCTCGGTATCCTGCTGCTCAATATTAGCGCCTTCGGTTTGCCGAAGGCCGCTTATCTCAATCCCGCCTGGTACGGCGATATCACCCGAAGCGATGCCTGGACATGGGCGATCCTCGATCTCTTTGCACAGGTTAAATTCCTGACGCTGTTTGCGCTGCTGTTTGGCGCAGGGTTGCAGCTTCTGCTCAAACGCGGCACGCGCTGGATCCAGTCTCGTTTAACGCTGCTGGCGCTCCTCGGCTTTATTCACGGTTTGTTTTTCTGGGATGGCGACATTTTGCTCGCCTACGGGTTAGTTGGGCTCATCTGCTGGCGTCTTATCCGCGATGCACCCAGCGTAAAAAGCCTGTTTAACACCGGCGTGATGCTCTATGTCATGGGGCTTTGCGTACTGTTTCTGCTGGGCGTTATCTCTGGCGATTCAACAAACCGCTCGTGGATCCCCGACGCGGCCAACCTGCAGTATGAGCAGTTCTGGAAGCTGAAAGGGGGGGCTGAGGCGATCGGTAACCGGGCCGATATGCTCGGTGATAATCTCCTTGCGCTGGGCGCGCAGTACGGCTGGCAGCTGGCAGGGATGATGCTGATGGGGGCATCCCTGATGCGCACCGGCTGGCTGAAGGGCGAATTCAGCCTGCGCCACTATCGCCGCACGGGCGCGGGTCTGGTCCTGCTCGGCGTGCTGATTAATCTTCCGGCGGTGATAATGCAGTGGCATCTTCACTGGGATTACCGCTGGTGCGCCTTCCTGCTTCAGGTGCCGCGTGAGCTTAGCTCCCCGTTCCAGACCATTGGCTACGCGGCGCTGATCTACGGCTTCTGGCCGCAGCTTTCCCGCCTGTGGATTGTCAGCGCCGTGGCCTGCGTTGGCCGCATGGCGTTAAGCAATTACATCCTGCAAACGCTGATCTGCACCACGCTGTTCTACCGATTTGGCCTGTTTATGAAATTCGACCGACTCACGCTGCTGGCGTTTGTTATTCCGGTCTGGATGGTTAACCTGGCGTTTTCCGTTATCTGGCTGCGCTATTTCCGCCAGGGACCGCTGGAGTGGGTCTGGCGAAAATTAACCGCACATGCTTCGGGTGTATCATTGCGTAATACATCCGGATAACGATCTGGATCACAATCATTAACAAAACGGATGTAAGCGTTTTCATCTGTGTGAGCTTCTTCACGTAGTCCCCTCTTTCTCGCTGCCAAAATAGCCTCCTTGCTAAACACAGGGGGTGTCTGTGAGCTGCTGCAATCCTATGAAGGATGGTGAACATGATCACCATTCGTGACGTCGCCCGCCTGGCGGGCGTTTCCGTGGCTACCGTCTCTCGCGTGCTGAACAACAGCGCGCTGGTCAGCCCTGAAACCCGTGAAACCGTAATGAAAGCCGTGACCCAGCTTGGGTACCGGCCAAATGCCAACGCGCAGGCGCTGGCGACGCAGGTGAGCGATACCATTGGCGTCGTGGTGATGGATGTGTCGGATGCCTTCTTTGGCGCGCTGGTTAAAGCGGTGGACGTTGTCGCCCAGCAGCACCAGAAATACGTGCTGATTGGCAATAGCTATCACGAGGCGGAAAAAGAGCGTCATGCCATTGAGGTGCTGATACGCCAGCGTTGCAATGCCCTGATTGTGCATTCAAAAGCGTTAAGCGACGAAGAGCTGGCCGGGTTTATGGAGCAGATCCCCGGGATGGTGTTAATCAACCGGATTGTGCCTGGCTACGCGCACCGCTGCGTCGGGCTGGATAACGTCAGCGGCGCGATGATGGCGACGCGGATGCTCATCAGCAACGGCCATCAGCGTATCGGGTATCTTGCTTCCAGCCACCAGATTGAAGACGACGGAATGCGTCGGGAAGGGTGGCAGAATGCGTTGAAAGAGCACGGCATTGTCCCACTGGAAAGCTGGGTAGGAACCGGCACGCCGGATATGCAGGGCGGGGAAGCCGCAATGGTCGAGCTGCTGGGCCGTAATCTGCAACTTTCCGCCGTGTTTGCCTATAACGACAGCATGGCGGCGGGGGCGCTGACTGCGCTGAAAGACAATGGAATTGCGGTGCCACAGCATTTGTCGCTGATTGGCTTCGATGATATCCCGATTGCCCGTTACACCGACCCGCAGTTAACCACCGTGCGTTACCCCATTGCCTCGATGGCGAAACTGGCGACAGAACTGGCGTTACAGGGTGCCGCAGGCCTGCTGGATCCGGATGCAACACACTGTTTCATGCCAACTTTAGTCAGGCGGCATTCTGTCTCCATTCGGCAAACTGTGGCTCCGATCACTAACTAATTATGTGGTGTGATGTAACCGTTTTCAATCTGTGAGTAAATTCACAGTATCTTAACAAGCCGCTGACTATGATGTCAGCGTTTTAGAGGCTGAAACGCTATGTAACGGTGATTAATCATTTTCACCATAGCCAGCGAGCCGAAAACAACGAATAAAACGCATTTCTGGAGCGTTACCGAACACGGAAGATAGAAATTTTATAAGTGAACTTCGGCGATCAGTAACGTTTTATTAACACCTGCCCGCCGACCGTTATTCACAAGAACTACCCTGCATAAAAAAAACCGGAGATACCATGAATAAGAAGGTGTTGACTCTGTCTGCTGTAATGGCAAGCATGCTTTTTGGTGCAGCAGCGCACGCTGCGGATACCCGTATTGGCGTGACCATCTATAAATACGACGACAACTTCATGTCCGTTGTGCGTAAAGCGATTGAGAAAGATGCGAAAGCAGCGCCAGACGTTCAGCTGCTGATGAACGACTCCCAGAACGACCAGTCCAAACAGAACGACCAGATCGACGTTCTGCTGGCGAAAGGCGTGAAAGCCCTGGCGATCAACCTGGTTGACCCGGCTGCAGCAGGCACGGTTATTGAGAAAGCGCGCGGCCAGAACGTGCCAATCGTCTTCTTCAACAAAGAACCTTCCCGTAAGGCGCTGGATAGCTACGACAAAGCGTTTTACGTCGGTACTGACTCCAAAGAGTCCGGCATTATTCAGGGCGATCTGATCGCGAAACACTGGGCGGCGAACCCGAACTGGGACCTGAACAAAGACGGTCAAATTCAGTTCGTTCTGCTGAAAGGCGAGCCAGGCCACCCGGACGCTGAAGCCCGTACCACCTACGTTATTAAAGAGCTGAACGACAAGGGCCTGAAAACCCAGCAGCTGGCGTTAGATACCGCCATGTGGGATACCGCTCAGGCGAAAGATAAGATGGACGCGTGGCTGTCTGGCCCGAACGCCAACAAAATCGAAGTCGTGATCGCGAACAACGATGCGATGGCGATGGGTGCCGTTGAAGCCCTGAAAGCGCACAACAAATCCTCCATTCCTGTGTTCGGCGTAGATGCGCTGCCAGAAGCGCTGGCGCTGGTTAAATCCGGTGCGATGGCCGGTACCGTTCTGAACGATGCCAACAACCAGGCGAAAGCCACCTTCGACCTGGCGAAAAACCTGGCCGACGGTAAAGGTGCTGCTGATGGCACGACCTGGAAAATTGAAAACAAAATCGTTCGCGTGCCATACGTGGGCGTAGACCAGTCCAACCTGGCTGAGTTTATCGGTAAATAAGATCTTTGTTTTGTCTTCACTGGGCGCAATTCGTTGCGCCCTTTTATAACGCGATATGCGAGGCCAACAAGGTATAATTATGGTCAGCACAACTACTCAGTCGTCCGGTGAATACTTGTTGGAAATGACCGGTGTTAACAAGTCTTTCCCCGGTGTTAAGGCACTCGATAATGTTAATTTAAAAGTGCGTCCTCACTCTATTCATGCCTTGATGGGGGAGAATGGTGCGGGTAAATCAACATTATTAAAATGTCTTTTTGGGATCTATCAAAAAGATTCTGGCAGCATTCTTTTTCAGGGGAAAGAGATCGATTTCCATTCAGCGAAAGAAGCACTGGAAAACGGTATCTCGATGGTTCACCAGGAATTAAACCTGGTACTGCAACGCTCGGTAATGGATAACATGTGGTTGGGACGTTACCCAACCAAAGGTGTGTTTGTCGATCAGGATAAAATGTATCGCGACACCAAAGCGATTTTCGATGAGCTGGATATTGATATCGATCCGCGCGCCCGCGTGGGGACATTATCCGTTTCTCAGATGCAGATGATCGAAATTGCCAAAGCGTTCTCCTATGACGCGAAGATCGTCATCATGGATGAACCCACGTCGTCATTAACGGAAAAAGAGGTTAATCACCTTTTTACCATTATTCGCAAACTAAAAGATCGCGGCTGCGGCATTGTCTATATCTCGCATAAAATGGAAGAGATCTTCCAGCTGTGCGATGAAATTACCATCCTGCGCGACGGCCAGTGGATTGCCACTCAGCCGCTGGAAGGGCTGGACATGGACAAGATCATCGCCATGATGGTCGGCCGTTCCCTGAACCAGCGCTTCCCGGACAAAGAAAACAAGCCGGGCGAAGTGATTCTGGAAGTGCGCAATCTCACCTCGCTGCGCCAGCCGTCCATTCGCGATATCTCGTTCGACCTGCACAAAGGCGAAATTCTGGGCATTGCCGGACTGGTAGGGGCCAAACGTACCGATATCGTTGAAACCCTGTTTGGTATCCGGGAAAAATCGGGTGGCACCATTACGCTACACGGTAAAAAAATCAACAACCATAACGCCAACGAAGCCATTAATAACGGTTTCGCGCTGGTGACGGAAGAGCGTCGCTCGACCGGTATTTATGCCTATCTCGATATTAACTTTAACTCGTTAATTTCGAACATTCGCAACTATAAAAGTAAAATCGGTCTGCTGGATAATTCCCGCATGAAGAGCGATACCCAATGGGTAATTGACTCCATGCGCGTCAAAACGCCAGGCCACCGTACGCAAATTGGTTCGCTTTCGGGTGGGAACCAGCAAAAAGTCATTATTGGCCGCTGGTTATTGACCCAGCCCGAAATTCTGATGCTGGATGAACCAACCCGCGGTATTGATGTGGGTGCAAAATTTGAAATTTATCAGCTGATTGCTGAGCTGGCGAAAAAGAATAAAGGGATCATTATTATTTCTTCCGAAATGCCGGAACTGTTAGGGATCACAGACCGTATTCTGGTTATGAGCAATGGTCTCGTTGCCGGTATTGTTGACACCAAAACGACAACGCAAAACGAAATTTTGCGTCTTGCGTCTTTGCACCTTTAAGATCAGGGGCTCCTCATGAGTGCGTTAAATAAGAAAAGTTTTCTCACTTATCTGAAAGAAGGCGGTATTTACGTTGTTCTTTTAGTCTTACTGGCCATTATTATCTTCCAGGACCCTACGTTCTTAAGCCTGCTGAACTTGAGTAACATTCTGACTCAGTCCTCCGTGCGTATCATCATCGCGCTGGGCGTGGCGGGTTTGATTGTCACCCAGGGGACTGACCTGTCAGCAGGACGTCAGGTAGGGCTGGCGGCGGTTATTGCGGCAACCCTGCTGCAGTCGATGGAAAACGCCAACAAGGTGTTCCCGGAAATGGCCACCATGCCGATTTTCGTGGTGATCCTGATTGTCTGCGCCATCGGTGCGGTGATCGGCCTGATAAACGGCATCATCATTGCTTACCTGAACGTGACGCCATTTATCACCACGCTGGGTACGATGATCATCGTTTACGGTATCAACTCCCTGTACTACGACTTCGTGGGCGCGTCGCCAATCTCGGGCTTTGACAGCGGCTTCTCGACCTTTACGCAAGGATTTATCGCGCTGGGCAGCTTCCGCCTGTCCTATATCACCTTCTATGCGCTGATTGCCGTGGCCTTCGTTTGGGTGCTGTGGAACAAAACCCGCTTTGGTAAAAACATTTTCGCCATCGGCGGTAACCCGGAAGCGGCGAAAGTCTCCGGCGTTAACGTTGCCCTGAACCTGCTGATGATTTATGCGCTGTCCGGTGTGTTCTACGCCTTCGGCGGGATGCTGGAAGCGGGCCGTATCGGCTCTGCCACCAACAACCTTGGCTTCATGTACGAGCTGGATGCGATTGCGGCCTGCGTGGTGGGCGGCGTCTCCTTCAGCGGCGGTGTGGGTACCGTGCTCGGCGTGGTCACCGGTGTGATTATCTTTACCGTCATCAACTACGGTCTGACCTACATCGGTGTGAACCCGTACTGGCAGTACATCATCAAAGGCGCCATCATCATCTTCGCGGTTGCGCTGGACTCACTGAAATACGCACGTAAGAAATAATGGCATCTCGCATTATCCGGCCCGCTCATTGAGCGGGCTTTTTTTTACGCTAGCGTGGATTCCTGTCCGGTGACAATGCTCTCGAACCAGTCAAGTTCAGAAAGCTTGCAGGCTATCCACTGTTCTGAAAAGGCTTCGCCTAAGCTGTCGGTGAGATACTGGCAGCGGGAAAACGCCTCGATTGCCTGCTGCTGGAACAGTGGAAGTTCTGGCTCATCACGCTGCGGTTCCGGTAAATCATCCTCATCGAAATTTTCCAGACCGTACAACATGCCTGTCAGGATGGTTGCCGCAACGAGATACGGGTTGGCATCAGCGCCCGCCAGACGGTACTCAATGCGACGGTTGCTCTCATCAGAGCAGGGGATACGCAGCGCGGCGGTGCGGGTGTTATAACCCCATGAGTGGAATAATGGCTCTGTGAGGTTTTTACGAAGGCGCCGGAAAGCGTTAACGCCGGGGGCCAGAATGGCGATGGAGGCGGGCATCAGCGCCAGCTGACCTGCGATGCATAAGCGCATCATGCTATTGAGTTCATCAGCCGGTGAGGCAAATACGTTATCACCGTGAATATCATTCAGGCTGAAATGAAAATGCAGTCCGCTGCCGGACAAGAGGCTGAACGGCTTGGCCATAAAGTTAGCCTGAAGGCCGTGCTTTTCAGCGACAAACCGCGTTAACCGACGCAGTGCCAGGATATTGTCACATACCTCCACGACCCGATGGCTGTGTTTCAGGTTTAACTCGAACTGACCTGATTCAGCCTCTGCCACAATTCCGGTCAGGGGGATATGCTGCCGGTGTGCCAGCTGTTCCAGCTCGTCAAACAGCGCAGCGTGGGCTGACGACGTATCCATATGAAAGCAGCCCTGATTCTGAAACTCCTGAGTGCCAGGCCCCGTCAGGTAGAACTCAATTTCCGGTGCCATAACCGGGTACAGCCCGTGCTGATGAAAACGCGCCAGAACGTTCTGCAATATGACGCGTGGCTCAAGGGGACAAGGTTGCCCGTCGCTGTCCTTCATCGTCAGGAGGATCTGCGCGGTATGCAGCGGATCGTGCGAAGAGGGACGGAGGGAACCGGCAACCGGCATGCAAAGTCGGTCTGGCTCATCGTCGCGTGACGCGGCGACTTTCCCTTTTTGATCCATCGAATAGACCGAGAGAGGAAAATAGCAGCCTTTCTCCAGACTCAGCATGCTGTCTACGGAAAGTCGCTTACCGCGCATAATGCCGTTGATATCGTTGAGACAGACATCAATGTGTTTGGTTTGTGGGTAACGCTCGAGATAATCCGCCACTTCCACCGACAGGCTCTGCTTCAGAGTGGCAAGCTTCTCCTCAAGATAGAGGCCGGAATTGAGCGCGGTCGGCAGCGATAAACCCGGGAAATTAAAGTACGGGCGGATACTTTTCAGGAAAAACGCGTTCATTATCGAGTTCATAGTCAGTCTTCAATGAAGCCGTAGCGGCAATGAACTCAGCGTAAAAGGTCAGGTGTAAAGAGGGGATAAAAAGCGTGGCACCCGGCGTAAAGAAACTATAAACGGAGGCTATTTTTTCTCTTTTTTCTGCAGATCGAGCAGCTGTTCTGGCGTCACCGCCGGATAACCCTGCGCATCTTCTGGCACTTCGTGCATTGCCGGGATCGGCACCAGCGGGCCTAAAAAGCGCGGTTCACGTTTGAAGATGTAGAGATCGGCTAATGCGCCAAAGCGGGCACCGAACTCGCGCACGCGCACGCTCAGCATGTCTTTTGGCGACGGCACGGCGTAGCACTGAGCCTGGATACCCATATGCAGCGCAATAAACAGCGCGCGCTCGCAGTGGAAGCGCTGGGTGATGATGATGAAATCGTTAGTGTCGAACACCTTGCGGGTGCGCACGATGGAGTCCAGGGTGCGGAACCCGGCGTAGTCGAGCACGATATCGGCAGGATCGACGCCTGCGGCAATCAGGTCCTTACGCATCGTCACCGGTTCGTTGTAGCTTTGCAGGGCGTTATCGCCGCTCAGCAGCAGGTAATTCACCTTGCCGCTGTTATAGGCGTTCAGCGCACCCTGTATGCGGTAGCGGTAATACTGGTTGATCACGCCGGTGCGGTAATACTTGGCGGTGCCGAGCACCACGCCAACCTGACGGTAGGGAAGATCCTGGAGGTCGTCAAAAATGTAGGGGGCGGTTTTCCAGCTCATCCAGCGGTCGAGACCGAGCACGATCAACAGCAGTATGCCGACCAGGACAGACAGGCTGTAAAAAACGCGCTTTAACATGGAGATGGCTCGTTCGTGGATGAAAGTTCACTCAGGCTACTGTACCCGCCTGGTTAGCGCAAGAAACGGTGAATCAACTGAGGGCTTTTTCAGCAAACTGGCGGGCATTTCTGCCCGCCGGAAGGTTCAGGCAAGCAGTACGCGGTCGATTGTGGTGCAGCCCAGCGCTTTCAGCGTCGCGGCGGTAGCGTCCCACTGAATCAGCGGCGCATCGGCTTTTTCTGCCAGAATGGCGCGCTGAATGTCCGGATAGTCATAGCCGTTCAGGCTCAGCAGATTAAGTGCGCCCTGCAGCGGAGGCAGCGTCGGGTTGAACGCGGCGTTCTCCGCATAGCTGCCGGTAAAGATGCGGCCATCACGGCACTGCAGCGCCACGCCGCTTGGCGAATGACTGTACGGCGTATGGCTCTTGTTCGCCGCACGAATGGCTGCTTCGCTCAGGTCATCGCCGGACAGGGCGAAACCGTGATCCTGCTCGTCCATCAGCAGCGTTTTAATCTCGAGATCTTTTGGACCGAAGGCGTCCGGCAGGTAATCCCCCAGCGTATGCGGCGCGCGGCCCGGCAGGTTAATGCGCAACTGCAGCCCGCTGTTCAGCTCGTTCATAAACTGACGGCAGTGACCGCAAGGGGTGTAGTTAACGGTGATGGCGCTCAACGCTTTTTCACCGCGCAGCCAGGCGTGGCTGATGGCGCTTTGCTCGGCGTGAACGGTCTGCTGCATGGTCGCACCGAGGAACTCCATGTTGCCGCCGAAGTACCAGGTTCCGCTTACGCCGCGTGCAATGGCGCCGACGTTGAAGTGGGAAAGGTCGGCACGCGCGCAGGCAGCAGCCAGGGGCAGCAGTGCGAAAGCCAGCGCGTCTTCATCCAGTCCCGTTGCCTGTTTCAGCGTCGTGACCTGCTCCGTCGTCAGCAGGGCGGGGAAATGCGCATCCGCCAGAACCGGAGCCAGGGCTGATTGCAAATTCTCTGCAAGCTGGGCGAAAGCAGCTTGAAAACGTGGGTGCATGGCGTTTGCCTCATAAAGGTTAATGGATCGGTAGTGTACGGAGCCGTTGGGGCTTTATATGTGATCCACTTCTCATTATGTATGCAACTTATGAAAACAAAATGAAAATTGCGCGACGCATCGCAAATTTTAGCCCATCACCGCCAGAATAATCGGGAAGACAAAGGGTGCAATCAGGGAGGTGATAATCCCACAGATCACCAGCGCCAGCGAGCTAAACGCCCCTTCCTGATAGTCCACTTCGGCGCAGCGCGCGGTGCCCAGGGCGTGAGACGCAGTCCCCATCGCCAGACCACGTGCAGCTTTGGTGCGGATCTTCATCAGATTCAGCAGGGTATGGCCAAACACCGCGCCCAGGATCCCGACGAAAATCACACACATCGCACTGATGGCCGGAATGCCACCGATGCTGCCGCCCACGGCCATCGCAATCGGTGTGGTGACGGACTTCGGCAGAATAGAGGCGGCAATCTGCGGAGAGGCGCCCATTAACAGGGCCACCGAGGTGCCGGTGATCATCGCCACCAGGCTACCGATAAAGCAGATGGTGATGATGGACTTCCAGCGGGCGCGGATCTGGTGCAACTGTTCATATAAAGGAAACGCCAGCGCGACAACGGCAGGCTGCAGCAGATCGTTTAAAATTTTGCTTCCTGCGAAGTAGCGTTCGTAGGGAATGCCAGTGAGCAGCAGGAACGGAATAATCACCACCATCGCCACCAGCAGCGGGTTGAGCAATGGCATTTTGAAGCGTACGGCAAGTTTACGTGCAGCGAAGAACACCGCCAGGGTTAACGGCAGCGACCACCAGATATTGGCCATCATTTTTTTGTTTTCTCCCCGACCACTTTACGTTCGCCATGCACGATGTGCGAACTCCAGCTCACCACCAGGAACACCACCAGCGTACTGACCGCACAGGAGACGACAATCGGGCCGAACTGCGCTTTGAGCACGTCGTAATATTGCATGACACCTACGCCGATGGGCACAAAAAGCAGTGCCATGTAGCGGATAAGGACGAAGCAGCCAGGATTGACCCACTTCGCGGGCAGCACCTGTAACGCCAGCAGCACAAACAGGATCAGCATCCCGATAATGCTGCCGGGAATGACGATCGGCAGCAGCGAGGCGATGAAAATCCCGGCGTACAGGCAGGCGTAAATCAGGACGAATGCGCGCAGATACTGCCAGATTGTATTCAGTGATTTGCTCATGGTGAAAGTCCTTGATGAAACTCATTCATCATACAATTAAACCCAGAAATGTGCCACGGATCACATCATGAAATTTGAGCATACCAGACATTCCAGAATGGAACGTCTGGTATCACCGCACAGGGACAGGCTACAGTTTAGAGGAAAGGAATTACAGTGGCGAAGTGACGGGCCAGAGAAATGCCTCTGAGTCAGGCATTGCGTTGGGCGGTGAGTCTATCCAGAAAAGAAAACAGCACTTGATTCATTTCACGATAATCATGCGAGCGTAATTTTTCAGCCGTTTCGACAAAACGAAATTCTCCCGCACGGCGGAGGTCGTTCTGCGAATGCTCAATCAGCAGCTCTACAACGTCCGGCGTCAGTTCCATATGGCACTGAAAACCGTAAACCCGTTCGCCGTACTGCACGATCTGACGAGGACAGCCCTCGCTGTAAGCGAGTACCTTTGCCTGTGGCGTCAAACCTGGCATGTCGTTATGCCAGTGACCGACGTCCAGCCCACTGCCAAAATCCTCAAAAAGCGGGTTCGCCTGGCCTGCATCCGTGAGCCTGACGGGAAATTTACCGATCTCTTTTTCCGGGCTGTGGCAAAACGCTGCGCCCAGCGCTTCACCGATAAGCTGCGAGCCCAGGCAAACGCCAATCACCGTTTTACCCGCCTCTATTGCGCGGCCGATGAGTCGCATTTCCGCTTGCGCATCAAACCAGGGGCACTCCTTAAGCGTGGTGGCAGGTGATTGCGGGCCTCCCATAATGATAAGCAGGTCAGTGCTCTCCAGATCCTGAGGTAAAGGCTCATCCTGATAAACCCGGGTGTAGGTCAGACTACAGCCGCGGCTTTTCCCCCAGATTTCATAGGCGCCTGGCGCTTCGAAATGTTCATGAATGATAAAATGAATGTGCATTGCTTCTCTCTCCGGTTACGTGTACAAGCAGCATCATAAGAGGTAGGGAGGAATGTGAAATGCCAACCGTTATCGATAAAACGCCAATTCACGACGATGCCATCGGATGGTCCAGAGGGGCGATTAGCTATACGCGCGGCGAAGTGGATCCGCCCCACCAGCATTCACAAGGTCAACTTTTGTTTGCCATCAAAGGCGTCATGCTGGTCGAAACCGGCAGCAAACGCTGGGTAATACCGCCACAGCGTGCGCTGTGGATCCCTCCCTTTCAGGAACACACCTACAGCGTGTTATCCGCAACAGAACTCCGCGCGGTCTGGTTTAGCCCGGAATTAATAACGCAATGCAAACCGTTTAAGCGAAAAGAAGAGATCCACGTAATTAAGGCGACTGCGTTGTTCAAAGAGTTGATTGCTGGACTGTTCAGTTCGGAATACCGACCGGCAAGTCAGCGAAGCATGGCTGTTTTGCTGCTCGACATTTTGAGTGAGACGCAGCAGATCTCGGCCGAATTACCGATGCCCATTGATGAACGGTTACATCGTGTTGCCTGTGACATTATTGCCAACAATCTGTGGGGTGTTTCTATGGAAAGGCTGGCGGAACAGGCCGCTATGTCTGAACGCACATTTTCACGCGCGTTTATCAAAGATACCGGCTTTAGCTTCCGGGCCTGGCGACAGCGCGCAAGGATTTGTGCCTCGCTGGACCTGCTCGCAAACGGATACCCGGTTAAGCAGGTGGCCTGGATGCTGGGATTTTCCGGCCCGGCGGCATTTGCGGAGGCGTTTCGTGCTGTTGTGGGGGCAACGCCAGCTGACTTTCTCCCTGAACAGAAGCGCTTCCCAGCGATATAGAGAGCAGCTACTATAGCGCGTCTTTTTTCACAGGTACTGCTATGCGTGTTTTACTGGCCCCTATGGAAGGCGTGCTCGACTCTCTCGTGCGCGAGCTTCTGACCGAGGTGAACGATTACGATCTCTGCGTGACGGAGTTTTTGCGCGTGGTCGATATGTTGTTGCCGGTAAAATCCTTCTACCGTCTGTGCCCCGAGCTGCACAACCAGAGCCGGACGACCTCCGGTACGCTGGTGCGTATTCAGCTGCTGGGGCAGTACCCTGAATGGCTGGCGGAGAACGCCGCCCGTGCGGTTGAGCTGGGCTCTTACGGCGTCGATCTCAACTGCGGCTGTCCGTCGAAGATGGTGAACGGCAGCGGGGGCGGGGCGACGTTGCTGAAAGATCCTGAACTCATTTATCGCGGCGCGAAGGCGATGCGTGAGGCTGTGCCGTCGCATCTGCCGGTGACGGTAAAAGTGCGCCTGGGCTGGGACAGCGACGCGCGCCAGTTTGAAATTGCCGATGCGGTGCAGCAGGCCGGTGCCACCGAGCTGGTGGTGCACGGGCGTACTAAAGAAGACGGCTATAAAGCGGACCGCATTAACTGGCAGGCAATCGGCGAGATCCGCAAACGCCTCAGCATTCCGGTTATCGCCAACGGCGAAATCTGGGACTACGAGAGCGCGCAGGCGTGCATGAAGGAGACGGGCTGCGATGCGGTGATGATAGGCCGCGGCGCGCTGAACGTGCCGAACCTCAGCCGGGTGGTGAAATATAATGAACCGCGTATGCCGTGGGCAGACGTGGTCACGCTGCTGCAAAAATACAGCCGTCTGGAAAAGCAGGGCGACACCGGATTGTATCACGTTGCGCGTATTAAGCAGTGGCTCAGTTATTTGCGCAAGGAATATAGCGAAGCGTTAGGTTTATTTCAGGAAATCCGTACGCTACAGACCTCTGCGGATATTGCGCGCGTGATCCAGTCAAAATAATAAGCGTTAATTTGCTCACACTTTTTTAAAATATAAAACGATGCAGGTTTTCAAGGTGGCGCGACGGTGTTAAGGTGCCACTGTTTTCAACGCAGGATTGTTACTGGTTAACAGGCAAAACCTAAGCGTTTCACAGCATTAACCGCTGTGGAGCGCTTAGGTTTTTTTTTGCCTGTCATTCACGCAGGAGAACCATTTGGCCTAACGCTTTTTGCTGGAACGAATAATTAAAACACGACGGGAAATAGAAAAATTTCCTGCGAACGGTTACGCACTAATACTCAGCTACAGGTTGCTATTATGACAAATAAAAATAATCTCTATGCCCTCGCTTTATTGATGATATCGCCTTTAACAATGGCGCAGGAGTGGAATGGAACAGTATTAGGGTTTGAAGCCCCGCCGGAGCCTGTTCTGGGTGAAATGCTCGGCATACGTAAAATCCTTAACGATAACGGTTTTACCTATAACCTCGGATACCTGAATGAAATTGGCTGGAACGGCGGTGGCGGATATAACCACGACTCCCACGTGGCCTATATTGACCAGTTCGCGCTGACCTTCAACCAGGATCTGGAGCGCTGGACGGGCATCCCGGATGCGCGTATCGAGGGGAACATCGTCAACCGTAACCACAACGACGATCTCACCACCAAACGCGTGCAGGATCCGCGCGTGAACTTCAACGATTTGACCCAGGAGAGCTGGGGTGGGCAATCCATTACCCGTCTGGGCTGGCTGACGTTTGCCCGCAGCTTTGATGACCGACGCCTCACCTGGCGTATCGGCATGATGAACAAGGTGCAAACCTTCGACCAGATCATCCCGTGCGACTTTCAGCTGCTCTCCCAGTGCGGCGGGAAATCGGCCAACTCGCTGACCTGGAACAACTGGAACGTTCACACCTGGGGCACCACGCTGGAGTATAAACTCACGCCAGCTGTCACCTTAAAAGGCGGCGTGATGGAGCAAAACCCGGACGCCTCCAGCCGCAGCCACGCGTGGAGCTGGTCGACGAAGGGCAGCAAAGGGGTCTTGCTCCCGGTCGAAATCGAAGCGCGTCCACTGATTAACGGTCTGCCGGGCGCTTATAACCTCGGTGTGGTGTTTACCAACGCGCCGCAAACCGATCTCTACCGCGGAAAATCCGGCGGGGCTGGGGCGAGCGATCCGGACGGTTACGAGAAGCATAACCGCACGTGGTTTATGTACGCCGGGCTTAACCAGCAGATTACGCAGCACAAGGACGATCCGAATCGCGGGTTGAGCACCTCGGTCAGCATGAGTCTTGCGGATCAGCGCAGCAATTACATGCATCAGGTGTATGCCGCCTCGCTGCGCTACCGCGGGCTGTTTGACGCCCGGCCGGAAGACTGGATTGGCTTCGGGCTAACCTGGATTGATATGAGCAGCCAGTACGCCCGCAACCAGCGCTATATGAACAGCCTGAGCGGCGTGTCGGACTATAACGATCCGGCGTATCACCCGGTACCGGGCCACTCCCTGAACGGTGAGTTTTACTATCGCTTCCGTCCGGTGTCGTGGCTGGAGCTGCAGCCGGGCATTCAGTACTGGCACCATCCGGGCGGCGTATCCCGGACGCAGGATGCCTGGGTAACGGAGCTGAAAACCGTCGTGACGTTCTAGCAATGTCGATCTGCATCACGTTTTTTACCCGTGATGCATTGAGGCTACGAATGAAACTGATAGAGTGCCAGAACTGGATTGTTACTGCTTCGGCAGGCAAAACCTGATTTTCTGGCTTCTGCCGGAGGTCAGGTTTTTTTGTTTCTGGGGTTCCGATGAAAATCGCCAAGATACTCAATAATAACGTGGTGGTTGTTCAGGATGAGCGCGGGCGCGAACAGGTGGTGATGGGCCGCGGGCTGGCCTTTCAGAGGCGCGTGGGTGACGCGCTGGATACCGCGCTGATTGAAAAGGTGTTTGCATTACAGAGCGATGAGCTGGTGCAGCGTCTCGGTGAGCTGCTGAGCCAGATCCCGCTGGAGGTGATGACCACCTGCGACCGCATCATCGGGCTGGCGGCGCAGCGGCTGGGGAAATTGCAGGAAAGTTTGTATATCACCCTGACCGATCACTGCTACTTCGCGATTGAGCGCCAGAAGAAAGGTCTGGCGATCAAAAACGTGCTGCTGTGGGACATCAAGCGCCTCTATCCGAAGGAGTTTGAGCTGGGGCAGGAGGCGAGGGCCATTATCGCCAAACGCCTGAACGTCGAGCTGGCTGAGGACGAAGCGGGGTTTATCGCGCTGCATCTGGTCACCGCGCAGCTGAACAGCGAAATGCCGGAAGTGATGCACGTGACAAGGGTGATGCAGGAGATCCTGCAGCTGGTGAAGTATCAGCTGCAGCTGGAGTACGACGAAGAGTCGCTCAGCTATCAGCGTTTTGTCACGCATCTGAAGTTTTTTGCCCAGCGGATGCTGACCCGCACCGTGGTGGACGATGACGATGTCTCGCTGCATACCGCGGTAAAGGACAACTACGCGAAAGCGTGGAAATGCGCCGAGAAAATCGCGCAGCACCTGAACAAAAGCTATCAGCGCGAGCTGACGACCGAAGAAATTATGTTCCTCGCCATTCATATTGAACGGGTGAGAAAAGAGGGGCGTTAAGCCTCAAATCTGGATTGTTACTGCATAACGCAGGCAAAACCTGAGCGCGGCCTTCGCAAGGAGGACGCCCTCGGGTTTTTTTATTTTTATACTCAGTCAACAGGTGCCTGCGGGCATCGGATGTAAGGAAATCGAGATGGAATACCAGGCTTTAGCGACGGATATTCTCGGCCACGTTGGCGGAAAAGAGAACATTGTCAGCCTTGTCCACTGCGCGACCCGGCTTCGCTTTAAACTGAAAGATAACCAGAAAGCGGATGCCGAAGGGCTGAAGAAAAATCCGGGCGTGATTATGGTGGTCGAAAGCGGCGGCCAGTTCCAGGTGGTGATTGGCAACCACGTGCATGACGTCTGGCAGGCGGTGCGCAAAGAGGCCGGGCTCACTGACGATGCGCCAGCCGTGGAAGAGAAGGGCGACAAGGGCAACCTGCTGGGCCGCCTGATCGACATCGTCTCCGGGATTTTCACCCCGTTTATCGGCATTCTGGCAGCCTCCGGTATTCTGAAAGGGCTGCTGGCGCTGGCGGTTGTCTGCGGCTGGCTCACCCCTGAAAGCGGCACCTATAAAATCTGGTTCGCGGCCAGCGACGCGCTGTTCTTCTTCTTCCCGCTGGTGCTGGGCTATACCGCGGGCAAGAAATTCGGCGGCAACCCCTTTATTACCATGGTGATCGGTGGGGCGCTCACCCACCCGATGATGATTGCGGCGTTTAACGCCAGCCAGCAGCCAGGGGCGGTTTCCGAGGCGTTTCTCGGCATCCCCGTGACCTGGTTCAACTACAGCTCGTCGGTGATCCCCATCATTCTTGCCTCGTGGGTCAGCTGCTGGCTGGAAAAACAGAGCACCAGGCTGCTGCCATCCTCAATGAAAAACTTCTTCGCGCCGCTGATCTGCTTAGGCGTGACCGTGCCGCTGACCTTCCTGGTGATTGGCCCGCTGGCAACCTGGCTCAGCCAGCTGCTGGCCAACGGCTACCAGTGGATTTACGTCCTGGCACCGTGGCTGGCGGGCGCGGCGATGGGCGCGCTGTGGCAGGTCTGCGTCATCTTCGGCCTGCACTGGGGGCTGGTGCCGCTGATGATCAACAACCTGGCGGTGCTGGGGCATGATTCCATGCTGCCGATGCTGCTGCCTGCGGTGTTCGGCCAGGTCGGCGCGGCGCTGGGGATTTTCCTGCGCACCCGCGATGCGCGTCAGAAAATGCTGGCCGGGTCGTCCGTGACGGCGGGGATTTTCGGCATCACCGAACCGGCGGTCTATGGCGTTAACCTGCCGCTGCGCAGACCCTTTATTTTCGGCTGCGTGGCGGGGGCAATCGGCGGCGCGATTGTCGGCTTCAGCGACACCCACGTGTACTCCTTCGGCTTTGCCAACGTCTTTACCATCGCCCAGATGATCCCGCCGGGTGGGGTAGATGCCACGCTGTGGGGCGGCATTATCGGCACCGTGGTGGCGCTGGTGCTGAGCTGCGTCCTCACGCTGGTGGCGGGCATGCCAGCACGCTCAGCGCCTGAGGTGGTTGCGCCAGCGGGTGAAAACGATGTGCTGGCACCGATGACTGGTACCGTGCTGGCGCTCGATCAGGTGCCCGATACCACCTTTGCCAGCGGCCTGCTGGGCAGCGGTGCTGCCATCATTCCCTCCGACAACAGGGTGGTTGCTCCGTTTGCGGGCGTTGTTGCCTCTCTTTTCCAGACCAAACACGCCATTGGCCTGCTCAGCGACAGCGGTATTGAAGTGTTGATCCACGTGGGCATCGACACCGTGAAGCTCGATGGTAAACCGTTTACCGCCCACGTGAAGGTGGGCGACAGGGTGCAGCCTGGCGACCTGATGCTGGAGTTTGATCGTCAGGCGATTATCGATGCCGGATACGACCTGGCGACGCCGATCATTATCAGTAACAGCGACGAGTATCGCGAGGTGGCGACCGTGGCGGCAACGTCCGTTAACGCCGGTGCGCCGTTACTCAGCGTAAGCCATCAATAACAGGAGAACGTGATGAAGACTTTCCCGGATGATTTTTTATGGGGCGGCGCAGTTGCCGCGAATCAGGTAGAAGGCGCGTATCTGGAGGATGGAAAAGGGCTCTCCACCTCAGACGTCCAGCCGCAGGGGGTGTTTGGCCCGGTGGTGGAGCGCGTGGCGGGCGACAGCGGCATTAAGGATGTCGCTATCGACTTTTATCACCGCTACCCGGAAGACATCAAACTCTTTGCCGAAATGGGCTTTAGCTGCCTGCGCGTCTCCATTGCCTGGACGCGTATCTTCCCGAACGGCGACGAGCAGGCGCCAAACGAAGCGGGTCTGGCGTTTTACGACCGGCTGTTTGACGAGCTGGCTGCGCACGACATCACCCCGCTGGTCACGCTGTCGCACTATGAGATGCCGTGGGGGCTGGTGAAGCAGTACGGCGGCTGGGGCAGCCGTCAGACGATTACCTTCTTTGAGCGCTACGCCCGCACCGTGTTTGCGCGCTACAGGGAGAAGGTGAAGCTGTGGCTGACCTTCAACGAAATCAATATGTCCCTGCATGCGCCGATGACCGGCGTGGGCCTGCCGGAAACCAGCAGCAAAGGGGAAGTGTATCAGGCGATCCACCATCAGCTGGTGGCCAGCGCGCTGGCGGTGAAAGCCTGCCACGAGATTATCCCGGATGCAAAAATTGGCAACATGCTGCTGGGCGGCCTGATGTACCCGCTGACCTGCAGGCCGGAAGACGTGCTGGAAGCGCTGCAGGAGAACCGCGCCTGGCAGTTCTTTGGCGACGTGCAGTGCCGCGGGGCGTACCCAGGCTATATGCTGCGCTTCTTTCGCGACAGCGGCATCCAGATTGATATCACCGACGCCGACCGTGAGGCGCTGAAATCCACCGTCGATTTTATCTCGTTCAGCTATTACATGACTGGCTGCGTGACAACCGATGAAGAGTTGAACAAGCAGGCGCGGGGCAACATCCTGAGCATGGTGCCAAACCCGCATCTGGCAAGCTCCGAGTGGGGCTGGCAGATTGACCCGGTGGGCCTGCGCACGCTGCTGAACGTACTCTGGGATCGCTATCAGAAGCCCTTGTTTATTGTAGAAAACGGCCTTGGCGCGAAGGACAAACCGGACGCCGACGGCGTGGTGCAGGACGACTACCGCATTAGCTACCTTAATGACCACCTGGTGCAGGTGCGTGAAGCCATTGACGACGGCGTCGAGGTGATGGGTTACACCAGCTGGGGGCCGATCGATCTGGTGAGCGCGTCCAAAGCAGAACTGTCCAAGCGCTACGGCTTTATTTACGTGGACCGCGACGATAGCGGTAAGGGCACCCTGGCCCGCAGCCGCAAAAAGAGTTTTTACTGGTATAAAGAAGTGATTGCCACGAAGGGGGCATCGCTGAAAGCCTGAAAAGAATAACATCGCCCGGCGCAGTGCCGGGCAAATAGATCAGAAAATCATTTTGAATACGCCGGTAACCACTAACAGCCCTATCAAAAATATAATTAAAATAACCCACAGTAATATTTTCATTCCCTTCTCCTGCCCGTGTATGACACTGAATAAGTGTAGCAGTCAATTCATAATTGGTATGAATATGTTGAATTTATTCATTGTGATTGGGAATAAATTGCCGAATATGAAAATGTATGACAATTTGCAGATTGCCACGCGTTACTAAAAAACAGAATGGCATCAAGCGTAATTTGCGCCTTTAATTTTTTGAGTTATGGCGTAATGAAACGTTCTCTTATTTTATCTCTGAGTGCCCCTCTTGTCTTCATGCTGGCTGCCTGCGCGCCGGAACATGCCAGCGTGTCGCCAATTAAAGCGCAAGCCACTGCGGTATCGGTGAATACACAGCTAAGTCGAACCAACTGGCCGAAAAACGAATGGTGGAAAGACTATAACGATCCGCAGCTTAATTCGCTGATCGCGAAGGCGCTAAATGATGCGCCGGATATGCAAATCGCCCGACAGCGTATTACGCTCGCGGAAGCGCAGGCGAAAGCCACCATGGCGGCAGATGGCCCACAGATTGATTTTTCAGCCGATGCGGAACGGCAAAAAATGTCTGCGGAAGGGTTGATGGGACCTTTCGCCATTACCGATCCGGCTGCGGGTACGACCGGGCCGTGGTACACCAACGGAACATTTGGCCTGACAGCGGGCTGGGATCTCGATTTGTGGGGCAAAAACCGCGCGCAGGTTGAAGCCCGCGTCGGCAAGGTCAACGCCCAGAAAGCCGAGATGGAGCAGACGCGTCAGCTGTTGGCCAGCAGCGTCGCGCGGCTTTACTGGGAGTGGCAGACCCAGGCCGCGGTGGGGGACGTTCTCGCAGAGATTAAACACGAGCAGGAAAATATCATCGGTGCCGACCGCGAGCTTTATCAGCACGGGATCACCTCCTCCGTAGAAGGTGTTGAAACCGATATCAATGCCAGCAAAACCGAAGAGCAGCTTGCCGGGGTAAAAGGCAAAATGAAAGCCGTTGAGGCACGTCTGCAGGCCCTGACCAATACCTCCTCGATGAAGCTGACTCGCCATGCTTTACCAACAGCGGAAGCGGCGTTGCCCGCCACGCTGGGATACGAACTGCTGGCTCGCCGCCCTGATCTGCAGGAGGCGCACTGGTACATTGAAGCTTCCCTGAGCGAAGTGGATGCCGCCAAAGCCGCCTTCTATCCCGACGTGAACCTGATGGCATTCCTGCAGCAGGATGCCCTGCATCTGAGCGATCTGTTCCGTTCCTCTGCCCAGCAAATGGGTGTCACCGCGGGGCTGACGCTGCCGATCTTCGACAGCGGCAGGCTGAATGCGAATCTGGATATCGCCCAGGCGCAGAACAATCTTTCGGTGGCGAACTACAACAAAGCGGTGGTCGATGCCGTTAACCAGGTGGCGCGCACGGCCAGTGAAGTTGAAACCCTGACCGCCAAAAACCAGCAACAGCAGCAGGTCGAGAAAGATGCTGCGCGCGTGGTGGCACTGGCACAGGCGCGCTTTAGCGCCGGGATTATTGCCGGTTCCCGCGTCAGCGAGGCCAAAATTCCGGCACTCAAGGAACATATCGCTACGCTAACCCTGAAAGGGCAGTACGTGGATGCCACGCTACAGCTGACGTCCGCGCTGGGTGGTGGCTATCATCACAGCTAAAAAGGGTGATTATCTATACTTACCTCTTTGCACTTTTTCAGGAGGTGAGTATGACCCGAGTAGCAATTGTGACGGCATCGGATTCCGGTATCGGTAAAACCACCGCGCTGATGCTGGCAGAACGCGGGTTTGATGTCGGTGTGACATGGCATTCCGATGAAAGCGGCGCGCGGGAAACCTGTCGCGAGGTTGAGGCGAGGGGGCAACGTGCAGAGGCCATCCAGCTTGATCTGAGCACGTTGCCGGACGGCGCAAAGGCCATTGATACGCTGATTGCGCGTTTCGGTCGGCTAGATGTACTGGTCAACAATGCCGGGGCGATGACCAAAGCGCCATTCCTTGAGATGCCGTTTGACGACTGGCGGAACATTTTCACCGTTGACGTGGACGGCGCGTTTCTCTGTTCGCAGATTGCCGCGCGGCAGATGGTGAAGCAGGGGGAAGGGGGGCGAATTGTGAACATTACCTCGGTGCATGAGCACACGCCGCTGCCTGACGCCAGCGCCTATACCGCCGCAAAACATGCGCTGGGTGGCTTAACCAAATCCATGGCGCTGGAGCTGGTTAAGCACAAGATTCTGGTGAACGCCGTTGCGCCCGGTGCGATTGCCACGCCGATGAACGACATGGATGATAGCGAAGTGAAAGAAGGCTCAATGCCGGAAATCCCGCTGGCAAGGCCGGGGCATACCAAAGAGATCGCCAGCCTGGTGGCGTGGCTGTGCGACAGCGACGCCAGCTACACGACGGGGCAATCCTTTATCGTTGACGGCGGATTTATGCTGGCGAACCCGCAGTTTAAGCCGGAGGGGTAGTTTTCCCCTCACCCTAACCCTCTCCCAAGGGGAGAGGGAACTAAATACCCCCTCTCCGTGTCGGGAGGGCAACAGACCGCACTAAGCTAATCCTCATCCCGCCTCTTCTCCCTGTGCCGCATCCACAGCCTGACCCCAATCACCGCCACAACCACCAGAATCAGCCACGCCCAGTGTTTAATATGCTGATCGAGATTATGCAGCCACGGTCCGATCACCTCTCCGCCCACGTAGCCGAGCGTGGTGAAAATCAGCGCCCAGGCAATCGCGCCTACAATATTGAGCGGCAGAAATATTTTGGGCGGTAGACGGCTGGCACCGATCAGAATCGGCCCGATAATGCGAAAGCCGTACATAAAGCGGGTGCCAATGACGAACAGATAGGGATGACGCTGAATGAGGCGCTGAGCGCGGCGGATTTTCTTTTGATGCTTTGCGAAACGCTTAAGCAGCGTCGGCCCGAAGCGCAGCCCCAAAAAGTAGAGCAGCTGATCGCCAATCATCCCGCCCAGCGCGACCGCGGCGACGACCAGCGGGAATTTCAGCAATCCCTGATGCGCCGCAATGCCACCTAACAGCGTGATGGTTTCGCCTTCTGCCACGCTACCGATGACCAGCGCGGCATATCCATATTGTTCAATGAGTCCGTTGATATCCATTACGTCTGAGTTATCTCCCTGTTCGAGCCTGCTTTAATCATATACCCCCAGAATCAACCGTGCGGCAATCAACGGAATTTTCCCGCTGTACATAAAATAATCTAAAGCCTGCATTATACTTAGAGTATCGCTGACGGGCCGACAACAAGGGGGCGCTATGAACCATGTCTGGGGACTCTTCTCCCATCCCGATCGTGAAATGCACGTGATCAGAAGCGAGAACGAAACGGTCGCGCATCATTACACGCACCATGTGCTGCTGATGGCAGCGGTGCCGGTAATTTGTGCGTTTATAGGCACAACACAAATCGGCTGGAACTTTGGTGATGGCACCGTGGTTCAGCTCTCCTGGTTTACCGGGCTGTATCTTGCCGTCATCTTTTACGGCCTGATGCTGGCGGGTGTGGCGGTGATGGGGCGCGTTATTCACTGGATGGCGCGAAACTACCCGCAGCGTCCGTCGCTGGCCCACTGTATGGTCTTTGCCGGATATGTCGCGACCCCGCTGTTCTTAAGCGGTATTGTTGCGCTCTATCCACTGGTCTGGCTGTGCGCGCTGATCGGTACTGTTGCCCTCTTTTACACAGGTTATCTGCTGTATGTGGGGGTGCCAACCTTCCTGAATATCAATAAAGAAGAGGGCCTGAGCTTCTCCAGCTCCACGCTTGCCATCGGGGTTCTGGTCCTGGAGGCGTTACTGGCTCTGACGGTTATTCTGTGGGGTTATGGATACCGTCTCTTTTAAGCTCACTGCATTGCTGGCGTAAATGCCAGCAATGCAGCATCTGTTCACGATTCTCCGCTGGCGACAACGCACGGTGACCGCTATGATGCCGATGCCAGCCTGCGTTTATCCGTTGACGCAGGCGGTGTACGTCATTACGTGCGTGAATAATTATCAGAAGTCTCACCATGCTGAAATTCCGAGTTTCATTACTGAGCCTGGCGCTGCTGCTGGGTGCGTCCGCTGCCGCGCCAGCCATCGCCAAAACGCCTGCGGTGACCTCCGCGGCGGCACAACCGCAAATTGCCTCCGGCAGCGCGATGATCGTCGATCTCAACACCAACAAAGTGATCTATGCCAGCCACCCGGATCTGGTGCGTCCGATCGCCTCCATTACCAAATTAATGACCGCGATGGTGGTGCTTGATGCACGACTGCCGCTGGATGAAAAACTGAAGGTCGATATCAGCCACACGCCGGAAATGAAAGGCGTCTACTCCCGCGTGCGTCTGAACAGTGAAATCAGCCGTAAGGACATGCTGCTGCTGGCGCTGATGTCGTCCGAAAACCGCGCGGCAGCCAGCCTGGCGCACCACTATCCGGGCGGCTATGATGCGTTTATTCGCGCGATGAATGCCAAAGCCAAATCGCTGGGGATGACCAACACCCGCTACGTGGAGCCGACCGGGCTGTCGATTCATAACGTCTCAACGGCGCGTGACCTGACGAAGATGCTGATTGCCAGCAAGCAGTACCCGCTGCTCGGCCAGCTCAGCACCACGCGTGAGGACATGGCGACGTTCTCTAACCCGTCCTACACGCTGCCGTTCCGCAACACTAACCATCTGGTGTATCGCGAGAACTGGAATATCCAGTTAACCAAAACTGGCTTTACCAACGCGGCAGGACACTGTCTGGTGATGCGCACGGTATTTAACGGTAAGCCGGTGGCGCTGGTGGTGATGGATGCCTTCGGCAAATATACCCACTTTGCCGATGCCAGCCGTCTGCGCACCTGGATTGAGACAGGGAAAGTGCAGCCAGTTCCGGCCGCGGCATTGACGTATAAAAAGCAGAAAGCGGAACAGATGGCGACGGCGCAGAACGACTGAGTCGTCTGTCAGCGCCGGGTGGCGGCTTCGCCTTACCCGGCCTACAAAGACCTCGACACGTAGGCCCGGTAAGCGAAGCGCCACCGGGCGAAAGCGCCTACTCCGGCAGCGTCCAGTCACCGTCGTTGAGCGGGCGCTGCATTATCAACGTATCCCGCCAGTCGCCTTTCTTATACCCAACGCTTCGCAATTGACCCACGACATCAAAACCGTGCTTTTTATGTAAGCGCAGCGAGCCCGAGTTGTTATTCCCGTCACCCACAACGGCAATCATCTGCCGCCACGGGCCCTGCTCGCAGCGTGCGATCAGCGCGCTCAGCAACGTCGAGCCAAATCCACGGCCCGTAGTGCTGGCATCCACATAGATTGATTCTTCCAGCGTATAGCGATAAGCCTGTCGCGGACGGTATGGGGTGGCGTAGCAATAGCCCACGACAATGCCGCGATACAGCGCGATAAGCCACGGTAAACCGTTCTCCGCCACGCTTTTCATACGATGACGCATTTCGTCTACGGTGGGGGGAACTTCTTCGAAGGATGCGCGACCATGGAGTACATGCCATGCATAGATGGCCGAGATGGCATGCGCATCATCTGGCAGGGCATCACGCACCTCCAGTTCGGTTTCGGATAAAATATCTACAGCCGACATGATGTGCCCGCTCCTTATCGTAGAATGCCGGAGAAACGTCTCTCCGGCGACAGATCGCTACTCTAGTACGATTAAGGAGCGCTTAACAATCTCTCAAATATGGCTGTATGAATTAATCAGATGCTTGCGTTATGGGCTGCTCCGCATCTGCCTCTTCTTTCCAGTATTTCTTCCGCGTTGTCTTACCAATGCCGGGATTCATACTATTTGTAGGGTCATTCTCGCGATAAAACTGCTTAAGTGCGTCAGGGGCTTTATAAAGATGTCCGACGTTGTGTTCTGCAGGATATTGCGCGCCACGTTCATGTAACAGGGCGAGCATCTGCTCTTTAAGCGCGTGCGCGTCAACGCCTTTTTTAACGATGTAATCCTGATGGAAGACGTAGCACATAAAGTGGCCGTAATAGAGCTTGTGCACCAGCTTGCTGTCGATCTCCGGCGGCAGGTGCTCAAACCATTCGGTATCGTTGCGTCGCAGGGCGATATCCAGCGCCAGAATATCTTCCACCTCTTCGGAATGCACCGCCTGATAACGGATGGCTGCGCCTGCGGCGGCGAAACGATGCAGGAAGGCTTTGCTGCCTTCTTCCGGCGTGCAGGCAAAGAAATCACCCTCAGCCGTCTTGAAGAACTCGGTCAGCCAGTTTTGTGCTTCAGCAATCCCGTCTCCGGCCATCTTCAGCAGCAGGTGGTGCTCATACTTATCGCGCCAGGTTTTCATTTGCTCCGGTAAGTGCGCCGGAAAAACGTTGCCCAGCTTCTGCATAAAGCGGTCGGTGAAGTGCGGTTTGAACAGCGACACTTTATCGAGCATCGCGTCGGTGCGGCCCTTCATGGTGAAGAAGAACGGCATTTTGTCGGTGCCGAGCTTGTCGATCATCAGGAAGGTGTCTTTCCCGTAGCGCTCGGCGATGTCGTATATATCCCGGTGCATATATTCGCCCGCGACCGGCAGGTGGGTAAATTCGCCCAGAATATGACGACGGATTTCGGTCAACACCTCGGGCTGATTGGTGCCGATGTAAAACACCTGCTGCTTTTTCTCTGCCGGGAAGGTATCAAGACGCACGGCAAAAACAGCGAGCTTGCCCGCGCAGCCGGAGGATTCAAACAGGCGGTCCGGGTCAGCGTTATAGCGCGCCGGGGTGTCGGCGTCGATATCCCGCACGCGGGTGACGTAATCATGATCGTGCGCGTGGCGGCCATCGTGCTGAACGTCTTCGTCCTTCACGCGGTCATCGTCAAGCTTGCTCAGGATCTGCTCCGGCGTCACGCCGAGATCGATACCCAGATGGTTCACCAGCGTCAGCTTGCCGTTTTCGTCGATGCGGGCATACAGCGACATCTCGGTATACGCCGGGCCGCGCTGCACCAGCGAGCCGCCGGAGTTATTGCAGATCCCGCCGATCACCGACGCGCCAATACAGGAGGAGCCGATCACCGAGTGTGGCTCGCGTCCCAGCGGCTTAAGCGCTTTTTCCAGCGTGTAGAGCGTGGTGCCGGGGAAGGCCAGCACCTGTTCGCCTTTGTCCAGCAGGTGAAGTTTGTCGAGGCGCAGAGTGCTGATAATCACGATGTCACGATCGTAATCATTGCCGTTCGGCGTGGAGCCTTCGGTCAGGCCGGTATTGGCGGCCTGCATTAAAATAATCTTGTCGGCGGCGACGCAGGCGCTCAGCACGCGCCACAGCTCAAGCAGCGTGCCGGGGAAGACCACCGCCAGCGCATCGCCCTGGCCGGAACGGAAACCCTTGCGGTAGCGGGCGGTTTTAGCCGGGTCAGTAAGCAGGTGAGAGTGACCAACCAGGCGCGACAGTTCGTTAATAAAAGTATTGTTATCGTCAGTTCGAACAGAAGACATCTTCCACTCCTTGTGGTGGGGCAAATTTCTCGTTGTAAAGCATAGCGCGATTAACTGTTAAGCGGTCGAGTATTCACGAGAAAAATCAGAGAATAACCCTGCAAGGTTCAAAGGGTTTGTGGCACACTGCGCTTTTCGCACGGTATGGCCGAGATCGTCCGGCGGTTATTGATGAGAGAGTATAACGACATGAAATGGCTATGTTCTGTAGGTGTCGCCGTCAGCCTGGCGCTGCAACCTGCGCTCGCAGAGGATTTGTTTGGTAATCACCCGCTCACGCCTGAAGCCCGCGACGCGTTTGTCACGGAATTGCTCAAAAAGATGACGGTTGATGAGAAAATCGGTCAACTGCGTCTTATCAGCGTCGGCCCGGATAACCCGAAAGAGGCCATCCGTGAGATGATTAAAGAGAGCCAGGTGGGGGCGATTTTTAACACCGTCACCCGTCAGGATATCCGTAAAATGCAGGATCAGGTGATGGAACTCAGCCGCCTGAAGATCCCTCTCTTCTTTGCCTATGACGTGCTGCACGGCCAGCGTACCGTCTTCCCGATTAGCCTCGGGTTAGCCTCCTCCTTTAACCTCGACGCGGTGAAAACCGTCGGGCGCGTGTCGGCGTATGAAGCGGCGGACGATGGCCTGAACATGACCTGGGCGCCGATGGTCGACGTCTCCCGCGATCCGCGCTGGGGCCGCGCGTCGGAAGGCTTTGGCGAAGATACCTATTTAACGGCCACAATGGGTAAAACCATGGTGGAAGCGATGCAGGGCAAAAGCCCGGCCGACCGCTACTCGGTGATGACCAGCGTGAAGCATTTTGCGGCCTACGGCGCGGTTGAAGGCGGTAAAGAGTACAACACCGTCGACATGAGCCCGCAGCGCCTGTTCAACGACTACATGCCGCCATACAAGGCAGGGCTGGATGCGGGTAGCGGCGCGGTGATGGTGGCGCTGAACTCGCTGAACGGCACGCCAGCGACGTCCGATTCCTGGCTGCTTAAAGACGTGCTGCGCGACCAGTGGGGCTTTAAGGGCATTACCGTCTCTGACCACGGCGCGATTAAAGAGCTGATCAAACACGGCACGGCGTCCGATCCGGAAGATGCGGTGCGCGTGGCGCTCAAGTCCGGCATCAACATGAGCATGAGCGACGAGTACTACAGCAAATACCTGCCGGGGCTGGTGAAGAGCGGCAAGGTAACGATGGCGGAGCTGGACGATGCCACGCGCCACGTGCTGAACGTGAAATATGACATGGGGCTGTTTAACGATCCGTACAGCCATCTGGGACCGAAGGACTCTGACCCGGCTGACACCAATGCCGAAAGCCGTCTGCACCGCAAAGAGGCGCGTGAAGTCGCGCGCGAAAGCCTGGTGCTGCTGAAAAACCGCCTCGACACGCTGCCGCTGAAAAAATCCGGCACCATCGCCGTGGTGGGCCCGCTGGCCGACAGCAAGCGCGACGTGATGGGCAGCTGGTCTGCGGCTGGCGTGGCGGATCAGTCCGTCACCGTGCTGACCGGCATTAAAAATGCCGTCGGTGAAAACGCGAAAGTGGTATACGCCAAAGGCGCAAACGTCACTGACGACAAAGACATCGTTACCTTCCTCAATCAGTACGAGGAAGCGGTGAAGGTGGATCCGCGCACGCCGAAAGAGATGATTGACGAAGCGGTTAACGCGGCGAAGACGTCTGACGTCGTTGTCGCGGTCGTGGGTGAAGCGCAGGGCATGGCGCACGAGGCCTCCAGCCGTACCGATATCACCATTCCGCAAAGCCAGCGCGATCTGATCGCTGCCCTGAAGGCGACCGGCAAACCGCTGGTGCTGGTGCTGATGAACGGCCGTCCGCTGGCGCTGGTGAAAGAAGACCAGCAGGCTGATGCTATTCTGGAAACCTGGTTCGCCGGTACTGAAGGCGGTAACGCTATTGCCGACGTGCTGTTTGGCGATTACAACCCGTCGGGCAAGCTGCCGATGTCCTTCCCGCGCTCCGTTGGGCAGATCCCGGTGTACTACAGCCACCTGAACACCGGTCGTCCGTATAACGCCGACAAGCCGAACAAGTACACCTCTCGCTACTTCGACGAAGCCAACGGCCCGCTGTATCCGTTTGGTTACGGTCTGAGCTACACCACCTTTAAGGTCTCTGATGTGAAAATGTCTGCGCCGACCATGAAGCGTGATGGCAAGGTCACCGCCAGCGTGGACGTGACCAACACCGGCAAGCGCGAAGGCGCGACGGTGATCCAGATGTACGTTCAGGATGTTACCGCGTCTATGAGCCGTCCGGTGAAGCAGCTGCGCGGTTTCGACAAGGTGTCACTCAAGCCTGGCGAAACCAAAACCGTAAGCTTCCCGATTGACGTCGATGCGCTGAAGTTCTGGAACCAGCAGATGAAATACGTTGTGGAACCCGGCAAGTTTAACGTATTCATCGGCGTGGATTCCGCCCGGGTGAATAAAGGCGAGTTCGAACTGCAGTAATCCTCCCTTCCTTCGCATCCCCCGCCTCACGGGGGATGCGTCTTACCTTATGCTAAAAAGGCATTTTGACGGTTAAACACGCCGTTTTAAGCTACGCTTTTCTCTCAAGCCTCTGAAAAAGGCGATAAAAAAATGAGGACAGCGGAATGACGATTAAAAAGGGGATGTTAGGCTCTGCGGTGTTACTGGCCGCGCTTAGCCTGCCGCTTCAGGCGGCTGAGCCTGTCAAAGTGGGATCAAAGATTGATACCGAAGGGGCGCTGCTCGGCAATATTATTTTGCAGGTGCTTGAGAGCCACGGGGTCAAAACGGTCAACAAAGTTCAGCTCGGTACAACGCCCGTCGTGCGCGGTGCTATTACCTCCGGCGAGCTGGATATCTACCCTGAATACACTGGAAACGGCGCATTCTTCTTCAAAGATGAGAACGATCCGGCATGGAAAAACGCCAGCGCCGGGTATGAAAAAGTCAAAAAACTGGACGCAGATCAGAACAAACTGGTCTGGTTGACGCCTGCGCCTGCGAACAATACCTGGACCATCGCGGTGCGTAAGGACGTGGCGGAGAAGGGCAAGCTGACCTCGCTCGCGGATCTCAGCCGCTACCTGAAAGAGAAGGGCGATTTCAAACTCGCCGCGTCGGCTGAATTTATCGAACGTCCTGACGCGCTGCCTGCGTTCGAAAAAGCCTACGACTTCAAGCTTGACCAGGCCCAGTTGCTCTCTCTGGCAGGCGGTGATACGGCAGTGACCATCAAAGCCGCCGCGCAGCAAACCTCCGGCGTGAATGCCGCGATGGCCTACGGCACCGACGGCCCGGTTGCGGCCCTTGGACTGCAAACCCTGACCGACCCGAAAGGCGTCCAGCCGATTTACGCCCCGACCCCGGTAGTGCGCGAAGCGGTGCTGAAAGCCTACCCGGATATTGCAGAATGGCTCAAACCGGTCTTTGAAAAACTGGATGAAAAAACGCTGCAGCAGCTGAACGCCAGCATTGCCGTTGAGGGACTGGATGCCAAAAAAGTGGCGGCCGACTTCCTGAAACAACAAGGGTTTGTGAAGTAACAGGATAAAGCTGTGCCAATACAATGTCATAACCGCGTGCTGCTGCTGTTGGCCTGTGTGGCCATCGCGGCGGTCGCGTTACCTTTTGTGAACGTCGCGCCTAACCGGCTGATGTCGGGTGAAGGGCGCGCGCTTTGGCAGATTTGGTCGTTTTCGCCCGCGCTGCTGGCGGTGGCGCTGGGCGCAACCGTCGTCCTGTCGCTCTGGTCAGGTCGTGCCGCACACTGGCTGACGCTGCTCCTCTGTGAAGCCCTTTTTTTGGGGCTGTTCTGGAGCGCAGGGCAGTCGGCGACGCTCATGATGTCTGCGGAAAGCCCGCTGGCGCGTACGTCCATCGGCAGCGGTTTGTGGCTGTGGATGGCGCTCTGCCTGCTGGCCTGTAGCGATGCCATTCGCCGCCTGACGCCAGTACCCGTCTGGCGTTGGCTGCTGAACGCGCAAATCTGGCTCATCCCTCTGGTCCTCCTGTTTAGCGGTGAGCTGAATAATCTCTCGTTGTTAAAAGAGTACGCCAATCGCCAGGAGGTGTTTGATGATGCGCTCTCGCAACATCTGACGATCCTCTTTGGCACGCTTTTCCCGGCGCTGCTTCTGGGCGTCCCGCTGGGCATCTGGTGCTATCGCCATCCGGCGCGACAGGGGAGCGTGTTCACCGTTCTCAACGTCATTCAGACGGTTCCCTCCGTGGCCCTGTTTGGATTGCTCATTGCTCCGCTGGCCGGTCTGGCGAGGTCATTTCCCGCGTTGGGGGACATCGGCATTGCCGGTACCGGACTCACGCCCGCGCTGATCGCGCTGGTGCTCTATGCGCTGCTGCCGCTGGTGCGCGGTGTGGTGGCGGGCTTAAGCCAGGTTGCGCCGGATGTGCTGGAAAGTGCCCATGCGATGGGAATGAGCGCGCGGCAGTGTTTCTGGAAAATACAGTTACCCCTTGCGCTTCCGCTGTTAATTCGCAGCTTGCGGGTGGTGACGGTGCAAACCGTGGGGATGGCGGTGATTGCAGCGCTCATTGGTGCGGGCGGTTTTGGTGCGCTGGTGTTCCAGGGGCTACTCAGCAGCGCGCTGGACCTGGTCTTATTGGGCGTGGTGCCCACTATCGCGCTGGCGGTTGTATTGGATGCGTTATTTGCCCTGTGGCTCGCGCTGCTCGGGAGAAGAGCCAATGATTGAATTTCATGATGTCAGTAAAACCTTTGCCGGTCGTCCGGCGGCAAGCCACCTGAATCTGCATTTTGCCGAGGGGGCGTTTTCGGTATTGATCGGCACATCGGGGTCGGGAAAATCCACCACCCTGAAGATGATCAACCGGCTGGTTGAGCACGATAGCGGGATGATTCGCTTTGCCGGGGAAGAGATCCGCAGCCTGCCGGTACTGGAGTTGCGCCGTCGTATGGGCTATGCCATTCAGTCTATCGGGCTGTTCCCCCACTGGACCGTGGCGCAGAACATCGCCACCGTGCTGCAGCTGGAAAAATGGACGCGGGCGAAAACCCATGCGCGGGTGGATGAGCTGATGGCCCTGCTGGGATTAGAGCCGACACTGCGTGACCGCTACCCGCATCAGCTTTCCGGCGGACAGCAGCAGCGGGTTGGGGTCGCGCGCGCGCTGGCGGCCAATCCGCAGGTGTTGCTGATGGATGAACCTTTTGGCGCGCTGGATCCGGTCACACGCGGTGCGCTGCAGGCGGAGATGACCCGCATCCACCGCATTCTGGGGCGCACCATTATCCTTGTGACGCACGACATTGATGAGGCGCTGCGCCTGGCTGACCATCTGGTGCTGATGGACCACGGTGAGGTGGTACAGCAGGGCACGCCGCTTGCGCTGTTGAGCCAGCCCAAGAACGACTTTGTGCGTGAATTTTTTGGCCGCAGCGAGCTGGGCGTCAGGCTGCTCTCTTTGCGCACCGTTGGCGATTATATGCGCCGACAGGATGCACCGCTAAGCGGGGAACCGTTACAGGAGCAGATGAGCCTGCGGGATGCGCTGTCTGCTTTCGTCGCCAGACAATGTGAGATCCTGCCGGTGACCAACAGCCAGGGAACAACCTGTGGTGCATTGCACTTTCGCGATCTGCTGGCCGGGGAGGTGACGCGTGAAGGTCATGCGTGATCCGCTGCTCTGGCTGGCGCTGCTCTTCGTCGGCCTGCTCTTTCTGATGCCGCACAGCGCGGCGCTGTTCAGTTCGCTCTTTCCTGGCCTGCCGCGACCGGTCTATCAGCAGGAGAGTTTTATCAACCTTGCGCTGGCGCACGCCTGGCTGGTGACGATCTCAAGCGTCATTGCCATCGTCCTCGGCGTGGGGGCAGGGATCGCGGTGACAAGGCCATCGGGACGCGAGTTTCGTCCGCTGGTGGAGACGATTGCGGCGATCGGTCAGACGTTTCCGCCGGTGGCGGTGCTGGCGATTGCGGTACCGGTTATTGGCTTTGGGCAGCAGCCGGCGATTATTGCGCTGATTTTATACGGGGTGTTGCCGATACTTCAGGGAACCCTGGCCGGTATTGCGGCGGTGCCTGCATCGGTGCTGAGCGTAGCAGAAGGGATGGGCATGAGCGCCTGGCAGCGGTTGCGCAAGGTTGAACTCCCGCTCGCGGCACCGGTCATTATCGCCGGAATACGCACGTCGGTGATTATCAACATCGGTACGGCGACTATCGCCTCGACGGTGGGGGCAAATACGCTGGGAACGCCGATTATTATCGGCTTAAGCGGATTTAATACGGCCTACATTATTCAGGGTGCGCTACTGGTTGCACTGGCGGCGATTGTGGTCGATCGCCTTTTCGAGCGCCTGGCTCAGTATCTCAGCCGACACCGCCACGGACGATAAACGAGTAACCCGCCAGCATCACGCCGCCGATACCGCTTACGGCCATCAGGACAAAAAGGGTAATTACCGCCAGTTTAGTTGCCTTCATCATGTGCTCCTGTTGTTAACGGAACAATTATACGGTGAAGCGCAGCTGTTAATGAACCATTAAATGCCGTTATGGCTCATCCGGGCCCAGGGAATAAACCGGGTAACCATTCTCGCGCCATTCCGTCAGCAGCTGTTGCTGCGAGGCGGACGGCACTTCGCCACACCAGACCAGCAGGGTCTGTCCGTCAAAAAACTCGGGCCGTAGCTGGGCCAGCGAGTGCGCGAGCACATCCACGCGCCAGCCTTTTTGGGTGGCAATCCAGGCTTCCAGCCACAGACGCGTGGTGTCGTGCACGTTCCAGCCAACCACCAGCGCATCTTTTCCGGCCTTGTTCTTCGCCGAGGCAAGGCAGACGGCAATATAGTTGATCAGTACGCCGTCGAGCATGCTGAGCAGTGCCTGCAGGGTAGACTGTTGGCACTGGAGGCGTCGACGGAGCGGAATGAAAAGATGGGTGATCAGCGTTTGCGCGGGATAATCACGCCCTTGATCTTTTATCCACGCGCGCAGGCGCTGCAGGTTACCCGCCTGCAGGAGCCGCAGCAGTGCTTCCTGTTGCTCACGCCAGAGATGCTGGGTGTCCGGATCGTCATGGCTAAGCAAGGATTTCACTTTGCCGACCTGCACACCGTTGTCGATCCAGCTTTTTATCTCGCGGATCCGGTCGATATCGGCCTCGTTGAACAGACGATGCCCACCGTCCGTTCTCTGCGGTTTAAGTAATCCATACCGTCGCTGCCACGCCCGTAGGGTAACGGGATTGATATCACAAAGGAGTGCCACTTCACCTATTGTGTAAAGCGCCATATTCGCCCCCTGGCTTACGCGTCCCCAGCTTAACTGTAGACCCACTTTGCCGAACCAGGAAGGGTTGATCGTTTTTTGAACAAATAATTCGAAGCATGCGCGATGTCCGGCAAACGCTGTGATGACCGACACGATTTGCAGCTTTTTTGGCGCGCTTCAAAGAAAGTTTACCTGCATCAGTGTATGTTACGCGTTTTTAGAATGTGCGGTTTTTGTATGTACGAGTTTAATCTGGTGCTGTTGTTGCTTCAGCAGATGTGTGTGTTTCTTGTCATCGCCTGGTTGATGAGTAAAACGCGCCTGTTCATTCCGCTGATGCAGGTCACCGTCCGTCTGCCGCACAAGCTGCTTTGCTATGTGACCTTCTCCATTTTCTGCATTATGGGGACCTACTTTGGTCTCCATATCGAAGATTCCATTGCCAATACGCGCGCCATCGGTGCGGTGATGGGCGGCCTGCTTGGCGGTCCCGTTGTCGGCGGCCTTGTTGGGCTTACCGGCGGTCTGCACCGCTATTCCATGGGCGGCATGACGGCGCTGAGCTGTATGATCTCCACCATCGTCGAAGGGCTGCTGGGTGGCCTTGTGCACAGCTACATGATCAAACGCGGCCGTCCGGATAAGGTATTTAGCCCACTTACCGCCGGTGCGATTACCTTCGTGGCAGAGATGGCGCAGATGGCGATTATCCTGCTGATTGCCCGTCCGTTTGACGATGCGCTGCACCTGGTGAGCAATATTGCAGCTCCGATGATGGTGACCAATACCGTGGGCGCGGCGCTGTTTATGCGTATTCTGCTCGACAAGCGCGCCATGTTTGAGAAATACACCTCGGCGTTTTCCGCGACGGCCCTGAAAGTTGCAGCCTCAACGGAGGGGATCCTGCGTCAGGGATTCAACGAAGAAAACAGCATGAAGGTGGCGCAGGTGCTCTACAAGGAGCTGGATATCGGTGCCGTCGCCATTACCGACCGCGAAAAGCTGCTGGCGTTTACCGGTACCGGAGACGACCACCATCTGCCGGGCAAACCGATCTCATCAACCTATACCCTGCGCGCCATTGAAACCGGTGAAGTGGTGTATGCCGACGGGAATGAGATCCCCTACCGTTGCTCGCTTCATCCGCAGTGCAAGCTTGGCTCGACGCTGGTGATCCCGCTACGCGGTGAAAATCAGCGGGTGATGGGGACGATTAAGCTCTACGAAGCGAAAAACCGCCTGTTCAGCTCGATCAACCGCACGCTGGGGGAGGGGATTGCCCAGCTGCTTTCCGCGCAAATTCTGGCGGGGCAGTATGAAAGGCAGAAAGCGCTGCTGACGCAGTCAGAGATCAAACTCCTGCACGCCCAGGTCAATCCACATTTCCTGTTTAACGCGCTTAATACGCTGAAGGCGGTTATCCGCCGCGACAGCGATCAGGCCGCGCAGCTGGTGCAGTTTTTGTCGACCTTTTTCCGCAAGAACCTAAAACGGCCTTCCGAAATCGTGACCCTGGCCGACGAGATTGAACACGTTAACGCGTACCTGCAGATTGAACAGGCACGCTTCCAGTCTCGCCTGCAGGTGTCGCTCTCTGTTCCGGACGCGCTGGCGTACCAGCATCTTCCGGCTTTTACCCTTCAGCCTATCGTGGAAAATGCCATCAAGCACGGTACATCGCAGCTGCTGGGCATCGGGGAGATCACCATTTCTGCTACCCAGTTTAACCACCATCTGGTGCTGGATATTGAGGATAACGCCGGGCTCTACGTCCCTTCAGCCACGGGGGGGTTAGGGATGAGCCTGGTGGATAAACGCCTGCGTGCGCATTTCGGTGACGACTGTGGCATTACCGTCGCCTGTGAACCCGACCGATTTACCCGTATCACCTTACGACTGCCGCTGGAGGAAAACGCATGCTGAGAGTGCTGATTGTGGATGACGAGCCGCTGGCACGGGAAAACCTGCGCGTGCTATTGCAGGAGCAGAGCGATATCGAGGTGGTGGGTGAGTGCGCAAATGCCATTGAGGCCATCGGTGCGGTGCACAAACTGCGTCCGGACGTGCTGTTCCTCGACATTCAGATGCCGCGCATCAGCGGGCTGGAGATGGTCGGGATGCTTGATCCTGAGCACCGCCCCTATATCGTCTTTCTGACAGCCTTTGATGAATATGCCGTGAAGGCATTTGAAGAACATGCCTTTGATTATCTGCTGAAACCGATTGAAGAGAAACGGCTGGATAAAACGCTCACCCGTTTACGCCAGGAGCGTACCGTGCAGGATATGACGCTGCTGCCGGAAAACCAGCAGCCGCTGAAGTTTATCCCCTGCACCGGGCACAGCCGCATCTATCTCCTGCAGATGGATGACGTGGCCTTTGTCAGCAGCCGTCTGAGCGGGGTATATGTCACCAGCGCAGAGGGAAATGAAGGCTTTACCGAGCTGACGCTTCGCACCCTGGAGAGCCGCACGCCGCTGATCCGCTGCCATCGTCAGTATCTGGTGAACATGGCGCACCTGAAGGAGATCCGCCTGGAAGATAACGGCCAGGCCGAACTGGTGCTGCGTGCCGGGCAAACGGTGCCCGTCAGCCGTCGCTACCTGAAGAGTTTGAAAGAGGCGATTGGTCTGTAAAACTGGTACACTGCGCGCCATTGCATCATCGACAGTTAAAGGCACTCATGATTAGTAATGACATTCTTCGTAGCCTGCGCTACACCCTGAAAGCAAACAATAACGACATGGTGCGCATTCTTGCGTTGTCCGACATGGAAGCCACGTCTGCGGGTTTCGATACCTGGATGACTAAAGAAGACGAAGAGGGGTTTGTTCGCTGCCCCGACATCATTCTGTCGGGTTTCCTGAACGGCCTGATTTACGATAAGCGTGGCAAAGATCCGGCCGCGCCCGAGCTGGCGCTGGAGCGTCGCGTGAACAACAACACGGTGCTGAAAAAGCTGCGCATCGCGTTCTCGCTGAAAACGGACGATATTGTCGCGATCATGACCGAACAAAAATACCGCGTGTCGGTGCCGGAAGTGACCGCCATGATGCGCGCGCCGGACCATAAAAACTACCGCGAGTGCGGCGACCAGTTTTTGCGTAATTTGCTGCGCGGGCTGACCCACCGGGTGCATCACCCGAAACCATAAAAAAAGCCGGAGATTATCTCCGGCTTTTTTGTTATTTCACCTGCTGACCCGGCTTCGCGCCTTCGTCTGGGCTTAACAGGAAGATATCCTTCCCGCCAGGGCCTGCAGCCATCACCATCCCCTCGGAGATGCCGAAACGCATTTTGCGCGGTGCCAGGTTCGCCACCATCACGGTCTGACGACCGATCAGCACCTGCGGGTCCGGATACGCTGAACGAATGCCAGAGAAGACGTTGCGCTTCTCGCCGCCCAGATCCAGCGTCAGACGCAGCAGCTTGTCAGAGCCTTCCACAAACTCAGCGTTTTCAATCAGCGCCACGCGCAGGTCGACTTTGGCGAAATCGTCAAAGGTAATGGTTTCCTGAATCGGGTCGTCTGCCAGCGGGCCGGTAACCGGTGCCGCAGCCGCCTTCACCTCTTCTTTAGAGGCTTCCACCAGGGCTTCCACCTGTTTCATCTCGATGCGGTTATACAGCGCCTTGAAGGTGTTCACCTTGTGGCCGAGCAGCGGCTGCGCCATGGCATCCCAGGTCAGTTCGGTGTTCAGGAACGCTTCAGCGCGGGTAGCCAGCTGTGGCAGAACTGGCTTCAGGTAGGTCATCAGCACGCGGAACAGGTTGATACCCATAGAGCAGATGGCCTGCAGATCGGCATCGCGACCTTCCTGCTTAGCGACAACCCACGGGGCCTGCTCGTCGACATAGCGGTTCGCCAGGTCAGCCAGGGCCATGATTTCACGCACCGCTTTACCGAACTCGCGCGCTTCCCAGGCTTCGCCAATGCTCGCCGCTGCGTCAGTGAAGGTTAGGTACAGGGCAGGGTCAGCCAGTTCAGTCGCCATCACGCCGTCAAAACGCTTGGCGATAAAGCCCGCGTTACGGGACGCCAGGTTCACCACCTTGTTGACGATGTCCGCGTTCACGCGCTGCACGAAATCTTCCAGGTTCAGGTCGATATCGTCGATACGGGAAGAGAGCTTCGCGGTGTAGTAGTAGCGCAGGCTGTCCGCGTCGAAGTGGTTCAGCCAGGTGCTGGCCTTGATGAACGTACCGCGAGATTTGGACATCTTCGCGCCGTTCACCGTCACGTAGCCGTGAACGAACAGGTTGGTTGGCTTGCGGAAGTTGCTGCCTTCCAGCATCGCTGGCCAGAACAGGCTGTGGAAATAAACGATGTCTTTACCGATGAAGTGGTACAGCTCGGCCGTGGAATCTTTCTTCCAGTATTCATCAAAGCTGACGGTATCGCCGCGCTTGTCGCACAGGTTCTTGAAGGAGCCCATGTAGCCGATTGGCGCGTCCAGCCAGACGTAGAAGTATTTGCCCGGCGCGTTCGGGATTTCGAAGCCGAAGTACGGCGCATCGCGGGAGATATCCCATTGCTGCAGGCCGGATTCGAACCACTCCTGCATCTTGTTCGCTACCTGCTCCTGCAGCGCGCCGCTGCGGGTCCATGCCTGCAGCATTTCGCTGAAGGATGGCAGGTCGAAGAAGAAGTGCTCGGAGTCACGCATCACAGGCGTTGCACCGGATACCACGGATTTCGGCTCGATAAGCTCGGTCGGGCTGTAGGTCGCGCCGCACACTTCGCAGTTATCGCCGTACTGGTCCGGGGATTTACATTTCGGACAGGTGCCTTTGACGAAGCGGTCCGGCAGGAACATGCCTTTTTCCGGATCGTACAGCTGAGAGATAGTGCGGTTTTTGATAAAACCGTTCTCTTTCAGACGGGTGTAGATCAGCTCCGACAGCTCGCGGTTTTCGTCGCTGTGCGTGGAGTGATAGTTGTCATAGCTGATGTCAAAGCCAGCAAAATCAGTTTGATGCTCCTGACTCATTTCGGCAATCATCTGCTCCGGGGAAATCCCCAGCTGCTGCGCTTTCAGCATGATCGGCGTGCCGTGAGCATCGTCCGCACAGATGAAGTTAACCTCGTGGCCGCGCATTCGCTGGTAACGGACCCAGACATCAGCCTGGATATGCTCCAGCATGTGGCCGAGGTGGATTGAGCCGTTGGCGTACGGCAGTGCGCACGTTACCAGAATTTTTTTCGCGACTTGAGTCATAGTAGGCATTACTTCTTTTAACTGTGAAAAGGGTTTTTGATATTACCAAAAGGGGCATTATTAAGTAAGCACAAACCACGGCCTTTCAGGTAAACTTGTTCATCTAAGGTCTTATTCACAAGAACAAAGGAGTCGGGATGAGTTCTCAATCCCAGGCCAAATCACCGGAAGCCTTACGAGCAATGGTCGCCGGGACGCTGGCTAACTTTCAGCATCCAACCCTGAAGCACAATCTTACGACGCTGAAAGCGTTACACCACGTTGCCTGGCTGGACGATACGCTGCACATTGAGCTGCAGATGCCCTTCGTCTGGACCAGCGCCTTCGACGCGCTGAAAGAGCAAACCAGCTCGGAGCTGCTGCGTATCACCGGTGCGAAGGCGATTGACTGGAAGCTGAGCCACAGTATCGCCACGCTGAAGCGCGTGAAAAACCAGCCTGGCGTGAATGGCGTAAAAAACATTATTGCCGTCAGCTCTGGCAAGGGTGGGGTGGGTAAATCCTCCACGGCTGTAAACCTGGCGCTCGCGCTGGCAGCGGAAGGGGCAAAAGTCGGTATTCTGGATGCGGACATTTATGGCCCGTCCATTCCAAACATGCTGGGCGCGGAAAACCAGCGTCCAACCTCGCCGGACGGCACCCACATGGCGCCAATCATCGCGCACGGTCTGGCAACCAACTCGATTGGTTATCTGGTCACCGACGATAACGCGATGGTCTGGCGCGGTCCGATGGCCAGCAAGGCGCTGATGCAGATGCTGCAGGAAACCATGTGGCCGGATCTGGATTATCTGGTGCTGGACATGCCGCCGGGCACGGGCGACATTCAGCTGACGCTGGCGCAAAACATTCCGGTAACGGGAGCGGTTGTCGTGACCACGCCGCAGGATATCGCGCTGATCGACGCCAAAAAAGGCATCGTGATGTTCGAGAAGGTGGAAGTACCGGTGCTGGGTATCGTTGAGAACATGAGCATGCATATCTGCAGCAACTGCGGACACCATGAGCCTATTTTCGGTACCGGTGGTGCGGAGAAGCTGGCGGCGCAGTATCACACTCAGCTGCTGGGGCAGATGCCGCTGCACATCACGCTGCGTGAAGATCTGGACAGCGGTAAACCAACCGTGGTGAGCCGTCCGGACAGCGAATTTGCGGATATGTATCGTCAGCTGGCGGGGCGCGTTGCGGCGCAGCTTTACTGGCAGGGCGAAGTCATTCCGGGGGAAATCGCGTTCCGCGCGGTGTAAATCCCCAACGCTGGATTGCCGGGTGG
>NZ_JBQEOB010000004.1:15221-139357 GCF_052045065.1 Enterobacter sp. 22452 | reverse complement strand
AAGGCGAAGCCGCCACCCGACTTTAACGCAATCGGTAATGCATCAGATAATACTCTCCTTCCGGAGAATCTCCCGTCGCCTCAATGTGCCAGCCGTGTCGCTGGTAAAACGCGATAGCCCGCGCATTCTTCACCAGACACTTTAGTGAACCCGTACTGGTAAACGCCTTCTGCACCTGTTCCAGGAGCAGACGCCCGACCCCGAGGTTTTGATACTGCGGGTCAACAAACAGGTTGTGCAGAAAATTATCGTTCGTCCAGACGGAGGCAAAACCCAGACGATGGCCGTTCTGAACAGCAACCCAAATCACTTCGTCACGGGTTGCCGTGTCAAAATCTTCAAGCTGCCAGTCTGAACTGTCCAGCCATGCCCAGGCTTCGCGCCGGGCGTGGAGGAAGAGCGTACGCAGGAAAGGGCGGTCACTTTCCTGCCAGGGACGAACCAGGATCGTATCAGCGATGATAGAAGATATCTCCATTGTAGGCTTTGTAGATTTTGCCGTCTGCATCGCCAATCAGGACGTAGTTTTCGCCCATATAGGTCCAGTGGGTACCCGCATCCGGGGCCGGAAGGTTACGCAACTGGTACTGTTTGATGGTGTACTCGGGGGTTTGATACTGCGCTGGCGCTGTATCGCCAATTTTAAACTTTGTAAAATCCGCGATGAACTCTTGTTCCTCGTAGGCTTTGATGCCGGATGGCGCAGATGCCGTTTGCGGGGCCGCTGAAGCCGCACTTGCAAGAGACATTACTACACCCAGAAGCAGCCATGTACGCTTAGCCATTTTATCTCCAGTTATACCGTTACTGATACTTTCAGCCTGCTGTTGTGTTGATGATATGGCAGACAACCTATTTTAAGTATCGCAGCAGAGTCTGTTCGAAAAAAAATGTAACAAAAGTGAACGGTTTTGTGTAGATCAAAAGGTTAATAGTATTTTGTTTATGAATGTTATTTGCTAAGACTAATTCAGTGCAGTAATGTTTTTTTTAATTAAATCTGAAAATACAGTTTTATCATAGATTTGTAGCCTGAAGTACATGCATTTTATTAAAAGCCGATTTAAACTTATAAAAGCGGAGCGGTTTAATTCTCATCTTACGTGATTCCGGTCCTTCATTTATTCCCATACATCACATCGTTGATGTGTGTTTTCGATTTAATTACTTTAAAAAGCAATGCGTTGAAAAATAGGTAATTCTTAATGGGTTGCCTGTTGCGCGTTTGTTGCAACCATGAACGATAGATTAATTATAATGAAAAACACAACGGTATTATCTGTAATATTCTTAGCGATAAGTCAGTTAACGGGCTGCGTATTTTCTCCTGGGCAAACATTAAGCTCGTCGGGGAAAAATATTATCGCGTCCGGAGATGACAATACTAATTTAGATAAGCGTGTCGATCTTTATCCTCTTACCCCTGCTCTTATTGAGAAACTGCGTCCTGTCGGTGCGAAATCTCAGCCAAATCCTAAGCTGGATGAGCAGGTCAAAAACTGGGAATACCGTATCGGAACTGGGGATATTTTAACCGTAACCGTCTGGGATCACCCTGAACTGACGACACCGGCCGGGCAATATCGCAGTGCGAGTGACACCGGTAACTGGGTGAATGCGGACGGTACGCTCTTTTATCCCTACGTCGGCAAACTCCCTGTCGCAGGAAAAACGGTTTCTGAAATCAGGGAAGAGATTGCCGCACGCCTGGATAGCGTCATCGAAAGCCCGCAGGTGGATGTCAGCGTGGCGGCATTTCGTTCACAAAAAGCCTATGTCACCGGAGAGGTCGCCAAATCCGGCCAGCAGGCGATTACCAATATCCCTCTGACGGTAATGGATGCCGTCAACGCGGCGGGGGGGCTGTCTGTCGACGCTGACTGGCGCAATGTGGTGTTGACCCACGAAGGGAAAGATTCGCGCCTCTCCCTTTACGCGCTGATGCAGCACGGCGACCTGACGCAAAATAAGCTGCTCTATCCAGGCGACATCCTGTTTGTTCCGCGTAATGACGCGCTGAAAGTCTTTGTCATGGGCGAAGTGATCAAGCAGAGCACGCTCAAGATGGACAGAAGCGGGATGACCCTTGCAGAAGCGCTGAGCAATGCGGGTGGGTTAAATCAGGACATGGCCGATGCGACGGGTATTTTTGTCATTCGCTCCATCAGGAAAGGCAATGATGCGGGGAAAATCGCCAACATCTACCAGCTAAATGCGCAGGATGCCTCCGCGATGGTGTTGGGCACCGAGTTTCAGCTTGAGCCCTACGACATTGTCTATGTCACCACGGCACCGCTGTCGCGCTGGAATCGCGTCATCACTCAGCTTGTACCGACCATCACTGGCGTTCATGACCTGACCGAAACGGTTCGTTACATCAGACAGTGGCCGCAATAATGTTCGATTCCATCTTAGTGGTATGCACAGGAAATATTTGCCGCTCGCCGATAGGAGAGCGGCTGTTGCGTCAGCGGGTACCGGGAAAGCGAATAACGTCTGCAGGCATTTTTGGGCTGGAGGGAAGCCCGGCGGATGTCGGTGCCCGGGAAGTGGCCTGGCGACACGGGATCTCACTGGAAGGGCATCGCGCGCGCAGGCTGACCCCCCAACTGATGCGGGAATCGGATCTTATTCTGGTGATGGAGCCTGCCCATCTTCGCTTTATATCCTCCATGGCCCCGGAAATCCGCGGCAAATCACTGCTCTTTGGACAATGGCTTGAGCCGCAGGATATCCCCGATCCCTATCGTAAGAGTCATGAAGCATTTGACTATGTTTTTGGGCTGTTGGGGAAAGCCAGTCAGGAATGGGCGCATAGGTTGAGTCAAAAAGGAATGAAGCGTTAATGTCGTCATATACAACAGACAGTTACGGTGCAGCAGCACCCGAAAATCACGAAATTGATCTCGTTCGTCTCCTCGGCGAGATGCTCGATCACCGTGCAGTTATTTTAACGATGACTCTCGTTTTCACTCTGCTTGCTGGGCTGTATGCTTTTTTGGCTACGCCCGTTTATCGCGCAGACGCCTTAATCCAGGTCGAAGGAAAACAGGATAACAGCCTGCTCAAAAATCTCAGCCAGTTCAGTAATGAACTGTCCCCCGATGTTGAGCCAGAACTCCTCCTGCTGAAATCGCGCATGATCCTGGGCGCAACGGTAGACGCATTGGGCTTAACGCAGCATGTGACAGAGCGTACTCTCCCTGTTGTGGGACGCCTGTGGGCCCGTTTGCAGGGCCGTAAGCCCGCCACCTTAACCTTGAGCTGGCTTCAGCTCTCTCCAGTTGAGGGCAAACCACGCTCTCTTATGCTTACCGTGCTGGGACAAGGCGCATATCGGCTGGAGGGGGACAATTTTTACGCCGAGGGCAGGGAAGGGGCTGCGCTGGAAAAGGAGGGGGTATCCCTGCTGGTCAAGACGCTTAATGCCCCACCAGGCACGCAGTTTACGCTCCAGACCAGGACCCGTCTGGAGGCGATTAACGACCTGAGTGCACAATTCAACGTGTCTGAGTCTGCCAGGCAGAGCGGCGTGCTGACGCTGACCCTGACCGGTAGCGATCCTGAGCATATTGCTAATGTCCTCAACCGAATTGCTCACATTTATCTGCAGCAGAATATCGCCCGCCAGGAGGCGCAGGATGCCCGCAGCCTTGCCTTTTTGCAGCAGCAGTTACCCAAAATCAGAAGCGACCTGGATTTGGCCGAAGAGCGGCTGAACCAGTATCGCAAACAGCGGGATTCGGTCGACCTCTCGCTTGAAGCGAAATCGGTTCTCGAGCAGATCGTGAATATTGAAAACCAGCTTAACGAGCTGACGTTTCGTGAGGCGGAAATCTCGCAGCTGTTTAAGAAAGAGCACCCGAACTACCGCGCATTGCGTGAAAAACGTCAGACGCTGGAACAGGAAAAGGTCCGTCTGAATCAGCGTATTTCAGCCATGCCCTCCACCCAACAGGATATTTTGCGCCTCAGTCGGGACGTGGAGTCCGGGCGCACCATCTACCTGCAGCTTCTCACCCGCCAGCAGGAGCTGAACATTTCTCGTTCCAGCGCCATCGGCAACGTGCGAATTATCGACAGCGCGGTGACGCAACCCGATCCGGTTAAGCCGAAAAAACCGCTGATTATCGTCGTGGGCATCCTGCTGGGACTGATGTGTTCAATGGGTCTGGTTCTGGCCCGCATTGCGCTCAGGCGCGGCATCAACACGTCTGAGCAACTGGAAGGGGTGGGCGTGCAGGTGATGGCCACGTTGCCACGTTCAGTATGGCTATGGAAAAAAACCAACCTGCGCAGAAGGCGCGCGTTGGGCACGCGCTGGAAACACAGGGTAACCGATGTGCCCTTCCTGCCCGTAGACCGGCCTGCGGATATTTTTGTCGAGGCGGTCAGGGGGCTGCGCACCAGCCTGCATTTTACGTTACAGGAAGCCGCTAACCGCATCGTCATGATTTCAGGTCCTACGCAGGACTGCGGAAAAACGCTGGTCAGCACCTCGCTGGCTGCGATTGAAGCGCAGGCCGGAGTCAGGGTGTTATTTATTGATGCAGATATGCGCGAGGGGTATGTCCACAACGTGTTTGGCCTCAAAAACCACACAGGACTGTCCAGCATACTCAGTGGAGAGTGCGAGTGTCAGGAGGCGATCCAGCGCTATGAAAAAGGCAATATTGATGTGCTGACCTGCGGACCGACTCCGTTACGGCCGGCAGAACTGCTGATGAGCGAACGCTTCGGGGCAGTCATGACGTGGGCGGATGGGCAGTATGACCTTGTGATCCTGGATACGCCGCCAGTGTTGGCCGTGACCGATGCCGCTGTCGCCGCCAGGGTGGCGGCAACCTCACTGCTGGTCGCCCGCTTTGGCAAAACCAGCCTTAAAGAGATGGAAAACAGCATTAAGCGTCTGCAACAAACGGGCGCGCGTATCAATGGTACCGTGCTGAATGACGTGGTGAAATCGGCTGCGCTTTATTACCGTGCGGGCTATAGTCATTACGAGTATGGTCAAAGCCCGACCCGGCGACAGCGCAAGTATTAATGCTTCACCAGCGTGGCAAAGTAATAGACCAGCGGAATGGCGAGGATCCAAAGTCCAACAGGGATGTCTCGCCATTTTCCGGCAATCGCTTTAACGACAACGTAAAACAGTAATCCCCCTGCAATTCCTGTTCCGAAGCTGTTGGCAATCAGCGTTATCATGACCATCATCAGCACCGGCAGGCCGTCGGTGAAGTTCGCCAGATCAACCTTACGTAAGCCGCTAAACATATTCAGTCCAATGAGGATCAGCGCCGGTGCGGTGGCTTCTTTTGGGATCATCAGTGCAACAGGCGTAAACAGCAACATCAGCAGGAACATCACTGCCGCAGCCAGTGCCGTCATGCCCGTTTTACCGCCCGCTTCAGCAGCAGCCGAAGATTCGATCAGCGCCGTCGCGGCTGGAATGCCGACCCACGGACCTACCGCAGCGGCAATGGAGTCCACCATAAACGGACGGTTGATATGCGGCATGTTGCCTTCGTCATCCAGTAATCCCGCCTCACCACCGACAGCCAGCGTGGTGCCCATGGTGGAGAAAAATTCCGACGCAAAGAAGACAAACAGGAATGGCAGGAAGGCAATGTTCAGCGCCCCGAGCATATCAATGTGGCCGATAACCGGGGCCAGAGAATGCGGCATATCAATAAACTGACCAGGAAGCTTTGTCACGCCCAGCGGAATACCGACCAGAGTGGCGAACAGAATGGCCCACAGTATTGCCCCTGGAATGCGGCGCGCCTGTAACGCGATGGCCAGGAAGAGACCCGCTAACGCGACCAGCGCCGCCGGTGACAGGAAATCTCCCAGCATCAGGGCATTCGTTTTCGCATTTGCCAACACCAGCCCGGCGTTACGAAAACCGAGCACGGCCACAAACAGGCCGATGGAGGCTGTCAACCCCAGCTTGATGGACTGCGGGACCGAACGGGTGACGACTTCACGCAGCCCAAAGCGGGTCAGCGGGAAGAATAAAATCCCTGACCAGCAGGCGATGCCGAGACCAATTTGCCAGCCAATACCTTCGCTGCCCGCAAGCGTGACGCCGACCAGGACCGAACCGCCAATACCGGGCCCGACGATAAAGGGCAGGTTGGCATAGAAAGCCATCAGCAGCGTTCCGGCAACGAAGACCAGAATGGTGCCCGTCGTTGCCGCGCCTTTATCCATTCCTCCGACCGCCAGCAGCCCCGGGATCACCACCAGCAGGTAGGCGGCGGCGAGAAAACCGGTGATGCCAGCCAGGCACTCGGTGCGTACGGTGCTGCCACGCGCATGCAGTGCAAAACGGCGTTCGAGCCAGCTCCCTGGTGCTGGCGAATTAACGGTGTTGTCGGCCATTATCCGGCTCTCCTTCGGCATTATTGTGTGTTGTCCGGGGTTTCCCGGTAAGAAATTAACGGATCGACAATCTGGCGCGTGGTCCCATCGGTCAGTCCAAGATCGGTCAAATGCGGACCGGCGTTGCAGGCAAGACAGGTGCCCTCTATGGCTTTAAAAACCCGATACGGCGGTTCCCAGTCGGCAATCAAATTGCTACGCTCGCGCAGTTCCCTGAACTGGCGAGCCAGCTCATCAGGCGGCAGTTCCGAAAGCATCCCCGCAATCGGCATGGCGACGTGGGCGATGACGTCGCCATTCTGTACCAACGCCATCCCGCCGCCGCTCTGGATAAGCATGTTGGCTGCCAGCGCCATGTCGTGCGGATCGCGGCCCAGCACCACCAGATTGTGAGAGTCGTGAGAATAGCTGGTGGCAATGGCCCCACGCAGTTCACCCCAGCTTTCTAGCAGGGCGATTTGCGGTTTCGCCGCATGGCGCGCGTGGCGATGCTGAACCCAGATCTGGCTAAAGCCATCCGGGATCGCCACTACGCCGTGACGTACCTGCGCGTCAACTTCACCCCACTGCGTGAAGCGTGCGCCGCTGATATGGCGCAGGCGCGCCACGCCGTGTTTCGCGTTGTCGATTTTCATACGGAAATCATCGTCTGCGAGTGCAGACAGCCGCACGGTATCACGCGGGAGGGGCAATATCGTGTCAACGATGGGTTCAATCATTGCCCCGTCGCGCGCAATCAGCTTACCGGCGACATACACCTGACGAGCCGTCAGCTTTTCAAGCGAGTCAAACGCCACCAGATCCGCGCGACGCCCGGCGGCAATCAGCCCCAGATCGTTACGCTGCAGGCGAATGGCGGCGTTCAACGTGGCGAAACGCAGCGCGTGCGTCGCCGGTAATCCGTGTTCAATCAGCAGGTTCAGCAGCGCAACGATCCCCCCTTTTTCCAGCAGTATATCGGGCGGGACATCGTCGGTGCAGACCGTAATTTGTGAAGAAAGGTGGGGCAGGGATTTCAGGGCGCTTACGATATCGGGCAGCAGATAAGGATGCGAGCCGCGGATCTCCAGCGTCAGCCCGGCGCGCAGCTTTTCCAGCGCATCGTCTGCGGAGGTCAGCTCGTGATCGGAGGTCACGCCTGCGGCGAGATAAGCCTGTAAATCCGCACCGTGAAGCCCGCGCGCGTGGCCTTCAATCAGCTTTCCGCTGTCCAGCCCGGCCTGCATAATTTCCAGCATGCGTTGGCTGCCGTTAAGCACGCCGTGCATATCCATCACTTCCGCCACGCCGCGCACTTCCGGCCAGCCGAGCAGGGTATTCATCTCTTCTCCGGCGAAGTCTGCGCCAGACATCTCCAGCCCCGGAGTCGATGGCACGCTTGATGGCGCCGCGACCATCACCTGCAGTGGCAGGTTACGGCTGGCCTCAATGGCAAAACGTACGCCTGCAATGCCCAGCACGTTCGCCAGCTCATGCGGATCCCAGAATACGGCGGTGGTGCCCTGTGCCAGCACAATCTCTGCATAGCGAGCAGGAAGCAGGTGTGAACTCTCCAGATGCACATGCGTATCCATCAGTCCCGGAGAGAGATACCGGTTGTTCAGATCGTGCGTCTCACGCGCATCGCTGCGGCTGCCGCGCGGATGAACGCTGGCGATAAGGCCGTCCACGATGCCGACGTCGGCGTCGCGGATCTCACCCGTAGCCATATCAACAATGCGGGTGTGTGTAAGCAGCAGGTCGAACGGCATTTCACCGCGTGCAGCCTGGACGGCACGGCGTCGGGTTTCGGCACTCATGTAATTAACGGTTCCAGCATGAAAATAATGGCGTTACTCTATGCACACGGCAAACGTTTGCCCAGCTGATAAAATTTATCACCCGATAACCCCGGCTTATTCTGCGACGCGTGTAAACGATAATGACGATGGAACCCTGGCAGCGCTTGCCCGCGCTTTCACTGCGACAGCTACAGTATTTTGTCACTCTGGCGCAGCTGCGTCATTTCACCGACACCGCCAGCAAGCTGGCGATCAGCCAGCCAGCGCTCAGCAGCGCATTGCGGCAAATCGAAACGGTGCTCGGCGGCAAGCTGGTGAACCGTACCGCCTCAGCGGTGACGCTGACGGAGCTGGGCAACGCCATCCTCCCGCACGCGCAGCGGGTGCTCAGCGTGGCTCAGCTTGCCTTCGACGATATGCAGCAGATTGTGCAGGCAGGCGGTGACGGCACGGTGCGCATTGGGCTGGTGCCATCCGTCAGCTCGCTCTTGTTCCCACAGTTGCCCCAAACGCTGGCGCAAGCTTTTCCGCGTCTTAAGGTAGAGTTTCACGATCAAACCAATGATGCGCTGGTGGCGCAGTTGCTGAAAGGGCAGATTGATTTTGGTATTGGCGCACTGGACAGTTCTGTGCCGGAACAACTGTCCGTCTTCCCGCTACAGGAGGATCCTTTTGTTGCGGTGATTCATTGTGACGATCCGCTGGCGGCGTCGGCGCATTTACCCTGGAAGCAGCTTGTTGGGCGAGATATCGCCGTGTTTTCAAAAGGTAACATCCAACGCCTGGTCGGCGCGCTCGCTGAAAGCCATCGTTTGTCGTTGCAGACACGTTATCAGGTAGATTATATCGAAACGCTGTACGGCCTGGTGCGTTCCCGACTGGCCGTGGCGATACTGCCGCAACTCTATACCACGCATCTTCAGGATCCGCAGCTTAAGGTGGTTCATCTTCAGCAACCGGCACTTGCCCGAACGGTGGCATTGATGCGTGCGCCACAGCCGTTACCGACGCTTATCGAATCGTGCTTTACGCTAATGGTTGAAACCTTGAGGACACACTGAGGGATAGGGCAGGGGAAAATACCCTCTCCCGAACGGGAGAGGGATAAGCATTACTTAGCCAGAACTTCCTGTGCAGTACGCTCAACCAGAGACAGCAGAACTTTTACGTCCTCCAGCGTCACGGTTGGGTTCAGCAGGGTCAGCTTCAGGCAGGTGATACCGTTATGCTCGGTCACGCCGACGTTAGCACGGCCAGATTCCAGCAGCGCATCACCAATCTTCTGGTTCAGCAGGGCGATGCCTGCATCATCCATCTGCGCCTGAGGACGGAAGCGGAACAGCACGCTCGCCAGCTGTGGCTGCATCACCAGCTCCAGAGCAGACTGCTCTTTCACGTAGCCCGCAACCTGCTGTGCCAGGGTCACACCGTGATCGATGATCGCCGCATATTGCTCCTGACCCAGCGCTTCCAGACTCATCCACAGCTTCAGCGCGTCGAAACGACGGGTGGTCTGCAGAGATTTGGACACCAGGTTAGGCACGCCCGCTTCTTCGTCGAACTCAGAGTTCAGGTAAGCCGCCTGATAGCGCATCAGCTCATAGTGACGCGCTTCTTTCAGCAGGAACGCGCCGCAGCTGATGGTCTGGAAGAACTGCTTGTGGAAGTCCAGGGTAATGGAATCCACCAGCTCAATGCCGTCCAGGTAGTGACGATACTGCTCGGACATCAGCAGCGCGCCGCCCCAGGCCGCATCAACGTGTACCCAGATGTTCTGTTTCGCCGCCAGTTCTGCAATGGCACGCAGCGGGTCGATAGCACCGGCATCGGTGGTACCTGCCGTCGCGACGATCGCCAGAATCTGCTCGCCGTTCGCGTTGCACTGCTCAATTTTCGCCGCCAGATCGGTCAGATCCATGCGGGAGAATTCATCAGTTTTCACCTGCACCACGGACTGGTAGCCCAGACCCATCAGCGCCATGTTTTTCTGCACAGAGAAGTGGGCGTTCTCGGAGCACAGCACGCGAATTTTGCGCAGATCGCCTACCAGGCCATCCTGCTGAACGGAGTGACCCAGACGCGCGAAGAACGCATCGCGCGCCAGCATCAGGCCCATCAGGTTGCTCTGGGTGCCGCCGCTGGTGAAGACACCGGCGTCGCCAGCCTGATAACCCACGCGGGTACGCAGCCACTCGATCAGTTTGATTTCGATAATGGTTGCGGACGGGCTTTGATCCCAGGAGTCCATACTCTGGTTAGTGGCGTTGATCAGCACTTCCGCCGCCTGGCTTACGACCAGGCTTGGGCAGTGCAGGTGCGCCACACACTGCGGGTGATGAACGGACAAACTGTCTTTCAGGAAGAACTCCACGGCGCGTTCAATCGCCGCTTCGTTGCCCAGCCCTTTCGGGTTGAAATCCAGTTTAATACGGTCGCGCAGTTCCGCGACCGTTTTGCCCTGGTACATCTCAGGCTGTTTCAGCCACTGCATCACAGCCTGAGTGCTTTGTTCAATCGCCTGCTGGTAAGCTTCAATGCTCTGCGCAGAGGAGAACAAAATTGGGTTTGAATCAGACATCGTAATCAACAACTCCGGTTACGCCGGGCGAACGCCCGCAGCAAGCAGTGCCTGCTCGAATTTATCCAGGAAGATTTTCAGCTCTTCGTCGCTGATCAGCAGAGACGGCAGCAGACGCAGAACGATACCGTTACGACCGCCACGCTCCAGAATCAGACCGGCTTCGAAGCACTTCTTCTGAATCAGTGCAGACAGCTCGCCGTCGCCAGGGAAGCAACCCATGTGGTCAGCCGCTTCGTTTGGTTTAACGATCTCAATACCGATCATCATGCCCAGACCGCGAACGTGTCCGATAACCGGGTAGCGCTTCGCCATCTCTTTCAGCTGGCCTTTCAGCCATTCGCCCTGTGCAGCCACTTTGCCTGCGATGTTCTGGTCTTTCAGGATTTTCAGCGTCGTCAGACCGGTTGCCATCGCCAGCTGGTTGCCGCGAAAGGTACCGGTGTGGTGGCCTGGCGCCCATGCATCGAACTGCTTTTTGATACCGAGCACGGCCAGCGGCAGACCGCCACCGACAGCTTTAGACATCACGATGATGTCTGGCTCAATGCCCGCGTGTTCGAAGGCGAAGAATTTACCGGTACGGGCAAAGCCAGCCTGAACTTCGTCGAGGATCAGCAGAATGCCGTGTTCCTGAGTCACTTTACGGATGCGCTGCAGCCACTCAGCCGGAGCCGGGTTCACGCCGCCTTCGCCCTGAACGGCTTCCAGGATCACCGCTGCAGGTTTACGCACGCCGCTTTCAACGTCGTTGATCAGGTTATCGAAATAGTAAGTCAGCGCTTTCACGCCCGCTTCACCACCGATACCCAGCGGGCAACGGTACTCGTGCGGATAAGGCATGAACTGAACTTCTGGCATCATACCGTCAACCGCTTCTTTCGGAGACAGGTTGCCGGTTACGGACAGTGCGCCGTGGGTCATACCGTGGTAACCACCAGAGAAGCTGATGATACCGCTACGACCGGTCACTTTTTTCGCCAGCTTCAGCGCCGCTTCAACGGCGTCAGCACCGGATGGACCGGTGAACTGCAGGCAGTACTCTTTGCCCTGACCAGGCAGCAGAGAGAGCAGGTATTCAGAAAACGCGTCTTTCAGAGGCGTAGTCAGATCCAGGGTATGTAACGGCAAGCCGCTGGTAATGACATTTTGGATGCTTTTCAGCACATCAGGATGGTTATGGCCAAGCGCAAGGGTCCCTGCGCCTGCTAAACAGTCAAGGTATTCTTTATTATCAGCATCGGTGATCCACACGCCTTCTGCTTTAGTGATCGCTAAAGGCAGTTTGCGCGGATAACTCCTGACGTTAGATTCAAACTCGGCCTGACGGGCCAGATAGGTTTCGTTGCTTTTGTGGGCATCTACGGTGTCAATACGGACTTTATCCGTCATCATATCACTCCTACAACCGCCGCTTCGTTATGAGCCACGATTGAATAAAAAGTTAAAAAACAGATGGGGGCCTGAAAAAAACGCCGCCAATATAGAGCCTTTTGCCACGGGGCTCAATGGTTAATTTGTTTACTGTTTTGTGACAGAGGGCACAGGGGGAGGGTTATCCCCGTTTCCAGAAAGAAAGTTGCACTTTATGCACAATAAAAACAGCCGCTTATGATGGGGTTGTCAGAACTGTAAAAGTAGAGAAAAGAGTGTGACAAATCGTGCTTTTCGCTGTGGAAAAAGGAGGCGCATGGCCTCCTTGAGCACGTTATTTCTGCCTGACCTGCAAAATGCCGTGGTCACGACCCTTAGTTTTATTCCAGGAGGCATCGGCAATACCGTTCTCATCAAGGCTAAACGATATAACAACGTCATTACCATGAATCTCATAGAACGCCGCATTCAAACGTTTGACGGTGGCCTTTTTGCCATTAATGGTCGCACTAAAAAAGCCGTTGGAAATCGTGGCATTAACGGTCGGTGACGAAAATGTGGCCGCACGCATCGGATCGTGAACGGTCGTCGTTTGGTCGTGTTGCGCCGCGTTTTCCGCTTTCGTTTTAGTGATATCGCAAGAGCCATCGCCTTCGCTTATCTGGGTGCATCCGGAACGCTCCAGCTGTGCGCGATAGTGGGCGTTAATCGCATGTGCCGGGGTCGCAGCGATTGCGAACAACAGAGTCATCACTGTTAACTGTGCTTTCATTATAAAACCTTAGTGGTGGTGAGCATGTTTATGTGCATTTTCTGTCGCTCTTGCCGCATTCGCATAAGCGGCAGAGAGCGAAGCGTTATTAATGCCTTGCTGTCTTTGCTGTTCGGACAAATAGCAGGTGTCATAACTTACGCCTTTCGCCGTGCAGTTTGCGATGCGCTGATCGGGCGATACGCACCCCGCAAGCATAAATATACCCGCCACGGTAATAATTAATTTTTTCATTTTATACCTTATAAACTACACAGATAATAAGATAAATACATCACGCCTATCCAAATCCCGACGCCAATTAGCATCAGGTACAGCACGGCTGAGATGAATATATATCTGGACATGTTTTTTGCTATCATCGATATTCTTACCAGAGACGAGCGGGTTATATATGTATCAGCGGTGTTTTATTCAAAAACCGATCCCGATACCCGCGCCCATAGCAAGATCGTTATTTGTCGAATCGCTAATGCCAGCTTTGATCACTGTATGTTCACCGGCATGGAAAGAAGCGCCAACGCTGATAGCTTGCTCATTCTTAAATGACCCTACACCAGCAGAGAACATCATAGCCTGATCTTTTTCGACCTGTGGCATTGATGCAATCGCAACGGCAGAGGCTACTCCACCACGCGCTTCTTTCTTGTTGTCGTCGACTTCATCCTTCAGGTTTTTGAATTGAGCATTGCTTGAAGATTGTGCTTGTGAAAATACTTGTTGAACAGCTTTCAGATCTTTAGCTTGTGCTGTAGTTTGTGTATTAAGTGACTTAACCAGATTGATAGTTTTAGTATCAACTTCTTTCTTAGTGATGGTGGTCGTAACGCCGTTAGCGCCGTTCTTACCACTCACACCATCTTTACCATTCAACCCATTCAACCCATTCTTACCATCTTTCCCGTTAACGCCGTTTTTCCCGTCTATGCCGTCTTTACCTGCTTTACCATCAACACCATCTTTACCAGCAACACCCGCTACACCTTGTGCGCCTGTATCACCTTTCAAGCCCTGTAAACCCTGTACACCTTGCGCACCTGTAGCCCCATCTTTACCATCGATCCCGTTTTTACCATCAATACCATCTTTCGGGGTAGGCTGGTTTTCGAGTGCAGCAATACGTGTTTCATGATCACTAAGCAGCACATCATGATTATCAACAGTAGTCATAATTAAGTGATCGGCGTTATCACGATCAATTTTCTCTTGATTAATCTCACCTTGCAGAGCGTTACCAACAGTGGTTAGTTTTTGACCTACAGTGTCAGCAGCATCAAGAGCGGTTTTAGCATCAGTTTTAGCGCTACCAGCCAGACTAAGAGCAGAGCTAGCTACACTAATCGCGCTATCAGCTTTACCTTCTGCATTAGTAGCTGTAGTTTGAGCGGCTTTGATTGATTCACCGTTTAGATAATCATCATTAGAAAGCCCATCTACTTGACCTTGAATGTTTTCCGCCCATTGAGTAGAGCCATTTGCATCAGTGGCGAAATCAGCAGCATAAGAAATTTTCATTGAACCAGCAAAAAGAGCACCAAAAACAGCAACAGCAATCACTGATTTATTAAGGGATTTCATTGTAAAGACTCGCAATATTCTATAGATAAAATAAACGATAGTGTTATTACTAACGTTTGGTCTGGCAGAGCAAAAAAAGTAAGTTCAAGTATGTTAAATTTTGTAAAGAAACATCTATTTGTTTTATGTGACGGTGCTGAACTATAGATAATTCGCGCTTAAAATTATTGATTTAGGTCAAGTAAAGCATTAATGGCTAAAGTGGTCTGTTGTAGTGTGTATTTAATTTTTCTTTGTTTATCAGTGAGTTAATTTTTGTCAGGAAAAGGTTTTAGTTAAGTTTATGATTGGAATGGAATTTTATTTCATTTTTTTAGGGATTTTATTTTACTACTTAGGTAGTAGCGTTATTTAATGATACATTTCATTTGAAATGAATAGATTTTAAAATTGAAAGTAAACATTAAAATGCGCGCTGATTAATCGCGGTGATTAAAATTTACGTTTTAGGAATAATCCATGAGAGAGAGGGGTATAACTGGAAAGATAAAAGAGAATCGTTAACTTCTTATACGTATCAACTGTGTTGCTTCTTATCATCGCTGTAACTAATACCTTTCGGTACTATTAGTCTTTGGTGTTCGCCCTTGCCGTGTGTGATTCAGCTATTCCAGATGCGGTTAATCGAAAAATCTTGCACCCTGCCTACGGCCCCGGTTACACTAAACACTCACACACTATTGATCTGTAATTAATTGTTTTATAAGTATTTTGACTCGGGGTGCCCTTCTTTGTGAAGGCTGAGAAATACCCGTATTACCTGATCTGGATAATGCCAGCGTAGGGAAGTCAGATGCCTTCCCGGTCATCGCTTCTTCACGCAAGGCAGGAGCGAACCCATGCAGCCTGACCTGCTCGATTTACACGTTTTACATCAGTTCCGAACCCGTTCCCCGCTCACGCACTGTATGACCAACGATGTTGTACAGACCTTCACGGCCAACGTGTTGCTGGCGCTTGGCGCATCGCCAGCGATGGTGATTGAGGCCGAAGAGGCCGAGCAGTTTGCTGACATCGCCGATGCGCTGCTGATTAACGTTGGCACGCTGACCGCACCGCGCGCCCAGTCGATGCGTCGGGCGATTGAACGCGCGGTGGCGGCGGGTAAGCCCTGGACGCTTGACCCGGTTGCCGTTGGCGCGCTCGCGTTCCGTACCCGTTTTTGCCATCAAATCCTCGCTCTGAAACCAGTCGCGATCCGCGGTAACGCCTCTGAAATCCTTGCCCTTGCCGGGATGAGCGCGGGCGGGCGCGGCGTTGATACCACCGACACCGCAGCCAGCGCGGTACCTGCCGCTCAGGCTTTGGCGCGTCAGACGAATGCAATTGTCGTGGTCACGGGAGAAGTGGATTACATCACCGATGGACAGCGCACGCGCACCGTAACGGGCGGTGACCCGCTTATGACGCGCGTGGTGGGCACCGGTTGCGCGCTCTCCGCCGTCGTCGCGGCGAGCTGCTCGCTGCCGGGCGACCGGCTGGATAACGTCACGGCCGCCTGCGGATGGATGAAGCGAGCTGGCTCAATCGCTGTTGCGCAGTCTCGTGGCCCGGGCAGTTTTGCCAGCGCGTTCCTGGATGCGCTCTACACGCTGGAGGAGCAGGCATGAAGCGGATTAACGCTCTGACCATTGCCGGTACCGATCCCAGCGGCGGCGCGGGTATCCAGGCTGACCTGAAAACCTTCTCCGCCCTTGGCGCATACGGCTGTTCCGTCATTACCGCGCTGGTGGCGCAAAACACGCGCGGCGTGCAGTCGGTCTACCGTATCGAGCCGGATTTTGTTGCCGCTCAGCTGGATTCGGTGTTCAGCGACGTGCGCATTGATACCACTAAGATCGGCATGCTGGCCGAAACGGACATTGTGGAAGCGGTGGCCGAGCGGCTTAAGCGTTATCAGGTGCAAAACGTGGTGCTGGATACCGTCATGCTGGCGAAAAGTGGCGACCCGCTGCTCTCCGCCTCCGCCGTGGAGACGCTGCGCACAAAGCTGCTGCCGCAGGTGGCGCTGATCACGCCCAATCTGCCGGAAGCCGCCGCGCTGTTGGGTGCCCCGCACGCGCAAAACGAACGTGAAATGAAAGCGCAGGGGAACGCGCTGCTGGCGATGGGCTGCGGCGCGGTGCTGATGAAGGGCGGTCATCTTGATGATGCCGAAAGCCCGGACTGGCTCTTTACCCGCGACGGCGAAATGCGTTTTACCGCGCCGCGCGTGCAGACGAAAAACACCCACGGTACGGGCTGCACGCTCTCTGCCGCGCTGGCTGCGCTGCGTCCACGGCATGACAGCTGGGCCGATACGGTGGGTGAAGCTAAAATCTGGCTCTCCGCGGCGCTGGCAAAAGCCGATACTCTGGAAGTGGGTCACGGTATTGGGCCGGTTCATCATTTTCATGCGTGGTGGTAACCCAGTATACTGGCAGGAAACACCACGCCTGAGAAAACAGAGATGGAACAAGCGCATACACGGTTAATCGCTCAACTGAATGAACGGATCGCCGCGCCGGACAACACGCCGCTGTACCTGAAATTTGCCGAAACGGTAAAAAATGCGGTGCGAAGCGGCATGCTGGAGCACGGGAATATTTTGCCCGGCGAGCGCGATCTGAGCCAGTTAACCGGCGTGTCGCGCATTACCGTGCGTAAAGCGATGCAGGCGCTGGAGGAAGAGGGCGTGGTCACGCGCTCCCGTGGCTATGGCACGCAAATCAATAACATCTTCGAGTATTCGCTGAAAGAGGCGCGCGGGTTCTCTCAACAGGTGGTCCTGCGCGGTCAAAAACCCAATACGCTGTGGGTCAACAAGCGGGTGGTGAAGTGTCCCGAAGAGGTGGCGAACCATCTTTCAATTCCCCCCGAGAGCGAGGTTTTCCTGCTCAAGCGTATTCGCTACGTTGACGATGACGCCGTCTCGATTGAGGAGTCCTGGGTGCCGACGGGATTTATCCACGACCCCGATGCGATTGGCGTCTCGCTGTACGATTACTTCCGCAGCCAGAATATTTTCCCGCAGCGCACCCGTTCGCGCGTGAGCGCCCGTATGCCGGACAGCGAATTTCAGGCGCACATTAAGATGGACGAAAAAATACCGGTGCTGGTGATCAAGCAGGTTGCGCTTGACCAACAGCACCGGCCGATTGAGTACAGCATCAGCTACTGCCGCAGCGATCTATACGTCTTTGTGTGCGAGGAGTAATTCGTCGCGAGTCGGTGCGCAATCGCCGCCGCGATGGCTGACCACCCAGGACGCCACGGCATTCCCCAGCAGAACGGCCTCTGCCAGCGACCATCCCGCCGCCAGCCCGGCAAGCGTGCCGCCCGCGTGGCTGTCGCCTGCGCCAATGGTATCCACAACCGTAGCCGGAAATGCCGAAACGACGCCCGAGACGTCACCGTCATACCACGCGGCACCGTCTTTATCATGGCGCACAATCAGCGCGGCACCGAAACGCTGCTGCCACTGCGTGCCGAGGGTTTCCACTTCAACACCCAGTCTTTCTGCGGCAAGCTCCGCCTCCTGGCGATTGAGCGACACAATTGGTCTGCAGGCCATAATCCGCGCCATCAGGGCGTCGGGGATATCCGCGATGCGGGGACCGAAATCGATAAATGCCGTCACGTCCTGCAACCCCTCCAGCCAGCGCGTCAGCAGCTCACCGCACGGCGAGGCCAGCTGATAGCCGGATAAATAGACCAGGCTGTATTGCGGAACGTGAAGCGCATCCAGCCAGCGCTGCTGCCACTGGTTCTCCACGCCGCTAAAGGACATAAAGGTGCGCTCGCCGTCTGGCTCCACCAGCGCCAGACACCAGCCGTTATCGCCCGTATCGGCTTCCACCGCGCTGTGCAGATCCTGCTTCGCCATGGCGTTGCGAATAATATCCGCCCACACACCGTGGCCGACGGGCAGGGCATTTTGCGCCGCAATGCCGAGCCGTTTCAGGGCGATGGCGATATTGAGCGCGCAGCCACCGATATTGACGCCCTGCTGTTTAAGCTCGATATCGCACCCGCGCCAGGGCAGGGCGTAAGCGTCGGCGATGACGTCTATCACCGCCGCGCCAAGCACCGTCACCGGGCGCGTGGCGTGCAAGGTTTCAAGGCGCTGAGCCAAAGAAGTCATATGCCCTCCCGTTGCTCCCGATAGTGCAGGAGTTTTTCGCAGTAGTGACCAAAATCGAGCTGGTTAACGGCGTCGAGTTCGGCCTTCAGCGTCGGGTCAATGGCCTGCACGCCGTGCAATGCGCCGCAGATTGCTGTGGCCATTGCGCCAATGGTGTCGGTATCGCCGCCCAGGTTGGCGCATAAAATGGCGCAGCGGTTTGGGTCGGTTCCCGCCAGTTCGACCATCGCAATGGCCGCCGGAACGGATTCGAGGGTGCTGGTTCCGGCACCCACGAGCTGATACACCTGCTCGCTGGCGGACTCAATCCCGTTGGCTTCTCGTACGGTTTTCAGCGCGAGTTCAATACGTGCCGCGAGTGACGCGCTGAAGGTGGTGGTTTTCGCCTCCTGCGCAAAGCGGGCGATCCCCGGCAGGGCATCAACGATGTTCTGCCAGCTTTCGCCGTCGACGGCGCGGGAAATCGACCAGGCAATCACCACCGCACCGGCAATGGCGAGATCGGATTTATGGGTCGGGCTGGAGGCCAGCGCCACCTGCTCAACAAAATGCTCCAGACGCGTGGCCGGGAGCAGGCAGCCCAGCGGAGAGGCGCGCATCGCCGCCCCGTTGGTCACGCCGTTGTTTTCCAGTTCGCTCACCGGCTTGCCGTCGCGAATGGCGTTGAGGGCAATTTTCGAGGTGGGGCCGAGCACGTTCTTATTAAACGCGTCGAAATCCAGCGCCCAGCGAAGAATATGCTTGCCGATAACGTCCGCGTTAATCTGCCCGTCGCACTCGATAATCGCATCCGCCAGACAGAGCGCCATCGAGGTATCGTCGGTGAACTCGGCCTGGTTGAAATAGCAGGCCGCGTTATTCTCCGCCGGGCCGGGTAAGAAACGGTCGATCCAGCCGAAGTGCGCCTTGACGCGCTTTCTCGGCCACAGTTCCGACGGCATGCCCATCGCATCCCCTAACGCCTGCCCGTAAAGGGCACCGAGAACACGTTCTTGTTTCATTTAACTTCCCCTTGTGTCAGCGCGGTATCGCCATCAACCACCTCAATTGCGGTGATCTCTTTATCCGATTCGCGGAAAAACAGCATAAACAGCACGGCAATCACGGCAATCATGATTGCACCAAATGTCCACATTCCGGCCCAGTTGAAGGTCAGCCCATTCACCGGCTCTTTGTAAGCGAACATTTTTTCCATCATCACGCCGCCCAGGCGGTAACCCAGCAGGCTACCAAAGCCCTGACAGCACAGCGTAATCAAGCCCTGCGCCGCGGTGCGCATGTGCGCTGGCGCTTTTTTGTCCACGTAGATGTACGCGGTCACGTAATAGAAGTCGTAGCTTACGCCGTGCAACAAAATGCCGAGGAACAGCAGGGCGTAGGTGAAGTACTGTTCCGCACCGCCGTAAACAAAGAAGCCGTAGCGGATGGCAGCGGTAATAAGCCCCAGCAGCAAGACCTTCTTAATACCAAAGCGTTTGGTAAAGAACGGCAGCGCCAGCATAAAGAAGATTTCGGAGAACTGGCCCAGCGTCATCCAGCCGGTGGCGTTTTTCATGCCGACTTCGGTGAGATAGCCGTTGGCGAAAATGTAGTAGAAGGCCAGCGGCATGGCGAACAGGAACGAGCAGAAGAAGAACACCAGGAAGTTTCTGTCGCGCAGCAGGATCAGCGCGTCCAGCCCCAGCATCACCTTAAAGTCCAGCTTGCCGGTGCTCTTCGGCGGCGTATTCGGCAGGAACAGGGCAAAGACGCCGAGCAGGGCGGAGCTGGCTGCGGTCATCAGCAGCGGGATATTGGTATCGGAAATGTCGCTATAGCCCATCATCTGCGGCAGGAACCCGCACGCCAGGCCTGAGGCGATCCAGCCGATAGTGCCCATCACGCGGATGCGCGGAAAGTCTGCCTCGACGTCATCCACGTTGGCAAAGGCAATGCTGTTGGTCAGCGCGATGGTCGGCATATAGGTCAGGGAGTAGGCCAGCAGCAGTGGGAAGAAGGTGCTGAACTGGGTTTGCTGTGCGGCGAAGTACATCAGAATTGCACCGGCGAACATCAGCACCGCCAGCACTTTCTGGGCGGCGAAGAAGCGGTCCGTCAGCGAGCCGACCAGAATCGGTGAAAGGATTGCGGCAATCGCGGTACAGGCATAAGACCAGCCGATTTCCCCGGCGGTAAAACCGCTTTTGCTCAGCCACAGCCACAGCGGCACAAACCAGGCGCCCCAGATAAACCATTCAACAAACATCATGAATGACAGTTGGACTTTCGTTTTCATTTTTTAATCCTGCATGTCAGTGAGGGTACGCCTTTAACATACCACTTAATAATACCTTTTAAATACCTTTGAGGTGAATGTTTGATCAGTGTAACAAAATTGTTGTACATGAAACGAGCCAGCAGATTGTGCTTAAAAAAGTTGCAGACGGTGGAAAATCTGTTAAGTCGGTACCAGGCTTAGTCTGCCTGCAAAATGTGGGTTTGGATCACACGCTCCGACTCGACGTCGGACTTACGGGAGCATCACTATGACTGATATTGCGCAGTTGCTTGGCAAAGACGCCGACAGCCTCTTACAGCATCGTTGTATGACCATTCCAGCTGACCAGCTCTACCTGCCCGGGCACGACTACGTGGACCGCGTGATGGTGGACAACAACCGTCCGCCTGCCGTGCTGCGAAACATGCAGACGCTCTATAACACCGGGCGACTGGGCGGCACCGGGTATCTCTCCATTCTGCCGGTAGACCAGGGCGTTGAGCACTCTGCTGGTGCCTCCTTCGCGGCGAATCCGCTCTATTTCGATCCGAAGAACATTGTCGAACTGGCGATTGAGGCGGGCTGTAACTGCGTGGCATCGACCTACGGCGTGCTGGCCTCCGTCTCGCGTCGCTATGCCCACCGCATTCCGTTCCTCGTCAAACTGAACCATAACGAAACCCTGAGCTACCCAACGGAATATGACCAAACCCTGTACGCCAGCGTGGAGCAGGCGTTCAATATGGGGGCGGTGGCAGTGGGAGCGACCATTTACTTTGGCTCCGAGCAGTCTCGTCGTCAGATTGAAGAGATCTCCGCTGCATTCGAGCGCGCGCACGAGCTGGGCATGGTGACGGTGCTATGGGCTTATCTGCGAAACAACGCGTTCAAGAAAGACGGCGTGGACTACCACGTGTCCGCCGATCTGACCGGCCAGGCGAACCATCTGGCGGCGACCATCGGCGCGGATATCGTGAAGCAGAAAATGGCCGAAAATAACGGCGGCTATAAGGCGGTGAACTTCGGCTACACCGATGACCGCGTTTACAGCAAGCTGACCAGCGACAACCCGATCGACCTGGTGCGCTACCAGCTGGCGAACTGCTATATGGGCCGTGCAGGGCTGATTAACTCAGGCGGCGCGGCAGGCGGTGATACTGACCTGTCAGACGCGGTGCGTACGGCGGTGATCAACAAACGCGCGGGCGGCATGGGGCTGATCCTTGGCCGTAAGGCGTTTAAGAAAACCATGGCCGACGGCGTGAAGCTGATTAATGCGGTTCAGGACGTCTATCTGGACAGTAAAGTGACGATTGCTTAAGCATTTCCCCTCACCCTAACCCTCTCCCCACAGGGGAGAGGGGACCGCACGGTGCGATCTTTTCCCCCTCGCCCCTTTGGGGAGAGGGTCGGGGTGAGGGGCAATAAATACCGCATTTTATTTCTCCCGATCCACCTCACACTTCCCCTTCCTTTTGTGAAAACTATCACTCCTTCCCGTGCATATGCACAAAAAAAGGTCAGTGCTTAGCGGAATCTGTCTAAGGCAGCGGACGAATTTTGCGCTTAAAGTTAGTTTCGAAACAGCTTTTCAAAATTCGAATCGCGCTGAACCTCTGTCGTCTTAAGGACTGATAATGAAAATTGAATCTGTAAACGTCACCGTCTTCCAGTACCCGACGCGTCGGGTTTCCGACGCTGCCGGGCATTCGCATCCGGGGCCTGAGAGCATGGCTAAAATGGCGATGCTTTCTATTACGGCAGACGATGGCACCAAAGGGTATTCCTTCGCGCCGCCGGAGGTGGTGCGCCCCTTTGTGGTCAACACCTTCTTTCGCAAGGTGCTGGTCGGCCAGGACGCGTTCAACCGTGAGCGCATCTGGCAGGATCTGGCGCACTGGCAGCGCGGTAGCGCGCATCAGCTGACCGAGCGCGCGCTGGGCTTCGTTGAACAGGCGCTTTGGGATCTGATTGGCCGCAAGCTCAACATGCCGGTCTGGAAACTGCTGGGCGGCTATCGCGACAAGGTCCCGGCCTACGGCAGCACCATGTGCGGTGACGATCTGCCGGGTGGCTTATCCACGCCGGAAGAGTACGCCAGCTTTGCCGAGACGCTGGTGTCGCGCGGGTACAAGGCCATCAAGCTGCATACCTGGATGCCGCCGGTCTCCTTTGCCCCCAACCCGAAGATGGACGTCAAAGCCTGCGCCGCCGTGCGTGAAGCGGTTGGCCCGGATATCGATCTCATGATCGACGGCTACCACTGGTACAGCCGCACCGAGGCGCTGTACATCGGCAAGGAGCTGGAAAAACTCAACTTCGCCTGGTTCGAAGAGCCGATGGAGGAGGAGAGCATGGCTTCCTACGCCTGGCTGGCGGAAAACCTGTCGATCCCGATTATCGGCCCGGAAAGCCTGGGCGGAAAACACCACAGCCGCGCGGACTGGATCAAAGCCGAGGCGTGCGACATCCTGCGCGCGGGCGCCAACGGCGTGGGCGGCATCTCTCCAACGCTGAAGGTGGCGAACCTGGCGGAAGCCTTCGGGATGGACTGCGAAGTACACGGCAACGGCGCGGCGAGTCTGGCGGTGATTGGTGCCATCAAAAACTGCCGTTGGTACGAGCGCGGCCTGCTGCACCCGTTCCTCGACTACGACAAACCGGCGGCGTACCTCAACAGCCTGGTCGACCCGATGGACGAGCACGGCATGGTCAGCCTGCCGACCCGCCCGGGACTGGGCGAAGACATTAATTTTGCATATATCGAAGCCAATACCGTCAGCCACGACTGACAGATAAAAACGTACCCTACAGGCGATATATACATGAAACGATCTCCTTTAGCCGGGGCGTGCTTGCTCGCGCTCTCGCTGATGATGGGGAGCGGTGCGGCAGTCGCAAAAACGCCGCCCGACCAGCTCATCATCGGCATGAATATGAACAACCTCCTGACCCTCGACCCGGCGGCAATGACCGGTAACGAAGTGGTTGGCATTGTGGTCAATCTCTATGATTCGCTGGTGGAGCTGGATCCGAACGAACTCACCAACGTCAGGCCCGCGCTGGCAAAGTCATGGGATATTTCGCCGGACCGTCAAACTCTGACCTTCCATCTGCGCGATGACGTGAAGTTTCACTCCGGCAACCCGCTCACGGCGGAGGACGTGGTCTGGTCGATGCGCCGCCTGCTGCACCTCAACCTTGCGCAGGCGTCGGTGTGGAAATCCTACGGATTTTCAAAGAAAAACATCGATAGCCACATCAGCGCACCCGATGCGAACACGGTGCAGATTGTCCTGCCAAAGGCCAACGACCCGCAGCTGGTGATTTACTCCCTTGGCGCGCTCGGCAACCTCGGCGTGCTCGACAGCAAAACGGTGCAGCAGCACGCGGTCAACAACGACTGGGGCAACCGCTGGCTGACCACCAACGAAGCCGGTTCCGGCCCGTTTATGCTGGAGACCTGGCAGGCGAAGGACGTGCTGCGCATGCAGCGTAACCCGCACTACTGGCGCGACGCGCCGAAGATGAGCCGCGTGGTGCTGCGCCATTTCCAGGAGTCGCAAACCCTGCGCCTGATGATTGAAAAGGGTGACCTCGACATTGCCAACAATATGGCGGTGGCGGACATCAACGCCCTGCGTAAAGACCCCCAGCTCACCGTGGAAGCCGTGCAAAAAGGCACGGTCTACTACGTGGCGATGAGCATGAAGGAGGCCCATTTCGCTAACCCGAAGGTGCGCGAAGCGGTGCGCTACCTGATTGACTATCAGGGCATCAATAAAGCGCTCATGCCGGGCTACGGTGTGCTGCACCAGCGCCCCATCAAGGCGGGTATGCCATCAACGCTGCCGGACCCGGGGTATAAGCTCGATATCCCTCGTGCCAAAAAGCTGCTGGCAGAGGCGGGTTATCCGGACGGATTTGATACGACCCTGAGGGTGCTGGCGGATCAGCCGTTCCTGAACATTGCCATTGCGGTGCAGTCAACGCTGATGCAGGCGGGGATTAACGCCAAAATCATCACCGGAACCGGGAACCAAATTTACGGCGCAATGCGCGAGCGCAGGTTCGACATGCTGGTCGGGCGCGGGGGCAGCGGGGTAGAGCCACATCCGCACTCCAGCCTGCGCGCGCTGGTCTATAACCCGGACAACAGTGACGACGCCCGGCTGACCAATTTTCAGGGCTGGCGCACCAGTTTTTACGATAAGCCGCTCAACGAGATGATCGACAAGGCCCTGCTGGAGCGCGATCCGAAGAAACAGGTCGCCGACTACCAGCAGATCCAGGTGCGCTACGACGCGCTGATCCCGGCGATGATCCCCCTGTCGCAGATGGTGGATTCGGTGGTGGTGCGTAACGAGGTGAAGAACTTTCAGTCGCACCCGTCGGCCACGACCTTCCTGCGCGACGTCTACAAAACCGGAGGTGAAAAATGAGCGTGGCGATCCTCGCGCCCGGCTCCCGGACCCGGCGCTTCTCAAAGCGGCTCACGCAGGTGCTGGTAACGCTGTTCGGCCTGCTGCTGTTGACCTTTTTCATTGGCCGCGTTATGCCCGTCGACCCGGTGCTGGCGATTGTTGGCCCGGATGCCGACCACAGCACCTACCAGCAGGTCTATCACCAGTTGGGGTTCGATAAATCTCTGCTGACGCAGTTCGGCATTTACCTCAGTAACCTTCTGCACGGCGATCTGGGCAACGCGCTGCTGACGGGCAAACCGGTGACCGCCGATATCCTGCGCGTTTTCCCGGCGACGCTTGAGCTGGCGACGATGGCGATAATCGTCGGCGCGGGCTTAGGCATCCCGCTTGGGGTGCTTGCGGCGGCGCGTCGCAACAGCGTTTCCGACTACGTGGTGCGCATCATCAGCCTCGCGGGTTACTCCACGCCCATTTTCTGGGTCGGGATGATGGGGCTGCTGCTGTTCTACGCCTGGCTTGGCTGGGTGGGGGGCGCGGGACGTCTGGATCTCGGACTGGAGGGTCTGGTTCCACGTCGCACCGGACTTATGACGGTGGATGCGCTGCTGGCCGGGAACGGCGCGGTGTTCTGGAACGCCGTTAACCATCTGGTTTTACCGGCCTCGCTGCTCGGCTTCCACTCGCTGGCCTACATCAGCCGCATGACCCGCAGCTTTATGCTGGCGCAGCTGTCGCAGGAGTTCATCATCACCGCGCGAGTAAAAGGCTTAACCGAACGTCAGGTGATCTGGAATCACGCGTTTCGCAATATCCTCGTACAGCTGCTGACGGTGGTGGCGCTGGCCTACGGCTCGCTGCTGGAAGGGGCGGTGCTGATTGAGACCGTCTTCTCCTGGCCGGGCTTCGGCTCGTATCTCACCGGCAGCCTGCTGCTCGGGGACATGAACGCGGTCATGGGCTGCGTGCTGCTGGTGGGGGTTATCTTCGTAATGCTCAACCTGCTCTCCGACATGCTGTATCAACTCTTTGACCCGAGGACGAAATCATGACCGTTTCTCTGGATACGCCGCTGGGGGCGGGGCCGTCCGAACGCCGCCAGCGTATCAAGCGTACGCTGGGCCGCGCCGCCGGTTTTGTCGGCAAGATGGCGCGCAACCCGCTCACCGCCATCGGCGGCGGGATTATCCTGCTGCTGCTAATTGTGGCGGCCTTTGCGCCGCTGATCGCGCCATACAATCCGCTGGTACAGGACCTTAATAACGCGCTGGTCGCCCCGAACGCGCAGCACTGGTTTGGCACCGACGAGTTTGGCCGCGACATCTTCAGCCGCCTGGTGTACGGCTCGCGCATCACGCTCTATATCGTGCTGCTGGTCTCCGTGACCGTCGGCCCGCTGGGGCTGCTGCTGGGGGTGACCGCAGGTTATTTCGGCGGCAAGGTGGATGCCGTGCTGATGCGCGTGACCGATATCTTTATCTCCTTCCCGAGCCTGGTGCTGGCGCTGGCGTTTGTGGCGGCGCTGGGGCCGGGGCTGGAGCACGTCGTCATTGCCATTACGCTTACCGCCTGGCCGCCGATAGCCCGTCTGGCGCGTGCCGAAACGCTCTCCCTGCGTCAGGCCGATTTTATCTCCGCCGTGCGTTTGCAGGGGGCGTCATCGGTGCGCGTGCTGTGGCGCCACATCGTGCCGCTGTGCCTGCCGTCGGTGATTATCCGTATCACCATGAACATGGCGGGGATCATCCTCACCGCGGCCGGGCTGGGCTTTCTCGGCCTTGGCGCACAGCCGCCGGAGCCGGAGTGGGGGGCGATGATCTCCAGCGGTCGCACCTACATGATGGAGTGCTGGTGGGTAGTGACTATTCCGGGACTGGCGATCCTGATTAACAGCCTGGCGTTCAACTTCTTAGGAGATGGCCTACGTGACATCCTCGATCCTCGCAGCGAATAACCCCTTGCTCGACGTGCGCGATCTCCACGTCGATTTCATCAACGGCGGCGCGGTGACCCATGCGGTGCGCGGCGTCTCTTTCCAGCTCGGGCGCGAGAAGCTGGCGATTGTCGGCGAATCCGGTTCCGGCAAATCCACCGTCGGGCGGGCGCTGCTGCGGCTGCACCCGGCAAAAGCGCAAATCAGCGCCGCGCGCATGCAGTTTGGCGAGGTTGATTTGCAGGCCGTCAGCGAGGCGCAGATGCGCAGCATTCGCGGCAAGCGTATCTCGATGATCATGCAGGACCCGAAATACTCGCTGAACCCGGTGGTGTGCGTGGGCGATCAGATCGCGGAAGCCTGGCTGACGCACCATCCGGGACGTAAAGCGGAAGCGAAAGCCAAAGTGCTGGAGATGCTTGACGTGGTGCGCATTCGCCAGCCGGAGCGCGTGTATCACCTCTATCCGCACGAGATTTCCGGCGGGCAGGGGCAGCGCATCATGATCGCGATGATGCTGATCACCGACCCGGAGCTGGTGATTGCCGACGAACCGACCTCGGCGCTGGACGTGTCGGTGCGTTTACAGGTGCTCGGCCTGCTCGACGATCTGGTGCAGTCCCGCGGGCTCGGGCTGATCTTTATCAGTCACGACATCAACCTGGTGCGCAGCTTCTGCGACCGGGTGCTGGTGATGTACGCCGGGCGCGTGGTGGAGTCGATTGCCGCGAAGGATCTGCACAACGCGAAGCATCCGTACACGCAGGGTTTAATCAGCGCGCTGCCGGAAATCAACCATCGCCGTCCGACGCTGCCGGTATTACAGCGTCAGGCCAGCTGGCTCACCGAGTAAGGAGCAGAGATGATCGACATAAACCACCTCAACCTGGCGTTTGGCGAGGGCGAGAAGCGCAATCAGGTGCTGGACGATGTGAATATCAGCGTGAAGGCGGGCGAGATTTATGGCCTGGTGGGGGAGTCCGGTTCGGGCAAAACCACGGTGCTGAAATGTCTGGCCGGGCTGTTTACCCACTGGGACGGTGAGCTGGCGATTGACGGCAGGCCGCTGGAAAAGCGTATCAGTCAGGAACGCTGTCGTCGGGTGCAGATGGTGTTTCAGGACCCGTACGGCTCGCTGCATCCGCGCCACACCATCGGGGATATTCTGGAGGAGCCGCTGCAGATCCACGGCATAAAAGACCGTGACAGACGTATTCATACGTTGCTGGATAAGGTCGGGCTAAACCGGGCCTTTCGCGACCGCTATCCGCACCAGCTTTCCGGCGGCCAGCGTCAGCGCGTGGCGATTGCCAGAGCGCTGATTCTGGAGCCGCAGGTGCTGCTGCTGGATGAGCCGACCTCGGCGCTGGACGTCTCCGTGCAGGCGGAGATCCTCAACCTGCTGGCGGAGCTTCAGCGTGAGTCAAATTTGACCTACCTGATGGTGACGCACGATCTGGGCGTGATTGCCCACCTGTGCCAGAAGGTGGCGGTGATGCAGTACGGCAAAATCCTCGAAAGCCTGACCGTCGACGCGCTGGTGGCAGGACAGGCCAAAACCGACTATACGCGGATGCTGGTCAATGCCAGCCAGCAGTATTCCCGCGAGATGGCGCGAGAGGTGGCGGTGTATTAGGGTTGTGCGGTTTTTAGCCGCCACCCGACAAAACCTCAGCGCAAAAGTGCGCAGTCCGGCGGCAAACGGCACTGCAGCGCACCGGGCAACACCTCAATGCGGAACCGCGTCCCGCTCAGCGGTTCCCCGTCGAGGTTAAAGGTCATCCCGTGTGGGGCATTCACTTCAAACCACGCGGATTTCCCGGCAATAATGTTTGGGCTTTCCTCTGGCTGCGTCAGCGTGGTGAACAGCGCAGGCAGCAGGCCGTCTCCGGTGAAAATGCGCAGCTGGAGCTGGCCGTCGTTAATCAACGCTTCCGGGCAAAGCTGCTGCCCGCCGCCCGCCTGACGCCCGTTGCCGATGCCAATCACCAGGGCGTCGCCCTGCCAGTGGAAGTTCTCACCGTGGATTTCACAGCTGTCGGGCTTCAGCGTGTCCATGCGCATCAGGCCATGGATCAGGTATGACACGCCGCCCAGCGCCGCCTTTAGCTTTTCCGGCGTTTCGCTGGTAATGCGCGTACCGAAGCCGCCCGTTGCCATATTGATAAAGCAGGTTTTATCATTCACCTGCGCAATGTCTACGGCGGTCGCTTTACCCAGGATTGCCAGCTGCAGCGCTTTCGCTAAGTCCTCCGGTATCCCGGCACTGGTGGCAAAATCATTAGCCGTGCCAAGCGGCAAAATCCCCATCACCGGGCGGTCTGTCGTCGACAGGTCGATAAGCGCGGAGGCGATCTCATTGATGGTGCCATCTCCGCCGCCGGATATAATGGTTTTGACGCCCAGCCGGATGCCTTCATCGATGTACCGTGCCGCGTCGCCTTTTTCAAACGTCACCCGCACGTGAATGTGCGCACCGTCTTCCCGTAATTCGGTAATGGCCTGGCGAAGCACATCGTTGCCCGCACTTTTGCCGTTGAGAATCAATAAACTGTCTGGATAGGTTGCCATCCGCGCTGCTCCCTTTTTTAGCGTTAGTTAGAGTGTATAGCAGAGAGGAAAAAAGCGGGTAAGAACAGGATGAAAGGGACAAAAAAGGCAAGAAAGCGCGTTACAATTCGGCGATGAGATGAATGTAATCACAGAAAAGCGATGATAAATAAAATTCTGGTAAGCGCATGTTTGATGGGCTTCAAAGTCCGTTATAACGGTAGTGAAAAATCCCGAATGAACGAGCAACTCGCTCGTTGGCAACAGGAAGAACGTTTGGTTATCCACTGTCCTGAGCTTGCTGCCGGATTGCCTGTACCCCGTCCACCGGCAGAGATTATCTCTGCTGACGGTAAAGACGTGATGCATGGGCAAGCCAGGATAATCGAAAATACAGGGCTGGATGTGACTGAGCAATACCAGCTTGCAGCCTGGCTCGCGCTGCGTACCGCTCTGGAATCGGGCTGTAGCGCCGCGTTGTTAACTGACGGCAGCCCAACGTGCGGCAGCCAGGTTATTTATGACGGTTCTTTTGGCGGTATACGCAAGACGGGCATGGGGGTTGCGGCATCGCTGCTCGCAGAACATGGCATCGCGGTGTTTTCAGAGGAGCAAATCGCCGAACTTATCGCCTGGATTGAAGAAAGAGAAGGCAAAAAATAAGCCCGCGTAAGGGAGATTACGCAGGCTAAGGAGGTGGTTCCTGGTACAGCTAGCATTTATGGGTTATGTTTTTCAGCGCTGGGGATAATACCCGTATTGAACGAAGCGGTATGTGATCCGTTTCTAAGAATTATCCCAGCGCGAAAAAATCCCGTTGATTGACTATTTGCTGTGCGGATTACGGGTGTTTTCACCCTCGAAATTGCGCATCAGCAGCGCAAACTCCAGCTCCACTTCTTCAGGGACCGGTAGCCAGACGACGTGACCGTCGCCCGGGGCAACCTCGATCGCTTCGCCTTTTTTGTTTTCCAGATGCTCCAGGCGGAAGTTCATATTCCCCTGCGGGGTCATGAGCTCCAGGCTGTCGCCTTTGGTGAATTTGTTTTTTACCGCTACCGCCGCCAGCGCGCCTTTGCGTTCGCCGGTGAAATCGCCGACAAACTGCTGGCGTTCAGAAATGGAGTAGCCGTGCTCGTAGTTCTGGTAGTCGTCATGCGTGTGACGACGCAGGAAGCCTTCGGTATAACCGCGATGCGCCAGGCCTTCAAGCGTTTCCAGCAGGCTGGTATCGAACGGTTTACCGGCGGCAGCATCGTCGATGGCTTTGCGGTACACCTGCGCGGTACGTGCGCAGTAGTAGTAGGACTTGGTGCGGCCTTCGATTTTCAGGGAGTGCACGCCCATCTGGGTCAGACGCTCGACGTGCGCGATGGCGCGCAGGTCTTTGGAGTTCATGATGTAGGTGCCGTGCTCGTCTTCAAAGGCGGTCATGTACTCGCCCGGACGCTTGGCTTCTTCAATCATAAACACGCTGTCGGTTGGCGCGCCGACGCCCAGCGTTGGCTCAACGTTGGTCACCGGGATCGGCTCGTGCTTGTGCACGATGTTGCCGATGTCATCCTCTTTGCCTTCCTGGACGTTATATTCCCAGCGGCAGGCGTTGGTGCAGGTGCCCTGGTTCGGGTCGCGCTTGTTGATATAGCCAGACAGCAGGCAGCGGCCGGAGTAGGCCATGCACAGCGCACCGTGGACGAAAATCTCGATTTCCATATCCGGCACCTGGGTGCGGATCTCTTCAATCTCTTCGAGGGAAAGCTCGCGAGACAGAATGACGCGGGTTAGCCCCATCTGCTTCCAGAACTTCACCGTCGCCCAGTTGACGGCGTTGGCCTGCACGGAGAGGTGAATATCCATCTCCGGGAAGTGCTCCCGAACCAGCATGATTAAACCCGGATCCGACATGATCAGCGCGTCCGGCCCCATCTCCACGACCGGCTTCAGATCGCGGATGAACGTTTTCAGCTTGGCGTTGTGCGGCGCGATGTTCACCACCACGTAGAATTTTTTGCCCAGGGCATGCGCTTCGTTGATACCGAGCTGCAGGTTCTCGTGGTTGAATTCGTTGTTGCGCACGCGCAGCGAGTAGCGCGGCTGGCCCGCGTACACCGCATCGGCACCATAGGCGAAAGCGTAACGCATATTTTGCAGCGTTCCCGCCGGGGAAAGGAGTTCCGGTTTAAACATGATTGTTCTCGTTCTGATGACAGGTCAGATCCGCGTGCACCTGGTGCAGCGGTAAGGGGAGATCCCTCACTTTAAGGGCGGGCATTGTAGCGCTGTGGGGCAGGGAGGTAAAGCGCCGGGTCGCGTCACCGCGCTCCCGGCGTGCTTCGTGCCGTCAGGTGTTGTCTTTTACCGTCTGGGTAGACCCGTTGGTTTTGACCGAGGCTATGCCCTTATCACGCGATTGTTCCGTTGCATAAAGCTGGCTGCTGCCAATCACCTGATGGTTGCTCGCCTTTAGATTGAAATGGAACTTACCGTTCGAGGCCGTTTTCTTTTCAAAGCGCTCGTCCAGTGGGCTGTTTGTGCGTACGGAAGCAATGCCGTTTTCAGCCGCACTTTTGCTGGTATAAAGCTCGCTGGTAAGAATGATCTCACCGTTGCCAGCTTTCAGCACAAACCTGAACTGACCATCGCTGCTTTTATTTAATTCGAACCAACCAGACATAGGTACTCCTTTATCGAAGGTAAAATTATCAGCACCAGTTATAAATAAGCGAACCGGTAAAAAGAGTATGGTTGATTCATGGATTGATTCCAGAAAAGAAAAACCCGCCAGAGGCGGGTTTCAGAGGGGATATGTTACACAATCCTGCAGGCATCCGCTTCCCAGCGATACCCCACGCCATACACCGCGCGAATGAACGACTGGTCGGCATCCAGCGCCTCCAGCTTGCGGCGCAGGTTTTTAATATGGCTGTCGATGGTGCGGTCGGTCACGACGCGGTAATCGTCATACAGGTGGTTCAGCAGCTGTTCGCGGGAGAACACTTTTCCCGGCTCGTGGGAGAGGGTTTTCAGCAGGCGGAACTCCGCAGGCGTCAGGTCCAGCAGTTTGCTGCGCCAGCTTGCCTGGAAGCGGCTTTCGTCGACAATCAGCGGGCTTTCGGCGTCGAGCACCTGAAGCTCGCGCTGCGGCTTGCAGCGGCGCAGAATGGTTTTCACGCGGGCGACCACTTCACGCGGGCTGTAGGGTTTGCAGATATAATCGTCTGCGCCTATTTCAAGTCCCAGCAGGCGGTCGATTTCTTCTATTTTGGCGGTCACCATCACGATGGGCACGTCGGAGAAACGACGAATTTCGCGGCACAGGGTCAGGCCGTCAGTACCCGGCAGCATCAGGTCAAGCAGGATCAGGTCCGGCGGCGTCTGGCGTACGTAGGGTAACACCCGATCGCCATGGTTAATCAGCGACGGGGCATAGCTTGCCGCGCGTAAATAGTCGATCAGTAACTGCCCAAGCTTAGGCTCGTCTTCCACAATCAAAATGCGTGGCGTGTTTTCGTCAATCGGTAACTCGGTCATGCTTCTCTCGATAAATCCCGTTCCAGAGGTAACTCTACTGTAATGCTAACCCCGCCAAAAGGCGAATGGGCGGCGCGGAGGGTGCCGTTGTGGGCTTCGACGATGTTGACGCAAATCGCCAGCCCCAGCCCGGAGCCGCCGCTGGCGCGGTTGCGCGATCCTTCAGTGCGATAAAACCGCTCAAACAGTCTCTCCAGCTGCGCATCCTGCACGCCGGGGGCGGAATCCGCGAAGGTGAGGGCGAAGCGTCCGTTTTCCTGCCTGCCGGAAATATGCAGCCCGCCGCCGCTGTCGGTGTAGCGCAGGCTGTTTTCCAGCAGGTTATTGAACAGCTGCATCAGCCTGTCTTTATCGCCAAACACCACCGCGCTGTCCGGCAGGGAGAGGTCGATTTTCAGGTTGCGGCTGGCAAAGCGCTCGCGGAAGGCGCCGCTGATCACTTCCAGAATGTTAATCACGTCGACCGGCGCTTTCTGGTAGGCGAGCGCGCCTTCGTCGGACATGGAGAGCTGGTGCAGGTCGTCCACCAGCTTGGTCAGCGTACCCACTTCCGCCTGCAGCGAGGCCACGGATTCGGGCGTAAACTGACGCACGCCGTCCTGAATCGCCTCCAGCTCGCCGCGCAGCACCGCCAGCGGGGTGCGCAGCTCGTGGGAAATATCGGCCATAAAGTCGCGGCGCATCTGTTGGTTCTTCTCCAGCGTGCTGGCGAGCTGGTTAAAGTCCTGCGCCAGCTTGCCCAGTTCGTCCTGACTGCGGGTGTCGACGCGGGTGGTAAAGTCCCCGGCGGCCAGCCTGTGCGTGCCCTCTACCAGCCGTTTCACCGGGGCGAGCAAACCGCGCGCCAGCGGGAACGTGGCGAGCGCGGCGAGCAGCGTCGACAGGGCGACAATCAGCCAGCTGGTCTGACGCTGCTGGCGGTCAAAGTTAATATCGGTATTGCGCGTCAGGCGTTCCACCGGCGAGGCGATCACCCAGCCCACCGTGGCGCCGTTAGCGGTGATGGCGCGCCGCGTGCCGTCCGGCGGTATCGGTGCGCGCGGCCCAACCAGCGTGCGCATGTCCTGGTCTATCACCCAAAACTGGGTGCGCCAGCCGTGCGGCGGCATGCCCGGACCCGGGCGGTCGTCGTCATTATCGTGCTCCAGCGAGCGCAGGATCTGGAAGATAAATCGGTCATTATTGCGCAGGAACCGCCAGTTGCCATGCTGCGTATACTGCTCGCCCAGCGCATCGCTTAACCCCTGCAGGCGCTGTTCGTTGCCGTGCTTGATGTAGTCAATAAACCCGCGCTCAAAGCTGACCCGCACCGCCCAGTGCATGGTGATCAGCAGGACGATACAGGTGGCAAAAATCGCCACAAACAGTTTGCCGGTAATACCCGGACGCCAGAATTTCATGGTGCACTCCTTTTGCCGCGTCGGATCACGACGTTCTTTGTGGTGTCATTCGGGACTCTGGCGAAGATGACGGCGGGCAGGGCGATAATCACCGCCATGCTGAGATAGGTGTATAAAAAGACCTGATGCGCAACGGGCGTGTCCACGCTGAGATGGTGCTGCCCGTACATGCCGAGCATCAAGCCCGCAATGGTCACGCCAACGCTCATGGAAAGCTGCATGACCATCGACAGCAGGCTGTTGCCGCTGCTCGCCAGCTCGTCCGGCAGGTCTTTCAGCGTCAGGGTGTTCATCGACGAGAAGCGCATGGAGTTGATGATCCCCTGGCAAAACAGCACCAGCGGCAGGACGTAATACCAGCCCATCAGCGCCACGGCCATAAACAGCAGGCTTACCAGCGCCAGCCCCAGCGTGGCGGCGACCAGCACGTGGCGGTAGCCAAAGCGGTTCACCACCTGCACCACGATACGCTTCATCCCCATGCTGCCGAGCACCATCGGGATCATCATCAGACCCGCGTGAAACGGTGAGAAACCCATGCCAATTTGCAGGAATACGGGCGTCATAAACGGCAGCATCCCGCTGCCAATACGCCCGGCGAAGCTGCCGAACAGACCAAGACGGTAGGTGGGGTTTTTAAACAGATTCAGGCTGAACAGCGCCTTGTCATTCTCGCGAGCATGCCACAGATACCACAGAATGGCGGTGATGCCGATAACGACCAGCATCCCCAGCGTCATGGGCGAAATACCCAGCCCCTTTTGCCCGTCGAGCGCCAGCGTGAGCGTGGCCATGCCCGCCGCCAGCAGGATAAAGCCGAAGAAATCAAAGCGTCGCGTCTGCATTTTGTAGTTCGGCATCAGCGTCAGGGTGGCGATGGCGCCGATGATGCCCACCGGCAGGTTGATTAAGAAAATCCAGTGCCAGGAGGCGTACTCCACCAGAATCCCGCCCAGCGCCGGGCCCAGCAGCGGCCCCACCTGACCGGGTAACGTCACAAAGGTCATCGCCGCCATATACTGCTCGCGCGGCACAATCTTCATCACCGTTAGCCGCCCGACCGGCACCATCATCGCGCCACCGACGCCCTGCAGCACCCGCGCCATCACCAGCTGGTCGAGGGTGTTGGCCTGGGCGCAAAACAGCGATCCGGTGGTAAACAGCACGATGGCAGTAAAAAAGATATTGCGCACGCCCACTTTGTCCGCCAGCCAGCCGCTGGCAGGCAGCATGACCGCTACCGTCAGCACGTAGGAGACAATCACCATATGCATGTGCAGCGGGCTCTCTCCCAGGCTTTTCGCCATTGAGGGGAGGGCCGTATTAACGATGGTCGTATCCAGCGACTGCATAAAGAAGCCGAACGCGACTATCCACAGCTGCCAGCGAACGTTGTTGGGGAGGTCGGTCATTTACTCGGTCACCGTGGTTCTCTTTTTACGTGAAAAGCGCAGCCGCAGGCGGTCAAAGAACAGATAGACCACCGGCGTGGTGTACAGCGTCAGCAGCTGGCTCATTACCAGCCCGCCGACGATGGTGATCCCCAGCGGCTGACGCAGTTCAGAACCGTCTCCACCCGATATCACCAGCGGCAGCGCGCCAAACAGCGCCGCCAGGGTGGTCATCATGATCGGGCGGAAACGCAGCAGACAGGCCTGGAAGATCGCCTCTTCCGGCGTCAGATTGCCGTTGCGCTGGGCGTCCAGCGCGAAGTCGACCATCATAATGGCGTTTTTCTTCACAATGCCGATTAACAGCATAATCCCGATGAGCGCGATGAGGCTGAACGGGGCACCGAACAATTCCAGCGCCAGCAGCGCCCCCACGCCCGCCGACGGTAGCGTCGAGAGAATGGTCAGCGGGTGAACGTAGCTCTCATACAGCACGCCCAGCACAATATAAACCGTAGCAATCGCCGCCAGAATCAAAATCACCTGCGAGTTCATCGTTTCCTGGAACACCTGCGCCGTGCCGGCAAAGCTGCCGCGCACGGTAGATGGCACGCCAAGCTGCGTCATGGCGCGATTGATGGCATCGCTGGCCTCTGAGAGCGACGAGCCGGTTGGCAGGTTAAACGAAATGGTCGAGGCGGCCGAAAGGCCCTGATGGTTAACCGACAGCGGCGCATTCGACGGCTGCCAGCTGGCGAAGTACGACAGTGGGATGGCCTTGCCGTCGCTGTTGATGACAAACATCTTGTCCAGCGCGCTGATGTCCTGGGTGTAGCGCGGGTCAACCTCCATCACCACCTTGTACTGGTTCATCGGCTGATAGATGGTAGAAATCTCGCGCTGACCAAAAGCGTTGTTCAGCAGGCTGTTAGCCGCTGCCACGTCAATGCCCAGCCGCGACATGGTTTCGCGGTCGTAGGTGAGCGCCATCTCCGCGCCGTTGTCCTGCTGATCCGAGTTCACGTCGGCCAGCGCCGGCAGGGCGGCCAGCGCTTTACGGATCTTCGGCTCCCACTCGCGCAGGGCGGCTAAATCATCCGAGAGCAGGGTGTACTGATAGCTGGCATTGGCCTGACGACCGCCGACGCGGATATCCTGAACGGCCATCAAAAACAGGTTCGCGCCAGGCTCTTTGGCGAGCTTCACGCGCAGGCGGTCAATCACCTGTTGCGCTGTCAGATTTCGCTCGTCGCGGGGCTTGAGGGTAATAAACATCATCCCGCTGTTGACGCGCGACCCGCCGGTAAAGCCGGTGACGTTATCTACCGCCGGGTCTTCACGAATGATCTTCATAAAGTCCTGCAGCTTGCCGCGCATTGCCTGGAACGAAATGCTCTGGTCGGCCTGAATACCGCCCATCAGCACGCCGGTATCCTGCTCCGGGAAGAAGGTTTTCGGGATGGTGATATACATCCAGACGTTCAGGCCAATGGTGGCGATAAGCACCAGCCCGACCAGCCGCGTATGGTTTAGCACCCACTTCAGCGATGTTCCGTAGCCTTCCTGCATCGCCATCAGGACACGACCAAAGCCTTTACGGCGCGGCTGGGTGTGCGGCTTGCTGCGTTTGAGCATCCAGCCGCACATCATTGGCGTGAGCGTGAGCGAGATAACCAGCGAGATACCTATCGCCACGGAGAGCGTGACGGCAAACTCGCGCAGTAATCTGCCCGGCAGCCCGCCCATCAGCAGCAGCGGCAGGAACACCGCCACCAGCGACAGGCTCATGGAGAGCACGGTAAAACCGACCTCGCGCGTCCCTTGCAGCGCCGCCTGCAGCGGCTTCACGCCCGCTTCAAGATGGCGGGAGATATTCTCCAGCACCACGATGGCGTCATCCACCACGAAGCCGGTGGCAATCGTCAGCGCCATCAGCGACAGGTTGTTAAGGCTAAAGCCGCACAGGTACATGGCGGCAAAGGTGCCAATCAGCGATACCGGCACCGCCACCGCCGGGATCAGCGTCGCGCGGCCTGAGCGCAGGAACAGGAACACCACCAGGATCACCAGCGCCACGGAGATGATCAGCGTCTGCTCCACCTCTTCAAGCGAGGCGCGAATGGTCGGGGAACGATCCTGTGCAATCTGCAGATCGATGGCCGCCGGAATGGTCTCCTGCAGCTCCGGCAAGCGCTCGCGGATGCTATTGACCGTCTGGATGATGTTGGCTTCCGGCAGCTTGCGGATCATCAGCAGGATCGCCGGTTTGGCGTTGGTCATCCCGGCGTTACGCACGTCCTGCACCGAATCGGTGACGCTGGCAACGTCGCTTAAGCGCACCGCCGCGCCGTTGTTGTAGTGAATAATCAGCGGCTGGTATTCCGCGGCGGTTTTCAGCTCGTCATTGGTCTGGAGCTGCCAGCGGTGGCTGCCGTCCTCAATCGCCCCCTGCGGTTTGCGCACGTTGGCGTTGCTGATGGCGGAACGCACGTCGTCCAGCGACACGCCCTGATTAAACAGCGCCTGCGGATTCAGCCCCACGCGCACGGCGGGCAGGGAGCTGCCGCCGACGTCAACGTCACCCACGCCGTCAATCTGAGCGATGGTCTGCGCCAGCTGTGTAGAGGCGAAGTCGTACAGTTGACCCTGCGAGTAGGTGTCCGAGGTGAGCGTCAGGATCATGATCGGCGCGTCGGACGGGTTGGCTTTACGATAGGTCGGTCGGCTCGGCATACCGCTCGGAAGCAGGCTTTGTGCGGCGTTGATCGCCGCCTGCACGTCGCGGGCGGCACCGTTAATATCCCGGTCGAAGCTGAATTCCAGAATAATGCGCGTGCTGCCCAGCGAGCTGCTGGAGGTCATCTCGTTGACCCCTGCAATGCGTCCGAGCGAACGCTCCAGCGGCGTGGCGACCGACGAGGCCATGGTTTCCGGCGACGCGCCGGGCAGCGAGGCGCTGACCATGATCACCGGGAAATCCACCTGCGGCAGCGGGGCCACCGGCAGCAGCCGGAAGCCGAGCGCGCCGCATAGGGTGATGGCGACGGAAAGTAAAATCGTCGCCACCGGACGGTAAATGAAGAGGGCGAAAAACTTCACTTACGCCTCCTCTTCACGTTTCGGGAAGCGGCTTTTGGTCCACAGCGCCAGACGGTCAAACAGCAGGTAAATCACCGGCGTGGTAAAGAGCGTCAGCACCTGGCTGACCAGCAGACCGCCAACCATGCCGATCCCCAGCGGGCGGCGCAGCTCAGCACCGACGCCGGTGCTGAGCATCAGCGGCAGCGCGCCCAGCAGGGCGGCGAGGGTCGTCATCAGGATCGGACGAAAACGCAGCAGACAGGCCTGGAAGATGGCATCGCGCGGCGACATCCCCTGCTCGCGCTCGGCGGCAAGGGCGAAGTCGATCATCATGATGGCGTTTTTCTTCACAATACCGATAAGCAGGATAATGCCGATGATGGCAATGACGTCCAGCTCGCTGCCCGCCAGCATCAGTGCCAGCAGTGCTCCGACGCCTGCGGTCGGCAGGGTAGAGAGGATGGTGATCGGGTGAATAAAGCTCTCATAAAGCACGCCGAGGACGATGTACATCGCGACCACCGCGGCGACAATCAGCCAGACGGTGTTGCCCAGCGCGGCCTGGAACGCCAGCGTGCTCCCCTGGAACTGGGTCTGAATATCGGACGGGAAGCTGAGTTCTTTTTCGGCGCTCAGAATGGACTCTACCGCTTCGCCCAGCGAGTATCCGTCCGGCACGTTAAAGGAAATGGTGGTGGACGGGAACTGATCCAGGTGGTTGATCGCCAGCGGGGTATAACGCTCCTCCACGCTGGCAATGGCGCTTAACGGCACGATCCCGCCGTCTTTGCTGGTCAGGCGCACCGAGTCCAGCGCGGCGAGGCCCGGCGTGTTATCCGTGTTGTGCTCAAGCACCACGCGATACTGGTTCGCCTGGGTGTAGATGGTGGAAATCAGGCGTTGACCAAAGGCGTTATAGAGCGCGTTGTCCACGTCCGCCATGGTAATGCCCAGACGGCTGGCGGTGTCGCGGTTGACGTTCACGTACGCCGCCAGCCCTTTATCCTGCCAGTCGCTGCTGACGTCGGAGAGCTGCGGCAGCGCTTTCAGTTTTTCCACCAGTTGTGGCACCCAGGTACTGAGGGCATCCAGCGTCGTGGCCTGTAGCGTGAACTGATACTGCGTGCGGCTGACCTGGGTATCAATGGTTAAATCCTGAATGGGCTGCAGGTAAAGCTCAATGCCCGGCACCCGCGCGACGGCGTTTTGCAGACGCTCAATGACGGCGTTAACGCGGTCGTCGCGGTCGTCCAGCGGCTTGAGGTTGATCTGCAGGCGCGCGCTGTTGAGCGACGGGTTGGTACCATCCACCCCCACGTAGGCGGTCAGGCTCTCCACCGCCGGGTCCTTCATAATGATTTCAGAGACCTGCTGCTGGCGTTGCGCCATATTGGCGAACGAGACCGACTGCGGGGCCTGAAGCGTGCCCTGAATAATGCCGTTGTCCTGGATCGGGAAGAAGCCTTTCGGAATGAAAATCCACAGCATCACGCTGAGCGCCAGGGTACCCAGCGCCACGCCGAGCGTTGCCCACGGATGGTTCAGGACTTTCGCCAGCACGCGACCGTAGGCGGCAATAATCCGCTCGAACATGCGCTCGGAGGCGCGCGAGAAGCGGTTTTGTTTGCGCAGGGACTCGTGGCTCAGCATGCGGGCGCACATCATCGGCGTCAGGGTCAGCGAGACCACGGCGGAGATCAAAATGGCGACCGCCAGCGTCACGGCAAACTCGCGGAACAGACGTCCGACGATATCGCCCATAAACAGCAGCGGGATCAGCACCGCAATCAGCGAGAAGGTCAGCGAGATGATGGTAAAGCCGATTTCGCCCGCGCCCTTCAGCGCGGCGGCTAAGGGCTTCTCACCTTTTTCGATGTAGCGCGAAATGTTCTCGATAACGACGATGGCGTCATCCACCACGAACCCGGTGGCGATAGTGAGCGCCATCAGCGTCAGGTTGTTGATCGAAAAATCGAGGAACACCATCACCGCAAAGGTGCCGACCAGCGAGAGCGGCACGGCGACGGCAGGGATAATGGTTGCCGGGACGTTGCGCAGGAACAGGTAGATGATCATGACGACCAGCGCAATCGCCAGCATTAGCTCAAACTGGGTGTCGGTAACCGACGCGCGAATGTTGGTGGTGCGGTCGGAAAGGACCTTCACGCTGACCGATTTCGGCAGGCTTTCGATCAGCTGCGGCAGCATGGTGCGAATGCTGTCGGCGGTGTCGATGATGTTCGCGCCAGGCTGGCGCTGCACGTTCATCACGATCGCCTGCTGCTTGTTGGCCCACGCCCCCAGCCAGCTGTTTTCCGCCCCTTGCTCAACTGTCGCCACGTCGCCCAGACGGATCGGCGCACCGTTCTGGTAGGCCACAATGAGCTGACGGTATTCATCGGCAGACTGCATCTGGTCGTTGGCGGAAAGCGTCACGGCGCGGGTTGGGCCGTCCAGCGAGCCTTTCGCCGAGTTGACGTTAGCATTGCTGATGGCAGTGCGGATGGTTTCGCTGGTCAGGCCCAGCGCGGCAATGGCCTGCGCGTTCAGCTTCACGCGAACGGCCGGGCGCTGGCCGCCTGCCAGCGTAACGAGGCCCACGCCCGAGACCTGCGAAATTTTCTGCGCCACGCGTGTTTCAACCATGTCTTCCACCTGCGTCATCGGCATGGCGGAGGAGGTGACGGCGAGCGTCATGATCGGCGGATCCGCCGGGTTCACCTTGCTGTAGACCGGCGGGTTAGGCAGGTCAGACGGCAGCAGGTTGGTGGCGGCGTTGATGGCGGCCTGTACCTCCTGCTCGGCGACGTCCAGCGAGAGCGTCAGCTGGAACTGCAGCGTCACGACGGATGCCCCACCGGAGCTTTGCGAGGACATCTGCTTCAGGCCAGACATCTGCCCAAACTGGCGCTCCAGCGGTGCGGTAATGGCGGACGTCACCACGTCCGGGCTGGCACCCGGATAGAGCGTTACCACCTGAATGGTTGGATAATCCACTTCCGGCAGCGCCGACACGGGCAAGAATCGGTAGCCGATAATCCCGGCCAGCAGGATCGCTACCATCAACAGCGTGGTGGCGACAGGGCGCAAAATAAACAGGCGTGAAGGCCCACCTGTAGAGCCTGGTGGCATCACCTGCATCAGGCTTTCGCTCCCTGTTTCGCCGGTTCAACCACTTCCACTTTTGCACCTTCGGTCAGGCGGTCGATGCCGTCTGTCACCACACGGTCGCCAGCGGAAAGCCCGGCGGCGATCACCACCATCTGGCTGTCCTGAATCCCGGTTTTCACCAGATGTTTACTGACTTTATTGTCGCTGTTCAGTACCCAGACGAAGTTACCTTCGTTACCCATCTGCAGCGCAGCCGTTGGGATCACCACCGCGTTCTCTTCGGTCGCGACCAGCATTCGCGCATTGACGAACTGGTTCGGGAAGAGGGCATCGTCCTGGTTGTTAAAGCGCGCCTTCAGCTTGATGGTGCCGGTGGTGGTGTCGATCTGGTTATCCAGGCTGAGCAGAGTACCTTCGCTCAGCTTCTGCTTGTTGGTGCGGTCCCAGGCTTCCACCATCAGCCCCTTTCCGGCTTTTTGCGCCTGCACCACGGTGGCAATTTCGCTTTCCGGCAGGGTAAAGACCAAATCGATAGGGTGAGTCTGGGTGATGACTACGATGCCCGTGGTGTCGCCGCTGGAGATCTGGTTGCCGATATCGACCTGTTTCAGGCCCACGCGTCCGTCAATCGGCGCGGTAATGCGGCTCCAGTCCAGCTGCAGCTGTGCGCTGGCGACGGCGGCTTCGTCGGCTTTGATGGTGCCCTGCGTTTCGCTGACCAGCGACTGCTGGGTGTCCAGCTCCTGACGTGACACGAGGTTGGTTTTCACCAGCTGCTGGTAGCGCGCTAAATCGCGGCGAGCGTTGGCGAGGGTGGCTTTGTCTTTCGCGAGCTGGCCCTGCGCCTGGGCGAGGGCAACCTTGAACTGGCTCGGGTCGATTTCCGCCAGTAAATCACCGGCTTTGACCTGCTGCCCTTCCTGGAAGTGAATGGCCTGAAGCTGACCGTCGACGCGGCTGCGCACCGTCACGGTGTTGGCGGCGGTAATGGTCCCGAGGCCGGTAAGATAGCGAGGAACGGCCTTGTTCACCGCCGTTGCCGCCTGTACCGGTGCCAGCGCACCGCCGCGCATACCGCGACGGCCTCCGGCGGCTGGGTCCTGCGACGCGCTCCTGGCACCGGCGGGTACCGGGGCGTTAGCGGATTGGCTGTGCCAGTACCAGGCGGCGGCAAGGACCACCACAATGACGCCAGCGGCGATTGCCCAGCGGGATTTGTTACTGCCTTTCATCGTTATACGTTCTCATCCTGAAACACTTCGGGGAATGATACTAGTTTAGTCAGCTAACACAGCGGAAAAATGGAGGAAATATGGAAGACTGTCAGGAATGGTCTGAGTGTGGCGATCTTTTTAGCCGGGTGGCGCTTCGCTTACCCGGCCTACGGTTCGAGGATTTTGTNGGCACAGCAGCACTACCTAAACATCACCTGCGCCCAGCGCGCAAGCCCTGCGGTAACGGAGCCAAAGTCATCCCCACCGGCATTCGGAATGCCCGGCAGCTGTTCCGCCAGCGCTTTCTTGATCAGCGGCGAACGGGCGCTACCGCCGGTCAGGTAGATAACGTCCGGCTTCTCTTTGCCGTTTTCCAGCGCCAGCTGCACCTGTTCCAGAATGCGCTGCAGCGGCTGAGCAAGTGCGGTTTCCAGCCCGTCCTGCGAAATCGCCGTAGCCAGATCGTCGCTGATAAACGGCAGCGAGACCGCATGTTCTGCGCGGTCGGAAAGCGCAATTTTACTCTCTTCCGCAGTACGTACCACGCGGTAGCTCAGGCGCTGACGCCACACTTTATACAGCAGCGCGACCTTGTCGGCGTCCTGCGCGTCGCGCACCAGGTCGTTCAGGAAGCGGCCGTTCGCGGTGCTGTAAAAATCACTTTGCGCAGGCACGTCGTTAATGGCAATCGCGTTCCACCACGGCAGGATCGGCAGGGCGATGCCTTTTTCCGTTTGGCCGCCCATGCCGAGCAGCGGCATCAGGCTCTTAAATGCCAGCGCGATATCCAGATCGTTACCGCCTACGCGGCACCCGCTGTGCCCCAGCAGGCTGTTTTCACGATCGCGACGGTTATGCCACTCTGGCCCCATTAGCAGCAGCGAGCAGTCCGTGGTACCCCCGCCGATATCCACGACTAATACGCGTTTTTCTTCCGTCAGCGTGGCTTCAAAATCCAGCCCGGCGGCAACGGGCTCATACTGGAACACCACGTCGCGGAAGCCCGCGCGGTGCGCCGCACGCTCAAGGATCCCCTGCGCCTGCTGGTTGGCCTCATCGCCGCCCAGCCCCTGGAAGTTAATCGGGCGACCAATCACCGCCTGGGTGATGGCATCCGGCACCTGGGTCTGCGCCTGATTGCGGATGTGCAGCATCATGGCGCACACCAGATCTTCAAACATCGCCACCTGCTGCGGCTTCAGGCCGCTGGCACCCAGGAAGGATTTCGGTGATTTGACGAAGTAAACCTCTTCCGGATCTTCAATATAGTGACCGAGCGAGGAGAGGCCGAACTGCACGCTGGATGGCGTAACGTCGATATCTTCTTCACGGTTAAAGCTGACCGCACGGCGCAGCAGCGCCTGGGTTTCCGCTGCGGTAGCGGGAACCTGGTGATGGCGGAACAGCCATTCGCTGACCGCTTCGCGCGTTGGCGCGCAGAGCATTGACGGCAGCAGCGTGCTCTCTTTCTCCATTTTCAGGAGCTGCGGTTGTCCGTTTTGCATAATTGCAACCGAGCAGTTTGCCGTACCGTAGTCGAATCCAATAAACACGATAAATCCCCATGCCAGTGAGAAGGGGCGAGACTTTAACGAAATGTCTTCATGGCGACAACAGGAATATGAAAGCAAGGCGAAACAGGACCTTTCCGTTTATGCTGTGGAGAACCCAAAAGGAGAGACGATGTACACCCTGACCTGGCAACCCCCTTACGACTGGCAGTGGATGTTTAGCTTTCTTGGCGCGCGTGCGGTCACGGGCATTGAAACCGTCACGGGCGACTACTACGAGCGCAGTTTTGCCTGCGATGGTCATCGGGGTGTCTTTCGCGTGACGCCAGATACCGCGGCCCATACGCTGGTCGTGACGCTCAGTCCGGGACTTATCCCGGTTGCGCAGACCTGCCTTGAACGTATAGCGCGCCTGTTCGATCTCGCCTGTAACCCACAGCTCATCGCGGATACGCTGGGCGATCTCGGTGCCGCGCGGCCGGGCTTGCGTTTGCCAGGGGCAATGGATGCCTACGAACAGGGCGTTCGGGCCATTCTCGGACAGCTGGTGAGCGTGGCGATGGCGGCGAAACTGGCGTCGCGCGTGGTGGCGCTGTGCGGCGAACCGGTGGCGGATTGTCCGGGCTATCTCTGTTTCCCCACGCCGGACGCGCTGGCCGCAGCGGATCCGATGGCGCTGAAAGCCTTAGGCATGCCGGTAAAGCGGGCGGAGTCGTTGATTCATCTGGCACAGTCGGCGATCGACGGGACGTTTCCGCTTTCCCCGCCCGCGGACATTGAGGCCGGAATGAAGGCGCTACAGCAGCGGCCGGGAATTGGTCGCTGGACGGCAAACTATCTGGCCCTGCGCGGCTGGCAGGCGAAAGATGTCTTTCTGCCGGATGATTATCTGATTAAGCAGCGCTTCGCGGGCATGACGCCCGCGCAAATCCGTCGCTATGCCGAACGCTGGCAGCCGTGGCGCTCCTATGCGCTGTTACACATCTGGTATACCGACGGCTGGTCACCCTTAATTGATGGCGAAGTAACTGGTATTCAGCAGTAGCTCCAGCGGCTGCGCTTCAGCGATGGTATCGCCGTAGATGAAGTCGATACCAATGCCTGAAAGCGTATCCATGACGATCGGCTGATGACAGGGTCCCGCCAGGGTTTTCATCCCCAGACGCTGAGCGTGCCCCTGGATAATGGTCACCATCATTTCGTCCATCAAATTGCCGTGAACGTTGTTAACCACGTCGGTATCCAGCATCAGATAATCAGCCATGTTGGGGCTCAGGTGGTTAACGTCATTCATATCGCGTCCCACGTGGCTTAACACCACGCGGCAGCCCGCATGGCGGAGTTTTTGCAAATTACGCTGCGCGTTTTCATCCGGGTTGCGCACCACGTCAACCGGGATAACCAGATGCAGCAGACGGCCGGGCAGCGGGCTTTTCTCAAGCAAATCGAGCAGTTCATCCACCAGCGTGACGCTGGCTAATCCGGCTTCCGAGAGCGGAAGGGCAACGCCCATGCCTTTTGCGGCAACGGGCGCGGCAAAGGTACGGAAGAACTCGTTGAAGATCCGCCTGTCGAGGGCGTGCAGCAGTTCAGGCTCCGCCAGACCTGAGCGGAAGGCATGCTCTTCCTGCATTTCACCCTGGCTGGTCCACAGGCGGAGCGACAGCAGCCAGAAGCTGGCGCTTTCCGGAATGCGCGGGGAGGCGACGCTGCGGGCAATCATCATCAGATGATTGTCTTTGATCATATGCCACTGCTCGTCCAGTGACATCATGCTGCGGTTGCTGTGGATCCGCTCCTGCTGTGGCTCGTAGAGCGTTACCACACCACGTCCGCTGTTTTTTGAGGCATAACAGGCGATATCTGCCTGAGACATCACTTCCGCCGCCTGATGGTTACTCTCATCAATCAGCGTGATACCCGCGCTGGCGCCGATCCGGTGCAGCCGTCCTTCCCACGTGAAGTGATAGTTATTGATGGTGTTAATCAGCCGTCCCGCGATATAGCGCGCGCTTTCGAGATTGCAGTCCGGCAGCAGGAGGCCAAACTCATCCCCGCCCAGCCGCGCCAGAACATCGCTGGAGCGCAGCATGGTCAGCATGAGGGATGAGAGTTCCCGCAGAAGGGCGTCGCCCGCGGCATGACCTGCCGTATCGTTAACGGCTTTGAAGCGATCGAGATCGATAAACACCAGCGCATGACGCTGGTGCGTCTCCTGCACCGTTTGCAGCAGGCGTTTGAGATGGTTCTCGAAACTGACGCGGTTTGCGAGCCGGGTTAGCGCATCATGGGAGGCGCTATAGCTCAGCTGGCGCAGCATTTTGCGCGACTCGGTCACGTCCTGAATGACCAGGACGGAGCCTATATTGTGCCCGTCCAGGGTACTTAATGGCGTGATGCTGTAGTGAATGTCAAAGCTCCCGCCGTTGCGGCAGTTGAGCACCACGTCCTGTTCGATATCGGACCGTGACATATCGCCGCTGTGGATGTTCTCCATCAACGGTCCATTTTCGCCAAAGGTAATGTGCAGCACGCGCAGGATCGGTTGCCCGATGGCCTCGGTTTGCGGCCAGCCGCTCATCTTCTCGGCGACCGGGTTCATAAAGGTGACGTTCATGTCGATGTCGGTACAGATCACCGCTTCGCCGATGGAGTCGAGCGTAATATGCAGACGCTCCTTTTCCTGGAACAGCGCTTCGTTAAGCTGCTTCACCTCGGTCATATCCATATTGATGCCGAGCAGGCGTTCCACCTCGCCCTGCTTGTTCAGCACCCGATTGGCCAGCGAACGAATGTGGCGAATGCCGTCCTTCACCCGAATGCGAAATTCCAGCTTAAACGGCAGCCTTGCGATTAATGAATCGCGCAGCACTTTTTCAGCATGCTCCCGGTCTTCTGGCACCATGGCGTCATGCCAGAGCTGCCAGGTTGGTTTGATGTGCGGCGGGATTTCGTAAAGCTCGAACATCCGCTTGTCCCAGCTAATAATATCCGGCTCCAGATCCCACTCCCAGATGCCAATCCCGCCCGCTTCGTTGGCGAGCGTAATGCGCTCCATCAGGCGTTTGTTGACCCACTCGGTTTGTTTCAGGTCGTTAATATCTTCAATCTGGGCGATAAAATAGAGCGGCGTGCCGTCAGCATGACGGACAACGGAGACGGCGAGCAGCGCCCAGACAACCTCGCCGTTACGGGTGTAATAGCGTTTTTCCAGCGTGTAGGTATTAATTTCGCCGCTTACCAGTTGCTCAAGTTGCTCCAGGTCGGTGTTCAAATCCTCAGGCCAGGTCAACTGCTGGAAGGTGAGGGACTGAAGCTCCGTCTGACTATAGCCAAGGAAATTGCATAACGCTTTGTTGGCCTGCAGCCACTGGCCTTCGATCCCCACCAGCGCCATACCGATGGCGGAATACTCCATCGCATTACGAAAACGCTCTTCGCTTTCGGTAATGTGCTTGCGTTCGGCGCGAAACGCGTACATCACCATCGTCATGACGTTGGCGGGCAGCAGCATCATCAGGAAGGGGAGCCAGGGGGCGTTGAACGCAACGATAACATTCTGCGGCGTTATGGATGCCGGATTTCTTGCCATCATCAGGGAGACCATCATGATAGTGGCTAAAAATACCAGGTAGGCTTCCATTCGCGGCAGGCGAACGGCGCTCCACATCAGCAGAACGATGACGCAGGTGAAAGGCCACGGGAGCCAGGTGATCGCCGCCCAACAGAGAACCAGCGTTATCACCGTTGTCACCAGCGTTTCCAGCAGCAGTTTCGGGTTACGGTGACGCAGCAGGTAGTGTGGTTTAAACAGCAGTCCTAGTGGCACCAGCGCCAGCGCGCCGATGGATTCCGACAACACCCAGATGAGGAAATTACGCAGGGGTTCAGTGCTCGGTACCAGTAAATAAACCAGTACCCCGCCCACAAGAGGCGGGATCAACGCACTGCCCACGGCCAGGCGGATCCAGTCGTTAAGGTTCTGCAGCGGGTTGTACCAGGGGAGGAGTTTGCGTAACAGTAACGCCCCAACGCACGCCTCGATAATATTCACAAAGGTATAGGCGAGGTTTAGGGAACCCCATGAGAACAGCATCCACGAGGCCAGAATATTGCCGAACGAACAGGCCAGCGCAATGCCCGGCCACATTTTCCCGGCGTGGCGATAAAAGGCCACCATCATGATGGACGTCGGGAACCACAGCGGTGCCAGCAGCGTACCAAAGCGGGTCAGCTCGAGTGAAAATAGGGTAAAAATGAAGGTGACCAGGCCCAGGCAGACAAGTCGTAATAAAGGATGTGGGGTGGTAACCAAAACCCGTTGGTATTGTTTATTCATTACCGCTCTATCCAGGGACGCCATGCCGTCAGGAGCGAGGTCCGGGCGCGTGAAAGGATTAATTTCGTTTATGCTAGTACAAACAATTTACAAATCATATGCTGACTGCTCAGATTTTGACATCATAGACTTATTAAATAGTTACTCCGGGAAAAATTCCGGGTGAACGCCGAAAAAGCAGGCATTAAAATTTCACTCAGGGAGTAAAAAGAGACTTTTCAGGCAGTCTCGCATAACCTGCGCTTTCGACTGGTATCACGCCCGCGAAATCCCTATAATTGCCGCGTTTGACGCTCCGGCGTCGTCCTTCCTTAACATCCAGGTTAATCAGGTCGCTAAATTTATGACTGATAAGTCTCATCAGTGCGTCATCATAGGCATCGCCGGCGCATCGGCTTCAGGTAAGAGTCTAATTGCCAGTACGCTTTATCGCGAATTGCGTGAACAAGTCGGTGATGAGCACATCGGCGTCATTCCCGAAGACAGCTATTACAAAGACCAATCCCATCTTTCGATGGAAGAGCGCGTCAAAACCAACTACGACCACCCCAGTGCGATGGATCACAGCTTGTTGTTCCAGCATCTTCAGTCGCTTAAAAACGGTACGGCCATTGAACTGCCGGTCTACAGCTACGTAGAACACACCCGCACGCAGGAAACGGTTCACATTGAACCGAAAAAAGTCATTATCCTTGAAGGCATCCTGCTGCTGACGGATGCGCGTCTGCGTGAGTCGATGAATTTCTCCATTTTCGTCGATACCCCGCTGGATATCTGTCTGATGCGCCGCATCAAGCGCGACGTTAACGAACGCGGTCGTTCCATGGACTCCGTCATGGCGCAATACCAGAAAACCGTGCGTCCAATGTTCCTGCAATTTATCGAGCCATCTAAGCAATACGCCGATATTATCGTACCTCGTGGCGGTAAAAACCGTATTGCTATTGATATCTTAAAAGCGAAAATCAGCCAGTTTTTTGAATAAGCCGCGCGAATTGTGTACCGTTCAGAGATAACCTGGTTTTGCCCTGTGACCCTACGGTTGCGGGGCACGATGCACGAAAGGAGAAAGTGCCATGCGTCTTTGTGACCGCGATATAGAAGCCTGGCTGGATGAAGGCCGCCTGTCTATCACCCCGCGTCCGCCGGTAGAGCGCATTAACGGTGTCACCGTTGACGTGCGCCTGGGGAATAAATTCCGCACCTTCAGCGGCCACACGGCACCGTTTATCGATCTCAGCGGGCCGAAAGATGAAGTCAGCGCCGCGCTCGATCGCGTGATGAGTGACGAAATCGTCCTTGATGAGGGCGAGGCGTTTTATCTGCATCCCGGTGAGCTGGCGCTGGCAGTGACCTTTGAGTCGGTGACGCTGCCTGCCGATCTGGTGGGCTGGCTGGATGGCCGCTCTTCGCTGGCGCGCCTGGGCCTGATGGTTCACGTTACCGCTCATCGTATCGATCCCGGCTGGTCTGGCCGCATCGTACTGGAGTTCTTCAACGCCGGTAAATTGCCTCTGGCGCTGCGCCCGGGCATGATGATTGGCGCGTTGAGCTTTGAGCCGTTGACGGGCCCGGCAGATCGTCCTTACAACCGCCGTCAGGACGCGAAATATCGCGACCAGCAGGGTGCGGTTGCCAGTCGTATTGATAAAGACTGATTGTTCGTTCACTGAGGATGCCATGAGAAGAGTTCTGACAACGCTGATGATTTTGCTGGTGGTACTGGTGGCTGGCCTTTCTGCGTTGGTGCTGCTGGTTAACCCCAATGATTTCCGTGCTTATATGGTGCGGCAGGTCGAAGCACGCAGCGGGTATGAACTGAAGCTGGACGGGCCGCTGCGCTGGCACGTCTGGCCGCAACTCAGCATTCTCTCGGGGCGTATGTCGTTAACCGCGCCAGGGGCGTCTCAGCCGCTGGTGTCGGCAGACAATATGCGCCTTGATGTGGCTTTGATCCCGCTCTTCTCGCATCAGCTTCAGGTTGACCAGGTGATGCTGAAAGGGGCGGTGATCCAGCTGACTCCCCAAACTGAGGCAGTGCGTAAAGCGGATGCCCCCGTCGCACCACGCGAAAATACCTTACCGGATGAGCCGTCTGATACCGGCTGGTCGTTCGATATTGGTAACCTGAAAGTGGCCGACAGCGTGCTGGTCTTCCAGCATGAAGGTGACGAGCAGGTCACCGTGCGCAACATCAACCTCAAGATGGAGCAGGACGCCAACCATATCGCCACCGTGGAGTTCTCCGGGCGGGTCAACCGCGATCAGCGCGATTTGAACCTCTCCATGAACGCTAACGTGAACGCGTCGGACTATCCCCATCGTCTGACGGCGGATGTCCAGCAGCTGAACTGGCAGCTGACGGGTGCAGACCTGCCGACAGCAGGGATTACCGGTCAGGGTACGCTGCAGGCCGTCTGGCATGAAGAAAACAAGCAGCTGGAGCTAAACGCGCTCAACCTGCAGGCCAACGACAGTACCCTGAAAGGGCAGGCGAGCGTCTCGCTTGCTGAAAAACCGAAATGGGTTTTTGACCTGCAGTTCGACAAGCTGAACCTGGAAAACCTGCTGCCACCGCAGCCGAACGCTGCGGCTGACGGCGATGTCGCGCAGACAGGGCAAAGCCAGGCCGCGAAACCGCGTCCGGTGATCTCCTCAAATCTCGATCAGCCCAATTACAACGGTCTGCGCGGATTTTCCGCCGACATACTGCTGAAAGCCAACAGCGTACGCTGGCGCGGTATTGATTTCACCGACGTCAGCAGCCAGATGTTCAACCATAACGGCCTGCTGGTGATCTCTGAACTCAGCGGCAAGATGGGGACGGGGTACATGTCGCTGCCGGGTACGCTGGACGTGCGCAAAGATGTGGCCAGCGCCGAATTCCAGCCACGCCTTGAAAACATTGAGATCGGCGCGATCCTCAAAGCCTTCAATTATCCGATTGACCTCACGGGGCAGCTGACGCTGGCGGGGGATTTCTCCGGCACGAAGATTGACGCGGAGGCATTTCGCCGCGACTGGCAGGGTCAGGCGCACGTTGAGCTGAAAGACACCCGAATGGAAGGCCTCAACTTCCAGCAGCTGGTGCAACAGGCGGTAGAGCGCAGCAGCAATGTCAAAGCGCAGGAAAACTACGATAGCGCAACGCGTCTCGATAACTTTACCAGTGAGCTGACCCTGGATAACGGCAAGCTGTCCCTGGACGAGATGCAGGGAACATCTTCTCTGCTGTCGTTGACGGGTGAGGGCAAGCTGGATTTAGTGAAAGAGACGGCGGATACGCGGTTTAACGTTCGCGTGCTTTCCGGATGGGAAGGCGAAGGCGAGCTTATCGATTTCCTGAAAGAGACGCCGATCCCGCTGAACGTTTACGGTAAATGGCAGGCGCTGAATTACAGCCTGCAGGTCGATCAGATCTTGCGTAAGCATCTGCAAGACGAAGCAAAACGTCGGCTGAATAGCTGGGCGGACCGCAATAAAGATTCCCAAACCGGCAAGGACGTGAAGAAGCTGTTAGATAAGCTTTGATGTCAGTGGTGCCGGGTAGCGGCTACGCCTTACCCGGCCTACAAAAACCAGACACCGTAGGCCGGGTAAGCGAAGCGCCACCCGGGTTTTTTACACCTCAAAATCCATCTCATCCTCACTGCGTAGCGGTATCAGTTGTACCTTCTGCACGCGGTGGCTTTCAACCTGAAGCGTTTTAATCATGTACTCACCCACCTGAACCTCTTCCCCCGGCTGCGGGATACGCTGTAAATACTCCATCAGCAGACCCGCAATGGTGTGATACTCACGCTTCTCATCCAGCGGCAACGGCACAAACTGCACCAGGTCTTCCAGCGGCATATGGCCGTTAGCCGTCCACGTACCGTCTGCGTTTTTCTGAATGTCATGGCGCGCATCGATTTCATCCACCTCATTCGGCAGATTACCGGCGATGGTTTCCATAACGTCGCTGAGCGTCACCAGCCCTTCCACAGAACCAAACTCATCAACGACAAACGCGAAGTGGGTCCGCGCGTTACGGAACTGCTCAAGTGCAGAGAGCAACGGCAGCCCTTCCGGGAACACCAGCGGCTGGCGTACCAGCATGCGCAGATTAAGCGGCTCGCCGTGCAGCTGCTGCTGTAGCAGGTCAATGACGTGCACCACGCCCAGCAGCTCCTCTTCCTCTTCACCGCCCGTCACCACGACCCGAGTGTGCTGGTTTTTATCCAGCAGGGTGCGGATTTGCTCTTCCGGCGCCGTCAAATCGATGTGCTCGATATCATGACGCGAGGTCATGATGCTGCTGACGGAGCGCTGGTTCAGGTTGAGCACCCGCTCAATCATCCGTCGTTCCTGCGGATCGAAGATCTGCCCGTCGCTGTGATCGGCCAGCATCGCAGAGGATTCGGCATCCAGCTCGGCATCCTCTTTTCGCCCGCTCAGCAGGCGCATTACCGTATCGGCGGTGCGCTGGCGCAGCGTCTGATTTGCAGAGAGAAAACGGCGACGGTTAAAGATTGCCAGCTGATTTAGCGATTCGATCATGACCGAGAAGCCAATCGCCGCGTACAGGTAGCCTTTAGGAATGTGGAAACCAAATCCGTCGGCGACCAGGCTGAAACCAATCATCAGCAGGAAGCTCAGACACAGGATCACGATGGTCGGGTGGCTGTTCACAAACCGCGTGAGCGCTTTACTTGCCATTACCATCAGCGTGATGGCGATGATCACGGCGGCCATCATCACCGCGAGGTGATCGACCATGCCCACGGCGGTGATGACGGAGTCCAGGGAGAAAACTGCGTCGAGCACCACAATCTGCGCCACCACCGGCCAGAATTTCGCCCCGCGCCGCTGCGTGGGGCTATCGCTGTCTTTGCCTTCGAGCCGCTCATTGAGTTCAACCGTGGCTTTGAAAAGAAGGAACAACCCGCCAAAGAGCATGATCAGGTCACGCGCGCTGAAGCTCAGGCCGTAGAGCGTAAACAGCGGTGTGGTGAGGGTAACCAGCCAGGAGATTGAGGCCAGCAGCAGCAAACGCATCACCATCGCCAGCAGCAAACCCGTAACGCGCGCACGGTCGCGCTGCGCAGGTGGCAGCTTTTCGGCGAGGATGGCGATAAAGACCAGATTATCAATACCGAGCACTAATTCGATGACGACCAGCGTAACCAGCCCGGCCCAGATTGATGGATCGGCAATCCATTCCATAGTAATAGCAATACCTTCAGTTATATGAGCAATGTCACACTTCGATCATGGATAAAGCTGACCGAAATTGCAATGCCAGGCTGAGATTTCTCTTAATAGAAGAGAGGATAAAACGAGTGAAAAATTGAGCCGTGTAAATAAGGTAATGGAGAAGATTTAATTACACTGGGCCACATTTAGGATATATCGCAGTAAATGGCTTTAACGCATATATTGTCAATATAAAGAAAATCCTAAAACCTCAAAACTTTGCTATTAATATTAATCTTAAAAACAGATATTAGGAGGGTTGTCTCCTTGCCTGCTATTAGGTTAGCTGCAACAATTCTCCCAGCATCAAATGTTAAATTTCTTTGTTGCTATTTTTGTTTCGTTCTTATGGTGTGGCAATTCATTGCCAACGGGCTATTTAACGTGGCTGAAATATTCCCCATAAGACCTTGTTTAAGAGGGTGTCTATCCATAACACATTGTTTAGTCAGTGGATTGGTAACTGAAAGCCAAGGGCGGTAGCGTGCCTGAAAGCGTGTGAATCAGCCTCGATTATTCTGTCAATAGCCAATGGATGAATAAGCTTTTTTTAGGACTGATGCCAGTTATATTTCTAATTGCTTAACTGCATTCTGAATGCCAAAACGACCCGCGCTTATTTAAATTGCACAGGATAATTACTCTGCCAAAGTGATAAATAATCAATGATGAAATCCAAAATGAAATTGATGCCATTATTGGTGTCTGTGACCTTGATGAGTGGTTGCACGGTCTTTCCCGGCAGCAATATGTCAACTATGGGCAAGGATGTGATCAAACAGCAGGACGCCGATTTTGACCTCGACAAAATGGTGAATGTTTATCCATTGACCCCACGTCTGGTGGAACAATTACGCCCGCGTCCCAATGTTGCCCAGCCGAATATGTCGCTGGACCAGGAAATCGCCTCTTATCAGTACCGCGTAGGACCGGGTGACGTGATCAACGTGACCGTATGGGACCACCCGGAACTGACGACCCCAGCGGGCCAGTACCGCAGCTCAAGCGACACCGGTAACTGGGTTCAGTCTGATGGCACGATGTTCTATCCGTACATCGGCAAAGTGCATGTGGTTGGCAAGACGCTGGCCGAGATCCGTAGTGATATTACCGGCCGCTTAGCGCAGTACATCGCTGACCCGCAGGTGGACGTTAATATCGCCGCCTTCCGCTCGCAGAAAGCCTATATCTCCGGCCAGGTGAACAAATCCGGCCAGCAGGCCATCACTAACGTCCCGCTGACGGTTCTGGATGCCATCAACGCCGCAGGCGGCTTAACCGACGGTGCCGACTGGCGCAACGTTGTCCTGACCCACGAAGGCAAAGAGCAGCGCATTTCGCTGCAGGCGCTGATGCAGAATGGCGACCTGACGCAGAACCGATTGCTCTATCCGGGTGACATTCTGTATGTGCCACGCAACGACGATCTAAAAGTGTTCGTGATGGGTGAAGTGAAGAAACAGAGCACCCTCAAGATGGACTTCAGCGGTATGACCCTGACCGAAGCGCTGGGCAACGCGGAAGGCATCGACCTGACCTCGTCGAACGCCAGCGGTATCTTCGTTATCCGTCCGCTGAAAGGCGAGGGCACGAAAGGCAAGATTGCCAACATCTACCAGCTGGATATGTCTGATGCGACGTCGCTGGTGATGGCAACGGAGTTCCGCCTCCAGCCATACGATGTGGTCTACGTTACCACCGCGCCGGTTGCTCGCTGGAACCGCCTGATCAACCAGTTGCTGCCAACCATCAGTGGCGTTCGCTACATGACGGATACGGCGCGCGACATTCATACCTGGTAATCCGCGATGTTTAACAAAATTCTGGTGGTATGCGTGGGGAACATTTGCCGTTCCCCCACGGCTGAGCGGCTGCTGAAGCAGTACGAGCCAGCGTTAACGGTTGAGTCCGCAGGGCTTGGCGCGCTGGTTGGCAAAGGGGCCGACGAGCGTGCGACGAGCGTTGCGCAGGCTCATAACCTCTCCCTTGACGGGCATGTTGCCCGTCAGGTCTCAGGCCGGATGTGCCGGGAATATGACCTGATCCTCACGATGGAAAGACGCCACATTCACGCGCTGTGCGAGATCGCACCGGAGATGCGCGGCAAGGTGATGCTGTTTGGTCACTGGGATGGCGAGCGTGAAATCCCCGATCCGTATCGCAAGAGCCGTGAGGCATTTGAGGCGGTATATACCTTACTTGACCAGTCTGCCCGTCAGTGGGCGCAGGCACTGAAAGCTCAGCAGGGATAACAATGACAGAAAAAACAAAACCTTCTGCCGCCCCGACTTCGGGCAGTGATGAAATCGATATTGGTCGCCTGGTCGGCACCGTTGTTGAAGCGAAGTGGTGGGTGATAGGGATCACCGCCGTGTTTGCCGTGGCGGCGATCGTTTATACGCTGTTCGCGACGCCTATCTACAGCGCTGACGCGCTGGTGCAAATTGAACAGAACACCGGTAACTCGCTGGTACAGGATATCGGCTCTGCGCTGGCGAACAAACCGCCCGCATCTGACGCTGAAATTCAGCTGATCCAGTCGCGTCTGGTACTGGGTAAAACGGTGCACGACCTCGGGCTGGATATCTCCGTCACCAAAAACACCTTCCCGATATTCGGGGCGGGCTGGGATCGTCTGATGGGGCGCAGCAATGACACTGTCAAAGTGACGGACTTCGTGCTGCCAAAAGGGGCGGGCGATCAGACCTTTACCCTGACGGTGCTGGGTCCGAAGCAGTACCAGCTGACCAGCGATGCGGGCCTTAGCGCGCGCGGTGAAGTGGGGCAGATGTTGACCAAAGACGGCGTCAGCATGATGGTGAGTGCAATCCACGCCCAGGAAGGCGGTGAGTTTACCGTCACCAAATTCTCCACGCTGGGGATGATCAATAACCTGCAAAACAACCTTACCGTCACCGAAAATGGGAAGGACACCGGCGTCCTGAGCATGACCTTCACCGGTGAAGATAAGGACAAAATCCGCGATATCCTGAACAGCATTACCCGCAACTACCTTGAGCAGAACGTCGAGCGTAAATCTGCGGAAGCCGCAAAAAGCCTCGCCTTCCTCGCCAAACAGCTGCCGGAAGTGCGCTCCCGTCTGGATGCCGCAGAGAACAAGCTGAATGCCTATCGTCAGGACAAAGACTCCGTTGACCTGCCGCTGGAAGCGAAATCCGTTCTTGATTCGATGGTGAACATTGATGCGCAGCTCAATGAACTGACCTTCAAAGAGGCGGAAATCTCCAAGCTCTACACCAAACGCCACCCGGCCTACCGCACGCTGCTGGAAAAACGCCAGACGCTGGAAGAAGAGAAGGCCAAGCTGAACAACCGCGTGACCGCCATGCCGAAGACGCAGCAGGAAATTGTGCGTCTGACCCGCGATGTGGAATCCGGTCAGCAGGTCTATATGCAATTGCTGAACAAACAGCAGGAGCTGAAGATCACCGAAGCCAGTACGGTGGGTGATGTGCGTATCGTCGACCCTGCCATCACCCAGCCCGGCGTGCTGAAGCCGAAGAAAGCGCTGATTATTCTCGGCAGCATTATTCTCGGCCTGATGCTCTCCATCGTGGGTGTGCTGCTGCGCTCGCTGTTCAACCGCGGTATCGAAAGTCCGCAGGTGCTGGAAGAGCACGGCATCAACGTGTACGCCAGCATCCCGCTTTCCGAATGGCAAAAATCGCGTGACAGCGTCAAAACCATCAAAGGGGTTAAGCGTTACAAACAGAGCCAGCTGCTGGCCGTGGGTAACCCGACTGACCTGGCGATTGAAGCAGTGCGCAGCCTGCGTACCAGCCTTCACTTCGCCATGATGCAGGCGAAAAACAACGTCCTGATGATGACCGGCGTTAGCCCATCAATCGGTAAAACCTTCGTCTGTGCCAACCTGGCGGCGGTGGTAAGCCAGACCAACAAGCGCGTGCTGCTGATCGACTGCGATATGCGTAAGGGCTACACCCATGAGCTGCTGGGCACCAACAACGTTAACGGCCTGTCGGAAATTCTGCTCGGCAAAGGGGAGATTAGCGAAAGCGCGAAACCGACCTCTATCCCGAAATTTGACCTGATCCCGCGTGGTCAGGTGCCGCCGAACCCGTCCGAGCTGCTGATGAGCGAACGCTTCACCGAGCTGGTGGAGTGGGCGAGTAAGCATTACGACCTGGTGCTGATCGATACGCCGCCAATTCTGGCCGTGACCGATGCCGCCGTGGTGGGCCGTCATGCAGGCACCACGCTGATGGTGGCGCGCTACGCGGTGAACACGCTGAAGGAAGTCGAGACCAGCCTGAGCCGCTTCGAGCAGAACGGCATTGAGGTGAAAGGGGTGATCCTGAACTCCATCTTCCGCCGCGCGACCGGATACCAGGATTACGGGTATTACGAGTACGAATATAAATCTGACAGTAAATAACAAAACACACCCCACACCCCTCACCCTAACCCTCTCCCCAAAGGGGAGAGGGGACTGTTCGGTGCTGGATTTGGGGGACGAACGTAATGATAACCACTGGCTGCCTTTCACCCTCTCCCCCTTGGGGAGAGGGCCGGGGTGAGGGGAAAATATGACCACACAACGCCCTTTAGTTTCAATCTATATGCCGACATGGAATCGTCAGCAGCTGGCGATCCGCGCAATCAAATCCGTCCTGCGACAGGATTACGATAACTGGGAGCTGATCATCGTTGATGACTGCTCTTCCTCGTATGAACAGCTGCAAAAGTTTGTGACTGACCTCAACGACCCGCGGGTGGTCTATACGCATAACGCCATTAACTCCGGCGCATGTGCGGTGCGTAATCAGGCGATTATGCAGGCGAAAGGGCAGTATCTGACCGGGATTGACGACGATGACGAATGGACGCCAAACCGTCTGTCCATCTTCCTCTCTCACAAAGCGCAGCTGGGGACGCACGCGTTCCTGTATGCCAACGACTACGTTTGCCAGGGTGAAGTGTACTCGCAGCCGGCCAGCCTGCCGCTGTACCCGAAATCACCGTACTCCCGCCGCCTGTTCTACAAGCGCAACATTATCGGTAATCAGGTCTTCACCTGGGCATGGCGCTTCAAAGAGTGCCTGTTCGATACCGAACTGAAGGCCGCGCAGGATTACGACATCTTCCTGCGGATGGTGGTGGAGTACGGCGAGCCGTGGAAAGTGGAAGAGGCCACGCAGATCCTGCACATCAACCACGGGGAGATGCAAATCACCTCGTCACCGAAGAAATTCTCGGGCTACTTCCACTTCTACCGCAAGCACAAGAACAAGTTTGACCGTGCCAGCCGGAAGTATCAGCTCTTTACCCTGTATCAGATCCGCAACAAGCGCATGAACTGGCGCACGCTGCTGACGCTGCTTTCCGTGCGTAACGGCAAGCGTCTGGCCGACGGGCTTCGGGGGAAATAATGTTTCTGGAAGATTGCCGCGCTAACAGCTGGAGCCTGCGTCCGTGCTGCATGGTTCTGGCGTACCGCATCGCGCACTTTTGCTCGGTGTGGCGTAAGAAAAACGTTTTAAACAATATCTGGGCGGCACCCGTACTGGTGCTGTACCGCATCATTACCGAATGCTTTTTTGGCTATGAAATTCAGGCCGCTGCCACCATTGGCCGACGCTTCACCATCCACCACGGGTATGCCGTGGTGATCAATAAGTTCGTCGTGGCGGGGGATGATTTCACTATTCGCCACGCGGTCACCATCGGCAACCGTGGGCCAGAAAGCCTGGCCTGTCCGGTGATTGGCAATAACGTCGAGCTGGGTGCCAACGTGGTGATCATCGGTGACATCACGATCGGTAACAACGTCACGATTGGCGCAGGTAGCGTGGTGCTGGACAGCATTCCGGACAATGCGCTGGTGGTGGGAGAGAAAGCCCGCGTGAAGGTGATTAAATGAACATTCTGCAATTTAACGTACGCCTCGCAGAAGGCGGGGCGGCTGGCGTGGCGCTGGATCTGCACCAGCGCGCGCTGCAAAAAGGATTACAGTCGCGTTTTGTTTACGGCTACGGCAAAGGCGGCAAGAAAAGCGTTAGCCATGATAACTATCCTCAGGTGCTGAAGCAGACCCCGCGTCTGACCTCCATTGCCAACATCGCGCTGTTCCGCCTGTTTAACCGCGATCTGTTTGGCAACCTGAACAACCTTTACCGCACCGTGACGCGCACGACCGGTCCGGTTGTGCTGCATTTTCACGTTTTGCACAGCTACTGGCTGAATCTGGAAGAGGTGGTGGCGTTTTGTGAGAAGGTGAAAGCGCACAAGCCGGACACCCGATTCGTCTGGACGCTGCACGATCACTGGAGCGTGACCGGACGCTGCGCCTTTACCGACGGCTGCGAAGGCTGGAAAGATAACTGCCAGAAATGTCCGACGCTGAACAATTATCCGCCTGTGAAGGTGGATCGCGCGCATCAGCTGGTTGAGGGCAAGCGTCAGCTGTTCCGCGACATGCTCTCGCTCGGCTGCACCTTTATTTCCCCAAGCCAGCACGTGGCGGATGCCTTCAACAGCCTGTACGGGGCAGGGCGCTGCAAGATCATTAACAACGGTATCGACGTGGCAACGGAAGAGATTCTGGCGGAACTGACGCCCGTAGCCGAAACGCCGGGCAAACCGAAAATTGCCATTGTTGCGCATGACCTGCGCTACGACGGCAAAACCAACCAGCAGCTGGTGCGCGACATCATGGCGCTCGGCGACAAGGTTGAACTGCACACCTTTGGCAAGTTTTCCCCGTTTGAAGGGGCGAACGTGGTGAACCACGGATTTGAAACCGACAAGCGCAAGCTGATGAGCGCCCTGAACGGGATGGACGCGCTGGTGTTCAGCTCCCGCGTGGACAACTATCCGCTGATCCTCTGCGAAGCGCTCTCTATTGGCGTGCCTGTCATTGCCACCCACAGCGACGCCGCGCGCGAAGTGCTGGAGAAATCCGGCGGAAAAACCTTCGCGGAGCAGGAGGTGCTGCCGCTGGTGCAGCTGCCGAAGGCCGCGATTGCGCAGGCCGTTTTTGGCACTGACCTGGAATCGTTCCGCAACCGCAGCCGCAAGGCCTATAGTGGACAACAGATGCTGGAGGAGTATGTCTCGTTCTATCAGAATCTGTAGTTATCTGCTGCTGCCGCTGATCTACCTGCTGGTCAACGTCAAGATTGCCCAGCTGGGAGAGAGCTTCCCGATTACCATCGTCACCTTCTTGCCCGTTCTGCTTTTACTCTACGTTGAGAAAATCAGTCTGAAGAAGCTGATGATTGCGTTAGGACTCGGGGTGGGTCTGACCGCGTTTAACTACATCTTTGGTCAGTCGCTGGATGCCAGCAAATACGTCACCTCAACCATGCTGTTTGTTTATATCGTTATCATTATTGGCATGGTGTGGAGCATTCGCTTTAAAACTATTTCCCCGCACAATTATAAGAAAATCCTTAGGTTCTTTTATATTGTTGTTGGGGTCATTGTTATGCTTGCCGCGATGGAAATGGCGCAAATTATTTTGACTGGCGGCAGCAGCCTGATGGAGATAATTTCGAAATATCTCATATACAGTAACAGCTATGTACTGAACTTCATTAAGTTTGGTGGTAAGCGTACTACTGCGCTCTATTTTGAACCGGCGTTTTTCGCTCTGGCGTTAATCTCAATTTGGCTCAGCATCAAACAGTTTGGTATCAAAACCCCCAAGACCGATGCTATGATTCTTGCAGGAATTGTTCTGTCTGGATCGTTCTCAGGGGTAATGACATTTATCCTGTTTTACCTCCTGGAGTGGGCATTCCAGTACCTGAACAAAGATGCGATTAAGAAAAAACTGCCGCTGGCGATTATCTCCCTGACGGTATTTATGGTTGGCGTGATATTTGCCTTCCCGTACATCTCAGAACGTCTGGGAGATTTGGGAACGGAAGGGTCTTCGTCCTATTATCGCATCATCGGGCCACTGGTGATGGTGGGTTATTCCTTAACCCATATTGATGGGGTAGTAAGATTCGGCTCACTTTACGAATATGTTGCATCATTCGGAATCTTTAACGGTGCGGATGTCGGTAAAACCATAGACAATGGTCTGTATCTGTTAATTATTTATTTTTCGTGGTTCGCCGTACTGTTGACGATCTGGTATCTGTTTAAAGTTTTCAAAATGATGATTAACGCGTTTGGTGATAACCAAAACTTTCGCGTGCAGCTTTATCTTTTTACGCCAGTATCGTTGTTCTTTACGGGGTCAATATTTAGCCCGGAATATGCTTTCTTGATTGTCTGCCCGTTTATTTTGCGCAAAGCGCTCAATATTACGCGCGTATGACGAAATGAGGTGATTTATGTTTCTTAGCGTCATTACTGTCGCCTTTCGTAACTACGAAGGGGTGGTAAAAACCTGGCGCTCGCTGCGCAACCTGGCGCGCGATCCGAGCCTCACCTTTGAGTGGATCGTGGTTGATGGCGGTTCGAACGACGGTACGGCTGAGTTTCTGGAAAAACTCAACGGTGAGTTCAACTTACGTTACATCAGCGAGAAAGATAAAGGCATTTATGACGCGATGAATAAAGGCATCGCGATGGCGCAGGGGCGTTACGCCATCTTCCTGAATTCTGGCGATGTGTTCCATGACGACGTGGCTCTGTTTGCCCGTCAGCTCGCCCGCCAGAAAGAGGACGCCTTGTATATTGGCGATGCCCTGCTCGATTTTGGTGACGGAAATAAAGTGCTGCGCAGCGCCAAGCCGGGCTGGTATATCTACCATAGCCTGCCGGCCAGCCATCAGGCCATTTTCTTTCCGGTCGAGGGCCTGAAAAAACAGCCTTACGATTTGCAGTATAAAGTGTCTTCAGATTATGCACTGACTGCCAGCTTGTACAAATCAGGTTATCCATTCCGTCGTATTAAAGGACTGGTATCTGAATTTTCCATGGGCGGTGTGTCAACTTCAAATAATCTGGAATTGTGCCAGGATGCAAAAAACGTGCAGCGTAAAATATTACGCGTGCCGGGGTTCTGGGCGGAATTGTCTTATTTTTTACGCCTGAAAACGACAGGTAAAGCGAAAGCCTTATATAACAAAGCCTGAAATATAAGGAAGCCTAATGCAGGAACTTAACGGATTCTCCGTGCCGAAAGGCTTTCGGGGCGGGAACGGTATTAAGGTGCAGTTGTGGTGGGCGGTTCAGGCGACATTATTTGCCTGGTCTCCGCAAATACTGTACCGCTGGCGAGCCTTTTTATTGCGTCTCTTTGGCGCAAAAATCGGAAAAAACGTAGTGATTCGCCCCTCGGTGAAAATTACCTATCCCTGGAAATTAACGCTTGGGGATTACGCCTGGGTAGGGGATGACGCGGTGTTATATACCCTGGGTGAGATTACGATTGGCGCAAATTCGGTGGTGTCGCAGAAGTGTTATTTGTGCACCGGCAGCCATGATTTTATGAGTCAGCATTTTGATATTACCGCTTCGCCAATTGTGATTGGTGAAAAATGCTGGCTGGCAACAGATGTCTTTGTTGCACCTGGTGTTTCTGTTGGCGATGGCACGGTAGTCGGTGCCCGCAGCAGCGTTTTTAAATCGCTACCGGCAAATACAATTTGCCGTGGCAACCCCGCAGTGGTGATACGCGAACGCGTTGAAACTGAAAAACTTTGATAAGTACAGAGGAATATAAACATGTCTAAAGTCGCTCTCATCACCGGCGTTACCGGACAAGATGGTTCTTACCTGGCAGAACTGCTGCTGGAAAAAGGGTATGAAGTACACGGTATTAAACGTCGTGCCTCTTCGTTCAACACCGAGCGTGTTGACCATATCTACCAGGATCCTCACTCCGCGAACCCGAAATTCCATCTGCATTACGGCGATCTGACCGATTCCTCAAACCTGACCCGTATCCTGCAGGAAGTGCAGCCGGACGAAGTGTACAACCTGGGTGCGATGAGCCACGTTGCGGTCTCCTTCGAATCCCCGGAATACACCGCCGACGTTGACGCCATGGGCACCCTGCGTCTGCTGGAAGCCATTCGCTTCCTGGGCCTCGAGAAGAAAACCCGTTTCTACCAGGCGTCCACCTCCGAGCTGTACGGCCTGGTGCAGGAAATTCCACAGAAAGAGACCACGCCGTTCTACCCGCGCTCTCCGTATGCGGTCGCTAAACTGTACGCCTACTGGATCACCGTAAACTACCGTGAATCCTACGGCATGTACGCCTGTAACGGCATTCTGTTCAACCACGAGTCCCCGCGTCGCGGCGAAACCTTCGTGACCCGTAAAATCACCCGTGCGATCGCCAACATCGCTCAGGGGCTGGAATCTTGCCTGCACCTCGGCAACATGGACTCCCTGCGTGACTGGGGCCATGCGAAAGACTACGTGAAAATGCAGTGGATGATGCTGCAGCAGGACAAACCAGAAGACTTCGTGATCGCGACCGGCGTGCAGTATTCCGTGCGTCAGTTCGTTGAAATGGCTGCCGCGCAGCTGGGCATCAAACTTCGCTTCGAAGGTACCGGCGTGGAAGAGAAGGGCATTGTGGTTTCCGTGACGGGTCACGACGCACCGGGCGTGAAGCCGGGCGACGTTATCGTTCAGGTTGACCCACGCTACTTCCGTCCTGCTGAAGTGGAAACCCTGCTGGGCGACCCAACCAAAGCGCACGAAACCCTGGGCTGGAAACCGGAGACCACTCTGCAGGAGATGGTTTCCGAGATGGTGGCCAAAGATCTTGAGGCAGCGAAAAAACACTCCCTGCTCAAGTCTCATGGCTACGAGGTTGCCATCGCGCTGGAGTCCTGAGAATGACAAAACAACGTATTTTTGTCGCCGGTCATCGCGGAATGGTGGGTTCCGCGATTGTTCGCCAGCTGGAGCAGCGCGGTGATGTAGAGGTGATTGTCCGCACCCGCGACGAGCTGAACCTGCTAGACAGCAAAGCGGTACAGGACTTCTTTGCCAACGAACGTATTGACCAGGTGTATCTGGCGGCGGCGAAAGTGGGCGGCATTGTTGCCAACAACACCTACCCGGCAGATTTCATCTACGAGAACATGATGATCGAGAGCAACATCATTCACGCGGCGCACCTGCACAACGTGAATAAGCTGCTGTTCCTCGGTTCATCCTGTATTTACCCAAAAATGGCGAAGCAGCCCATCGCGGAAAGCGAACTGCTGCAGGGCACGCTGGAAGCGACCAACGAGCCGTACGCGATTGCCAAAATTGCCGGGATCAAGCTGTGTGAGTCCTACAACCGTCAGTACAACCGCGACTATCGTTCGGTGATGCCGACCAACCTGTACGGACCGCACGACAACTTCCACCCGAGCAATTCGCACGTGATCCCGGCGCTGCTGCGCCGCTTCCACGAGGCGACCGCCGAGAACGCGCCGGACGTGGTGGTGTGGGGCAGCGGTACGCCAATGCGCGAGTTCCTGCATGTGGACGACATGGCTGCGGCCAGCATTCACGTAATGGAGCTGGATCGCGAGGTGTGGCAGGAGAACACCGAGCCGATGCTGTCGCACATCAACGTCGGTACCGGCGTTGACTGCACCATCCGCGAGCTGGCGCAGACTATCGCGCAGGTGGTGGGCTACAAAGGCCGCGTGGTGTTTGACGCCACCAAGCCGGACGGCACGCCGCGCAAACTGCTGGACGTGACCCGCCTGCATCAGCTGGGCTGGTATCACGAGGTGTCACTGGAGCAGGGGCTGGCCAGCACCTACCAGTGGTTCCTGGAAAACCAGCACCGCTTCCGGGGGTAATGATGTTTTTAAGTCAGGAAGATTTTGCCACGGTAGTGCGTTCTACTCCGCTGATCTCAATCGATTTGATCGTGGAGAACGAGCGCGGCGAGTTCTTGCTGGGGAAACGAACCAATCGTCCTGCACAGGGCTTTTGGTTCGTGCCCGGCGGGCGCGTGCAGAAGGATGAGACGCTGACCGATGCGTTTGAGCGTCTCACTCTGGCGGAGCTGGGCCTGCAGCTGCCGATGGCGGCAGGCCAGTTTTACGGGGTCTGGCAGCACTTCTATGACGATAACTTTTCAGGCACCGGGTTCTCCACGCACTACATCGTGCTGGGGTTCCGCCTGAAGGTGAGTGAGGCAGATCTGCATCTGCCTGATTCTCAGCATGACGACTACCGCTGGCAGACGCCAGAGGCGCTGCTGGCGAGCGATAACGTTCACGATAACAGTCGAGCGTACTTCCTCGCAGAACGTCAGGCCGAGGTGCCGGGTTTATGAAGATCCTTGTGTATGGCATTAACTATTCGCCGGAATTAACCGGCATCGGGAAATACACCGGCGAGATGGTCGAGTGGATGGCGAGCCAGGGACATGACGTGCGGGTCATTACCGCGCCGCCGTACTACCCGGAGTGGAAGGTGGGCGAGCGCTACTCAAGCTGGCGCTATCGCCGCGAAGAGGGCGCAGCGACCGTCTGGCGCTGCCCGCTCTACGTGCCAAAACAGCCTTCGACGCTGAAACGTTTAATTCATCTGGGCAGCTTTGCCCTGAGCAGTTTTTTCCCGCTGATGGCGCAGCGTCGCTGGAAGCCGGATCGCATTATCGGTGTGGTGCCGACGCTCTTTTGCACGCCGGGCATGCGCCTGCTGGGCAAACTTTCCGGCGCACGCACCCTGCTGCACATTCAGGATTATGAAGTGGACGCCATGCTCGGCCTGGGAATGGCAGGCAAGGGCAAGGGCGGCAAGGTGGCGAAGCTCGCCAGCGCCTTTGAGCGCAGCGGGCTGCACAACGTGGATTACGTCTCGACTATCTCGCGCTCGATGATGAACAAGGCGCAGGAAAAGGGCGTCCCGGCGGAGAAAGTTATTTTCTTCCCGAACTGGTCCGAAGTGGCGCGTTTCCGCGATGTGACAGAGCAAGACGCTCATGCGCTCCGCGCGCAGCTCGGATTGCCTGAAGATCAAAAAATCATTCTTTACTCAGGCAACATCGGCGAAAAGCAGGGGCTGGAGAGCGTCATTGAAGCGGCGCAGCAGCTTAGCGAACATCCATGGACGTTTGTGATTGTCGGGCAGGGCGGTGGAAAAGCGCGGCTGGAAAAAATGGCCCTCGAACGCGGCCTGACCAACGTGAAATTTTTCCCGCTTCAGTCTTACGAGGCGCTGCCTGCCCTGCTGAAGATGGGCGACTGCCATCTGGTCGTGCAAAAGCGCGGCGCGGCGGACGCGGTGCTGCCGTCCAAGCTGACCAACATTCTGGCGGTGGGCGGCAACGCGGTGATTACGGCAGAAGCCGAAACAGAATTAGGCCAGCTGTGTAACAGCTATCCCGGTATTGCCGTTTGCGTGGAGCCAGAATCCGTTCCCGCGCTGGTAGCCGGTATTGAGCAGGCACTCGCCATGCCAAAAGAGAACACGGTGGCACGTGAATATGCCGAACGCACGCTCGAGAAAGAGAACGTGCTGAGCCAATTTATTGCAGATATACGGGGATAAATCATGAGTCAAACCACGTTGTATCCGGTTGTGATGGCAGGTGGCTCTGGTAGCCGGTTGTGGCCGCTGTCCCGCGTGCTCTATCCAAAACAGTTCCTCTGCCTGAAAGGGGACCTCACCATGCTGCAAACGACGGTCAACCGTCTGCACGGCGTGGAGTGTGAAAGTCCGGTCGTTATTTGTAACGAACAGCACCGTTTTATCGTTGCCGAGCAGCTGCGCCAGCTGAACAAACTCACTGAAAACATCATTCTGGAGCCTGCCGGTCGTAACACTGCCCCTGCGATCGCCCTGGCGGCGCTGGCGGCAAAACGCAGCAGCCCGAACTGCGACCCGCTGATGCTGGTACTGGCGGCTGACCACGTCATTCAGCAGGAAGAGGCGTTCCGCGACGCGGTGCGAGCAGCCATTCCTTACGCGGAAAGCGGCAAGCTGGTGACCTTCGGCATCGTGCCGGACCTGCCGGAAACCGGCTATGGCTACATCCGTCGCGGCAGCGTGACGCCGGGCGAAGGCGACAGCGTGGCGTTTGACGTGGCGCAGTTCGTCGAAAAACCGAATCTGGAAACCGCGCAGGCCTACGTGGCCAGCGGGGAATATTACTGGAACAGCGGCATGTTCCTGTTCCGCGCCGGACGCTACCTCGAAGAGCTGGAAAAATACCGTCCGGACATCCTGAGCGCCTGCGAGAAAGCGATGGCGGTGGTGGATCCTGACCTCGACTTTATTCGTGTGGATGAGCAATCCTTCCTCGCCTGCCCGGAGGAGTCCATTGACTACGCGGTCATGGAGCGCACGGCGGATGCCGTCGTGGTGCCGATGGACGCGGGCTGGAGCGATGTGGGGTCCTGGTCATCCCTGTGGGAGATCAGCGCGCATACCCCGGAGGGTAACGTCCATCACGGTGATGTGATTAGCCACAAAACGGAAAACAGCTACGTTTATGCCGAATCCGGCCTGGTCACCACGGTTGGGGTGAAGGATCTGGTGGTCGTGCAGACCAAAGATGCGGTGCTGATTGCCGACCGTAACGCCGTGCAGGACGTTAAAAAAGTGGTTGAACAAATCAAGGCCGATGGTCGTCACGAGCACCACATTCACCGCGAAGTCTACCGTCCGTGGGGCAAGTATGACTCCATCGACTCCGGCGACCGCTATCAGGTGAAGCGTATTACCGTGAAGCCGGGTGAAGGGCTGTCCGTACAGATGCACCACCATCGCGCCGAGCACTGGGTGGTGGTGGCGGGAACCGCAAAAGTCACCATCGACGGCGAAATCAAACTGCTGGGCGAAAACGAATCCATCTACATTCCGCTGGGGGCGACGCACTGTCTGGAGAACCCGGGGAAAATTCCGCTCGACTTAATTGAAGTGCGCTCCGGTTCGTATCTGGAGGAGGACGATATCGTTCGCTTCCAGGATCGTTACGGACGGGTGTAGCGCCTCTGCTTCCTGCCCGGTGGCGCTGCGCTTACCGGGCCTACGAATGAAAAAAAAGAATTTGGCCATTAATTGGTCAGGGCCAACTGTTGCCTGAAAAAGGGGTCATCATGGAAAAGTTAACCTGTTTTAAAGCCTACGATATTCGCGGCAAGCTGGGCGAAGAGCTGAATGAAGACATTGCGTGGCGCATTGGCCGCGCGTACGGCGAATATTTAAAGCCAAAAACTATCGTGCTGGGCGGCGACGTGCGCCTGACCAGCGAGTCCCTGAAGCTGGCCCTGGCGAAAGGGCTGCAGGATGCGGGCGTGGACGTGCTGGATATTGGCCTTTCCGGTACAGAAGAGATCTATTTTGCCACCTTCCACCTGGGCGTGGACGGCGGTATCGAAGTGACCGCCAGCCACAACCCGATGGACTACAACGGCATGAAGCTGGTGCGCAAGGGCGCGCGTCCGATCAGCGGCGATACCGGCCTGCGCGACGTGCAGCGCCTGGCGGAAGCCAACGACTTCCCGCCGGTGAACGACGCGAAGCGCGGCAGCTACAAGCAGATCAATTTGCAAAAAGAGTACATCGACCACCTGCTGGGCTACATCAACGTGGCAAACCTGAAGCCGCTGAAGCTGGTCATCAACTCCGGTAACGGCGCGGCCGGTCCGGTGGTGGATGCCCTGGAAGCCCGCTTTAAGGCGCTGAACGTGCCGGTCACCTTCATCAAAGTGCATAACACCCCGGACGGCAATTTCCCGAACGGTATTCCTAACCCGCTGCTGCCGGAGTGCCGCGACGACACCCGTAACGCGGTGATTGAGCACGGTGCCGATATGGGGATCGCCTTTGACGGTGACTTCGACCGCTGCTTCCTGTTCGACGAGAAAGGGCAGTTCATCGAGGGCTACTACATCGTCGGCCTGCTGGCGGAAGCCTTCCTCGAGAAAAACCCGGGGGCGAAGATCATTCACGATCCGCGCCTCTCCTGGAACACCGTCGATGTGGTGTCCGCGGCGGGCGGTACGCCGGTGATGTCCAAAACTGGCCACGCCTTTATCAAAGAGCGCATGCGTGAAGAAGACGCCATTTACGGCGGCGAGATGAGCGCTCACCACTACTTCCGTGATTTTGCCTACTGCGACAGCGGGATGATCCCGTGGCTGCTGGTGACCGAGCTGCTGTGCCTGAAAGGGAAGACCCTGGGCGAGCTGGTGCGTGACCGCATGGCGGCCTTCCCGGCGAGCGGGGAGATCAACAGCAAGCTGGCGCAGCCTGCCGACGCGATTGCCCGCGTGGAACAGCACTTTGCCATCCACGCGCTGGAAATTGACCGTACCGACGGCATCAGCATGGCGTTCCCGCAGTGGCGCTTCAACCTGCGCTCGTCCAATACCGAGCCGGTGGTCCGCCTGAACGTGGAATCCCGTGCCGACACGGCGCTGATGGAAGCCCGAACGAAGGACATTCTGGCGCTGTTGAATCAGTAATACGAAAACCTTACCCCTCACCCTAACCCTCTCCCCAGAGGGGAGAGGGAACTTGAACACCCTCTCCCCTCTGGGGAGAGGGCCGGGGTGAGGGGCGAGGGGTAAGGTTTTGAACTAAAGGAACAACGATGACGAATCTAAAAAAACGCGAACGAGCGAGAACGAATGCATCGTTAATCTCTATGGTGCAGCGTTTTTCTGATATCACCATCATGGTCGGCGGATTGTGGGCGGTGTGTCGGATTAGCGGGCAACCGTTCTTATATATGCATCTGCTGATGGCATTGATTGCGCTGGTCGTGTTTCAAATGATCGGCGGGATGACCGATTTTTACCGCTCGTGGCGTGGGGTGAAAATCACCACCGAGCTGATGTTGTTGCTGCAAAACTGGACCTTAAGCCTGATTTTCAGCGCCGGGCTGGTGGCATTCAGCCATGATTTTGATAACCGCCTCGTGACCTATCTCTGCTGGTACCTGTTGACCAGCGTGGGCATGGTGGTCTGCCGTTCGCTGATCCGCTTCGGTGCGGGTTGGCTGCGCAATCGGGGTTACAACAGACGCTATGTGGCCGTAGCAGGGGATTTGCCCGTCGGTCAGGTGCTGCTCGACAGCTTCCGCAAAGAGCCGTGGTTAGGTTTTGAAGTGGTGGGGATCTACCACGACGCGAAGCCGGGCGGCGTCCCGTCTGAGTGGGCTGGCAACTACGAGCAGCTTATCGACGACGCGAAAGCAGGGAAGATCCACAACGTCTATATCGCCATGCAGATGAAAGACGAATCCCGCATTAAGAAACTGATGCGCGAGCTGGCGGATACCACCTGTTCGGTGATCCTGATCCCGGATGTCTTTACCTTCAACATCCTCCATTCCCGCATTGAAGAAGTGAATGGCGTGCCGGTTGTGCCGCTGTACGATACGCCGCTGTCCGGCATTAACCGCGTGCTCAAGCGCGTGGAAGATATTGTTCTATCTTCGCTGATCCTGCTGCTGATTTCGCCTGTGCTGTGCTGCATTGCGCTGGCGGTGAAAATCAGTTCACCCGGGCCGATTATCTTCCGCCAGACGCGCTACGGCATGGACGGCAAGCCGATCATGGTGTGGAAATTCCGCTCCATGAAGGTGATGGAAAACGACAAGGTGGTGACCCAGGCGACGCAGAACGATCCGCGCGTGACCCGCGTGGGGAACTTCCTGCGCCGGACCTCGCTGGACGAGCTGCCGCAGTTCATTAACGTCTTCACCGGCGGCATGTCGATTGTTGGCCCACGTCCTCACGCGGTAGCCCATAACGAGCAGTACCGTTCATTGATTGAAGGCTACATGCTGCGCCATAAGGTGAAGCCAGGCATCACCGGCTGGGCGCAGATCAATGGCTGGCGCGGCGAGACCGACACGCTGGAAAAAATGGAAAAACGCATTGAGTTCGATCTGGAGTACATCCGTGAGTGGAGCCTCTGGTTCGATATCAAGATTGTTTTTCTGACCATCTTCAAAGGTTTCGTGAACAAAGCGGCGTACTAAGATGAGCTTACGTGAAAAAACCATCAGCGGCGCCAAGTGGTCGGCCATGGCCACCGTCGTCATCATCGGCCTTGGGCTGGTGCAGATGACGGTGCTGGCGCGCATTATCGATAACCACCAGTTCGGCCTGCTGACCGTCTCGCTGGTGATTATCGCGCTGGCCGATACGCTGTCTGACTTCGGTATCGCCAACTCGATTATCCAGCGCAAAGAGATCAGCCATCTGGAGCTGACCACGCTCTACTGGCTGAACGTCGGGCTGGGGATCTTCGTGTTCATACTGGTGTTCCTGCTAAGCGACACCATCGCCCGCGTGCTGCACAACCCGGATCTGGCTCCGCTGATGCGCACGCTGTCGTTTGCCTTTGTGGTGATCCCGCACGGGCAGCAGTTCCGCGCGCTGATGCAAAAAGAGCTGGAGTTCAACAAGATCGGCATGATCGAGACCAGCGCGGTGCTGGCGGGCTTTACCTTCACCGTGGTAAGCGCCCATTTCTGGCCGCTGGCGATGACCGCCATCCTCGGTTACCTGGTTAACTCTGCCGTACGTACGCTGCTGTTCGGCTACTTTGGCCGCAAGATCTACCGCCCGGGACTGCATTTCTCTCTCGCTTCCGTCTCGTCCAACCTCCGCTTTGGCGCGTGGCTGACGGCGGACAGCATTATCAACTACGTCAATACCAACCTCTCGACGCTGGTGCTGGCGCGCATTCTGGGCGCGAGCGTGGCGGGGGGCTACAACCTGGCCTACAACGTCGCGGTTGTCCCGCCGATGAAGCTGAACCCGATTATCACCCGCGTGCTGTTCCCGGCGTTTGCCAAGATTCAGGACGACACCGAAAAGCTGCGCGTTAACTTCTACAAGCTGCTTTCCGTAGTGGGGATTATTAACTTCCCGGTGCTGCTGGGGCTGATGGTGGTGTCCAGCAACTTCGTGCCGCTGGTGTTTGGTGAGAAGTGGAACGGCATCATCCCGATCCTGCAGCTGCTGTGCGTGGTAGGGCTGCTGCGCTCCGTGGGAAATCCGATTGGTTCCCTGCTGATGGCAAAAGCGCGTGTGGACATCAGCTTTAAGTTTAACGTGTTCAAAACCTTCCTGTTTATTCCGGCAATTATCGTGGGCGGACACATGGCGGGCGCTATCGGCGTCACGCTCGGGTTCCTGCTGGTACAAATTATCAATACCGTGCTGAGCTACTTCGTGATGATCAAGCCGGTGCTGGGCTCCAGCTACCGTCAGTACATCCTGAGCCTGTGGCTGCCGTTTTATCTCTCCTTACCCACGCTTGCGGTCAGCTATGGCCTGGGCGTGGTGCTCAGCGGTCATCTGCCGCTGGCGGCGCTGCTGGCAGTTCAGGTCGCCGCGGGCGCGCTGGCGTTCGGCGTGATGATTGTGCTGTCGCGCAACGCGCTGGTGGTGGAGATGAAGCGCCAGTTTTGCCGTAACGAAAAAATGAAAACGCTGCTTCGCGCAGGCTAATTTTAAGAGGCCATTATGAAATTACTTATTCTTGGCAACCATACCTGCGGCAACCGTGGCGACAGCGCCATCCTGCGCGGTTTATTGGATGCAATTAACACCCTTGAGCCTGAGACAGAAGTGGATGTGATGAGCCGTTATCCGGTCAGCTCATCCTGGTTACTGAACCGCCCGGTGATGGGCGACCCGCTCTACAGCCAGATGAAACAGCACAACAACGCCGCGGGCGTGATGGGGCGCGTGAAGAAAGTCCTGCGCCGTCGCTACCAGCATCAGGTGCTGCTTTCCCGCGTGACCGACACCGGCAAGCTGCGCAATATCGCCATTGCCCAGGGCTTTACGGATTTTGTCCGTCTGCTCTCCGGCTATGACGCCATTATTCAGGTCGGCGGTTCGTTCTTTGTCGATCTCTACGGCGTGCCGCAGTTTGAGCATGCGCTCTGCACCTTTATGGCGAAAAAGCCGCTGTTTATGATCGGCCACAGCGTCGGGCCCTTCCAGGATCCGCAGTTTAACCAGCTGGCGAACTACGTGTTTGGTCATTGCGACGCGCTGATCCTGCGTGAGTCCGTGAGCCTGGACCTGATGAAGCGCAGCGAGATCGACACGTCAAAAGTTGAGCACGGCGTGGACACCGCCTGGCTGGTGGATCACCAGGTCGATAATTTCCAGCCGAGCTACGCGGTACAGCACTGGCTCGACGTGGCGGCGAAACAGAAAACCGTCGCCATCACCCTGCGCGAGCTCGCGCCATTTGATAAACGTCTTGGCACCACGCAGGCGGCGTATGAGAAAGCCTTCGCCGACGTGGTGAACCGCGTGCTGGACAGCGGCTACCAGGTGCTGGCGCTCTCCACCTGTACCGGTATCGACAGCTACAACAAAGATGACCGCATGGTGGCGCTTAACCTGAGTCACCTGGTGAACGACCCGTCGCGCTACCACGTGGTGATGGACGAGCTGAACGACCTGGAGATGGGCAAACTGCTCTCCGCCTGCGACCTCACCGTCGGCACGCGCCTGCACTCGGCCATTATCTCCATGAACTTCGGCACGCCAGCGATTGCCATCAACTACGAGCACAAATCCGCGGGCATTATGCAGCAGCTTGGCATGCCGGAAATGGCGGTCGATATTCGTCATCTTCTCGACGGTTCGCTGGGTGCCATGGTCGGCGACACGCTGGGACAGCTGCCTGCGATTAACGAACGCCTGGCCGTGGCGGTGAAAGCCGAGCGCGAAAAAGGGATCGGCATGGTGAAATCGGTGCTCGACCGCGTTGGGGAGGGGAAATGAAGGTTGGTTTCTTCTTACTGAAATTTCCGCTGTCGTCTGAGACCTTTGTACTGAACCAAATCACCGCGTTTATCGATATGGGATATGACGTGGAGATTATCGCCCTGCAAAAGGGCGATACGCAAAACACCCATGCGGCATACACCCAGTATGGGCTGGAAGCCAAAACCCGCTGGCTGCAGGATGAGCCGGGCGGGCGGCTGAACAAACTGCGCTACCGCGCCAGCCAGACGCTGCGCGGGCTGCACCGTCCCTCGACGTGGCGAGCGTTGAACGTGTCACGCTACGGGGCGGAATCCCGCAATCTGATCCTCTCCGCCATTTGCGGGCAAACGGCGCAGCCGTATCGGGCGGATGTGTTTATCGCCCACTTCGGCCCGGCGGGCGTGACCGCCGCGAAGCTGCGCGAGCTGGGGGTAATTGACGGCAAAATCGCGACCATTTTCCACGGTATCGATATCTCCAGCCGGGAAGTGCTGAACCACTATACCCCGGAGTATCAGCAGCTTTTCCGCCGCGGTGACATGATGCTGCCCATCAGCGAACTGTGGGCCGGTCGGCTGAAAAAGATGGGCTGCCCGAGCGAAAAAATCACCGTTTCGCGGATGGGTGTCGATATGGAGCGCTTCACCCAGCGCCCGGTGAAGGTGCCGGGGAAACCGCTGCAGATTATCTCGGTCGCGCGTTTAACCGAGAAGAAAGGGCTGCACGTCGCGATTGAAGCCTGTCGTCAGCTAAAAGCGCGTGGGGTGGATTTCCACTATCGCATTTTAGGTATCGGCCCCTGGGAGCGACGACTGCGCACGTTGATCGAACAGTACCAGCTGGAAGGCTGCGTGGAGATGCCGGGCTTCAAGCCAAGCCATGAGGTGAAGGCGATGCTCGACGAGGCGGACGTTTTCCTGCTGCCCTCCGTGACTGGTGCGGACGGTGATATGGAAGGTATTCCGGTCGCGCTGATGGAGGCCATGGCCGTGGGCATTCCTGTTGTGTCTACGCTGCACAGCGGGATCCCGGAACTGATCAGGTCTGAATATTCCGGCTGGCTGGTGCCTGAAAATAATGCTTTCGCCCTGGCCGACCGCTTAGCGGCCTTCAGCGACATCGACCAGCAGGAGCTGGTACCGGTGCTGCAAAATGCCCGACAAAAAGTCGAAACAGAATTTAACCAGCAGGTGATTAATCGCCAGCTAGCGAGCCTGCTGCAAACGCTGTAACGCCGAGGTTGTATGCTGAAAAAGATTACCCGACGCCATTTTGTCTCTTCCTTATCCGTCCTGGCGGCAATGCCGTTGCTGTCGCCGCGCGCCGCGCGGGCAGCCAACGGGAGGACGGTCTCTGTGGGACAATACAACAACAGCGACTGGATCGCCGCTTTTAAGCAGGCGTTCTCCGAGGCCGACACCGTTGTGGTACCCGCCGATCTCGTCTGCGATAACATCAATACCGGGATTTTTATCCCCGACGGTAAAACGCTCCTGATACGGGGTGGGCTCAAAGGCAACGGGCGCGGGCGCTTTGTGCTCCAGGAAGGCAGTAAAGTCATCGGTGAGGGAGAAGGGCGCACGCACAACATCACGCTGGATGTCCGCGGCTCCGATTGCGTCATCAAAGGTCTGGCGATGAGCGGCTTTGGCCCCGTCACGCAGATCTACATCGGCGGCAAAAAGCCGAGGGTGATGCGCAACCTCCTCATCGACAATATCAACGTGAGCCAGGCCAACTACGCCATTTTGCGACAGGGCTTCCATAATCAGGTGGACGGTGCGCGCATTACCAACAGTCGATTTAGCCACCTGCAGGGTGACGCGATTGAGTGGAACGTGGCGATCAACGACCGTAACATTCTGATCTCTGACCATGTGATCGACAACATCAACTGCACCAACGGCAAAATCAATTGGGGGATTGGAATCGGGCTTGCGGGCAGTACCTACGACAATGACTACCCTGAAAAGCAAACCGTGAAGAACTTCGTGGTAGCCAATATAACGGGCAGCAACTGTCGTCAGTTAGTCCATGTCGAAAACGGTAAGCACTTTGTTATTCGCAATATTAAGGCTAAAAACATTACCCCTGACTTCAGCAAAAAAGCGGGAATAGATAACGCCACGGTAGCGATTTACGGCTGTGATAATTTCGTTATTGATAATGTCGACATGGTCAACAGTGCTGGAATGTTAATCGGTTACGGCGTAATTAAAGGCAACTACCTGTCGATACCGCAGAATTTTAAGCTCAACGATATTCGCCTGGATAATCGGCAACTTGCCTATAAGCTGCGCGGAATACAAATTTCATCCGGCAACGCGACCTCGTTTGTCGCCATCACTAACGTTGACATGCAGCGCGCGACGCTTGAACTGCACAACAAGCCTCAGCATCTTTTCTTGCGTAACATCAACGTGATGCAGGAAGCTGCCGTGGGACCAGCGCTGAAAATCAAATTCGATTTGCGTAAGGACGTGCGGGGCAAGTTTATGGCCAAAGACGAAACGCTGCTGTCGCTGGCAAACATTAAGGCCGTCAATGAAAAGGGGCAAAGCTCGGTGGATATTGACCGGGTTGACCAGCATGTCGTGAATACGGAACGGCTGAATTTTGCGCTGCCGAGTAGATAATCACCCGCGGGTAATTTTTGCGACGATTCCTGGTTGGATAATGTGATCTATTCAGATTACAACTACTGTAATTTGTGGTGCCTGGGCGTAACATGAATCCAGAATTACAGCAAAACATACTGGCGAAAACAGGTTTAAAAGCTATAATTCGTCAACCATTTTAAGGTGGAAGATATAATGATTAATTTGAAAGCAGTCATTCCGGTAGCGGGTCTGGGCATGCATATGCTGCCAGCCACCAAGGCAATTCCTAAAGAGATGCTGCCGATCGTCGACAAGCCGATGATTCAGTACATCGTCGACGAGATTGTTGCTGCAGGGATCAAAGAAATCGTTCTGGTCACGCACTCCTCGAAGAATGCGGTTGAAAACCACTTCGACACCTCTTACGAACTCGAAGCGTTGCTTGAGCAGCGCGTTAAGCGTCAGCTGTTGGCAGAAGTTCAATCTATCTGCCCGCCTGGCGTGACTATCATGAACGTGCGCCAAGCGCAGCCGCTGGGTCTGGGCCACTCGATTCTGTGCGCGCGTCCGGTCGTGGGTGATAACCCGTTCATCGTCGTTCTGCCGGATATCATCATTGATACCGCATCTGCGGACCCGCTGCGTTACAACCTGGCGGCAATGGTGGCACGTTTCAACGAGACGGGCCGCAGCCAGGTGCTGGCGAAGCGCATGGATGGCGATCTCTCTGAGTACTCTGTCATTCAGACGAAAGAAGCGCTGGAGACGGAAGGGCAGGTGAGCCGCATTGTTGAGTTCATCGAGAAGCCAGATCAGCCTCAGACGCTGGACTCCGACCTGATGGCCGTTGGCCGCTATGTTCTGAACGCGGATATCTGGGCCGAGCTGGAAAAAACGGAGCCAGGCGCCTGGGACCGTATCCAGTTAACCGATGCGATTGCTGAACTGGCGAAAAAACAGTCCGTTGATGCCATGCTGATGACCGGCGACAGCTATGACTGCGGCAAGAAAATGGGGTATATGCAGGCGTTTGTGAACTACGGTCTGCGTAACCTGAAGGAAGGGGCGAAGTTCAGAAGCCGCATTGAGAAGCTGCTGGCTAACGACTGATTTGTCTCTGTCTGTTTGAAAAAGCGGCAGTTATCATTTGGTATGTGTAAACATAACCAAAATGGTAACTGCCGCTTTTTGTTATTAATTCTAGTGATAACATGGAGTTATCTGATTCAAATGTGGACTGATTTGTAACGATTTGTGCTTGTTTCCGAGTCCATTTAGGACGACAATTAACGCCAGTTTTTTGTCTGTAATCAGACCTCAAAATCCTTTATTCAACATTCGCTCAGTGCACTGGTAGCTGTTAAGCCAGGGGCGGTAGCGTGCAAAATTTCTGAAACCGTTATTATTAATCGGGTTCCAGAGCATCAATATCTCGATATACCCAATAGATGGAATAGCTAACGTGAAGATTCTTGTTACGGGCGGTGCCGGTTTTATCGGCTCAGCAGTGGTGCGACATATTATTAATAATACCCAGGATGCAGTCGTCAATGTGGATAAACTGACCTATGCCGGTAACCTGGAGTCACTGACCGACGTTAATGATAGCGATCGTTATGTCTTTGAACATGCGGATATTTGCGATAAAGCGGCAATGGATCGCATTTTCGCCGAGCATAAACCGGATGCGGTGATGCACCTTGCGGCAGAAAGCCACGTTGACCGTTCTATTACTGGCCCCGCTGCATTTATTGAGACCAATATTGTCGGTACCTATGTGCTTCTGGAAGCCGCACGGGCTTACTGGTCGACGCTGGATGACGCGGCCAAAGCGGCGTTTCGCTTCCACCACATCTCTACGGATGAAGTGTACGGTGATTTACCTCATCCTGATGAACATCCTGCCTCTGATGAGCTGCCGCTGTTTACCGAAACCACAGCCTATGCGCCAAGCAGCCCGTATTCTGCGTCTAAAGCGTCCAGCGATCACCTGGTTCGCGCATGGCTGCGTACCTACGGTTTCCCAACGATCGTGACCAACTGCTCCAATAACTACGGCCCGTATCACTTCCCTGAGAAGCTGATCCCGCTGGTGATTTTGAATGCCCTGGACGGTAAAGCGCTGCCAATTTACGGCAAAGGCGACCAGATCCGCGACTGGCTGTACGTTGAAGACCATGCGCGTGCGCTGTACACCGTTGTAACCCAGGGTCAACCGGGTGAGACATACAACATCGGCGGGCATAACGAGAAGCAGAACCTGGACGTGGTGCACACCATTTGCGATCTGCTGGATGAAATCGTGCCGAAAGAAGGCTCCTATCGCGATCAGATCACCTACGTCGCTGACCGCCCCGGGCATGACCGCCGCTACGCGATTGATGCGCATAAAATTGGCACTGAGCTGGGATGGAAGCCTGAAGAGACCTTCGAAAGCGGTATCCGTAAGACCGTTGAATGGTATCTGAGCAACCAGGACTGGGTTAACAACGTTAAAAGCGGTGCTTATAAGACCTGGATCGAACAGAATTACGGAGAACGTCAATAATGAACATTCTTCTGTTCGGCAAGACTGGGCAGGTGGGTTGGGAACTCCAGCGCGCACTCGCACCGTTAGGGAACGTGATTGCACTTGACGTGCATTCCAGAGAGTACTGTGGTGATTTTAGCAATCCAGAAGGCATCGCTGAAACCGTCCGCACCATCAGACCTGACGTCATCGTCAACGCAGCGGCGCATACTGCAGTGGATAAAGCTGAATCCGAGCAGGCGTTCGCGCAGCTGCTTAACGCAACCAGCGTCGAGGCAATCGCAAAGGAAGCGGCGAAAATTGGTGCCTGGGTGGTTCACTATTCTACTGATTACGTTTTTCCAGGCGATGGCGAAACGCCATGGCGTGAAACGGATGCGACCGCACCGCTCAATGTTTATGGTCAGACCAAGCTCGACGGCGAAAAAGCGCTCCAGGCACATTGCGCTAAGCACCTGATTTTCCGTACAAGTTGGGTTTACGCCGGCAAAGGCAATAACTTTGCAAAAACAATGCTTCGCCTGGCGAAGACGCGTAAAGAACTTTCCGTGATCAACGATCAGGTTGGTGCGCCAACAGGCGCTGAGTTACTGGCTGACTGTACCGCCCATGCAATCCGTGTGGCAATAGTTAAACCGGAAGTGGCTGGTCTTTATCATCTGGTAGCATCGGACACAACCACCTGGTATGACTATGCCGCGTTAGTATTCGATGAAGCCAGAAAGGCGGGGATTGAACTGGAAATTGAAAAACTCAATGCCGTTCCAACCACCGCGTATCCTACGCCTGCGCGTCGTCCGCAGAATTCGCGTTTAAATACAGAGAAATTCCAGCATAACTTTGGCCTTGTATTACCGGCATGGGATGTGGGCGTTAAGCGAATGCTCGCCGAGCTTTTTTCAGCTGAATCAGTCTAATCATTAAATAATTGCCCGGATCCGGGCAATTTGCATTTACAGAGAAATTACAATGGCTACGCGTAAAGGCATTATTCTTGCTGGTGGATCCGGCACTCGTCTCTATCCGGTTACTATGGCTGTGAGCAAGCAACTGCTGCCAATTTATGACAAACCGATGATTTATTATCCGCTGTCAACGCTGATGTTGGCGGGGATTAAAGACATCCTCATCATCAGTACCCCGCAGGACACGCCACGTTTTGAACAACTGCTCGGTGACGGCAGCCAGTGGGGGTTAAACCTTCAATATAAAGTGCAGCCAAGCCCGGACGGGCTGGCGCAGGCCTTTATTATTGGCGAAGAGTTCATTGGTGACGATAGCTGCGCGCTGGTCCTCGGCGATAACATTTTCTATGGTCATGACCTGCCAAAACAGCTTGAAGCTGCGTTGAATAAAGATGATGGTGCAACGGTATTTGCCTATCATGTTAACGACCCTGAACGCTATGGCGTTGTGGAGTTTGATAAAAACGGTACGGCCATCAGCCTGGAAGAAAAGCCGCTTGAGCCTAAGAGTAACTATGCCGTTACGGGCCTTTATTTCTACGATAACGATGTTGTCGAAATGGCTAAAAACCTGAAGCCTTCTGCGCGCGGTGAGCTCGAAATCACGGATATCAACCGTATTTACCTGGAGCAGGGACGTCTGTCAGTTGCCATGATGGGACGCGGTTATGCCTGGCTGGATACCGGTACACACCAGAGCCTGATCGAGGCGAGTAACTTTATTGCGACAATTGAAGAGCGTCAGGGGCTAAAGGTTTCCTGTCCTGAAGAGATTGCTTTTCGAAAAGGTTTCATCGATGCGGAGCAGGTCAAGATACTGGCAGAACCTCTGAAAAAGAACGCTTACGGTCAATATCTGCTCAAAATGATAAAAGGTTACTAATCGATGAAAGTTGTAAAAACTGATATTCCAGATGTACTCATTTTTGAGCCGAAAGTATTTGGTGACGAGCGCGGTTTTTTCTTTGAAAGCTTTAGCCAGAAAGTTTTTGAAGAAGCAGTTGGGCGAAAAATCGAATTTGTTCAAGATAACCATTCGAAATCGTGTAAAGGCGTTTTACGTGGACTGCACTATCAGTTAGATCCCTACGCGCAGGGTAAATTAGTACGCTGCGTTGCTGGCGAAGTATTTGATGTCGCAGTGGATATTCGCAAATCTTCTCCAACTTTTGGTAAATGGGTTGGTGTAAATCTTTCTGCTGAAAATAAAAAACAATTGTGGATCCCTGAAGGATTTGCGCATGGATTTTTAGTATTAAGTGAATCTGCTGAGTTTGTTTATAAAACTACAAATTATTACGCACCCCAGCATGAGGCTGGAATAATTTGGAATGATGAAACCATAAATATTGAATGGCCTTCAATTGAAGTGGTTTTATCAGAAAAAGATAAACAAAATCCACAATTCTATAAATCTATTGGAGTTAGATAGGAAATGATTGATATTTTAAAATTAATCGGAAGAAACAAAGCGTTGTTCGACTCGGATATTATCCACTATGAGAGTGAACTTAAAGAGATTGTTTCAGATTCGAAGTTTCTGGTTCTTGGCGGTGCTGGTTCAATAGGTCAGGCGGTAACTAAAGAAATATTTAAAAGAAACCCTAAAAAATTACATGTGGTTGATATCAGTGAAAACAATTTAGTAGAGCTCGTCCGTGATATCCGAAGTTCTTTTGGTTATATCAATGGAGATTTTAAAACATTCGCTTTAGATATAGGATCCATCGAATATGATGCATTCATAAAAGCTGATGGCGAATATGATTATGTATTAAATTTATCGGCTCTAAAGCACGTTCGTAGTGAAAAAGACCCTTACACATTAATGCGTATGATAGATGTTAATGTGTTTAATACTGAAAAAACAATTATTCAATCTCATTTGCACGGTGCAAAAAAATATTTCTGTGTGTCAACGGATAAGGCCGCTAATCCCGTTAATATGATGGGTGGCTCTAAACGTATCATGGAAATGTTTTTAATGGAACAAAGCCAGAACATAAATATCTCAACAGCAAGATTTGCAAACGTTGCTTTCTCTGATGGTTCGTTATTACATGGTTTTAACCAGAGAATACAGAAAAGACAACCAATTGTTGCACCTAATGATATCAAACGCTATTTTGTTACTCCACAAGAGTCCGGTGAGTTATGCTTGATGTCATGTATCTTCGGAGAACGCGGTGATATATTTTTCCCTAAACTAAGCGAAGAGTTAGATTTAATAACTTTTTCTGAAATTGCTGTGCTTTATTTACAACAGCTAGGACTAAAACCATACTTATGTAGTTCAGAAGAAGAAGCTCGAGAGTTTGCCAAAAACAATCAAAACAAGGATTTATGGCCTTGTTTGTTTACACCGAGTGATACTACAGGTGAAAAAGATTTCGAAGAGTTTTTCATGGCAAATGAAATCGTTGATATGAATAAATACAATAATATTGGAATAGTTAAAAATACATCCTCTCCTGATTATGAAAAAATACAAAATTTCCGTGATAAAATTCAGGGCATGAAGAAAAATTTATCATGGAACAAAGATGAAATCGTTTCTTTATTTCACGAAACTATTGGTGGTTTCGGACATCAAGAAAAAGGCAAATATTTAGATGGCAAAATGTAAAGGTTGAAACATGAATGCTGATATCCTGGTAGACTTTATTAGAAACCTGTATAAAACGGATGATTTCATTCCTCTCCATGTGCCAACATTTATTGGAAATGAAAAGGCATATGTAGCAGATACAATTGAATCAAGTTTTGTTTCTAGCGTTGGGAAGTATGTGGATGAATTCGAGAGGAAAATCGAATCTTATACAAAAAGCCCAAGGGCAGTGGCGACAGTAAATGGTACCGCTGCGCTGCACGCAGCACTCTATCTTTCTGGAGTGCATCGAGGTGACTTGGTCATTACACAAGCATTAACTTTCGTCGCAACATGCAATGCCATATATCATTTAGGTGCAGAGCCTGTCTTCATCGATATATCACCTATTAGCATGGGCCTATGTCCAGTAGCGATGAGTAATTGGCTTGATGAAAACGCTGAGCTCACTGAATCAGGTGCAATTCATCGGAAAACGGGTAAAAATATTCGAGCGGCAGTTCCGATGCATACTTTTGGTCATCCCGTTGAGTTAGATGAATTACTTAAAGTATGCCTTAAGTGGGGTATCACTTTAGTAGAAGATGCTGCAGAGAGCTTGGGCTCTTATTATAAAGGTAGACATACTGGCACAATCGGAAAATATGGATGTTTAAGTTTTAATGGTAACAAAATAATCACCACTGGCGGCGGTGGAATGATTTTATGTCATTCAGAGGAGGAAGGTAAAAGAACTAAGCATGTAACAACTACGGCGAAAATCCCTCATCCTTACGAGTTTAATCATGATGAACCAGGATTTAATTATCGGATGCCAAATATTAATGCCGCTCTTGGTTGTGCACAAATAGAAAATATTGATCTGTTCCTCTCTCAAAAAAGAGAACTTGCTAAAAAATATCAAGATTTTTTTGCTAAAAGCGAACTGACATTTGTATCTGAGCCTGAATATGCACGTTCTAATTACTGGTTAAATGCCGTTATATGTGACACAAAAGAAACCAGAGAAAGGTTACTTAACGATATGAATCAGAAGGGGATAATGACCAGGCCTGTCTGGAAATTAATGCATCGTTTACCAATGTATAGCGGATGCATTCGTGATGAATTGACACAATCGGAAATTATCGAAGAGAGATTAATAAATCTTCCAAGTACCCCTATCAATACTTTGTAGGAAAATTTGGTATGCCAAAAAAAATTGCTGTCTTTACTGGTACAAGAGCTGAATATGGTCTGCTATATTGGTTAATGCAGGACATAAAAAATGATCCTACTCTTGAACTCCAGGTTTTGGTCAGCGGGATGCATTTGTCCCCTGAATTTGGCCTAACATGGCAGCAGATAGAAGAAGATGGTTTTAAGATTGATGAAAAAGTAGAAATCCTGCTATCTTCGGACAGTGCTGTTGGAGTGGTGAAGAGTATAGGGCTTGGTTTAATTGGATTCGCCGATGCACTAACCAGAATGAAACCTGACCTGATTATTATTCTGGGGGATCGATATGAAGCTTTTGCGGCAGCCCAGGCAGCAATGTTCTTAAGAATACCTATCTTTCATTTACATGGCGGTGAAATTACTGAAGGTGCATACGACGATGCTATTCGTCATGCCATAACTAAGCTTAGTTATCTGCATGGAGTTTCAACAGAAGAATATCGAACCAGAGTCATTCAATTAGGTGAGGAACCTAATAGAGTTTACAATGTCGGCGCGTTAGGCCTCGAACACCTTCATCGTACTAATCTACTAGGGTTAGCTGAATTAAGTAAATCATTAAATTTTGCGTTAGATTGTCCTTATTTTCTAGTTACATATCACCCTGTAACTCTTGCAGACGAATCACCAAAGTGCTCTTTTGAGGCATTATTGGGTGCACTTGATGAATTTAAAGAATACAAAATCATTATAACTTATCCAAATTCAGACGATGGTGGGCGGCAAATAATTCCAATTCTGGAGCAATATGCGAGGAATCAGACGGATAGAGTTTTTGCTATACCCTCCTTAGGGCAACTTCGCTACCTTTCTGCATTAAAGCATAGCACTATGGTAATTGGGAACTCTTCAAGTGGAATCATTGAAGCACCATCATTTGGTGTCCCAACTATAAATATAGGTTCTCGGCAAAATGGTAGATTGGCTGCTGACTCTGTCTTTAACTGCCCCCCAAATAAGAATGCTATTGTTGAAGCTATAAAAGCAGCCTGCCAGATGAAAGTTAAACTTAATTCTGTAAAAATTGATAATCCTTATGGGGAAGGTGATTCGAGCAAAAAAATTATTAATGCAGTTAAAGCACTCGATTTTAATCCCATGAAAAAATTTCACGATTTAGGATAACATTATGACTCTTATCATTGCAGAGGCCGGTGTAAATCACAATGGCCAGCGTGACCTGGCTTTTCGTTTGGTCGATGCGGCACACGATGCCGGAGCTGATATAGTAAAGTTTCAAACCTTCAAATCGCAAAATCTCGTTACATCTAGTGCAGTCCAGGCTGAATATCAAGTTGCTAATACTAATAAAACCGAATCGCAGCTAGCTATGTTAAGTCGGTTAGAGTTATCTTATGAAGTTCATAAGGAACTAATTGACTATTGCAACCAGTTAGGCATTGAGTTTTTATCTACTGCATTTGATGAAGAAAGCTTAAACTTTCTGGTGAACGACTTGAACTTGAAGACGTTGAAAATACCTTCAGGAGAGATAACGAACGCTCCATTCGTATTATTGCATGCATTGACAGGCTGCAATATTATGTTGTCAACAGGAATGGCTACATTGTCCGAAATTGAAGATGCTCTGGGTGTGCTTGCATTTGGATTTACTTCTGATGGTGATGTGGAACCGTCACGCTCAGAATTTCAGAAAGCATATTCATCGGATGCTGGGCAGCGTGCACTGAAAGAAAAGGTACGTATATTACATTGCACGACTGAATATCCTGCACCAATGAATGAAATAAATCTGAGGGCGATGGATTCTATGGCTTTGGCGTTTGGCTTACCGACAGGATATTCAGATCACAGTCAGGGTATTACTATTCCAGTTGCGGCTGTTGCAAGAGGGGCTGTTATAATAGAAAAGCATTTCACTCTCGATAAGAATATGGAAGGGCCTGATCATAAAGCATCTCTTGAACCAAACGAGCTTGCAGAAATGGTTAAAGCAATTAGAAACGTTGAATTAGCTTTAGGTGATGGAGTTAAAAGACCTACGGCTTCAGAGCAAAAGAATAAATCGATAGCGCGTCGAAGCATTGTTGCTGCAAAAGATATCAGTTCGGGTTCTAGTTTTAGTAGCGATAATATTGCTATTAAACGTCCCGGTGATGGTATTTCACCGTATGAATATTGGAATATGCAAGGGAAAATAGCAAAAAAAGATTATCGTGAAGGTGACAGAATCAGCAATGACTAAAACGATTGCTTTATTTGGTGGTGGGGGCCATGCCTCTGTAATTGCTGATATGTTACTCAAGCTTGGGTATAGAATAGAAGTTATAGTTGATAAACAGTTATCTCTACATCGTGAAGTATTTAATGGTATACCCGTTATTTCTGATGATGTTTTTATTAGTAAATACTCACCCGAGGCAATAAAGGTAGTAAATGGTTTAGGCTTTGTGCCTGGGTCTGATATCAGAAAAACGATTTTTGAGAAATTAAAAACCATTGGGTTTGCATTTGAAACAGTTGTATCTAAAGACGCTATAGTTTCTTCGTACTCAGTATTATGCGAAGGAGTACAGGTTTTACCTGGCGCAATAATACAACCTGGCGTAAGACTTGGTGAAAATACAATTATCAATACGGGCGTTATCATTGAGCATGACTCAATTGTCGGTAATAACTGCCATATTTCACCTGGTGGTGTGCTGTGCGGTGGTGTTACTTGCGGCGATAATGTTTTTGTAGGCGCGAATGCGACTGTTATTCAAAACATCATTATCGGAGATGAAAGCATTATCGGTTCTGCAGCACTTGTCCGGAAAAATATTCTACCTAACTCAACCTTTTACTAAATATAATGATTGCTCGCTAGTCAGGGGGATACGATGAAAAAAAAATGGCAAAAAGTTCTTATATCACCAAATGAAAGTATTCGTAGTGCACTCAAAATAATCAATGACGAAGCCTTACGTATAGCCCTTGTTATCGATGCTGAAGGCCGGTTGCTTGGAGTACTTACCGATGGTGATATACGGCGTGGTATAATAAATAATATTGATCTTGACGAAAATGTCAGCTGCGTGATGAATAAATCACCTATTACAGCAACTGTTGAAACATCAAAATCCCAGTTAATCCAATTAATGTCAAATCGGTCTATACTAGCAATTCCAATTATTGACTCTCTTACAAGGAAAGTAGTTGGTTTGGAAACTTATGAAACAAGTATTGAGAAGCCTAGCTACCAAAATCCTATTTTTATAATGGCGGGCGGGTTTGGTACCAGGCTAAAACCCTTAACTGATAATTGCCCAAAACCAATGCTTAAGGTTGGTGATAAACCAATTTTGGAAACACTTTTAACTCAGTTTATTTCATCTGGGTTCGAGAATATATATATTTCAACGCATTATATGCCAGATTATATTTCAGACTATTTTGGCGACGGTTCTAAATGGGGCGTTAATATAACCTATGTTTATGAGGCTGAGCCTTTAGGTACTGGCGGTGCCCTCGGACTTTTACCTAAAGATATTGGTAATTTGCCATTGATCATGATTAATGGTGATGTACTTACTACGCTTAATGTTGAGAAGCTTTTGCAATTTCATATTGAATCTAAATCTATTGCAACTATGTGCGTGCGGGAATATGAGTATCAAATACCCTATGGCGTGGTTCGTGGCAAAGGCAATGTCATTACGGACATGGTCGAGAAACCAATCCAGAAATTTTTTGTGAATGCAGGCATTTATGTTGTTAATCCAGAAATATATAAAAATGTTGGAGCAAATACTAAAATTGACATGCCAACATTATTAGAGCAACAAATAAAAATGGATAAACAAGTAACAATGTTCCCAATCCATGAATACTGGTTGGATATTGGTCGCATGGATGATTTTAATAAAGCTCAACAAGATATCCAGGGGTTGTACTTATAATGAAGAAAATAGCGATAATTCCTGCCAGAGGCGGTAGTAAAAGACTTCCAGGTAAGAATATTAAAAATCTTTGTGGGCGACCTCTGATTGAATGGACGATAGAAGCTGCCTTAAAATCTAAGCTATTCGATAGGATAATAGTTAGCACAGATTCTGATGAGATCCGTGAAATTTCTATACGCGCCGGAGCTGAGGTTCCTTACCTTCGTTCGCCTGAACTGGCATCTGATACGGCAACTACCAATGATGTTGTTACAGATATAGTAAAATGGTTAGAGGGAACTGGTGTCGTTGTTTCTACTATAATGATATTACAACCAACTTCACCTCTGCGAACCGAGACTGACATCATTAATGCATTTGACTTGATGGTAGAAAAAAAAGCAAAGGCGATAGTCTCAGTATGCGAGGTCGAGCATCCTATTCAATATTGTAACGTTTTGGAAGATGATTTATCGATGGATAATTTTATTCCAGCAGCCAGTATTAAACGGACACAAGATCTTCCTACATATTATAGATTAAATGGCTCTATCTATTTATTTAATAGAGATTATGTCTCGAATATAAATAATATTTATAGTAAAGGGACTTTTGCTTATATAATGAACAGGTTTAATTCTATTGATATTGATGAAAAAATAGATTTTGAATTGGCTGAAATACTACTGTCGAAAAGAATTAATTAAAACAGGTATCCTATGTCTTTTCTAAAGAAATCATCAGTATATTTGATTTCAAACATATTAAATGCATCTATACCATTCGTTCTTTTACCAATATTAACTCGATATCTTACGACATCTGAGTATGGAAAAATCGCTATTTTCCAAACAATTATTACAGGATTGGTGTCAGTTATTGCATTTAATACTTTAGGTGCTACTGCGCGGGTTTTTTTCGATAAAAAAGATAAAGATTTTTTAAGGAATTACAACGGTGCTTGTTTTTATCTCTTGATTTTAAGTCTTGCAATCGTTATCCCTTTAACTTTAATGTTTTCATCAGACCTGGAATATTTTACTGGGATAAATAAAAACTGGATTCTCGCTGCTATATTCATAAGTGGCATAAATTTCATTGTCCAATTTCGGCTTAACCAATGGCAAATTATTGAGAAAGCGATATCATTTGGAATGTTGCAAATCGGACAAAGCCTTCTTCTTTTTATTTTCACATTGGCTTTCGTTGTGGTTCTTGGACGTCATGCCGAGGGACGAATTGAAGCTCAAATATATTCCATGTTGATTGTTTTAGTAATTGTCATTTACCTCATTCAAAAAGATAAATTATTAAGCTTTAAGAAGATACATAAAGGTATGTTCATGGATGCGTTAAGTTTTAGCGTTCCTCTAATACCTCATGTTTTTGGTATGTATCTTATTAGTTCAGTCGACCGTTTTTTTATAAATGCTAAATTGGGTTCTGATCAGGCCGGTATATACATGGTTGCAATGCAATTAAGTATGGGAATGGTGATCGTTTTCGATGCAGTCAATAAAGCATTTATGCCGTGGCTTTTCAAGGAATTGAGTAACAGTGCTTTTATTGAGAGGAAGCATATCGTTAGTAAAACGTATTATTATTTTATTTTATTAATATGTATAGGTGTGTTATCTTTCTTTATTTCACCTTATGTTTTAACCGTGGTTGCAGGTGAGAAATATGAAACAGGAAAATCAGTTATAGGCTGGTTGTGCATAGGGCAGGTTTGTCTTGGCATGTATTTAATGGTAACCAATTATTTGTTTTACGCCAAAAAAACAGGGCAGTTATCAATTTTAACGATTGCCTGCGGAATATTTAATGTCATTCTACTTATGTTATTGATTACTCCATTTGGTATAAAAGGCGTCGCGATTTCATTTGCTATTTCGATGTTTCTACGTTTTTTAGGTACCTGGATTCTTGCTTATAAAACAAAACTTGTACCGTGGGCTTTAGGGAATGTTAGATGATAAATAGTCGAGAATCGCAATTACCAATCATTTGTGTTGTTAATAATATACATGGTCTTTTCATATATTATCTTATAAGGCCAGAAGATTTTAAAAAGACAACCTTTATTGTTTCCGATGGCATTTCACAAGATGTCCAGAGAAAACTGCCTTCTTCAGTGTTATTTCCTTCATTCAATAACCATCCTAAATTAATAAGCTTATTGCTACGGGCAGTTTATTATCATTATAAAAACTTTTGCCTTCACTTTAATATTAAAAAGAGTAAAGTGTATGGGCATGATCATCTATATTTTTCGCACCTTTACATTAAGCGCAGTCCTGGTTTCGTTTTAATTGAAGATGGGTTGGCTAATTATGCATCTACAAAGCAAAATCGTAAATCTTTATTCAGAAAATATCTTTTCGGTTCAAGTGGTCCTTTCTTTGGATGGGGCGATGATGTAAATGAGGTTATTCTCTCTGGAATTGTTAATATACCAGAGGAAATCAGCAGCAAAGTAACGCAGATCGATATTACTAAAACTTGGAATAACCTCTCATCTATTCAGAAAAACTATTTCCTAGATCTTTTTTCTAATGAGCCTTATGTGCCACTTTCAAAAGTTGTTATTTTTACTCAACCATTTTCAGAAGATGGAATGATGTCCGAGGTAGAGAAAATCGCGATTTATAAAATTCTTTATGAGCATTATTGCAGCATCTATGATAAAAATGAAATTTGCATAAAATCCCACCCGCGAGAAAATACGGATTATTCTCGATATTTTGACTGTACTTTTATTCAATCAAAAATCCCTGGTCAGATTATGATTTTAATGGATCAGCCTGAAGTATTAGCAACAATTTATTCGAGCGTGGGTTTTGTAAAAGGTAATGCTCAGACACATGTATGGGGAACCTCTTTTAACGAATCTCTTTTGAAGAAAGCTGGTTACTTTGAAGGAAACTATAATGGATTTGAATGAAATGAGAAAGATTGTTGTAATTCATCCTTTAGATGACAGCTATGGTGCAACGAAGATTTTATCTTATGTAATATCTATTTTATCAAATTATTTTTTCATTGAAGTCTGGTTTAAAAATGATAAAACGTGTCTTGAAGAATTTCTGTCAAAACAATCAAGCAAAATTGAGAATATAAAATATAATAAAGTCGAAACTATTCCAGTTGTACATAGTAAAATTTTCACTGCGAAAGGTATATCTTCTCTTGTTAAAGATTTCATGAGATTTAGTTTTTATTTGTTCAAAAATAAAAATAACTATGATTTTTTTTACATTAACACCTATGCTGCAGGTTTGGTTTCTTTTGGCTGTAAATTATTTCTTGTTAAAAATATAGTCCATTGCCATGAAAATCAGAAACAAAAATTCTCAGGAAGGGCATTGGCTTTTCTAATAAAGAAGAGTGCGAATCAAATTTTTTGCGTATCCAATGTAGTTAAAGATTATGTAACTAATGGAGACGAGAGTATATGTGCTACCGTAATAAAAAATGGTGTTCCAGATATTTTTGAAGCTTCTATAACCCAAAAGAAGATCAATCTTGCCAATCCGAAATTCCTTATAGTTGGTAGAATAATGCCTGAGAAGGGATATTGGTTTTTAGCTGATGCTGTAAAGAAACTCACAAATAATGAAAACCAAAGTATCTTAGTTGATGCATACGGAGATGCACCACCTAATCGACCTTCATTACTCGACGATTTTCGACATTATCTTAAAGAAAATAATATAGAGAATAATATTCGATTACTTGGTTTCAGTGACTGTGCTGATCGTCAAATGTTCAACTATGACGTGGTTCTTGTTCCATCTGTTATGAGTGATCCTTTTCCAACTACAGTGTTGGAGGCAATGCGAGCGAAATGTGTAATAATTACAACTTCACATGGTGGAGCTGCAGAGATAGTTAGCAATAATTATAACGGGATACTCATTAATAAAGATGATAATGACGCTTTCGCCGAAGTGTTAAAAAATATCTGCCAACAAAAAGTTGATACTGAGCTTTTAGCTTCCCGAGCCAGAGAGTTTTATGCTACCAACCTAACTAAAGATATTTTTGAAAAGAATATTCTTAGTCATATTCAAACTTTTATAAAAGATCATATCGATGAAAAGCATATTTAAAGCAGTGTTCTTATTATTGACTGCAATTTATCTCTTTTCAATGACATTCGATGGTGTGCTAATTCGACAAATGGTAACAGTCCTTTTTTTAGCATCTTCTCTAGTGTTATTCATCTTTAATAGGACTTATTTCTCCCAAAACGTCATTTTTGGGCTCGCAATCATTTTGATTATTTTTTCTGTTTCAGCTTTATTATCACCAAACGATGACTGGAAACTGAAGATCTACTTTATATTCTCTGGGGTGGCATTTTTAGCTTTTTCATATGCATTGTATATTTTGGATTATAAGCGTTATTTTTTTCACTTTCTTCTATTGGCGTGCACGCTGATTATAATACGTCTTTTAATTGTTCATGATGAAAATCTAATTTTCTTTGAGGCCAGCAGAAATATTGTAGCCACCTTTGTAATTTTTCCCGTTGCCTGTAGTTTTTTGTTTACTTTACGAAATAGAAGTTTATTGCCCGTCGCAATTATTACATTATTAATGTGCTTTTTATTAAAGGGAAGAACAGCTTTATTAATTTCCGCAGTGATATTGTGTGTTGCACTGTATAAGACTTTTGGCTTGAAAGGAATGCTGATTGTAGTTTTGATTTGCTCACCTTTTATAATGTATGTTGATTTCAGTTCTCTAAATGAAAGAATTGCTGATAATACAAATTTTTCCGAAGGATTAAAAACCACAAGAAGTGTTATATATGATGAGTATTTTTCTAATTTCGGTCTGACAGATCTTGTCCTGGGGCGATCATTCAATGGAATGGAGATAATTAATATATTAAATAACAATCCACATAATTCTTTTGTCTTAATACACTCATTATTTGGGTTGCTACCGGTATTAATGCTTTTAATTCTATTTATAGTCGTGACGTTTAAAACGTTTTTACGCTATGGTTTTATATGCTCTTTATTGTTCGCGATAATACCTATTAAAGCAATGACTGATAGTGTTTTATTTTTTAATTTGTTAGATGTTTTTTATATGTTCCCTATTATGCTGTTAATGAATGGAAAGCGATCAATTAATTCAATTGATTCGAAGAATGAAGGTTATAAATGAAAAAAATATCTATAATTGGTATTGTTGGTATTCCTGCCTCCTATGGTGGATTTGAATCGCTTGTTGAAAACCTGACAAGGTTTTCTAGTGAAGATATTAACTACGAAGTCTTTTGTTCATCAAAACAACTTACGACACGTTTAGAACACCACAATGGCGCTAAATTAAAGTATATTCCATTAAAAGCGAATGGAATTCAAAGTATTGCATATGATATGGTTTCAATAATGCAAACCCTGAAAACCAAACCAGATGTGATACTTGTGCTCGGTGTTTCTGGTGCTGTTATTTTTCCTTTTTTCAAACTCTTTAGTCGCAGTAGGATTATTACAAATATTGATGGGTTGGAGTGGAGGAGAGAAAAGTGGGGTCGGTTCGCACGTTTATTCTTGAAATTTTCTGAATATATAGCCATTAAATTTTCTGATGTAATTATTACCGATAATCAAGCTTTGTCGGATTATGTCTATAGCAAATATAAGTTGCAAAGTGAAGTTATTGCATATGGCGGTGATCACGCAGTAAATGTTGGTGAAATATCAACCTCCAGTGGAGTTGATACATTCCTCAAGGACGATGAAGAGTTTTTTCTCAGCATCTGCCGGATAGAACCAGAGAATAATATACACCTTATTCTTGATTCGTTTACGAAAATTCAAAAGAAAATTAAATTCATTGGGAATTGGAATTCTAGCGAATATGGACGTGACCTCGTAAAGAAATATAGCTACTTTTCCAACATTGAGCTAATCAATCCAATTTATGATATAAATCTTCTCTATCAAATTCGAATGTCTTGTGCTGGCTATCTTCATGGGCATTCCGCTGGAGGTACTAATCCTTCCCTGGTTGAAGCAATGCACTTTGGCAAACCTATATATGCATATGATTGCAGCTTCAACCGTTTCACAACGGAAGGACAAGCTTTCTATTTTACTGACAGCGATAACCTTGTACAGCTTTTGAATGACCAAATGCTTAAAATTTCTGAGAATGCAGCTGCAATGCAGGAAATTGCAGAACGCAGGTATACCTGGAAGATTATCTCCAGGCAGTATGAAAGCTTGTATTAAGATGCTCAGTGTTTCATAACGCATTGATAAAAATAAAAATTATTTAAAGAGCATCTTCCACTACCTTTCACCTCATATCCTGAGTTAACATCATAGATACATTCAAGCCACGTATTTTTCGTGGTGACCACACCTGACAGGAGTATGTAATGTCCAAGCAACAGATCGGCGTTGTCGGTATGGCAGTGATGGGGCGCAACCTGGCGCTCAACATCGAAAGCCGTGGTTATACCGTCTCCGTTTTCAACCGCTCCCGTGATAAGACTGAAGAAGTCATCGCTGAGAATCCAGGCAAGAAACTGGTTCCTTTCTATACGGTTAAAGAGTTCGTTGAGTCTCTGGAAACGCCTCGTCGTATCCTGTTAATGGTGAAAGCGGGCGCGGGTACCGATGCTGCTATCGATTCCCTGAAACCGTATCTGGATAAAGGCGACATCATCATTGATGGCGGTAATACTTTCTTCCACGACACCATTCGTCGTAACCGTGAACTTTCTGCGGAAGGCTTTAACTTCATCGGTACCGGCGTTTCCGGTGGTGAAGAAGGTGCACTGAAAGGTCCATCTATCATGCCTGGCGGCCAGAAAGAAGCGTACGAACTGGTCGCTCCTATCCTGACCAAAATTGCCGCCGTTGCAGAAGACGGTGAGCCGTGCGTGACCTATATCGGTCCTGACGGTGCTGGCCACTATGTGAAAATGGTTCACAACGGCATCGAGTACGGCGATATGCAGCTGATTGCTGAAGCTTACTCCTTGCTGAAAGGCGGCCTGAACCTCTCTAACGAAGAACTCGCCGAGACCTTCACCGAGTGGAACAAAGGCGAGCTGAACAGCTACCTGATCGACATCACCAAAGATATCTTCACTAAAAAAGATGAAGAGGGTAAATACCTGGTTGATGTGATTCTGGATGAAGCAGCGAACAAGGGTACCGGTAAATGGACTAGCCAGAGCTCTCTGGATCTGGGCGAGCCTCTGTCCCTGATCACCGAATCTGTGTTTGCACGCTACATTTCCTCTCTGAAAGAGCAGCGTGTTGCTGCTTCAAAAGTACTGTCTGGCCCTCAGGCCAAGCCAGCTGGTGATAAAGCTGAATTCGTTGAGAAAGTTCGTCGTGCGCTGTATCTGGGTAAAATCGTCTCTTATGCACAAGGTTTCTCTCAGCTGCGTGCCGCTTCAGACGAAAACAACTGGGATCTGAACTACGGCGAAATCGCGAAGATCTTCCGTGCTGGTTGCATTATTCGCGCTCAGTTCCTGCAGAAGATTACAGATGCGTACGCTGAAAATGGCGGTATCGCGAATCTGCTGCTGGCACCGTACTTCAAGAAAATCGCGGACGAATACCAACAGGCGCTGCGTGATGTGGTTGCTTACGCTGTGCAGAACGGTATCCCTGTTCCGACCTTCTCCGCTGCGGTGGCGTACTATGACAGCTACCGTGCTGCCGTACTGCCAGCGAACCTGATTCAGGCACAGCGTGATTACTTCGGTGCGCATACGTATAAACGTACCGATAAAGACGGTGTGTTCCATACCGAATGGATGGAATAATTTAATCAACTGGCTGTGAACATAACCCGGAGAATTCTCCGGGTTTTTTTATCCTGAAAATGGCGATTTTTTTCGAAGAAGTCTGAATGTCAGCCCGCTCGTAGGGATTACTCCTGGTTTGCCTTGACAGTTCTGTTGGCAAGGAGGTACAAAGCCCAACAGTCAGGTTCATCGCGATGGTCAGGCGGCCATCAATACAGTTAACTCACAGAAGTCATTAGCGAATGAAAATAACTATTTCCGGAACAGGCTATGTTGGTCTTTCAAACGGCATTCTAATTGCTCAGAATCATGAAGTGGTTGCACTGGACATCGTGCAGGCCAAAGTTGATATGCTCAACCAGAAGAAGTCCCCGATTGTTGATAAGGAAATACAGGATTATCTCTCAAATAAGTCGCTGAATTTCCGTGCCACGACGGACAAAGAAGACGCCTACCGTGACGCAGATTTCGTCATCATCGCGACACCAACGGATTACGACCCTAAAACCAACTACTTCAACACCTCAACCGTAGAAGCGGTGATCAAAGATGTTATCGCAATCAACCCAAAAGCGGTGATGATCATCAAATCGACCATTCCGGTAGGCTTCACCAAATCGATCAAAGAAGAGTTGGGTATTGATAATGTCTTCTTCTCGCCAGAGTTTCTGCGCGAGGGCAGGGCGTTATACGATAACCTGCACCCATCCCGAATCGTGATCGGTGAGCGCTCTGCGCGTGCGGAGCGCTTCGCTGCACTGCTGCAGGAAGGCGCAATCAAGAAAGATATTCCGGTACTGTTCACTGACTCCACCGAAGCCGAGGCGATCAAGCTCTTTGCCAATACCTATCTGGCAATGCGCGTGGCCTACTTCAACGAACTGGACAGCTATGCAGAGAGTCTTGGCCTGAACACCCGCCAGATCATCGAAGGCGTGTGCCTCGACCCGCGTATCGGCAACCATTACAACAACCCGTCATTTGGCTACGGCGGTTACTGCCTGCCAAAAGATACCAAGCAGCTGCTGGCAAACTATCAGGCGGTGCCAAACAACCTGATTTCCGCGATTGTGGATGCCAACCGCACGCGTAAAGACTTCATCTCTGATTCTATCCTTGCGCGTCAGCCGAAAGTGGTGGGTGTCTATCGTCTGATCATGAAGAGCGGCTCTGATAACTTCCGCGCTTCGTCTATTCAGGGGATCATGAAGCGTATTAAGGCCAAAGGCGTGCAGGTCATTATCTATGAACCCGCGATGCAGGAAGACGAGTTCTTCCACTCCCGCGTGGTCCGCGATCTGGGCGCTTTCAAGAAAGAAGCGGATGTGATTATCTCGAACCGTATGGCGGAAGAGCTGGCAGACGTGGCGGATAAGGTTTACACCCGCGATCTGTTTGGTAGCGACTAATCTCCCGTCTACCGCACATAAAAAACCCGGCTCATGCGCCGGGTTTTTTTGTATTAAACCTTATAGAAATTACGGTACCAGTCGACAAAGTTCTTCACTCCGTCTTTTACCGAGGTCTGAGGTTTAAAACCAATCACGTCATATAACGCCTTCGTATCGGCGCTGGTTTCCAGCACGTCACCGGGCTGGATGGGCATCATGTTTTTCTCTGCCACTTTACCTAACGCGTCTTCCAGCGCGGTAATGTAATCCATCAGCTCGACAGGCGAGCTGTTGCCGATGTTGTAGACGCGATACGGTGCGGAGCTGGTCGCTGGTGAACCGGCCTCGACGGTCCAGTTTGCATCGGCCTGAGGGATCACATCCTGCAGGCGGATGATCGCTTCAGCGATATCATCGATGTAGGTGAAGTCACGTTTCATCTTGCCGTAGTTGTAGACGTCAATACTCTTGCCTTCAATCATCGCTTTGGTGAACTTGAACAGCGCCATGTCCGGGCGTCCCCATGGACCGTACACCGTAAAGAAGCGAAGCCCGGTTGTCGGCAGGTTGTAGAGATGCGAGTAAGTATGCGACATCAGCTCATTGGCTTTTTTGGTCGCCGCGTACAGAGAAACCGGGTGATCCACTGAGTCGTCAGTTGAGAACGGCATCTTACGGTTCAGGCCGTAAACGGAGCTGGAGGAGGCATAGAGGAGGTGCTGAACCTTGTTATGGCGGCAACCTTCCAGCACGTTGAGATGGCCAACCAGGTTAGCATCTGCGTAGGCGTGTGGGTTTTCCAGCGAGTAGCGTACGCCCGCTTGAGCGGCCAGATGGATCACACGGTCAAATTTCTCGTTGGCGAAAAGCGTGGCCATACCTTCACGGTCGGCCAAATCCAGATTGTGGAAGGTGAAATTATCGGAGTTGAGCAGATCCAGACGTGCCAGCTTTAGGTTCGGATCGTAATAGTCATTCAGATTATCAATACCGACGACCTGATGACCTGCGTCCAGTAGTCTCTTGCTGACATGTGAACCGATAAAGCCTGCTGCGCCCGTTACCAAAAATTTCATATCTTTCCTCGTTAACGCTTCGTTCTTGTTGATGCTTGAGTCATCAGAATTTGTCTATGATAGCGCGTAGCGCATCAGTTACATAACCCATCTTTCCGATATAACTCATCGAATTCCTATAGAAAAATCCGCAGCAACAGATAAACTACGTAAACATAATTTTTTTGCCCTTTTCATCTGTTAGGGATTGTATGACACAAAACAACAATAGCCTGGTCACTCGCAGTACTGGCCCGGAGCAAATTGATTTACTTGATTTAGTGCTGCAACTTTGGCGCGGAAAGTGGGTAATAGGGGCGTTTGTCGCTGTTTTCATCGTATTTGCAGGTGTATACATCACGGTAGCAAAAGAGAAATGGACCTCATCTGCTATCATTGCCCAGCCCGATGCGGCTCAGATTGCCACCTACGCGAATGCGTTGAATATCCTGTACGGCAGCTCAGCTCCGGCAATGTTGGACATTCAGACTCGTGCGATTGGTCGTTTCAATTCCTCATTCTCTGCTTTAGCCCAGGCACTTGAAAATCAGGAACAACCTGAAAAACTGACGATTGAGCAAGCGGTCAAAGGACAACCTTTACCGTTGTCAGTAAGTTATGAGGGTGAATCCGCAGAAGCCGCTCAAAAGCAATTAGCTCAGTACATCCAGCAGGTTGACGAGCAAACCGCAAAAGAGTTGACTCTCGACCTCAGGGATAACATCAAACAACAGATTACCACTCTGAACGACTCCTTGGAAAACCAGGAGAAGGTCTCTCAGGAGCAAAAAGATCTGCGCATCAAGCAGATCACCGAGGCGCTTAAAAACGCCGAAGCCGCAAAAATCACGACGCCGCAGATTCAGCAAACTCAGGATGTAACCCAAGAAACTATGTTCCTGCTGGGCAGCGAAGCGCTGAAGTCAATGATTGATAACGAAGCGTCTCGTCCGCTGGTTTTTTCTGGCGCTTACTATCAGACCAAACAAAATTTGCTGGACATCCAGAACCTGAATGTGAACCCGGACACCATTCACGTTTACCGTTATGTGATGAAACCGAATTTACCTATCCGTCGCGATAGCCCGAAAAAAGCCATCACCCTGATTCTCGCCGTACTGCTGGGCGGGATTATCGGTTCTGGTGTAGTACTGGGCCGCAACGCGCTGCGTAACTACAAGCCAAAAGCCTGATTCGCAGACAAAAAAAGACCGGGTTTCCCCGGTCTTTTTTTATTTATGGCGCTTACGTAAGTTCTCAATCACCGCCGTTAAATCCAGCTCCTGATCCTGCAGCAGCACCAGCAGGTGATACATCAGGTCAGACGCCTCGTTAGTCAGCTCGTCCCGGTCATGCACCGTCGCCGCCAGCGCCGTCTCGACGCCTTCTTCGCCCACTTTCTGCGCTATGCGCTTGGTTCCGCTGGCGTACAGCTTCGCAGTATACGAACTTTCAGGGTCAGCCGTTTTACGTTCAGCCAGAAGCTGCTCAAGCTGGTAAAGGAACAACCACTGGTGGCTCGCCTCACCAAAGCAGCTGCTGGTCCCTTTGTGGCACGTCGGGCCAATCGGATTTGCCAGCACCAGCAGGGTATCGTTATCGCAGTCAGGGGTTATGCTGACCACGTTCAGGAAATGACCGGAGGTTTCGCCTTTTGTCCACAGGCGTTGTTTGGTGCGCGAGAAAAAGGTGACCTTACCGCTGTCGAGCGTTTTTGCCAGCGCGTCCTGGTTCATATACCCCAGCATCAGCACTTCACCTGAAACAGCATGCTGTACAACTACCGGCAATAATCCGTCAGTCTTTTCCCAGTCCAGCTGCGCCTGTCGTTGCTCTGTTAACATACCCTAATCTCCACGCCCTGGTCGGCCAGGTACGTTTTTAACTCACCAATATTGATAATTTGTTTGTGGAACACGGACGCGGCCAGCGCGCCGTCCACGTTCGCATCGCGGAAGGCCTCCAGGAAGTGCGCCATGGTGCCCGCGCCACCGGAGGCGATCAGCGGCACATGGCACACGGCGCGCACTTTTTTCAGCTGCTCCAGGTCGTAGCCGTTACGCACGCCGTCCTGGTTCATCATGTTCAGGACAATCTCGCCCGCGCCTCGCTTCTGCACTTCCTGCACCCAGTCCAGCGTCTCCCATTGGGTAACGCGGGTGCGGCTTTCGTCGCCCGTATACTGGTTAACGTGGTACTTGCCGGTGGCATCGTCAAACCAAGTGTCGATACCGACCACAATACACTGCACGCCAAAGCGATCGGCCAGGCGGGTGATGAGTTCCGGATCGGCCAGCGCAGGGGAGTTGATGGAAATTTTATCCGCGCCAAACGAGAGAATTTTGGCCGCGTCGTCAGCGGATTTGATTCCGCCCGCCACGCAGAACGGGATGTCGATCACTTCTGCCACGCGTGCGACCCAGCTTTTGTCGACTACGCGTCCATCGCTGGAGGCGGTGATGTCATAAAATACCAGCTCATCGGCACCTTCATCGGCATAGCGTTTCGCCAGCGGAACGATGTCGCCAATGATCTCGTGGTTGCGGAACTGCACGCCTTTCACCACCTGGCCGTCACGTACGTCCAGGCAAGGGATTATCCGTTTTGCCAGCATTGAATCGCCTCCGTCACCGTAAATTTGCCTTCCAGTAAGGCCCGTCCCACTATCACGCCCTGCACACCGGTACCGCGCAGCGCGGCCACGTCACCAATATCACCGATACCGCCAGAAGACTGGAACGCCACCTGTGGATAGCGCGCGCAGACCTCTTCGTACAGCGAAACGTTAGAGCCGGCCAGCGTGCCATCGCGGGAGATATCCGTGCACAGCACGTGCTTCAGGCCGACGGGAAGATAAATATCGACCAGCTCTTCCAGCGTTACGCCGGAGTTTTCCTGCCAGCCGCTAACGGCAACCTGCTTGTTACCCTGTTCATCAATGCGAACGTCCAGCGCCAGCACCAGCGCATCGGCGCCGAAGCGGCGGAACCAGCCCTTCACCGTATCAGGATCTTTCACGGCGGTAGAACCGACCACCACGCGCGCCACGCCCGCGTCCAGCAGGGCGGCAACATCGTCTTCCGTACGCACGCCGCCGCCAACCTGCACGGGGACATCCACGCCGGCAACCAGCTTTTTGAGCAGAGGGATCTGGCGTTTCGCCGGATCTTTCGCGCCGGTCAGGTCGACCAGGTGCAGTACCTCAGCGCCCTGCGCCGCATAGTCCTGCAGGCGCGGCAGCGGGTCGTTACCGTAGTCGCGCTGCTGGCCGTAATCGCCCTGGTGGAGACGAACAACCGTGCCGTCAATTAAATCTAAAGCGGGAATAATCATCACATCTCCAGGAAGTTTTTCAGCAGCTGTGCGCCTGCGGCACCAGAGCGTTCCGGATGAAACTGCACACCGTAAAAATTATCTTTCTGTACCGCTGCGGTAAACGCCTCGCCGTAGTTGCACTGGGCAATAGTGTTCGCGTTCACCGGCATGGCGTAGCTGTGCACGAAGTAAAAGTACGCGCCGTCTTCGATGCCGCGAAACAGCCGGTCGCCCGCTTTGGCGTAAACGCGGTTCCAGCCCATGTGCGGCAGCGGTAAACCGTGGTCGGTCATTTTCGGCACGTCTTCGTCAATAATGCCCAGCAGGTCGACGCCGTTGCTCTCTTCGCTGCGGCGGCCCAGGATCTGCATACCCAGGCAAATGCCGAGCACAGGTTGGGTACAGGCTTTGATCAGATCGACCAGCTCGCGTTCGCGAATCTGATCCATCGCCGCCTGCGCGGTGCCCACGCCCGGTAAAAAGAGTTTGTCGGCGCGCAGCACCACGTCCGGGTCACGGCTCACCACCGGCTCGTAGCCGTGGCGGGAAATCGCCGACTTCACGGAGTTCAGGTTGGCGCATCCGGTATCCAGAATCACCACGTTCATTACAACACTCCTTTCGACGAGGGAAGGGCGTCACCTTCAACGCGGATCGCCTGGCGCAGCGTACGTCCAAAGGCTTTGAACAGGCTCTCCACGCGGTGATGATCGTTCTTGCCTTTGGTTTTCAGGTGCAGCGTCAGGCCCATAGTGTAGGTGAGCGAACGGAAGAAGTGCTCCACCATTTCGGTGCTGAGATCGCCCACGCGCTGGTAGGTGAAATCGGCTTTATACTCCAGGTGCGGGCGACCCGAGATGTCCATGGCGCAGCGTGCCAGGCACTCGTCCATCGGCAGGACGAAGCCGAAACGGTTGATGCCGCGTTTGTCACCGAGCGCCAGCTTCAGGGCTTCGCCCAGCGCCAGGCCGGTGTCTTCCACGGTGTGGTGATCGTCAATGTAAAGGTCGCCTTTTACCGTAATTTCCATGCGGAAACCGCCGTGGGTCGCAATCTGGTCCAGCATGTGGTCAAAGAATCCGACGCCGGTGTGGATCTTACTGCCGCCTTCACGGTCCAGCCAGACCTTCACATCAATCTGCGTCTCTTTGGTGTTGCGCTCAACGTGTGAGTAACGGTCGCGTTTGGTCAGCTGTTCGCCAATCTTCGCCCAGTTGAGATCGCTGCTGCTGTAACGCAGGCCCGCGATGCCCATGTTTTCGGCGAGGGTGATGTCGGTGGCGCGATCGCCAATCACATAGCTGTTGGCTTTATCGAGCGCTTCTTCCGCCAGATAACGCTCAACCAGCTTCACTTTCGGTTTACGGCAGTCGCACTCGTCGGCTGGCAGGTGCGGGCAAATCAGCACCTCATCAAACGCCACGCCCTGCGAGGTGAGGATCTGCATCATCAGGTTGTGCGGGCCGTCGAAGTCCGCCTGCGGGAAGCTGTCCGTACCCAGCCCGTCCTGATTGGTGATCATCACCAGCTTAAAGCCAGCCTTCTGCAGTTTGAGCAGAACCGGGATTACGTCGGGTTCAAAAGCCAGCTTGTCGAAACGATCGACCTGAAAATCGGTAGGTGGCTCCGAAATGAGGGTGCCGTCACGATCGATAAAGAGATACTTCTGACTCATACTTTCTCCGCTTTCAGGGCGTCAATCACGCGCTGGCTCTCTGCACGGGTGCCGACGGTAATACGCAGGCAGCCGCTTAAGGATGGTTGTTTATTTTGGTCTCGTAAGATAATGCCTTGATCCCATAAAGATTTAAATACGGAGCTTGAAGCAGTAAAGCGCACCAGAATGTAGTTGGTTTCAGAGTCAAACACCTGCTCTACGCAGGGGATCGCTTTCAGGGCCGTCACCAGGTACTGACGCTCTTCCAGAATTTGCGCCACGCGTTCACGCATGGCGTTGATACCCTGCGGCGCCAGCGCCTGTGCGGCAATGTCGGCAACCGGCGTGGAGAGCGGGTAAGGGGCAATAACTTTCAGCAGCAGGTCGATGACCTCTTTATTGGCCAGCGTAAAGCCGCAGCGCAGACCCGCGAGGGCGAAAGCCTTCGACAGCGTACGCAGCACCACCAGGTGCGGGTACTCTTCAATCCAGCCTGCCAGCGTCGCCTGCGGGCAGAATTCAATATAGGCTTCATCCGCCACCACCAGCGCCTTGCCGCGGGTCATTTCCAGCAGGGTACGAATATCCTGCGGGTTGATAATCTGGCCGGTCGGGTTATTTGGGCTGCAGACGAAGACCACCTTCACGCCGTCTAGGTTGTCGGCGATCCCTTGCAGATCGAGCTGCCAGTCTTCCAGGGACAGCACGTTGCGGCACGCCACGCCGAAGGTTTCCGCGCTGACGCTGTACATGCCGTAAGTAGGCTGACAGTACATCACCGCATCTTTACCGGGCTCGCAGAACGCGCGGATCAGCAGTTCAATACCTTCATCCGCGCCGCGGCTGACCAGCACCTGCTCCGGCTTCACGCCCGCGTATTGGGCGTAGTTTTCGATAACCGCTTTCGGCTGGCACTCCGGATAGCGGTTCAGCGTTTGCTGTGACAGCTCGAACTGCACCGCCGTCGGAAATTCGTTGGCGTTCAGCCAGACATCGCCGTTACCGCCCAGGCGACGGGCAGACTGATACGGAGTCAGTCGTCGGACATTTTCGCGGGCTAAATCTTCAATGCTCATGCTTGCTCCTTCAGGGCGGCAACGCGCAGGGTCACGGCGTTTTTGTGGGCGGTCAGACGCTCGGCGGCGGCCAGGGTTTCAATGGTGGAAGCCAGTGACGCAAACCCCTCGCGGGAGAGTTCCTGCACGGTCATCCGTTTCTGGAAATCCGCCAGGCCCAGGCTTGAGCACGTGGAGGTGTAACCGTATGTCGGCAGCACGTGGTTGGTGCCGGAGGCGTAATCGCCCGCGGACTCCGGTGACCAGTCGCCGAGGAACACCGAACCTGCGCTGGTGATGCTGTCGACCAGATCGCGCGCGTTGCGGGTCTGAATGATCAGGTGCTCGGGACCGTACTGGTTAGAGATGGCAATACACTGGTCGAGATCGCGCGCCACGATCAGGCGGCTGGCGGACAATGCCTGGCGTGCGGTTTCGGCACGCGGCAGGTCCGCAAGCTGGCGCTCAACCGCTTCGCCTACGCGTTTCGCCATATCGGCATCCGGCGTCAGCAGGATGACCTGCGAGTCCGGGCCGTGTTCCGCCTGAGATAACAGGTCGGAGGCCACAAAATCCGGCGTCGCGCCGCTGTCTGCGATCACCAGCACTTCAGACGGACCGGCTGGCATATCAATTGCCGCGCCGTCCAGACGCTGGCTGACCTGGCGCTTGGCTTCGGTCACGTACGCATTGCCCGGGCCAAAAATCTTGTCAACCTTCGGGATGGACTCTGTGCCAAAGGCCAGCGCGGAAATGGCTTGCGCACCGCCCACGTTAAACACTTCCTGCACGCCGCACAGTTTCGCGGCATAAAGGATCTCATCGGCAATCGGCGGTGGCGAGCAGAGCACCACTTTCTGACACCCGGCGATACGCGCCGGGGTCGCCAGCATGAGTACGGTGGAAAACAGCGGGGCAGAGCCGCCCGGGATATAAAGGCCGACCGACGCAACCGGGCGCGTCACCTGCTGGCAGCGCACGCCGGGCAGGGTTTCCACATCAACGGTCTGTAATTTCTGCGCGGTGTGGAAGGTATCAATATTTTTCACCGCGACGGCCATCGCCTGTTTGATCTCGTCACCGAGACGGCTTTCCGCTGCCGCGATTTCCTCTTCAGTGACCCTTAACGCGCCAACCTCGGTTTTATCAAACTTCGCGCTGTATTCACGCAGCGCATCGTCGCCACGGGTTTTGACGTTATTGAGGATCTCGGCCACGGTACGGGTAATGCTTTCCGACGCGGAAATCGCCGGACGCATCAGCAGCTCGCGCTGTTGTGCGTCGCTACAGTTATTCCAGTCGATGATTGTGTTAAAGCTCATGGCCATTACTCCATCATCTTCTCAATTGGCAGCACCAGAATAGAGCTTGCGCCCAGTGCCTTCAGCTTTTCCATGGTTTCCCAGAACAGGGTTTCGCTGCTCACCATGTGCATCGCCACGCGCTGCTGATCGCCTGCCAGCGGCAGAATGGTTGGACGCTCCGCACCCGGCAGCAGGGCAATCACTTCGTCCAGGCGCTCGGTCGGCGCGTGCATCATGATGTATTTGGATTCACGCGCCTGAATCACGCCCTGAATACGGGTCAGCAGTTTGTCGATGAGCTGCTGTTTGGCGTCGGCCATGTCGCCGTCGCGCTGAATCAGGCAGGCTTTGGAGCGGTAGATAACCTCCACTTCGCGCAGACCGTTCGCTTCCAGCGTCGCGCCGGTAGAGACCAGGTCACAAATGGCGTCCGCCAGACCCGCACGGGGTGCCACTTCAACAGAGCCGTTCAGCAGGCAGGATTTAAACTGCACGCCTTTCTGGTCGAGGTAACGCTTTAACAGGTGAGGGTAAGAGGTGGCGATACGTTTGCCGTTCAGCGCAGCCGGGCCGTCCCACGCTTCATCGACCGGCGTAGCCAGCGACAGGCGGCAGCCGCCGAAGTCCAGACGACGCAGGGTGAAGTAACGCGGGTCTTCGCCCTGCGCGCGGCGGGTCAGCAGCTCTTCTTCCAGCACGTTTTCGCCGATGATGCCGAGATCAACGACGCCATCCATCACCAGGCCAGGAATATCGTCATCACGCACGCGCAGAATATCGATAGGCATATTTTCAGCCAGGGCAATCAGGCGCTGGGTGTGCAGGTTGATTTTAATCCCGCAGCGGGCCAGCAGTTCGCGTGAATCGTCACTCAAACGGCCTGATTTTTGAATAGCTATGCGTAAACGTGAGTTATCTAACATTCTTTATTCCTCGTTAACCTGTTTTAACCTGTCTGAATGCGGTCCAAAAAAAAGCCCCCGGAAGATGATCTTCCGGGGGCTTTCTCTTGCGTTCGCGCACCACTGGAAGATCCAAACGTCTTCCAGCACACATCGCCTGAAAGACTAGTCAGGATGATGGTGGTGATGGTGGTTTTTAAATGGAACGCGTGTCATATAAATTCTCGTTGAATGCTTATGCATCTGATGTCTTTTAACCTAAACCACTTGCCCGGCAGATTGCAAGGGCTTTTTGTGATCATTAATTCATTTCATATTGATGCTATGAATTGTGTGTTCTGCCGGGCTGGCGTAGCCTTAATACAAGCATGTGTAAGCGGAGAGTTTTCATGAAAAAGGTCGCGATTGTCGGTTTAGGATGGTTAGGAATGCCGCTGGCGATGTCATTAGCCGCGAAAGGCTGGCAGGTGACCGGGAGCAAAACCACGTCGGATGGGGTTGAAGCCGCACGCATGTGTGGCATCGAGGGCGTTGAGCTGCGCCTTGAGCCCGAACTGGTTTGTGATGCTGACGATCTGGATGCGCTGATGGATGTCGATGCGCTGGTTATTACCTTACCCGCCCGTCGCAGCGGGCCGGGAGAGTCTTTTTATCTGCAGGCGATGCAGGAGATTGTCGACAGCGCGCTGGCGCATCACATCCCGCGTATCATTTTCACCAGTTCCACCTCAGTCTACGGTGACGTTGAGGGGACGGTGAAGGAAAACAGTGAACGTCAACCGGTAACCGCGAGTGGTCGCGTGCTGAAAGATCTGGAGGACTGGCTGCATAACCTGCCGGGCACTCAGGTAGATATCCTGCGTCTGGCCGGATTGGTGGGGCCGGGTCGTCATCCAGGACGGTTCTTTGCCGGAAAATCGGCTCCGGATGGACAACATGGCGTCAATCTCGTCCATCTTGAGGATGTTATTGGGGCAATTGAGTTGCTATTACAGGCTCCGAAAGGTGGGCACATCTATAATATATGTGCACCCTCTCATCCATCGAGAAGTACCTTCTATCCGCTGATGGCTCGTCAATTGGGTCTGGCTCCGCCAGTCTTTGGCGATGCGAAAGGGGAAGGGAAAGGCAAAATTGTTGATGGCAATCGTATTTGTCATGAACTGGGATTTGAGTATCAGTATCCCGATCCGCTGGTGATGCCCATGGAATAATGCCATCAGCGGAGACGATCGCACACCGTAAGGGGGCGAAGATGAAACCGCTGCTGGATGTTCTTATTATTCTGGATGCACTGGAAAAAGAGGGAAGCTTCGCCGCGGCGTCAGCGAAGCTTTATAAAACGCCTTCGGCGCTCAGCTATACCGTGCATAAACTTGAAAGCGATCTGAACATTGAGCTGCTGGATCGCTCCGGGCATCGCGCGCGTTTTACGCGAACCGGACAGATGCTGCTGGAAAAGGGGCGTGATGTTCTCCATACGGTTCGCGAACTGGAAAAACAGGCCATCAAACTTCATCAGGGCTGGGAAAACGAACTGGTGATCGGCGTGGATGATACCTTTCCCTTTTCTCTCCTGACGCCGCTGATCGAAGCGTTCTATCAGCGTCACAGCGTGACCCGGTTAATCTTCATTAATGGTGTGCTGGGCGGCTCCTGGGATGCCCTGACGCGGGGCAGGGCGGATATCATCGTTGGGGCACTGCATGAGCCCCCCCAGTTGAGTGATTTTGGCTTTGCGCGGCTGGGTATACTGGAGCAAATTTTTGCCGTCGCGCCCCATCATCCGCTGGCGAATGAAGCGGAGCCCATTAACCGCCGTATTATTAAAAACTACCGTGCCATTGTGGTGGGCGACAGCTCCAGGCCTGAATGTGGCGTCTCTTCGCAGCTGCTTGATGAGCAAGAGGCGATTACCGTGTTTGACTTTAAAACCAAGCTGGAACTGCAAATAAGCGGTCTGGGGTGCGGCTATTTGCCGCGCTATCTGGCGCAGCGCTTTATTGAAAGCGGTGCGCTTGTTGAAAAACAGGTACTTGCTCAAAGCAGCAACGAATCGGTTTGGGTGGGCTGGAATGAACAAACTGCCGGGCTTGCCAGCGCATGGTGGCGGGACGAAATTTTAGCAAATAGTGCTATCGCTGCAGTTTACTCGCAGGGCAGCGTCGATAAATCAGCCAGTTAGAAAAAAGAAAATTGCCCGGTGCGTTGCAAACTATTGCCTTTTGTATCTGATGTGGGGCAAAATGCCGCCGCTGCAAACAAATGAATAATCGACGATATAAAAGGCGTCGGTTATTTTTTTTTGCATGTACGAAACGAAACTAAAAACCAAGAGGCCGGGCTTCGTACCGGATAGATATTTACTAAAATCCGACAGTTGTTGTCGCTGAGGAAGAAAGAAATGGGGCAATTTTTCGCTTACGTGGCGGTTATTACCGTAAAGGAGAATAACTATGTCGCATAACGCAACTCCAAACACCTCTCGCGTGGAATTACGTAAAACGCTTACGTTGATTCCGGTTGTTATGATGGGCCTTGCCTATATGCAACCGATGACGCTGTTCGATACATTCGGTATCGTATCAGGCCTTACTGACGGTCACGTCGCAACGGCGTACGCCTTTGCGCTGGTCGCCATTCTCTTTACAGCGCTGAGCTACGGAAAACTGGTTCGCCGTTTCCCGTCTGCAGGCTCTGCCTACACCTATGCTCAGAAATCCATTAGCCCGGCGGTTGGCTTTATGGTGGGCTGGTCATCTCTGCTGGACTACCTGTTCATGCCGATGATCAACATTCTGCTGGCAAAAATTTACTTCGAAGCGCTGGTACCTTCCGTACCGTCGTGGATCTTCGTGGTGGCGCTGGTGGCCTTTATGACCATCTCTAACCTGCGCAGCATCAAGACCGTGGCGAACTTCAACACCCTGATTGTTATTCTGCAAATGGGTATCGTTGCGGTTATCGTGGGGTTGATCATTTACGGCGTGTCTCATGGTGAAGGCGCAGGTACGCTGGCCAGCACCCGTCCGTTCTGGTCTGAAGGCGCGCACGTTGTGCCGATGATTACCGGTGCGACCATCCTGTGCTTCTCGTTCCTGGGCTTCGACGGTATCTCTTCTCTGTCTGAAGAGACCAAAGACGCCGAGCGCGTGATCCCGAGAGCGATTTTCCTGACCGCGCTGATTGGCGGTATGATCTTTATCGGTGCTTCCTACTTCCTGCAGCTGTACTTCCCGGACATCTCTCGCTTTAAAGAGCCGGACGCATCACAGCCTGAAATCATGCTGTATGTTGCAGGGAAAACCTTCCAGTGGGGCGTGCTGATCTTCTCCAGCGTAACCGTACTGGCATCCGGTATGGCAGCACACGCAGGTGTATCTCGCCTGATGTACGTAATGGGTCGTGACGGTGTGTTCCCAACCCGTTTCTTCGGCTACGTTCATCCGAAATGGCGTACCCCGGCGTGGAACGTACTGCTGGTTGGCGCAATCGCACTGATGGCCATTAAGTTTGACCTGGTGACTGCAACCGCGCTGATTAACTTTGGTGCGCTGGTGGCGTTTACCTTTGTTAACCTCTCGGTAATCTCTCAGTTCTGGATCCGCGAGAAGCGTAATAAAACGCTGAAGGACCACTTCAACTATCTGGTGCTGCCAATGTGTGGTGCGCTGACGGTGGGTGCGCTGTGGATTAACCTGGAAGAGAGCTCAATGGTTCTGGGTCTGATCTGGGGTGCTATCGGTCTGATCTATCTGGCTTGCGTAACCAAAAGCTTCCGTAACCCGGTACCTCAGTACGAAGACGTTGCGTAACATAATGACGGGTGCCCGACCTGTACACCCGTAGGCCCGTGTAAGCGTAGCGCCACCGGGCGAAAAAAAAGCCGGAGACAATGTCTCCGGCTTTTTTGTACCCATGACTCAAACAATCTCTTGTGCGTACTGGAACAGGGATTTCAACAGCGCCTGTTTCTCAGTATTCCCTTCATACTGGCCGTAAAGCATTTCCAGCTCTTGCGCATAGCTATTGAGGAATTCCGGCGTAAACACGTTACGCCGATGCTGCAGCCAGCGTTCCTGCTCCACTTCATCCAGAGTCCCCGGATAGTTACGCGCCCGGTAATTGAACATCAGCTTTTCAATGCGCTTATCTGCAAAGGTAATATCCAGCGCCGGTAAATTACGCGGCTCGGTTTGCAGGACGATATTCATTGCCGCGCGATCGGCATCGCTGAAGAAGCCGTTATAAAGCTGTGCGTCGACGTTCTCAGACGGCACAAACGGCTCGGCTTCCGCAAAGATAGTGACCACTTTTTCCCGTACCTGCGGGTTGTCGCGCAGCACCTTCAGGTTATCCAGACAGTGCTGACGATTAATACCCAGCCTGTCAGCATCTTCCGGTCGCAGCGTATTGGCCTGCGCCAGCACCGGACATTTATTGATGTGAACCAGCTTCACCGGTACCGCAGGCAGATCGCCGAGCTCGTTTTTCGGCGTATAAAGCCGTTCACGCAGCGTATCGCTGTCCAGTTCCAGCAGCGGGGAGATATCGCCCGCCAAATCCACCATGATAACGGCATTACGGTTGTCGGGATGCCATGCCAGCGGCGCAACCCAGCTGGTATTGCCGCGCCACGCACCGAACATTCCGGAGATGTGTACCAGCGGCTTCATCTGCGCTACATCAATGAGCGTAGTCAGCTTCTGTTTGCTGCGGTGACTCAACAGATACTCAAACAGACGCGGTTGGGCGGTTTTCACCAGCTTTGCCATGGCAATGGTGGCATAGACGTCTGCCATCGCGTCGTGAGCATTGCTGTGCTCGATGCCGTTGGCGCGCGTCAGGTGCTCAAGCCTGAAACTCGGCAGCCCATCCTCGTTCTCCGGCCAGTTAATGCCTTCAGGACGCAGGGCGTAACAGGCGCGCATAATATCGAGTAAATCCCAGCGCGAATTGCGGTTCTGCCAGCTCCAGGCATAGGGGTCGTAGAAGTTGCGGTAGAAGATATTGCGCGTCACTTCATCATCGAAACGGATGTTGTTGTAACCGACCACGCAGGTATGGGGAACGGTAAACAGATCGTGGATGCGGCGGGCAAACTCTGCTTCGCTCACCCCTTTTTCCCGTGCTTCCTGCGGTGTAATGCCCGTAACCATCACCGCGCCCGGCTGCGGCAGATAATCATCCGCGGGCCTGCAGTAAAAGACCTCTGGCTCGCCAATGATGTTGAATTCGTCGTCGGTACGGATGGCAGCAAACTGCGCCGGTCTGTCCAGCGCCGGGTGGGTGCCAAAGGTTTCGTAATCGTGGAACAAAAAAGTTGGGCGCGCGGCAGAATCAGACACCAGTAATATCATCCTGTAAAAAATTCACGACGCTATGGTAAACGATCGCGCTAAGCAGTCCGAATAAAAAGCGCTATCATGCGTGAAATTTGCGAGACAGCGTCAGAGAAAAACATGCACTTTGTCACATTTTTTTGCAATTAAGGCAGGTAACGACAGCGGAACTCCCGTAAAAAGGTCATCGATTTTTAATGACCTGAGGATATACCGTTGAAACGCCGTCTGTTTATTGCTGTTTCTTTACTTGCTTCGAGTATCACATCTGCGCTGGCTGCCGATCCGCTGGATTTCTCCCCGCAGCCACCGGCCATCCAGGCGGGGTCCTGGGTGCTGATGGATTACACTACTGGTCAGATATTAACGGCGGGCAACGAACATCAACAGCGTAATCCGGCAAGCCTGACCAAGCTGATGACGGGCTACGTCGTCGACCGCGCTATCGACAGCCATCGCATCAGCCCGGATGACATCGTCACGGTTGGGCGCGACGCGTGGGCAAAAGGTAACCCGGTTTTTGACGGATCGTCTCTGATGTTCCTGAAAGAGGGCGATCGCGTTTCCGTACGCGATCTCAGCCGGGGCCTAATTGTCGACTCCGGTAACGATGCCTGCGTGGCGCTGGCCGATCACGTCGCGGGTGGCCAGCCGCAGTTCGTGAAGATGATGAATGACTATGTGCAAAAGCTGAACCTGCGCGACACCCATTTCGAAACCGTTCACGGACTGGATGCACCTGGGCAGCACAGCTCCGCTTACGATCTGGCCGTTCTCTCCCGTGCGATCATTCACGGTGAGCCAGAGTTTTATCATATGTACAGCGAGAAGAGCCTGACCTGGAACGGGATCACCCAGCAGAACCGCAACGGCCTGCTGTGGGATAAAACCATGAACGTGGACGGTCTGAAAACGGGGCATACCTCCGGCGCAGGTTTTAATCTGATTGCCTCCGCGGTGGACGGTCAGCGTCGGTTGATCGCCGTGGTAATGGGCGCAGACAGCCCGAAGGGGCGTGAAGATCAGGCGCGCAAGCTGCTCCACTGGGGACAACAGAACTTTGATACGGTGCAGATCCTGCATAGCGGTAAAAAAGTGGGGACCGAGCGGATCTGGTACGGTGATAAAGAACAGGTAAACCTGGGAACCGATCAGGACTTCTGGCTGGCCTTGCCAAAAGCGGAAGTGCCGAACATTAAGGCTAAATACGTGCTGGATACAAAAACGCTGGAAGCCCCAATTGCCGCCCATCAGCGGGTCGGTGAAATTCAGTTGTACGACCGCGATAAGCTGGTGGCGCACTGGCCGCTGGTCACGCTGGAACGTGTTGATAAAGGTGGTATTTTCTCCCGCCTGAGTGATTATCTGCATCACAACATCTAACCTTTCTGAGCAGACTGGCGGGGTTGCGAGTCTGCTCACATAATAAACACTCCTCGTTTGGCGATAATATTCATTCTGCTTTATAGTGTATAAATATACAGTAATAAACGGAGGCAGCATGGACTACAGCATCAAGCAGCAACAGAAACGTAAAATCGCAGGTTTTCACCTTGTTGGGCCGTGGGAAAAAACCGTTAAGCAGGGCTTTGAACAACTGGTCATGTGGGTGGATGGGCGTCACATTCAGCCGCTGGAGTGGGTAGCGGTTTACTACGATAATCCTGATGAGGTCCCGGCAGAAAAACTGCGCTGTGACACCGCCGTCACCGTACCCGACGACTTTATCATTCCCGATAACAGTGAAGGGGTGATGATGACCGAAATTGTAGCCGGGGATTATGCGGTCGCGACGGCACGTGTTGAAAATTACGACTTTGCGACCCCGTGGTATCAGTTCTTTAATTCCCTCCTGCAGGACAATAAGTACCAGATTGCTCCAAAACCCTGCTTCGAACGCTATCTTAATGATGGTAATGCCGATGGCTACTGGGACATTGAGATGTTCGTCGCGGTAGAGCATAAAGCGGGTTAACCCTGTAAAAAGTGGGATTTTTAGCCGGGGGCGATCCACCCGGCTGAAAACACAGTACAATTGTGATTTGCCGTGTAGCTGGAGAGCGGGTGTGCGTCCCGACAAATCATTAACGCCGTTTGAAATTCGGTTGTACAAACATTACCGCGTGGTGCATGGGTGTCGCATCGCGCTGGCGTTCGTGTTGACGTTTGTACTGGTTCGCTTGCTGGATGTTCCGGAGGGGACGTGGCCGCTGATTACGCTGGTAGTCGTGATGGGGCCCATCTCCTTTTGGGGAAACGTTGTTCCGCGCGCGCTTGAGCGAATTGGTGGGACCGTATTAGGCTCCGCCCTTGGGCTAATCGCCCTGAAACTGGAGCTGATCTCCTTTCCTGTCATGCTGGCATGGTGCGGCGCCGCCATGTTCCTCTGCGGCTGGCTGGCGTTGGGCAAAAGACCGTATCAGGCGTTGCTGATTGGGATTACTCTCGCGGTGGTGGTCGGTGCGCCCGCCGGGGATATGACTACGGCGCTGTGGCGAAGCGGGGATGTGGTCCTCGGCTCGTTGCTGGCGATGCTGTTTACGGGGATCTGGCCGCAACGCGCCTTTCTGCACTGGCGCATCCAGATGGCGAATTACGTTACGGCATTTAACCGTGTCTATCAGGCCGGCTTTTCCCCGAATCTGGTTGAACGGCCACGGCTGGAAAAACACCTGCAGAAGATCCTCAATGATGTCGTCAAAATGCGCGGCCTGATCACGCCCGCCAGCAAAGAAACCCATATTCAGAAAGCGATTTTCGAAGCCATCCAGACGGTAAGCCGCAATCTGGTCTGCATGCTTGAATTGCAAATCAACGCGCACTGGGCCTCGCGTCCCAGCCATCTGCTGATGCTTAATGCGCATACGCTCAAAGAGACCCAGCAGATGACGCAGCAAACGCTGTTGACCATCGCCCATGCGCTCTATGAAGGCAACCCGCAGCCGATACTGGCCAACAGCGAGCGACTGAATGAGATCGTCGCGGAGCTGAAGCAGTTAATCAATGAACGCCAGAGCGATAACGTGGCGGAAACGCCCATTCATGGCTACGTCTGGCTGAGTATGGAACTGGCGCGGCAGCTTGAGCTGTTATCGCATCTTATTTGCCGGGCGCTGCGCAAATAAAAGGCGTATGTGACGCCTGCTGCTTCGATTCAGCAGCAATTGGGGTTATGATAGATTTAAACGATATACTCATTGTCATTCGCAGCCGCTGTCTGTTACAACGGTTGCCTTAACGAATCCGAATCTCACATTATCAGGGGTGTAAAAATGGAAACTACCAAGCCTTCGTTCCAGGATGTTCTGGAATTCGTCCGCCTGTTCCGCCGCAAAAACAAACTGCAGCGTGAAATCCAGGACGTTGAGAAGAAGATCCGTGACAACCAGAAACGTGTTCTGCTGCTCGACAACCTGAGCGACTACATCAAGCCAGGCATGAGCGTTGAAGCTATTCAGGGCATCATCGCCAGCATGAAGAGCGATTACGAAGACCGCGTTGATGACTACATCATCAAAAATGCTGAGCTGTCCAAAGAGCGTCGCGACATCTCCAAGAAGCTGAAAGTGATGGGCGAAATCAAAAACGCTGAAGCAAAAAGCGAGTAATCGCTGCGAATTGTGAAAAAGGCTCTCTGGTGACAGAGAGCCTTTTTTATTACGCAGAGCGCGGCTGTAGCTGATAAATCCAGGCCTTAACCTGTTTACCCTCAAGGGTAGTCACCGTGACCTCAACCCGATCGTAGCCGTCTTCAAACTCATCCAGCATTTGCCAGTGTGCGGCAAGGTTATCAGAGATAAACAGATAGCCTTCGACGCGGGGGACGTCCGGGTGGAGCACAATCCCCGGGAAATCCGCTGCAGCGCCCCAGCCGCGTTCGTAAAACGTGCCGGATACGAAGCCAGCGAGCCATTCACCGCCAATGTTTTCAAGAATATGCGCGTTAGAGTGACCGGGGCGTAGTGTGCCGTAAACAAACAGTGCGTCCATTTATCCTCACCGGAAAAGCAAAAAGCCCGCTCGAAAGCAGGCTTTTCTAAATGTGGCTCCTCTGACTGGACTCGAACCAGTGACATACGGATTAACAGTCCGCCGTTCTACCGACTGAACTACAGAGGAATCGTTGTGGAGGCTTATCTTAGCGGCGAAAAAAGTTTTGTCAAACCTGATCTTAGGGAAAATCGACTGATTGCTGATTCTGTCGTCAGTTTGTTGTAAATCCAAACATCTTTTTTATGGAAATACTTTGCAGGATAGCCATTTCTCCCCCATCATTTGAAATGGAGTTTCAACTTTTCTCGCTAAGGTCCATTTTGAACGTCACTGCCCCCTTACGCCAGGCGATCATGCGCACGCCCTGGTATGCAAAACGTAAAAGTTATCGTGTTCTGTTCTGGCGTGAAATCACCCCCCTTGCTGTGCCTATTTTCCTGGAGAATACCTGCGTACTGCTAATGGGCGTGCTAAGTACGTTCCTGGTCAGTTGGTTGGGCAAAGAGGCGATGGCAGGGGTAGGGCTGGCGGACAGCTTTAACATGGTGGTGATGTCTTTCTTTGCCGCCATCGATCTGGGTACAACGGTCGTCGTTGCCTTTAGTCTGGGGAAACTTGATCCGAAGCGCGCGCGCGAGGCGGCACGCCAGTCGCTGATGATCATGACCCTCTTTTCGATCGTTCTGGCGGCGGTTATCCATTACTACGGCAAAGAGATTATTGATATTGTCGCGGGTGAGGCGACCAGTGAGGTAAAAGACCTTGCGCTGACATACCTGGAAATGACGGTGTTAAGCTATCCGGCGGCGGCTATTGCCCTGATTGGTAGCGGTGCGCTGCGCGGGGCGGGCAATACCAAAATTCCGCTGCTGATCAACGGCGGGATGAATATCCTGAACATTATCATCAGTAGTGTACTGATTTACGGGGTCTTTTCCTGGGACGGTCTGGGGTTTGTTGGTGCTGGCCTTGGCCTGACTATTTCACGTTACATTGGCGCGGCAGCGATTATCGGCGTGCTGATGACGGGGATCACCCCGTCGCTGCGCCTCACGCTGAAAAGCTATTTCAGGCCGTTTAACTTTGCCATTATCTGGGAAGTGATGGGCATCGGTATTCCGGCCAGCATTGAGTCGGTGCTGTTCAACGGCGGCAAGCTGCTCACGCAGATGTTTGTGGCCGGTATGGGGACAGATGTTATCGCCGGTAACTTTATCGCCTTCTCCATCGCCTCGCTGATTAACCTGCCGGGCAACGCCCTTGGTTCCGCCTCCACAATTATCACCGGCAAACGTCTCGGGAAAGGACAGATAGGGCAGGCGGAGCGTCAGCTCCGGCATGTCTTCTGGCTATCGACCATTGGGCTGACAATGATCGCCTGGGGAACCGCGCCTTTTGCCGGGTTGATGGCCTCGTTTTACACCCACGAAAACGATGTTAAAGAGGTGGTTAAGATCCTGATTTGGCTCAATGCCGCGTTTATGCCGATCTGGGCCGCGTCCTGGGTGTTGCCCGCTGGCTTAAAAGGCGCGCGCGATGCCCGGTTTGCCATGTGGGTATCCATGCTCGGGATGTGGGGTTGCCGCGTGGTGGCGGGTTATACGCTGGGGATTATGCTGGGAATGGGCGTTGTAGGGGTCTGGCTGGGTATGTTCCTGGACTGGGCCGTACGCGGTGCACTGTTCTACTGGCGCATGGTAAGTGGGCGTTGGTTATGGAAATATCCACGGAAGAATGCCTGACAAATGCGCGAAATGGAGAATAAATCGGCAAACGATCGGAAATCTGCATTCTGCCTTTGACATCATCGGGGAGCATCGATAATATGCGCCCCGTTCACACGATTCCTCTGTAGTTCAGTCGGTAGAACGGCGGACTGTTAATCCGTATGTCACTGGTTCGAGTCCAGTCAGAGGAGCCAAATTTGAAAAGCCTGCTTTTAAAGCAGGCTTTTTGCTTTTCTGCATCTCTGATGTTAATTCAGAATCGCATCCAGCCTGGCAAGCACCTCATTTACAACGGCGTCAGGTATGCGTTCCAGCCGCATGCCGTTCCGGGCAGCCATATCAATGGTTCTGGGCTGGTCGCAGCGAATAACGCCCGTTGTTTTTGTCCCCGCCCCATCCAGTGAAACGGTGAAACCTGCTGTACGTGCAAAGTTTCCGCCGCTGGTGACGGGAACCACTACCGGTAGCCGAGTCAGCTTGTTAAACGATGCCTTCGATATGATGAGTACCGGACGTTTTCCACTTTGCTCGTGGCCAGCAATCGGATCCAGTGAAACAAGCCAGATTTCCCCTCTGTCCATTTACAGGATCTCCTTGCCTACCGCAGGCGCATCAATCCATTCCCGCTCCTCTTCGTTCATTTCAGCGTGCGGATCGCACTGCGCCAGCAGCTCCTCAAGCGAATAATGAGGCCGTTTCTGGGGTTCAATAATCAGGCAGCCATTATTAATGGTCATGCCGACTTCGCTGTCCGTCGACAGCTCCAGCGTTTTCAGCACGGCGGGAGGAACCGCCAGCATGATGGATCCGCCAACCTTTTTCAGGCGAGTTGTATACATAGCGCACCTCCGAATATTATATTTTAATATAACATTCATGGCAGAGAGTGCGCAATTATTCATCAGATTCATGGTGATTTCCTTTTCGTAATGAAGTTTGCAGAAAGCCGTTATCCATCAAAGGACGGTGCAGGTGGGAACGAAATGCGTCACTAAGAAGGCTGATAATAGAAAACTGTTTTTGCGGTTCAAAGGATTATGGGGGATAGGATAAACGAAATGCGTGGCGGCTTCCGGATCAGGGCTGTGTCGGGGCCAGGTTGAGGTCCCCCTCTCTCACGGCTTCATAACGATGCGACCAAGCGGTTTCGCTGTCTCAGCGAATTCGTGGGCTGCGGCGGCGTTAGCCAGGGGGAAGACACGGTCAATGACAACCCTGATGCGCCCTTCTGCCACAGCCTGCAAGATGTCGTCCACACTTGTCCGAACGCCGGGCCTTTCAAAAAGGGGCCCCATGAATACCCCCATGAGTGTCTGGTTAGACTGCATTGGCGGCCACAAGTCGACAGTCAGACTGCCACCGCCCGCATTACCGACGAAGACGAGACGTCCTTGCGGAGCGAGTGCAGAAAGCGAAACAGGCAACGTCGTCCCTACCGGATCGATGACAAGGTCAACACCGGCGCCACGGGTGTACTCTCGGACACTGTCCACGATGTTGTCCTCTACACGATCCACAACATAATCGGCACCCAATTCAAGCAACCGACTTCTTCGCTGCGTTCCGCTTGCCACGGCGATAACCGTCGCGCCTGCTTGTGAGGCAAGCTGAACGGCCGCGAGCCCCACGCCCCCTGCTGCTGCCTGAATCAGGACGGTTTCTCCGTGCCGGAGCATGCCTCGTGTGAAAAGGCAATGATGCGCGGTTCCAAAAGAAATCGGTACCACCGCCGCGTCTGTTGCATCCACCCCATCCGGTATAAGCCAGGTTCGTTCCGCAGGCACAGCCCAGCGTTCCGCATGCGATCCCTGCATGCTAAACGCAGTCACTTTGTCTCCAACCCTGCGATGACGGACTTTCGAACCGACGGCAACCACTGTGCCCGCGGCCGCGTAGCCGACGATCCACGAAGGAAGAGGCGGCGGCGTTGAGCGCCGGTTGATCAGATCTCCCCCTTCAATCGAGATTGCCTCGACAGAAATCAGGACGTCATCAGGCCCTGCGACCGGATCCGGGACATCAATGTATTGCAGGACGTCGGGAGCGCCTTCCACGTCATAAACCGCTGCTTTCATTCATTTTCCTCTGTCATATCAAGACCCGTGGGAAGTCGTTAGATTTTATGGCAGGTGAGCACCGATTACGATCATAGAACGCCTGCTGTCCGAAGGGGAAAACGGCTTCGCATGTTGTTATGTTTGTACCTTTGTAATGGGGCGAAATCTGTCCGGTGAACACAAAGACACTTTACAGGTGCCAGATCGGGCGGATAAACAAGCGACGTTGTCCATCATTCTTCTGCCCTACAGCACAAACTCATAGTGCGAGCCATCTGGCAGTTCAACATCAAGCCGCAGCTTTCCGCCCGCAGCCTCAACGTAACGCTTAAGTGAAGAGAGTTTCAAATCGCGCCCGGGCTTTTCCATTACCGCAACGGTAGGCTGCCTGATACCCAGAGCCTGTGCCATCTCTACTTGGGTTTTATGTACTTTCTCACGTAACTCAGCCAGATGAATGTTGAGCAAAATATCCGTTGCTATCGCCTGAGCGCTGGCGACAACCTCCGGCTTTTCATCCGCTATAAGCTGCTCAAGGGTTCTTCCCATCGTGCTATTCCCTCTCTTTTAATGTATTCAGCCAGTAAGTGAATTCCCGGTCAGCAACGAGAAGCATCTCATCGTAGAATCGCCTTTCACTGCCGACCTTATTGCCAGCACAAAGCATGATGCCGGTACGGTTTGGGTCAAATGCGAAAAACGCCCGCAATGGATCACCCTTACTCTGAATACGTAGCTCTTTCATGTTGCTGTGACGAGAGCCTTTAAGCGTATCAGCGTAGGGTCTCGATAAACCCGGCCCCTTCTCTCGCAAAACAAGCATTGCTGCAAGTACGCTGGCGCGATCGGTATCGTCAAGCGAAGTGAACCAGCGATCAAACCTGTCCGTCGTATTAATTGTCCACACAAGACCTCCCATCAAATATAGATCAAAAGCTATATACGTGCAAAGCTATAGCAATGATTATGCTGAGATGGAAAAGAAGATTCTTGTGGGGTTAGGAGAATACAGAATGCGTGCCGGAGTAATTCTGCGTATCCCTTATCGGATATTCATTTTGTTACGAGCAGCATCGAAAAAAGTCAGGATCCGCTCAACTGAGCGACGAGCCCGGCCAGCGCAGCGCTACCGGGCAAGCCAGCAGCTAAATCTGGTAATCAATCGCCACTTCTTCCGGCTCCATTACCTGACGTTTAATCTCGTCCACCGACAGCCCGGCGTTGCAGAGCTCGATAAAGCGCCAGACATAGTTGCGCTGCAGCTGTCCGCGCTTCAGGCCAAGCCAGACGGTATTGGCGTCAAACAGGTGACGCGTATCAAGACGCACGAGGTTCCCATCTTCGCGTTCCCCGCTGGATTGTTCCGCCACCAGGCCAATGCCCAGACCCAGCTCGACGTAGGTTTTGATCACATCGGAGTCCTGCGCGCTCAGCACCACGTCCGGCGTGAGCCCTTTGCGGTTGAAGGCTTCATCAATGCGCGAGCGTCCGGTAATGCCCTGGCGGTAAGTGATCAGCGGCCATTTCGTAATGTCTTCCAGCGTCAGGGGAGAGACCTGATTCAGCGGATGATCGACAGGGAGTAATAAACTGTGGTACCAGCGGAACCACGGGAAGGCCACCAGCAGCGGATCGTTGCTCAGACGCTCGCTGGCGATGCCGATATCCGCCCCGCCGTTTTGCAGCAGCACTTCAATTTCCTGCGGCGTGCCCTGAATAAGCTCCAGACGGACATCCGGGAAAAGTTCGCGGAAGGCTTTAATCACCGGCGGCAGGCTGTAGCGCGCCTGCGTGTGGGTAGTGGCGATGGTGAGCACGCCCGAGGCGTCATTGGTGAAGAGATCCGCCAGACGACGCACGTTGCTGGCCTCGTTGAGGATCCGCTCAGCGATGGTCAGCAATGCCTTGCCCGGCTCCGTCATCCCAAGCAGACGCTTGCCGCGACGGATAAAAATCTCTATCCCCAGTTCCTCTTCCAGCTCGCGAATATGGCGGCTGACGCCCGACTGGGATGTATAAAGCATGTTAGCGACTTCGGTCAGGTTGTAGTCCCGCCTGGCCGCCTCACGGATAATTTTAAGTTGCTGGAAATTCACGATTCACTCCGGCGCATCTGACATAGCTCTATTGTTAGAGTCAGCTGAGCTGCAGAACAAATAATAAAAACCAGCATCTTATGCTTTTATGGAATATCAACTCACGAGCTGGAGTTCACGGTTCTCAAGCGACGGCTTGCTGACCAGCGACATCAAAATCTCTTTTACTGCCTGCGCCTGCGGCGACAGCGATCCGCGTGCGGACATATTCAGCGACAGCGGCAGGCTCATTGAAGGCGTGGTGATGCGCGCCATCCAGCCGTTTGCCGCACTGCACAGCGAGCGGGCGGCGGATTCCGGCAGGACCGTTACTCCCATTCCGCTGGCAATCGCTGCGGTCAGCGTGGAAATAGAATCAATTTCGCCAATAATTTTGGCCGTCAGGCGGCGCAGGGAGAACGCTTCATCCACGCGCACGCGCACCGCGCTGTAATCGCGCGGCAGGAAGAGATTCATCTCGGCCACGGCGGTTAAATCAACGCTCTGACCGGGGCAGTCGCGGGTGCCGACCAGATAAAGATCTTCTTTCAGCAGCGGCTGGCTGGTGATCCCGGCGACGGGAGAGCGATCGTAAAGGACGGCCATATCCAGCTGGCCGTTGAGCAGTTTGTCATTCAGCACAGAACCGCTGTTTTCGTGCAGGTAGACCAGCACTTCAGGCAGCTCAGCGCGAACGGCCTGCAGCAGTGGCATGGTGATAGACGATGCCGCGGTTCCTGGCGCTAAACCAATGGAAACGTGTCCGCTCAGGGTCTGGCCGACATTGTTCACCGCCAGCTGCGCCTGTTCACACTGACGCAGAATAGTGCGGGCATGGGTATACAAAATTTTGCCAGCTTCTGTTGGCGTTACGCCGCGCTTGGTGCGGATCAGTAATTGCTGATCCATCTCGCCTTCCAGCGTAGCCACCTGCTGGCTCAGCGCAGGCTGCGCGATATGCAGCACTTCTGCCGCTTGAGTCAGGCTGCCGATATCGACGATTTTTACGAAGTATTTCAGTCGTCTTAAGTTCATTTTGCCCCCTGTTCAAAAAACTGTGCCGGAACCGGCTGTCGTTGTTGAACTGGTTTTGCAATATGAATGCCAGTTTTGCGAAGAGGTCTGATTTGTTGCTAAGCGGCTGAAAATAAGGAAAGCTAATCATGGATGGGGGTTTAATGACTGAAACAGCAGTTTATGATCTGCCCCATTAGAGGTATGTTTGCACCATGACGGTGCATTACGTTGGCAAAAGCGTCACTTTGCTGATTTTGTCAGCAAACGATCGAAAGGTGTTGATCCATCCTTTGACAAGGCGAACGCAGGTCGATAATATGCGCCCCGTTCACACGATTCCTCTGTAGTTCAGTCGGTAGAACGGCGGACTGTTAATCCGTATGTCACTGGTTCGAGTCCAGTCAGAGGAGCCAAATTTG
>NZ_JBQEOB010000004.1:0-15171 GCF_052045065.1 Enterobacter sp. 22452 | reverse complement strand
GGCGAAGCCGCCACCTGGCAAAAAGCCGCACTATCCGTTCATACGAATCGGCGCCGTTGCCTCCACCAGCCACGCTCGCGCATCGCTGTTCACCAGAGGTAACAGCGCCTCACGTACCTGCTGATGATATTCATCCAGCCACTGCTTTTCCTGCTCGCTCAACAAATGCAATTCCACCTGGTTTAGGTCAATCGGGATCAGCGTCAGCGAGGCAAATTTGCAGAACCCCGGGCGGCTTTCCACAATCTCCACCTGATTTTCAATGCGAATGCCGTGGCTATCGCCCAGATAGTAGCCCGGTTCGATGGTGATGATATTCCCCGCCACCAGCGGCCACGGGGTGACCTTTTTGGCGATGCGATGTGGGTTTTCATGGATCAGCAACTGATGCCCCACGCCGTGCCCGGTACCGTGATCGTAATCCAACCCCATCTCCCACAGCGGACGACGGGCGAAGGCATCCAGTTGATGTCCCTGAGTCCCTGAAGGGAACTGCAGGGTAATGAGCGACAGGAAGCCTCTCAGCACGGCGGTATAGTGCAGGCGCTGCTGCGGGTCGACGTTACCCCACGCCAGCGTGCGCGTGGCATCGGTGGTGCCGTTGTGGTACTGACCACCGGAATCATTCAGATAAAAATGGTCGTGTCCGATGGGCTTGTTACTGGCTTCGCTTGAGTGGTAATGGCACATTGCCGCATTGCTCGACGACGCGGAAATGGTCGCAAAACTCTGCTCAATAAATCCGGGCTGTTGCCTGCGGAACGCCAGCTGTTGTGCCTGTACCTCCAGTTCGGTCAACGGATTCCCTGCCGCCTCGCGTCGTGGGACTTCCCGACTCAGCCAGGCAAGAAAATTAACCCACGCGGCACCGTCCTGATGATGGCATTCGCGATAGCCCGCCAGCTCCATCGGGTTTTTCGAGGCTTTCATCAGGGTGAGGGGATCGGTCTGCCAGACGATCTCTCCCTGCGGCTCGATGGCAAAGCGCAATGCAACAGGCGCAGAATCGGCATCGACCAGCACCCGTTTGCCCGCAGCCTGCTGCTGGCAGCGTTCAATAAACGCCCTCTGCGGGGCGAGAGTGAAGGCATTACGCACGGCATCCGGCAATGCGGTGAGCTTCGCATCGTCAACAAACCACTCCACGCTACCATCGCGGCTGAGCAGGGCGAAGGAGAGAGGTACCGGGCTAAAGGGGATATCTGAGCCACGCACGTTCAGCAGCCAGGCGATATTGTCTGGCAGCGTCACGGCGAGGAAATCAGCATTGTGTTCGGCCAGCACGGCGGCAACACGCTGACGTTTTTCAGCGCTGCTTTCCCCGCTGACCTCAACGGGCATTTCGCGGATAAGCCCCGCTGGTGCCGCTGGGCGGTCAGTCCACAGCGTGTCAAACGGCGAGTCCTTCAGAGGCACCAGCTCGCACGGCGTGGCAGACAGCTGCTCAAACTCTGAATTTGTCATCAGCATCGCGTCAAAGCCAATGCGCGTCCCTGCCTCCACGTTTTTCGCCAGCCACTCAGCCAGCGGTTCGTTGTGAAGATGGTGGATCTCAATCTCGTCCGTATTGACCTGAACGCGGGCCTGAACCTGATAACGTCCATCGACGAAGAGTAGCGCTTTGTCTTTCAGCACCAGAGCCAGACCGGCCGAGCCGTCAAAGCCCGTCAGCCAGGCCAGCTTTTCGTCGTACGGGGCGCAGTATTCGCTCTGCCAGGCATCCGCTCGCGGAACGATCATCCCGTCGAGATGGCTGGCTTCAAGCCAGTGGCGCAGGTCAGAGAGCGGTGATGTGGTGTGCATGGTTTTTCCTTGTTATTAGCGGAACGGCGGCTCGTTGAAGGTACGCAGCTTGCGCGAATGCAGCTTGTCGCCCTCCGCGCGAAGTAAATCAATCGCACGAATACCGATCTGCAGATGCTCAGAGATAGCCCCTTCGTAAAAACGGTTGGCCTGGCCCGGCAGCTTGATTTCGCCGTGCAGCGGCTTATCGGAGACGCACAGCAGCGTGCCGTAAGGGACGCGGAAGCGATACCCCTGCGCGGCAATGGTGGCGCTTTCCATATCAATCGCCACCGCGCGGCTCAGGTTGAAACGCAGCGCGGAGGCGGAGTAGCGCAGCTCCCAGTTGCGGTCATCCGTCGTCACTACCGTGCCGGTACGCAGGCGCTGCTTAACCTCTTCACCCGGCATACCGCTGACCTCTTTGGTGGCGTCATAGAGCGCGCGCTGTACTTCGGCGATGCTTGGGATCGGGATGTCCGGCGGCAGTACCGCGTCCAGCACGTGGTCATCACGCAGATAGGCGTGGGCCAGCACGTAATCGCCAATCAGCTGGCTTTCGCGCAGGCCGCCGCAGTGGCCAATCATCAGCCACACGTCCGGACGCAGGACCGCCAGATGGTCGCAGATGGTTTTGGCGTTTGACGGGCCCACGCCGATGTTGATCAGCGTAATGCCCTGTCCGTCGGCGGTGATCAGGTGCCACGCGGGCATCTGGTGTTTTTTCCACGCCAGGTCGGAGATAGCCTGCTCGGGCGCTTCGGTCTCCGCGGTGATCCAGATCCCGCCCGCGCAGGAAAGGGCAATGTAAGGACTGTCCGGATCGAGAATTTGGCTACAGCCCCAGCGGACAAACTCATCCACGTAGCGAGTGTAGTTGGTGAACAGCACAAACGGCTGGAAGTGCTCCGCGGGCGTGCCGGTGTAGTGACGCAGGCGCGCCAGCGAGAAGTCCACGCGGCGAGCATCAAAGTGCGACAGGGGGGAAAATTCAGCCGGGTGATAAATCCCGTCAGCCGTCTCATCGCCAATCTGGGAAAGCTCGGTGGTCGGGAAGTGGCGCGTCAGCCCCGCGCTCATGGAGCGATCCAGCGTCAGCGCCGAGCCGTCTATCACGTACGGATAAGGGATTTCGTGCAGCGAAGGTTCCACAGAAATGTGCGCGCCGTAATCCTGATACAGCAGCGTCAGCTGTTCCTCAAGATAGGGGCGGAACAGCGCAGGGCGGGTGACGGTGGTGCTGTAACAGCCGGAGTGAGTGAAGCGCGCGTAGGCGCGGGTTTTGGGATTACTGCTGGCACTGCCGTCCCAGGTAACAGAGAGCGACGGATAAACAAAAAGGCCCTGAGTTCTGGCCTTTTCATCGGGAAGTTTCCCTGATTCGATGTATTCACTGATGGCGCTGCGCAGCGCGTTGACGGACTGTTCATACAGCGCGTCGAGTTTGTCCAGCGCCTGAGCCGGGGTCAGGCTGGAGCCCTTATTATTCATCTCTGTCTCCTTGTTCCACAGGTGTGTGACTCTACCCGATAGTATGTCACACGCCCGTGAAACAAAAGTGAGATCAGGCGTGGTGAGGCTCTTTCATAAACAGCGCCGTGGCGGCAGAGAGCAGGCAACCGGCCAGCAGATAAATCGCCACGCTGTGCCAGTTTCCGCCAGAGAAAGTCACCAGCGCGGCGGCAATAAACGGCGTAAACCCGCCACCGACCACGCTTGCCACCTGATAGCCCACGCCCGCGCCGCTGTAGCGGTAGCTTGCGCCAAACAGCTCGGTGAACATCGGCTGCTGCACACACACCACCATGTCGTGAGCGATGTTGGCGAGCATGATGGCGAAGAAGACAATCCAGAAGATCGACTGTGCCTCCAGCGCCATAAAGAACGGCCAGGCGCTGAGGGTGCCAATCAGCGCCCCGGTAATATAGACGCGACGGCGACCAAACCGGTCTGCCAGCCAGGCGAAGCAGGGGATAGTCAGACAGCTTATCCCGCCGACCAGCAGGCCAATATTCAGGAACAGCTCGCGGGGAAGACCGAGGTTCTGCGTCGAGTAGTTCAGCGCAAACGCGGTGACGATATACATCGTCAGCAGTTCACAGAGGCGCAGGGCGATAATTTTCAGAAAAGCGCCAGGATGCTGAACCAGCGCTTCCATCACTGGCAGCCGTTTTTTAGCGACCGGTTTTTCCCGCTGCTGCTGTTCGAATTCCGCGGACTCTTCCATCCCGTTGCGGATCCACAGCGCGGCGATGACCAGTACAATGCTGAAGATGAACGGAATGCGCCAGCCCCAGCTCAGGAACTGCTCGTCGGTGGTGAGCTGGCTGATTAAGGAGACCAGCCCGGTGGAGAGCAGCAGGCCGACGCCATAACCCACCTGCACGCCGCTGCTGTAAAAGGCTTTCCTGTGCTTCGGCGCGCTCTCGACGGACAGCAGCGCCGCGCCGCCCCATTCACCGCCTACGGCGAAGCCCTGGATGGCGCGCAGGGTGACCAGCAGTATCGGCGCCCACCAGCCGATGGAGGCAAACGAGGGGAGAATACCGATAAGCGCAGTGGCGATCCCCATCATCCAGACGGTGAGCATCAGCATGCGCTTGCGGCCGAGGCGGTCGCCGAAGTGGCCGAAAATCACCCCGCCCAGCGGGCGAAACAGAAAGCCGACGCCGAAGGTGGCAAACGCGGCGAGTGTGCCCATCGCGGGGCTGACCTGGGGAAAGAATTCGCGGTTAAACACCAGGGCGGCAGTGATGCCGTAGAGCAGAAAATCATACCAGTCGACGACGGCACCCGCGAAGCTGCCTAAGGCTGCGCGGCGGGCACGGTTGAGCGAAGGTGTCTCCTCGTTGGGACGTTCGGAGATGAGGGTGGAGTCCATAGTTGTCCTGTCTGTACTGATTTTTAATTATTGGTATAAGAAAAGGTCACTCACGTTGCGTCCGTCATATAAACGGAACCTATGAGACTACCGCGACAAAACGCCGGAGAAAACGTTTTTATCTTTCCGGAAGGCGCTGAATAAATAAATTTCATCTTCCCCTGCCTCGAGATAAATCAGTCTGTTTGGCTCCGGTTAGTGCTGAATGGATTACAGTAATAGAAACCGCTGCGTGACTTAAGCTAAGGGAAAAACAATGCAACGCACCTTTTCGGCCATCTGGATTGTCCTGTTTTTATTCGCCACACCGCTTCATGCCGAGCAGAAAGTCTATGGAGAACAGCGAATTAGCGGCTGGTGGAATACGCTGACGGATGATATCTCCCAGACCTGGGAAGAGCCTCAACGTTACGATTTGTACCTGCCGTTCCTGAGCTGGCACGCTCGCTTTATGTACGACAAAGAAAAAACGGACAATTACAATGAAATGCCGTGGGGCGGCGGGCTGGGCGTTTCCCGCTATAACGAAGAGGGCAACTGGAGCGCGCTCTTCGCGATGATGTTCAAGGACTCCCACAACGAATGGCAGCCCGCGATGGGCTATGGCTGGGAGAAGGGCTGGTATCTGGATAATGCGAAGGATTTCCGCCTGGGGCTCGGTGCTGCAGCGGGCATCACGGCGCGAGATGATTTTGCCAACTACGTGCCGCTACCGTTCATCTTCCCGCTGTTTTCGGCTGGGTATAAGCGCGTTACCGTCCAGTTCACCTATATTCCAGGTACCTACAATAACGGCAACGTGCTCTTTGCCTGGCTGCGCTTAGGCTTTTAAAGGGTGATCACCTTTTTTGCCACGGCGTTAGACAATACCAGCATGGAGAAGAGAACAGAGGTGACGAACGTGAGCACAATCAGCGAAAGCTTTATGCCGAGGGAGGTCACCGGTATCAGCGCCGTCAGCAGGTGAAACACCGAGTAGTGCACAATATACACGCCGGTCATCGTTTTGCTGATGGCGGCCAGAACCGACTCTTTGAATTCGGCGTTGCGACGAAAGCGCACGCCGTTCGCCGCAATCACCAGCGCGATGATCAAAATGTAAATTTGAGAGCCGGTGAGAATAAAGGCGTTTCTGTCCGCCTTGAACAGCGCGAAGAAGAAGTGGCGCTCGTAAAACCAGGTGAAGAGATAGATAAACGGGATGGCGACAACCGCCGCCCTGACGACATTTTTGCGGCTAATCCACTCGGCGATTTTCGGGTCGCAGAAGAGTTGCCCCGTCAGATAAAACAGCAGCCATGTCCACAGCCGATACTGCGGTGACAGGGAAAAGATGTGTGTTTCAGGATAAAGCGCCGAGAGCAGATCGTATCCGTAGGAAAAGAGCAGCAGGGCGGCAATCGCCCCGCAGAATAGCGCTCGCCGCTGGCTGAGCCACTCCACCGCCGGATGGAAGGTGTAAATCACGACAAAGGCGAACACGAACCAGGGCTGGATTAAATACCCGCGCTGATAGGGCTCCCACAGGTAGTAGATCGTTATCCAGAACAGAAAAACAATCACCAGACTTTTAATTTTACCCAGCTGCCAGCGGGTGCCGTGCCGGGACTGTCCGTCGAGATAGCCCGAAACCACAAAAAACAGCGGCGTGGCGATGGTCGAAATAAAGGTTAAAAACCCCAGGATCCAGTGATAGTCATAATCATAATGATCCCAGGTATTGTAGATGGTAAAGAAGGTCACCGCCGTCATACAGCCCAGCGTCTTGATAATGTTCAGCCCTGTCGCATTCATTGTTATTTGGCTTCGTCCTTACGATGGAAACACGCATAGATCACGGGGAGTACCAGCAGCGTCAGGATTGTAGCAAATCCCAGTCCAAACATAATCACAACGGCCATGCTCTGGAAGAAAACGTCCAGCAGTAGCGGAGCCAGGCCAAGAACTGTCGTAAACGCGGTGAGCAGGATGGGGCGAAGGCGCGAGGTGGCGGCGTACACGATCGCCTCGTGCTGATCCTTTTGCGTTTTCTGCTGCTCAATCTCTTCCACCAGCACGATGCCGTTGCGGATGAGCATTCCGCTCAGGCTCAGCAGGCCAATCAGCGCCATAAAGCCAAAGGGAATGCCGGTAATTAAAAATCCCGGCGTCACGCCGATCAGCGCCAGCGGTACGGTCAGCCAGATGGCGACGGCATTTTTCACCGAGCTAAACATCAGCACCGTAATGACAAACATCACCAGATACCCGAGAGGTAGCGTAGTGAACAGCCCCTGCTGCGCTTCACTGGAGTTTTCCGCGTCGCCTCCCCACTCGATGCTGTAGCCGTGTGGCAGGGGAAGGGCATCTACCTGCGGCTTCACGCGGGCGAGGATATCGCCGGAGGTTTGCTGGCTTAGCGGGTCCGGGTCCGTCTGAACCGTCAGCACCCGCGAGCGATCGCGTCGGAGAATGAGCGGATCCTCCCACTCCAGCGAGAAGCGGCTGACGACGTTACTCAGCGGGATATACTGCTGCCGCGTCTGGCTCCACACCAGCACGTTGTTCAGGTGATTGGCGTCCAGCCGTTCGCTCTCTGGCGGGCGTACCACGACCGGGAGCAGGTCGCTGCCTTCGCGATAAAGCCCCGCACGGCTGCCGGAGAAGTTCATCTCCAGCGCGTTGTCGACGTCCTGCTTATCTACGCCAAGCTCACGGCCCAGGGCGGCAACGTACTGTGGGCGGATCACCTTGCTGCGGTTTTGCCAGTCGTTCCTGACGCTGCCCGTGGCCGGGTCGCGGGTGAGGATGTCGTCCACCTGGCTGGCAATCAGGCGCAGCCGGTCAGGATCGGGACCTTTAATGCGCACCTCGATGGCACTGTCGCCAGAGGGGCCAAACATCACGCGTTTGGTGCTGGCGTTGACCTGCGGATAGTTTCGCGCGATGTACTCGTCCACGTGGCGCGTCAGGGCGGAGATGTTGCGCTGGTCGTCCATGCGCACCATGATCTGCGCATAGTTACTGTACTGCCGCTGTCCGCTGTAGGTCAGAATAAAGCGCATACTTCCCTGACCAATGGTCGAGACGGTGGTTTCGACGCCCGGCTGGCCGTTAATGGTTTTTTCGATATCGCCGGTCATTTTCTCGGTCCATTTAATATCGGTGCCGTAGGGTAGCCAGAGGTCGACAAAGAAAATCGGCGTATTAGACGACGGGAAAAAGTTTTGCCGTACGCCACCAAAACCCCAGACAGACGCTGCCAGCAGCGCAGCCATCACAATGAGCGTCGGTGCCTTATGGTGCAGCAGCGTGTTAAGCAGGCGCTGGTAGGCGCGGTAGAGTCGTTTATCGTAAGGATCTGACTCATCGGTTTTATCGGGGATGTTGTCGTTTTTAAACAACCACCACTTAATCAGCACCGGGGTGAGGGTGAGCGCCGAAAACCAGCTCAGCATCAGGGAAATCAGCAGCACCTGGAACAGGGATTTACAGTATTCCCCGGTGGAATCCTGCGACAGCCCGATAGGGGCAAACGCCAGGATGGCAATCACCGTCGCCCCCAGCAGCGGCAGGGCAGAGCGGCGGATGATGTAGTTCACGGCGGCCAGCAGAGGCGAGCCCTGCTGTCGGGCAATCAACACCCCTTCGACAATTACGATGGCGTTATCCACCAGCATACTGAGGGCGATAATCAGCGCCCCGAGCGAGATGCGCTGCAGCTCAATGCCCCACAGATACATAATCAGCAGCGTGCCGAGCACGTTGAGCGCGAGAGAAAACGCAATGATGATCCCGCTGCGTACGCCCATAAAGATCAGCAGTACGCCGATGACAATTGCCAGCGCCATCAGGAAATTAATAATAAAACCGTTAACAGAGTGGCCCACTTCGGCTGCCTGATCGTAAAACAGGTCTATCTGTATGCCTGCCGGTTTTTCCGCCGACATCTGGTTTAGCTTCGCCTCCAGCGCGTGGCCCACGTCGATCACGTTAACGCCGGGAATAAACGAGACGCCCATGGTGACGGCTTTTTTGCCGTTGGCATGGTAGATACTGGCGGGTGATTCGTTTAGCCCGCGTGACAACGTGGCGATATCCCGCAGACGCGTCGCCGCCCCGGTGCCGGAAGGCGTGATGATGATATCCGCCAGTTCATCAAGATTCTCGAACTCACCGGTCGGGTGCAGGCGAATGGATTCGGTGCCGGAAGTGATTTCTCCTGCGCTGGAAACGACGTTAAGTCTGCTGAGCAGGGCGGAAAGCTGGTTCAGCGTAATGCCGCGCGCGGCCATTTTGGTCAGGGAGATATCGATGTTGACCTGTTGGCTAATGGCTCCGCCGATGGCAACCTTCGCGACGCCGGGGATCAGAATCAACTCCCGGCGCAGCTGCTCCGCATATCTCACCAGTTCAGGATTACTGAATTCATCTCCGGAAATGGCGAAGAAGAAGCCGAACACGTCGCCGAAATCGTCATTCACAAAGGGCGTGACGACGCCGGGCGGGAACTGACGCGAGGCATCGCCCACGCGGCGGCGAAGTTCATCCCAAATCTGCGGCAGTTCGTTCGAGTGATAGCGTGAAGCGATGTTAACAGTGATTTGCGACAGACCGTTTGACGAGATGGAACTCACGTTGTCCAGATAAGGCAGTTGCTGAAGGGCATTCTCCAGCGGAAGCGTCACCTCTTCTTCAACCTGCTGAGCTGATGCGCCGGGGTAGTGGGTGACCACCACAGCGGTTTTGATGGTAAAGGCGGGATCTTCCAGCCTGCCGATATTCAACAGGGCGAAAATACCGCCGATGCCCAGCAGCAGAATCGTTAGCCAGACGCGAACAGGGTTATTAATAAATTGACGAGAGATATCCATTACAGTCCCCGTTCACGCGTCCAGATACGCACCGGCTGGTTAGCATGGAGTTCCCCAACGCCTGCGGCCACCACGCGCTCGCCCGCCTTAAGCCCGCTGGTGATCACCACGCCTTCGGTACTCACTTGCCCCACGCTGACCTTGCGGTCTTCAAGATGGAGCGTGTCGCCTTCTCCCGTTACGACCCAGACGTGCGGCTCATTGCGCGGGCTGTTGTCCGGGTTAAAGACTGCCTCAACCGGTACGACGAGCGCCTGAGCACCCGCACCGGCCGGGAGGTTGGTTAAATTGATGGTCACCGTACCGCTTACGCCACCGACGGCGGGAAAATCATCGGGTCGCGGCATGGTGAGTATCACCTGCCAGGTCAGGGTATTGCTGTCGCTGCTGCCCGAATGCTCTTTGTAGACGGCGGTAAATTCCCGATCCGGAATGGCGTTAATTTTCACCACGGGGCGATACTGCGCGTTGCGGATATCAAAGGTCTTAAACAGGTTTTCAGGGATGCTGAACACCACGTCCAGCAGATCGGTACGGGTTAACGTCGCAATGGGCTGACCGGCAGACACCACCTGATGGTTTCGCACGTGCACGCTGGCTGCCGTCCCGCTGAAGGGCGCAACGAGCGTCATCTGATTCAGCTCTTCCCGGGCAATCTGCAGCGCCGCATTCGCCGAATCGCGGTTCGCACGCTGCACGTCCATCTCGGCTTTTGAAATGGCCTGTCGTCCTGCCAGCGTCTGGAAGCGGTCGAACTGCCTCTGGGCCAGCGTCGCCGCTGTTTGTCTGTCGTTAACCCGCTGCTGGGCTTCACGGGCGTTCAGTCTGGCAAGCTGTTGCCCCTGTTTGATGGCAGCACCCTGACGGACATCGAGCGCTTCAATTTGCCCTGCGCGCTTGAAGGAAAGGTCTGTGGCATCGCCCGATTCAATGCGGGCAGGAAAAACGCGCTGCTGGGCGTGGCCGTGAACCGTTACCTCCGCCACTTTTACCATCCTGGGGAGGGGGGGGGCTTGCTTCGGTTTCGGGTCGCACGCCGTGAGCGTTAACAAAACGAACGGTAAAAGAGAGAGGTAGCGGTTCACTGTATTCCCCTAATAAATAACTGTTTTATTTATTCCATAACCTGGACAGGGGGTGACACTATTCTGCCAGAACAGTGACGACCATATAGGTAAATAAACCAATCGCCGTGCTGGCGATAATGGCGAGTGCAATAAACATACCCAGGCGGATCAGGCTTAAACCATACATACATTCCTCCATGAGCCGGAAGCGGTGGCTGACTATGAGCATAGTCGGCGAAAACATAAATGTTAAATAACCATTATCAGTGGGGAAGCGCTAAACCTGATATTCCTGTGCTACGTTTAATATTATCCATCTCTTTTACCGTAACTGGCATTAAGGGCAACCCCCTGCATTTAATGCGTTTTTTTGCTTCATTCACTCTCGTGTTGGTTATAAAAAGGATGCTCGATATGTATAAAAACATTCTCGTTCCGGTGGATGTCTACGAGACAAGCCTGGCGGATAAAGCGTTGCAGCATGCACAGTTTCTGGCGAAAAGCGCATCGGGTGACATTCATTTGCTGCACGTCATGCCCAAATTTTCAGCCGAACTGACGCGTGGTTTTATTTCAGATGCGCGCAAAATGGATGAATATATGATTAATAATTCGAAAGAAAAGCTGTCTGACCTGGTCAAAAAATTAAATCTGCCAGAAGCGCGTGTTCATCTCCATGTCCGTAGCGGGAATGTTCGTGATGAGGTTATAAAGCTGGCGGATGAACTGGCTGTCGGCGCGATTATTGTCGGCTCGCGAAATCCCAATATTCAAACTCATTTGTTAGGATCAGAGGCAGCAAGTATTGTTCGTTACGCTCATGTCCCTGTTTTCGTTATTCGTTAATTACAGAGAAGCAAGGTGATTTCTGAATAGAACCTGAGGAAGGAACGATGAAAACAGGAAAACCTGAACGTCCGTATTATCAACAAACCGTTGATGAAACCCTGTCGAATATCCACTCCACCCTGGAAGGCCTTAGCGGCACTGAGGCATCAGCCCGACTTCAGCAGCATGGTGAGAATGCGTTACCGCAAAAAAAGGGCAAACCCGCCTGGCTGCGCTTCCTGGCGCATTTTAACGACGTATTGATTTACGTTCTGCTGGTGGCCGCGTTGCTTAAGCTCTTTATGGGCCACTGGGTAGACATGTTTGTGATCCTTGGGGTTGCCATCATTAACGCGCTGATCGGCCATATCCAGGAGAGCAATGCTGAAAAATCGTTGCAGAGCATTCGCAATATGCTCTCCAGCGAAGCCGTGGTGGTACGGCAGGGGGATCATGAAACGATCCCCACCACGGCGCTGGTACCGGGTGATATCGTGGTGATCCGTGCCGGGGATCGTATCCCTGCGGACCTGCGCGTGATTGAGGCGCATAACCTGCGCGTGGAGGAGGCCATCCTGACCGGCGAATCCACCGTTGTTGAGAAAAACAGCGATGCGTTAAGCGGGGAACTGCCTTTAGGTGACCGGTATAATCTGCTCTACTCAGGCACCACCGTCAGCTCCGGCGGCGGTAAAGGCGTGGTGGTAGCAACCGGGGGCGAGACCGAGCTGGGTCATATCAATCAGATGATGTCCGACATTGAAAAGCACCGCACGCCGCTGATGGTGCAGATGGATAAGCTCGGTAAGACTATCTTCATCACTATCCTGGTGATGATGGTGGCGCTGTTTGTCTTTAGTCTCCTGTTCCGGGATATGCCGGTTTCTGAGCTGGTGCTGTCGCTTATCAGCCTCGCCGTTGCCGCCGTGCCGGAAGGCCTGCCGGCCATCATTTCCATCATCCTTTCGCTTGGCGTACAGGCCATGGCGCGTCGCAAGGCCATCATTCGCAAGCTGCCCACGGTGGAAACGCTGGGGGCGATGACGGTTATCTGCTCGGATAAAACCGGCACCCTGACGATGAATGAAATGACGGTCAAAGCGGTGATTACCGCTGACACGACCTATCGCGTGGAGGGCGACAGCTACGAGCCGGTGGGGAATATTCACCCTGTAGATGACCCAACGCCCGTCAGCGTGACGCAGGGTTCCCTGCTGGAACGCTACCTGCGCACCATTGACCTCTGTAATGACAGCCAGCTGATCAAAGACGAGCAGGGGCTGTGGAAAATCACCGGGGGCCCAACCGAGGGCGCGCTGAAGGTGCTGGCGGCGAAAATTCCGCTCCCACCGCTCGATACCGAAATGCGCAGCAAAATCCCGTTTGATTCGCAGTATAAATACATGTCCACGCTGTACCGGCTGGGCGATGAAGAGGTGATTTTAATCACTGGCGCGCCGGACGTCCTGTTCCGCCTCTGCCAGTACCAGCAGACGAATGACGGACTGCAGCCGTTCGATCAGCCTTACTGGGAAGGTAAGATTGAGGAGTATGCCCGTGAAGGTCTGCGTATGGTGGCTGCGGCCTGGAAACCTGCCCGTGAGGGGCAACGCGAGCTGGATCACCCGGACCTGCATGATGGCGTGATCCTGCTGGGTATTGCAGGAATGATGGATCCGCCGCGTCCGGAGGCCATTACCGCCATTGCCGACTGTCTGCAGGCCGGGATCCGCGTGAAAATGATCACCGGCGACCACCCGCAAACGGCAATGAGCATTGGGCAAATGTTGGGGATAGGTAACGCCGCAAGCGCTATCACCGGACGTGAGCTGGAGGCGATGGACGATCGTCAGCTGAGCGACGCCGCCCAGCAGTACGATATTTTCGCCCGAACCAGTCCGGAGGATAAATTCCGCCTTGTGCAGGCTCTGCAAAGTAAACAGGAAGTCGTGGGCATGACCGGGGATGGCGTAAACGATGCCCCAGCGCTCAAGCGGGCGGACGTGGGAATCGCCATGGGGATTAAGGGGACGGAAGTCACCAAGGAAGCCGCCGACATGGTGTTAACGGATGACAACTTTGCCACCATTGCCAGTGCGGTGCACGAGGGACGTCGGGTTTACGATAACCTGAAAAAGACCATTCTGTTCGTTATCCCCAGCAACATCGCGCAGGCTTTGCTGATCATCATTGCGCTGCTGGCGGGGAACCTGATCCCGCTAACGCCGGTCCTGATCCTGTGGATGAACATGGCGACGTCGGCCACGCTGTCGTTTGGCCTGGCGTTTGAAGCGGGTGAGAAAAACATCATGAACCGGCCACCGCGCAAGGCGAATCTCCATGTGATGGACGGCTATGCCATCTGGCGCGTGGTGTTTGTCGGTCTGATGATAGCCATCAGCGCCTTCGTGCTGGAAGCCTGGCTACAGCCACGCGGCTATTCGGCGGAATTTATCCGCACCGTGCTGCTGCAAACCCTGGTCACAGCGCAGTGGTTCTACATGCTCAACTGTCGCGTGAATGACGGCTTCTCGCTGAGCAAAGGGCTGCTGGCGAACAAAGGGATTTGGATCGTGAGCGGCGTACTGCTGGCGCTACAGCTTCTTATTATTTACGCACCCTTCATGCAGATGCTGTTTGGCACTGAAGCGCTGCCGTTCCGCTACTGGGTCATCACCTTGCTGATTGGTTTTGTGATGTTCCTTATTGTCGAGGCGGAGAAAGTACTGACGCGCAGGTGGCGCAAAACCGAGGCGTGATAGCGTAAACTGAGAAAGCCTGCCTGAGCCCGGGCTTTCTCTTTTTATGAGCACAGGAAACTATGATTCGACTTATCTGGTTCGTCCTTACGCTGTGCGCCGCTGTTCCCGGTGCGTTTGCCGTAACCTATCCACTTCCGCCGGAAGGCAGTCGTCTGGTGGGAACCCCGATTATCATCACCGTTCCCGAAGGCAACACGCTGCCTCTGGAAGCCTTTGCTGCGCAGTACGGGCAGGGGCTGAGCAACCTGCTGGAAGCAAACCCGGGCGTGGATCCTTTTTTGCCTAAATCCGGCACCCGTCTGGTAATACCTCAGCAGCTGATTTTGCCTGACACCGTCCGCGAGGGGATCATCGTGAATGCGGCGGAAATGCGCCTCTACTACTACCCGCCCGGCGGTAACACCGTCGACGTGCTGCCCATCGGCATTGGTCAGGCCGGACGCGAAACCCCGCGTAACTGGGTGACGGCCGTTGAGCGTAAGCAGGAGGGGCCAACCTGGTCTCCGACGCCGAACACGCGCCGTGCCTATGCGGCAGAGGGGAAAACCCTTCCGGCATTCGTACCCGCCGGGCCGGATAACCCGATGGGGCTGTATGCGATTTATATCGGCAGGCTCTATGCCATTCACGGCACAAACTCGAATTTCGGCATCGGGCTGCGGGTGAGCCAGGGCTGCATTCGTCTGCGTAATAACGACATCAAATACCTTTTCGATAATGTTCCCGTAGGAACCCGCGTGCAGCTTATCGACAGGCCCGTTAAAGTCACCACCGAGCCGGACGGCAGCCGCTGGGTTGAGGTTCATGAGCCATTATCACGTAACCGCGCGGAATTTGAGTCAACCCGGAAAGTGCCTCTGCCCATTTCAGCCGCGCAGCGGACGCAGCTGAGAAACGAGGGGGCGGGCGCTGAACTGGAACGGCGGTCGGGGATGCCGGTTAAAATTGGCATGTGAGTTGATTTTCGCCGGGTGGCGGCTTCGCCTTACCCGGCCTAC
>NZ_JBQEOB010000003.1:407816-580079 GCF_052045065.1 Enterobacter sp. 22452 | reverse complement strand
GGTGGTCCCACCTGACCCCATGCCGAACTCAGAAGTGAAACGCCGTAGCGCCGATGGTAGTGTGGGGTCTCCCCATGTGAGAGTAGGGAACTGCCAGGCATCAAATTTAGCGTGCTGATATGGCTCAGTTGGTAGAGCGCACCCTTGGTAAGGGTGAGGTCCCCAGTTCGACTCTGGGTATCAGCACCACTTTATACTTAGGTTAAAGTTCGGCAAGAAGTAAAAGAATTTGTCTGGCGGCTTTAGCGCGGTGGTCCCACCTGACCCCATGCCGAACTCAGAAGTGAAACGCCGTAGCGCCGATGGTAGTGTGGGGTCTCCCCATGTGAGAGTAGGGAACTGCCAGACATCAAATAAGTGAGAAGGCCATCCGAAAGGATGGCCTTTTTGCGTTTCTACGCTGCACAAACTGTAGGCCGGGTAAGGCGAAGCCGCCACCCGGCATAACAAACGATTAATGAATCACCTGCGATAAAAATGCCCGCGTGCGTTCTGACTTCGGATGCGCAAAGAACTCATCCGGCGGTGCCTGTTCGACAATCTCTCCACGATCCATAAAGATCACCCTGTCAGCGACAGTTCTGGCAAACCCCATCTCATGCGTCACGCACAGCATCGTCATCCCGGATTGCGCCAGCCCAATCATGGTATCCAGCACCTCTTTCACCATTTCTGGATCCAGCGCTGATGTCGGCTCATCAAACAACATTATCTTAGGTTTCATGCACAGGGAACGGGCGATGGCCACACGCTGCTGCTGACCGCCGGATATCTGCCCAGGGAATTTATTGGCATGTTCAGCAATGCGCACACGCTCCAGATAATGCATTGCCAACGCTTCGGCCTCTTTTTTCGGCATCTTTTGAACCCAAATGGGGGCCAGCGTGCAGTTTTGCAGAACGGTCAGATGCGGGAACAGATTGAAGTGCTGGAACACCATCCCCACTTCCTGTCGTACACGGTCGATATTGCGAATATCTTCATTCAACTCGATACCATCAACCACAATACGCCCCTGCTGATGCTCTTCAAGATGGTTAATACAGCGAATAGTTGTGGATTTCCCTGAACCGGAAGGACCACAAAGTACGATACGTTCGCCCTGCTTCACCTTGAGATTGATATCCTTCAGGACATGAAATTGTCCGTACCATTTATTGACGTTTTCCAGCGTAATCATCGCGTCGGCAGGTGTCATAGTAATCTGGCTCATAATTTCCTCAGTGCGGTGTACGCCCGGTGTTAAAGCGCTTTTCCAGATGCTGGCTATAGCGCGACATGCTAAAACAGAAGATCCAGTAGATCAGGGCAGCAAAGACATATCCCTCGGTGGACATACCCAGCCAGACAGGGTCAACGGTAGCCTGCTGCACGCTGCTAAAGAGATCGAACAATCCGATGATGATCACCAGACTGGTATCTTTGAAGAGGGCAATGATCGTGTTGACCAGACCCGGAATGACCAGTTTGAGTGCCTGGGGAAGAATGACCAGCCCCTGCGTTTTCCAGTAGCCGAGCGCCAGTGATTCCGCCGCTTCGTACTGGCCTTTAGGTAACGCCTGCAAACCACCCCGCACAACTTCTGCGACATAGGCGGACTGGAAGAGAATGACCCCGACCAGGGCGCGTATCAGTTTGTCGATCGTTGTACCTTCTGCCATAAACAGCGGCAGCATGACCGACGACATAAACAGAACGGTGATAAGCGGTACGCCGCGCCAGAACTCAATGAAGATAACGGAGAGGACGCGTACAACCGGCATTTTTGAACGTCGTCCCAGAGCCAGTAAAATCCCCCACGGCAGAGCGCCAGCGATCCCCACAGAAGCAATAATGAGCGTCAGCGTCAGTCCGCCCCACTGACGGGTTTCAACACGCTCGAGCCCCAGAAAACCGCCATACAACAACACCCAAACAATAATCGGATAAACAACAGCCCAGCTCGCAATGTATCGGCCACGGTGAGGAAGCTTTTTCCAGAACATTACGGCGATGGAGAGCAGACCGATAACCAGCGCCAGATTAATCCGCCAGCGCTGTTCATGTGGGTACAATCCATACATGAACTGACCAAAGCGTTCGTGGATAAAGACCCAGCATGCACCCGCTTTCGTACAGTCCGCGCGCGTGGAGCCCACCCAGTTCGCCTGCAGGAAAGCCCAGTTAAGCAGCGGCGGGATCAGTTCCCAGATTAACCACAGGCACACAATCGTCAGCAGGCTGTTACTCCAGCTGGAGAACAGGTTCTTACGTGCCCAGATAATGAAGCGCCCACCTGTTGTGCTGGCAGGACGCGAGGAGTGCGACAATATCGCTTTTGTCATCATGGATCCTTAGCGCTCAACCAGTGCTATACGGCGGTTATAAAGGTTCATCAACAATGAAATCATCAGACTGATGATCAGATAAACAGACATGGTAATGGCAATAGTTTCAATCGCTTGCCCGGTCTGGTTAAGCACGGTCCCAGCGAACAGTGACACCATATCGGGGTAGCCGATGGCTGCGGCCAGTGATGAGTTTTTGACAATATTAAGGTACTGGCTGGTCAGTGGCGGAATGATGACCCGCAAAGCCTGCGGAATAATGACCTGGCGAAGCGTCACGGTATTTGGCAAGCCCAGTGAGCGCGCCGCCTCGTGCTGTCCGTAAGGGACCGCCTGGATCCCGGAGCGGATGATTTCCGCAATAAATGCGGAGGTATAAATCGAGAGCGCCAGCGTCAGTGCGGCCAGTTCAGGAATTAACACCATCCCACCCTGGAAGTTAAATCCACGCAGATGCGGAATATCCCAGTGCAAGGCTGCGCCAAATAGCCAGTGGGCGACTGACGGCAGGCCAACAATCAGTGCCGCGCCAACCGGCCATGTTTTACGCAACTGCCCGGTTTTGATCTGATGCTTACGGTTATAGCGGAACACGCCGACAGAAATCGCGAGTGCGATAATTATTGCGATGATGAAGGCATAAAGCCCTTCAGCGACCTGCGGAGAGGGTATGTATAACCCGCGGTTGCTCAGAAAAAGAAGATCGAAAGCATCCACGGCCTGGCGTGGACCGGGAAGGTTACGCAGGACAGCGAAATACCAGAAGAAAATCTGCAGCAGTGGCGGGATATTACGAAAGGTTTCGATATAAATGGTCGACAGTTTCCGCAGCAGCCAGTTTTCAGACAGTCGGGCCAGACCAAGGAAAAAGCCGAGTACGGAAGCGAACACAATACAGAGCGCTGACACCAGCAGCGTATTCAGCAGACCTACGATGAATACGCGTCCATACGTATCGCCTTCCTGATAATCAACAAGATGCTGAACAATGCCAAAACCCGCGCTGCGATCCAGGAAGGCAAAACCAGAGGTGATGCCTCGGTTATTCAGGTTGGTAACGGTGTTGTGGATTAAATAAATGGCGATAACCACAACCACGACAACAGCAATAATCTGGAACAGCCAGGCGCGGACCGCGGGATGAGAAAAGGACAGCGATCCTTTTACGGCTAAGCGGCGATGGGACATAAAAAACCTCGGTAACCATGACTCTGGACTGGGCACTGCGCTTGCAGTGCCCGTTACAGCAAAGACTTAACGTACAGGCGGTGCGTACTGAATACCGCCGTTATTCCAGAGATTGTTCTGGCCGCGTTTGATCTTCAGCGGGCTTTCCGAACCCACGTTGCGCTCAAAGATCTCGGCATAGTTACCGACCTGTTTAATGATGTTATAAGCCCACTTGTTATCCAGCTTCAGGTCCTTGCCGAAATCACCCTCTTTGCCCAGAAGATGTGCCATATCCGGCGTGGACGGATTAGCGGTTTTCTCATCGACGTTTTTCGAGCTGATGCCCATCTCTTCGGCATTCAGCATGGCAAACAATGTCCAGCGAACGATGGAGAACCAGTCCTCATCGCCGCGGCGAACGACGGGGCCAAGAGGCTCCTTGGAGATCACTTCAGGCAGGACAATCCACTCGGCAGGGTTGCTCAATTTGATGCGTAATGCATAGAGCTGTGACTGGTCAGACGCCAGGGTATCGCAACGGCCTGACTCCAGCGCCTTAGCCGACTCATCGGAGCGATCAAAGGTGACTGGGGTGTACTTCATTTTATTGGATTTGAAGTAGTCCGCGACGTTAAGCTCTGTGTCAGTACCCGCCTGGATGCACACGGTCGCACCATCCAGCTCTTTAGCGCTTTTCAGACCGGCTTTATTGTGAGTAAGGAAGCCGATGCCGTCGTAATAGGTGACGCCGGTAAATGACATTCCCATTCCCGCGTCGCGCGAGGAGGTCCAGGTCGTATTGCGGGAGAGCATATCAACTTCGCCAGACTGTAGCGCAGTGAAACGTTCTTTCGCCGTCAGTGGGGTATATTTTACTTTGCTGTCATCACCGAAAACCGCTGCGGCAACGCCACGGCAGACATCAACGTCAATACCGGTAAACTTGCCGTTCGCGTCGGCATAGGAAAAGCCTGGCAAACCGTCACTGATACCACATTGTACAAAACCTTTCTTTTTAACGGCATCCAGCGTCGTGCCCGCCTGCGCCTGTCCGGCTACAGCAAACAACACGCTCGCGGCGGCCAGGCTGGCTATCATCGTCTTTTTCATAATGGATCCTGTGTGGCGAAATTTATCGTTATAGAGGCGTTTTAAAACGCTTTTACCTGTCTGTGGCTTTGGCCAACGTTTATAAAGCAAACGTAATGCCAGGTTTTGCGCTCGATTAAATAAACACAAGTGAACGCATAATGCTGAGTGTAGACAGGCTTAAATAAATCGAATGCCCCGAAACGGTGCGAAATTCCAACCTGCGCCACAAATTAGAGCAAAAGTTGGTTGAAGGATAAGGTTAAAGCCAGAGATAGTTTCAGCCGTGAATATTGGCAGGGTATTAAATGGATTTAATATGTGAATATCATCACGATGGAACTGGTAATTCGTCAGAATAACCAATAAAGATGTGACGTAAATCTTATAAAAAATACCAGGCGTGAATAAAAGAGGGCTCTTTTTTTTACTTATAAGAAATTAGTGCACTATTTAAAAGCAAAAGCGCGGACAGAGCCGCGCTTTCAGGAATGAGTCATGCCCCAGTGGTTATTTGGTCAGAGCCACGATCCCCAGCGTCAGACCCGCTATTGCGGCAGCACCGCCAGCGATAGCACCGGCTGTTTCCCAGTTATCCTGGGTAGTGCCTTTCATGCAGGTGTTGGTATGAACCAGTCGGCCTTGATCGTCGTATACCGGTACACATGGAGAATCGTGCGCGCAACCAGCAAGCAGCGCAGCGAGAAGTGCAACGGAAATGAATCTTTTCATGATGTTACCTCAGTGTTTTCTCACATTCGCCATAAAGCCAAAACGGCAATTAACGAATTAGTGGCTATTTTACCATCGGTAGAAGTTCGCGTTGCAGGGGGAATAATCTCAAATTATGTGAATTGTAAAAATCATGGAGAAAGTTGAGCGACAAAAAGAATTAATGGAGAAAATATGAAGCTGTAAAAATTTAAAACTGTTGTTTACCTTAAATAAAAAGGCACCCGAGGTGCCTTTAGTGATGGGTTATTCTTTATGGTTTGTGAATCGCCGACGGACAACTACAAAGAATACGGGTACGAAGAAGATAGCCAAAAGCGTTGCAGATAGCATGCCTCCCATCACACCTGTCCCGACAGCGTTTTGCGCGCCGCTCCCGGCACCGCTGCTCATTACCAACGGCATGACACCCAGAATAAAGGCCAACGAAGTCATCAGGATAGGACGAAGGCGCATCCGGGAGGCTTCCAGCGTCGCTTCAATTATCCCTTTGCCCTCCTTCTCCATCAGGTCTTTGGCAAACTCTACAATCAGGATGGCATTTTTGGCCGATAACCCAATTGTTGTCAGAAGGCCGACCTGGAAATAGACGTCATTGTTCAGTCCTCGCAATGATGCTGCGAGAAGCGCGCCAATCACCCCCAATGGCACAACCAGCATGACGGAGAATGGAATAGACCAACTCTCATACAGCGCAGCCAGGCATAAGAACACCACTATCAGTGAGATAGCATACAACGCTGGTGCCTGGTTGCCTGAAAGTCGTTCCTGATATGACATACCTGTCCAGTCGTAGCCGATGCCAGAAGGCAGTTTTGAGGCGAGGCTTTCCATCATGACCATCGCTTCACCGGTACTTTTGCCCGGTGCGGATTCACCGAGGATCTCCATTGATGGCATGCCGTTGTAACGTTCAAGGCGAGGAGAACCATACACCCAGTGGGCGTTGCTAAAGGCCGAGAACGGTACCATTTCGCCATTTACGCTGCGCACGTAAAGGTTGTTGATGTCTCCCGGCAGCATGCGGAAGCGGGCATCGGCCTGGACGTACACTTTTTTCACGCGGCCATGATCGATAAAGTCGTTCACGTAGGTGCCACCTAAAGCCGTCGAGATCGTCTGGTTGACGTCAGAAATACTGACCCCCAGCGCCTGTGCTTTCTCCTGGTCGACATCAAGCTTGAACTGAGGGGTATCTTCAAGACCGTTAGGACGCACGCGAACCAGAAGGTCAGGGTGCTCTTTCACCATCCCGAGCAGTTGGTTACGCGCCTGAGTCAACTGTGTATGCCCCAGGTTAGCCTGGTCAATCAACTCAAAGTCGAAGCCCGTAGCGGTACCCAGCTCAATAATTGCTGGCAGGTTAAACGGGAACACGAGGCCATCTTTAATCTGACTGAAGGCTTTGGTCGCGCGACCGACAATAGCCCCGACGCCATTTTTCTCGCCCGGGCGTTCTTCCCAGGGTTTCAGGCTGACGAAGGCGATGCCGGAGTTTTGCCCCTGGCCGCTAAAACTAAAACCATTCACGGTAAAGACGGACTCAACATTCGCTTTCTCTTTGGTCAGGTAGTAGTTCTGAACCTGATCGAGAACTTGCTGCGTACGTGTCTGGGTTGCTCCGGCAGGAAGCTGAACCATCGTCATAAACACCCCCTGATCCTCTTCAGGCAGGAAGGAGGTCGGCAAGCGCAGGAACAGTACCGCCATGCCGCCGACGATGAGCACGTACACCACCAGGTAGCGTCCGGTCTTGCGAAGAATACCGCTCACGCTGTTGCTGTAGTGTTCCACGCTCTTATCAAAGAGGGTATTGAACCAGCCAAAGAAGCCACCTTTCTTCTCGTGATGTTCACTGGACGCGGGCTTGAGCAATGTGGCGCAAAGGGCAGGGGTGAGGATCAGTGCAACCAGCACGGACAGCGCCATCGCGGAGACAATGGTGAGCGAGAACTGGCGATAGATGGCCCCCGTCGAGCCGCCAAAAAAGGCCATCGGGATGAATACTGCCGAAAGCACCATGGCGATACCGACCAGCGCGCCCTGGATCTGCTCCATCGACTTCTGCGTTGCCTCTTTTGGCGGCAGCTTGTCCTCAACCATGACGCGTTCGACGTTCTCAACAACCACAATCGCATCATCGACCAACAGGCCTATCGCCAGCACCATCCCGAACATCGTCAGGGTATTGATGGAGAAACCGAATGCCGCCAGAACCGCGAAGGTTCCCAACAGAACGACCGGAACCGCAATTGTAGGAATGAGCGTTGCCCGCAGGTTTTGCAGGAACAAATACATGACGAGGAAGACGAGAACAATCGCTTCGAACAGGGTTTTCACCACTTCGTGAATGGAGATTTTCACGAACGGCGTGGTGTCATAGGGATAGACAACCTTCAATCCCTGCGGAAAGAATTGCTGCAGCTGTGCCAGCTTGCTCTTAATTGCTGCCGCCGTATCCAGCGCGTTTGCCCCGGTTGCCAGCTTGATCCCGAGACCCGTCGCCGCCTGCCCGTTAATCCTGGTGACCATGTTGTAGTTTTCGCCGCCCAGCTCAATGCGAGCCACATCCTTCAGGTGCACCATGGAGCCGTCCTGGTTTACCTTCAGCGTCACGCGGCCAAACTCTTCCGGCGATTTTAGGCGGGTTTGCGCGATGATAGAGGCGTTCAATTGCTGGCCCGGAACAGATGGCGTTCCACCTAGCTGACCGGCAGCAATCTGGTCATTCTGCGTTTTCAGCTGATTGATAATATCCAGAGGCGTCAGTTGGTATTTATTCATCGCATTGCTGTCAAGCCAGATACGCATCGCATACTGCGCACCGAACAGCTGCACATCACCAACACCCGTTGTGCGACTAATCGCATCTTTCACATTCGACGCGACGTAGTCAGAGATATCATCCTGAGTCAGGTTTTTATTGTCCGACACAAAGCCCGCAACCAGCAGGAAGCTACTGCTGGATTTTTCAACGCCAATCCCTTGCTGCTGTACTTCTTGTGGCAGCAGCGGCATGGCGAGCTGAAGTTTGTTTTGAACCTGAACCTGCGCGATGTCCGGGTCTGTACCCGACTCGAAGGTCAGAGTGATGGTGACGTTACCCGCAGAATCGCTGGTGGACGACATATACATCAGATTATCGATGCCGTTCATGTTCTGCTCGATAACCTGCGTCACGGTATCCTGCACCGTCTGGGCGTCAGCGCCAGGGTAGGTTGCTGTGATGGCAACAGCAGGAGGGGCGATGGTTGGATACTGCGCAACGGGCAGTTTCAGAATAGCCAGCCCGCCCGCAATCATCAAAATAATAGCGAGTACCCAGGCGAAAACCGGCCTTTGAATAAAGAAATTAGCCATGTCGTTGTCCTTAACTGGCTGGCGTGGCAGCGGTGTCAGGTGTCGCCACGACGGTGACGCCAGGACGGACTTTTTGCAGGCCGCTGACAATCACACGGTCGCCATTTTTCAGCCCTTCGGTCACCAGCCAGCGGTCGCCAATCGCCTGAGGTGCAACGACGGTACGCGATTCAACCTGGTTTTTATCGTTAACCACCATCACCGTTGCGTCACCGCGCGGTGTACGGGTCACGCCCTGCTGCGGAACCAAAATGGCATCCGGCTGTGTGCCTTCATCAATGCGCGCGCGGACAAACATACCGGGTAAGAGTTGATGCTGAGGATTTGGGAAAATCGCGCGCAGAGTAATCGAGCCGGTGCTTTCGTCGACCGTCACATCCGAGAACTGCAGCGTACCCTTCTGCGGGTATGGCTGACCGTTTTCCATCAACAGCTCAACGGTGCTGGTGGCGTCCCCTTTTTCCAGGCTGGTCTGTTTCAGGCGCATAAAATCCTTGCTGGATTGAGTCACATCGACGTAGATGGGATCAAGCTGCTGTACCGTTGCCAGGGCGGTAGCCTGCCCGTTAGTGACGAGAGCCCCTTCGGTGACGCTGGATTTGCCGATACGTCCGTTGATGGGTGATGTCACTTTGGTATAGGCAAGATTGATGCGCGCGCTTTCAACACCGGCTTTTGCGGCAACGACGCTGGCATCGGCCTGTTGCGCCGTCGCCACTGCCTGATCGTATTCCTGCTTGCTGACGTACTGGGTGCCGACCAGCGGGACATAGCGTTTCACCGTCAGATGCGCGATATTCGCTGCCGCCTGCGCTTTCGCCAGTTCGCCTTTCGCACTGTCATAGGCCGCCTGATACGTTGCAGGATCGATTTGATAAAGGGAGTCGCCTGCCTTCACATCACTGCCTTCTGTGAAGTTACGGCGCAGAATGATGCCGCTAACCTGAGGACGAACCTCCGCAACGCGATACGCATCTGTCCTACCAGGAAGTTCCGTTGTGACTGCCAGTGGAGCGCTTTTGACAATGTGTACACTCACCTGAGGGGCTTGCGGATGTTGTTGCTGGTTTTCCTGCCCATCGCATCCGGTGAGCAGTGCGGCGCAGACAATAAAACCGGCTAAGGGTAAGAGTCTGAAATGATTCGTCATTACTGTTCCTTTAAATACCCATTAACCGATATTTGCCGTAAATCGGTGACAGGGGCAGGGTACAAATACAAAAATGTAGCTGCATATAATAATGAGGGTATTTAATGTTTTTTAATTTATAAGTGCGAATGAAGAGGGGGGAAGACAAAAATCAGAATCAGACCGGGTCCATTAGACGATATACTTACTCATGAATAATCAAGTAAATGGGATTTAATGGTCTCATTCATATCTGGGATCAATTTAATTACCTCCATTCATTCACCTTAATTATAAATTAAGAGGATTAACTTTTTTTGTGCAAAATTAAAACCGATTTTAGGGAATACTTTGTTACCTGACTCCAAAATTAAGTCTTCAACGTGTGAATAACGAGTAACTGTCTATGGCGCGTAAAAAGAAAGAAGATGCCCAGAAAACCCGGCAATTGCTGATCGAGGCGGCAATCAGTGAGTTTGCTACCCGTGGCGTAGCCAACACGACGCTTACGGACATCGCTGATGCCGCAAAGGTTACGCGCGGCGCAGTATACTGGCATTTTTCCAGTAAAGCCGAAATATTTAATGCCATTTGGGAGCAGCAGATCCCCCTGCGTGAAATTATTCGTGACAGGCTGTCGCTCACCGAAAATGATGATCCTTTGTTAATGCTCCGTGAGCAATTTATCACAGCGTTGCAATATATCGCGCGTGAACCACGGCAGTGTGCGCTTTTACAAATTCTGTATCATAAATGTGAATTTAAAAATGATATGATTTCAGAATGTGAAATTCGTAATCGTATTGGTTTTAACATTGATTATCTGCGCGCGACGCTGGAGAATTGCATTTCACGGAAAGTGATTTCACCGCAGGTTAATGTTGATTTGACGCTGATCGTTCTCCATGGTTTTTTTAGCGGGATAATTAAAAACTGGTTAATGAATAGCGACAGTTTTAATCTTTATCAGCAGGCACCCGCTCTGGTCGACAACATCCTGGGGACACTTCCTGTGATACGCGTGTCGCCGCAGGATGACGTTTATACTTCCGCGCCGGGCAACATCTCCCCATGTTCACAAAGTGCCTCAATGGTTTGAGCACTGACCGGCTTACCTAACAGATAACCCTGGAGTGTGTGACAGCCCAGCTCTGTCAAAAACGTTTGCTGTGCTTCGGTTTCCACACCCTCCGCCACCACTTTTAGATTGAGCGTTTTTGCCAGCGCCACGATGGCTGAGACAATGGTGGCATCTTCACTTTCCCCACTCAATTCCTGCACAAAAGCACGATCAATTTTCAGTTCACTGGCGGGTAGGCGCTTAAGGTATAGCAGGCTTGAATACCCGGTTCCGAAGTCATCAATGGAGGCTTTCACCCCGGCATTGGTCAGTTCTGTCAGTACCCGCACGCTTTCGTCAGGGTTGCTCATCGCTGTGGTTTCGGTCACTTCAAGGATCAGCATTTCCGGAGGGACGTCGTGACGGGTCAGGCAGTCGAGCACCGTTTTTACCAGTGAAGGTTGTTCAAACTGCAGCGTCGACAGGTTCACCGCCATCGACCAGTTACGGTGCCCCTGTAGGTGCCACTCACGCAACTGGCGGCAGGCTTCATTGATAACCCAGTTACCGATGGGAATAATCAGACCCGTTTTTTCTGCCAGCGGCAGGAAGAGTTCGGGCGTCAATAATCCCTGCTTCGGATGTTGCCAGCGTAGTAGTGCTTCAAAACCGAGGAGGGGGCCTGCAGGTGCATGGAATTTAGGCTGATAGAGCAAACGAAGTTCATCGCGATCGATGGCCAGCCACAGATCGTTCATCAACTGCAGATGGGTCTGCGCCAGCGTATTCATGGAGGGCTGGAAAAAATGGTACCCGTTCCGGCCCATATGTTTTGTGTGGTACATCGCCGCATCGGCATTGAACATCAGCTCGCGATCGGTTTTTCCGTCATGCGGGTAAAGCGCGATCCCAATGCTGAGGGTCACAACCAGTTCATAAGGTTCAAGGTTAAACGGGTTATCAATAGCGCGAACCAGCGAATTGGCCAGCGAGGCCGCATCATCCGGGCCTTCACTCTCCGCCAGCAGAACAAATTCATCGCCACCGATACGGGCGAGAGTGAACTGGCCCTTCAGTGGCAGCAATAAACGCTCCGTCACGGCGACCAGGAGTTTATCGCCGACATCATGCCCGTAGGCGTCATTGATGGTTTTAAACCCGTCGAGATCCATGAACATCAGCGCAAAGTGCGTACCCTCGCGATCTGCTTTACTGATAGCCTGATCGAGTCTGTCTTCCAGCAGGATACGGTTGGGCAAACGCGTCAGGGTATCGTGCAGCGCCAGTTGCGCGAGTTCCCGGTTCGCTTCTGCAAGCGACGAGGCCAGAAGGGCGGTACGTGCCTGGAGGCGGGCATCCAGCATCGACACCAGCAGGGTGATCCCAAGAATAGAGAGTGCGACGACGCTGACCAGCACCGCCAGCCAGCTCCCGTTGATACCTTCATGGTGAACCATTGTGGACATCGGAAACTGCGCCGCTTTCATGCCTGCATAGTGCATCCCGGCAATCGCAATTCCCATCGTGATGGCGGCCCCCATGCGCATCAGCACGACCTGCGCGGCTTCGTGACGCAGGCGGAAGGTCAGCCATAATGCCGCGAGTGAAGCGGCAAGCGCAATCGCGACCGAAATGGCCACCCAGACCCTGTCCCAGATAATCCCGGGCATCACTTCCAGCGCCGCCATGCCGGTGTAATGCATGGCAACAATACCGCTTCCCATCACCAGCGCGCCGGGCAACAGTCGGCGCAAACGTAATTGCTCGCAGCTCACGAGCCATAGCGCAAATAGCGACGAACCCACGGCGATAATCATGGATAACACCGTCAGAGTGGCGTTGTAGCTCATGCTCATGGAGAGGTCCATCGCCAGCATGCCGATAAAATGCATGGCCCACACGCCAATACCCATTGCAATACCGCCACCAGCCAGCCAGACGCGGGCAGCGACGCCCTGGCTCCCGGCAACGCGTGCAGCCATGTTCAGAGCGGTATACGCAGCAAGGATGGCAACAACAAAGGAGAGGACTACCAGGATATGATTGTATTGGCTGACCAGCATGGACGGTTCTACTCGAGTGTGAGGTTACGCAAGAGCGGTTGTGAAGGGCGAGACATTATCACCGTAAGGTAATGACTCAAAGGGATTTAAATCCCCGTTTTTACTGTGTGATTATCGTGTTTTTGGCGATGTTCGCAGGCTAGTCGAGCTCAGAGCAATTGACCAGTTTTAGAGGATTCACGGAATTCATATTGCGGCACTTATCGGTTTCGGTGCTCATCAGTTCAATCCACTGCATCAGCAGCGCATCGAAAATGAAAACAGAGACAGCAAAAACAACCAGCCACCAGTATTTACGAATCATTGTGCCATTCCGCAGGAAAGAACCAGTAAGGTGCTGGAAATATACACGAAAAGTCGCGCTTTAAAAGCGGGAGAAGTGAAGGTTTACAAAGCGTTGACGGTTACCAGTATGGGCAATAAAAAAGGCGCTTCCCCATGCCGAAGAGCGCCTTTTTAAACAAGCATTTAACTGATTAGTATCAGTTCATGCCGTATTTTTTCAATTTCTTACGCAGAGTACCACGGTTGATACCCATCATCAGCGCAGCGCGGGTCTGGTTACCGCGGGTGTATTGCATCACCATGTCCAACAGTGGCTGTTCAACTTCAGCCAGTACCAGCTCATACAGGTCATTAACATCCTGACCGTTCAGTTGAGCAAAATAGTTCTTCAGTGCCTGTTTAACCGAGTCACGCAGGGGCTTTTGAGTTACCTGGTCCTGGGAGTTAACGGTAGATACGGTCAGTACGTCAGAATTTACGCGTTGTTCGAACATAGTTCTGTCAGCTCTTTATTTCATTACGCAAGATTTTCGAAGTATGCCTCCAACGCCTCCAGCTGTACGCTGGCATCCTCTATGGCGTTGAATGTGCGCCGAAACTGGTCATTTGGAGCGTGCTCCTGGAGATACCAGGAGACGTGTTTACGCGCAATTCGGTACCCTTTTGCCTGACCGTAGTGGTCATGCAATTCCCGAACATGCGAACAAAGCAAGCGCTTGACCTCTGCCAGTGGCAGCGGAGCAAGCAGCTCCCCAGTGTCCAGATAATGCTGGATTTCCCGAAAGATCCAGGGTCTTCCCTGAGCGGCACGTCCTATCATCAGAGCATCAGCTCCCGTATAGTCGAGCACAGCTCTGGCTTTAAGCGGGTCAGTAATGTCACCATTCGCGATAATCGGAATGGAAACTTTCTGCTTAACTGCCCGAATGCTGTCGTATTCAGCTTCACCGTTGAACAAACAGGCGCGAGTGCGTCCATGAATGGTCAGGGCCTGAATGCCACAGTCTTCGGCCAGTTGGGCAATCTCTACACAGTTACGGTGTTCCGGCGACCAACCCGTGCGAATCTTTAACGTAACAGGAACGTCCACTGCGCTGACAACCGCCGTCAGGATTGACTTCACCTGGTCGGGGTATTGCAGAAGGGCTGAACCTGCAAGCTTGCGATTCACTTTCTTGGCCGGGCAACCCATATTGATATCAATAATTTGGGCACCACTTTCCACGTTGATACGCGCGGCGTCTGCCATCTCTTCAGGCACGCTTCCGGCAATTTGCACGGTGCGAATACCTGGCTCATCCACATGCACCATCCGCAAACGTGACTTATCGCTTTCCCACACCTGTGGGTTAGACGACATCATCTCGGAAACGGTTAATCCTGCTCCCATCTCGTAGCACAACGTCCTGAACGGCCGGTCGGTAATACCTGCCATTGGCGCTGCGATCAGGCGATTTCTGAGCTGGTGGTGTCCGATGCGCATGAGTTAAGAAATGACCATACTGTGACTGCAAGGCGGCGTATATTACGCATTTTTTGCACGAGATGAAAGGCCAAACTTTGAACAATCCACTGCTGTAGATCAAGGAATCGCCGCTAAGACTATTCGGTGAAAATTATTCACCATTTAAATCATTGTGTTATGCATTAATGGTTATTTTATGGGCGCTTACAATTTCCCGTAACTTCTCATCATTTCTGAATAAATGAATCACTTCAGCGGGATAATCTGCTGTTTTTAACAGCAGATTATCCCGCTTCTTTGCGATCTGCGTCGCATTTTAGAACATCATCTCAGCGCAAAAAATGCACATTATTCAACGACGACGCGGCCATGAAGTGACTGTACCGGACGGTTATTATCGTGATGCATCGTGTGGGTGAATTTACCCAACTGTTCTGCTGAGACGGTCAGCGGATGCTTGAGCACAATCCAGGTGACGCCCTCGGAGCACGGTGGGGTGGTGAGTGACCCGCTAAAGCGCCAGTACGTCTTATCCTTTGGCAGCAGCTGGTTCATGTCGAGGTTTGGCTTGATGCTGACATTCTGGTCAACCTGGCCCGGCATCACGCCCCAGAGTTTATCCAGCTCAGCGTTAGCGGCACCTTGATTAAACATCACGGCAACCACCACCAGTTCACCCTTCTCGTTCTTATGCACCAGATGCATTTCCATTGCGAACGACTTACCGTGCACCGTGTTTTCACTCGGCGCGTGGAAGTGGAACTGCTGTAAGGTCCAGGTTTGGTTATCGAGGGTAATGCTGTCGCGGGTGTCCGCCTTTTCAGCGGCCTGAATAGTATGTCCGTTGTTTGTCAGCGTAACGGGGCCGTCAATATAGTGTGTATCCAGGGGGGATAGGTGTGCTTTCTCGGTGGAATCGATGTTAATGGGAGACTGGTTCATCCCGCTTTTACAGGTCTTGTACGCCTCGTCCAGCTCGCCCCAGTGCTCCGGTGCGCCTTCACCTTGATAACTCCAGTGTGATGCAATAGCGGAAGCCGAGACCATGCTCAGCGCCAGCAGTGCTGCCTTGCCATAAACGTGTTTCATTACATTCTTCCTGTGAATTTTATTATTCAAATCAAAAATAAAACTTATGATTTGTGGGGTTATTTTAGCGGAGACAGGTGAAAGGCGGGAGAAATATCAGAGGAAAAGAGGCGTGGTCAGAGGACCACGCCAAAGGCTTATTTTTTACGACCGGTAATGCGGCACCACTCTTCTTTCTCAACCACCGGGTCGAGCGCGAAGAGATCGGCATAGGCTTCACAGACGCTGTCAGCCTGGCTTGCCAGAATACCAGAAAGCCCCAGCAGACCGCCCTCAACGGGCAGCACGCTGATTAATGGTGCCAGTTCACGTAATGGGCCAGCCAGGATGTTTGCCACTACCACGTCGGCTTTCATGGCCTCAGGTTGAGCATCAGGCAGATACAGCTCCAGACGGTCGGAAACGCCGTTACGCTCGGCATTATCGCGGCTGGCCTGAATCGCCTGCGGATCGATATCGATCCCGATGGCTTTTGCCGCGCCCAGTTTCAGGGCTGCAATCGCAAGGATCCCGGAACCGCAGCCGAAGTCGATCACCGTCTTGCCTTCCAGATCCAGTCCGTCCAGCCACTGCAAACAGAGTGAAGTTGTTGGATGGGTGCCAGTTCCAAACGCCAGACCCGGATCGAGCATCACGTTGACCGCATTCGCGTCCGGTACGTCGCGCCAGCTTGGGCAAATCCATAGACGCTTGCCGAACTGCATCGGGTGGAAGTTATCCATCCACTCGCGTTCCCAGTCTTTGTCTTCCAGCTGTTCGATTTTATGCACAAAGCCTGCGCCCAGCAGCGGATGGTTTTCCAGAAGGGCAACCACCTCTTTCATATCGGTTTCCGCATCGAACAGGCCGATAACGTCGGTATCACCCCACAGGCGGGTTTCGCCCGGCAGCGGCTCAAAGACCGGCGTGTCATGCGTGTCCTGGAAGGTGATTGAGACCGAACCGGCCTCCATCAGCGCATCGCTCAGTTCCTCGGCGTTAGCGCCGGTTGTGTTCAGTTTTAGTTGGATCCACGGCATGGCAAAACTCTTTATTTATCAGTAGAAATCATAGCGGGTTGTGGAACGGGCTGACCGAAACGGTTTCCCACCACAAACGCCAGTAAACTTAGCAGTAACGAAGGCACAATCGGATGGAAGCCCAGATACTGAATTTTAAATGTTGCGAGCACGGCGTAAAGCACGCCGCCGACAATCATGGCGCTCAGCGCGCCTGCAGCATTCGCGCGCTCCCAGTAGAGTCCCAATACCAGCGGCCACAGGAAAACGGCTTCAAGGCCGCCAAACGCGAGCAGGTTCAGCCAGATGATCATCTCTGGTGGGCGCCAGGCAGCTAACAGCAGCAATGCCCCTAACACCAGCGTAATAACGGCCGACATGCGCTTCAGGCGTCGCTCATTTTCGACCTGCTCCGGGCGCAGGTTCAGATAAAGATCTTTAATGATCGTAGCGGAACTTTGCAGCAGCTGAGCGTTGATTGTCGACATGATGGCGGCCATCGGTGCGGCAAGGAAAATCCCGGCAGCGAACGGCGGAAGCACTTTGACCATCAGCGTTGGGATCACCAGATCCGGCACGGTGAGATCGGGGATCACCGCGCGCCCTAATGCGCCCGCCAGGTGCATACCAAACATCAGGATCGCGACAACGATAGTGCCGATAATGATACCTCGGTGCACGGCTTTGCTGTCTTTATAAGAGATACAGCGCACAGCCGTATGCGGCAGACCGATAACCCCAAAGCACACTAATACCCAGAACGAGGTCATAAATGTTGGAGAAAGGATGTCATCGGCGCCCTGCGGCGAAACCAGTTTTGGATCGATCGCCTCGAGCGTTTCAACCGCATGGCTCAGGCCGCCCGCGGCGTGGACGATGCCGACCAGCAGGACGATAGTGCCGATAAGCATAACCATGCCCTGCATCGTGTCGTTCAGCACGCTGGCGCGGAATCCACCAAACGCGGTATACAGCGCAATGCTTACCCCGAAGATGATCAGACCTGTCTCGTAGGGGATCCCGGCAGCCGTTTCCAGCAGGCGTGCCCCACCGATAAACTGTACCGTCATCGCGCCAATAAAGGCCACCAGCAGGCTTAAGCTGGCCAGCCACACCAGTAAACGGCTCTGGTAGCGAGCAAACAGCATATCGTTGAGCGTCACGGCATTGTAACGGCGCGCCAGAATGGCAAATTTTTTGCCCAGTATGCCGAGCGAGAGCCAGACGGCAGGAAGCTGGATCATTGCCAGCAGTACCCAGCCTAACCCGTATTTGTAGGCGGCACCGGGTCCACCGATAAATGAACTGGCGCTGATGTAGGTCGCGGTCAGCGTCATGGCCAGCACGACGCCGCCCATCGAGCGGCTACCGAGGAAATACTCGTTCAGGAAGCTACCTGTCGTGCGTTTCCGCATGGCGTAAACGGACAAACCAAACACCACTAACAAGTACGCGATAAGCGGCAGAATGACTTCAAGCTGCATCATCGTCCTCCAGCGGAATATCACGATAAATGAATTTCACCATTGCCCAGCAGAGCAGGATAAAGACCAGCGGTACCAGCAGGCAGGCCATTTCAAACCAGTGTGGCAGGCCGGTGATGCCAATAGCAGAGTCAGGTAAGTAAGCGGTTACCAACCAGGCGGCAAGATAGAGAAGGGTCAGCCACAGCGCCCAGCGCGCTTCTTTATGGGCCTGAACAAAACGCTTGTCCATTTTATGTCCCTTGTGGATGAAGAAAGCGGGGATTGTACATGATGGGGCCTGGCGATCCCCAGAAATAAAAAAGGCCGGATAATCCGGCCTTTTCGCGTTGCTGCAGTCTTACTTCTCGTGCAGACCGAGTTTCTTCTCAAGATAGTGGATGTTAGTCCCACCATTCTGGAAGTGCTCGTCGCTCATGATGCGCATCTGCAGATCGACGTTGGTTTTGATACCGTCGATGATCAGCTCCTGCAGGGCGTTCTTCATGCGGGCAATCGCCACGTCACGGTTTTCGCCGTAGCAGATAAGCTTACCGATCATTGAGTCATAGTACGGCGGTACGGTGTAACCGGCGTAGATATGAGACTCCCAACGCACACCAAAGCCACCCGGCGCGTGGAAACGCGTGATTTTACCCGGGCTTGGCAGGAAGGTATTCGGGTCTTCGGCGTTGATACGGCATTCCACCGCATGGCCTTTCACCACAACTTCTTCCTGTTTGATGGACAGAGGCTGACCGGCTGCGATACGCAGCTGTTCTTTGATCAGGTCAACGCCGGTGATCATTTCTGTCACAGGGTGTTCAACCTGAATACGGGTGTTCATTTCGATGAAATAGAACTCGCCGTTTTCGAACAGGAACTCAAAGGTACCTGCACCGCGATAGCCGATATCGACACACGCTTTGGAGCAACGCTCGCCGATGTAGCGACGCAGTTCCGGGGTAATGCCCGGTGCTGGCGCTTCTTCGACCACTTTCTGGTGACGACGCTGCATGGAGCAGTCACGTTCTGCCAGATAGATGGCGTTACCCTGACCGTCAGCCAGCACCTGAATTTCGATGTGGCGTGGATTTTCCAGGTATTTTTCCATGTACACCATGTCATTGCTGAAAGCGGCTTTCGCTTCTGCTTTGGTCATGGAGATGGACTGAGCCAGTTCAGCATCGCTGCGCACAACGCGCATACCGCGACCGCCGCCGCCGCCGGACGCCTTGATGATAACCGGATAGCCAATGCGTTTAGCATGAGCACGGTTAGCATCCATGTCGTCGGTCAGAGGGCCGTCAGAGCCGGGTACGGTTGGAACACCGGCTTTTTTCATGGCGGTGATTGCAGACACTTTGTCGCCCATCAGGCGAATGGTGTCGGCTTTCGGGCCGATGAAAATAAAGCCAGAGCGTTCAACCTGCTCAGCAAAGTTGGCGTTCTCAGAGAGGAAGCCGTAACCCGGATGAATTGCCACCGCGCCGGTGATTTCAGCGGCGCTGATGATAGCCGGGATGTTCAGATAGCTTTTTACGGACGGAGCCGGGCCAATACAGACCGTCTCATCCGCCAGCAATACGTGTTTTAAATCGCGATCCGCGCTTGAGTGCACGGCCACGGTCTTGATGCCCAGTTCTTTACAGGCACGAAGAATACGCAGTGCAATCTCGCCACGGTTGGCGATAACAATTTTATCCAGCATGTTCGCCTCGTTACTCGATGACGACCAGCGGCTCGTCAAATTCTACCGGCTGACCACTTTCGACCAGAATCGCTTTCACAGTACCTGACTTGTCAGCTTCGATCTGGTTCATCATTTTCATCGCTTCAACGATGCACAGGGTATCGCCTACGTTGACTTTCTGACCCACTTCGATGAACGCCTTCGCGTCCGGGCTCGGGGTGCGGTAGAAAGTACCAACCATTGGGGAACGTACGATGTGACCACTGATTTCTGCAGCTGCTGCAGGTGCGGCTTCTGCGGCTGGCGCAACGGCTGCGGAAAGCGCAGGCTGCTGCACTGGCGCAGCATAAGCTTGCTGCATTACCGGGAAGCTAGCGGCTGGGGCTGCACGGCTGATGCGTACAGACTCTTCGCCTTCAGAAATTTCCAGTTCGGAGATGCCTGATTCTTCAACCAGCTCGATCAGTTTTTTAATCTTACGAATATCCATGAGTGGGTTCCGTACTCTTGTTTAGTTTGATTGTGACAAGCGTTTTACCGCTGTCTGTAAAGCGTATGAATAACCGTCTGCACCCAGACCACAGATCACGCCAGCAGCGATATCTGACAGATAGGAATGGTGGCGGAACGGCTCTCGGGCGTGCACGTTACTCAGGTGGATCTCGATAAACGGGATACTCACCGCGAGCAGTGCGTCGCGAATAGCTACACTGGTGTGCGTAAACGCGGCCGGATTGATCAGGATATAGTCCACATTGTCTTTAGCCTGATGAATACGGTCGATGATTGCGTACTCCGCATTTGACTGAAAATGGTCCAAATCGACATTCAACGAAGCTGCTTCCGTCATCAGACGGTTAACAATTTCACTCAATGTTAGCGTGCCGTACTTCTCTGGCTCACGGGTGCCGAGCATGTTCAGGTTCGGTCCGTTCAAAACTAAGATCTGGAATTTATCCGCCATTGTGCCGCTATCTCCTGCGAATTTCCGGTAAAAAACAAAATATACCTTCAATGCGCGATTGTCACCTAATCAGAGTCTGAAAACTCCATCAGGAAAACCAAAGTCGCACATTATAACGATTTCGTAGCATTTGGCAGCTAAATACTGGTCTTATCAGGGAAGATTATCAACCGCTATCGGAAAAAGATTCACGGTCGATAAGTAATCTGCGGGAAAACGCACAGTTTCGCGAACTATCGCAACCACTGGCGGAACTTCTTGTAACGCCACGCTAAAAGCGCCAGTGCCAGCAGGGCATAGATGACCGGCTGCGGTGATAAAATCTTCACTGACCACAGGTAGTGGATGGGGGCGAGGATCGCAACAAGATAGACGAAGTTATGCAGGAGTTGCCAGCGCCTGCCCAGTTTTCGCTGGGCATATTGCGTGGAGGTCAGCGCTAATGCCAGCAACACCAGCCAGCTGAGGATACCCAGCGTCAAATACGGGCGCGTAACCAGTTCGCGGCCTAACAGTGACAGATTATTAATGCCCAACTCCAGAAGCGCGTAGCTGGTGAGGTGCAGCGTCGCCCAGGCAAAACACCATAACCCCAGCAGCCGACGGGTGCGTATCAAAAGTGGCTGTTTAGCGTAGCGTGCCAGCGGCGATATCAGCAAGGTTGCCAGTAAAAATTTCAGAGCCATCCTACCGGTAAAATGCTGAATATCTTTCGCTGGATCGGCGCTGAATGCGCCGTGACTGACCGCCCAGAACAGCCAGATAAAAGGAAGCAGCCCGGCCAGGTGCAATAACACTTTGAGCCAGGTTATATGCTTAACGGTTAAACGCACTCAGAAGTTCTCCCGTAAATTCAGCCCGCGATAGAGCGATGCCACTTCATCCGCGTAGCCGTTAAACAGCAACGTAGGCTGACGCTTCACATCCAGTGCGCCTCCGGAGCCGATAAACCGCTCGGTGGCTTGCGACCAGCGCGGATGGTCAACGTGGGGGTTCACGTTAGCAAAAAAACCGTACTCGCCGGGGGCCGCCAGGTTCCAGGTGGTTGGCGGACGTTCGCGGGTAAGCTTAATGCTGACGATAGATTTAATCCCCTTAAAACCGTATTTCCACGGTACGGTCAGGCGAACAGGTGCGCCGTTTTGCGGCGGAAGCGCTTTGCCGTAAACCCCAACGGTCAGCAGGGTGAGCGGATGCATGGCTTCGTCGAGGCGTAACCCCTCCACATAAGGATACTCAAGCCCGCCGCCGATGAACCGATCCTTCTGGCCCGGCATCTCGTCCGGGGCGTAGCGCGTCTGGAAGGAGACATATTTTGCATTGCTGGTGGGTTCAACCAGCGCCAGCAGCTTGTGCAGCGGGAAGCCGACCCAGGGCACCACCATCGACCAGGCCTCCACGCAGCGCATGCGATAGATACGTTCTTCGAGCGGAAAACGTGTGGTGAGGTCGTGATGATCCAGCGTGAGGGGCTTTGCTACCTCACCGTCGATTTTCAGGGTCCACGGATCGGTTTTCATGCTGCCTGCATTGGCGGCAGGATCGGCCTTATCCAGACCAAATTCGTAGAAGTTGTTATAGCCGGTAACTTTATCTTCCGGCGTGAGCGTCAGTTTGTTTTGCCATTCAGCCGGTTTCGTAAAGGTGAGCGGGGCACCGGAAGGGGCTTTCGGACGATCGTTGCCTTTAAACCAGTCGAGCAGATCGGCATGAGCCGCAGGAGTCAGGGTCAGCGCAGTGGCGCTGACGCCAAGCATTTTCAGGATCTGGCGGCGCTGTAACATAAAGACAGATTCTGACGTTACGTCGGCTTCCGTCAGTTTTCGGTTTTTCATGGCATCCTCCGTCATGCGTTTTTCTAAGCATGACGGAGGAGAAGCGTTAGCGCGAATATGTCACGAAAAATTGAAGATTAGGCAATTTTCACCAGCGCACGACCGTGGAACTGGTTGTCCATGATTTTACTGGCATATTCAGGTGCCTGGCTGAGCGTAATCTCGGTGGCGCTCTGGGTATAGAATGATTCAGGGAGGTCGCGTGCCAGACGTTCCCAGGCTTCCGCACGACGGGCAGACGGAGTCATCACGGAATCCACACCCTGCAGGCGAACGTTACGCAGAATGAATGGCATCACGGTGGTTGGCAGGGCAAAACCGCCCGCCAGGCCACAGGCCGCCACGCAGCCGCCGTAGTTCATCTGCGCCAGCACTTTCGCCAGGACGTTGTCACCGACGGTATCCACTGCTCCCGCCCAGATCTGTTTTTCCAGCGGGCGAGTTTCGGCAAACTCTTCGCGGCCCAGAATTCGGTTGGCACCGAGTTGACGCAGATAGTCATGGGTGCTTTCGCGGCCAGACACAGCAGCAACCTGATACCCCAACTTGTGCAGCAGCGTCACCGCCGTGCTACCCACGCCACCGCTGGCACCGGTCACGACAATCTCACCGGACTCTGGACGAATACCGGCATCTTCCAGCGCCATCACGCACAGCATGGCGGTAAACCCTGCGGTACCGATGATCATCGCTTTACGACCATCCAGACCGTTTGGCAGCGGTACCAGCCAGTCACCTTTCACGCGGGCTTGTGAAGCCAGCCCGCCCCAGTGATTTTCTCCCACGCCCCAGCCCGTGAGCAGTACTTGCTGACCCGCATGGAAGCGAGGATCTTCGCTGGTATGCACGCGGCCCGCAAAATCGATCCCTGGCACCATCGGGAAATTTCGGATGATTTTACCCTTACCGGTAATTGCCAGTGCATCTTTGTAATTTAAGCTGGACCAGTCGATATCGACGGTTACTTCGCCTTCGGGCAGTCGACTCTCTTCAATGGCTTGCACCGAGGCAAGCGTTTTGCCGTCCTGCTGTTCTAAGATCAAAGCCTGCATACAGGGTCCCCATTACGATTAAGATGATTGGAAAATAACGTCTGAAGACTATACTCGCTCAGTGCAATGCCATGCCGATTTAACGCAATAAATTGCCAGATACACCCGATTTGGTAGTATGCCGCATCTCAAATGCAAGTTAGCGCTTACTCGCTACCCCATCAACCCACGGAGTAATCTCAAGGATGCGATTAACGACGAAGTTCTCGGCTTTTATCACCCTGCTAACGGGGTTAACGATTTTTGTCACCCTGATTGGCTGCTCCTTAAGTTTTTATAATGCCATCCAGGACAAGCTGGTTAATCGGGTAGAGTCGGTTGCATCGGTTATTGATACGCGTTTGATTACAACTTCACTCCCGGCACTGTCGCCAGAGCTGGATGAGCTGATGGTGCCTGTTGATATTGTTCGGGTCGATATCGTCCAGGGAAAGCAGACAGTGTTCAGTCACACCCGGCGGGGGAGCTACCGTCCAGCCGGTACGGTCAGTCAGTATCGGGTCGTCACGGTCGATTCGCTTAAACATCCGGGTATGACCATTCGCATGGTCTATCAGGATCCGATGGCCAACTATTTCCACTCGTTGATGACCACCGCGCCTCTCACCATTGCTGTTGCTTTTATCGTGCTGCTTATTTTTCTGGCGGTTCGTTGGTTGCGCCGTCAGCTTGCCGGACAAGAATTGCTTGAAACACGCTCCGTAAGGATCCTGAACGGTGAGCGTGGCCCGCAGGTGCGGGGTTCGGTCTATGAATGGCCGACGCGCACCAGTAGCGCACTGGATGTGTTGCTCTCAGAAATCCAGTTCGCCAGCGATCAGCGTAGCCGCATGGACACGCTAATCCGCTCTTACGCGGCACAGGATAATAAAACCGGTCTGAATAACCGTCTCTTTTTTGATAATCAGCTGGCGACGTTGTTGGATGACTCCGAAAAGGTGGGTACCCACGGCGTAGTCATGATGGTCCGCTTGCCTGATTTCGATCTGCTGCGCGACACCTGGGGACAGCGTGTGGCGGAAGAGAACCTCTTTACGCTGATCAATCTCCTGTCTACTTTTATCATGCGCTACCCGGGGGCGCTGCTGGCACGTTATCACCGGAGCGACTTTGCCGTGTTATTGCCGCACCGCACGTTGAAAGAGGCGGAAAGTATCGCCAGCCAGCTACTGAAAGCCGTCGATGCGCTGCCGCAAAGCAAAATGCTCGACAGAGACGATATGGTACATATGGGGATCTGTGCCTGGCGCGGTGGGCAATCGACTGAGCAGGTGATGGAGCATGCGGAAGCCGCTACCCGCAACGCCGTATTGCAGGGCGCAAACGGATGGGCGGTTTACGACGATTCGCTGCCGGAAAAAGGACGCGGAAACGTGCGCTGGCGTACTTTGATTGAGCAAATGCTCAGTCGTGGCGGGCCACGGATCTATCAAAAACCGGCGGTCCTGAAAAATGGACATGTGCACCACCGCGAGTTGATGTGCCGTATTTTTGACGGCTCGGAAGAGGTTATTTCTGCTGAATACCTGCCGATGGTGCTGCAATTTGGATTATCTGAAGAGTATGACCGCCAGCAGATAACCCGGTTGATTCCGTTTTTATCGTTTTGGCCGGAAGAAAACCTGGCATTACAGGTTACCGTAGAGTCGTTAATACGCCCGCGTTTTCAACGCTGGCTGCGCGATACTTTAATGCAATGCGAAAAATCGCAACGCAAACGCATTATTTTTGAACTTGCTGAGGCGGATGTAGGTCAACACATCAGCCGGTTGCGTCCGGTGGTGCGTTTGATCAATGCGTTGGGTGCGCGAGTAGCGGTCACGCAGGCCGGTTTAACGCTGGTCAGCACCCATTGGATCAAGGAGCTGGATGTTGAGTTATTAAAGTTACATCCAGGTCTGGTAAGGAATATCGAAAAGCGCACGGAAAACCAGCTGCTGGTACAGAGTCTGGTGGAAGCATGCAAAGGAACGCAAACACAAGTATTTGCCGCAGGCGTGCGTTCGCGAAGTGAATGGCAGATGTTGACAGAGCGCGGTGTAACAGGAGGTCAGGGGGATTTTTTTGCCGCCTCTCAGCCGCTTGACACCAATGTGAAAAAATATTTGCAAAGATACTCTGTTTGACCTGCCGTTTAATTTGTTTTCACGTAGAATATCGCGCCTGTAGCTTTGAGTATGACGAGCAAAACGCCAGTGAACGACCTTTAACGGGTTACAAATGAACATGAGGGACGCTGCTGTTTACTCAGCCCTGAGGGAATCCGGGGATGCATTTGTAACAAAGGAAACGTACTGCACAAATTTTCACCGCTGCAGATGATTTTTGCGCCTTGTCGCTGCTGCGTGTGGTTGGTAAAGTAAGCGGATTTTGTTTTCCGCCCCAGCTTTCAGGATTATCCCTTAGTATGTTGAAAAAATTTCGTGGCATGTTTTCCAATGACCTGTCCATTGACCTGGGTACCGCGAATACCCTTATTTATGTAAAAGGACAAGGCATCGTATTGAATGAGCCTTCTGTTGTGGCCATTCGTCAGGATCGTGCTGGCTCGCCAAAAAGCGTGGCCGCAGTGGGTCATGACGCGAAGCAGATGCTGGGTCGTACCCCTGGCAACATTGCCGCAATCCGCCCAATGAAAGACGGCGTTATCGCTGACTTCTTCGTGACTGAAAAAATGCTTCAGCACTTCATTAAGCAGGTTCACAGCAATAGCTTCATGCGTCCAAGCCCGCGTGTGCTGGTGTGTGTGCCCGTTGGCGCGACTCAGGTTGAACGTCGCGCAATCCGTGAATCCGCACAGGGTGCCGGTGCACGTGAAGTGTTCCTGATTGAAGAACCAATGGCTGCGGCAATCGGTGCGGGTCTGCCTGTTTCCGAAGCGACCGGTTCTATGGTGGTGGATATCGGTGGTGGTACCACTGAAGTGGCCGTTATCTCCCTGAACGGCGTGGTGTACTCCTCTTCCGTGCGTATCGGTGGTGACCGTTTCGACGAAGCCATCATTAATTACGTGCGCCGTAACTACGGCTCTCTGATTGGTGAAGCCACCGCAGAGCGTATTAAGCACGAAATCGGTTCTGCTTACCCAGGCGATGAAGTTCGCGAAATCGAAGTTCGCGGTCGTAACCTGGCTGAAGGCGTTCCACGCGGCTTTACCCTGAACTCCAACGAAATCCTGGAAGCGTTGCAAGAGCCGCTGACCGGTATTGTGAGCGCGGTAATGGTTGCGCTGGAACAGTGCCCGCCAGAGCTGGCGTCCGATATCTCCGAGCGCGGTATGGTTCTGACCGGTGGTGGTGCGCTGCTGCGTAACCTCGACCGCCTGTTAATGGAAGAGACAGGAATTCCTGTCGTAGTTGCAGAAGATCCACTGACTTGCGTAGCCCGTGGTGGTGGCAAGGCGCTGGAAATGATCGACATGCACGGCGGCGACTTGTTCAGCGAAGAGTAGTCATTGTGAAAGGGTAGCGCATTGCTACCCTTTCTCTCTGACGCGAGAATACGCATAGCCTATGAAGCCAATTTTTAGCCGTGGCCCATCGCTACAGTTTCGCCTAATCCTGGCGGTTCTGGTTGCGCTTGGGGTCATTATTGCCGATAGCCGCCTCGGTACGTTCAGCCAGATCAGAACGTACATGGATACCGCCGTCAGTCCTTTCTACTTTGTATCAAATGGTCCCCGTGAACTGCTCGACTCCGTTTCTCAAACGCTGTCTTCACGCGACCAACTCGAACTCGAAAACCGGGCATTACGTCAGGAACTGCTGCTGAAAAACAGCGAACTGCTGATGCTGGGACAGTACAAGCAGGAAAACGCGCGTCTGCGCGAGCTGCTTGGCTCGCCGCTGCGTCAGGATGAGCAGAAAATGGTCACGCAGGTGATCTCTACCGTCAACGATCCTTACAGCGATCAGGTGGTGATCGACAAAGGCAGCGTCAACGGTGTTTATGAAGGCCAGCCTGTTATCAGTGATAAAGGCGTTGTGGGTCAGGTCGTGGCGGTTGCCAAACTGACCAGCCGCGTGCTGCTGATTTGTGATGCCACCCATGCGCTGCCGATTCAGGTTCTGCGTAACGACATTCGCGTGATTGCGGCCGGTAACGGCTGTACGGACGATCTGCAACTCGAACATCTGCCTGCCAACACGGACATCCGTGTGGGTGACGTGCTGGTGACGTCAGGTCTGGGCGGACGCTTCCCTGAAGGCTATCCCGTTGCGGTTGTCTCTTCCGTGAAGCTGGATACGCAACGTGCATATACCGTCATCCAGGCGCGTCCAACCGCCGGTTTACAGCGTCTGCGCTACCTGCTGCTGCTGTGGGGTGCCGATCGTAACGGCGCCAATCCGATGACGCCTGAAGATGTGCATCGCGTGGCAAATGAACGTCTGATGCAGATGATGCCTCAGGTTCTCCCTGCGCCAGACGCGATGGGGCCGCCTGCGCCTGTACCGGCTCCTGCTACGGGATTAACGCAGCCGCCACCGCCACCTCAAGTGTCGGGTGGAGGGCAGTAGTGGCAAGTTATCGTAGCCAGGGACGCTGGGTTATCTGGCTCTCATTTCTTATCGCATTGTTGCTGCAAATCATGCCCTGGCCGGACGACATCCTCGTTTTCCGGCCAAACTGGGTATTGCTCATTTTGCTCTACTGGATCCTCGCCCTGCCGCACCGCGTAAATGTGGGCACAGGTTTTGTGATGGGTGCCATACTGGATCTCATTAGCGGCTCTACGCTTGGCGTACGCGCGTTATCCATGAGCATAATTGCGTACCTCGTCGCACTCAAATTCCAGCTCTTTCGTAACCTCGCGCTCTGGCAACAGGCGCTGGTGGTGATGTTGTTGTCACTTGCTGCGGATATCGTTGTTTTCTGGGCAGAGTTTTTAGTGATCAACGTCTCTTTCCGACCGGAAGTGTTCTGGAGTAGTGTAGTAAACGGTGTGCTCTGGCCATGGCTGTTCCTGCTGATGCGTAAAATTCGCCAGCAGTTTGCCGTGCAGTAAAAGGTTTCTATGACGTCTATCTATCTTGCCTCTGGTTCTCCGCGTCGTCAGGAGTTGCTCACTCAGTTGGGCGTCTCCTTTGAACGTATCGTTACGGGTATTGAAGAGAAACGTGCTGAGGGTGAAAGTGCCCAGCAGTATGTTTCCCGTCTGGCGCGTGAAAAAGCGCAGGCTGGCGTGATGCAAACGCCGCGTGACCTTCCGGTTCTGGGGGCGGATACCATCGTTATCCTTAACGGTGAAGTGCTGGAGAAACCGCATGACGCTGACCATGCAGCGCGAATGCTACGTAAAATGTCCGGGCAAACGCATCAGGTGATGACGGCCGTTGCGCTGGCGGACAGTCAAAACGTGCTCGATTGCCTGGTCGTGACGGACGTGACGTTCAGAGTGCTTACCGACGACGAGATCGCCGCTTACATTGCCAGCGGTGAACCGATGGATAAAGCAGGTGCATACGGTATTCAAGGGTTGGGTGGCTGTTTTGTCAGGAAGATTAATGGCAGCTATCACGCCGTAGTCGGCTTACCGCTGGTGGAAACGTATGAGTTGCTGAGCAATTTTAACTCACTGCGTGAGGGAAGGGATAATTATGACGGCTGAATTGTTGGTAAACGTAACGCCCTCGGAAACCCGTGTGGCCTACATTGATGGTGGCATTCTTCAGGAAATTCATATTGAGCGTGAAGCGCGACGCGGAATCGTAGGCAATATCTACAAAGGTCGTGTCAGTCGTGTACTACCGGGTATGCAGGCGGCTTTTGTAGATATTGGGCTCGATAAGGCGGCATTTCTTCATGCTTCCGACATCATGCCGCACACCGAGTGTGTGGCAGGTGAAGAGCAAAAACAGTTTGCCGTCCGCGACATTTCCGAGCTGGTGCGTCAGGGCCAGGATCTGATGGTGCAGGTGGTGAAAGATCCGCTGGGTACTAAAGGTGCCCGCCTGACCACCGACATCACGTTACCTTCCCGTTACCTGGTCTTTATGCCGGGTGCATCGCACGTGGGGGTTTCCCAACGTATTGAGAGCGAAACCGAACGTGAACGTCTGAAAAAAGTCGTCAGCGCCTACTGCGACGAACAGGGCGGGTTTATCATCCGTACCGCCGCGGAAGGGATCAGCGAAGAAGACCTGGCATCCGATGCGGCCTACCTCAAGCGCGTCTGGACCAAAGTGATGGAGCGTAAAAAACGCAACCAGACCCGCTATCAGCTGTACGGTGAGCTGGCGCTCGCGCAGCGTGTTCTGCGTGATTTCGCCGACGCGCAGCTTGACCGCATTCGCGTGGATTCCCGCCTGACCTATGAAGCGCTGTTGGAATTTACCGCCGAGTACATCCCGGAAATGCCGGGCCTGCTGGAGCATTACTCTGGCCGCCAGCCGATTTTCGATCTCTATGATGTCGAAAACGAAATCCAGCGCGCGCTGGAGCGTAAGGTCGAGCTGAAATCCGGCGGCTATCTGATCATCGATCAGACCGAAGCGATGACGACCGTGGATATCAACACCGGCGCGTTTGTCGGCCATCGCAATCTGGATGACACCATCTTCAACACCAATATCGAAGCCACGCAGGCCATTGCTCGCCAGCTTCGTCTGCGCAATCTGGGCGGCATTATCATCATCGACTTTATCGATATGAGTAATGAAGACCATCGCCGTCGCGTGCTGCACTCGCTGGAGCAGGCGCTGAGTAAAGATCGCGTGAAAACCAGCATCAACGGCTTCTCTCAGCTGGGTCTGGTGGAAATGACCCGGAAACGGACCCGCGAAAGCGTGGAGCATGTGCTGTGTAACGAATGTCCAACCTGCCACGGACGCGGTACGGTAAAGACGGTTGAGACCGTCTGTTATGAAATCATGCGAGAAATCGTGCGTGTCCATCATGCCTACGACTCAGACCGTTTTCTGGTCTATGCTTCCCCTGCGGTGGCGGAAGCCCTGAAAGGCGAAGAGTCGCACGCGCTGGCGGAAGTGGAAATCTTTGTCGGCAAGCAGGTGAAAGTACAAATCGAACCGCTCTATAACCAGGAGCAGTTTGACGTCGTGATGATGTAAACCGCAGTTCGCTGCGAGACCAAAGCTGACAAGGAGAGATGCGTGAGGCGATTGCCGGGGATTTTACTGCTTACAGGGGCAACGCTGGTCGTGATTGTCGCGTTGCTCGTGAGCGGGCTACGCCTCGTTCTGCCGCATCTGGATAGCTGGCGCCCGCAGGTGCTGGCGAAAATCGAATCCGCCACCGGCGTGCCGGTGGACGTAAGCCAGATCAGTGCGAGCTGGCAGAACTTCGGTCCAACGCTCGATGCGCGGGATATCAATGCCAGCCTGAAAGACGGCGGCCATCTGAAAATTAAACGCGTAACGCTGGCGCTGGATGTCTGGCAAAGCCTGCTGCATCTGCGCTGGCAGTTTCGCGATCTCACCTTCTGGCAACTCCAGTTCCTGACCAATACGCCGCTGCGTAGTGGCGATGGCGATCAGGGGCTGGAAACCAACCGCATCAGCGATCTCTTCCTGCGCCAGTTCGATCACTTTGATCTCCGTGACAGCGAGGTGAGCTTTATTACCCTTTCGGGGCAGCGTGCCGAGCTGGCGATCCCACAGCTGACCTGGCTGAACGGTAAAGACCGTCATCGTGCCGAGGGACAGGTGAATCTCTCCAGCCTGAACGGGCAGCATGGCGTGATGCAGGTGCGTATGGATCTGCGTGACGACAATGGGTTACTGAACAACGGTAAGGTTTGGCTACAGGCCGACGATGTGGATGTGAAACCCTGGCTGGGTGACTGGCTGCAGCAAAACATGCAGCTGGAAACCGCTCGTTTCAGCCTGGAAGGCTGGATGACGCTGACAAACGGGGAATTCGCCAGCGGCGACATCTGGCTGAAGCAGGGGGGCGCGAGCTGGAAAGCGGAGAACCAGCAGCATCAGCTTTCCGTGGATAATCTCACTGCGCACGTGACTCAGGAGAAAGAAGGCTGGCAGTTTGCTATTCCCGATACGCGCATCACCATGGACAACAAGCCGTGGCCACGCGGTGCGCTGACCCTGGCCTGGATGCCAGAACAGGATGTCGGCGGGGCAAGCAGCAAACGCAGTGACGAGCTACGTATTCGAGCCAGCAATCTGGATCTGACCGCCATCGAAGGGCTGCGCTCAATGGCCGCAAAGCTCTCGCCTGACCTTGGTGAGATCTGGCTGGCCACGCAGCCAAGCGGGACGATTGACGCCCTGGGGCTGGACATCCCGCTTCAGGCGACGGAGAAAACGCGCTTCCAGGCCACATGGAAAGACCTTGCCTGGAAGCAGTGGAAACTACTGCCAGGCGCAGAACACTTCAGCGGCAAACTGGAAGGTAGCGTGGAAAACGGCAGGCTGACGGTCGATATGCACGACGCCAAAATGCCGTATGAAACCGTCTTCCGCGCTCCTCTGGAAATCGAGCATGGCAACGCTACGCTGAGCTGGCTTAAAAATGACAAAGGTTTTCAGCTTGATGGCCGCGATATTGATGTCAAAGCAAAAGCCGTACATGCACGTGGGGATTTCCGCTATCTGAAGCCCGAAGGCGATGAGCCGTGGCTGGGTATTCTTGCAGGGATCAGCACTAGCGACGGCTCGCAGGCCTGGCGCTACTTCCCGGAGAACCTGATGGGCAAAGCGCTGGTGGATTACCTGAGCGGCGCGATCCAGGGCGGGCAGGCGGATAACGCCACGCTGGCCTATGGCGGTAATCCGCATCTGTTCCCTTACAAGCATAATGAAGGCCAGTTCCAGGTGCTGGTGCCGTTGCACAACGCCACTTTCGCCTTCCAGCCGGGTTGGCCAGCGCTGAAAAATCTGGATATTGAACTCAACTTCCTCAATGACGGATTGTGGATGAAGTCAGACAGCGTTGCGCTGGGTGGCGTGACGGCCAGCAATCTGACGGCAAATATCCCGGACTATTCGAAAGAGAAGCTGCTTATTGATGCGGATATCAACGGCCCGGGCAAGGCGGTTGGGCCGTACTTTGAGGATACGCCGTTGGATGATTCCCTGGGAGCCACCCTTCAGGAGCTCCAGTTGGATGGCGATGTGAGTGCTCGCTTACATCTGGATATCCCGCTGGACGGTGAGATGACCACCGCGAAAGGCGATGTTCGTCTGAACAACAATAGCCTGTACATCAAACCGCTCGACAGCACGCTGAAAAACCTCACGGGGCAGTTCAGCTTCGTGAACGGCAACCTGAAGAGTGAGCCACTTAAAGCCAACTGGTTCAATCAGCCCGTCAATATTGATTTCTCAACCACCGAAGGGGAAAAGGCCTATCAGGTGGCGGTTAATCTGGATGCTAACTGGCAGCCTGCCAGAATGGATGTTTTGCCGAAGCCAATCGAGCAATCGGTGGATGGCGCCGTCTCCTGGAACGGTAAGGTCGCTATCGATCTGCCTTATCACGCCGGCGCCCGCTATAAGGTCGATATCACTGGCGACCTGAAAAACATCAGCAGCCAGCTTCCCGCGCCGCTGGATAAAGACGCCGGGCAGGCGCTGCCAGTGAAGCTCAACGTTGATGGCAACCTCAATAGCTTCGCGCTGACCGGCAGCGCAGGCGAGACAAACCACTTCAACAGCCGCTGGCTGCTTAACCGCAAGCTTACGCTCGACAGGGCCATCTGGACGACTGACAGCCGCACCACGCCGCCGCTGCCGGATCATGCAGGCATTGAACTCAACCTTCCGGCGATGGATGGTGCCGAATGGCTGGCGCTGTTCCAGAAAGGCGTGGGGCAGAACGTAGACGAGACCGCTCAGTTCCCGCAGACCGTTACCCTGCGCACGCCTGCGCTGACGCTGGGCGGACAGCGGTGGAACAACCTGAGCATTGTCTCTCAGCCGACGAGTAGCGGGACAAAGGTAGAGGCTCAGGGCAGGGAAATTAACGCCACGTTAAATATGCGCGATAACGCGCCGTGGCTGGCCGCGATCCGCTACCTCTACTACAACCCGACAGTCGCGAGCAGTCAAGACCAGGCCGCAGGCCCGTCGCCGTTCAGTAACGCTTCCCGCATTGATTTCAGCGGCTGGCCCGATCTGCAGCTACGCTGCGCTGAATGCTGGCTGTGGGGGCAAAAGTACGGACGCATTGACGGAGATGTTGCCATCAAAGGCAATACGTTGAGCCTGACCGGTGGGCTGGTCGATACCGGCTTTGGCCGCCTGACGGCTGCGGGCGAATGGGTCAATAACCCAGGCGAGCAGCGCACCTCGCTGAAAGGCGACATCAAGGGCAACAAGCTGGACGCAGCGGCTAACTTCTTTGGCATCAGCACACCGCTTCGCGGCTCGTCATTTGACGTCAATTACGATCTGCACTGGCGCGCGGCGCCATGGAAGCCGGATGAGGCTTCGCTCAACGGGATACTGAAAACCCAGTTCGGTAAGGGTGAAATTGCCGATGTGAGTACGGGGCGCGCCGGGCAGATCCTGCGCCTGTTAAGTTTTGATGCCCTGCTGCGCAAGCTGCGCTTCGATTTTAGCGACACCTTCAGCGAAGGTTTCTACTACGACTCCATTCGCAGCACGGCGTGGATCAAGGACGGCGTTCTGCACACTGACGACACGCTGGTCGATGGCCTTGAAGCGGATATCGCCATGAAAGGCTCGGTGAACCTCGTGCGTCGCGAGCTGGATATGGAAGCCGTGGTGGCGCCGGAAATTTCCGCAAGCGTGGGCGTTGCGGCGGCCTTTGTGGTGAACCCGATCGTCGGTGCGGCGGTGTTTGCCGCCAGTAAAGTGTTGGGGCCACTGTGGAGCAAGGTCTCGATTCTGCGCTACCGCATTACCGGTCCGATCGATAAACCGCAGATTAACGAGGTGCTGCGCCAGCCGCGCAAAGATGCACAGCAATGATTTGACGTGGGCAGGTAATTGCCTCACTCTCAATAAATACGATCTTTTTACCGCCACGGGCGGCAACGAACGAGTAGCAATACGATGAGTCTGAACCTGGTAAGTGAACATTTGCTCGCAGCGAACGGCCTGAGCCATCAGGACCTGTTCTCCATTCTTGGTCAACTGACCGAACGCCGTCTCGACTACGGCGATCTCTATTTCCAGTCGAGCTATCACGAATCCTGGGTTTTAGAAGACAGCATCATTAAAGATGGTTCTTATAACATCGATCAGGGCGTCGGCGTGCGTGCCGTCAGCGGCGAAAAAACCGGTTTCGCTTATGCCGATCAGATTAGCCTGGCTGCTCTGGAGCAGAGCGCGCAGGCCGCGCGTACTATCGTGCGTGATTCGGGTGATGGCCGCGTGAAAACCCTGGGTGAAGTGCAGCACGCTGCGCTGTACACCAGCATCGATCCGCTGCAGAGCATGAGCCGCGAAGAGAAGCTGGATATCCTGCGTCGCGTGGACAAAGTGGCGCGCGCTGCGGATAAACGCGTGCAGGAAGTGTCTGCCAGCCTGAGCGGCGTCTATGAACTGATTCTGGTGGCAGCAACTGACGGAACCCTGGCCGCTGATGTGCGTCCGCTGGTGCGTCTCTCCATTAGCGTACAGGTCGAAGACGACGGTAAGCGTGAGCGTGGCTCAAGCGGCGGCGGCGGTCGTTTTGGTTATGACTGGTTCCTTGGCGACGTCGGCGGTGAAGCGCGCGCTGACGCGTGGGCAAAAGAAGCCGTGCGTATGGCAATGGTGAATCTCTCTGCTGTCGCGGCTCCCGCGGGATCATTCCCGGTTGTTCTGGGCGCTGGCTGGCCGGGCGTGCTGTTGCACGAGGCGGTGGGCCACGGTCTGGAAGGCGACTTTAACCGTCGCGGGACGTCCGTATTCAGCGGTCAGATGGGGCAGCTCGTCTCCTCTGAACTGTGTACCGTCGTGGATGATGGCACCATGCTCGATCGTCGCGGCTCGATTTCTATCGACGACGAAGGTACGCCAGGCCAGTACAACGTGCTGATTGAAAACGGCGTGCTGAAAGGCTACATGCAGGACAAACTCAACGCGCGCCTGATGGGCGTTGCGCCGACGGGTAACGGCCGCCGTGAATCCTACGCGCACCTGCCGATGCCGCGCATGACCAATACCTATATGCTGCCGGGCCAGTCCACGCCGCAGGAGATTATCGAATCCGTCGATTACGGGATCTTCGCGCCAAACTTTGGCGGCGGCCAGGTGGACATCACCTCCGGTAAGTTTGTTTTCTCCACGTCAGAAGCGTATCTGATCGAGAAAGGCAAAGTGACCAAAGCGGTGAAAGGCGCGACGCTGATTGGCTCCGGTATTGAAGCCATGCAGCAGATATCCATGGTTGGTAACGATCTGAAGCTGGATAACGGCGTGGGCGTCTGCGGTAAAGAGGGCCAGAGCCTGCCGGTTGGCGTGGGCCAGCCAACGCTGAAAGTGGACAACCTGACGGTGGGCGGCACAGCCTGACCTGACCATGCATAAAAAAAGGCGCTACTAATGTAGCGCCTTTTTTTTAACGTAAGTTACCCAGCGGTATCTCCGGATCCGGCTCGTGAGAGATGCGATTACGCAAATCACGGCGAATGATTTCGATCGACCAGAACCAGACCAGATGGCCCACGATCTCTGACACGTGTTCATACCACGGCAGCTCAAACAGCGGTGGCGTCAGCCCCATCAGCGGGAAGGAGATCATATGAACAAAAAGCTGAGCTAACGCACCCGCCAGCAAACCCTGCCAGAGTTTAATTTTCGGGAAGACTTCAGCAACTACGCAATAACCTACGGCGAACACGATTGAGAAAATAATATGTGTTACGCCAACCCAGTTAAATATATGCCCGGCAAAGGTATAAACCGCCGCATTAGGATCGACGACGCCCAGCCAGTCGCGTAAAAAGACATAAGGTGGGTTTAAAAAGTTGCGGGAACAGTCAATCTGACTTGCTGCCCGTAATAATTGCTCTGGCCCGCATGCGCCGGCAAATAAATCTGTCGGACTGCGTGGTGGAAGCGGCACCTCGGCTCCCCATTTGACAAACGCGGAGACAATCCCGGCAATCAAACCAATGAACGCGGCGAGTCCATAGCGCCTGCGCGAAGGCTGTGTTTGTTCGAATATATTCATCTCTTTTCCTTGTTTAACGTCATCCTGCGAAATACATTTTATTATTCATGTTGGTAACAAATATATAACAGTCTGATGCTCAGACTGCTTATAAGGTAAAGGGCGGGTGGCGGGAGTGTCAATTAGCCATTCCTGAGAGGAGGGCGGAATTATTCCTGAATGAATGTGAGTATCATCCGGGAAATATTCATGCCATATATTATTATAGCGATAATTTTATTACTCCTTTCTTCTGCCGCGCATCCCCTGAAACAGCTCCGCCACTTCGACAAAATACTCGGTCAGATAGTTAATACACACCTGTACTTTGAGAGGGAGTTTGTCCTTCTCGGTATACAGAGCGTAGACCGGACGCGGATCGGACTGGTAACGCGGGAAGAGGATCTCCAGTACGCCGCTGTTGATCTCATTGATCACCCACATCAGCGGCACGTAAGCGATCCCGGCCCCGGCGACCAGCCAGCGGGAGATAGTCATCGGATCGTTGGTGACGAACCGGCCTTCCGGCAGCAGTTTGGTGGAGATCCCCTCCGGGGCAATCAGTTCGAATTCGTTGTCCGGGCGCACGCTGTATTCCAGCCACGAGTGGTTGCTGAGATCGGCAGGTTTCTCCGGAACGCCGTACTGCGCCAGATAGCTTTTTGAGGCGCAGACCACCATCGGCATGCTCCCCAGCCGACGCGAAAAGAGACTTGAATCTTGTAACGCCCCGACGCGGATCACCACATCTAATCCGTCGGCGATCAGGTCCGGCGCAGGGATGCCCGTCACCAGATTCACCGTTAAACCCGGATACTCTTTCAGCATTTCCGCCGTCATGGCAGCGAGAACATTTTGTGCCATAGTTGAAGAACACCCAATGCGCAGCGTGCCGATGGGGGTGTTATTGAAGGCGTAGAGCTGTTCGTGCACATCCTGCACTTCGTGCATCATTCGGCGGCAGCCCTGGTAATAAATTTTACCGGCTTCCGTCAGGCCAATGCTGCGGGTACTGCGGTTGAGCAGCTTCACCTGCAGCTCATCTTCCAGTTTTGACACCGTCTGGCTGATGGAAGAGACACTCATCTGCAATTGACGCGCAGCGGCGGTAAATGAGCCGAGCTCCACCACTTTGGCGAAGACGGACATGCGTTTTAAACGTTCCATTGTTCACTCTGGCTTAAAAGTGATTTAGATCACATATTATAGATAACAGCATAACAGTTACGTTAATATATTATTAATTACATAACGGCTGCGCCATTCTCGCCCGGCGTTTCTTGCTCTCCTGCGATGGCGTGCGCTAAAAAAAATCTGAAGCCTGCACTCTCTCTTATCAAGGTCAACATGAGTCTGTTTCCTGTAATCGTGGTGTTCGGTCTGTCGTTCCCACCGATATTTTTCGAGCTTCTTTTATCACTGGCGATCTTCTGGCTGGTGCGCAAGGTGCTGGTCCCTACCGGGATCTACGATTTCGTCTGGCACCCTGCATTGTTCAATACCGCGCTGTATTGCTGCCTGTTCTATCTGATATCGCGCATGTTTGTCTGAGGTTGATGTGAAAACGCTAATAAGAAAAGTCTCCCGCACTGCCATCACCATGGCGCTGGTCGTTCTGGCGTTTATCGCCATTTTCCGCGCCTGGGTTTATTACACTGAATCACCGTGGACGCGCGATGCGCGTTTCAGCGCCGATGTGGTGGCGATTGCCCCCGACGTGGCCGGTCTTATCACCGCGGTTAACGTCCACGATAACCAACTGGTGAAAAAAGATCAGGTTCTGTTCACCATTGACCAGCCCCGCTATCAAAAAGCGTTAGAAGAAGCGGAAGCGGACGTGGCCTATTACCAGGCGCTGGCTGCGGAGAAACGCCGTGAAGCCGGTCGCCGTAACCAGTTGGGCGTTCAGGCAATGTCCCGCGAAGAGATTGACCAGTCTAACAACGTGCTGCAAACCGTGCTGCACCAGCTGGCGAAAGCGCAAGCAACGCGCGATCTGGCGAAGCTCGATCTCGAACGCACCGTGATCCGCGCGCCGTCCGATGGCTGGGTCACCAACCTGAACGTCTATGCCGGGGAATTCATTACCCGTGGCTCTACCGCCGTAGCGCTGGTTAAACAGGACTCTTTCTACGTGCTCGCCTATATGGAAGAGACCAAGCTTGAAGGGGTACGTCCAGGGTATCGCGCGGAGATCACGCCGCTCGGCAGCAATCGTGTGTTTAAAGGTACCGTCGACAGCGTCGCGGCAGGGGTCACCAACTCCAGCAGCTCTAACGATACCAAAGGGATGGCGACGGTGGATTCCAACCTGGAATGGGTTCGTCTGGCGCAGCGCGTGCCGGTACGTATCCATCTGGATGAGCAGCAGGGGAACCTGTGGCCTGCGGGCACCACGGCAACGGTGGTCATCACCGGGGAAAAAGACCGCGATGCCAGCCAGGACTCTATTTTCCGTAAAATCGCCCACCGCCTGCGCGAGTTTGGTTAATCGTTATGGGACTCTTTTCCATCGCCAGCCAGCACATTCGCTTCGCCGTGAAGCTGGCATGTGCCATCGTGCTGGCGCTGTTTGTCGGCTTTCACTTCCAGCTGGAAACGCCCCGCTGGGCGGTGCTGACGGCTGCTATCGTTGCGGCTGGCCCTGCCTTTGCCGCGGGCGGTGAGCCCTACTCTGGCGCCATCCGCTACCGCGGTATGCTGCGTATCGTCGGGACGTTTATCGGCTGTTTCGCCGCGCTCACCATCATTATTTTGATGATCCGCACCCCTCTGCTGATGATCATGGTGTGCTGTATCTGGGCAGGGTTCTGCACCTGGATTTCGTCGCTGGTCAAAGTTGAAAACTCCTACGCATGGGGGCTGGCGGGCTATACCGCGCTGATCATTGTCATTACCATTCAGTCCGAACCGCTGCTTGCTCCGCAGTTTGCTGTTGAACGCTGCAGCGAGATTGTCATTGGTATCGTCTGCGCGATCGTTGCGGACCTGCTTTTCTCCCCGCGCTCCATCAAGCAAGAAGTGGACCGTGAGCTCGACGCGCTGATTGTTGCCCAGTACCAGCTGATGCAGTTGTGCATCAAGCACGGTGACAGCGAAGAGGTCGATAAAGCGTGGAGCAGCCTGGTGCGCCGCACGCAGGCGCTGGAGGGGATGCGCAGCAACCTCAATATGGAATCTTCGCGCTGGGAACGCGCCAACCGTCGCCTGAAAGCGATCAATACCGTTTCCTTAACGCTGATCACCCAGGCGTGCGAAACTTATCTGATTCAGAATACCCGCCCGGAGGTGGTAACGGACACGTTCCGTGAGCTCTTTGACGAGCCGGTCGAAACGGTGCAAGACGTGCACAGACAGCTTAAACGCATGCGTCGCGTCATCGCCTGGACGGGTGAACGCGATACGCCGGTGACGATTTATACCTGGGTCGGTGCCGCGACGCGCTACCTGCTGCTTAAGCGCGGTGTGACGGGTAATACCAAAATCAGCGCGGCGGAAGAAGAGGTGCTGCAGGGCGAAGTGGTGATCAAGCCGGAATCCGCCGAGCGCCATCACGCCATGGTCAACTTCTGGCGTACCACGCTGGCCTGCATGCTCGGCACGCTGTTCTGGCTGTGGACCGGCTGGACGTCCGGTAGCGGTGCGATGGTCATGATTGCCGTCGTTACCGCGCTGGCGATGCGTCTGCCCAACCCGCGCATGGTCGCTATCGATTTTCTTTACGGTACCATTGCCGCACTGCCCATTGGTGCGCTCTACTTCCTGGTGATTATCCCGTCGACACAGCAGAGCATGCTTCTGCTCTGCATTAGCCTGGCGGTAATGGCATTCTTTATTGGGATAGAAGTGCAGAAGCGCCGTCTGGGATCGCTGGGGGCGCTGGCCAGTACCATTAACATTATTGTGCTGGATAACCCGATGACCTTCCATTTCAGCCAGTTCCTCGACAGCGCGTTAGGTCAGCTGGTGGGCTGTTTCCTGGCGATGATGGTGATTCTGCTGGTGCGGGATAACTCTCAGGCGCGGACCGGTCGTGTGCTGTTGAATCAGTTTGTGTCGGCTGCTGTCTCGTCTCTGACCACCAACACCGCGCGACGCAAAGAAAACCACCTTCCGGCGCTTTATCAGCAGCTGTTCCTGCTGCTCAATAAATTCCCGGGGGATGTTGCCAGGTTCCGTCTGGCGTTAACCATGATCATCGCGCACCAGCGCCTGCGGAATGCGCCTGTGCCGATTAACGACGATCTGTCTGCCTTTCACCGCCAGTTGCGCCACACGGCTGACCATGTGATTGCGGCGTCCAGCGATGACAAACGACGTCGCTATTTTAAACAGCTGCTTGAAGAGTTAGACATCTATCAGGAGAAGCTTAAGGTCTGGGACGCGCCGCCTCAGGTAACCGAGCCGGTGGGGCGATTGGTCTTCATGCTGCATCGCTACCAGAATGTCCTGACTGACAATTAAGTGAGATTAAAAACCGACGCCAAAAGCGTCGGTTTTTTTGTGGCTATACTTAGTTCTGCAGGCTCTTACATTCAGGAAGGGAGGACACATGACTACCCAGGCTCTCCAGGACAACATTCTTTTTCAAAACGGATATCTTGTTAACGGCATCTGGAAAACACTCGACACCACGTTTGACGTGCTGAACCCGGCGACAGGTGAGGTGATCGCCAAAGTGGCGAAAGCCGGTAAAGCGGAAACCGAAGAAGCGATTGCCGCCGCGACCAAAGCCTTCCCCGCATGGCGCGCCAAAACCGCGAAGGAGCGTTCGACGATCCTCTACCGCTGGTATGAGCTGATTATCGAAAACAAAAGCTGGCTTGGGCGGCTAATGACCACCGAACAGGGCAAGCCCCTGAAAGAAGCCGAGGGCGAAGTGGAGTATGCCGCCAGCTTTATCCAGTGGTTTGCTGAGCAGGCCAAGCGCGCGAACGGTGAAATTATCCCTCCGGTTAAACCCGGCTCCCGCATTCTGGCGACCCGCGAACCCATCGGCGTGGTTGCCGCCATTACGCCGTGGAACTTCCCGATGGCGATGCTCACCCGCAAGCTCGGCCCGGCGTTGGCCGCAGGTTGTACCGGCGTGATTAAACCCGCCAACAATACTCCGCTGAGCGCTTTTGCACTGCTCACACTGGCGAAGCAGGCCGGTGTGCCAGACGGCGTACTCAATGCGGTGGCGGGCAATACGCATGAAATCAGCGACGCGATCATGGCCAGCCATGATGTGCGCAAAATCTCGTTTACCGGGTCAACCTCTGTGGGGAAAACCCTGGTGCGCAACGCTGCCGAGACGATGAAGAAAGTGTCAATGGAGCTGGGGGGCAATGCGCCCTATATCGTTTTTGAGGATGCAGATATTGATGCAGCCGTTAAGGGCGCGATTGCGAACAAGTTTCGCAATGCCGGGCAGGTCTGCGTCAGCGTAAACCGTTTTTATATTCAGGAAACGGTCTATGACAAGTTTGTGAACCAGCTCGCCGATGCGGTAAACGCATTGAAAGTCGGCAACGGTCTGGAAGAGGGCGTCGTTGTTGGCCCACTGATTGACGCTTCCGCCGTCGATAAAGTACGCGAACATGTGGAAGATGCCGTTGCAAAAGGCGCCACGGTACTGGCTGGCGGTAAAGCGCATTCCCTTGGCGGCAACTTCTGGATACCCACGGTACTCGGTGATTGTCATGAAGGGATGAAGCTGGCGGAAGAGGAGACGTTTGGCCCGGTGGCTGCTTGCTTCCGGTTTACGTCGGAAGATGAAGTGATTATGCGCGCCAACAACACGCCTTACGGGCTGGCAGCCTATTTCTACACTCAGAACCTGTCGCGCGTGTTCCGCGTCTCACAGGCGATTGAAAGCGGGATGATTGGGATTAACGAGTGTGCCGTCTCCACCGAACTGGGACCGTTTGGCGGCGTAAAAGAGTCCGGGCTGGGGCGCGAAGGATCCGTGCTGGGGCTGGAAGAGTTTCTGGAAGTCAAAACCCTGCATATCGGGGGATTATAATAGACAGGGCGGCATATTCCGCCCGCCTGTACCGGATGGCTGGCAATGAAAACGTATACCTTTGATTTTGACGAAATAGACAGTCAGGACGACTTTTATCGAGAATTTACCCGGGTATTTAACCTGGAGCGGGAAAGCGTCACCAATCTGGATACGCTGTGGGATGTGGTTACCGGCAGTCAGTTGCCCTTACCGCTGGAGATCGAGTTCATTCATTTGCCCGACAAGCTGCGCAGACGCTTTGGCGCGCTGATCCTGCTGTTTGATGAAGCCGAAGAAGAGCTGGAAGGACAGTTGCGTTTTAATGCGAGACATTAAAAAAAAGCCCCTGACCGTGAGGCCAGGGGCAAGTCGTATGCGCAGATACGACGAGGGTTTATTTATAGAGTTCAGCAGTTGCGTGCCAGGTGTCACCGCTACGCGCTTCAATGATGCGATAAGAGGATGCACCTTTTTCTTCCGCTTTCTTGTTCAGCATCTCATGCATATCCATCGGAGACGTACCGACCGCGCCAATAGACACCGTGCCGATTGCCTCACGGGATTGCGCCTGATCTGCGTTGATGGAATCAGCCGCAAAAGCGCCGAATGACAGGACAGACAGGATACTCAGAGCCGCTACAGTAGTTTTGATTTTCATGATTCTTTACCTCGTCGAATTTTTTAGTGGGGTCTTGCTTTGTGACCCTCATCACAAAATCAAGTATACACTAATAACGTAATAAATTAATACCAGACTAATTGTTTCATGTGTGATTACGTGTTAACGGGTAAGATTTATATAACCAAAATGCATAAAAGTGGTTATTTTATCATCGGATTGCGAGGTGAAAATCAATAGAATCATAGGGATATATCACTTTGATTTTTTGTGCGGTTTTGCGCCTTAGCATTCACCATATGAATGTTAATGGCTGGTAAAAAGCACTATTTGTCAAAGTAAGAGGCAGTAGAAAAGAGGGGTTAACGCAGCGGGGGCAGAACAATCCCCGCAGCAGGCCGCGGGGAGGAGGATTACAGTTCCTGTTCGAACAGGACCAGAATCGCTTCGTAGAGATCTTTCACCGAAAAACCGTTTGCCGGGGTGGTAAAGATAGTGTCATCGCCGGCGATGGTGCCGAGGATACCTTCCGCTTTACCTAATGAGTCCAGCAGGCGAGCAATCAGCTGCGCTGCGCCCGGACTGGTGTGGATAACCACCACGGCATCGTTATAGTCGATGTCGAGGACCAGGTTCTTCAGCGGGCTGGAGGTGGTCGGCACGCCAAGTTCAGCAGGCAGGCAATAGACCATTTCCATTTTGGCATTGCGGGTACGCACTGCGCCAAACTTGGTTAACATACGGGAGACTTTCGACTGATTGATGTTTTCGAAGCCTTGTTCCTGCAACGCCTGAACAATTTCTCCCTGAGAACTGAATTTCTCTTCTTTGAGTAGCGCTTTAAACGCCTTCACTAATTCTTCTTGCTTAGACGAGCTTCGCATAAGTCACCCGGAATATGACGATAGAAACAACATTATTATGCATGTGGATGAATTTTTATGCAAACTATCTACCTGGCGCCAGGCTGAAATAATGTTATGAAAGGGAGTGATTTTATCAGATTTCGTTATCGGAAAACATGCCTGGGTCACGCCGCGCAAATAAGCTTAAAAGTAAATTAAATGTTATCAAAATGATGTTGTTTTGGTGGTGTGGCAAGGTGTATTGTAACCACCTCTTATTTCGTTGCTGCCCGCTGCCCGATAGCATTCAGGCGAAGGTGAAAGACGCGCGACCTCAAATTCTTTAGCTACGAAAATTGTAATTATTTACTCGCTGAATTATGGTCGCCGCAACGGAGTTACAGATACTTAAAGTTAACCATAATAAGGAGTTTAGGATGAAAGTTGCAGTCCTCGGCGCTGCTGGTGGTATCGGCCAGGCGCTTGCCCTACTACTGAAAACCCAACTGCCTTCAGGCTCAGAACTCTCCCTGTACGATATTGCTCCGGTAACCCCAGGTGTGGCGGTTGACCTGAGCCACATCCCGACCGCTGTGAAAATCAAAGGCTTCTCCGGTGAAGATGCGCGTCCTGCGCTGCAGGGTGCTGACGTCGTACTGATCTCTGCGGGTGTGGCACGTAAACCTGGTATGGATCGTTCTGACCTGTTTAACGTCAACGCGGGCATCGTGAAAAACCTGGTTCAGCAGATCGCTGAAATCTGCCCGAAAGCCTGTATCGGTATCATCACTAACCCGGTGAACACCACCGTCGCTATCGCAGCAGAAGTGCTGAAGAAAGCGGGTGTTTACGACAAGAACAAACTGTTCGGCGTGACCACGCTGGATATCATCCGTTCCAACACCTTCGTCGCTGAGCTGAAAGGCAAGCAGCCAACGGAAGTGGAAGTGCCGGTTATCGGTGGTCACTCTGGCGTGACGATCCTGCCTCTGCTGTCGCAGATCCCAGGCGTGAGCTTCACCGAGCAGGAAGTGGCTGACCTGACTAAACGCATCCAGAACGCGGGCACCGAAGTGGTGGAAGCGAAGGCGGGTGGCGGATCGGCAACCCTGTCTATGGGTCAGGCTGCGGCGCGTTTCGGTCTGTCTCTGGTTCGTGCTCTGCAGGGCGAGAAAAATGTGGTTGAATGCGCTTACGTTGAAGGCGACGGCGAACATGCTCGCTTCTTCTCTCAGCCGCTGCTGCTGGGCAAAAACGGTATTGAAGAGCGTAAATCCATTGGTACGCTGAGCGCGTTTGAACAAAACGCGATGGAAGGCATGCTGGATACGCTGAAGAAAGATATCACTCTGGGCGAAGAGTTCGTTAACAAGTAAAACGTCCTCTCCCGTTGTAGGCCGGGTAAGCGTAAGCGCTACCCGGCAAAAAAAAACCGAAGCACAGGCTTCGGTTTTTTTATACACATCAGTTTGTCGCCGGGTATTCCTGAATCGTCACCTGAATCGTCAGCTTCTTATCATTCCGCATGACTTCAACAGGGATGATTGAGCCAGGTCGGATTTCCGCCACCTGATCCATCGTTTCGAGAGCAGAAACTGCTGGCGTGCCATTAACCGACACAATGACATCATTAACCTGAATACCCGCATTAGCGGCCGGGCCACCAGGCGACACTTCATTCACCACAATCCCCTGAATCTGGTCGATCCCACCGCCCTGGGTATGCATCGGCGCAATTTCACGTCCACCAATACCAATGTAGCCACGGATCACGCGCCCATCGCGAATGAGCTTGTCCATGATCTTGGTTGCCAGCTGGAATGGAATCGCAAAACCAATCCCTTCCGGCGTCTCGCCATCGTTACTCTTATCGAACGAGAGGGTGTTGATGCCCATGAGCTCACCCAGTGAGTTCACCAGCGCGCCGCCGGAGTTACCGTGGTTGATAGAGGCATCGGTCTGAAGGAAATTCTGCCGCCCAGACGGGTTCAGGCCGATTCGACCGGTAGCGCTGATAATCCCCTGGGTAATGGTCTGGCCCAGGTTGTACGGGTTACCTATCGCCAACACGACGTCGCCAATATGCGGCGTGCGTTTACGGTTGATCGGAATGGTGGGCAGGCCGCCCGTGGCGTTGATCTTAAGAACCGCCAGATCGGTCAGGCTGTCGGAACCCACGAGTAACGCTTCAAATACGCGACCATCCTGCAAGGCGACGATAATCTGGTCGGCATCGTTAATCACGTGCTTGTTGGTAATGATGTACCCACGTTCATCCATAATTACGCCGGAGCCGAGCGTGCGGATCTCCAGCTGGTTATGGGTCGAGGTATTCAGTCCTCGGTTATAAACGTTGACCACGGCGGGTGCGGCACGGCGAACAGCCTGATTGTAAGTGGCAGGCGTTTCATCCGTACTGTCAAACTGGGGGGCCGTCAGTTTGTTGAACTGACGCAAAGACGGCATAGCCACCAACAGCAGGCCAGCAACGATCAAACCGATAGCAATGGAACGAAAGAGCTTTAAAAGCATGATGCGCGTGTCGTTAAAAAATGAACGGTTTGCAGCATAACATGAGTTATCCGGACATCACATGCAGCGGTGATGTCCGGGGTCGCAAATGCTTAGCGCAATAAAATATAGATAGTCTCTTTGCCACGCATAACCTGCAGGGCAATGACCGTTGGCTTACTTTCCAGCACCTTGCGCATTTCTGCAATAGATTGCACGCGAGTGCGGTTCACGCCGATGATGACATCATCCTGATGCAATCCCGCCTGTGCGGCAGGGCTGCTCTTCTCGACGGTATCAATAGTAATGCCTTTCGTGCCGTCTTTAAGCTGGCCGTCGCTCAACGTCGCGCCTTGCAGGGCCGGGGCGATCAGCTCCGCGCTGGCGGAAGAAGAGGTGCTCTTATCCAGCGTGACTTCAACGTCCAGCGGTTTGCCGTCGCGAATCAAACCGAGTTTCACTTTGGCGCCAGGCTCGGTGGTGGCAATGCGAGAACGTAGTTCTGCGAAGCTGTTCAGCGGTTTATCGTTCAGGCTGACGATCACATCGCCGGATTTCACGCCTGCTTTCGCCGACCCGGAATTTGGCAGCACTTCGCTGACAAACGCGCCGCGCTGGACGTTGACGTTAAAGGCTTTGGCGATATCCGCGCTCATCTCCATCCCTTTGATGCCCAGCAGTCCACGTTTGACTTCACCAAACTGAATGAGCTGTTGAGACAGGGTTTTGGCCATATTGCTCGGTATGGCAAAGCCAATCCCGATACTGCCGCCGCCGGGCGCGAGGATCGCCGTGTTGATACCAATAAGCTCACCGTTCAGGTTGAGCAGGGCACCACCCGAGTTACCGCGGTTAATAGACGCGTCGGTTTGAATAAAGTTTTCCAGTCCTTCCAGGTTCAGGCCGCTGCGCCCAAGTGCGGAGACGATCCCGGAGGTGGCCGTTTGGCCCAGGCCAAAGGGGTTACCGACGGCGACGGCAAAATCGCCCACGCGCAGCGTGTCGGAGTCCGCAATGGTAATCTGCGTCAGGTTGCTGGGTTTTAGGATCTGCAGCAGTGCAATATCGCTCTGGTCATCGCCGCCGATCAGTTTGGCGTCAAATTCGCGGCCATCATTGAGCTGGACGCTGATCTTATCCGCCTGACTGATCACGTGGTTGTTGGTCAGGATATATCCCTTGGCCGCATCAATGATCACCCCAGAGCCCAGTCCTTCAAATGGCTGCGCCTGCTGGTCGGGAGATTCATCACCGAAGTATTTCTTCAGTTCTTCCGGCACGCGCTGGCTTTGCCGCGCGGTGCCCTCGACCTGGACGCTGACCACGGCGGGCAGCACTTTTTCCAGCATCGGCGCGAGGCTAGGAATGGCTGCCTGTCCCGGCACCTGCGAAGGCAGTGCCGCGTGGGCAGGGAAGGACGCCGAGAGAGATAACCCGACACTTAACGCTAAAGCGCTCAACAGCTGGTTTTTTTTCTTCATTGATGCTGACTCTCGTATCCTGGAATGAAAGAAGAACGGCCCAAAAACATCTTGATGTTATTGAATTTTCAACCGCTGAACAATGAGGTGTTTGACTAAATAATAGCTGGGGACGGGAAGAAAGGACGGGCGCAAGAGATGCGCCCGTAAAATTTATTCATGTTTTGCGATTAATCGCGTTTTGCGCCACCGCGAAGCAGGCCGGACGCGCCGTCCGAATAGTCGCGTGGCATCTGAACCGGAGCCTGATCGTTACCCGCTTCAGAGTCTGCCAGACGGTTGCGGAACGGGTTCGTTTCTGCGGTCATTTCCGGCAGCAGGCTGCTGGAGCTTTTCGCCATGTGTTGATACAGCTGGCGATAGTCGGTCGCCATGTTGTCCAGCAGCTCGGCGCTACGGGCAAAGTGGCTGACCAGCTCTTCACGATACTCTTCCAGTTCTGCTTTGTTCTTTTCCAGTTCGTACTGCAGTGACTGCTGCTGACGCAATTTGCGATTACCGAAACGCATGGCCACAGCACCGATGACGATGCCGACGACTAAACCGATTAGCGCATATTCCCAGGTCATGAACTTCTCCCGTTGTCTTGTTGTTCCGTAGGGTGTTGGCTCGGCTCCTGCCTGTGCCTGATATTGCCACTATAACCGCTATTTCCGCAGAAGTGGAATCCTGACGTATCATCGCGTAGTGTAGAACGGCCTTTTTTTCATCAGTCGCGCCTGCTGATGAGTCATAACCGAAGGAATAACAATAAGATTATGCAAAGCCTGTCCCCCTCATCGCGTTACCAACTGGCCCTGAACGAGGGCTCACATCAGCCGGATGACGTCCAGCGTGAAGCGGTTAATCGCCTGGATACGATTTATCAGGCGCTCACAGCGAAACCCGCAGAGGCGGTGCAAAGCGGTGGGCTGAAGGCGGCATTCGGCCGGTTGTTGGGGAAAAAAGAACTTCAGGTTAACGCGTCGGTACGTGGCTTATATATGTGGGGGGGCGTCGGGCGCGGTAAAACCTGGCTGATGGACATGTTCTACCAGAGCCTGCCGGGCACGCGTAAACAGCGCCTGCATTTTCACCGCTTCATGCTGCGGGTTCACGAAGAGCTGACGGCATTGCAGGGCAAAAGCGATCCGCTGGAGATTGTGGCCGACCGCTTTAAGGCGGAAACGGACGTCCTCTGCTTTGACGAATTTTTTGTTTCCGATATTACGGATGCGATGCTGCTGGGCGGGTTGATGAAAGCGCTGTTTGCGCGTGGGATTACGCTCGTGGCGACCTCGAACATCCCGCCGGACGAGCTGTACCGCAATGGTTTGCAGCGCGCGCGCTTCCTGCCCGCTATCGATGCGATAAAACAGCATTGCGACATCATGAACGTCGACGCGGGCGTGGATTACCGCCTGCGCACGCTGACTCAGGCCCATTTGTGGCTTTCGCCGTTGAACGCCGAAACCACAAACCAGATGGATAAACTGTGGCTGGCGCTGGCGGGGGCAAAACGTGAGCGCGCCCCGGAACTCGAGATTAACCATCGTCCCTTGCAAACTCAGGGCGTAGAAAATCAAACCCTGGCCGTCTCCTTTGCGACACTCTGCGTCGATGCACGCAGCCAGCATGATTACATCGCGCTTTCGCGCCTGTTCCACACCGTGATGGTGCTGGATGTGCCGGTGATGACGCGCCTGATGGAAAGCGAAGCGCGACGCTTCATTGCGCTGGTGGACGAGTTTTACGAGCGCCACGTTAAGCTGGTGGTCAGCGCCGAGGTACCTTTATATGAGATTTACCAGGGCGAGCGGCTGAAGTTTGAGTTCCAGCGCTGCCTGTCGCGCCTGCAGGAGATGCAGAGCGAGGAATACCTCAAGCTGGAGCATATGCCGTAACAAATGCCACCCTCTCCCTGAGAAGGGAACCTTGCAGGCCGGGTAAGGCGCAGCCGCCACCCGGCATTTTCCACACCCTCAAAAAACCCAATTTGAATCGCATTTAAGGGTCGATCTTTGACCTCAACTTCTCTATAATCTTGCGACCCCACGTTACGAGAAGGTTTTTTTCCCGAAACTTTCTATGTGTCGGCATGTGCTATTCGAAGGGGTAGGTTTGCCGGACTTTGTCGTGTGAGCCTCAACTGACTAAACGTTTGGGTGTTCACCAACGTGTAACTTATTATTTGGGTAAGCTTTTAATGAAAACTTTTACAGCTAAACCAGAAACCGTACAGCGCGACTGGTATGTTGTTGACGCGACCGGTAAAACTCTGGGCCGTCTGGCTACTGAACTGGCTCGTCGCCTGCGCGGTAAGCATAAAGCGGAATACACTCCGCACGTTGATACCGGTGATTACATCATCGTTCTGAACGCTGATAAAGTTGCTGTAACCGGCAACAAGCGTACTGACAAAGTGTACTATCACCACACTGGCCACATCGGTGGTATCAAAGAAGCGACCTTTGAAGAGATGATTGCTCGCCGTCCTGAGCGTGTGATTGAAATCGCGGTTAAAGGCATGCTGCCAAAAGGCCCGCTGGGTCGTGCTATGTTCCGTAAACTGAAAGTTTACGCAGGCAACGAGCACAACCACGCGGCACAGCAACCGCAAGTTCTTGACATCTAATCGGGATTATAGGCAATGGCTGAAAATCAATACTACGGCACTGGTCGCCGCAAAAGTTCCGCAGCTCGCGTGTTCATCAAACCGGGCAGCGGTAAAATCGTAATCAACCAACGTTCTCTGGAACAGTACTTCGGTCGTGAAACTGCCCGCATGGTAGTTCGCCAGCCGCTGGAACTGGTTGATATGGTAGAAAAACTGGATCTGTACATCACCGTTAAAGGTGGTGGTATCTCCGGTCAGGCAGGTGCGATCCGTCACGGTATCACCCGCGCTCTGATGGAGTACGACGAATCCCTGCGTTCTGAACTGCGTAAAGCTGGCTTCGTTACTCGTGACGCGCGTCAGGTTGAACGTAAGAAAGTGGGTCTGCGTAAAGCACGTCGTCGTCCACAGTTCTCCAAACGTTAATCATTTTCTGCTCACGCAGAACGATTGGCGAAAAACCCGCTTCGGCGGGTTTTTTTATGGATAATGCGTAGGTTATCCACAACATGAGTTGATATATCTCCTCTTTTTCCACATTTCCAGAATCCCCTCACCACAAAGCCATCAAAATCTGGTAAACTATCATCCAATTTTCTGCCCAAATATCAGTGAATACTCGATTTTTGTTCGATTCTTGAACAATGTGTTTTCTCTGGGATGGGCGATACAACATCTGGCTGGCCCCTGTTGGGCTGGTAGCAGTAAAAATTCTGAATATACCTGGAGGTTTTCATGGCTGTCGCTGCCAACAAACGTTCGGTAATGACGCTGTTTTCTGGTCCTACTGACATTTATAGCCATCAGGTTCGTATCGTGCTGGCCGAGAAGGGTGTCAGTTTTGAGATCGAGCATGTGGAAAAGGATAACCCGCCTCAGGATCTGATCGATCTCAACCCGAGCCAGAGCGTACCAACGCTGGTGGATCGCGAGCTGACCCTGTGGGAATCCCGTATCATTATGGAATATCTGGATGAGCGTTTCCCGCATCCACCGCTGATGCCTGTTTACCCTGTTGCGCGTGGTGAAAGCCGCCTGTACATGCAGCGTATCGAAAAAGACTGGTACACGCTGATGAACGTTATCGTTAACGGTACGTCGTCTGAAGCGGATGCTGCACGTAAACAACTGCGTGAAGAGCTGCTGGCAATTGCGCCTGTGTTTGGTCAGAAACCATTCTTCCTGAGCGATGAGTTCAGCCTGGTGGATTGCTACCTGGCACCGCTGCTGTGGCGTCTGCCTACGCTTGGCGTTGAGTTCAGCGGCCCGGGCGCGAAAGAGCTGAAAGGCTATATGACCCGCGTCTTTGAGCGCGACTCCTTCCTGGCATCTTTAACTGAACCGGAACGTGAAATGCGTCTCGGCCGAGGCTAATGACTGTGGAAATGTCACAACTTTCACCACGCCGTCCGTATCTGCTGCGCGCCTTCTATGAATGGCTGCTGGATAACCAGCTCACGCCGCACCTGGTTGTGGATGTGACGTTGCCGGGCGTGCAGGTTCCTATGGAATATGCTCGCGACGGACAAATTGTACTGAACATTGCGCCACGTGCGGTGGGTAACCTGGAGTTGGCGAACGACGAGGTGCGCTTTAACGCGCGTTTCGGCGGTATCCCGCGTCAGGTTTCTGTCCCGCTGGCCGCTGTGCTGGCCATTTATGCCCGTGAAAATGGTGCGGGGACAATGTTCGAGCCGGAAGCGGCGTACGATGAAGAGGTTGCCAGCCTGAATGATGATGAAGGCTCAACCGGAAGCGAAAGTGATACGGTGATGTCTGTTATTGACGGCGATAAATCCGATCACGACGACGGCAATGGACCGGATGACGATCCGCCGCCACGTGGTGGCCGCCCGGCGCTTAGAGTCGTTAAATAATGTGCTGATAAGTATCAAGAAAATAACCAGCCTGATAATACATCACGGTTGGTTATTTTTTTTCAGAATGTATAAAAGATCCCGTATGTGTAATAAAATATTTATATGTGTGATGGATTCTTACTTAAATCCGCTGTAAGCATATTGTTCAAAAATATATGTTTTGTGAACATAAATGCCGATATTTACGCAGTTACCCCCTGATTTTATAATGCCGAGTTAATCATTTGAGTTTATCTAAACGTGACAGTTAATATTGCTAATTTGCATATATTAATATGATGGATATTATAGCGGCATGCAGTCAAGCATGAACTTTTGGATTTAATATTAATGATGAATTTAATATTATATCTGGATAACTATTATGTATATCATACGTTAAGGATTAACAATGAAAAAGATTTTACTTGCTACAGCCCTTTCTCTTTGCGTGACGTCTGCATTTGCAGCAGAAACCGCTGTCATGAAAGTACAAGGTACATTAACGAATTCCGCGTGCACGCCAGAACTCAGCAACGGCGGTGTTGTTGATTACGGTATTATTCGTCTGGGCGAACTTTCTGCGACCGATGTTAATCAGTTAGGCCACAGAAATATTGATTTAACCATCAACTGTACTGTAGAGACTAAAGTTGGCTGGTCGATGATGGATGACCAGAGCAGCACCAGCGCCGGTATCAATATCAAAAATGCGACGCCTGAAGGTGCAGATAACGATATGGCCTACTATCAGTTTGGTGTGGGTAAAACGGCGGGTGATGTTAAAATCGGCAACTACGGCGTATTTGTTAAAGATCGTACTCCTGTATTAGATGGTGTAAATATGACAACCATTGGGCGTATGGTTACCGATACTAACTGGAGAACAACACCTAGCCCACGTAGCGATGCGTATAACATCGTGACGGCGGCAAACCCAGGAACGCTTGAGCCTGTTGCGTTCAAAACCGCAGTATTCCCGCTGGTGACCTCACTGGCGATTCAGGGCACTGACACGCTTGCGATTACGGATGATACGGCAATCGCGGGACAGGCGACGATTAGCCTGGTCTATCTGTAATAACGTTCAGGTACTCTGTGATATAGAGATAAAAAAGAGCGATTTAATCGCTCTTTTTTTATCAAGCGAAGTTCTGAGCATTAATTCTATAACCTCCAGTGTGCTAAAAATAACCCATATCATTAATATCTTGCATGTTTTGCTTTGTCAGAGAGGGTTGTTATATAGCTGGGGTTTATTGAATCAAGCGTCCCCACCCTTATTATGGTGCCTTTTCACAGATTTTCTTTAGGTAAAAATATTCAATTTATATATATATAAGAAATCTTAACGGCTGATTTAATAATTCTAAATTGAAAGCATTCGGTATTTGTATATTATTTACTCATGCACCGCTGCATTTACGCAGGTATAAAAGGACGGTTTTTCCTGCCCCGTAAGAGCAATGTCTATAACACAATGTTTACAACTCAATGTTAAGGATTAACAATGAAAAAGCTATTAGTAGCGACAGTATTATCTCTTTGTGTCAGTTCGGCTTTCGCTGCGGAAACGGCGGTACTGAAAGTAACGGGTACGCTGACTAACTCGGCATGTACGCCAGAGCTTAGTAATGGCGGGGTCGTGGATTACGGTATTATTCGTTTGGGGGAATTGTCCTCCACGTCAAATAATCAGCTGGGTCAAAAAGAGATCGGCCTGACCATTAACTGTACTGCGGCAACGAAAGTCGGCTGGAGTGTTTCTGACGATCGTGCCGATTCGAGTGCTGGAATCACTATTAGCGGCGGAAAGGCAAGTGGCAATGATGCTAGTGAAAGCTATTTCCTATATGGTGTCGGTAAGACAAATAACGGCATCAGTATTGGTAACTACTCCATCTTTGTTAGAGATAACAAAGTCACTATTGATAGTACACAGGGCGATATAACGGGTCGTAATAAGGACTGGGCTGAAGGCTCGTGGGCACCTGCACCAAGCGCTATACGTTCAGATAGCTTTCAGATAGTCAGTGCTGCTAATGCCGGTACTTCAGATCCTGTTGCATTTAAAACAGCCGTTTTCCCACTGGTGACAACATTAGCCATTAAAGATACCAATTCACTGGCAATTACGGATGATACGTCACTCGATGGTCAGGCGACCATTACGCTGACCTATCTCTGATTAATCTATCGCAGTGACTTTAAAACAAAAAAGAGTAAAGACCAAAGCTTTACTTTTTTTAAATCAAGTCGATAAAAAGGATATTTGCACACTCTTATCATAGGCAATAGAAATATGTTTTATTCAAAGTCGGGTTTTACTAAGTTAGCGTTTACTGCTTCATTATTTGCCTTTCACTTTTCTGTGAACGCGGCAGGTATGGTGCCTGAAACTAGCTTACTGGTTATCGATGAAGCCACGCACAGCGGCACGATAAACGTTAAAAATACGGACACCCATCCGTCACTGTTATATACCAACGTGGTTGACCTGCCTGATGATAAAGGCATTAAGCTGATTGCAACACAACCGGTTGTTCGCCTTGAGCCAGGTCAGACTCAGCAGCTTCGCTTTATCCTACAAAATAAAGAGCCGCTGAGCGTTGAGCACGTTAAGCGTGTTACCTTTGAAGGTATCCCGCCAAAAAGCGACAGCAAAAACGTCAAAATCGGTATCAATATTCGTCAGGATATTCCTGTACTGATCCGCCCGGCGAAACTGAGTGTTGTGACTGATGCCTGGAAATATCTGGAATGGAATGCATCCGGCTCATCTGTCACGGTTAAAAACCCAAGCAAATATGTCGTTCGTCTGGCTCAAAACGTTGTACTACAGCCAACCGGCGTTTCCGGAATGCTGGCTAAAACCTATATTTTGCCAGGGGAAAGCATGACGCTTTCCATGGGCAAATCCGTCAGCGGGAATAATAAAGTTAAGTTTTTCCCGGCCAGCCGCTATGGCGTTGAAGTCCCGAGCTTTACCACGGAATTTAATAAATAATAAAGGATTATCGCGGTGCGTAAAAAAAGCCACCTAGCACTTTTTGTGCGCGCTGTTATTTCCGGCGCATTACCTCTGCTACTGTTGAATTCGACTTCCCTCCAGGCGAGGGAAGTGACGTTTGATACGGGTATTCTGCAGTCGCGTGGGTTGGGAGCCGATCTCAACCGCTATTTTGCAGAAGCACCGCGATTTTTACCGGGTACTCATTCTGTCTCGATAAAAGTGAATGGTCAGGATCGCGGCGTCGCCGCAGTACGCTTCAATGAAGACGGCGTCATGTGCGTGGATAACGACTTCCTGGAATTTGCCGGGATCATGCCGTTACCTATTAAAGCAGATGAAACCTGCCATGATATTCACACTGATTATGCTCAGGCCGTTGTCAATGCGCTGCCAAACCAGGAAGCCGTAGAACTCTATCTTCCCCAGGAAGCCATTAATAGCCTGTCGGCAGATGTCAAAAATTTCCAGCACGGCGGTACGGCGGGGATGCTGAATTACTCCTTATTCAGCACCCGTAACGAATACGGTGACAGCGACAGCAACCGCTATTCACAGGCAAGCCTGGAAGCAGGGTTTAACGCGCTGGACTGGTCCCTGCGCAGCAGCTATATCCTGACAGACGATGACGGCAAGCGCAACGCAGAGAGCATTTATACCTACGCCGAGCATGTCTTTGTACCGCAGCGTTTAACCATGCAGGTGGGGCAAATCAACGCCAATTCGGACGTGCTGAGCGGTGTACCGATAACCGGTATTCAGCTTATGCCGACCACCGGTTTGCAGAAAAGTGGCTCAGGCGTGAGCGTGTCAGGTATTGCCCGCTCATCACAGGCGCGTGTCGAAGTGCGTCAGAACGGGCGCTTAATATATAACACTCTGGTGCCTGCGGGTCCCTTCAAACTCGATGACGTGCCTATGGTGCGTAACAATGTCGATCTCGACGTCACTGTGGTGGAGTCTGACGGTTCGTCCAGCCATTTCATCGTGCCTGCTTCTGCCGTTAAATCCAATAAACTGTCACGTCCAAACGGCCTGACCGTCTCCGCAGGACAGGTTCGGAGTATTGAAAGTGACTATAGCGATCCGCTGGTGCTAAATGTTTCCGATGGCTGGAAAATTCTGCCGTGGATGAATCTTGTGGCTTCTGGCGTGGCAGCCGAAAACTACCAGGCCGCGGGTGGCAGAGCGGAGCTGATGGTGACCGACAGCTGGGGTGTCTCGACCACTATGGCAGCCAGCAAAGCGAACTTTGGCGACAGCGACAGCGGCATCAAAAATGAATTACAAAGTGACTACTCGCTAACGGAAAACATAGGGCTGTCTGCCAGTGTTTCCCATTACAACGGTGAATACCGTGAACTGTCAGATGCGATGGACGACGATTACCAGGGGGATGACAACAGCTACTCGGGTAATATCCGTTGGTCGAACGCTGTGGCCGGGGCTTTCAGCGCAGGGTTTAGCTATAACCAGGCCTCCGGCGATGATGAAGACTCACGCTACTTACTGCTCTCATGGGCGAGAACGTTCAAGTATGCCTCCGTCACCGTGAACTGGCAGAGTGCGGTGGGGAATAGCGACGACGATCAGAACGACGATCTTCTCTATGTCAATCTCAGCATTCCACTCGGCGGCTCGCAGAGCCTGAGCTCCTATATGCGTAAGCAGGGCGACAGCACCAGCTACGGTTTAGCCAACAGCGGCGCACTGGGGGAGAACACCCATTACTACATTGCCGCTGACCGCGATCAAGAGTCGAAAGAAAACAGCTTCAACGGGAACATTAACACCAACCTGCATTACACCCAACTGAGTGTTGGCGGCGGCACCAGCGGCAACAATCAGCGTAACTACAATGCGACGCTGTCGGGCGGAATCGCCATGCACAAAGACGGCGTCACGTTCTCGCCGTATTCCATCAAAGATACCTTCGCGATCGCCAAACTGAGTGAACCGAAAGCGGGCGTGGAAATCACCACGCCACAGGGTACCATCTGGACTGACCGCTGGGGCCAGGCCGTGATACCGGGGCTGACGGAGTGGCGTAACTCGCGCATCGAGGTGGATGCCAACAAGCTGCCACAAAGTATGACCCTCGCCAACGGCACAAAATACGTGGCCGCTGCGCACGGTTCGGTAAGTGAAGTGAACTTCAAAGTGCTGAATAGCCGTCGCGTCATGCTGCGTATAAAACGCGCAGACGGCCAGGCACTGGCGAAGGGGTTATCCATTATTGATGACAAAGATAACTATGTCGTCACGGTTGTCGACGATGGTCATGTCTTCCTGAACGATGCGGATCAACTCCCGGAGCTGTATGCCGTCGATGACAATAATAATCGCGTGTGCAAACTGGATTACACCCTGAGTGATAAGAAAGACGAAGACGCATTTTATGAGGAAGTAAACGGAGTATGTCGATGAACATTCAACGCTTATCCAGCATCGCGCTGCTTATGGCGCTTTCTGTACCAATGCTTTCTTATGCAGAGGATTGCCAGATTACGCTCTCTCAGCCGAATGTGGCCTACAACAACATGCGCCGCGAAAACATCGTCAGCACCCAGCAGAACTGGAACAAAATGCCCGAACGGGAGATTAGCGTGAACGTGTTCTGCCCTGATAAACAGCAGATGGCGGCGTTAGTTCAGGGGGCGGCGGGCGAAAAGGGGCGCTTCAAGTTTGGGCAAAACGGTGGCGTGGCGATCAAGGTGAGCAACATGACGCTGGATGGCAAATCGTACAGCGTCGGTAAAACGACCGATCAGCTGAACTTTACGCCTGAGAATGATACGGGGTCATCCCTGTATATTAAAAATAACGAAGCAGTCATTGCGGTAGAAAATGGCAAGGTGCCGACCGGGCAGCAAATGAACTTTACGGTAACGATTTTCCCGGTACTTAACGACAGTGCTTTCAGCAATATTTCCGATCAAACCACGCTGGAAAGCGATTTGACCTGGCAGTTACTTACCCACTAATTAAAAAAATGGCCCGGTACGTCCCGGGCCATTCTTATTACACTTCCAGGTAGTTCAGGATCCCGTCAGCCGCTTTGCGGCCTTCAGCAATGGCCGTGACCACCAGGTCAGAACCGCGAACAATATCGCCACCGGCGAAGATTTTCGGGTTGCTGGTCTGGAATGCGTTATCGCTGCCTTCTGGCGCAATCACGCGGCCCTGTGAATCCAGCTCAACGCTGTGCTTCGCCAGCCATTCCATGCTGTGAGGACGGAAACCGAACGCCATCACCACCGCATCGGCCGGGATCACGTGTTCAGAGCCAGCCACGATCTCCGCACGACGACGGCCTTTCGCATCCGGCGCACCCATCTCGGTACGCGCCATCTTCACGCCGCTCACTTTGCCGTTGGCATTCACTTCAATACCCAGAGGCTGGATGTTGAACTGGAATTCCACGCCCTCTTCACGCGCGTTTTTCACTTCGCGTTTAGAGCCCGGCATATTCTCTTCGTCGCGACGATAGGCGCAGATCACGTGTGCCGCATTCTGACGAATGGAGGTACGCACGCAGTCCATCGCGGTATCACCGCCGCCCAGCACCACCACGCGTTTGCCTTCCATGCTGACGAACGGCTCGTCGGCGGTTTCGCCGTAACCCATGATTTGCTTGGTGTTGGCAATCAGGAACGGCAGAGCGTCAAATACGCCTGGCGCGTCTTCGTTCTCCAGGCCCCCGCGCATGGACTGATAGGTGCCGACGCCGAGGAACACCGCATCGTAATCCTTCAGCAGGTCGTCGAGCTGCACGTCGCGGCCCACTTCCACATTCAGTTTGAACTCAATGCCCATGCCGGTGAAGATTTCACGGCGGCGGGTCATGACCTCTTTCTCCAGCTTGAAGGCCGGGATCCCGAAGGTCAGCAGACCGCCGATCTCCGGATGACGGTCAAAGACCACCGCCTTCACGCCGTTACGGGTCAGCACGTCCGCACAGGCCAGGCCCGCCGGGCCTGCACCGATGATCGCCACGCGTTTGTCGGTTTGACGCACGCCGGTCATATCCGGACGCCAGCCCATCTCAAACGCTTTATCGTTGATATAGCGCTCGATGTTGCCGATGGTCACCGCGCCGAACTCGTCGTTCAGCGTACAGGAGCCTTCACACAGACGGTCCTGAGGGCACACGCGGCCGCACACTTCCGGCAGGGTGTTGGTCTGGTGAGACAGCTCGGCGGCTTCAAAAATACGTCCTTCGTTGGCCAGTTTCAGCCAGTTCGGGATGTAGTTGTGGACCGGGCATTTCCATTCGCAGTAAGGGTTACCGCAGGACAGGCAGCGGTCTGCCTGCGCTTTGGCCTGGCCTTCTGAAAACGGCTCGTAGATTTCTACAAATTCAATTTTACGGATCTTCAGCGGTTTCTTTGGCGGATCAACACGCTGCAGGTCGATAAACTGGTATACGTTCTGGCTCATCTGAATTCCTTACTGCGCCTGCACGCGCAGCTCTGCTGCGCTACGACTACGGTGACCCAACAGGGCTTTAACATCGCTGGACTTCGGTTTAACCAGCGCGAATTTCGCTGAGAACGCAGGCCAGTTCGCCAGGATCTCTTCACCGCGCGAAGAACCGGTATGCTGCACGTGTTCGGTAATCAAACCGCGCAGGTGTTCTTCGTGGATAGCCAGCGTTTCAACGTCCAGCACTTCCACCAGCTCCGGGTTCACGCGTTTGCGGAACTCACCGTCTTCGTCCAGGACGTACGCAAAACCGCCCGTCATGCCCGCGCCGAAGTTCACGCCGGTTTTACCCATTACGCAAACAATCCCGCCCGTCATGTATTCACAACCGTTATCGCCAATGCCTTCCACCACGGTGATAGCACCAGAGTTACGCACCGCAAAACGCTCGCCCGCACGACCTGCAGCAAACAGACGACCGCCGGTCGCGCCGTACAGGCAGGTGTTACCGATAATGCTGGCTTCATGGCTGCGGAAGGCTGAGCCGACCGGAGGACGCACCGCCAGCAGACCGCCCGCCATGCCTTTACCAACGTAGTCGTTGGCATCGCCAGTCAGGTACAGCTCAACGCCGCCTGCGTTCCACACGCCGAAGCTCTGACCCGCGGTACCGCTGAAGTGCGCGGTGATCGGATCCGCTGCCAGCCCCTGGTCACCGTGCGTTTGCGCGATATAACCGGAGAGGGAGGCACCCACAGAACGGTCGGTGTTGCGGATATCGAACCAGAACGTTTTACTCTGCTTCTCGTCCACATACGGTTTCGCCTGCTGCAGCAGCTGCGCGTTCAGCACGCCGTTATCAAACGGCGGGTTGTTCTCGGTGCAGTAAACCGCTTTGCCAGGATGCGGCTGCGCGGTTTCCAGCAGCTTGCTCAACTCCAGCTTCTGCTGCTTCGCGGTGAAGCCTTCCAGCTCTTTCAGCAGATCGGTACGACCAATCAGGTCGACCAGGCGCTTCACGCCCAGCTGCGCCATCAGCTCGCGGGTTTCACGGGCGATGAAGTCAAAGTAGTTGGTCACTTTGAACGGCAGGCCGTGATAGTGGTTCTTACGCAGCTTCTCGTCCTGGGTCGCAACACCGGTTGCGCAGTTGTTCAGGTGGCAAATACGCAGGTATTTACAACCCAGCGCAACCATCGGGCCGGTACCGAAGCCGAAGCTTTCCGCGCCGAGGATTGCCGCCTTGATAATGTCGAGGCCAGTTTTCAGACCACCGTCCACCTGCAGGCGGATCTTGTGACGCAGACCGTTAGCCACCAGCGCCTGCTGGGTTTCTACCAGGCCAAGCTCCCACGGGCAGCCCGCGTATTTCACGGAGGAGAGCGGGCTTGCACCGGTGCCGCCATCGTAGCCGGCGATGGTGATGAGATCCGCATAGGCTTTCGCCACACCGGTGGCGATGGTACCAACGCCCGGTTCGGAAACCAGCTTCACGGAGATCATCGCTTTCGGGTTGACCTGTTTCAGGTCGAAAATCAGCTGCGCTAAGTCCTCGATAGAGTAGATATCGTGGTGCGGCGGCGGGGAGATCAGCGTCACGCCCGGTACCGAATAGCGCAGTTTGGCGATGTACGGGGTGACTTTATCACCTGGCAGCTGACCGCCTTCGCCCGGTTTTGCACCCTGAGCGACTTTAATCTGAATCACGTCGGCGTTGACCAGGTACGCTGGCGTGACGCCAAAGCGACCTGAGGCCACCTGCTTGATACGGGACACTTTATTGGTGCCGTAACGGGCCGGATCTTCACCGCCTTCGCCGGAGTTGGAGTTGCCGCCGATGCTGTTCATGGCTTCCGCCAATGCTTCGTGGGCTTCCGGGCTCAGCGCGCCGATGGACATCGCCGCGGTGTCGAAGCGCTTAAACAGTTCGGACGCAGGCTCTACTTCGTCGATGCTGACCGCTTCATCACCCGGATTGAGGGCAATGAGGTCGCGCAGCGTCGCCGCCGGACGGTTGTTTACCAGTTCAGCGTACTGCTGATAATCACTGTATTCGCCGCTCTGAACCGCCTGCTGCAGCGTGCGCACCACGTCCGGGTTGTAAGCATGATACTCGCCGCCGTGAACGTATTTCAGCAGACCGCCCTGATCCAGCGGCTTACGTGCCAGCCAGGCGCGTTTGGACAGGTTCACCAGATCCTGCTGGAAGTCAGCAAAACCGGCACCGCCGATACGGCTGATCACGCCCTGGAAGCAGAGGTTGGCCACATCGTCATGCAGACCGACCGCTTCAAACAGCTTCGAACAGCGGTAGGAGGCGATGGTCGAGATGCCCATTTTGGACATGATCTTGTACAGGCCTTTGTTGATGCCGTTACGGTAGTTCAGCATCACCGCGCGGTAATCTTTGTCGATGGCGCGGGTATCCACCAGGCGGGCCAGCGTTTCGTAGGCCAGGTACGGATAGATCGCCGTCGCGCCAAAGCCTAACAGCACGGCAAAGTGGTGCGGGTCGCGGGCGCTGGCGGTTTCAACAATGATGTTGGCGTCGCAGCGCAGGCTCTTATCGACAAGACGCGTCTGAATTGCGCCCACCGCCATTGGCGCAGGGACCGGCAGACGGTTTTTCGCGATATTGCGGTCGGACAGTACCAGCAGAACGGTACCGTTACGCACCATCTGTTCGGCTTTGTCACACAGCGCATTCACCGTCTCTTCGAGGGTCGCCTCGGTCACGTCGAACGTAATATCGAGCGTGTCGGCGCGGTAGTGATCCTCTTTCAGCGTAGTGAGCTGTTTGAAATCGGAGTACAGCAGGATCGGCGATTTAAAGGTCAGACGGTGCGCCTGGCCTTCGGCTTCGCAGAAGACGTTCATCTCGCGACCGATGCTGGTTGCCAGCGACATCACGTGCGCTTCACGCAGCGGATCGATCGGCGGGTTGGTGACCTGCGCGAACTGCTGACGGAAGTAGTCATAAATAATGCGCGGCTGGCTGGAGAGCACGGCAAACGGGGTATCGTCACCCATGGAGCCGACCGCTTCCTGACCGTTTTCACCCAGTACGCGGATGACGGAGTCCAGCTCTTCCGCGCTGTAGTTAAACTGCTTCTGGAAGCTAGCGAGGGTATCGTCGTCCAGCTCGCGGCTGCCCACTTCTTCGTCCGGCAGATCTTCGAACGGCACCAGACGACGGACGTTTTTCTCCATCCACTCTTTGTACGGATGGCGACTTTTCAGATCGTGATCGGTTTCGGCGGAGTGCAGGATGCGCCCACCGCGGGTGTCGATAACCATCAGCTCGCCCGGACCGACGCGGCCTTTCTCGACCACTTCGTCAGGCTGGTAATCCCAGATCCCAACCTCAGAGGCACAGGTGATGAGCTTGTCTTTAGTAATGACGTAGCGCGCAGGACGCAGACCGTTACGGTCCAGGTTACAGGCGGCAAAACGACCGTCGGACATCACGATGCCCGCCGGGCCGTCCCACGGCTCCATGTGCATGGAGTTAAAGTCAAAGAACGCGCGCAGCTCCGGATCCATATCCGGGTTGTTCTGCCACGCCGGTGGCACGAGCAGACGCATGGCGCGCACGATGTCCATCCCGCCTGCCAGCAGCAGTTCCAGCATGTTATCCATGGAGCTGGAGTCAGAGCCGGTTTCGTTCACGAACGGCGCGGCATCGTGCAGGTCAGGGATCAGTGGCGTCTGGAACTTATAGGTACGGGCGCGGGCCCACTGGCGGTTACCGGTGATGGTGTTGATCTCACCGTTATGCGCCAGGTAGCGGAACGGCTGAGCCAGCGGCCAGCGTGGAACGGTGTTGGTGGAGAAGCGCTGGTGGAACAGGCAAATGGCCGATTCCAGACGCAGATCCGCCAGGTCCAGGTAGAAGCGCGGCAGGTCAGCCGGCATACACAGACCTTTATAGATGTTCACCAGGTTAGAGAGGCTACAGACGTAGAACTCTTTATCGTCCTGGAGACGTTTTTCAATGCGGCGGCGGGCGATGAACAGACGGCGTTCCATATCACGTGGACGCCAGCCCGCAGGCGCGTTAACGAAAATCTGTTCAATACGAGGCAGCGAGGAGAGGGCGATTTCACCGAGCACCCCTTCGTTGGTTGGCACATCGCGCCAGCCGACAATAGACAGGGTTTCACGCTGAAGTTCTTCTTCGACGATGCGGCGTGAGGCGGCAGCTTTTTCAGGATCCTGATTCAGGAACAGCATGCCGACAGCGTAGTTTTTGGCTAAACGCCAGCCGCGCTCTTCCGCCACGATGCGGAAGAAACGATCCGGTTTTTGCAGCAGCAGACCGCAACCGTCGCCGGTTTTACCATCAGCCAGGATGGCGCCACGGTGCTGCATACGGGCCAGTGCGTGAATAGCAGTACGCACTACCTTGTGGCTAGGTTCGCCTTCTATGTGGGCGATCAGGCCGAAACCACAGTTATCCTTCTCAAGGGATTTATCGTACAACATATCAGTGAACCTCCCCAGGCTCGTCGGGCTTCCCACTGAACTTTACCGTGGCGCACAGGCACAGAAAGAGCATGGCGACGGGGTTTGCGTTTCATACGCGGACCTCGCATTCGCCCTCTTTTTCATCCTTTCGCGCAGGTAAACAAGTTTGAGGACTTGCTTCAGAGGGAATCTCAATTACTGCATAAATATGATGAGCAGGCCGCTCATCCAGAAAGCTTCCAGCGGATTTCCAACTTATCGGGAATTGGTACACAGGTCAAATGGCAATCTTATTTATACAAAAATGTGCTAAAGAGAGTTTATCTGATTGTAATTAAAGGGTATTTAACTATTTTTACATTGATTGTATGCCCTGACAGGACGCAGCGGAGTGTGATCTGACTCACTATATGAAAGCGGTATTATCAATGTAGCGTGCTGAATAGCCGTTTTATAGCAGAATAATAATCTGGCATTGACTGCAAACCCGCATAAACCCACTGTTTTTCAGTGGTGGCGCTATAAATGAAAAAAACAATCAGAACATAAGGAAAAGTAATCACGAGTGGCGTGAATGAAATTGCAGTAATCTTGAGTATTTATTCATATGGATAAAGGCCGTCCAGGGCGATTGATCCAGGTCATCGCCGACAGAGGCTAAAAATGGCAGGCTTGTCCCCTTTCTCCGGGACGGTCTATCAGATTATGCAGTTACAGAAATTAGTCAATATGTTTGGTGGGGATCTTTTGCAGCGATACGGACAAAAGGTTCATAAGCTGACGCTGCACGGCGGGTTTAGCTGCCCGAATCGCGATGGCACCATCGGGCGCGGCGGCTGCACCTTCTGTAACGTTGCGTCCTTTGCTGACGAAGCTCAGCAGCATCACTCTATCGCGGAACAGCTCGCGCATCAGGCGAGCCTGGTGAACCGCGCGAAGCAGTATCTGGCCTATTTCCAGGCCTACACCAGCACGTGGGCGGAGGTGCAGGTGCTGCGCTCGATGTATCAGCAGGCGGTCAGCCAGGCTAACATCGTAGGGCTGTGCGTGGGGACGCGCCCGGACTGCGTACCGGACGCGGTGCTGGACCTGCTCAGCGAGTACAAAGAACAAGGCTACGAGATCTGGCTGGAGCTGGGCTTGCAAACCGCGCACGACAAAACCCTGCACCGCATCAATCGCGGTCATGATTTCGCCTGCTACCAGCGCACCACGCGGCTGGCCCGTGAGCGTGGGCTGAAAGTCTGTTCGCATCTGATTGTTGGGTTACCCGGTGAAGGTCAACAGCATGGTCTTGAAACGCTGGAAAAGGTGGTTGAGACCGGCGTGGACGGCATTAAGCTGCATCCGCTGCATATCGTTACGGGAAGCATTATGGCGAAAGCCTGGGAAGCCGGGCGGTTAAGCGGTATTGAGCTCGACGACTATACGGTGACGGCAGGGGAGATGATTCGCCACACGCCGCCGGAAATTGTCTACCACCGCATCTCCGCCAGCGCCCGCCGTCCAACGCTTCTGGCACCGCTATGGTGTGAGAACCGCTGGACGGGGATGGTGGAAATCGACCGCTATCTACAGGAGAACGGTGTACAGGGGGCGGCGCTTGGCCGCCCGTGGGTTCCTCGTCTACCGGCGACGGCCGCCTAACAGGCTCCCCAGCATGCCGCGCACTATCTGATTGGTGACCTGTCGTGCGGCGCTTTTCGCCATGGTTTGTACCACGCCGTCGCGCTTGCCGCCGCGCGGCCCGGTGCTGCCGAACAGGATGTCTTTGAGCCCCCCGAGAATACCGTCATCCACGACGACAGACTGCCCTTTTGCGGCAGGCGCATCCTGCGATTCCGTCGTCGCCTGAACCCCTTTTTGCAGCATCTCGAATGCGGACTCCCGGTCCACTTCGTCTTCGTACTTCCCGTAAACCGGAGAGTGGTTAATCAGGCCGTTGCGTTCATCGTCAGTAACCGGCCCCATGCGCGAGCAGGGCGCGATCACCATAGCGCGTTCCACCACGGACGGGCTGCCTTTCGCATCCAGGAACGAGATCAGCGCTTCACCGGTGCCTAACGCCTGAATCGCCGCTTCGGTATCAAAGGCCGGATTGGCGCGCATGGTTTGCGCGGCGGCTTTCACCGCTTTCTGATCTTTTGGCGTAAAGGCACGCAGGGCGTGCTGCACGCGGTTGCCCAGCTGACCGAGCACGTTATCCGGGATATCCGATGGGTTTTGCGACACAAACCAGACGCCAACGCCTTTGGAGCGGATCAGGCGAATGACCTGTTCAATTTTATCCAGCAATACCTGCGGCGCGTCGTTAAACAGCAGGTGCGCTTCGTCAAAGAAGAAGACCAGCTTCGGTTTTTCCAGATCGCCCGCTTCGGGTAACTGTTCGTACAGTTCGGAGAGCATCCACAGCAGGCTGGCGGCGTAGAGCTTTGGCATCTGGTAGAGCTTTTCTGAACTCAGAATGTTGATGATGCCTTTGCCGCTGCTGTCGGTGCGCATCCAGTCTTTGATATCCAGCATCGGCTCGCCGAAAAAGTGTTCGGCCCCCTGTTGCTCCAGCGTCAGCAACCCACGCTGAATGGCCCCTACCGAGGCGCTGCTGATATTGCCGTACTGGTTCTGAAAGGATTTGGCGTTATCGCCGATGTACTGGGTAATGGCGCGCAGATCTTTGAAATCAAGCAGAAGCAGTCCCTGATCGTCGGCAATGCGGAAGATAATGTTCAGCACGCCGGACTGCACGTCGTTGAGGTTAAGGAGCCTCGCCAGGAGAAGAGGACCGAGATCGGAGACGGTGGCGCGCACCGGGTGGCCTTTCTCACCAAAGATATCCCACACCACCACCGGATTGCTATGCGGCGTCCAGTCCGTGATGCCAATATTCTTCAGCCGTTCGAGCAGTTTTTCAGAGGCCGTCCCTTCCTGAGCCACACCGGTTAAATCGCCTTTCACGTCAGCCATAAAGACCGGTACGCCAATCTCCGAAAGCGACTCCGCCAGCTTTTGCAGGGTGACGGTTTTCCCCGTCCCGGTCGCTCCGGTGATCAGACCATGGCGGTTCGCCATCGCGGGCAGTAAATACAGCTCTTTTTCCAGCGTCCGGGCAATTAACAATGGTGTACTCATGATGCGCTTCCTCTCTTTGTCCTGGGTGGAGTATAGGCAAACTGGTCGCAATTTGGTTGAGTAAATTCCTGACTTTGCGGCGCATTATCCAGCGCGGACTATGCTTTTGCATACGGTTCACAACATTTTGGGAATGTATGTCCAGATTCTTTTTTAATGATCGCAAACAACTGGTCAACGATGCTATTGAAGGCATTCTGATTTCTGCTCCGCACGGAAACCTCGTCAAGCTTGATGTTGATCCTGCCATTCGAATTGTTGCGCGCGGTGACTGGGATAAAAGCCGCGTAGCGGTGATCTCAGGTGGGGGTTCCGGCCACGAACCGGCGCACGCTGGGTTTGTCGGAAAAGGGATGCTCACGGCGGCAGTGTGTGGCGACCTGTTTGCCTCGCCGAGCGTGGATGCGGTGTTGAATGCCATTGTGGCGGTCACGGGCGATCGCGGCTGCCTGCTGATCGTCAAAAATTACACCGGTGACCGCCTGAATTTTGGTCTGGCGGCAGAAAAGGCCAAACGCTACGGCCTGAAGGTGGAGATGGTGATTGTGGCAGACGATATCGCGCTGCCGGACAACAAGCAGCCGCGCGGTATTGCCGGTACGGCGCTGGTGCATAAGATTGCGGGCTATGCGGCGGAGCACGGGAAATCGTTGAGTGAGGTGCGGGATATTGCGCAACAGGCCTGCGACAACCTCTGGAGCCTGGGCGTTGCGATACAAACGTGCAACCTACCCGGTAGCGACGAGGAAGAGGGGCGGATTAAGCAAGGCCACGTCGAGCTGGGACTGGGCATTCACGGTGAGCCGGGGGCGTCCGTGGTGGATACGCAAAACAGCAAAGCGATTATCGACACGCTGGTGACACCGCTCAAAGCGCAGGCAGGCGAAGGGCGCTTTGCCGTGCTGATTAACAACCTCGGCGGCGTCTCGGCGCTCGAAATGGCGTTGCTGACCAAAGAGCTGGCGCATTCGGCGCTGAAAGAGAACATTGCGTACCTGATTGGTCCGGCGCCGCTGGTGAGCGCGCTGGACATGAAAGGCTTTTCTCTGACGCTGCTGAAGCTCAACGATTTCTTCGAAAAGGCGATTCACGCCGAGGTCGAGACGCTGGGCTGGCAGAAGCCGGTGGCGTTTGCACCGCTGCGTACCGTTGCGCATAGCGCCATTCACGATCGTGTGGAATACACCCCGTCGGAAAACCCGCGGGTGAGTGAGTATGTCTCCTCGGTAACCGGGACGCTGATCGAACTTGAAAATCGCCTGAACGCGCTGGATGCGAAAGTGGGCGATGGTGATACGGGCTCTACCTTTGCGCAAGGCGCGCGGGATATTGCGCAGCGTCTGGAGAAGCACAAACTTCCGCTGAACGACGTGTCGACGCTGCTGCTGCTGGTGGGCGAGCGGCTGGCGACGGTGATGGGCGGATCGAGCGGGGTGCTGATGTCGATCTTCTTCACGGCGGCCGGACAAAAGCTTCACGATGGACAGCCGCTACCGGAGGCATTGCTCAGCGGACTGGCGCAGATGAAGCAGTATGGTGGTGCAGATCTTGGCGATCGCACGCTGATCGACGCGCTACAACCGGCGCTGGAGGCCTTGCAGAAAAAAGATCTTCAGTCAGCGGCGCAGGCGGCACAGCAGGGGGCAGAGGCAACGGCGAAAATGGAGAAAGCCGGAGCGGGGCGCTCGTCGTATGTGAATAAAGAGAATCTGGACGGGGTGATGGATCCGGGTGCGGTCGCGGTGGCAGAGGTGTTTAAGGCCATGGTAGAAGCAAAACGGTAACAACCGTTACCGTTTATAGTGTTTGCGCCCTCTCCCAGTGGGAGAGGGTTGGGGTGAGAGCATCAGGCCGCACATACCCCGGCAATGTCACATCAAAAATCCGCTTTCAACACCACGCGGTAGCGGGCTTTGCCGTCACGCACGTGCTGGATCGCTTCGTTGATTTTCGACATCGGATACAGTTCGGTGGTCGGGGCCACTTTGGTGCGTCCGGCAAACTTCATCAGCTTGCGCAACTCAAACGGCGTACCGGTCGCGGAGCCTGACACGCTGCGATCCCCGCCGATCAGGGTAAACGCCGGAACCGGCAGCGGCTTCATTACCGCACCCACGGTGTGGAAGTTACCGCCGTAGGCCAGCGCTTCAAAGTACGGCTGCCAGTCGAGATCCACGTTAACGGTGTTGATGATCAGATCAAACTGACCCGCCAGCGCGTTCAGCGCTTCCGGATCGCGGCTGTTCACCACTTTATCCGCACCCATCGCCAGCACTTCTTTCTCTTTCGCTGGGTTAGAACTGAATGCCGTGACTTCACAGCCCATCGCGTGCAGCAGCTTGATGGCGATATGGCCCAGACCGCCAATACCGATCACGCCCACACGACTGGTGGCGGTGATATGGTGCATCAGCAGGGGTTTGAAGACGGTGATACCGCCGCACAGCAGCGGACCGGCGGATTCGATATCAATGCTGTCCGGCAGCGGGATGACCCATTGCCAGTCGGCGCGCAGCTTGTCGGCAAAACCGCCTTTATTCAGGATGGTGGGAACGGCGCCTTCGAGGCAGTTGATCTGGTTGCCGCTGATACAGGCGTCGCAGTGACCACAGCTGCGTGCCGTCCAGCCAATGCCCACGCGCTGGCCTACCTTCAGCCCTTTGTCCTGCGCGGCGCTACCAAGCGCCACGACGCGGCCAATGACTTCGTGCCCGGCAACCAGCGGGTAGCTGGAGAAGCCCCATTCGTTGTCGATCATCGAGAGATCCGAGTGGCAGATCCCGCAGTAATCAACCTGTACTTCGACGTCTTCTGCTTTTAGTTCGCCCGCATCGTACTCGTACAGCTCAAGTTCTGCACCCGCCTGCGGTGCGGCGTAGCTTTTTATCTTCGACATCGTGTTTCCCCTGTTATGGTGTGAACTGTGAGTGTAGAGCATCCAGTTTACAGCCGCTTAACAGAAGAGGGCAGGAACGGAAGTTACAGACTTTTCAGCATTCTGACTTCACAATCAACGTGGCCGGTACAGCCCAGCGGTGCATCAATATGCTCAAAGCCGAGATGCTCATACAGGCCGATGGCCTCTTTGAGGAAGGCGGTGGTTTCGAGGTAACAGCGTTTGAAACCCTGGGTGCGCGCATGTTCCAGGGCGACCAGCGCCAGCTTTTTCGCCAGACCCTGTCCGCGAACCGACGGCAGAAAATACATTTTCTGCAGCTCACAAATATCCGGCTCGCTGCAGCTCAGTGGTGCCACGCCGCCGCCGCCCACGACCTTGCCATTCTGCTCGATAACCCAGTAGGCATGGCCGGGCTGGTTGTACAGATGGAAAAGCTCATCGAGATTAGGATCGGCCACGGTGTAGCCTTTATCGGCCGTCAGGCCATATTCGGCGGAAACCGTGCGGATAACAGCGGCAATGGCCGGGTTGTCCTGCTCAGTGATCCGACGCATTGTCGTCGCGACGGGGGTAATCACGCTCATAGCATTACTCATGACAAAAATTGACACACAACTGCTGTTAATAGCACCGCAGAAAGGGGAGTGCAAGCGAGGAGTTTTCAGGAAGGTTACCCCTTACGCCCTGAAGCGTAAGGGGTAAAAGCATTACAGGGCTGCAATAACCGCCTGCTGCTCAATCAGTTTGGTCTTCGCATCGGCGAAAGCAACCAGACGTTCACGCTCTTTGGCGATGACCGCTTCCGGCGCGCGGGCCACAAAGCCTTCGTTCGCCAGTTTGCTTTCGATTTTGCCGATTTCCACGTCGACTTTCGCCACTTCTTTCGCCAGACGCGCCAGTTCGGCGTCTTTGTCGATCAGGCCCGCCATCGGGATCAGCAGTTCGGCGCCGTCGATGATTTTGGTCACGGAAACCGGACCTTTGTCATCAGCAGGCAGCACGGTGATGTTTTCCAGACGCGCCATGGTCTTGAGGAAGGTGTTGTTCTCGCTGACGCGACGCACCGCAGCCTCGCTGCAGCCGCGCAGCAGCAGCTCCAGCGGTTTGCCTGGGGCAATGTTCATTTCAGCACGGATGTTACGTACCGCAACGATCGCCTGTTTCAGCCACTCGGTGTCCGCAGACGCCGCTTCATCAACCTTCGCCGCATCGAATTCCGGGAACGGCTGCAGCATGATGGTGTCAGCGTTGATGCCTGCAATTACCTTCACGCGCTGCCAGATGGTTTCGGTGATGAATGGAATGACCGGATGCGCCAGGCGCAGCAGACCTTCCAGAACGGTAATCAGCGTGTTGCGCGTGCCGCGCAGCTCCGCCTCAGAACCACCGTTCATCACCGGCTTCGCCAGCTCCAGATACCAGTCGCAGAACTGGTTCCAGGTGAATTCGTACAGGATGCCCGCGGCGATATCAAAGCGGTAGCTGTCCAGCGCGTCGCGGAACGCTTTCACCGTCTGGTTGAATTCCGCCAGGATCCAGCGGTCCGCCAGCGACAGGGTCATTTCGCCGCCGTTGAAGCCGCAATCCTGATCTTCGGTGTTCATCAGCACGAAGCGGCTGGCGTTCCACAGCTTGTTACAGAAGTTACGGTAGCCTTCCAGACGCTTCATGTCCCAGTTGATGTCACGGCCGGTAGAGGCCAGCGCCGCCAGGGTAAAGCGCAGGGCGTCGGTACCGTGAGATTCAATCCCGTTCGGGAACTGCTTCTCGGTGCGCTTGCGGATTTTCTCAGCCAGCTGCGGCTGCATCATGTTGCCGGTACGTTTTTCCAGCAGCTCTTCCAGAGAGATACCGTCAACCATGTCCAGCGGGTCAATAACGTTACCCTTGGACTTGGACATCTTCTGGCCTTCGTCGTCGCGGATCAGACCGGTCATGTAGACGGTATGGAACGGAACCTGCGGCTTGCCGTCTTCGTCTTTGATGAAGTGCATGGTCATCATGATCATGCGGGCAATCCAGAAGAAGATAATGTCGAAACCGGACACCATCACGCTGGTTGGGTGGAACTGACGCAGCGCGTCGGTGTTTTCAGGCCAGCCGAGCGTGGAGAAGGTCCACAGCGCGGAGGAGAACCAGGTGTCCAGCACGTCTTCGTCCTGACGCAGGGCAACGTCAGCGCTCAGGTTGTTTTCCTGACGCACTTCGTCTTCGGTGCGGCCAACGTAGACGTTGCCGTCGTTGTCGTACCATGCCGGAATACGGTGACCCCACCACAGCTGGCGGGAGATACACCAGTCCTGAATGTCGCGCATCCAGGAGAAGTACATGTTTTCGTACTGCTTCGGCACGAACTGAATGCTGCCGTTCTCAACCGCTTCCACCGCCGGTTTCGCCAGCACGTCGGCACGCACGTACCACTGGTCGGTCAGCATCGGCTCGATAACCACGCCGCCACGGTCGCCGTACGGCACGGTCAGATCGTGAGGTTTTATCTCTTCCAGCAGTCCGAGCGCGTCGACGGCAGCCACAATCGCTTTACGCGCGGCAAAACGTTCCAGCTTCTGGAACTCAGCCGGGATGTCGCTGGAGTAAACGTCGGATTCTTCACCTTTGGTGTCGTACACTTCTGCGCTTTCGCGGATATCGCCGTCGAAGGTCAGAATGTTGATCATCGGCAGGGCGTGACGACGGCCGACTTCGTAGTCGTTGAAGTCGTGCGCCGGGGTGATTTTTACGCAGCCGGTGCCTTTTTCCATGTCGGCGTGTTCGTCGCCCACAATCGGAATACGGCGGTTCACCAGCGGCAGCACCACGAATTTGCCGATCAGATCTTTATAACGCGGATCTTCCGGGTTAACGGCGACACCGGTATCGCCCAGCAGGGTTTCCGGACGCGTCGTTGCGACCACCAGGTAATCTTTGCCGTCGGCGGTTTTCGCGCCGTCGGCCAGCGGATAGCGGATGTGCCACATGGAGCCTTTAGACTCGCGGTTTTCCACTTCCAGGTCAGAAATTGCGGTGCGCAGTTTCGGATCCCAGTTTACCAGGCGCTTGCCGCGGTAAATCAGGTCTTCTTTATACAGGCGCACGAAGACTTCTTTCACGGCGTTGGACAGGCCTTCGTCCATGGTGAAGCGCTCGCGCTCCCAGTCCACGGAGTTGCCGAGACGGCGCATCTGGCGGGTAATGGTGCCGCCGGATTCTGCCTTCCACTGCCAGATTTTGTCGATGAACGCATCGCGACCGTAGTCGTGGCGGGTTTTACCTTCTTCAGCGGCAATTTTACGCTCAACCACCATCTGGGTCGCGATACCCGCGTGGTCAGTCCCCGCCTGCCACAGGGTGTTTTTACCCTGCATGCGCTGGTAGCGGATCATGGTGTCCATGATGGTCTGCTGGAAAGCATGTCCCATATGCAAACTGCCGGTGACGTTCGGCGGCGGGATCATGATGCAGAAGGACTCTTTGCTTTCGTCGCCGTTAGGCTTGAAATAGCCCTGCTGTTCCCAGTGCTCGTAAAGCGGCTGTTCGATATCGCGTGGGTTATATGTCTTTTCCATTATTTCCAGGTTGCCGTATTCAGGTTAAAACCAGCCAGGCGGTACGCTTTATAGCGTTCGCGCGCCAGTTGTTTCAAAGATTCTTCGTAAGGGACAAAGTCTACCACTTCTGTGAAAGCGGTGGCAAAATCTGCAAAGTCTACCCGCAGGCTAATGAGAATATCGCGCGCGCTGCTGTTGCGCTTCTGCGGCCAGGCAATTTCGACCGGTGCGCCACCGCGCGGGCCTTCGCCCGACAGGTTATGCGGCACAAAACTCTCCGGCGGGCGGGCCCACAGCGCTTCATCAAGGCGAATCGCCTGCTGCTCATCTTCACAGGCAATCAACACGCGTTTACCTGCCCGCCAACGTTCTGCGGCAATGTCACACACCAGTTGTTCGACGGCGCTGAGGCCATCCTGATGCGTGTCGTTGTCCAGAAGGTAGAACGTTGCATTCTTCATATATGGGGCTTCTTGTCGTGGATTTAAATGCAAAACCGGGTGGCGCTACGCTTACCCGGCCTACGGTTGAGTAACGCTGTAGGCCGGGTAAGGCGAAGCCGCCACCCGGCGTTTTTCATCACTCGTCGCCGTTAAAACCCGCACGATTAAGCAGGAACTGCGACAGCAGCGCGACCGGACGACCGGTTGCGCCCTTGGCTTTACCGGAGCGCCATGCGGTGCCCGCGATGTCCAGGTGCGCCCAGTTGTACTTGCGGGTGAAGCGCGCCAGGAAGCAGCCCGCGGTGATCGCACCGCCAGGACGACCGCCGATGTTTGCCATATCCGCAAAGTTGGACTCCAGCTGCTCCTGGAACTCATCGCCCAGCGGCAGACGCCACGCGCGGTCACCGGCCTGTTCGGACGCGCCGATAAGCTCGTGTGCCAGCGGGTTGTGGTTCGACATCAGGCCGGTGATGTGGTGACCCAGCGCAATCACGCAGGCGCCGGTCAGCGTTGCCACGTCGATCACCGCTTCAGGTTCGAAGCGCTCAACGTAGGTCAGCACGTCGCACAGCACCAGACGGCCTTCGGCGTCGGTATTCAGCACTTCAACAGTCTGGCCGGACATGGTAGTCAGCACGTCTCCAGGACGGTAAGCGCGACCGCCAGGCATGTTTTCACAGCCCGCCAGCACGCCGATGACGTTAATCGGCAGCTGAAGCTCAGCGACCATGCGCATGACGCCGTAAACCGCCGCCGCACCGCACATGTCGTACTTCATCTCGTCCATGCCTTCGGCAGGCTTGATGGAGATACCGCCGGAGTCGAAGGTCAGGCCTTTACCGACCAGCACGATCGGGCGCGCGTCTTCGGACGGGTTGCCCTTGTACTCAATCACCGACATCAGGGATTCGTTCTGCGAGCCGTTGCCGACCGCCAGATAAGAGTGCATTCCCAGCTCTTTCATCTGCTGTTCGCCGATGACGCGAGTGATGACATTCTTGCTGTAGGAATCCGCCAGCTGACGCGCCTGAGAGGCCAGGTACGCGGCGTTACAGATGTTTGGCGGCATGTTGCCGAGATCTTTAGCGGCTTTAATACCGGCGGCAATCGCCAGACCGTGCTGAATAGCGCGCTCGCCGCTGGTCAGCTCACGGCGTGTAGGCACGTTGAAGACCATTTTACGCAGCGGGCGGCGCGGCTCGCTTTTATTGGTCTTGAGCTGGTCGAAGCTGTACAGGCTCTCTTTTGCGGTTTCGACGGCCTGGCGCACTTTCCAGTAGGTGTTACGGCCTTTGACGTGCAGTTCAGTCAGGAAGCAGACGGCTTCCATTGAGCCGGTATCATTCAGGGTATTAATCGTTTTCTGAATCACCTGCTTATACTGACGCTCATCCAGCTCACGCTCTTTGCCGCAGCCAATCAGCAGAATGCGTTCGGACAGGACGTTCGGAACATGGTGCAGTAACAGCGTCTGCCCAGGTTTACCTTCCAGTTCGCCACGGCGCAGCAGGGCGCTGATGTAGCCGTCACTGATTTTATCGAGTTGTTCGGCGATCGGGGAGAGTCGGCGCGGTTCAAACACGCCCACAACGATGCAGGCACTCCGCTGTTTCTCCGGGCTACCGCTTTTTACACTGAACTCCATGCACTACGCTCCTGAATCTTAAAGACAACGGCGGCAGCTACGGATAGAATTGAAACCTTTCGTAACTCATGTCCGCGGTTGTGGTGACTTCGTGTTAATCTTACGTTACTACGGTTTCGGCACGTCATTAAATGTTCTGAAGCGCGAATCCGCCGGGTTTTTTAATCTTAGCGATGATTTCGACGACTCAAGAGAATAAATGACGTTTAAGCCATGAAACAAGCTAAATTCCTGCAAAAGACGAGTTTTAACGGGCGTATTTAAAGTGATAATCATAAGATATCTGGTGCGGGAGACGCTGAAGAGCCAACTGGCGATCCTCTTTATCCTTCTTCTGATCTTTTTCTGTCAGAAGCTGGTCAAGATCCTCGGCGCGGCGGTTGACGGTGAAATCCCAACAAATCTGGTGCTTTCTCTGCTCGGATTAGGCGTGCCTGAAATGGCGCAGCTCATTCTGCCGTTAAGCCTTTTCCTCGGTTTACTGATGACGCTCGGTAAGCTGTATACCGAAAGTGAAATCACGGTGATGCACGCCTGCGGCTTAAGCAAAGCCGTGTTGGTGAAAGCGGCTATGGTGCTGGCGTTGTTCACGGGGATCGTTGCTGCCGTAAACGTCATGTGGGCAGGCCCGGCGTCATCTCGTCATCAGGACGAAGTGCTGGCGGAAGCAAAAGCTAACCCGGGGTTGGCCGCGCTGGCCCAGGGCCAGTTCCAGCAGGCCACCGACGGTAACTCAGTTCTCTTTATCGAAAGCGTTGACGGCAGCCGCTTTAACGATGTGTTTCTTGCTCAGTTACGTACCAAAGGTAACGCCCGTCCTTCCGTGGTGGTCGCTGATTCTGGTCAACTGGCACAGCGTAAAGATGGTTCCCAGGTTGTGACGCTGAACAAAGGGACGCGCTTTGAAGGCACAGCGATGCTGCGCGATTTCCGTATCACCGATTTCCAGAACTACCAGGCGATTATTGGTCATCAGGCCGTCGCGCTCGATCCGACTGACACCGAACAGATGGATATGCGTACCCTGATCAACACCGATACCGATCGTGCGCGTGCTGAACTGCACTGGCGCATCACGCTGGTATTCACCGTGTTTATGATGGCATTGATGGTTGTTCCGCTGAGCGTGGTGAACCCGCGTCAGGGACGCGTGCTGTCGATGCTTCCGGCCATGCTGTTGTATCTGGTGTTCTTCCTGCTCCAGACGTCAATTAAGTCCAACGGTGGCAAAGGGAAAATTGACCCGGTTGTCTGGACCTGGGTAGTGAATGGTCTGTATCTGCTGCTGGCGGTGGGCCTCAACTTGTGGGATACGGTGCCAATGCGTCGAATCCGTGCCCGGTTTACGCGTAAAGGAGCCATCTAATGCAGGCATTTGGCGTTCTTGACCGCTATATCGGTAAAACGATTTTTACCACCATCATGATGACCCTGTTCATGCTGGTGTCGCTCTCCGGCATTATCAAGTTTGTCGACCAGCTGAAAAAAGCCGGGCAGGGGAGCTATGACGCGCTGGGCGCGGGGATGTATACCCTGCTCAGCGTGCCAAAAGACGTGCAAATCTTCTTCCCGATGGCGGCCTTGCTCGGCGCGCTGCTGGGGCTGGGGATGCTGGCGCAGCGTAGCGAACTGGTGGTGATGCAGGCTTCCGGCTTTACCCGTATGCAGGTTGCGCTGTCCGTCATGAAAACCGCGATCCCACTGGTGCTATTGACCATGGCGATTGGCGAGTGGGTGGCGCCGCAGGGCGAACAGATGGCGCGTAACTACCGCGCTCAGGCCATGTACGGCGGCTCACTGCTCTCAACGCAGCAAGGTCTGTGGGCGAAAGACGGTAATAGCTTCGTCTATATCGAGCGCGTGAAAGGTGATGACGAACTGGGCGGTGTGAGTATTTACACCTTTAACGATGAACGTCGTTTGAAGTCTGTGCGTCACGCCTCCTCTGCAAAATTTGATGCTGAACACAAACAGTGGCGTCTCTCACAGGTGGATGAGTCTGACCTGAACGATCCGAAACAGATCACCGGGACGCAGACGGTTTCCGGTACCTGGAAAACCAACCTGACGCCGGACAAGCTGGGCGTGGTTGCGCTGGACCCTGATGCGCTTTCTATCAGCGGCCTGCATAACTACGTGAAGTATCTGAAGTCGAGTGGACAAGACGCCGGGCGTTATCAGCTCAATATGTGGAGCAAAATTTTCCAGCCGATGTCTGTCGCGGTAATGATGCTGATGGCGCTGTCGTTTATCTTCGGTCCATTGCGTAGCGTGCCGATGGGCGTGCGCGTCGTGACCGGGATCAGCTTCGGCTTTGTGTTCTACGTCCTCGACCAGATCTTCGGTCCGTTGACGCTGGTTTACGGTATCCCGCCGATTATCGGCGCGCTGCTGCCAAGCGCCAGCTTCTTCCTGATCAGCCTCTGGCTGCTGCTCAGACGTTCCTGATTGTTCTCTCCTCGCTTCCGGTTTGCCGGAAGCGAGGCTAATCACCTGTTTCACCCCGCACTTTTTCTCACAACCTTCAACGCCTCGCCGCGAATTTGAGTATTATTGAGCGATAACGTCGTGAAGGGATCCCCTATGAAGCAAATTCGAATGCTGGCCCAGTATTACGTCGACCTGATGATGAAGCTCGGGCTGGTGCGTTTCTCCTTACTGCTGGCACTGGCGCTGGTCGTTCTGGCGATTGTCGTGCAAATGGCCGTGACCATGGTTCTGCATGGTCAGGTTGAAAGCATCGACGTGATCCGCTCTATTTTCTTCGGCCTGTTGATCACGCCGTGGGCGGTCTATTTCCTGTCGGTGGTCGTGGAGCAACTGGAGGAGTCCCGTCAGCGTTTATCAAAACTGGTGGATAAGCTGGAAGAGATGCGCGAGCGCGATCTCAAGCTTAACGTCCAGCTCAAGGATAATATTGCGCAGTTGAATCAGGAGATTTCGGACCGCGAGAAGGCTGAAGCTGAACGTCAGGCTACGCTGGAGCAACTGAAAATCGAGATGAAAGAGCGCGAAGTGACGCAGATCCAGCTCGAACAACAATCCTCTTTCCTGCGCTCCTTCCTGGATGCCTCGCCGGATCTGGTTTTCTATCGTAACGAAGATAAAGAATTCTCCGGCTGTAACCGCGCAATGGAGCTGCTGACCGGCAAAAGTGAAAAACAGCTGGTTAACCTCAAACCGCAGGATGTCTATTCTGAAGAAGCGGCTGCCAAAGTGATGGAGACGGATGAAAAAGTCTTCCGCCACAACGTGTCGCTCACCTATGAACAGTGGCTGGATTATCCCGACGGGCGTAAAGCCTGCTTTGAGATTCGCAAAGTGCCGTATTACGACCGCGTGGGGAAACGCCACGGTCTGATGGGCTTTGGCCGCGATATCACCGAGCGTAAGCGCTATCAGGATGCGCTGGAACGCGCCAGCCGCGACAAGACCACCTTTATCTCAACCATCAGCCACGAGCTGCGTACGCCGCTGAACGGCATCGTTGGGCTGAGCCGTATTCTTCTCGACACCGACCTGACCGGCGAGCAGGAAAAATACCTCAAAACGATCCATGTCTCGGCAGTCACGCTGGGCAATATCTTTAACGATATTATCGACATGGATAAAATGGAGCGCCGTAAGGTGCAGCTTGATAACCAGCCGGTGGATTTCACCGGTTTCCTGGCAGACCTGGAGAACCTCTCCGGCCTGCAGGCCCAGCAAAAAGGGCTGAGCTTTGTGATGGAGCCAACCCTGCCGCTGCCGCATAAAGTGGTGACGGACGGCACGCGCCTGCGCCAGATCCTGTGGAATTTGATCAGCAACGCCGTGAAGTTTACCCAGAAGGGGCGGGTTGCGGTGCGTATTCGCTATGACGAAGGGGACATGCTGCACTTCGAGGTTGAGGACTCGGGTATCGGCATTCCGCAGGAAGAGCAGGATAAGATCTTTGCCATGTACTACCAGGTAAAAGACAGTAACGGCGGTAAACCGGCGACCGGGACCGGTATTGGTCTGGCGGTGTCGAAACGTCTGGCGAAAAGCATGGGCGGTGATATCACTGTTGCCAGCCATCCGGGCAAAGGTTCAACCTTTACCCTGACCGTGCATGCGCCCGCGGTGGCTGAAGAGGTGGAAGATACCTTTGAGAACGACGATATGCCGCTGCCCGCTCTGCATGTTCTGCTGGTTGAGGACATCGAACTGAACGTGATTGTGGCGCGTTCCGTACTGGAAAAACTTGGTAACAGCGTGGATGTGGCGATGACCGGTAAAGCGGCGCTGGAGATGTTTACGCCTGGCGAGTATGACCTCGTCCTGCTGGATATCCAGCTCCCGGACATGACCGGGCTGGATATCTCCCGTGAGCTTACGCGCAAATATGCTGCCGATGAGCTGCCGCCGCTGGTGGCGCTGACGGCGAACGTACTGAAAGACAAAAAAGAGTACCTCGATGCCGGTATGGATGATGTGCTCAGCAAGCCGCTGGCGGTGCCTGCCCTGACCGCCATGATCAAGAAGTTCTGGGATACCCGTGATGAAAAGGAGAGCACCATGACGTCTGTTGATAGCGCGAAAGCACATACCCTACTCGATACCGCGATGCTGGAGCAGTATATCGATCTGGTGGGGCCAAAACTGATTACCGATGGTCTGGCGGTATTCGAAAAAATGATGCCGGGCTACTTGAGCGTGCTTGAGTCCAACCTGACGGCGCGCGATCGGAAAGGTATCGTTGAAGAGGGGCACAAAATCAAAGGTGCGGCCGGATCGGTGGGTTTACGCCATCTGCAGCAGCTGGGTCAACAGATTCAATCGCCTGATTTACCTGCGTGGGAAGATAATGTTGGTGAATGGGTTGAAGAGATGAAACAAGAGTGGCAAAACGATGTGGCGGTACTGAAAGCCTGGGTGGATGCCAGAAAAAAATGACCCCGGCTTAACCGGGGTGCGCGAATACTGCGCCAACACCAGGGAAATCGTGGCTGCGCCTGATTTTTCGTGTTGTTTTCGCTTGGACGCCGCCTGAATATTGAGGCCGCACGCAGATAAGATAGCAAATCTTAAATGGTTTGTTACATGAATCAGTGAAATGTGTGAAGCATAGCGATTTAATCAGAATTTTTAATGTGCTTCAGCAGGTTGCAAAGAAGGAACGTCATAATGAAAAAGATTGGTGTCGTGCTGAGCGGTTGTGGTGTTTACGACGGTTCAGAGATACATGAAGCCGTATTAACGCTGCTGGCATTATCTCGTCAGGGCGTTGAAGCGATCTGCTTCGCGCCGGATAAAAGCCAGGCGGATGTGATCAACCATCTTACCGGCGAGCCGATGGCGGAAACGCGTAACGTCCTGATTGAAGCCGCGCGTATCGCCCGGGGCGCGGTCCAACCCCTGGCGCAGGCTGATGCCTCAACGCTGGATGCGTTGATCGTGCCGGGTGGCTTTGGCGCAGCTAAAAATCTCAGCACTTTTGCTTCGGAAGGGGCGGAGTGCCATGTCGATCCCGATTTAAAACGGCTTGCCCAGGCGCTGCATGCAGCAGGCAAGCCGCTGGGTTTCATCTGTATTGCCCCAGCCATGCTGCCCCGGATCTTTGACTTCCCGCTGCGCCTGACCATCGGGACCGATATTGATACCGCAGAGATCGTCGAAGATATGGGCGGCGAGCATGTTCCTTGTCCGGTGGATGATATTGTGGTCGATGAAGACAACAAGATCGTCACCACGCCCGCCTATATGCTGGCGCAATCCATCGCTGAAGCAGCCACGGGCATTGATAAGCTGGTGGACAGAGTGCTGGTTCTCTCGCAATGAGCCGTAAATTTGCTGCGGGTACGTGGATAAAACGTACCCTGTTACGCGTTGTGCTTGTACTGGCCGTCTTCTGGGGCGGCGGGATCGCCTTATTCAGCGTTCTGCCGGTACCCTTTTCCGCCGTGATGGTTGAGCGCCAGCTCAGCGCGTGGTTGACCGGTGATTTCGGCTATGTCGCCCATTCGGACTGGGTAAGCATGGATGAGATATCACCGTTCATGGGGCTGGCCGTGATTGCGGCAGAAGATCAGAAATTCCCGGAGCACTGGGGTTTTGACATGGCGGCCATCGAGAAGGCGCTCGCCCACAACGAGCGTCACGAAAATCGCGTGCGCGGTGCGTCGACGTTGTCGCAGCAGACGGCCAAAAACCTGTTTTTATGGGATGGTCGAAGCTGGGTGCGAAAAGGGCTGGAAGCGGGGTTAACCCTGGGGATGGAAACGGTCTGGAGCAAAAAGCGCATTCTGACCGTCTATCTCAACGTCGCTGAGTTTGGCGACGGCATATTCGGTGTGGAAGCTGCCGCGCAGCGTTATTTCAATAAGCCAGCCAGCCGTCTGAGTATGTCAGAAGCGGCGCTATTGGCCGCTGTTTTACCGAATCCCATCCGTTTTAAAGCCAGTGCGCCGTCAGGGTACGTGCGAAGCCGTCAGGCGTGGATCATGCGCCAGATGCGTCAGCTAGGTGGGGAAGGGTTTATGCAGCGAAATAACCTTATGTAGGGCGGGTAAGCGCAGCGCCACCCGCCTGACTGGCAGACCTTAGTCTTCGTCGAACCCTGCGTTGAACAGCGCAATCACCGCCGCCAGCGCTTCCTCTTCCTGGGGGCCGGTGGCCTCGACTTCAATCTGGCGACCTTTCGCTGAGTCCAGCATCAGCAGCGCAATGACGCTATTCGCTTCAGCTTCAGTGCCTTCGTCATTGCGCAGCAAAACGTCTGCATCAAAACCTTGCATCAGTTCAAACAATTTCATTGCCGGGCGTGCATGCATGCCCAGCTTGTTGGTGATCTCAACGGTTTGTTTTACGGTCATGTTTTACGTTTTTCCAGCGTGCGATGACGGGACTGAACGTTCTTTCCGCGTGAGCGGAAGTAGTCGGCCAGCTGTTCGGCGATATAAACCGAACGATGTTTACCGCCGGTACAGCCAATCGCTACCGTCAGATAGCTACGATTGTTTGTCTCCAGCATAGGTAACCATAGCTCAAGGTAGCTTCGCGTCTGGTAAATAAAATTGTGAACTTCTGTGTGTCTGTCGAGGAAGGCCGCCACGGGCTTATCCAGACCGGTCATTGGACGCAGTTTGGGATCCCAGTGCGGGTTCGGCAGGAAGCGCACGTCGAAAACATAATCCGCATCGATAGGAATACCGTGCTTAAAGCCGAAGGATTCAAACACCATCGTCAATTCACGCTCGCGTTTACCCAGCAGACGGGTTCGCAGCATTTCCGCCAGTTCGTGTACGGACATTTCGGAGGTGTCAACAATCAGGTCGGCCCGGGAGCGCAGCGGTTCCAGCAGATCGCTCTCTTCGTCGATGGCACTTTCCAGCGAAAGGTTTTTACTGGAAAGCGGGTGCAAACGACGGGTATCGCTGTAGCGACGGATCAGGGTGTTACGATCGGCATCAAGGAACAACAGCTGAGGCGAGAAGCACTCTGGCAGATTGCTCATGGCCTGTTCAAAGACCTCTGGTGATTCTGGCATGTTACGGACATCGATGCTGACGGCGGCAGAAATTTGTCTGTCCGCTAGCGTCCGCGCCAGATCGGGCAACAGCACCACCGGCAGGTTATCTACGCAGTAAAAACCCATATCTTCCAGCGCGCGCAGGGCGACGGATTTCCCCGACCCCGAGCGACCGCTGACGATCATCAGCACCATGTTCCGTTTCTCCTCAGGACAACAGATGTGAATGCCATCTCCCGGTTACGCATCATCCTGATTGCCTTCTGCTTCAGTGATAATCTGGAAGAGCTCTTCATCACTTTGCGCTGAACGCAGTCGACGGCAAATGGTTTTATCGGCCAGGCGTTTAGCGACCAGCGACAACGTATGCAGATGGGTCTTTGTCTGGTCTGCTGGCACCAGCAGCGCGAAGAGGAGATCGACGGGCTGGTTATCAATGGCATCAAAGGCGATGGGTGTTTCAAGCTGCACAAACACGCCGACGGCACGCAAGGTGTCTTCTTCGAGTTTTCCATGCGGGATCGCGATGCCGTTGCCGATGCCGGTACTGCCCATTTTTTCACGGGTCAGGATAGCTTCGAACACCACCTGTGGCGGCAGGCCCAGCTGTTTTGCGGCCAGTTCACTGATGATCTCCAGCGCACGTTTTTTGCTCTGGCAGTGAACGCCACTGCGGGTACATTCCTGGTTAAGGACATTGCTCAGTTGAAGAGCCGAATCGTTGTTCATCATAATTTCACCTAAGCGCTAACTGTACAAATGGCCTGTTGTGTCGCACAACAGGCCGTCCTGCACCCGTTAACTGCCCGGACAATTAGTGTTGTTTCAGTTTATCTTTATGTTTATTGAGCTGTCGCGCAAGCTTATCAATCAAGCCGTCGATAGCCGCATACATGTCTTGCCCTTCCGCACTGGCATGGAGTTCACCCCCGTTAACATGCAGGGTTGCATCCGAGATATGAGTCACTTTCTCCACTTTCAACACAATATAGACCTGATTGATCCTTTCGAAATACTGTTCAAGCTTCGCGAACTTCGTGTTCAGAAACTCGCGTAAAGCCTCAGTAATCTCGACGTTGTGTCCTGTGATGTTGAGCTGCATAGTGTCTTCCTTATCGGTTGTGTCAAACCAGTTGTTTACGCTGGTTAGACGGCGGAATGGATAAAGACTCTCGATACTTCGCAACAGTACGACGTGCCACCATAATACCCTGGTCGGACAGCATGGTGGTTAACTTACTGTCACTCAGTGGCTTCGCGGGGTTCTCCGCGGCGATCAACTTCTTCACCAGTGCGCGAATGGCCGTTGACGAGGCTTCGCCGCCGCCTTCGGTATTCACATGACTTGAGAAGAAATACTTAAGCTCAAAAATACCGCGTGGACTGTGCAGATACTTCTGCGTGGTCACGCGAGAAATGGTTGATTCATGCATCTCGACGGCCTGGGCGATGTCCGCCAGTACCATCGGTTTCATAAACTCTTCGCCCTGCTCAAAAAAGGCCTGCTGTTGTTCAACAATACAGCGGCTAACGCGCAGCAGCGTGTCATTTCGACTCTCCAGACTTTTTATCAGCCAGCGTGCTTCCTGCAAATTGCTACGAATATATTGATTATCGGAGTCATTGCGCGCGCTGGTGCACATGGAGGCGTACTGCTGGTTGATTTGTAGGCGAGGAATGCTGTCTGAGTTCAGCTCGACCACCCAGCGACCGTTGTGTTTTCTGACTAACACATCCGGAATGACATATTCCGGTTCGCTGGTCTGGATCGACTGGCCGGGGCGCGGATCGAGAGACTGGATCAGATTCACCGCCTCTTTCAGCACCTCTTCTTTCAGACGCGTGACGCGCATCAGGGTGCGGAAATCGTGATTCGCCAGCAGATCAAGATGATCGCTGATGATTAAGCGGGCTTCTTCAATCCACGGCGTCTCTTTGGTGAACTGCGACAGTTGGATCAGCAGGCAATCCCGGAGATCTTTCGCGGCCACACCGACCGGGTCGAAACGCTGAATGCGCTTCAGAACCGCTTCGATCTCTTCGAGTTCGATCTCGTCGTCGCCGATACTTTCCAGGATGTCGTCCAGGGTTACGGTTAAATAACCCGTATCGTCAACGGCATCGACAATCGAGGTCGCAATGGCGCGGTCGGTATCAGAGAAGGGGGTCAATTCCACCTGCCACATCAGGTAATCCTGTAGTGACTGGGTGGTTTCACCCTGATAAACCGGTAGCTCGTCGTCCTGGTAGTCTGCACGCGTGCCGGAAGGGGTTCCGGCGGTGTAGATTTCATCCCAGCTGGCATCCAGCGGCAGCTCGTCCGGCATCTCTTTTTGTTCGAGCGCATCAGCGGTGTCGAGCGTTTCAGTGTCCTGCGTTTGCTGGGTTTCTACCTCGTCATGAAGATCGGTTTGCTCCAGCAACGGATTACTGTCCAGCGCCTGCTGGAGCTCCTGCTGGAGTTCTAACGTGGACAGCTGCAACAGACGAATCGCCTGCTGTAGCTGCGGCGTCATCGCCAGTTGTTGGCTGAGCCTTAATTGCAAACCTTGCTTCATGTTCAGAGCATTTTTCTCCGGTTCGGCGTTACGTTACCTCTACCCTATCAGAGTCTGAAGTCTTCCCCAAGGTACACGCGCTTAACATGCTCATCTTCGAGGATTTGCTGCGGTGTACCGTGGGCAATCAGATGGCCCTGGCTCACAATGTAGGCGCGTTCACAGACGGCCAGCGTTTCACGGACGTTGTGGTCGGTGATCAGCACGCCAAGCCCGCTGTCGCGCAGGTGTTCGATAATGCGTTTGATATCAATAACGGAGATTGGGTCAACGCCCGCGAAGGGTTCATCCAGCAGGATGAATTTCGGGTTGGCGGCCAGCGCACGTGCAATCTCGACACGACGACGCTCACCCCCGGACAACGCCTGACCAAGACTGTCGCGAAGATGTTCGATATGAAACTCTTCCATCAGCTCGTTGGCGCGGTCGGTGCGCTGCTCGCTGGTCAGGTCGTCACGGATCTGCAGCACGGCCATCAGGTTGTCGTAGACGCTCAAACGACGAAAGATTGAGGCTTCCTGCGGCAGGTAGCCGATACCACGGCGCGCGCGCGCGTGCAGCGGCAGCAGGCTAATGTCTTCGTCATCAATGATGATGTTGCCAGCATCACGCGGCACAATGCCCACCACCATGTAGAAGGTGGTGGTTTTCCCTGCACCGTTAGGGCCAAGCAAACCCACAATTTCGCCGGAGTTGACGGTCAGGCTGACATCTTCGACGACACGGCGGCCCTTATACGCTTTCGCGAGGTTTTTTGCAGTTAATGTTGCCATAACGAATTAGTTACTCTTCTTTTGTGCCGGAGCCTGGGCTTTGCCTTTATCCTGCAGCTGCGATGGAACCAGCACGGTGGTGACGCGTTTGCCTTTCTCGCTGGAGGCCTGCATTTTCTGCTCTTTGACCAGATAGGTGATCTTGTCGCCGGTAATATTGCTGTCCAGCTGTTCCAGATAGGCGTTACCGGTCAGGATGACCAGATCCTTCGCCAGCTCATAATGCATATGCGACGCGCGGCCTTTCACCGGTTTGCCGTTGTCCTGCATCTGGTAGAACGTGGCCGGATTACCATAGCCATCAATAATCTCTTTGCCCTGCTCGCCGCCCGGACGGGTAACGACCACTTTATCGGCGTTAATTTTGATGGTGCCCTGGGTCATCACGACGTTACCGGTGAAGGTGACGACGTTACCTTGCATATCAAGGGACTGAGTGTCGGATTCGATATGAATCGGCTGTTCGGTATCGCCAGTCACAGCAATCGCGGGAAGACTGGCCGCCAGCAGTGCGCTGGCGATAATGGCTTTAAGGCTGAGTTTGTTTGTTTTGAATTTCATAGGAGGTTCTAACCTTTTCAATCAGCTCGGCGTTTTTGCTGCGTAAGTTCCCGCGCATTCTTAAACCGCTGGAATTAAATGTTGTGCCATACAGTGTGACCAAATCTTGCGAAGTCACGTCCTGGGTCACCAGGTTGATCTGGGCGTTATCCGTCGTAATTTTGCGCAGTTGTGAGTCAGCGGTCAGGGCGTTGACTTCAACGTGGCCGTACAGATAAAGCATACGGTCATTTGTCAGTTTTGCCCGGTCTGACTTAATTGACCATGTCGGGGTTTTGTCAGTATCAAAAGTGGTCATCACCGGTTGGGTAAACCACGAGATACCGTCATCGGAAAAATATTCCACATGCTGGGCAATCAGGCGATAGTTCAGCGCACCTTCAGGGCTATACACCACAGTATCACTGTGATCGCTTTTATAGGTTGGATCGCTCGTATTAACCACTTCTGTTTGTTCATCGTCACGGTCGGCAAGGTTCACGCCAATCAGTACCAATGCGACAAGCGAAAGCAGAATGATAACCCAACGTCTGGTTTTACTCATATCGATTGCCCTTTGGCCTCATCAAGCTTGCCCTGCGCGAGCAGAAGCAGATCGCAGACTTCACGGACCGCCCCACGTCCACCGTTGATCCGGGTGACGTAATCCGCGCGTGGGAGAAGCAGCGGATGCGCGTCAGCAACCGCTACGCTCAAACCCACTTCCGCCATTACCGGCCAGTCGATCAAATCATCGCCAACATAGGCCACGTTCTCAGGTGCGATTGCCAGCCTCGCCAGCAAATCGTTAAAGGCGACCATTTTGTCGGACTGCCCCTGATACAAATGGGTAATGCCCAGCGTTTCGCAGCGGTCTTCTAAAAGTTTAGCTTTCCGTCCGGTGATAATAGCAACTTCAATGCCGGACGTGAGCGCGCAACGAATGCCGTACCCGTCGCGAACGTTAAATGCTTTCAGCTCTTCGCCGCTATTGCCCATATAAATCAGGCCATCGGAGAGCACGCCATCCACATCAAGGATCAACAGACGGATGTTTTCCGCCTTTGCCATCATGTGCGCGCTTACCGGACCATAACAGGTTGCAAGGGATGCACCCGCATTACTCATTGTCTTATCCTTCATTACACTACGCCTGCGCGCAGAAGATCATGCATATGTACCACACCCAGCAACTGGTCGCCATCGGCAACCATCACTGCGGTAATATGACGGGACTGCATCAGGTTCAGGACATCTACCGCAAGGATGCCCGGACGCACGCGAATTCCGCCTGGCGTCATGACGTCTGCGATACCCAATGTGCGAACGTCCACGCCCATATCGAACACCCGGCGTAAGTCGCCGTCGGTGAATATTCCCTGAATTTTCATCAGATCGTCGCACACCACCGTCATACCCAGATTTTTACGGGTAATTTCCAGTAACGCGTCGCGCAGGGAAGCCTCTTTGCTGACGTGAGGGATCTCATCGCCCGTGTGCATAATATCGTTGACCCTGAGCAGCAGCTTACGGCCCAGCGCACCGCCTGGGTGAGAAAGCGCAAAATCTTCAGGGGTAAAACCACGGGCTTCAAGCAGCGCAACGGCAAGGGCATCGCCCATCACCAGTGCTGCCGTCGTGCTGGACGTTGGCGCAAGGCCAAGCGGGCAGGCTTCTTTGGGCACCTTTACGCACAGATGAATATCCGCCGCACGCGCCATGCTGCTTTCCGGGCGGCTGGTCATACAGATAAGCGGGACCTGCAGTCTCTTCAGTACCGGGATCAGGGCCAGGATCTCATTGGATTCACCGGAATTCGACAGTGCGATAACCACGTCCTGCGGGGTGACCATCCCGAGGTCGCCGTGCGCAGCTTCCCCTGGGTGCACGAAGAACGATGACGTTCCCGTGCTGGCAAAAGTCGCCGCCATTTTACGTCCAATGTGGCCGGACTTGCCCATGCCCATCACCACGACTTTACCGGCACAGTAGAGTATCTTCTCACATGCCAGACTAAAATCCTGATTAATGTACTGATCTAACTGCGCCAGACCTTCACGTTCAATCTCCAGAACCTCTTTTCCTGCTTTCTGAAAGTCAAAACCCGGCTGCAATTCTATTTGCGACATAATGCGTTTCCGTTTACCCAGAGAGAAGCGGCGAGAGCCAGTACAGCATCGCCATCCATACGATAAATCCACCCGTCAGCAGTGCGCCTGCGCCTTTGCCAATTTGTCGTTGCCGCCGCCAGCAGAGCAGGGCAAAAATGACGCTGACAAGCAACATCACTCCGTAATCGCGCGTGAACGCCATCGGGTTAAACGGCCCCGGTGCGATCAGGGCTGGCAGGCCCGTCACGATCGCGATATTGAAAATATTCGAGCCGATGATATTACCAATGGCGATATCATCTTCACCTTTGCGCGCGCCCGCGATGGCGGTGGCCAGCTCAGGCAGACTGGTACCGATAGCAATCACCGTCAGGCCGATTGTCAGTTCGCTCATGGCGAAATAGTTTGCCAGCACCGTCGCGTTATCGACGACCATGCGCGTTGCCATCGGCATAATGATTAGCGCGACGCCCAGCCACAATAACGCCACAGGCAGCGTACCTTCACGCGGGAGTTCGGCAACCTGTTCTCGGGTCAGGCTGTCGTGCCCCTGTTTTTCTGCCTGACGGGCGATTTTAACACTATACAGCAGCCATATCCCGGCGAGGGCGAGCAAGAAAATGCCATCATCGTAGCTCAGCACCCCGTCATACAGCACATAGCCCGCCAGCAAACTTACGATTAACATTAGCGGCAATTCACGGCGCAGAACATCGGAATGCACGCGAAATGGGTGCAGCAATGCGGCTAAACCTAAAATCAGTAGGATATTGACGATGTTGGAGCCAATCGCGGTGCCAATAGCAAGGTCTGTCTGGTCATGCAGCGATGCCGTGACAGAGACGATGATTTCAGGGAGTGAGGTGCCGACGCTAACAACCGTCATTCCGATGACGAGAGGGGGAACGCCAATCAGTCGGCACAAAATTGATGCGGCAAACACTAAACGGTCAGCACTGTAGACCACCAAAAGTAAACCAATTATTAACAGTGCTGTTGCTAAAAGCATCAAAAGTCCTTTCTTCAGGTATACTTGCCGGTCCACCGCGCAGGAATTGTTGGCGCTGCATACAGCCTGAGTCGTAACGAATTCCTAATTTTGACTTTATGCGCCGGAAAAGTAAAACAAATGCCAGCTTTCGCTAACCTCTACAGGCAATATTCTGTAAAAATGTGGCGTTTAGGGCTGATTTAAGCCTCATGCTTAGCGTGAGGCAGGGTAAGAAAGGAACCATAAATGAGCCAAACGATGGCGAATTTAGTCGATGTCCGTGGTGTCAGTTTCTCTCGCGGCAACCGATTGATATTTGATGATATTTCGCTGACTGTGCCGCATGGCAAAATCACCGCCATTATGGGCCCGTCAGGGATCGGTAAAACGACGTTGCTGCGTCTTATTGGGGGGCAAATTCCCCCGGACGGCGGCGAAATCCTCTTCGACGGCGAGAACGTCCCGGAGATGTCGCGCTCGCGTCTGTATACCGTCCGCAAACGCATGAGCATGCTCTTTCAGTCGGGGGCTTTGTTCACAGATATGAACGTCTTTGACAATGTGGCGTACCCGCTGCGTGAACATACCCATCTGCCGCCCGAACTGCTGAAAAGCACCGTCATGATGAAGCTTGAAGCCGTTGGTCTGCGTGGCGCAGCAAAATTGATGCCGTCTGAACTCTCTGGCGGTATGGCGCGCCGTGCCGCGCTGGCGCGTGCCATTGCGCTTGAGCCCGATTTAATCATGTTTGACGAACCGTTTGTGGGACAAGACCCTATCACCATGGGCGTGCTGGTGAAGCTAATTTCTGAATTAAACAGCGCGCTGGGCGTCACCTGCATTGTGGTATCTCACGATGTGCCGGAAGTGTTGAGCATTGCCGATTACGCCTACATCGTGGCGGACAAAAAGATCGTCGCACACGGTAGCGCCCAGGCGCTGCAGGAAAATTGCGATCCGCGGGTGCGGCAGTTCCTCGACGGTATTGCCGATGGCCCTGTGCCATTCCGCTACCCGGCTGGCGACTATCGTGACGATTTACTGGGAATAGGGAGTTAAGCCACTCATGCTGTTAAATGCGTTGGCTGCGCTCGGACACCGTGGCATAAAAACCATCAGGACGTTCGGGCGTGCCGGATTGATGTTATTCAACGCGCTGGTCGGCAAACCGGAATTCCGCAAGCACGCGCCTTTGCTGGTGCGGCAACTTTATAATGTCGGCGTGTTGTCGATGCTGATCATCATCGTGTCCGGTCTGTTTATTGGTATGGTGCTTGGGCTGCAAGGCTACCTGGTGCTGACAACCTACAGTGCGGAAACCAGCCTCGGAATGCTGGTGGCGCTCTCGCTGCTGCGTGAGCTGGGGCCGGTTGTTGCTGCGCTGCTGTTCGCCGGACGTGCGGGCTCTGCCTTAACGGCAGAAATCGGATTGATGCGCGCCACCGAGCAACTTTCCAGTATGGAAATGATGGCGGTCGATCCGCTGCGTCGCGTCATCTCACCGCGTTTTTGGGCGGGTGTGATTTCGTTACCGCTGCTGACTATCCTCTTTGTGGCGGTCGGTATCTGGGGTGGGTCGTTAGTCGGCGTGCACTGGAAAGGTATTGATGCCGGTTTCTTCTGGTCCGCGATGCAGGACGCCATCGACCTGCGGATGGATCTTGTGAACTGTCTAATCAAGAGCGTGGTCTTTGCCATTACGGTCACCTGGATTGCGTTATTCAACGGTTATGATGCTATTCCAACCTCGGCAGGCATCAGCCGTGCAACGACACGTACCGTCGTTCATTCGTCGCTGGCCGTACTGGGTCTGGATTTTGTGCTCACCGCACTGATGTTTGGGAATTGAGTTCATGCAAACGAGAAAAAATGAAATTTGGGTTGGCGTATTCCTGTTACTGGCGCTGCTGGCAGCTCTGTTTATCTGCCTGAGAGCGGCGGATATCACCTCTGTCCGCACCGAGCCGACGTATCGCGTTTATGCCACCTTCGATAACATCGGTGGCCTGAAGGCGCGCTCACCGGTCCGTATTGGCGGCGTGGTGATTGGACGCGTATCAGACATTACGCTGGATGAGAAAACCTATCTGCCGCGCGTCGCGATGGATATTGAAGAGCGTTATAACCACATTCCTGATACCAGCTCGCTCTCCATCCGTACCTCCGGTCTGCTTGGCGAACAATATCTGGCACTTAACGTTGGCTTTGAAGATCCTGAGCTGGGAACGACTATCCTTAAAGACGGGAGCGTGATCCAGGATACGAAGTCCGCGATGGTGCTGGAAGATATGATTGGTCAGTTCCTTTACAACAGTAAAGGGGATGATAAAAAGTCTGACGCTGCCCCTGCGCAGAGTGAAGACCCTACCAATGTTGCGCCAACCCCTGGTGCTGCGAATTAATTTCAGGAGAAGTCATTCATGTTTAAACGACTGCTAATGGTTGCCATGCTGGTCATTGCCCCTCTCACTGCGGCACAGGCTGCAGATCAGAGCAACCCGTACAAACAGATGGACGCGGCCGCGAAGAAAACCTTTGATCGTCTTAAAAATGAACAGCCGAAGATTCGTGCTAATCCTGATTATCTGCGTGATGTGGTCGATCAGGAACTGTTGCCGTATGTGCAGATCAAATATGCAGGCGCGCTGGTGCTGGGCCGTTACTACAAAGATGCAACCCCTGCACAGCGTGAGGCTTACTTTGCTGCGTTCCGTGAATACCTGAAACAGGCTTACGGCCAGGCGCTGGCGATGTACCACGGCCAGACCTACCAGATTGCGCCTGAACAGCCGCTGGGCGATGCCACCATCGTGCCTATCCGCGTGACGATTAACGATCCTAACGGCCGTCCTCCGGTTCGTCTGGACTTCCAGTGGCGTAAAAACAGCCAGACTGGAAACTGGCAGGCGTATGACATGATTGCCGAAGGGGTGAGCATGATCACCACCAAACAGAACGAGTGGAGCGACTTGCTGCGCACGAAAGGCATTGATGGCCTGACCGCACAGCTGCAGTCTATCTCTCGTCAGAAAATTACCCTGGACGAGAAGAAGTAATGTCGCAGCAGCTGAGCTGGTCGCGTGAAGGCGAGACGTTGAAGCTGTCGGGTGAGCTCGATCAGGATCTGCTGAACCCGCTGTGGGATAAACGCCATGAAGCCATGCAGGGCGTGACGCTGATTGATTTAAGCGATGTCTCGCGTGTCGATACGGCGGGTGTTGCGCTGCTCACCCATCTGATCGCAGTGGGTAAAACGCAGGGAGCAAGCGTCAGGCTTCACGGCGCGAGCGATAACGTCATGACCCTGGCGCAGCTTTATAATCTGCCTCAGGACGTTTTACCGCACTAATATTTTCAGTGCGTTACTTCTGAAAGCCCTGACAGTTTCATCGTCGGGGCTTTTTGCTTGTTTAAGACGACGCCACTTTGCTCTAAGATGTTGGGCTTGTTTTCACTATCAGATGATATAGACCCCATGGAAAATAATGAAATCCAGGCAGTGCTGATGAATGCACTCACCCTTCAGGAAGTCCACGTCTCAGGCGATGGCAGTCACTTCCAGGTTATTGCTGTGGGTGAGATCTTTGACGGGATGAGTCGTGTGAAGAAACAGCAGGCTGTCTATGCGCCGCTGATGGAATACATTGCGGATAACCGCATCCACGCCCTGTCGATTAAAGCGTTCACCCCGCAAGAGTGGGCACGCGATCGCAAACTAAACGGTTTTTGAGCTGAGGGCGAGACGCCCGCAGCACGGTTGAATTTATAAGAGAGCAATTACATGGACAAATTTCGTGTACAGGGGCCAACGCGTCTCCAGGGCGAAGTCACAATTTCTGGCGCAAAAAACGCTGCGCTACCCATCCTCTTTGCTGCATTGCTCGCGGAAGAGCCGGTAGAAATTCAGAACGTACCTAAGCTGAAAGATATCGACACCACCATGAAGTTGCTCACCCAGTTGGGCACGAAAGTCGAGCGTAACGGCTCCGTCTGGATCGACGCCAGCAACGTGAACAACTTCTCTGCGCCATACGATCTGGTGAAAACCATGCGCGCATCCATCTGGGCGCTTGGCCCGCTGGTGGCGCGTTTTGGTCAGGGTCAGGTATCACTGCCGGGCGGCTGCGCTATCGGTGCGCGTCCGGTTGACCTGCACATCTTTGGCCTGGAAAAACTGGGCGCGGAGATCAAACTGGAAGAAGGTTACGTCAAGGCGTCCGTTAACGGTCGTCTGAAAGGTGCGCACATTGTCATGGACAAAGTGAGCGTGGGCGCTACCGTCACCATTATGTCTGCGGCGACGCTGGCAGAAGGCACGACCATCATCGAAAACGCCGCACGTGAACCGGAAATTGTGGATACCGCAAACTTCCTCGTGGCGCTGGGTGCGAAGATTTCCGGCCAGGGCACTGACCGTATCACCATCGAAGGCGTTGAACGCCTTGGCGGCGGTGTTTATCGCGTTCTGCCGGACCGTATCGAAACCGGTACCTTCCTGGTTGCTGCGGCGATCTCTGGCGGTAAGATTGTTTGTCGCAACGCACAGCCTGATACCCTGGATGCGGTGCTGGCTAAACTGCGCGATGCGGGTGCGGATATCGAAATCGGCGAAGACTGGATCAGCCTTGATATGCACGGCCAGCGTCCAAAAGCCGTCAATGTGCGTACTGCACCGCATCCTGCGTTCCCGACGGACATGCAGGCTCAGTTTACGCTGTTAAACCTGGTTGCTGAAGGCACTGGCTTCATCACTGAAACCATCTTCGAGAACCGCTTCATGCACGTACCGGAACTCATCCGTATGGGCGCACACGCTGAGATCGAAAGCAACACGGTCATTTGCCATGGCGTGGAAAAACTGTCTGGTGCGCAGGTGATGGCAACCGATCTTCGCGCGTCTGCAAGCCTGGTGCTGGCTGGGTGTATCGCGGAAGGGACGACCGTTGTTGATCGTATCTACCACATCGATCGTGGCTATGAGCGTATCGAAGACAAACTGCGCGCGCTGGGTGCAAATATCGAGCGTGTGAAAGGCGAGTAATCGTTCTTGCACCCCCCTGGCCTGTAAAGGCCGGGGGATTGCTGATGCTGTCAAATTTGCAATGTTACTTCGACTGCTCCTTCTGCAACTTCTTCTGGCGCATCGTGCGCGTTCTGTCTATAGGGTCGTGATAGCGTGACGGCCAGATGATCCACGGGTGCGTTTCCAGCGCCGTCGCAATAATCAATTCTCCCTTCGGCCACGGGCGAGTCAGTGCGTTTGCCAGCGTCGATGAACTCAACCCGTTACGGCGCGATTCCGCCGCCAGTGATGTCCCTTTTTTGCGCAGTGCCGCAATAATATCCGCTGAGTGCCAGTCGATCAGTTTCATATCCATAAAGCTGTCCTTGTGTTCGTTTTCACCCACGCCATTTCTTCTGAAATGACAGGGCTACTATACCTTCTTCGAACATGTGTTCTAAAAAGTTCGCGTTACTGGAAGCAATATTCAGAATATGACATGGCTTTATTCATGCGGGATGTAAGCCGATGATTTAACATGGTTATGGAATTTATTGGTGCTTATTAGAATCTCCCCGTGTAGCCACGGGGAGAAGGGGGAAGGATTAACGATCGCGTTGAACGGCGATGTGGGCAAGGCCAATCAGCGCATCACGCCACGGGCTGTCCGGAATCACCTGAAGTGCTTCGATGGCTTTATCTGCCTCTTCTTCAGCACGCTGACGCGTCCATTCCAGCGATCCGCAGAGTGCCATTGTTTCCAGTACAGGTTCCAGAAGATGGCGACCATTTCCTTGCTCGATCGCTTCACGGATCAGTTTCGCCTGCTCGGGGGTTCCGTGACGCATTGCATGGAGCAGCGGCAGCGTTGGTTTGCCTTCGTTCAGGTCATCCCCAACGTTTTTGCCGAGCGTTTCGCCATCGGCACTGTAGTCCAGCAAATCATCGATCAGCTGGAAGGCAGTCCCCAGATAACGGCCATAATCCTGAAGCCCTTTTTCCTGGGCTTCAGTGCAGCCAGCAAGGATGCCAGAGCATTGCGCCGCCGCTTCAAACAGGCGCGCCGTCTTGCTGTAAATCACGCGCATGTAGTTTTCTTCGGTGATATCCGGGTCGTTAACGTTCATCAACTGCAGGACTTCACCTTCAGCGATAACGTTTACCGCTTCAGACATCACTTCCAGCACTTTCAGCGAGCCGAGGCTGGTCATCATCTGGAAAGCGCGGGTATAGATGAAATCCCCCACCAGAACGCTGGCTGCGTTGCCAAATGCGGCGTTCGCGGTTGCTTTGCCACGGCGCATGTCTGATTCATCCACCACGTCATCATGCAGCAGCGTGGCGGTGTGGATAAATTCGATCAGGGCCGCAATCGTGACGTGGGCATTTCCCTGATAGCCAACGGCGCGAGCGGCCAGAATGGCAATCATCGGGCGAATGCGTTTACCGCCGCCGCTAACGATGTAATAGCCCAACTGATTGATCAGCTGAACATCAGAGTTGAGTTGCTCCAGGATTGCTGCATTTACACCCGCCATATCTTGCGCGGTTAACTCGTTGATTTTTTCTAAATTCATCGCAAAAGCCGGGCTTTTTATCCTGTTTATCCCACGGAGTGTGGGTTCACAAAGGGTTTCGGTTTATCAATAGTATCGCTGATTGTACTGAAAAAACGGCTCAGATAAACGTTACCGTACGTGTTGTGTTTTTTTTCTTCATGTATTGATGGTAGCACTTGTCAAAGGCTCGCGTTTTGCGTAATATTCGCGCCCTATTGTGAATATTTATAGCGCACTCTGATTCATACGAGGATGTGCGCGGAAGCGGAGTTTATATGTACGCGGTTTTCCAAAGTGGTGGTAAACAACACCGAGTAAGCGAAGGTCAGACCATTCGCCTGGAAAAGCTGGACATCGCAACTGGCGAATCTGTTGAATTCGCTGAAGTTCTGATGATCGCAAACGGTGAAGAAGTCAAAATCGGCGTTCCTTTCGTTGATGGCGGCGTGATCAAAGCTGAAGTTGTTGCACACGGTCGTGGCGAGAAAGTTAAAATCGTTAAGTTTCGTCGTCGTAAGCACTACCGTAAGCAGCAGGGCCACCGTCAGTGGTTCACTGATGTGAAAATTACTGGCATCAGCGCCTAAGACCTGAGGAGAGATTTAAATGGCACATAAAAAGGCTGGCGGCTCCACACGTAACGGTCGCGATTCAGAAGCTAAACGCCTTGGCGTTAAGCGTTTCGGTGGCGAATCCGTTCTGGCGGGTAGCATCATCGTTCGTCAACGTGGTACCAAATTCCACGCTGGCAACAACGTAGGTTGCGGTCGTGACCACACTCTGTTTGCTAAAGCAGACGGTAAAGTGAAATTTGAAGTTAAAGGCCCGAACAACCGTAAATACATCAGCATCGTTGCTGAGTAAGGTTTTCTCGGTCCGGTAACGGATTAAAGCCCCGCAACGTGTTGCGGGGCTTTTTACATTGGAAACCCGGAAAATTTTCTGTAGGGAAAACGGGCATGAAGCAGCAGGCCGGCATAGGTATTCTTTTGGCGCTCACCACCGCAATGTGCTGGGGTGCACTGCCAATTGCAATGAAGCAGGTACTGGACGTGATGGAGCCGCCGACGGTAGTGTTTTATCGCTTCCTGATGGCAAGCATAGGCCTCGGTGCCATTCTGGCGATCAAAGGTAAGCTTCCACCGCTGCGTCTCTTCCGAAAGCCGCGCTGGCTGGTTTTACTGGCTATTGCGACGGGTGGTCTGTTCGGTAACTTCATCCTGTTTAGCTCCTCCCTGCAATATCTCAGCCCTACGGCGTCGCAGGTGATCGGCCAGCTTTCACCGGTCGGCATGATGGTCGCCAGCGTCTTTATCCTCAAGGAGAAGATGCGCGGAACGCAGATTATCGGGGCGAGCATGCTGCTCTGTGGTCTGGTGATGTTTTTCAACACCAGCCTGGTTGAGATTTTCACCCGCCTGACGGATTACACCTGGGGTGTGATTTTCGGTGTCGGGGCAGCAACGGTCTGGGTGAGTTATGGCGTCGCGCAAAAGGTGTTATTGCGTCGTCTGGCCTCACCGCAGATCCTCCTTTTATTGTACACTTTGTGTACAATAGCATTACTGCCGTTAGCAAAGCCGGGTGTGATTACTCAGCTTAGCGACTGGCAACTGGCGTGCCTCATCTTTTGTGGGCTTAATACGCTGGTCGGTTATGGCGCGCTGGCTGAGGCAATGGCGCGCTGGCAGGCAGCGCAGGTCAGTGCGTTAATCACGCTGACTCCGCTGTTTACGCTGTTATTTTCAGATTTGTTATCAATGGCCTGGCCCGATGTCTTCGTCAAGCCGATGCTCAACTTGTTGGGTTATCTCGGTGCGTTTGTCGTGGTTGCGGGTGCGATGTATTCCGCCATTGGTCATCGTCTCTGGGGGCGTTGGCGCAAAAATGAAGCGGTCGTAGTAGTCCCCCGCTCAGGCGAATGAGTTACGGAGAGTAAAATGAAGTTTGTTGATGAAGCGACGATTCTGGTCGTGGCAGGTGATGGCGGTAACGGTTGTGTAAGCTTCCGCCGTGAAAAATATATTCCTCGTGGCGGCCCTGACGGCGGTGACGGTGGCGATGGTGGTGACGTGTGGCTGGAGGCTGATGAAAACCTCAACACGCTGATCGACTACCGTTTCGAAAAATCTTTCCGTGCCGAGCGCGGCCAGAACGGCCAGAGCCGTGACTGTACGGGTAAACGTGGTAAAGACGTCAATATCAAGGTTCCGGTCGGTACGCGTGTGATTGACCAGGGCACCGGTGAAACCATGGGTGATATGACCAAACACGGTCAGCGCCTGCTGGTTGCTAAAGGTGGCTGGCACGGTTTGGGTAACAGCCGTTTTAAATCATCGGTTAACCGTGCTCCGCGTCAGAAAACCATGGGGACACCGGGCGATACGCGCGAGCTGCAGCTGGAACTGATGCTGCTGGCTGACGTCGGTATGCTGGGTATGCCTAACGCCGGTAAATCGACGTTTATCCGTGCTGTATCAGCCGCTAAGCCAAAAGTGGCGGATTATCCGTTTACGACGCTGGTGCCAAGCCTGGGCGTTGTCCGTATGGACCACGAAAAGAGCTTTGTTGTCGCTGATATCCCTGGTTTGATCGAGGGCGCAGCAGAAGGCGCAGGACTGGGTATTCGCTTCCTGAAACACCTTGAGCGCTGCCGCGTATTGCTGCACATCGTTGATATTAATCCAATCGATGAGTCCGATCCGGTCGAAAACGCCCGTATCATCATCGGCGAACTGGAAAAATACAGCGAAAAACTCGCAGGTAAGCCACGCTGGCTGGTCTTCAACAAGATCGACCTGATGGATAAAGCCGAAGCTGAAGCAAAAGCGAAAGCCATTGCTGAAGCGATGGGTTGGGAAGATAAATATTACCTGATCTCTGCGGCAAGCCAGGTTGGCGTGAAAGATCTCTGCTGGGATGTGATGACCTTTATCATCGAGAACCCAATCGTTCAGGCGGAAGAGGCGAAACAGCCTGAAAAAGTCGAATTCATGTGGGATGACTACCACCGTCAGCAGCTCGAAGAGCTGGAAGCGGAAGACGATGATGAAGACTGGGACGATGACTGGGATGAAGACGACGAAGAAGGCGTTGAGTTCATCTACAAGCATTAATACCTGAAAGAAGCCCCGCTAAGGGGCTTTTTTTTATCCTAACGTCGACGGCAACCAGCAGCTGGCGATTAAGCCGCCCTCAGCGCCGTTCTCCAGCATTAAATTGCCATGGTGGAGTTGAACGATGCGCTGAACAATACTCAGCCCCAGGCCGCTGCCACCGTAGCGCTGGTCGAGCCGACGGAAAGGCTCGGTAATGGACTGTCGATGTGCCTCATCGATTCCGGGGCCCTGATCCACCACGCTGACCTGCGTTCCGCCGTCAATTTCCACTAATTTCACTTCGATGGTCGTCCCCGTTGGGCTATAGCGGGCGGCATTTTCAAGCAAATTTCTGAGCATCAGGCGCAGGAGTACGGCGTCTCCCTGCACGGTAAGTGTGCTTTTAGCGGGCCATATCACCGTATGGTCTTTGGCTTCGAGCTCAAGACCCAGCGGCGCAATAATATTCTCTGTCCAGTTGACGGTATCGTAGTGACCGCTTGCCATCGCCTGTCCGGCTCGCGCCAGCATGAGCAGTTGCTCAACGGTGTGCATCAACTGATCGATACGACTAATCAGCGTGGTGGCTTGTGGTGAGCCAGACTGGGCCATTAATTCCAGATGCAACCGAATCCCGGCAAGCGGTGTGCGTAGCTCGTGTGCGGCATCAGCGGTGAAAAGACGCTCCTGCTGTAGGGTGTGATCAAGACGCGCCAGTAGTTGGTTTAGCGATGTCGTCACTGCGCCAATTTCTTCCATATCGGAATACATGGGCAGCGGCGTCAGATTGTCGGCTGAGCGGTTGGCCAGGCTGGCCCGTAATTTGTTAAGCGGCCGGGTTATCCAGGTCACCGCCCAGAAGGAGAAGAGCAAGGTAAAACCGACCATCACCAGAGAAGGGACCAGCAGCGACGCAATCGCTTCACGGATCTCTTTCTCAACGTGCTTGTTACGTGCTTTTGCCGAGAGTGTTTCATTCACCAGAAAGCCAATCTGTTCACGGCTTTCATGCCATAACCAGATGACACTAATTAACTGGAAAAACAGCAAGATAATCGCCAGCAAAACCATTAATCGCCGACGCATACTGTTCATTTCTGGCTCTCCAGGCGGTATCCGACGCCACGTACCGTTTTGATCCGTTCTTTGCCGAGCTTGCGGCGCAGATTGTGAATATGAACCTCAAGGGTATTTGAACCCGGATCGTCCTGCCAGGAGTAGATATCCTGCTGCAGCGTCTCGCGATGTACCGTTTGACCGCTCCGCATGATGAGACGCGTCAGGAGGGCAAATTCTTTTGGGGTCACTTCGACAGGCTGGGACTTACGCAACACCTGCTGCGTCTGAAGATTCAGCGTAATATCACCATCGGTCAGCATGTTATCGCTGTGTCCCTGATAGCGGCGGATCAGTGCCCGCACGCGCGCCTGAAGTTCTGCGAGGGCAAAAGGTTTAACCAGATAATCATCCGCACCGGAGTCCAGACCGTTAATGCGGTCTTCAATGGCATCGCGCGCCGTGAGGATCAGCACGGGATTTTCAACGCCACGGCGGCGCCACTGGCTGAGCAGCGTCGCGCCGTCTTTATCCGGTAAACCTAAATCGAGGATCACCAGGCTATATTCACCGCTCTGGATCAGCGCATCGGCTTCTGCCGCCGTAGCGGCGCAATCGAGCGCGTATCCTTCATTCGCCAACGCGAGCGCCAACCCTTCCTGCAATAACAAATCGTCTTCAACTATGAGTAGTTTCATCGCTAGTTATTCTGGTAGATGTCCTTGTATAGCCTGCTTTCGAAGCGCACCAGCGGAATACGGCGATTACGCTGATCGGTCGGTTCGACGGCATAGCCGGAAAGATACTGCACGAATGCCATGCGTTGTCCGCTGGCTGTAGTGATAAAGCCTGCAAGGTTATAAACCCCCTGCAGTGAACCTGTTTTCGCTGACACTTTGCCATCAACACCCGCAGCATGAAGCCCTGCCCGATACTGAAGCGAACCGTCATGCCCGGCAAGTGGCAGCATCGAAATAAAGTTTAGCTCAGTGTCATGTTGGGCAATGTACTGAAGCACTTGCATCATGGTGGCTGGGGAGATCAGATTGTGACGCGATAACCCGGAGCCATCGACGGCGATGGTATTACCAAGATCGATCCCCGCCTGCTGGCGCAGGATCTGACGAACGGCGTCTGACCCCGCACGCCAGGTACCGGGTACGCCGAAACGGGCGTGACCAATCATGCGGAACACGGTGTCAGCAATCATGTTATCTGACTTTTTCAGCATAATCCTAAGCAGGTCATGTAGCGGCGCAGACTGTTTACTGGCGATGACGGTACCCGGTTGATTAACCTGTGTCTGACGCATCAGTGAGCCAGAATAGGTGATGCCAGCCTGTTTCAGTTCGTCTTTGAGTATCGCACCTGCATAACCCGCTCCGTCCTGAATGGCGAAGGCCAGCGGTAACGGATCGGCACGCTGCGTCAGGCAGCCGGTGAGAGTGAAACGGTTAAGATCGCCCGGCACGACGTCCAGTTCGCAATACTGCGCATCCGGCGATCCTTTTGCTAATGTGCGTACCTGGCTGAACATCGTGACCGGGTAGTATGACGCTACGCGGATAAAGGCTAAATCATCCGGCTTGGGGGCGCTGTAGAGGGACACGGAGAAGCAGTTACGGTCAACGATGGCCGCAGCAGGCGGGGCGCTAAAGCACTGCGTCATGTCATTCCACGGCCAGCCGGGCGCTTTATCGTGGCTGGCGAAAATGGAGGTATCGATCAGCACGTTACCATCGATTTTTGTCACGCCGGATTTTTTCAGCACCGCCACCATATTGCGGATATCCTGGCGCTTGAAGGTTGGATCACCCCCAAAGCGGGCAATCAGATCGCCTTTCAGTTCGCCCCCTTCGACGTTACCTTTGGTCTCAAGCGTGGTAGTAAACCGGAAGTCAGGGCCAAGCTGAAGCAGGGCGGCGAGCGCAGTGATCACCTTCTGGGTACTGGCAGGCAGCGCCATCTGTTGACTGTGAAAGTCAATGTCAGGGGCCTGGGCGCCAACCTTCTGCACCATTAGCGCGAGATTAGCGCCTGCGGGCAGCTGATTAATGTACTCATCAACGTTCGCGGCCTGAGCGGCGAACGCCATACTGGTAGTCAATCCGATGATAAAACTGGAAAATCGCATAATCTCGCGCTAACAACCCGAAAACAAACCGTCATACTACGGTGCATAGCACTGCAAAGTAAACGATGACCCATAGTGAACTTCGCGGTAAAATGCGTATCAAATTGAAAAATTGCTGCTGACCTGGGGCGTTGCTCCCGGGTCGGTTTTCTTTTTGCTTCTTGCCCGCTTAGGGGGGCAGGAGCAGGGAACACTGCTCCCAACAGGAATGTTTAAGAGGTATAACAAATGCAAGCTATTCCGATGACCTTACGTGGTGCCGAAAAACTGCGCGAAGAGCTGGATTTCCTGAAATCCGTGCGTCGCCCTGAAATCATCGCCGCTATCGCGGATGCGCGCGAGCATGGCGACCTGAAAGAGAACGCTGAATACCATGCGGCGCGTGAGCAGCAGGGCTTCTGTGAAGGGCGTATTAAAGACATCGAAGCAAAGCTGTCTAATGCGCAGGTGATCGACATCACTAAGATGCCAAACAATGGCCGCGTGATCTTTGGTTGTACCGTGAGCGTCCTGAACCTGGACAACGACGAAGAGCAGACCTACCGCATCGTGGGTGACGATGAGGCTGACTTTAAGCAGAACCTGATTTCAGTGAACTCACCCATCGCGCGTGGCCTGATTGGCAAAGAGCAAGACGATGTAGTCGTGATCCGTACCCCAGGTGGTGAAGTGGAATACGAAATTATTAAGGTCGAGTACCTGTAATTCGCTTCTCCACTGAGATGTTGATACATTGTAAAGAAAAGAAAAAGGCCGCATAGCGGCCTTTTAACAACTCAAGGAGCGTGGCATTTTGCTCACCTGCTGACAGAAATCCCTCGTTTTACACAGAAAATGTGTTCGATTAGGGATATCCTTAACGTGGCAGCGAGATTTTGCGCTCTTTAGATGGGCGGTAGAGCACCAGCGTTTTACCGATGACCTGTACATTACAGGCGCCGGTTTCGCGCACGATGGCTTCCACGATCAGGTTTTTAGTGTCTCTGTCTTCAGAGGCGATTTTCACCTTGATCAGCTCGTGGTGTTCCAGCGCTTGTTCAATCTCGGCAAGCACCCCTTCGGTCAAACCATTGTTGCCAAGCATAACTACAGGCTTGAGCGGATGTGCCAGACCTTTAAGGTGCTGTTTTTGTTTAGTACTCAGATTCATCGTATATTTTTGCTTACGTTGGGATTGAAAACGGTTCATTCTACCGCCATCTCCCTAATATCGCCAAATAGCAGCGTAGAAATTTACGTCAAAGGTAAGCAACGATGAACCCGGACGGAAAAGTTAAATGACAGGTAAAAAGCGTTCTGCCAGTTCCAGCCGCTGGCTTCAGGAACACTTTAGCGATAAATATGTTCTGCAGGCGCAGAAAAAGGGGTTACGTTCCCGCGCCTGGTTTAAACTTGATGAAATACAGCAAAGTGACAAACTTTTTAAACCGGGGATGACGGTTGTTGACCTCGGTGCTGCCCCTGGCGGATGGTCCCAGTATGCGGTAACGCAGATCGGCGGAGCGGGTCGAATCATCGCATGCGATCTTTTACCAATGGATCCCATCGTCGGTGTCGACTTCCTTCAGGGCGATTTTCGTGATGAATTAGTGCTAAAAGCGTTACTTGAACGTGTGGGTGACAGTAAGGTCCAGGTTGTCATGTCTGATATGGCACCAAATATGTGCGGAACACCGGCGGTGGATATCCCCCGCGGCATGTATCTGGTGGAGCTAGCGTTAGAAATGTGTCGTGATGTACTAGCGCCTGGTGGTAGTTTTGTTGTGAAGGTGTTCCAGGGCGAAGGTTTCGAGGAGTACCTTAAGGAAATTCGCTCCCTGTTTGCGAAGGTTAAAGTTCGTAAGCCGGACTCTTCCCGGGCGCGTTCCCGTGAAGTGTATATTGTAGCGACCGGGCGAAAATGATAACCGGTAGATTTCAGGCGAAAGTTTGAATGAAACTGGATATAGAGTATCCTGACGCTGTTTTTAACACAGTTGTAATGTGAGGTTAATCCCTTGAGTGACATGGCGAAAAACCTAATTCTCTGGCTGGTCATTGCCGTCGTGCTGATGTCAGTATTCCAGAGCTTTGGGCCCAGCGAGTCGAATGGCCGCAAGGTGGATTATTCTACCTTCCTGCAGGAGGTCAATCAGGACCAGGTTCGCGAAGCGCGTATCAACGGACGTGAGATAAACGTTACCAAGAAAGATAGTAACCGTTACACGACCTACATCCCGGTGAACGATCCTAAGCTGCTCGATAACCTTCTGACTAAAAATGTCAAAGTGGTCGGCGAGCCGCCAGAAGAACCAAGCCTGCTGGCTTCTATCTTCATTTCCTGGTTCCCGATGCTGCTTCTTATCGGCGTCTGGATCTTCTTTATGCGTCAGATGCAGGGCGGCGGTGGCAAAGGTGCCATGTCGTTCGGTAAGAGCAAAGCGCGTATGCTGACGGAAGATCAGATCAAGACCACGTTTGCTGACGTTGCAGGTTGTGACGAAGCAAAAGAAGAAGTGGGCGAACTGGTTGAATACCTGCGTGAGCCGAGCCGTTTCCAGAAACTGGGCGGTAAGATCCCGAAAGGCGTTCTGATGGTGGGTCCTCCGGGTACCGGTAAAACCCTGCTGGCGAAAGCTATCGCAGGTGAAGCGAAGGTGCCGTTCTTTACTATTTCAGGTTCTGACTTCGTAGAAATGTTCGTGGGTGTGGGTGCATCTCGTGTGCGTGACATGTTCGAACAGGCCAAGAAGGCAGCACCGTGCATCATCTTCATCGATGAAATCGACGCCGTAGGCCGCCAGCGTGGCGCAGGTCTGGGCGGTGGTCATGATGAACGTGAGCAGACGCTGAACCAGATGCTGGTTGAAATGGACGGCTTCGAAGGTAACGAAGGTATTATCGTTATCGCGGCGACTAACCGTCCGGACGTACTTGACCCAGCGCTGCTGCGTCCAGGCCGTTTCGACCGTCAGGTCGTGGTGGGTCTGCCGGATGTTCGCGGTCGTGAACAGATTCTGAAAGTCCACATGCGTCGTGTACCGCTGGCGCCAGATATCGACGCAGCAATTATTGCGCGCGGTACTCCGGGCTTCTCCGGTGCGGATCTGGCTAACCTGGTCAACGAAGCTGCCCTGTTTGCCGCTCGCGGTAACAAGCGCGTAGTGTCCATGGTGGAGTTCGAGAAAGCGAAAGACAAAATCATGATGGGTGCGGAACGTCGCTCCATGGTGATGACGGAAGCGCAGAAAGAGTCCACGGCATACCACGAAGCAGGTCACGCGATTATCGGTCGCCTGGTACCGGAACACGATCCGGTGCATAAAGTGACGATTATCCCGCGTGGTCGTGCGCTGGGTGTGACCTTCTTCCTGCCTGAAGGCGACGCGATCAGCGCCAGCCGTCAGAAGCTGGAAAGCCAGATCTCTACCCTGTACGGCGGTCGTCTGGCAGAAGAGATTATCTATGGTGTGGAACATGTTTCTACCGGTGCGTCCAACGACATCAAAGTCGCGACAAACCTGGCACGTAACATGGTGACGCAGTGGGGCTTCTCCGACAAACTCGGTCCGCTGCTGTATGCAGAGGAAGAGGGTGAAGTATTCCTGGGCCGTTCTGTGGCTAAAGCGAAACATATGTCCGATGAGACGGCACGTATCATCGACCAGGAAGTAAAATCTTTGGTAGAGCGTAACTATGCACGTGCTCGCCAGATCCTGAACGACAATATGGACATCCTGCATTCGATGAAAGATGCGCTCATGAAATATGAGACCATCGATGCACCGCAGATTGACGACCTGATGGCACGCCGTGAAGTGCGTCCGCCAGCTGGCTGGGAAGATCCAGGTGCTTCCAACAATTCTGACAACAATGGCACCCCGCGTGCGCCGCGCCCGGTTGATGAACCGCGTACGCCAAACCCGGGTAATACCATGTCAGAACAGTTGGGCGACAAGTAAGTCTCTTCTGTTGAAATGTTTGTCTGTACCTCAAACCCTGGAGCTTGCTCCGGGGTTTTTCTTATCCGTTAAACCTTATGAATACCAGGGATTTTAGCCATGAAACTCTTCGCCCAGGACTCGCATCTCGATCTCTCGCATCCGCACGTGATGGGGATCCTGAATGTTACCCCTGACTCCTTCTCTGACGGCGGCACGCATAACACGCTTATCGAGGCGGTTAAGCACGCAAATTTAATGATCAATGCAGGTGCCACCATCATTGATGTCGGTGGCGAATCGACGCGTCCGGGCGCGGCGGACGTTTCTGTGGAAGAAGAGCTGGCGCGCGTCGTGCCCGTGGTTGAGGCCATTGCTCAGCGATTTGAGGTGTGGATCTCCGTTGACACCTCCAAGCCTGAAGTGATTCGTGAAGTGGCGAGAGTGGGCGCTCACATTATCAATGACATTCGCTCACTGACTGAGCCTGGCGCGATTGAAGCAGCAGCGGAAACCGGGCTGCCAGTTTGTCTGATGCATATGCAGGGCCAGCCGAAAACCATGCAGGAAGCGCCGAAGTATGACGATGTCTTTGCCGACGTGAATCGCTTCTTTATTGAGCATATTGCACGCTGCGAGCGTGCGGGTATCGCAAAAGAGAAATTGCTGCTCGACCCGGGGTTCGGTTTCGGTAAAAATCTCTCTCACAATTATGCGCTGCTTGCGCGCTTATCAGAATTTCATCACTTCGGCCTGCCGTTGCTGGTGGGGATGTCGAGAAAGTCGATGATTGGGCAGTTGCTGAATGTGGGGCCGAGCGAACGCCTGAGTGGTAGCCTGGCCTGCGCGGTGATCGCAGCGATGCAAGGCGCGCACATTATTCGTGTCCATGACGTAAAAGAAACAGTTGAAGCCATGCGTGTGGTGGAAGCCACACTGGCAGCGAAGGAAAACAAACGCTATGAGTAATCGTAAATATTTTGGTACCGATGGTATCCGTGGGCGCGTAGGCGATGCTCCAATCACCCCTGATTTTGTCCTGAAGCTGGGCTGGGCTGCTGGCAAGGTGCTGGCACGTCATGGTTCCCGTAAGATCATCATCGGTAAAGACACCCGTATCTCAGGCTATATGCTGGAATCTGCGCTGGAAGCCGGTCTGGCAGCGGCGGGGCTTTCTGCCTCCTTTACAGGCCCAATGCCAACGCCTGCTGTGGCTTACCTGACGCGCACCTTCCGTGCGGAAGCGGGGATTGTTATCTCGGCTTCTCATAACCCGTTCTATGACAACGGCATCAAGTTCTTCTCCATTGACGGCACCAAGCTGCCGGATGATGTTGAAGAGGCCATTGAAGCGGAAATGGAAAAAGAGATCACCTGTGTCGACTCCGCTGAGCTGGGTAAAGCGAACCGTATCGTCGATGCCGCGGGTCGCTATATCGAATTCTGCAAAGGCACCTTTCCGAATGAGCTGAGTCTGGCCCATCTTAAAATTGTGGTGGACTGTGCAAACGGCGCGACCTACCACATTGCTCCGAATGTTTTCCGCGAGCTAGGTGCGAAAGTCATCACCATCGGCTGTGAGCCGGATGGTCTTAACATCAACGAAGAAGTGGGGGCGACGGACGTGCGTGCTCTGCAGGCGCGCGTGCTGGCGGAAAAAGCCGATCTGGGTATTGCCCTCGATGGCGACGGTGACCGTGTGATCATGGTCGACCACGAAGGTAACAAGGTCGATGGCGATCAGATCCTCTACATCATTGCACGTGAAGGTCTGCGTCAGGGTCAGCTGCGTGGCGGCGCGGTAGGTACGCTGATGAGTAACATGGGCCTGGAACTGGCGCTGAAACAGCTCGGTATTCCGTTTGTCCGCGCGAAAGTGGGAGACCGCTATGTGCTGGAAAAATTGCAGGAGAAGGGCTGGCGAATCGGTGCGGAAAACTCCGGTCACGTGATCCTGCTCGATAAAACCACCACCGGTGACGGCATCGTGGCGGGCCTGCAGGTTGTTGCTGCCATGGCGCGCAACCATATGAGCCTGCACGATCTCTGCAGCGGTATGAAGATGTTCCCGCAAATCCTCGTTAACGTGCGTTTCACCGCGGGTAAAGGCGATCCGCTTGAAAATGACAACGTGAAAGCGGTGATGGCTGACGTTGAAGCGGCCCTGGGCAATCGTGGCCGTGTACTGCTGCGTAAATCGGGTACTGAGCCACTGATTCGCGTGATGGTTGAAGGCGAAGACGAAGCGCAGGTGACTGAATTCGCGCATCGCATCGCGGATGCGGTAAAAGCTGCATAACTTTTCACAGTAAGTGTTTAAAAAGGCGGCGCTTGCCGCCTTTGTTTTAAGCATTTAATGGCTTTTTGCTGTTTTTTTCCGCAGTTGATACAATGCGTCGAAAATGCCCTTGCGAAGGTCATTCGCTTTGGTTAGTATTCACACCCGCTTCAGTGGGAAACAAAAATCCTGCTAATTGGTCGAAGCATTGGTATGCGGCAAATCCGCAAGGAACAGGTTGATTATGTACGAAGCTCTTTTAGTTATTTTCCTTATTGTAGCCATCGCTCTTGTAGCGCTGATCATGCTGCAGCAAGGTAAAGGCGCTGATATGGGAGCCTCCTTCGGAGCAGGCGCTTCCGGTACGCTGTTTGGTTCAAGTGGTTCTGCGAACTTCATGACCCGTACGACGGCGATTCTGGCTACGCTGTTCTTCATCATCAGTCTGGTGCTGGGTAATATCAACAGCAACAAGACCAGTAAAGGAAGCGAGTGGGAAAATCTGAGCGCGCCAGCGAAAACTGAGCAAACTCAGCCAGCTGCACCGGCTAAGCCAACCAGCGATATCCCGCAGTAAGTATTCAGTACCGAGGTGGTGGAATTGGTAGACACGCTACCTTGAGGTGGTAGTGCCCTAACGGGCTTGTGGGTTCGAGTCCCATCCTCGGTACCAATATTCCAGAAGAAAGACGTCGCAAGACGTCTTTTTTTTCGTCTGTATATTGTGGTGGCGGCCAAAATGGCGGGTGGCGCTGTGCTTATCCGCCCTAAAAATACCAAATAAAAAAGGCGCCGGTTGGGCGCCTTTTGCATGTCTTGCTGCCGATTACTTCTTATCGCTGTGTTCCAGGTTCTCAACCTGCGGCAGGCCGTTACCTGAGTTCGCGGAAAGCAAGCCATTCTCAATATAGTTGAACAGCTTCTCACGGGTATCGGTGATGTCCAGGTTACGCATGGTCAGTTGACCGATACGGTCATCCGGAGAGAAGACCGAATCACCTTTCTCCATGGTCAGACGTTCTGCTTTATAGGTCAGGTTGTCAGACACGGTATTCAGGATGGAGTAGTCATTGCCGCGACGCAGTTCCAGCGTTACTTCACCGGTGATCGCGCTTGCCACCCAACGCTGCAGTGCATCACGCAGCATCAGCGCCTGCGGATCGAACCAGCGGCCCTGGTACAGCAGTTTACCCAACTGACGACCATGAGAGTGATACTGTTCGATAGTGTCTTCGTTATGAATACCGGTCAGCAGGCGCTCGTAAGCGATGTGCAGCAGCGCCATTCCCGGGGCTTCATAGATGCCACGGCTTTTCGCTTCGATGATACGGTTTTCAATCTGATCGCTCATGCCCAGACCGTGACGACCGCCAATGCGGTTAGCTTCCAGCATCAGCTCAACGTCGTCTGAGAAAGTTTTACCGTTCAAGGCAACCGGATGGCCGCGCTCGAAGCGTACGGTGACTTCTTCAGCCTGAATGTTGACGTTCTCGTCCCAGAACTTCACGCCCATGATCGGGTTAACGATCTTCACGCTGGAGTTCAGGAATTCCAGGTCTTTCGCTTCGTGCGTTGCACCCAGCATATTGGAGTCGGTGGAGTACGCTTTTTCGACGGACATCTTATAGTCAAAACCGCAGGCAATCATGAATTCAGACATCTCATGACGACCACCCAGTTCGTCGATGAAGTCGGTATCCAGCCATGGTTTGTAAATCTGCAGCTCGGCGTTGGTCAGCAGCCCATAACGATAGAAACGTTCGATATCGTTGCCTTTATAGGTACTGCCGTCACCCCAGATATTCACGCCATCTTCTTTCATGGCGGCAACCAGCATGGTGCCCGTCACGGCGCGGCCCAGCGGAGTGGTGTTGAAATAGGTCAGGCCGCCAGTGGTGTTATGAAAAGCACCGCACTGAATCGCAGCGATACCTTCGGCTACCAGCTGTTTGCGGCAGTCAATCAGTCGTGCGTTCTCTGCGCCATACTCCATGGCACGACGAGGGATCGCGTCATAATCTTCCTCATCTGGCTGTCCCAGGTTCGCAGTATATGCATACGGAACCGCTCCCTTTTGGCGCATCCACAGCAGTGCAGCGCTGGTATCCAGGCCGCCTGAGAAAGCGATGCCAATACGTTGTCCTACCGGAAGATGCTTGAGAATCGTCGTCATATAATAAAACCCTGCTTGATTGACTGATTAGAGACCGCTTTCGCTCTCTTGTGCATTTTTATGCAAAATAAGTGAGTATTCATTTAATCATCTTTTACCGAAGACCGGAAGAGACTCATGCGTTTTTTGTAAAAAATTTGGTCTAAACGATCTGGCGGAAGTCGCCTTGACAGGCGGGGTCAACTATCAATATACTGAACGCCGATTTTACGTCCCGTCTTCGGTACCAAATCCCAGCATTATTTGCATTTTCTACCTAAAACGCGTAGAATTTGCCACGTTTCAGGCGCGGGGTGGAGCAGCCTGGTAGCTCGTCGGGCTCATAACCCGAAGGTCGTCGGTTCAAATCCGGCCCCCGCAACCACTTTCCCATAAAGTTCTTTTTCAAATATACTGTGAAGACTTAGAGCCTTCGTAGCTGGATTTGAAAAAATTCTTTCGGAGAGTGCTCCAGGCCACAGTTGTGGCTATAGGGTTCAGTTATCTAAAGCCCCGATTTATCGGGGTTTTTTGTTATCTGACTACAGAATAACTGGGCTTTACGCCCTTTTTTTATGTCTTGGGGGTGGGCTTGTCCACATTAGAGCAAAAATTAACAGAGATGATTACTGCACCGGTCGAAGCACTGGGCTACGAACTGGTCGGCATCGAATTCGTTCGCGGCCGTACATCGACGCTGCGCATCTATATTGATAGTGAAGATGGCATCAATGTTGATGATTGTGCTGATGTTAGCCACCAGGTGAGTGCGGTTCTTGATGTTGAAGACCCGATTACCGTTGCGTACAACCTGGAAGTTTCCTCACCTGGCCTCGATCGCCCGATGTTCACGGCCGAGCACTATGTGCGCTTTACCGGTGAAGAAGTGGCTCTCGTTCTGCGTATGGCCGTACAGAACCGCCGTAAATGGCAGGGAATTATCAAAGCCGTTGATGGTGAAATGATCACGGTGACAGTCGACGGCAAAGATGAAGTGTTCGCGCTGAGTAATATCCAGAAGGCGAACCTGGTTCCCCACTTTTAACAGTCTGGATTGAGGTGAAAAGCCCGCGATGAACAAAGAAATTTTGGCTGTTGTTGAAGCCGTCTCCAACGAGAAATCACTGCCGCGTGAGAAGATTTTCGAAGCGCTGGAAAGTGCACTGGCTACAGCAACCAAGAAAAAATACGAACAAGAGATCGATGTTCGCGTAGAAATCGATCGTAAAAGCGGTGACTTCGATACATTCCGTCGTTGGGTAATCGTTGAAGAAGTGACCCAGCCGACCAAAGAGATCACGCTGGAAGCGGCGCGTTATGAAGACGAAAGTCTGAACGTGGGTGAGTACGTTGAAGATCAGATTGAATCTGTGACCTTCGACCGTATCACGACCCAGACCGCTAAACAGGTTATCGTGCAGAAAGTTCGCGAAGCCGAGCGCGCGCTGGTTGTCGATCAGTTCCGCGATCAGGAAGGCGAAATCATCACCGGCGTGGTGAAGAAAGTGAATCGCGACAACATCTCTCTGGAGATCAAATCCGAAGGGATGCCGGGTAACGCTGAAGCCGTAATCCTGCGCGAAGACATGCTGCCGCGTGAAAACTTCCGTCCAGGCGACCGTATCCGTGGTGTTCTGTACGCTGTGCGTCCTGAAGCGCGTGGTGCACAGCTGTTCGTGACCCGTTCTAAACCAGAAATGCTGGTTGAACTGTTCCGTATCGAAGTGCCGGAAATCGGTGAAGAAGTTATCGAGATCAAAGCGGCGGCTCGCGATCCGGGTTCCCGTGCGAAAATCGCGGTGAAAACCAACGACAAGCGTATCGACCCGGTCGGTGCTTGCGTCGGTATGCGCGGCGCGCGTGTTCAGGCGGTTTCGACCGAACTGGGTGGCGAGCGTATCGATATCGTTCTGTGGGACGACAACCCGGCGCAGTTCGTGATCAACGCAATGGCTCCGGCTGATGTAGCGTCTATCGTTGTTGACGAAGACAAACACACCATGGATATCGCTGTAGAAGCGGGTAACCTGGCGCAGGCGATTGGCCGTAACGGTCAGAACGTACGTCTGGCGTCACAGCTGAGCGGCTGGGAACTCAACGTGATGACCGTTGACGACCTGCAGGCTAAGCATCAGGCTGAAGCCCATGCGGCGATCGATACCTTCACTAAATACCTCGACATTGACGAAGACTTCGCCACTGTTCTGGTTGAAGAAGGTTTCTCTACGCTGGAAGAACTGGCCTATGTGCCAATGAAAGAGCTGCTGGAAATTGACGGTCTGGATGAACAGACTGTTGAAGCCCTGCGTGAACGCGCTAAAAACGCACTGACCACCCTGGCACTGGCTCAGGAAGAAAGCCTTGGCGATAAGAAGCCGGCTGATGACCTGCTGAATCTGGAAGGTCTTGATCGTGCGATTGCGTTCAAGCTGGCTGCCCGTGGTGTTTGTACGCTGGAAGATCTCGCTGAGCAAGGCGTTGATGACCTGGCTGATATCGAAGGTTTAACCGACGAGAAAGCCGGCGAGCTCATCATGGCCGCACGTAATATTTGCTGGTTCGGCGACGAAGCGTAATAAACTGTAGCAGGAAGGAACAGCATGACTGATGTAACTGTAAAATCGCTGGCTGCTGAGATTCAGACCTCCGTGGACCGCCTGGTACAGCAATTTGCTGACGCAGGGATCCCGAAGTCCGCTGATGACTCGGTGACCGCGCAAGAAAAACAAACCTTGTTAACGCACCTGAACCGTGAACACGGCTCTACGCCTGACAAGTTAACGCTGCAGCGCAAAACGCGTAGCACGTTAAACATCCCTGGTACCGGTGGCAAAAGTAAATCGGTACAAATTGAAGTCCGCAAGACGCGCACCTTTGTAAAACGTGATCCGCAAGAGGCAGAACGCCTTGCTGCGGAAGAGCAGGCACAGCGTGAAGCGGAAGAACAAGCTCAGCGTGCGGCGGAAGCAACCGCCAAACGTGAAGCAGAATTAAAAGCTGAACGTGAGGCCGCAGAAAAAGCGAAACGCGACGCAAGTGATAAAGTGAAGCGTGACGCTGCGGAAAAAGACAAAGTGAGCAATCAACAGACAGACGAAATGACCAAAACCGCCCAGGCTGAAAAAGCCCGCCGTGAAAATGAAGCTGCCGAGCTGAAGCGTAAAGCGGAAGAAGAAGCCCGCCGTAAGCTGGAAGAAGAAGCTCGCCGTGTTGCTGAAGAAGCGCGCCGTATGGCAGAAGAAAACGAGAAGAATGGCGTGAATACCGCTGAAACGACTGAAGACACCAGCGACTATCATGTGACCACTTCTCAGCACGCGCGTCAGGCTGAAGACGACAACGACCGTGAAGTTGAAGGCGGCCGTGGCCGTGGTCGCAACACCAAAGCCGCGCGTCCAGCGAAAAAAGGTAACAAGCACGCTGAATCTAAAGCTGACCGTGAAGAAGCGCGTGCAGCCGTTCGCGGTGGTAAAGGCGGCAAGCGTAAAGGTTCCGCTCTGCAGCAGGGCTTCCAGAAGCCAGCTCAGGCCGTTAACCGTGACGTTGTGATTGGTGAAACCATCACCGTTGGCGATCTGGCGAACAAGATGGCCGTTAAAGGCTCTCAGGTCATCAAAGCGATGATGAAGCTGGGCGCAATGGCGACCATCAACCAGGTCATCGACCAGGAAACCGCACAGCTGGTTGCTGAAGAGATGGGCCACAAAGTTATCCTGCGTCGTGAAAACGAGCTGGAAGAAGCAGTAATGAGCGACCGTGACACTGGCGCAGCGGCTGAACCGCGTGCACCTGTTGTGACCATCATGGGTCACGTTGACCACGGTAAAACCTCTCTGCTTGACTACATTCGCTCTACTAAAGTGGCATCCGGCGAAGCGGGTGGTATTACCCAGCACATCGGTGCTTACCATGTAGAAACCGAAAACGGCATGATCACCTTCCTGGATACCCCAGGCCACGCAGCGTTTACCTCAATGCGTGCTCGTGGTGCTCAGGCAACGGATATTGTTGTACTGGTTGTTGCGGCAGACGATGGCGTGATGCCACAGACCATTGAAGCTATCCAGCACGCAAAAGCGGCGCAAGTACCTCTGGTTGTTGCAGTCAACAAAATCGATAAGCCAGAAGCCGATATGGATCGCGTGAAGAACGAACTGTCTCAGTACGGCGTTATGCCGGAAGAGTGGGGCGGTGAAGCACAGTTCATCCCAGTATCTGCAAAAGCGGGTACCGGTATTGACGACCTGCTGAACGCTATCCTGCTGCAGGCTGAAGTTCTGGAGCTCAAAGCGGTTCGTAAAGGTATGGCAAGCGGCGCGGTTATCGAATCCTTCCTGGATAAAGGTCGTGGTCCGGTTGCAACCGTTCTGGTTCGCGAAGGCACGCTGAACAAAGGCGACATCGTTCTGTGTGGCTTCGAATACGGCCGCGTTCGTGCGATGCGTAACGAACTGGGTCAGGAAGTCCTGGAAGCGGGTCCGTCCATTCCAGTGGAAATCCTGGGCCTGTCCGGTGTTCCGGCTGCCGGTGACGAAGTGACCGTTGTGCGTGACGAGAAGAAAGCGCGTGAAGTTGCACTGTATCGTCAGGGTAAATTCCGTGAAGTTAAACTGGCTCGTCAGCAGAAATCTAAACTCGAGAACATGTTCGCGAACATGACCGAGGGCGAAGTTCACGAAGTGAACGTTGTTCTGAAAGCCGACGTTCAGGGTTCTGTGGAAGCGATCTCCGACTCCTTGCTGAAACTGTCTACCGACGAAGTGAAAGTGAAGATCATCGGTTCTGGCGTAGGTGGTATCACCGAAACCGACGCAACCCTGGCTGCTGCCTCTAACGCTATCCTGGTTGGCTTCAACGTTCGTGCGGATGCGTCTGCGCGTAAAGTGATTGAAGCTGAAAGCCTGGATCTGCGCTACTACTCCGTCATCTATAACCTGATCGACGAAGTGAAAGCAGCGATGAGCGGCATGCTGTCTCCTGAGCTGAAACAGCAGATCATCGGTCTGGCTGAAGTACGTGACGTGTTCAAATCACCGAAATTCGGTGCGATCGCGGGCTGTATGGTTACCGAAGGTAACATCAAGCGTCACAACCCAATCCGCGTACTGCGTGACAACGTGGTTATCTACGAAGGCGAGCTGGAATCCCTGCGCCGCTTCAAAGATGACGTTAACGAAGTCCGTAACGGCATGGAATGTGGTATCGGCGTGAAGAACTACAACGACGTTCGCGTTGGCGATATGATCGAAGTGTTCGAGATCATCGAAATTCAGCGTACCATCGCGTAATCTTCGTCGACTGAAGATTGGCTGACGTAGGCCGGGTAAGCGAAGCGCCACCCGGCAATAATTTTAAAAGGGGCTTTTAGCCCCTTTTTTGTCTGGAGAATTTATTATGGCGAAAGAATTCGGTCGCCCACAGCGCGTGGCGCAGGAAATGCAAAAAGAGATCGCGCTCATCCTGCAGCGCGAAATCAAAGACCCGCGTATTGGTATGATGACCACCGTGTCTGGTGTTGAGATGTCCCGCGATCTGGCGTATGCCAAAGTGTTCGTGACTTTTCTGAACGATCAGGACGAAGCCGCGGTGAAAAACGGCATTAAAGCGCTGCAGGAAGCCTCTGGTTTCATCCGCTCTCTGCTCGGCAAAGCGATGCGTCTGCGTATCGTGCCTGAGCTGACCTTCTTCTACGATAACTCGCTGGTAGAAGGTATGCGCATGTCCAACCTGGTGACCAGCGTGGTGAAACATGACGATGAGCGTCGTGTGAACCCAGCGGACGACAGCAAGGAGGACTGATGAGTCGTCCTCGTCGTCGCGGTCGCGACGTGCATGGCGTACTGCTGCTGGATAAACCGCAGGGCGCATCCAGCAACGACGTACTGCAAAAAGTGAAGCGTATTTTTAACGCCAACCGTGCGGGCCATACGGGCGCGCTGGATCCGCTGGCGACCGGTATGCTGCCGGTCTGCCTGGGAGAGGCGACAAAGTTCTCCCAGTATCTGCTGGATTCCGATAAGCGTTATCGCGTTATCGCTAAGCTGGGCCAGCGCACGGATACTTCCGACGCGGATGGCCAGGTCGTGGAAGAGCGCCCGGTGACCTTCAGCGCAGAGCAGCTTGATGCGGCGCTGGAAAGCTTCCGTGGTGACACGATGCAGGTGCCGTCGATGTATTCGGCGCTGAAATATCAGGGCAAGAAGCTCTACGAATATGCGCGCCAGGGCATCGACGTTCCGCGTGAAGCCCGTCCGATTACCGTGTATGAACTGCTGTTCATTCGCCATGAAGGCGATGAGCTGGAGCTGGAAGTACACTGTTCGAAAGGCACCTATATTCGTACCATTATCGATGACCTCGGTGAAAAGCTGGGCTGCGGGGCGCATGTGATTTACTTGCGTCGTCTGGCTGTCAGCAAGTATCCGGTCGAACGCATGGTGACGCTTGAGCATCTTCGCGAGCTGGTTGAACAGGCGGAAGTGCAGGGAATAGCGCCAGCAGAATTGCTGGATCCCTTGCTGATGCCAATGGACAGTCCGGCGGCGGACTTCCCGATCGTTAATCTTCCTTTAACATCGTCCGTTTACTTTAAGAACGGCAACCCGGTTCGTACGGCGGATGCGCCGCTTGAAGGGCTGGTACGCGTGACGGAAGGTGACGACGGGAAATTCATCGGTATGGGCGAAATGGACGGTGAAGGGCGCGTTGCGCCGCGTCGTCTGGTCGTCGAGTATCCGATCGAAGCGTGACGGCGATAACACCTCACCTTGCGATAAGCAGGGGAGACGAGTAGAATATCGCCGCTTAACGATCTGCAAATTGTTTAACAATTTGTTGGTCGTATACTGGGATTGCTGAATTAGAGATCGGCATCCTTACATTCTTTATATTCTGGAGTTTGAAAATGTCTCTAAGCGTTGAAGCTAAAGCTAAAATCGTTTCTGAGTTTGGTCGTGGTACTAACGACAGCGGTTCTACCGAAGTTCAGGTTGCACTGCTGACTGCACAGATTAACCACCTGCAGGGTCACTTTGCAGAGCACAAAAAAGATCACCACAGCCGTCGTGGTCTGCTGCGTATGGTTTCTCAGCGTCGTAAACTGCTCGACTACCTGAAACGTAAAGATGTTGCACGTTACACCGCGCTGATCGAGCGTCTGGGTCTGCGTCGCTAAGTCTTGCGAGTTTCAGAAAAGGGGGCCTGATGGCCCCTTTTTTCAACCAGACGGCAGCAATTCACTGGAAACTATTGTATTGTTGCTATAAATGATCTTCATTGCAGAGGTTCGCGCGGCTAATGAGAGGCTTCACCCATGGGGGTGTCGGTTGTCATTAGTCGCGAGGATGCGAAGAAGGTCGGGTTAAATCGTCAGCACACCTGTGGTGTGCTGTCATACATTTAAGAAAGGACAGAACTTTGCTGAATCCGATCGTTCGTAAATTCCAGTATGGTCAACATACCGTCACGCTGGAAACCGGCATGATGGCACGTCAGGCTACTGCTGCCGTTATGGTAAGCATGGATGACACCGCGGTATTCGTTACCGTTGTTGGCCAGAAAAAAGCTAAACCAGGTCAGGACTTTTTCCCGCTGACCGTTAACTACCAGGAGCGTACCTACGCTGCCGGTAAAATCCCGGGTGGTTTCTTCCGTCGTGAAGGCCGTCCAAGCGAAGGCGAAACCCTGATCGCGCGTCTGATTGACCGCCCGGTTCGTCCGCTGTTCCCGGAAGGCTTCGTTAACGAAGTACAGGTTATCGCGACCGTTGTTTCCGTTAACCCACAGGTTAACCCGGACATCGTTGCTATGATCGGCGCATCCGCTGCCCTGTCACTGTCTGGTATTCCATTCAATGGCCCAATCGGTGCCGCGCGCGTTGGCTACATCAACGATCAGTACGTGCTGAACCCAACCCAGGAAGAGCTGAAAGAAAGTAAGCTGGACCTGGTGGTTGCGGGTACTGAAGCAGCGGTTCTGATGGTTGAATCCGAAGCTGAACTGCTGAGCGAAGACCAGATGCTGGGCGCTGTGGTATTTGGCCACGACCAGCAGCAGATCGTTATCCAGAACATCAACGACCTGGTGAAAGAAGCCGGTAAACCACGTTGGGACTGGCAGCCAGAAGCGGTTAACGACGCGCTGAATGCTCGCGTTGCTGCACTGGCAGGCGCACGTCTGAGCGATGCATACCGCATCACCGACAAACAAGAGCGTTACGCTCAGGTTGACGTCATCAAATCTGAAACCATCGCGACGCTGTTGGCTGAAGATGAATCCCTGGATGCTAACGAGCTGAGCGAAATTCTGCACGCTATCGAGAAAAACACCGTTCGTAGCCGCGTACTGGCAGGCGAACCGCGTATCGATGGCCGCGAAAAAGACATGATCCGTGGTCTGGACGTTCGTACTGGCGTACTGCCACGTACTCACGGTTCCGCACTGTTCACCCGTGGCGAAACGCAGGCGCTGGTTACCGCGACCCTGGGTACCGCACGTGACGCACAGAACATCGACGAACTGATGGGCGAGCGTACTGACAGCTTCCTGTTCCACTACAACTTCCCTCCGTACTCCGTAGGTGAGACCGGTATGGTTGGCTCGCCGAAGCGTCGTGAAATTGGTCACGGTCGCCTGGCGAAGCGCGGCGTGCTGGCAGTGATGCCAGAAGCTGACAAATTCCCGTACACCGTGCGTGTGGTTTCTGAAATCACCGAATCTAACGGTTCTTCTTCCATGGCTTCCGTGTGTGGTGCCTCTCTGGCGCTGATGGATGCAGGCGTACCAATCAAAGCCGCTGTGGCTGGTATCGCTATGGGTCTGGTGAAAGAAGGCGACAACTTTGTTGTTCTGTCTGACATCCTGGGCGACGAAGACCACCTGGGCGATATGGACTTCAAAGTCGCGGGTTCCCGCGAAGGTATCTCTGCGCTGCAGATGGATATCAAAATTGAAGGTATCACCAAAGAGATCATGCAGGTTGCTCTGAACCAGGCAAAAGGTGCGCGTCTGCACATCCTGGGCGTGATGGAACAGGCGATTAACGCGCCACGTGGTGACATTTCTCAGTTCGCTCCGCGTATCCACACCATCAAGATCAATCCAGACAAGATCAAAGATGTTATCGGTAAGGGCGGTTCCGTCATCCGTGCGCTGACCGAAGAGACTGGCACCACGATCGAAATCGAAGATGACGGTACTGTGAAGATCGCAGCAACCGACGGCGAAAAAGCGAAATTCGCTATCCGCCGCATCGAAGAGATCACTGCAGAGATCGAAGTGGGTCGTGTTTACGCAGGTAAAGTGACCCGTATCGTTGACTTTGGCGCATTCGTTGCCATCGGTGGCGGTAAAGAAGGTCTGGTTCACATCTCTCAGATCGCTGACAAGCGCGTTGAGAAAGTGACCGATTACCTGCAGATGGGTCAGGAAGTGCCGGTTAAGGTTCTGGAAGTTGACCGTCAGGGCCGTATCCGTCTGAGCATTAAAGAAGCAACCGAGCAGTCTCCTGCCGCTGCGCCAGAAGCGCCAGCCGCAGAACAAGGCGAGTAAGGTAGCATTTGCCCTCCGCTTCGGCGGAGGGTTTATTATCAGGCAGGACGCCTTGTTAAGCCGCCGGGGGACAGGACGTTCATCCAATAGTTGTCTTCGGGAGTGGGAAATGAAGCCTTTTTTGCGCTGGTGTTTCGTTGCGACAGCTTTAACGCTGGCAGGATGCAGCAACTCTGCCTGGCGTAAGAGCGAAGTCCTCGCAGTGCCATTGCAACCGACTTTGCAGCAGGAAGTGATTCTGGCACGCATGGAACAAATTCTTGCCAGTCGGGCTTTAACCGATGACGAACGCGCACAGCTTTTATATGAGCGCGGAGTGTTGTATGATAGTCTCGGTCTGAGGGCATTAGCGCGGAATGATTTTTCACAAGCGCTGGCAATTCGACCTGATATGCCTGAAGTATTCAATTACTTAGGCATTTACTTAACGCAGGCAGGCAATTTTGATGCTGCCTATGAAGCGTTTGATTCTGTACTTGAGCTTGATCCAACTTACAACTACGCGCACTTGAATCGCGGTATCGCATTGTATTACGGCGGTCGTGATAAGTTAGCGCAAGATGATCTGCTGGCGTTTTATCAAGACGATCCTAATGATCCTTTCCGCAGCCTGTGGCTTTACATCGTTGAGCAGAAGCTCGATGAGAAGCAGGCCAAAGAAGCACTGAAACAGCGCTTCGAGAAATCGGACAAGGAACAATGGGGATGGAACATTGTCGAGTTCTACCTGGGCAACATTAGCGAAGCAACGCTAATGGAACGCCTCAAGGCGGACGCAACGGATAACACCTCGCTCGCTGAGCATCTCAGTGAAACCAACTTCTATTTAGGTAAGTACTACCTAAGTCTGGGGGATATGAACAGCGCTACGGCACTGTTCAAATTAGCGGTTGCTAACAACGTACACAACTTCGTTGAGCACCGTTATGCATTGTTGGAATTATCGCTCTTGGGCCAGGAGCAAGACGACCTGGCAGAATCGGACCAGCAATAGCTGACGACATAAACATCAGCCCGTAATCTTTTGATTGCCATCACCTTAACTGGTGAGGGCGTTGTTGTTCGTCAATACACCTACTTTGAGCCGGTTCACACTTTCAATGAAAATTACCGAAAATTTTCACGATGAGTTATGTAGACTGGCCGCCATTAATATCGAGGCACTTGTACTACATGGCTGAATTCGAAACCACTTTTGCAGATCTGGGCCTGAAGGCTCCTATCCTTGAATCCCTTAACGATCTGGGTTACGAAAAACCATCTCCGATCCAGGCAGAATGCATACCGCATTTACTCGCCGGTCGTGACGTGCTGGGCATGGCCCAGACTGGTAGCGGAAAAACCGCAGCGTTCTCGCTGCCGCTGCTGAACAACATCGATCCGGACCTGCGTGCTCCGCAGATCCTCGTCCTGGCTCCAACCCGTGAACTGGCTGTTCAGGTTGCTGAAGCAATGACGGAATTCTCTAAACATATGCGCGGCGTAAACGTGGTAGCCCTGTACGGCGGCCAGCGTTATGACGTGCAGTTACGCGCCCTGCGCCAGGGCCCACAGATTGTCGTCGGTACGCCGGGCCGTCTGCTGGATCACCTGAAGCGCGGTACTCTGGACCTCTCTAAACTGAGCGGCCTGGTACTGGATGAAGCAGATGAAATGCTGCGTATGGGCTTCATCGAAGACGTCGAAACCATCATGGCGCAGATCCCGGAAGGTCATCAGACCGCTCTGTTCTCTGCAACCATGCCAGAAGCTATCCGTCGCATTACCCGCCGCTTCATGAAAGAGCCGCAGGAAGTGCGTATTCAGTCCAGCGTGACCACTCGCCCGGACATCAGCCAGAGCTACTGGTCTGTGTACGGCATGCGCAAAAACGAAGCGCTGGTACGTTTCCTGGAAGCAGAAGATTTTGATGCGGCGATCATCTTCGTTCGTACCAAAAACGCGACCCTGGAAGTGGCTGAAGCCCTGGAGCGTAGCGGCTACAACAGCGCAGCGCTGAACGGCGACATGAACCAGGCCCTGCGTGAGCAGACTCTGGAGCGTCTGAAAGACGGTCGTCTGGATATCCTGATTGCAACCGACGTGGCAGCACGTGGTCTGGACGTTGAGCGTATCAGCCTGGTTGTAAACTACGATATCCCAATGGATTCTGAGTCTTACGTTCACCGTATCGGTCGTACCGGTCGTGCGGGTCGTGCGGGCCGTGCGCTGCTGTTCGTTGAGAACCGCGAGCGTCGTCTGCTGCGTAACATTGAACGCACCATGAAGCTGACCATTCCAGAAGCTGACCTGCCAAACGCAGATCTGCTGGGCAAACGTCGCCTGGAAAAATTCGCCGCGAAAGTCCAGCAGCAGCTGGAAAGCAGCGATCTGGATCAGTACCGTGCGCTGCTGTCGCAGATTCAGCCTACCGCTGAAGGCGAAGAGCTGGATATGGAAACCCTGGCTGCAGCACTGCTGAAAATGGCTCAGGGCGAACGTAGCCTGATCGTGCCACCAGATGCGCCAATGCGTCCTAAGCGTGAATTCCGTGACCGTGACGATCGTTTCGAACGTCGTGGCGACCGTAATGACCGCAATGACCGTGGCCCACGCGGTGACCGTCCAGAGCGTGGTGGTGAAGACCGTCCACGTCGCGAGCGTCGTGACGCTGGCGAAATGGAACTGTACCGCATTGAAGTTGGCCGTGATGACGGTGTTGAAGTTCGTCATATCGTTGGCGCGATCGCTAACGAAGGCGACATCAGCAGCCGTTACATTGGTAACATCAAGCTGTTCGGTACTCACTCCACCATCGAACTGCCAAAAGGCATGCCGGGCGAAGTACTGCAGCACTTTACGCGTACTCGCATCCTGAACAAGCCGATGAACATGCAGCTGATGGGTGATGCACAGCCTCGCTCTGACCGCGGTGGCGAACGTCGTGGCGGTGGCCGCAGCTTCGGTGGCGAACGTCGTGAAGGCGGTCGTAGCGAAGGTCGCGGTGAACCACGTCGTTTCTCCGGCGAACGCCGTGAAAGCCGTGGCCCACGTCGTGACGACAGCTCAAGCCGTCGCCGTGACGCGTAAGCCTTACGCCACTGACGTAAAGTAATATATACAGCCCCGATAATTGCTATCGGGGCTTTTTTTATTCCCTTTGTACTCTTGTACTGGTACAGTGCTGCACATTAAACTGCATACCACATTTTTGACTGGAGTAATGGCTGTATGGCGACACTAACCACCACCCAAACGTCACCCTCGCTGCTTGGCGGCGTGGTGATCATCGGCGGTACCATCATTGGTGCTGGGATGTTCTCCCTGCCAGTGGTCATGTCCGGTGCGTGGTTCTTCTGGTCGCTGGCGGCGCTGGTGTTCACCTGGTTCTGTATGCTCCACTCCGGGCTGATGATCCTTGAGGCGAACCTGAACTATCGCATTGGCTCCAGCTTCGACACCATCACCAAAGATCTGCTGGGCAAAGGCTGGAACCTGGTGAACGGGCTGTCCATCGCGTTTGTGCTCTATATCCTGACCTATGCGTACATCTCTGCAAGCGGCTCGATTCTGCATCACACTTTTGCTGAGATGTCGCTGAACGTTCCGGCGCGTCTGGCGGGGCTCTGCTTTGCACTGGGCGTGGCGTTTATCGTCTGGATGAGCACCAGGGCGGTGAGCCGCATGACGGCGATCGTGTTGGGCGCTAAGGTCATCACCTTCTTCCTGACCTTCGGCAGCCTGCTGGGGCACGTTACGCCCGCCACGCTGTTTAACGTCGCCGAAGTGAACACCTCCTACACGCCGTACCTGCTGATGACGCTGCCGTTCTGTCTGGCGTCGTTTGGCTACCACGGCAACGTGCCGAGCCTGATGAAGTACTACGGCAAAGATCCGCGCACCATTGTGAAGTGTCTGGTCTACGGTACGCTGCTGGCGCTGGGGCTGTACGTGATTTGGCTGCTGGGGACGATGGGCAACATCCCACGTCCAGAATTTATCGGCATTGCACAGAAGGGCGGTAACATCGACGTGCTGGTGCAGGCCCTGAGCGGCGTACTGAACAGCCGCAGCCTGGATCTGCTGCTGGTGGTCTTCTCTAACTTTGCAGTGGCGAGTTCATTCCTTGGCGTGACCCTGGGGCTGTTTGACTACCTGGCGGATCTGTTTGGCTTTGATGATTCTGCGATGGGGCGCTTCAAAACCGCGCTGCTCACCTTCCTGCCGCCGATTGTGGGTGGTCTGCTGTGGCCGAACGGTTTCCTGTACGCCATCGGCTATGCCGGACTGGCGGCAACCATCTGGGCGGCGATTGTGCCGGCGCTGCTGGCGCGTAAATCACGTAAACGCTTCGGCAGCCCGAAATTCCGCGTCTGGGGCGGCAAGCCGATGATTGCACTGATCCTGGTGTTTGGCGTTGGCAACGCGTTGGTCCACGTGCTGTCGAGTTTTAACCTGTTGCCTGTTTACCATTAAACCGTGCGGCCTGATCCCCTCACCCCGCCCCTCTCCCGAAGGGAGAGGGAGAAAACCGTAGGCCGGATAAGGCGAAGCCGCCATCCGGCAAAAAAACTACCCCACCAATTCTTCTTTCACCTGCATCGCCAGTTCAAACGAATGCAATCGCGCCTGATGATCGAAAATCTGGCCGTTAACCATAATTTCATCCGCCTGCGTTTCGCGCAGCACCGCGTCCAGCCCGTGACGCACTTTCGCTTTATCACCCACCAGCGACATGCTCAGCGCCTGCTGAACGCCATACTGCTCCGAGGCTGACCACAGCTGATGCATATTCTCCACCGGCGGCGGCAGCTGGCCCGTCTCACCGCGACGCAGCTTCACAAATGCCTGCTGCATGGAGGTAAACAGGAATTCCGCGTCGCGATTGCTGTCGGCGGCAATGATGTTGATACAGACCATCGCGTACGGCTTCTCCAGACGCTCGGACGGTTTGAAGTTCGTGCGGTAGAGATGCAACGCCTGATGCAGCATATCCGGTGCGAAGTGCGAGGCAAACGCAAATGGCAGTCCAAGCTGCGCGGCGAGCTGTGCGCTATACAGGCTTGATCCCAACAACCAAACCGGGATCTTCTCGCCGTAGCCCGGCACCGGGCGCACGTGCGGGTTAGGATCGCGCGCGTCGAACCAGTCCACCAGCTCGGCCACGTCGCGCGGGAAGTTGTCGATATCGCCGCTCATATGGCGGCGCAGGGCGCGCATGGTCGGCTGGTCGCTGCCGGGCGCGCGACCAAGGCCCAAATCAATACGCCCCGGATAGAGCGTATTCAGGGTGCCAAACTGCTCGGCAATCACCAGCGGGGCGTGGTTAGGCAGCATCACGCCACCGGAGCCCAGGTGCAGGGTAGTCGTATTTGCCGCCAGATAGCCAATCAGTACCGAGGTGGCGGCGCTGGCGATGCCCACCATGTTGTGGTGCTCGGCCAGCCAGTAGCGGTGATAGCCACGCTTTTCGGCCAGCTGAGCGAGATCGAGAGAGTGCGAAAAGGCTTCTCGAGCCGAGGAGCCCTGAGGGATCGGCGCCAGATCCAGCACCGAAAACGGAATGGTTTTGTCAGTCATAACAGCTCACTTTGTCGACGGTGAATCTTTAATACTGCATTAAAAAATGATAACCGTTGTTAACAAAGTGAGCCTTTTTTACGCCTGTAGTTCCAGCCCGGCGAGACGTTTCCAGTAACCGTTGCAGTCGCTGTTTGCCGTCAGCGGCAGCGGAGCGGCGCCGTTTTCATTGGCGCGGAAGGCGTCCAGCATCGCAAACACGCCGGTATCCAGCGGCGACAGACGAACCATATCCACCAGACCGTCCATCGACGCCAGCTCGTTGCCGAGGTTATAAACATAGCCGCTCATGGTCTGAATGCCGTTGAGAACAAACACCTGCTGGTTTTCCTGCGACAGCATGCTGCGTCCGTTCGGGTACTTGATGCAGCAGGTTTCGCATTCGTCTTTCGGGCGGTCTTCCGAGCGCGCGGTAAAGCAGCGGGCGGAGTAGGCCAGCGGCAGATGCCCGTAGCTCAGCACTTCCACTTCAAACTGATTGCGAATGCCCAGCTCGTCGCACTGATTCAGCAGGTTTGCCAGCCAGTCGCGGGAGAGTTCAACCGGCATGCACCAGCGCGTCATCCCCTGCTTAAGCAGCAGGCGCAGGGTCACGGCGTTATAGCAGTTCAGGGCATGGCCCGCGACAAACGGCAGCTTGCGTTCAGCGCACATGTTCACCACGCCGAGGTCGCTCGCTTCCAGCAGGAATTCGCCGTTTTCGACATAGCGCTTCAGCTCGCCCAGTTCGGAAGACGCCTGCACCAGCGCAAGCGTCGAGAGCACCACCTGCTTGCCGCTTCCGGCCAGGCTTTTCGCCATGTCCAGCCAGTCGCCCACTTTGGTGGCACGGCGCTTGCTGCACACCGCTTCGCCGAGGTAAATCACATCGGCGCTGCTGGCGGCGGCCTGTTGGTAAAAATCTTCCAGCGTCTCTTTTGACCAGTAGTAGAGCACCGGTCCTAATGAATATTTCATGGTTATCTCACTGCCATTTACGGTGATACGCGCCAAGGGTGGTTTGCGTGCCTTCGGACATCGAACCGAGCGTCTCCATCCAGGTCGCCTGCGGAGCGTAGTTCTGCGGGTCCGCCATGCAGCGGTCGATGGCCTGACGCCATACTTTCGCCACCTGGCTCACGTAGGCCGGGCTGCGTTGGCGACCCTCGATTTTCACCGAGGCAATATTGGCCGCCAGCAGTTCCGGCAGCAGCTCCAGCGTGTTGAGGCTGGTGGGCTCTTCCAGCGCGTGGTAGCGCTCGCCGTCGACCAGGTAGCGGCCTTTGCACAGGGTTGGATAACCGGCGTTTTCACCGTCCTGATAGCGGTCAATCAGCACCTCATTCAGGCGAGACTCCAGCCCCTGAGGGGTCTGCTGCCAGCGAACAAAGCGGGCAGGGGAGCAGGCTCCGACGGTATTCGGCGATTCACCGGTTAAATAAGAGGAGAGATAGCAGCGGCCTTCAGCCATGATGCACAGGCTGCCAAAGGCAAAAACTTCCAGCGGCACTGGCGTGACGCGCGCGAGTTGCTTAACCTGATGAATAGAGAGCACGCGCGGCAGCACCACGCGGGCCACGTCGAAGTTTTGATGATAAAAACGCACGGCTTCTTCGTTGGTGGCGGATGCCTGAACAGAGACGTGGCGCTCAATATGCGGATAGCGTTCTGCTGCATACTCAAGCATGGCAAGGTCGGCCAGGATCAGGGCATCGGCACCCAGCTGTGCCGCCATGTCCACCGCCCGCTGCCAGCGGACGTAGCCATCAGGATGGGCAAAGGTGTTGATGGCAATATGCAGTTTGCGGCGGTGCTGATGAACGAAGTTAACGGCTTCCTGAAGCTTTTTCTCCGTAAAGTTGAGGCCAGCAAAATGGCGAGCGTTGGTATCATCCTTTAGCCCGATATAGACCGCATCGGCCCCATTTTCGATGGCCGCCTTAAGCGCCGGAAGGTTTCCGGCAGGGCAGAGCAGCTCCATAATTTATCCTGATGTTCTCGATCGCTGGGATCGCAAAATTGTTAACGAGCTGGGATTTTAATTAACCCACAGGCGACAATTTTTGATTTAAGGCAGCTAATGGCGTATTGATGACACCAATAATGAGGTAAGCCGGACGACGGTTTGTTGATTTACGCCGCTATGTTCTGGAATGGATGTGGCAAAATAGCGGGATTACAGATATCAGGGAGTAAAGCTCGTGCTGGAGAAACTGCGTTCACGTCTCGTACAATTGGGTCCATCTATGCTGAGCGTGCCGGTCAAGCTGGCACCGTTCGCGCTTAAGCGCCAGGTGCTGGAGCAGGTCCTGAGCTGGCAGTTCCGCCAGGCACTGCAGGACGGCGAGCTGGAGTTCCTGGAAGGCCGCTGGCTGAGCATTGAGGTACGCGACATCGGGCTGCGCTGGTTTACCTCCGTAGAGAACGGCCAGCTGATCGTGCGCGAATCCGCCGAGGCGGACGTGAGCTTTAGCGCTGATGCCAGCGATCTGCTGATGATCGCCGCACGTAAGCAGGATCCGGATACGCTCTTCTTCCAGCGCCGTCTGGTGATTGAAGGGGACACGGAGCTTGGCCTGTACGTGAAGAATTTAATGGATGCCATTGAGCTGGAGCAGATGCCGAAAGCGCTGCGCGTGATGTTGATGCAAATGGCAGATTTTGTTGAGGCCGGGCTGAAAACCCCGCCGGACAGTAAACACACTTCAGTAGGTGAGCCATGCTGATTCGAGTCGAAATTGGGATTGATGCACCGGGTATCGATGCGTTATTGCGCCGCTCTTTTGAGAGCGATGCGGAAGCTCAACTGGTCCACGATCTCCGTGAAGACGGCCTGATCACGCTGGGTCTGGTTGCTACCGATGATGAAGGTCAGGTTGTCGGCTATGTCGCCTTCAGCCCGGTCATCGTTCAGGGCGACGATCTTCAGTGGGTAGGAATGGCACCGCTGGCGGTAGATGAAAACTATCGCGGGCAAGGTCTGGCGCGCCAGTTAGTCTATGAAGGGCTGGACTCGCTGAATGAGTTTGGCTATGCCGCCGTGGTCACGCTGGGCGATCCGGCGTTCTATGGGCGATTAGGCTTCGAGCAGGCCGCACATTACGACCTGCGTTGCCGCTGGCCGGGTACGGAATCCGCTTTCCAGGTGCACCGTCTGGCGGACGACGCCCTCAACGGCGTCAATGGCCTGGTGGACTACCACGACCATTTCAATCGCTTTTAATCAGGCTCTCGCGTAGCGCCTCAAAGGAGCCGTCTCCGGTGACGAGGCGCTCCTTCTGGCGCTTCGTGAGCTGCTTGATGCGGTATTCCAGCCTGAGCGCCAGCGCTCTGTCGCCCACTGCGGCTGAAAATGCCAGCTGCAGTTCTCCTTTCCCCCGCAGCGCCTTTGCCCCTTTCCCCGTTTGATGCTGTATAAAACGTCGCGCCACATCGGTGGTGATCCCGGTGTAGAGAGCGTTATCAGCGGTTCGGACAAGATAGAGAAACCAGCACACGGTAAACAGATTCAGTATGTTAAGGTGAACGCACCATAGCATGAGAGAGAACGAAAATGGAAACACTGGCCGCCATTAACCACTGGCTGGCGAAGCAGCATGTTGTCACCTGGTGCGTCTGTGACGAGGGTGAGATGTGGTGCGCCAACGCGTTTTACTACTACGACCCTGAGCGCGTGGCTTTTTATGTCATGAGTGAAGACAATACGCGTCATGCGCAAATGACCGGCCAGCAGGCAAAGGTGGCGGGCACGGTGAACGGCCAGCCGAAAACGGTCGCGCTGATCCGCGGCGTGCAGTTCAAAGGGGAAATTCGTCGGCTGGATGGAGAAGAGAGCGACGCGCATCGTAGGCACTACACGCGCCGCTTTCCCGTTGCCGCTGCGCTAAAAGCCCCGGTGTGGGAAATCCGCCTCGATGAGCTGAAATTTACCGACAACACCCTGGGCTTTGGCAAGAAGCTGCACTGGCTACGCGCCGAGCAGGCGTAGCGCTTCGCGGTTAAACGCCGGGAGGTCGTCCGGGGTTCGGCTGGTGATCAGCTGGTCTTTGTCGTTGACCACCTCCTGATCGTAAAACTCGGCCCCCGCATTTTTCAGATCGATAACGATCGGCTTCACGGCGGTAAGCTTACGCCCGCGAACCACATCGGCGCTGATCAGCAGCTGTGGGCCGTGGCAGATTGCAAATACCGGCTTACCGGTGCTCACAAAATCACGGGTGAAGGTGACGAAGCGCTCATCTCCGCGCAGGGAGTCGGGTGAATGGCCGCCGGGTAACAGCAGGGCGTCGAAATCGGACGGGCTGACGTTATCAATTGACTCGTCAATCGTCACGCTGGCCTCGCCTTTATGGCCTGTCACCGTTTTGCCCGCCTCTTTCTCAATGGTGATGACGTCGTGTCCCGCCTTGCGGAACGCCTCTGCTGGAGAGGTGAATTCTGAATCTTCAAACTCGTCGGTAATCAAGACTGCGATTTTCTTGCCCATGCTTCCTCCGTTGTTTTGGCTTCAGACTGATTTTTCTCCGCTTGTGGTAAATACTTACCTGTAACAGATAACAGACTTCTAAGTGTGGTCGACCACGCTGAGTTCGCAAACGGACAATTCTGTAAAGGGGATACGATGAGTCAGGTATTGATTACGGGCGCCACCGGGCTGGTGGGGGATCATCTGCTGCGGTTGCTGATTCAGGATCGCCGCGTGAACTACATTGCAGCGCCTACGCGTCGGCCGCTGGCGGACGTCTCCGGCGTATTTAACCCGCACGATCCGCAGCTGACGGACGCGCTGGCGCAGGTCCAGGATCCCATTGATATCGCCTTTTGTTGTCTGGGTACCACGCGGCGTGAGGCGGGCAGCAAAGAGGCATTTATCCATGCCGACTACACGCTGGTGGTGGACACGGCGCTCACGGCGAAAAAACTGGGGGCCAAACATTTTCTGGTGGTCAGCGCGCTGGGTGCCAATGCCGGATCGCCTTTTTTCTACAACAAGGTGAAGGGCAAGATGGAGGATGCGCTGATCGCGCAGAAATGGGAGCAACTGACGATTGTGCGTCCCTCGATGCTCAGCGGCCACAGGGACGAACGCCGATTTAACGAGTCGATATTGGCCCCGCTGTTTAAGATCCTTCCCGGCAACTGGAAATCTATCGATGCGCGGGACGTCGCCCTTGCGATGCTAAAAGAAGGGCTGGCACCGTTGAAAGCGGGGGTCAACATTATCCCTTCGGCAAAACTGCGTGAAATCGCCCAGGACGAGGCGTAAACTCCCCCGGCTAATAACCTAATACTCTCCGGGGAATGCTATGACTGGTCAGTCTTCATCTCAGGCGGCAACACCTGTTCAATGGTGGAAGCCCGCACTTTTCTTTCTCGTGGTCATTGTTGGCCTCTGGTATGTGAAATGGCAGCCGTACTACGGCAAAGCCTTCACCGCCGCCGAAACGCACAGCATCGGTAAATCTATTCTCGCCCAGGCTGATTCCAGCCCGCTTCAGGCGGCGTGGGATTACGCCATGGTCTACTTCCTTGCCGTCTGGAAAGCCGCTGTACTGGGCGTGATTCTGGGCTCGCTGATACAGGTGCTCATCCCGCGCAACTGGCTGGTGAAAACACTCGGCCAGCCGCGTTTTCAGGGCACGCTGCTGGGGACAATTTTCTCCCTGCCGGGCATGATGTGCTCCTGCTGCGCCGCACCGGTTGCGGCGGGTATGCGTCGTCAGCGCGTGTCGATGGGCGGCGCGCTGGCGTTCTGGATGGGTAACCCGCTGCTCAACCCGGCAACGCTGGTCTTTATGGGCTTTGTGCTTGGGTGGCATTTTGCTGCGATCCGCCTGGTTGCCGGGCTGGCGACGGTGCTGGTGGTGGCGACGCTGGTGCAAAAACTGGTGAAGGACAACGCGCCTGAGACCGCTGCCGTTGAGCTGGACATCAGCGAGCCGCAGGGTGGTTTTTTTGCGCGCTGGGGTATCGCGCTGTGGCAGCTTTTCTGGAGCACCATCCCGGTTTATATCCTGGCGGTGCTGGTATTGGGGGCGGCGCGCGTCTGGTTCTTCCCGCATGCGGATGGCGCTATCGACAACACGCTGATGTGGGTCATTGCGATGGCCGTTGCAGGCTGCCTCTTCGTGATCCCAACGGCGGCGGAAATTCCGATTGTCCAGACCATGATGCTGGCGGGAATGGGCACCGCGCCTGCACTGGCGCTGTTGATTACGCTGCCGGCGATCAGCCTGCCGTCGCTTATCATGCTGCGTAAGTCATTCCCCGCGAAAGCGCTGTGGTTGACGGCGGGGCTGGTGGCGTTGAGTGGCGTGATTGTGGGCAGTATTGCGTTGATGTAAAAAAAAGCCCGGTGGCGCTGGCGCTTACCGGGCTTACAGTCAGGTGTAAATTACTTGATATATGTAAATGCGGTGGTGACGTGCTTCACGCCGCTCACCCGGCTGGCGATATCCGCCGCCGCTTTCCCTTCACGCTCAGTCACCAGACCCAGCAGGAACACTTCGCCGTTCTCGGTGGTCACTTTCACGTTTGACGATTTCACCTGGTCCGATCCCAGCAGCTGAGAGCGCACTTTCGTGGTGATCCAGGTATCGGAGGACGCATCGCCCAAACCAATTGGCTGGCCCTGGCGCACTTCATTGAACACCTCTGTTGTCCCTTCTACACCCATCGCGATCTGTTTAGCGCGGGAGGCTAATTCGGTATTAGGCGCCTGGCCTGCCAGCAGCACTTTGCCCTGATAAGCCGTTACGTTAATACGCGCTTCTTTCTTGATTTGTTCGTCTTTCGACAGCGCACTGTTGACGCGCAGCTCCAGCGTACCGTCATCAACCTGCGTCCCGACAGAACGCGGATCGGTCGCCGCTTTGGTGCCGACAGCTGCGGTACCGACAACAGCAGCGGCAATACATCCCTGAAGTAGAAGTGCAGACATAAGGACTGCAAGGGTCGATAAAGCCTTCATTAGAACTCCTTAATCATCCTGGTGAGGGAAAAGCGTGTTATCGATCAGATCGCATAAGCAGTTCACCGTGAGCATGTGCATCTCCTGAATACGCGCGCTACGGTGAGACGGAATGCGAATTTCCACATCCTGCGGCCCCAGTAAACCTGCCAGCTCGCCGCCGTCATAGCCGGTCAGCGCAACGATGGTCATATCGCGGGTGACCGCCGCTTCAACGGCTTTAACGATATCCCGGCTGTTACCGCGCGTGGAGATGGCCAGCAGCACGTCCCCGGCATGGCCTAAGGCGCGCACCTGCTTCGCGTAAATCTCGTCATGCAGACGATCGTTAGCAATCGCTGTTAAGACCACATTATCGGTATTAAGTGCAATGGCAGGTAAACTCGGGCGTTCTGTTTCAAAACGATTGATCATGCTGGCAGCAAAATGCTGTGCGTTGGCGGCTGAAGTACCATTGCCACAACAGAGGATTTTGTTGCCGTTCAGAAGAGATTGTACCAGCGTCATTGCTGCGCGGGAGATCGCGTCCGGGAGGGCTTCCGCCGCGGCAATCTGTGTTTGAATGCTTTCTGTGAAGCACACTTTAATTCTTTCGAGCACGTTATCCCTTTAAATCTCAATTATGCGTCTTCGCCAAAAGCGTTTTTAAGCCATTCGATCTCATTTCCGGTGAAGGCTATCACATCGAACCGGCAATCCACAGTATCAAAGCTCCCATTATGGCGGGCAAGCCACAAGTGGGCAGTCTGTAATAATTTTTGTTGTTTGGCGAACGTCACGCTGGCGGCAGCACCGCCAAAACGGGAGGACTGTCGAAAACGCACTTCTACAAACACGGTGACCTGACCGTCTTTCATGATCAGGTCGATTTCGCCGCCGCGCCCGCGGACGTTGGCGGCGATAAAACGCAGTCCTTTGCCTTCAAGCCAGCGACGCGCTTTTAACTCCCACGCATCGCCGGTCGCTTTGCGGCTTAACTGGCCGGGACGATCTGCCCCTGCTGGTATTTGAGCCATGATAACTTCCTGTTAATCACACAGTCCTGAGTGGCGGTCAGATCGCCGGTGTTGCCGTTGAGCTCGAAGCCCGGCACCTGACGCATCTGGGTGAAGTGGTTTGCCAGCGCCCACGCATCCACGCCCATGGCGTACAGACGTGCCAGCGAGTAGTCGTTACGTACCGAGCTCAGCGCTTGCTGCATCAGCGGTGGGTTGCTGCCCGCGAGCATTGGGATTTCGCTGTACTGCAGGCCGTCCATTTCCAGACGGAAATCCGGGCCTGCGGTGCCCTGCGCGCTGCGCGAGCTGGCGTAGAGGGTTGCGCCGCTCTGGCTGCCGTTGCGCATCGCAATCATCGGCTTGATGAAGGCAATCTCTTCCGGTGTTGCGACAATGTAGGCCGCATCCACTTTGCCGCCACCGCTGATTTGTGCGTCGGTAGGAGGGGCCGGAATGGTCAGGCCGCCGATGGTCACGCTCTGCTGCTGCGGCAGGCTGGCGCTGACCGGGCTGCCGTTAAGGGCGATACCTGCGCCGCCGTTGACGCCAGCGCGCAGTTCTGAGGCGGAACCAAATTTCTGTTGCAGCACCACGCCACCGCCGATCTTCTGCCACTCATCGGCAAAGGCATTGGCGACGCGATCGCCCAACGCGCTGCGCGGGATCAGCAGCAGCGGCGCCTGTTTACCCTGTTCGTGAATATGACGCGCCGCGTCGCGGGCTTCATCTTCTGGCGAGAGAGCAAAGTAGCAGATGTTGGCGCGGTTCTGCACGTTCTCTGGCTGGTTAAGCGCCAGCACGTTCAGCGTAGTGTTGCTCTTTATCAGCGTTTCCACGTCGTTTTTCAGCAGGGGACCGACAACGATGCTCACGCCATCTTTTTGCACCTGCGCCAGCACTTGATCGAGCGGCTGAGCGGTGGTGTCGTAGATTTTCAGCTCAGCACTCGGGTTGGCGCTGGTGGTTGCCACGGCCTGAGGCTGCGTGGCAGGTTGCTGTTCTGCTGGCGCGGCTTGCGGTTGTGGCTGTTCAGCCGTCACGGGAGCCTGAGTTTCCGCAGGAGCCTGTACTGCTTCAGGTGCAGGCGTTGCGGCTGGTGGCGTCGTCGGCGCGGTGACCGGGTTCTGCATTGTCCCCTGCGCTGGCGCTTGTGCTGCAGTCAGGTCGCTGGTTTCAGCGGCAGAAGGGCTGACAACGTCGTTCACGTTGGCTGCCTGTGCGGACTGAGCCGGTACGGCACTACCGCTTACGGCAGTTGTCCCGTTTTTCGCCGCTTCAAAGCCTTGCTGAATGGTGCGACCAAAGACCGCCGCCTGGCCGTTCAACGGCAGAAGCAGCGCGATTTTGCTGGTCGAGGCTGGCTTAAAGTTCTGCACATTCACCAACTGGGTCGGCAACATTTTCGCGCCCGGGTTTTGCGGGTAGCGGGTTTGCCAGTCGGTAATACCTACTTTCAGCATCGTTGGATCGCTGCGGTTGTTAAACCACATCTGCTGCAGATCCAGCCAGCCCTGCAAGACATTTTCGTCGGCGTTAATGACCAGCGTTTGCGCCTGTTCCTGGGTCATGGAGGCGAGTGCCTGCCATGTCGCATCGATATTCTTCTGTTTATCCGCACCGGCGAGCAGCGGCTCCTGGGCGATAAGCGCGCGCAGTAGCGTCAGGGAAGGGCGACCCTGCTCGGCGGTAATTCCCGCCTGCCAGAAGCGCGCCTGCTGGTTTTTGTCCAGCGCACCGACATCGATGTCTCCGAGGATTTTCTTCGCAGCCGCATAATCTTTCTGCGCCACCTTCAGTTCTGCAGAGAGCAGACCCTGCTCGCGGCGCTGATCATCGTTAAGATCCTGCGGTAGCTGATTGAACAGTTCGGCGGCCTGCTGGGTTTTACCCTCTTTCAGCAGTGCACGAATGGCGAGTAATTGCCAGTTGGTCTTGGTATCATTTGAGCTCTGCGACATTTGTTGCAGATAAAAGCCAGAATCAGCCTGAGCGGATCCCTGCATATGGGCAGCGGTCTGATCGGGTGCCTGGGTGCCACAGCCTGCAAAGATCAGGGCTGCGAGCAGAAGCGGCACGCTGCGCGTGGCTTTTTTTCGAAGAAACGTTAACGGTACCATACTGTATCCAGTGATTTTTTTTACGCAATGCTCAATATTAAATCGGCAATACGGACGAAACAATGAAACAACACGAAACGGCAGATAATTCTCAAGGCCAGCTTTATATTGTACCTACTCCTATCGGGAATTTGTCTGATATTACCCAACGTGCGCTCACCGTGTTGCAAGCTGTTGATTTAATTGCTGCTGAAGATACCCGCCACACCGGCTTACTGCTGCAACATTTCGCGATTAACGCCCGTTTGTTTGCCCTGCACGATCACAATGAGCAACAAAAAGCTGAAACGCTGGTGGCGAAACTTAAGGAAGGGCAGAACATTGCGCTGGTCTCCGACGCCGGTACGCCGCTGATCAACGATCCTGGCTATCACCTGGTGCGTACCTGTCGCGAAGCCGGTATTCGCGTTGTGCCGCTGCCGGGGCCGTGCGCGGCGATTGCTGCGTTAAGCGCCGCAGGTCTGCCGTCTGACCGCTTCTGCTATGAAGGCTTCCTGCCAGCTAAATCCAAAGGCCGTCGCGACGTATTGAAGGATCTGGAGGCCGAGCCGCGTACCCTGATTTTTTACGAATCCACACACCGCCTGCTGGAAAGCCTGGAAGATATGGTGACTGTCTGGGGTGAATCCCGCTACGTGGTGCTGGCGCGCGAGCTGACCAAAACCTGGGAAACGATCCACGGCGCGCCAGTGGGCGAACTGCTGGCGTGGGTGAAGGAAGACGAAAACCGCCGCAAGGGTGAGATGGTGCTGATTGTCGAAGGGCATAAAGCGCAGGAAGACGCACTGCCTGCCGACGCGCTGCGCACGCTGGCGCTGCTGCAGGCGGAACTGCCGCTGAAGAAGGCCGCTGCGCTGGCGGCGGAAATTCACGGCGTGAAGAAAAATGCGCTGTATAAGTATGCGCTGGAGCAGCAGGGGGAGTAATCCATACTCCGCCTGTTTTTGCCGGGCGGCGCTGCGCTTGCCCGGCCTACAAATCTAAAATGTCGGAATAAATGTCGGAAAAGAAAATTGCGCAGGTCATACGCTGACCTGCATCGTTTGCTAAACCGTAATGATCTCGGTGCCCGTTTTACCCAACAGTTCTTTTTCGTGTTTTCCGATCCCATCATCCGTAATCACACAGTCGATTTTTTCCATCGGCAACACCTGATTGAACCCGCGCCGGTTGAACTTGCTGGCGTCCAGCACGGCAATCACCTTATGCGCGGCGGCAGCCATTACGCTGCTAATCGAATAGCCTTCATTGAACGTTGTAATGCCGTTGGTGGCATCAATACCGTCCGCGCCGACAAACATCAGATCCGCGCTGATCCCGGTCAGAGAGCGCTCGGCGATGGTGCCATGCATAGAGTGCGTTTTATGGCGCACGGTACCGCCGCAGACCACGAGCGTAATATCTTTGTTTTCCGAGAGGGCAAACGCGGCAGGCAGGCTGTTGGTGATGACGGTGATATTGGCTTTTTTGGTGAGTGCTTCGGCGATGAGCATGGTGGTGCTACCGCTATCGAGAATGATCGTCATCCCTTCTTCAATCATGGCCGCTGCAGCCTGTGCGATGCGCTTTTTCGGGTCGCTTGCCAGCTTATAACGGTCTTCCAGCACCACTTCCTGATTTTCGCTTTCCGCCAGGCTGCTGCCGGGTCTTGCTGCGCCACCGTGAAAACGCGTGACCAATCCTTTTTCTTCCAGCAGGCGCAGATCTGTTCGAATCGTCACTTCTGAAATGCCAAACATATTCGACAGATCCAGCACCATGACACTGCCCTGAGCGTTGACGAGGTCAACGATTTTATTGCGTCGCTCAAATGAGTTCATATTGAAATGCCTGATAATTAACTGCCTCTATTCTAATCGAAGGTATGCGAAAGGGGTACGGTAATATTCGAAAGGAAATGTGAGCCAGCTCAGGTTGCTGGCTCGAAGCACTACGCGAAGCGCAGCATGATTTTGCCCTGCATTGGCGCACCGTTTAGTCCCTGCACGGCCTGAGCAAAGCTATCGCTATCGCCGGTATGAGCAATAAGGGGCTTTAGCTGCAGTTTTTTCTCTGTGAGCAGGCGTGCCGCGGTTTTCCATTCTTCACCCGGCCACGGGGCCGAATAATTCATCCAGCTTCCCAGAAGCGTCAACTCCTTACGCAGTATCTTGCCAAATGTCGCCGCCGGTAAGTTCAGGTCATGATGCAGCGTACCCACCAGAGCGACCTGGGCTCGCGGCCCGGCGATATCAATGGCGAGCGTAACGGTTTGCGGTGTGCCAGCAGTCTCAAGAACCAACTGATCAAACGGGTTGTCGCTCAAGGCGTTAAGGATGTCGTCTGCGGCCAGAGCGCGGCTATTAAACACCTGAGTTGCCCCCAGCGTTGTTGCCAGCGCGAGCTTATCGTCGTTGATATCGATCGCGATAACGCTGTTGGCGCCCAATGCCAGTGCACACTGCATCGCCAGCAGGCCGATAGTGCCTGCGCCGACAATGATGACGTTCTTACCCTCGCAGCCGGAAGCGAGATGAAACGCGTGTAGCCCTACGGTTATGGGCTCAATAAATGCACCATCTTCAATTGCCATCTCTGCAGGAAGGCGGAACAGGTTTGCTCGCTTCACCACGATATATTCCGCGTTGCCGCCTTCGCTGCGAGATCCGACAAACTGATACTGCTTGCAGAGCGAGAAGTAGCCTTTTTCACACGCCGGACAGGAAAAGCAGGGCAGTAATGGCACGCAGGCAACCGGATCGCCTGCCTTGAGATCGTGCACTTTGGTACCACAGGCTTCGACATGACCGCTAAATTCATGTCCCAGGGTGATGGGATAATAATGTGCCCCTCCGGCAAAAATTCGCGGAATATCGGAGCCACATAATCCTGAGCAGGCAATACGCACCTGCACATCATCCACAGCCTGAATGTGAGGGATTGGACGTTCTTCAACGCGCACGTTGCCCTCAGCGTGAATTACCACTGATTTCATATTCACTCCAGAAAAAGAGGGGAGCATGGCTCCCCGGATATCAAGACACCGTCTGGCTTTGCGGGGTAGCGGCGTTCTTTTCTGCCGCGTTAAACACGCGGGCACGTCGCCAGGTGAGCAGGATGCCGGTGACGTAAATTGCACCAATCACGATGAACCCCACCACGTTTTGCCAGGTGAACAACTGGATGAGCAGCCAGGTGACGGGTGAACCGCCCTGGTCCATGGAGGCCACAAGCCCGCCAGCTTTCAACGCGCCAGCATTTTGCGCAAGCTGGGTGTGCAGGCCGATGGTCTGGGTCGCAATCCACAGCGTAATGCCCATGATGATGACGCCAGAGATAAGCGTGCGGAACAGGTTGCCCTGATGCACCGCGACCGCCATCGCCACAAAAAAGCCGATAGTGGCAAGGTCACCGAATGGCAACACCTGGTTTCCCGGCACCAGAACAGCAATCAGGATAGTGAGCGGTATGAAAATCAGGCTGGCGGAGACGACGGATGTATGGCCCAGCAGCAGCGCCGGATCGAGACCGATTAAGAACTCCTGCCCACCAAACTTTGCCTGCAGACGTTTACGGGCATGTTTAGCAATCGGCGTCAGGCCGTCCATGATCGGTTTGATAACGCGCGGCATTAGCAGCATCACGGCGGCGGTTTTCACGGCCAACTGGAGAACGGATTTGGTGTCGTAGCCTGCCAGCATGCCAATGGCCAGTCCCATCACAAACCCTACCGTGACCGGTTCGCCAAACGGGCCAAAGCGTTTTTGCACGTCGTCAGCGCTAAAATGAATACGCTTCAGGCCTGGGATTTTATCGATAATCGTATCGACCAGAACAGCGATTGGGCCGAGGTAAGCTGACGAGCCGTGAGGGATGGCGATCCCTTCCAGACCGAAGAAGTCCCGCGTGTCTTTGGCAAACCAGTCCCCCAGCTTGTAAACAAACGCGGCGTGCACCACAACGCCCAGGATCCCCAGCCAGTAAGAGCCGGTTGCCAGGTGCAGCATCGCACCGGTGAAGGTCATGTGCCATATGTTCCAGATATCGACGTTCACCACCCGCGTCATCCGCGTCACCAGCATGATAACGTTGACGCCAATGGCAACAGGGATAGCGATAAGCGCAATCTGAGATGCCCAGGTCATTGGGGATGAACCTGGCCAGCCGACATCCACCACGTGCAGGTTAATCTGGAACTGCTCAGCCATCGCTTTGGCCGCCGGGCCGATGGAGTCAAGCATCAGGCCGATAACCAGCCCGATCCCGACGAAGCCAATGCCGATATGTAGGCCGGATTTAAAGCAATCGCCCAGCTTCATCCCCAACAGCTTGGAGAAGATGATGATGACGATGGGCAGCATTACGGTTGGCCCCAGGTCGAGGATGTACCGCATGATTTCGGTAAACATGTTCTTACCCCTCGAGGATGGTCAGAATTTTTTGCTGCAGGGCTTCGATGCCGACGCCGGATACAAACGGCATGCCATGCACCACCGGGATGTCGCCAAAGGCTCTGTCAACTTTCGCCGTGGTACAAATCAGATCTGCACCGTCCATATAGGTTTCGATTTCAGTCACCCTGCACTGGACCAGATCCAGCTCAATGTGGTGGGCTTCACACAGTTCTTTGATCTCTTCTGCTGCCATGGTTGAGGTGGCGACAGCACCGCCACAGGCAACAATAACTTTGCGTTTCATAGGGCACTCCTTTTTTATTATCAGTATGTTATGAAGCCCGGGCACAGGCGACAGGCTCAAGGATCGTCTCCCGGAAACGATCGGCCAGGCCCTCTGCGGGCGCAGCCAGCAGCATGTCCAGCGTGTCCGGGTTTTGTAGCTCACTGAAAAGGCGGCGCAGCAATTTCATTTGCGCCGCAGGGTTTTCAACGATTAACGCGATGATGAGTGAGACGGCGACCTCGCCATCATCATCGGCCTGCTGAAAATGCACCGGTTTGTCCGGACGAATCAGGTAAATCGCGGGGCGTTTCGCATGCACGGCTTCGCAGTGCGGAATAGCGACCGCATGGCGTTCAAGGGCAATGCCGGTGGGGTAGTTCATCTCCCTTTCCAGAAGGGCGGCAGGGTAGGTGGCGTGTACAACACCGTTAGCCAGCATCTCCTCGCCAATATGCGCCAGCGCCTGCTGGCAGGTTTCAAACTCAATTCCGGTACGGACAAAAACGTGACTCATACACTCTCCGGCATCAGACGGGTTCAGGGGTGCAGCCAAATCGATAGGCGCGTAATACATCCTGTATTTTGTCGATGATGAGATTTTGCGGTGTTGCGGCGATCTCATTCATAGACAATCGTTCGAACTGGACGGGCATAAACTGGCTGATCAGCCCCAGAGGCAAGGCGATTGCGCTCAGATTAGCGATTAACCTCTCAACGCTCTGGCGAATGCGAGGGTGCGGCCAGTAGTAGCGAATGCGATCGGACAGGCTAAAGTGAATATCCACCATTGTCTGGCTCCAGGTAGGGCGGTAGTACTTTTTCCAGTAATCCGGCTCGTTCAGCATGACTTCGTCGATCACGTCAAGCACATGGCTGCGTTGCTCAGGGGCGATGAGGGCCTTCTCCATTTGTGCGAGGGCAAAAATGGCTTCTCGCAGGGCAAAGGTCAGCGCCGGACCGACTTTCAGGATCGCGAAGTGATCGCGAACCAAAGCGCGATAGGCCTGACGAGTCTGGTAGTCGGTGGAGTGCGCCTCATAGACCATGGGTGTCTGGCGGATCCAGCCGGAAAGCGCTTCTGCCGCGTGCGGCTGGTAGTGAATGATTTGCGTATGGTCGAACTCCACGCCGGGTTGCACAACTAACGCAATCACACGCGTCATCGCCTCGTTCAGACCGAGCGCGGCAAAGGCCTCACGATGCGTTTCCAGCGTCTGCGCGGCATCTTCCACACGGGTAACATGAACGCTGTTAATACTGCTGGCTTCACCGCCGGGAACGGGAACCTCAGTACCAATGACGTAGGTTAGCGCCGCTTTTTGTTCTTCAGTGGCCGTCTCTTCTGCGGCTTTGCACAGTCGGGCAGCACGTTGTGCCACCACCCCTGGCGGGAGTGGAACAGGATCGTCGGCGCAGGACATTGAGGCGTCCAGGTGGATCTTGCTAAACCCTGCCGCGACATAGGCTTTGATCAAGGCGAAGGATTTCTCCATCGCCGCGTCTGCCGGTTCGTTTTGCCAGCAGTTTGGCCCCAGATGATCGCCGCCCAGGATCAAACGTTCATGCGGAAAGCCCACCTCTTTAGCGATCTTCAAAACAAAATCACGGAAATCAGCGGGTTTCATACCGGTGTAACCGCCGAACTGGTTCACCTGATTTGAGGTGGCTTCAATCAGTACCTTGTTGTCGGTATGCAGATCGAACCGCAATGCGGCTTCGATAACCAGCGGGTGCGCTGAGCAAACTGAGCAAATACCGAGATCTTCTCCCGCTTTATGGCGGGTAATAATATCTTTCACGTTTCCTCCAGGTCAGGACTTCAGGCTTTCGTATTTAGAGCTTTCCTTCACAACCACAATCGTTAATAACTTTACGCACCACCTCTTTCATGGCGCGTTTGGCGGGCACCATGTAATGTCGCGGGTCACTGGTTTCGGGATGTGACGCGAGATAGGTTTTCAGGGCATTCGAGAAGGCGATTTTGAGTTCTGTGGCAACGTTGACCTTACAGATACCGAGGCGAATGGCCTGAAGGATATCGGCCGTAGATAAACCGGAAGCGCCGTGCAGCACCAGCGGGATATCGACCTGATTGCGGATCTCTGCCAGACGTTCAAAATCAAGTTTCGGCGTGGCAGTGTAGAGGCCGTGCGCGGTACCGATGGCGACGGCCAATGAGTCGATACCCGTTAATTCAACAAACTCGCGTGCCTGTAGCGGGTTGGTGTAAAGCGCATCTTTGCTGTCGACCACAAGGTCATCTTCCTGCCCGCCAAGACGGCCAAGTTCAGCCTCCACGCTCACATCGTAACGGTGGCAGTAGTCTGTCACTTTCTTCACCAGCGCGACATTTTCAGCGAATGGATGATGCGATCCGTCGATCATCGCCGAGCGGATCCCGCTCTGGACTTTCTGCGCGATATCGTCGAAATCTTCGTGATGATCGAGGTGGATCGCCAGTGGCTGGTTGTACGTTTTGGCCAGATCGCTGGCGATGGCGACCACGTTACCGGTTCCGGCATAGCTGAATGTGCCGGGCGTACCCGCCACGATCAGCGGAGAGCGCATCTCCGAGGCCGTTTCAACGACCACCTGCAGCGTTTCGAGATTATGAATATTGAATGCCGGTACGGCGTAACCTTCGCGCTGTGCTTTCAGCAGCATCGCTTTCGACGAGATGATGAACATCTTTCCTCCGAAACCTTTCGTTTTGTTTATGCGAAAGACAATATAGGGTTTCGGAATGTTATTTTGTGATTGGTATCTTAAAAATGAAAGAATCGAAACGAAAGGTAAGAATGCGAAAGAAATGAAAGCAAAAAAAAAGCATGGCCGAAGCCATGCTAAGCGAGGTTTACAGCAAACTCACGTCACCGGTGCCGGGTTAAACACCGCCAGCTGATTATGTAATCCCCATTGATCAGAGAACGTTTTCTTCCGCCCGCTGGCGACATCCAGAATGAAGTGGAACAGCTTCCAGCCCACGTCCTCAATGCTCTCTTCCCCGGTGGCGATGGTGCCCGCGTTGATGTCCATTAAGTCATACCAGCGGTTTGCCAGCTCGGTGCGGGTCGCCATTTTAATCACCGGCACTGCCATCAGGCCGTACGGCGTGCCGCGCCCGGTGGTAAAGACCTGAACCGTAATGCCGGACGCCACCTGCTGCGTACCGCAGACGAAATCGCTGGCAGGCGTTGCCGCATAAATCAGGCCGCGTTTGGTCGGGCGCTGGCCCGGGGAGAGCACTTCGACAATCGCGCTCTGGCCGGATTTGGCAATCGAACCAAGGGCTTTTTCCACCACGTTGGCCAGGCCGCCTTTTTTGTTGCCCGGCGACGGGTTGGCGCTGCGGTCGGTTTGCCCCATATCGAGATAGTTATCGTACCAGGCCATCTCTTCCAGCAGGCGCTTGCCCACCTCTTCGTTGACGGCGCGCGGCGTCAGCAGATGGATAGCGTCACGCACTTCGGTCACTTCGGAGAACATCACCGTGGCGCCGCAGCGCACGAACAGATCGGACGCATAGCCCACCGCCGGGTTGGCGGTCACGCCGGAAAACGCATCGCTACCGCCGCACTGGGTGCCCACCACCAGCTCAGAGGCCGGGCAGGTTTCGCGCTGGCGCTTGTTGAGCTTGTCCAGATGGCGTTCAGCTACCTGCAAAATATCGTCGACCATCGATCGAAAGCCGACGTGATGCTCGTCCTGCAGGCGCACGATGCTGGCCTCGTCGGCCGGAATCGCTTTCACATCCTCGGTGCCCTGCAGCAGGCGCTCAGGCTGAAGTTTTTCACACCCCAGACCGATGACCATCACCTCCCCGCCAAAGTTCGGGTTAAGCGCAATATTATGAATGGTGCGGATTGGCACTACCGCCGCGGGCGCGTTGATCGCCACGCCGCAGCCGTAGAGGTGGTTCAGACCTACTACGCCATCCACGTTCGGGTATTTCGGCAGCAGGTCGCGCTCGATGATTTTGACCACGTAATCCACCACGCCCGCCACGCAGTGCACGCTGGTAGTAATGCCGAGCAGGTTCTTGGTGCCGACGCTGCCGTCCGCGTTGCGGTAGCCTTCGAAGGTATAGCCCTCCAGTGGCGGCAGCGGTTCCGGCACGCGCGTAGCCAGCGGCAGAGTATTCAGCGGCGGCGCTTTTGGCAGTTCAACCAGCGACTCTTCAATCCAGCTCCCCTGCGGGATTGCGCGAACGGCATAGCCAATAATTTCACCGTAGCGCACGATTTCACCGTGCGCCGGGATATCCACCAGCGCCACCTTATGCCCCTGCGGAATATGCTCAATCAGTTCCAGCCCGTCCGGGAAACGGGTTCCCGCTTTTAAGCCGTTGTCGTTGACAATAATCGCCACGTTATCGCTGTCATGTACTTTTATATAAAACGCCGTCGGCGATGCCTGTCGAATTTCAATGTCGGCCATTGTTCACTATTCTCCAGCAAAGTGTCTGATCATTAATGCAGCCACACAGATAGTAATTTACTTATTTTCGAAATAAAGACGCTGCTTACTTAAATAAAGAATGTCAGGACTTGAGATATAAGAATGTGATCCAGGTCACCCCCTAAAGCGAGAGATAGCGCACTGTGGCTGTGAATACGTGATTCTGTGCAGCAGCGCCCAGTGCTTTGTGCATATGCTCAAAAACTTATTCATTTCAGGGGTGATAATTGAGCGTTAATCCAGTGCGATGCCATAAAGTGGTGATTATACTGAATCACATTGATATTGCGTCTGGTTAATTACCTGATATTGCCTGCTATCGATAAATAATCAGGAAATATGTTTTCTAAAATTATAAATATAAATTTCGCTGTGCCTGAGGAAATAAACATGATTCTGGATACCGTTGTAGAATCGAAAAAAGGTGTGCCCACCCGTTATTTAATATTATTGATTATTTTTATCGTCACGGCCATTAACTACGCTGACCGTGCGACGCTGTCGATTGCCGGTACGGAAGTGGCAAAAGAGCTGCAGCTCAGTGCCGTCTCGATGGGGTATATCTTCTCTGCGTTCGGCTGGGCCTACCTGCTGATGCAAATTCCCGGCGGCTGGCTGCTGGATAAGTTCGGCTCCAAAAAGGTCTATACCTACAGCCTGTTCTTCTGGTCGCTGTTCACCTTTCTGCAGGGCTTTGTGGATGTCTTCCCACTGGCCTGGGCGGGCGTGTCGATGTTCATCATGCGCTTTATGCTCGGCTTCTCGGAAGCGCCGTCTTTTCCGGCAAACGCCCGTATCGTGGCGGCCTGGTTCCCGACCAAAGAGCGCGGCACCGCGTCGGCGTTGTTTAACGCCGCGCAGTATTTCTCGCTGGCCATCTTCTCTCCGCTGCTGGGCTGGCTGACCTTCGCCTGGGGCTGGGAACACGTCTTTACCGTGATGGGCGTGATTGGCTTTGTGCTGACCGGCGTATGGGTGAAGTATATCCATAACCCGACCGACCACCCGCGCATGTCAGAGCAGGAGCTGAAGTTCATCTCCGAAGGCGGCGCGGTGGTGGATATGGACCACAAAAAGCCCGGTGCGCAGGTCGCAGGCGGTCCTAAGCTCCATTACATCAAACAGTTATTGACCAACCGCATGATGCTGGGCGTCTTTTTTGGTCAATACTTTATCAACACCATCACCTGGTTCTTCCTTACCTGGTTCCCGATTTATCTGGTGCAGGAAAAAGGGATGTCGATTCTGAAAGTGGGTCTGGTGGCCTCCATTCCGGCGCTGTGCGGTTTTGCCGGCGGCGTGCTGGGCGGGGTGTTCTCGGATTATCTGATTAAGCAGGGTAAGTCGATAACCCTGGCGCGCAAGCTGCCGATTGTGCTCGGCATGCTGCTGGCGTCGTCCATCATTCTGTGCAACTACACCAACAACACCACGCTGGTGGTGGCCCTGATGGCGCTGGCATTCTTCGGCAAAGGCTTCGGCGCGCTGGGCTGGCCGGTGATTTCCGACACCGCGCCAAAAGAGATTGTTGGCCTGTGCGGTGGGGTATTTAACGTCTTTGGCAACGTGGCGTCCATCGCGACTCCACTGGTCATTGGTTATCTGGTCAGTGAGCTGCATTCGTTCAACGCGGCACTGGTATTTGTTGGCTGTTCAGCGTTGATGGCGATGTTCTGCTACCTGTTCGTGGTAGGCGACATCAAACGTATGGAATTGCAGAAATAAGCAAAGGTATAAGCGATGAGTAACGATATCTTCCCGAACACGTTTAAAGCGGCCCTCGCGGCGCATCAGATTCAGATTGGCTGCTGGTCTGCGCTGGCAAGCCCGATCAGCACTGAAGTGCTTGGACTGGCCGGTTTCGACTGGCTGGTGCTGGACGGCGAACATGCGCCTAACGACATCAGCACCTTTATTCCGCAGCTGATGGCGCTGAAGGGCAGCCAGAGCGCACCGGTGGTGCGAGTACCGACGAACGAGCCGGTCATCATCAAGCGTCTGCTGGATATCGGTTTCTACAACTTCCTGATCCCGTTCGTGGAAACGGAAGAAGAGGCGGTGCTGGCCGTGGCCTCTACCCGCTACCCGCCGGAGGGCATTCGTGGCGTGTCCGTATCGCACCGCGCCAACATGTTTGGCACCGTGCCGGACTACTTCGCCCAGTCCAACAAGAACATCACCATCCTGGTGCAGATCGAGAGCCAACAGGGCGTGGATAACGTCGATGCCATCGCCGCAACCGACGGCGTGGACGGCATCTTTGTCGGTCCAAGCGACCTGGCCGCTGCGTTCGGGCATCTGGGCAATGCGGGTCATCCTGACGTGCAGCGCGCCATTCAGCACATCTTTGCTCGCGCCAAAGCGCACGGCAAACCCTGCGGCATTCTGGCCCCGGTTGAAGCCGATGCCCGCCGCTATCTGGAGTGGGGGGCGACGTTCGTTGCCGTTGGCAGCGATCTCGGCGTGTTCCGCTCCGCCACGCAGAAATTAGCAGACGCTTTTAAAAAATAACCATCACTGAGGAAAAGATTATGACGCTGAAAGTGGGCTTTATTGGCTTAGGTATCATGGGTAAACCAATGAGTAAGAACCTCATCAAAGCGGGTTACTCACTGGTGGTGTTAGACCGTAATTCAGACGCCGTGGCTGAAGTGATTTCAGCCGGGGCAGAAGCGGCAACCACGGCCAAAGCGGTTGCCGAGCAGTGCGATGTGATCATCACCATGCTGCCAAACTCCCCGCATGTGAAAGAGGTCGCTCTGGGCGAGAACGGCATTATCGACGGCGCGAAGCCGGGCCTGGTGGTTATCGACATGAGCTCTATTGCCCCGCTGGCCAGCCGTGAAATCAGCGAGGCGCTGAAGGTGAAAGGCGTGGACATGCTGGACGCACCGGTCAGCGGCGGCGAGCCAAAAGCCATCGACGGCACGCTGTCGGTGATGGTGGGCGGCGACAAGGCAGTTTTCGACAAATATTACGACCTGATGAAAGCCATGGCCGGTTCCGTGGTGCATACCGGTGAAATCGGCGCGGGTAACGTCACCAAGCTGGCGAACCAGGTGATTGTGGCGCTGAATATCGCGGCGATGTCAGAAGCGTTGACGCTGGCCACCAAGGCGGGCGTGAACCCGGATCTGGTCTATCAGGCGATCCGCGGCGGCCTGGCGGGAAGCACCGTGCTGGATGCGAAGGCGCCGATGGTGATGGATCGTAACTTCAAGCCGGGTTTCCGCATTGACTTGCACATTAAAGATCTGGCTAACGCGCTGGATACCTCTCACGGCGTGGGCGCACAGCTGCCGCTGACCGCTGCGGTCATGGAGATGATGCAGGCGCTGCGCGCGGACGGTCTGGGCACCGCCGACCATAGCGCCATCGCGTGCTACTACGAAAAACTGGCGAAAGTGGAAGTTGCTCGCTAATGACGTCCTGCTCGGTGGCGCTTTGCTTACCGGGCCTACGGTCCAGGCCGGATCCGTGCTGTAACAGGCTACAACTATGAAAATCGTAATCGCGCCAGACTCTTATAAAGAAAGCCTTTCTGCCACCGAGGTAGCTCAGGCGATAGAAAAAGGATTTCGGGAAATCTTCCCCGACGCACTTTATGTTTCTGTTCCCGTCGCCGACGGCGGGGAAGGCACGGTTGAAGCGATGATCGCCGCCACCCACGGCAGCGAACATTATGCCGTCGTCACGGGCCCGCTGGGTGAAAAGGTGAATGCCTGCTGGGGAATGTCCGGCGACGGCAGCACGGCGTTTATCGAGATGGCGGCAGCCAGCGGTCTGGCATTAGTCCCTCCGGCACAGCGCAACCCGCTCATCACCACTTCACGCGGCACCGGGGAGCTCATCCTCTGCGCGCTGGATAAAGGCGCGCGCAATATTATTATCGGTATCGGTGGCAGCGCGACCAACGACGGTGGTGCGGGGATGTTGCAGGCGCTCGGGGCGAAGCTCAGCGATGCCAACGGCACGGAGATCGGCTACGGCGGCGGCAGCCTGATGGCGCTTAACAGTATTGATCTTTTGGGCCTTGATGTGCGTCTTCAGCATTGTGCGATCCGCGTCGCCTGCGACGTCACCAACCCGCTGGTGGGAGAGAAAGGCGCGTCGCGCGTCTTTGGCCCACAAAAAGGGGCGACCGAGGGGATGATCCTCGAGCTGGACGCCAATCTCAGCCACTTTGCCGACGTGATTAAAAAATCCCTGCGTATCGATGTGAAGCACGTACCGGGAGCCGGTGCTGCTGGCGGTATGGGTGCAGCGCTGATGGCGTTTCTCGGCGCGGAACTTAAGAGCGGGATTGAGATTGTCACCCAGGCGCTCAACCTTGAAGAGCATATCCACGACTGCACCTGGGTGCTGACGGGGGAAGGGCGTATCGACAGCCAGAGCATTCACGGCAAAGTGCCCGTCGGTGTGGCGAACGTCGCCAAAAAATACCATAAGCCGGTGATTGGCATTGCCGGTAGCCTGACCCCGGACGTGGGCGTCGTGCACCAGTACGGCATCGACGCCGTGTTCAGCGTGCTGACCAGCATTGGTTCACTGGAAGAGGCGTTTCGCGGCGCCTATGACAACATTTACCGCGCCTCACGCAATATCGCCGCGACTTTGCAGGTGGGGATGCACACCCAAGGGTGACAGCGGCGCGCAAACCCTCTATACTGCGCGCCGAAGCTGACCAGACAGTCGCCGCTTCGTCGTCGTCCCTTTCGGGGGAGACGGGCGGAGGGGAGGAAAGTCCGGGCTCCATAGGGCAGGGTGCCAGGTAACGCCTGGGGGGGAAACCCACGACCAGTGCAACAGAGAGCAAACCGCCGATGGCCCGCGCAAGCGGGATCAGGTAAGGGTGAAAGGGTGCGGTAAGAGCGCACCGCGCGGCTGGTAACAGTCCGTGGCACGGTAAACTCCACCCGGAGCAAGGCCAAATAGGGGTTCACATGGTACGGCCCGTACTGAACCCGGGTAGGCTGCTTGAGCCAGTGAGCGATTGCTGGCCTAGATGAATGACTGTCCACGACAGAACCCGGCTTATCGGTCAGCTTCAACTTCTTAAAGAACCCCGCTTCGGCGGGGTTTTTGCTTTCAGGTCATCCGGCCATGTGGGAAAATGATACCAATTCTCAAAATTGCGACGCTAAGCACATTTCACTGTTTATGTGGTTAATGAATCCGTTCATTTGCCATATACGATCCTAATCACAAAATTTCCCGCTAAAAAAGAACGCTTTCTCAGCGTTGTTAATTTGTTGCTGATGTTACGGTAATGGTGTTCATCGTTTTCATATTTGATATATAAATATTGAATTCAAAAACATTCCCAGTGTGAATGTGTGATGTATTCGACTCTTTTGTGTGCGCGGGCAACATCATTATTGTTCTATTTGATAAAATACAAAAATGTTTTAAATAGAAAATGGTTCTTTATTAGCCGTTAATTGTCTGAAAGATAGTCTTTATTGATATTTTAAAATACAAAAAATCCACCGGGGTTATCACCATAAAATAAAGTTATTACCGCCATTTTTGTTGATCAATATCAGCGAATTGGTGTGTTTTTATATTATCAACTTATTGATATATAAGTATTTTAATGGTGTTCTGTCGAGGTTGGTATTGATGCGAAAAGGCAAATTGTGAGTAACAGCACATACCCCCTGAAACACTATTAGGTAGAATTCGCTCCGTCATAGGGAAATAAGCGCAGAATATTATGAAAACTATTATTCTACCGAAAACACAGCACCTCGTGGTATTTCAGGAAGTCATTAAAAGTGGCTCCATAGGTTCTGCGGCAAGACAACTGGGCCTGACGCAACCGGCCGTCAGCAAAATCATCAGCGATATCGAATCCTACTTCGGGGTTGAAGTGATGATTCGTAAAAACACGGGCGTTAAGTTGACCGCAGCAGGCCAGGTTCTGCTCTCGTATTCAGAGTCGATCACCCGCGAAATGAAAAACATGGTGAGCGAGATCAACAGCCTCAGTTTTAGCACCGTTATGGACGTCTCCTTTGGCTATCCGTCGCTGATAGGCTTCACCTTCCTGTCTGAGATGATCAAAAAATTCAAGGAAGTGTTCCCGAAAGCGCGCGTCTCGATGTACGAAGCACAGCTCTCTTCGTTCCTGCCCGCCATTCGCGACGGTCGGCTGGATTTCGCTATCGGCACGTTAAGCGATGAAATGCTGCTGCAGGACCTGCACGTCGAGCCGCTGTTTGAGTCCGAGTTTGTGCTGGTCGCCAGCAAATCACGAACGTGCACCGGCCCGACGACACTGGCATCGCTCACGCACGAGCAGTGGGTGATGCCGCAAACCGATATGGGCTACTACAAAGAACTTCTGACCACCCTGCAAGACAACCACATCAGCATTGAAAACATCGTCCAGACCGATTCCGTCGTTACCATTTATAACCTTGTCCTCAATGCCGATTATCTGACGGTGATTCCCCGCGACATGATTGCGCCGTTCGGTTCTGACCAGTTTATTGTCTTGCCGGTGGAAGATGAATTACCCGTGGCGCGTTACGCCGCGGTGTGGTCTAAAAATTACAGTATTAAAAAATCAGCATCAGTATTAGTTGAACTGGCAAAACAATATTCGTCGATGAATATCGAAAGACGACGATGAATAATAAGTATCCATTTTAAAAACACCCAGAGCTTATCTCTGTAACGCTCTGATACCCTGACTTTGCCTGAAAACAATGAATTATTATAACGAGGATATTATGCACATTACTTACGATCTCCCGGTAACGATTGAAGATATTCAGGATGCCAGAAAACGACTGGCAGGAAAAATCTATAAAACCGGCATGCCGCGCTCGAATTATCTCAGCGAACGTTGTAAGGGTGAGATATTCCTGAAGTTTGAAAACATGCAGCGTACCGGTTCATTCAAAATTCGCGGCGCGTTTAATAAGTTAAGCTCGCTCACCGATGCTGAAAAACGCAAAGGCGTTGTCGCCTGTTCGGCGGGAAACCATGCGCAGGGCGTGTCGCTCTCCTGCGCCATGCTCGGTATCGACGGCAAAGTGGTGATGCCGATGGGCGCGCCGAAATCTAAGGTTGCCGCCACGCGCGACTACTCCGCCGAAGTGGTGCTCCACGGCGAGAACTTTAACGACACCATCGCCAGGGTGAGCGAAATCGTCGAAATGGAAGGGCGCATTTTTATTCCGCCTTACGATGACCCAAAAGTGATTGCCGGGCAGGGCACCATCGGTCTGGAAATTCTTGAAGATTTATACGACGTGGATAACGTCATTGTGCCTATCGGCGGCGGCGGATTAATTGCCGGGATTGCCACAGCGATTAAATCCATCAACCCGACCATTAATATTATCGGCGTGCAGTCTGAGAACGTGCACGGTATGGCAGCGTCTTATCAGGCCGGGGAAATCGTTAACCATCGCGTCACCGGAACATTAGCAGACGGCTGCGATGTTTCTCGTCCCGGTAAATTAACCTTCGAAATTGTTCGTGAATTAGTTGACGACATTGTTCTGGTCAGTGAGGACGATATTCGCAACAGCATGATCGCGCTCATTCAGCGAAATAAAGTGGTGACAGAAGGTGCTGGCGCGCTGGCCTGCGCGGCGTTATTAAGCGGCAAACTTGACCATTATATTCAGGGTCGTAAAACCGTCTGCATTATTTCCGGCGGCAATATCGATCTCTCCCGTGTTTCCCAAATTACCGGCTTCGTTGACGCATAAAGGTGACCTATGAGCAACACAGAAAGCATTATCGTTGGCCAGACAAAAACGTCCTCCTGGCGTAAGTCTGATACCACCTGGACGCTTGGCCTGTTTGGTACCGCCATTGGCGCGGGCGTGCTGTTCTTCCCCATTCGCGCAGGCTTTGGTGGCCTGATCCCCATTCTGCTGATGCTGGTTCTCGCGTTCCCGATTGCGTTCTACTGCCACCGGGCGCTGGCGCGCCTGTGTCTGTCAGGCAGTAACGTCTCGGGCAACATCACCGAAACGGTAGAAGAGCACTTCGGTAAGACCGGCGGGGTGGTGATCACGTTCCTCTACTTCTTTGCGATTTGCCCGCTGCTGTGGATTTACGGCGTCACTATTACCAACACCTTCATGACCTTCTGGGAAAACCAGCTCCAGCTGCCCGCGCTGAACCGTGGCTTTGTGGCGCTGTTCCTGCTGCTGCTGATGGCCTTTGTTATCTGGTTTGGTAAAGACCTGATGGTGAAGGTCATGAGCTTCCTGGTGTTCCCGTTTATCGCCAGCCTGGTGCTGATTTCCCTGTCGCTGATCCCTTACTGGAACTCGGCGGTGATCGACCAGGTCAACCTGAGCGATATCGCCTTCACCGGTCATGACGGCATTCTGGTCACCGTGTGGCTGGGGATCTCCATCATGGTCTTCTCCTTTAACTTCTCGCCTATCGTCTCCTCGTTTGTGGTCTCCAAGCGCGAAGAGTACGAGCCGGAGTTCGGGAAAGAGTTTACCGAGCAGAAATGTTCCAAAATCATCGGCCGCGCCAGCCTGCTGATGGTGGCCGTGGTGATGTTCTTCGCCTTCAGCTGCCTGTTCACCCTCTCTCCGCAGAACATGGCGGACGCCAAGGCGCAGAACATTCCGGTGCTCTCTTATCTGGCGAACCACTTCGCGTCGCTGTCAGGCACTAAATCTACCTTCGCCACCGTGCTGGAATACGGCGCATCCATCATTGCGCTGGTCGCTATCTTCAAATCCTTCTTTGGTCACTACCTCGGCACGCTGGAAGGGCTGAACGGTCTGGTGCTCAAGTTCGGCTATAAGGGCGATAAGAAGAAAGTCTCCGTCGGCAAGCTGAACACCATCAGCATGATCTTCATCATGGGCTCCACCTGGGTTGTGGCCTACGCCAACCCGAACATTCTGGACCTTATTGAAGCTATGGGCGCGCCAATCATCGCCTCTCTGCTGTGCCTGCTGCCGATGTACGCCATCCGCAAAGCACCGGCGCTGGCGAAATACAAAGGCCGTACCGAGAACATCTTCGTTACCGTGGTTGGTCTGCTGACCATTCTGAATATCGTTTACAAACTGTTCTAACCCATTGCTCAGGAAGAGCGGAGTCACATGATGATTGAGTTTCCGGTAGTACTGGTTATTAACTGCGGATCGTCCTCTGTTAAGTTTTCGGTGCTCGACGCCAGCAGCTGCGATGCCCTGATGACGGGGATTGCGGACGGGATCAACACCGAGAAGGCCTTTATTTCCGTGAACGGGGGTGAGCCAGTCCGACTGGCTCACCAGGACTACGAAGGGGCGCTGGCTGCCATCGCCCTGGAGCTGGAGAAGCGTAACCTGATGAGCAGCGTGGCCTTAATTGGCCACCGCATTGCACACGGCGGCGACCTCTTCAGCGAGTCGACCCTGATCACGGAAGAGGTGATTGCGCAGATCCGCCAGGTCTCCCCGCTGGCGCCGCTGCATAACTACGCCAACCTGAGCGGCGTGGAAGCCGCAGAGCGCCTGTTCCCGGGCGTGCAGCAGGTGGCGGTATTTGATACCAGCTTCCACCAGACGCTGCCGCCGCAGGCGTATCTGTACGGATTGCCGTACCGCTATTTTGAAGAGCTGGGCGTGCGCCGCTACGGCTTCCACGGCACCTCTCACCGTTACGTGGCCGCGCAGGCGCATACGCTTCTCGGGCTGTCCCCCGATGACAGCGGGCTGGTGATTGCCCATCTCGGGAACGGGGCGTCCATCTGCGCGGTGCGCAACGGCGAAAGCGTCGATACCTCAATGGGGATGACGCCGCTGGAAGGGCTGGTGATGGGCACGCGCTGCGGCGATGTGGACTTCGGTGCGATGGCGTGGATTGCCCAGCAGACCGGCCAGTCGTTTGAAGATCTGGAGCGCGTGGTCAATAAAGAGTCCGGGTTGCTGGGGATCTCCGGTCTCTCCTCCGATTTACGCGCGCTGGAGAAAGCCTGGCACGAAGGCAACGAGCGGGCACAGCTGGCTATCCATACCTTCGTTCACCGCATTGCGCGGCACATTGCGGGTCACGCGGCGTCCCTGCACCGCCTGGATGGGGTGGTCTTTACCGGCGGCATTGGCGAAAACTCGAAGCTTGTCCGCGCGCTGGTGGCGGAACGCCTGAAAGTCTTCGGCATCATCCTCGACGATGCCAAAAATGCCCTGCCGGGCAGCGCGGGTGAGCGCGTCATTAGCACCGAGTCGTCCCGCGTGGCCTGCGCGGTTGTCCCTACCAACGAAGAAAAAATGATCGCGCTGGACGCCCTCCGTCTTGGGAAGGTTACCCCGGCTGCGGCTTACGCCTGATAAAGCGAGAATCACATGAAAGTTACAATCGATACGGGCGTCGCGCCCTACAGCGACGCATGGGCCGGGTTTCGCGGTGAAGAATGGAAAAACGCCGTTAACGTGCGCGATTTTATTCAGCATAACTACACCCCTTATGAAGGCGATGAAGCTTTCCTCGCGCAGGCGACGCCAGCAACGACGGCGCTGTGGCAGAAGGTGATGGTCGGCATTCGCCAGGAGAATGCCACCCACGCCCCGGTGGATTTTGACACCAACATTGCCACCACCATTACGGCCCACGGGCCGGGCTACATCGACCAGGATCTGGAGACGATCGTTGGTCTGCAAACAGATAAGCCGCTCAAGCGCGCGCTGCACCCGTACGGTGGGATCAACATGATCCGCAGCTCGTTCGAGGCCTATGGCCGCGAGATGGATCCGCAGTTTGAATACCTGTTTACCGACCTGCGCAAAACCCACAACCAGGGCGTGTTTGACGTCTACTCGCCGGAGATGATGCGCTGCCGTAAATCCGGCGTACTGACCGGTTTGCCGGACGGCTACGGGCGCGGGCGCATCATCGGCGACTATCGCCGCGTGGCGCTGTACGGGATCGCTTATCTGGTGCGCGAGCGTGAACTTCAGTTTGCGGATCTGCAGGGGAAACTCGAGCGCGGTGAAGATCTCGAGGCGACGATCCGCCTGCGCGAGGAGCTGGCGGAGCACAAACGCGCGCTGCTGCAGATCCAGCAGATGGCGGCGAGCTATGGCTTTGATATTTCACGTCCGGCGATGAACGCCCGGGAAGCGGTGCAGTGGGTCTATTTTGCCTACCTTGCCGCGGTGAAATCCCAGAACGGCGGGGCGATGTCGCTGGGGCGCACGGCCTCGTTCCTCGATATTTACATCGAGCGCGACATGCAGGCCGGGCGGCTGAATGAAGTCCAGGCGCAGGAGCTGATCGACCACTTCATCATGAAGATCCGCATGGTGCGCTTCCTGCGCACGCCGGAGTTCGACACGCTCTTCTCCGGCGATCCGATCTGGGCGACGGAAGTAATTGGCGGCATGGGGCTGGACGGGCGCACGCTGGTGACCAAAAACAGCTTCCGCTATCTGCATACCCTGCACACCATGGGGCCGGCACCGGAGCCGAACCTGACGATCCTCTGGTCTGAACAGCTGCCGATCGCGTTCAAGAAATACGCCGCGCAGGTGTCGATCGTCACCTCTTCGCTGCAGTATGAGAACGACGATCTGATGCGTGCCGACTTCGACAGCGATGATTACGCCATTGCCTGCTGCGTCAGCCCGATGGTAATCGGCAAGCAGATGCAGTTCTTTGGCGCGCGCGCCAACCTCGCCAAAACGCTGCTGTACGCGATCAACGGCGGGGTGGACGAGAAGCTGAAGATCCAGGTCGGTCCGAAAACCGAGCCGCTGCTGGACGACGTGCTGGATTACGACACCGTGATGGCGAGCCTCGATCACTTTATGGACTGGCTGGCGGTGCAGTACATCAGCGCGCTGAATCTCATTCACTACATGCATGATAAGTACAGCTACGAAGCCTCGCTGATGGCGCTGCACGACCGGGACGTCTATCGCACCATGGCCTGCGGCATTGCCGGGCTGTCAGTGGCGGCGGATTCCCTGTCGGCCATTAAATACGCCACGGTGAAACCGGTGCGCGACCATACCGGTCTGGCGGTCGATTTCGTGATTGAAGGAGACTATCCGCAGTACGGCAACAACGACGACCGCGTGGACAGCATCGCCTGCGACCTGGTGGAGCGCTTTATGAAGAAAATTCAGGCGCTGCCAACCTACCGCAACGCGGTACCGACTCAATCTATCCTTACCATCACCTCCAACGTGGTGTACGGCCAGAAGACTGGGAACACGCCGGACGGACGCCGCGGCGGCACGCCGTTTGCGCCTGGCGCGAACCCGATGCACGGCCGCGACAGAAAAGGGGCGGTGGCCTCGCTAACGTCGGTTGCCAAGCTGCCTTTCACCTATGCCAAAGACGGGATCTCGTACACCTTCTCCATCGTGCCGCAGGCGCTGGGCAAGGACGAGCTGGTGCGCAAAACCAACCTGGTGGGGCTGCTGGACGGGTATTTCCATCACGAAGCGTCTATTGAGGGTGGGCAGCATCTGAACGTCAACGTCATGAACCGGGAAATGCTCCTCGATGCCATTGCGCATCCCGAGAATTACCCGAACCTGACCATCCGCGTTTCGGGCTATGCGGTGCGGTTTAACGCCCTGACGCGCGAGCAGCAGCAGGATGTGATTTCAAGGACGTTTACGCAATCAATCTGACAACATTCAGGTCTCATGCCCCCTCAACGCAGGGGGCATTTTTTTTGCCCGCTAAACATACAAAATTGTTTATATAATTACTCACACATATTCATCCGCTCTTGAAAAACAATGTTCCTGCTTTTCCCAATAACAAAATGTAAGGACAGTAAGATGATGAAAATGACCCGTATTGCTTTGGTTGCAGCGTCGTTGGCAGTGTGCAGTTTTACCGCGCAGGCTGCGAACGTTGAGGCAGCCCCGTCTCCATCGCAGGATCCGCTGGTACAGCACCTGAAGCTCAGCAATGAGCAGGTTAAAAAGATTGAAGATCTGCATCAGCAGCTGGAACAAAATGTCAGCAAGATCCCAATGACGGGCGTGAAGGACGGTGCGTTGATCGACATGTTCCAGGCGGGCAAATGGGACGAAAGCACGGTGAAAAGCCAGCTTACCGCCTTCAGCAAAATTGAAGAGCAGACCCGTTATTACCGCGTGAAATATTACTTCGATGTCAGCCAGGTATTGACACCGGAACAGCGTAAGCAGATCAGAACCGATATGGCTAACGCGCTGGCTGAGTGATCCTGGAATCAATCATTTAAAATGAAAACTCACAGAATCGCTTCAATTGGATTCTGTGAGAATGAATTCTAAACATCATGCCGACGCACGTTCATTCCATGCATCAGCAAACTGAATATTCCCGTCGCAATAGGTCCAGGTCGCTTTTTCGTAGCGCAATTGAACAGATTCAAGGTGGCCAGTACCAGGGCAGTTACGTGTATCGTTAACAATAGGGGAGATAGAGACAACTTTCACACCTTCCAGCTCAGTTCTAAAGTATTCAACCTCCCAACCTGCGTCATTAATTCGGTAATATCTAATTTCAACTTTCTTAAGGTTTTGCCCTGTCGCTACCGCCTTATAAAGATAAGGAGATGAGCTATCAATTTCCTTCTCGAACAGGAAAGGCGCGTGTTTCCTCGTTCCGGTTAATCTTCCGGAGAGTGGATCGGTTGGAATACTCAAATTATGGTTAAACCTCTAATTTCAACACTCCCTTCACGATCCTGAACATCACATGAACCTTTAATGAGTGAGCCACCGTCGTCATAGAACCAAATGTGAACAGGTACGGCCATGATAAAAACTCCTTCTATAAATCAATCGTGTATCCATTTTCCTGCTTTTACCGCTTCGGCAAACATTCTTACCGTCAATGGCTTTGATATTTGCTTAACCGGTTCTTTAGTAAACAATTTCCTGAAAAACCAGGTTTGAGTCCAGGGGAAATAATTTCCAGTGTTAACTTCAATAAGATACTTTTTTTCGAATCGCTCAATGGCATATACGATATCATCCAGATCCGTGTAATCCTGTAAAACATCATCTATCCCGAGGGGAATCCGTTTACCCGTAAATGTGCCTTGTTCTGGTAAATTATCCCTGAAGAATTTTAAAACATCAGCTTCACTGTTCATCTTCACCAAATCCGGTCTTTTGGGTGAGCAATCGTATTATATCTTGAAAGCGTTTTGTAACTTATCATTGCAACATCTGCAGCAAGTATGGTTATCCCTAGTGCAGGTATCCATCGGCCAATGAACGCACCTAAGTTTTTGGTATACATTGGTTTTCTGTATTTAAAGCTTGCAAGTGTAATTGTAGGTAGTCGGTGTGGTAGCTGTACATTCAGTAGATCTCGCAGGTACTTAGATGCCACAGATGTGCCTATTGTAGCCGTTTCTGGCTTTGTTCTGGTTTCAAGTATAGGTAAACCAAGAATCATAGTGGCCATCATTACTGCATCCTTTAATCCGCCGAACTGTTCATCGGTGGCATCCAAAAAAATAACTCAGATGCGGAGATGTTACATACACCTTTATAAAAGTATGTTCCATTGAGTTCTTCAACGGTGTCCGTAGTATAACCATAATCATCAGGTGGTTTGTTGATATGTCATCCTATAAAAAACAAAGGGCTGAGAGTAGGGCATTCATCTTTATAAATTCCGAAATATTCGTTTTTTCACGAGTGGCTACTATTTTTAAAAGTACATCATTCTTAGAAAGTCTTGGTTATTTTTTTTATCAGTTCATGGGGATTTTTTCTCCCTTGCTCCGGTTGAGATTTTCTCACACCAACATTAAGTACCTGCTGCAATCTGAATCGCAATCGCTGGAAATCGGCAACATAGTCGGCAACGCTAGCGGGACGATCTGCGACGGGGGCTAACAGGCAACGAGGGGATTGTGGCCCACGACGTGGAACAGTCTATCTCGAACCTGTGCGCACTGGCCTGCCGCTCAATGCAGGCAACGGACCGGCAGATTATTGAGATTATGGCGAGTAAGGTGTTGTGAATAGTTCCTCTCCCCTCACCCTAGCCCTCTCCCCAAAGGGGAGAGGGAACCAATCGAGCCCCTCGCCCCTTTGGGGAGAGGGGTTGGGGTGAGGGGGATTTTTAAACCGGCAAATCAATCAGCAGCGCGCGCAGCGGCGTATCCGCCACCAGGGTGATATTCGCTTCATCACGAATAAACGCGCCGTCACCGCAGGTGAGCGCTTCTTTCTCTTCCGTGTGCGTCACCGCATGCACCGTACCGTGAATCGACTGCAGATAGGCGCGCGGACCGTGAAGCTGGAAGCTAGCCTGTTCGCCTTTCTTCAGTTCGATGTGGTGCAGCCACACCTGCTGACGGAGCTGCAAACTGCCTTTGCTGCCGTCCGGCGACGCAATCAGCTGCTGTTTATCGTCCGTTAAATCTATCTTCTGAACCAGCGGATTTTCCCGCTCAGGGCAGGCGTCCAGCCACAGCTGCATGCGGGTCAGCGTTTTGTCTTTGCTGAGGTTATGCTCGCTGTAGCTGATGCCCGGCTGCGTGGAAATTAACAACGCTTCGCCAGCCTTTGCCTGGACATGATTGCCCTCGCTATCGCGGTATTCTGCCTCGCCTTCCAGGATCAGGTTCAGGATATCGACTTTCGGATACGTACGCGGCTGGAAGGAGGCGCCCGGAGCGAGCACTTCCTGGTTCAACACGCGCAATGAAGCGTAACCGAGGAGTTTAGGGTCAAAGTAGTGTCCAAAGGAAAAGGTGTAGCGGGCCTGCAGCCAACCGAAATCGGCTTGTCCGCACTGTTTAGCTGTTCTTGTCGTAATCATAAACTTGACCTCTCTTTACACTAAAACAATGGTAAAGGTATGGACGCTGCATTGTTAGCCAGATATTCTGCCCGGTATGTTCAAATTTCCTGAATGAGAACGAGATGGCTAAAGAGAGAGCATTGACGCTTGAGGCGCTGCGCGTCATGGACGCGATTGACCGACGCGGCAGTTTTGCTGCGGCGGCAGATGAACTGGGGCGCGTTCCGTCTGCGCTGAGCTACACCATGCAGAAGCTGGAGGAAGAGCTGGACGTGGTGCTGTTTGACCGCTCCGGCCATCGAACAAAATTCACGAACGTTGGCCGCATGCTGCTGGAACGCGGTCGTGTGCTGCTGGAAGCGGCGGATAAACTCACGACGGACGCCGAAGCGCTGGCGCGCGGCTGGGAAACCCATCTGACGTTAGTTACCGAAGCGCTGGTGCCGACTGAAGCGCTGTTCCCGCTGGTGGACCGCCTGGCTGCGAAAGCCAATACGCAGCTGTCGATCATTACCGAGGTGCTGGCAGGGGCGTGGGAGCGTCTGGAAACGGGCAGGGCGGATATTGTTATTGCGCCGGACATGCACTTCCGTTCTTCGTCAGAAATTAACTCCCGCAAGCTCTATAGCGTGATGAACGTTTATGTCGCCGCGCCGGATCACCCGATCCATCAGGAGCCTGAGCCGCTTTCGGAGGTTACGCGCGTGAAGTATCGTGGCGTTGCGGTAGCAGATACCGCCCGTGAACGTCCGGTGTTAACGGTACAGCTGCTGGATAAACAGCCGCGTTTAACCGTCACGTCGCTGGAAGATAAGCGTCAGGCATTGCTGGCCGGGCTGGGTGTGGCGACGATGCCTTATCCTTTTGTTGAAAAGGACATTGCGGAAGGGCGACTGCGCGTTGTCAGCCCGGAATATACCAGCGAGGTGGATATCATTATGGCGTGGCGACGCGACAGCATGGGCGAAGCCAAATCCTGGTGCCTGCGCGAAATACCAAAGCTGTTTGCCCACCACAATAAATAAAATCGTAGGCCCGGTAAGCGAAAGCGCCACCGGGCTCTGATTTACATGCCCGCTTTCGGATCCGGACCAAAGCGGTTTTCACCCGGCGTGCCGTTCTGACAGTTGAAGACCAGGATCACAATCCAGCCCACGATCGGGATCAACAGCAGCAAGAGCCACCAGGCTGAACGATCGGTATCGTGCAGGCGTCGGAACTGAACCGCCCAGGAAGGCAGCATTATAAACACGCCATAAATCGTGGTGAGAATGCCTTCTCCTCCGGCACGCTCCCAGCCCAGAATTTTGTCCACAATACTCAACACCAGGGCGAGGATGAAGTTCACCAGAACGAACATCCAGTACTCTTTGCGGCGGGCGCGGCCACCAAATCCAATGTAGTTGCGCAGTACGTTTAAATACCAGTCCATTTTCCTTGCCTCATTAGTCAGTCAATCACTTGTTTTCTAAGCGATCGAGGTAAGGATAGATGGAGATTGTGAATTAAAAAAGGGCATCTATTGATGCCCTGAATATTTATCCGAAACGAACGTCGCGCCCGTGAGGTTCATCCAGATCCTGCCATGGCCCAATGGAGATAATGCCCGTTGGGTTAATCGTCTTGTGGCTGCGGAAATAGTGGGTGCGAATATGGTCGAAGTCGACCGTTTCGGCGATACCCGGCATCTGGTAGATATCGCGCAGGAAACCATACAGGTTCAGATAATCGCTGATGCGGTGTTTATCACACTTAAAGTGGGTGACGTACACCGGATCAAAACGCACCAGCGTCGTCCACAGGCGGATATCAGCTTCCGTCAGTTGGTCGCCCGTCAGGTAGCGATGCTGGCCGAGGATCTGCTCCAGGCGCTCCAGCGATTCAAACACCTTTCCAACCGCTTCGTCATACGCTTCCTGGCTGGTGGCAAAACCGGCCTTGTAGACGCCGTTGTTCACGTTGTCGTAGATCCAGCCGTTCAGCTCGTCAATTTTATCGCGCAGCTCAACCGGGTAATAATCACCGGCGCGGGCACCGTGGGCATCAAACGCGGTGTTGAACATGCGGATGATCTCCGCCGATTCGTTGCTGACGATCGTTTGGTTTTTCTTGTCCCACAATACCGGTACGGTGACGCGTCCGGTGTAGTGTGGATCGGCGCGCAGGTAAAGCTGGTAGAGAAAATCGTGGTGATAAAGGTCGTCACCGGTGGCGGCAGGGAAATCACTGTCGAACGTCCAGCCGTTTTCCAGCATCAGCGGGTTGACCACCGAAACCGGAATGAAGGATTCGAGCCCCTTAAGCTTGCGCACAATCAGCGTGCGGTGTGCCCACGGGCAGGCGAGAGAAACATAGAGATGATAACGGTCTTTTTCTGCCGCGAAGCCGCCTTCGCCGCTCGGGCCCGGTGCGCCGTCGGCGGTCAGCCAGTTACGGAAGGCCGAAACAGAGCGCTTGAAGCGACCCCCGGTGGATTTGGTGTCATACCATATTACCCCTACATGTTTGCTCAAAAAAACTCTCGATTATTTAAAAAATCAAGCATTATCAACACAATAAATAATGTTTTGACTCATTTTTTGTATAGGGAAAACTCTCGAAAATAACAAATTTAGTAATATGGAAGATGCTCTCTTCATTAAAATCTATCACGCCCTGATACGTGCTGACTCAATACTACTCCCCGGGTCCAAGCACAAGATCGTCCCCCTGACCAATGAACCGTGAAGTGCCGTGCTGTTGCGGTCTGGTAGTGATGACGGCGTAAAAAAAAGAAGGCGAACCGTCTTTAGTGTAGGATTCAGAATGAAAACGTCATATTTATTGAGATAAAACGTTTCCCGCGGCCCCTGACTGATAAAACGCATCAGTAAATGAAAACCATGCTATTGATGCAGATAAACGTGATCTTCAGACAAAAAATTATGTCCGGAAAGCAGTTCCCGCCGCATCAGAATATCATTCAGTAGATCATTCAAATCATCCCTGCCAATGGCGTACAGGAAGGGTTCAATATTGATAAAATTACTCTCAGCCGGTGCCAGTAAAGTCTCAACGGCGGTTTTCAACGTATCCTGGCGCTAATGTTCTGTTTGCATTATCTGAACTGAACGTAGAGTAGCAGAAACAGGTATAATACGAGTCCCTCAGTGTATATTGCGTTGATAGTCACATGAACACTTTAACTTCGGAAGTTACCCCGTTGTATTTGATTTAATTTAAAAATATGTTCCACGCATAAAATTTATTCACCTGGTGTTGTTTATTGCATCGCACATATAAAATTTGATGTCGAAATAAAATAAATATTTTCATTTTATGATTCATTGCGACAACAAATAAACATATTTGCAAAAGAAATGGTATAATATTTACGTGCAAATTAATAAAAACCATGTTATCCCTTACCGAAGGGCCAGAAAGAAGAAAAAATACAACAGGAGTATCGTGATGAGATTGAGAAATCTGAACCCAGAAAAACGAGCATAGAACACTCAGGGCAAGCAATAGCAACAAGCACACATGTTAAAATAATCTGATAAATATTCTGCCATATTCAACTGATACGCCTTCTTCCGGGAGGAAGGTTTTCCATCCCCACCACTTTAACAGCCTGTTTTTTTGTATAGGTACCTCTGCATATTCTCGGGTACCGCATTACAGTACCCGTCATATGAGTCTACCACATTTTTACGTCGCGAATCAGCATTGTTCTGATGTTGCCAGGTGTCAACGTGGGATACTCTTGTACCGCGCCTGGCCATCTTCAGGGAACTGATACTTTTTTTGTTCATGGTGCTCTTATATAGCTTGTTGATTCAATGGTTGTTGTGCGCAAGATATCTCCATCCGTCTCATATCCAAGATAAAGCCAGTCAACTCTCGCGCAACAGCAACTATCATTATATTGACTGCTTTCCCTTGCCTGAATCCTACAAAACCTTATTTGCGCATTCTATGCCCTGCCAATAATGAGTAAGCTTCTTTTCTGGCACACTCTATATGCAAAAATGACGCATTCTAATTTCAATTACTCTGTACTCTGTACTCTGTACTCTGTCATGTATGACATACCGGTGATTTTCACCAGAGGTACAAAAACATGTGTCGTGACCGTTCATCATGTCACACATTCATTGTTGAGCGATACAGATTATGAAGATTGTTTTTAATTTTCAACGGGGTGTTTCTTTCTCCGGATACCGGAAAAAATCCACCGGTCAGAAAATTGATTTACTGGATTATTGCTCAATACTTAAGACTCATTTGGCCGGCAAGTCAGAAACGTGCAAGGGCCTAATTCATCACCAACAGGATTAATATCATGCCAAATCAAATTGCTGTTACTATCGACCCAGTCAGTATCCCTGATGACAATACAACACCCGCAACAGTGAGTGCGCTTCTGACCAGCGATGGAACAACCCCTGTAACAACTGCAACGACTGTCAATTTTTCTGTCACCCCCGGCATTGGTTGTTCGTTGTCTGCAACATCAGGAACAACTGATACGACATCAGGGATTGCATCAGTTACAGCAACCTGCATCATTCCGGGGGATTATACCATCACGGCGACTGAGAGTGATGACATCTCAGTAACGGGGGATGCGGTGCTCACTGCAGTACCTGAAACAACGATCATCCTGACACCCGATCCGCTTATTACCACCCTGAACGGTACGGTTACGTTGACGGTAACACTGCTTGACTCCAGTGGAAATCCAGTCGACGGGAAAACAGTCGACTGGTCAGTCGATGCTGGCGGCCTTTACATTATAACCAGTGATTCATCTTCAGTGACAGACGCTGCTGGTACTGCTACTGTTACTGCAACCTGTTCAAATGCAGGGGTGGCCGGAATTATCACTGCGAAAGTAGATGCCCGGACATCTGCATCCTGTAATGTGTTTTTTAGCAGCCCGACAGTACCAGTGGTTTCAATTCTCAATGCCGATGACGATCACACCCTGAATGCTGACGAAATTAAACTGGGTGTCCAGTTGTATATTAATGATCCGGGTAAGGGACCTTACTCCAGCGGGGACTTTGTGACGCTTTACTGGACGGAAGGGGCGGATATCATTGATTCCAGACAGTATCCGGTCGACTCCACAACAAAATTCCCTATTTCAGTAAACATTTCATCTGAGTTTAATTCCGCGTGTTTATATAATGGCCAGTATTCAGTGTTCTATGTTTTTGAAGATGCAAACCAGAACACGCACTGTTCACAAAACTTTGCCCTGACCGTCGATGGTGTAACACCACCGGCAACACTGCCTGCACCTTCCTTCCCGGAAGCGACCAACAACACGATTAATGCGAATGCGGCAGCCGGCGGGACAAATATGCGGATCAGCTATTCCGGTATGGCGGCGGGGGATATTGTGCTCGCCTCCTGGCAGGAATACTCGTCTACCGGTGTCCCTGTTTCGGGGTCAGAAACAAGCACCTCTATTACCGTTAAATCTACTGATGTGACGCTCAGATTCTGTACCTTCATTATTGATCAGGAATATATTACTGCAGTACGTACCAGTGGTACCGCTCAGGGGTCTTATACCGTTCAGCGTTCTGGCACAGGAAATCCGGAGAATTCAGCGACGGCTACCGTCAATGTTGACTTAATTTAACCCTTACATGAAGTGCCGCCGGATATGGCGGCACTTCATGGCAAGGACCAACTCCGGGATTTATATATGAATGAAAAAATCTCGTCATCACTGACTCCTGATAATCAGGTTAACAACAATTTACCGTTGTCGGATGATTATATTATTGCAGGTGTTACCGCGTCGCCTGTCGTAACCAGTCCGGGAACGACAGTTGTCCTGACCGCCGTTGTTCAGACATCTGATGGTTTACCGGTTTCGGGTATGAATGTTATATGGGAACTTGTTTCCGGACAGCTCTATATCACACTGTCAGGCAATGCATCTGTGACGGATGCCGCTGGCTCAGCCACCATTCAGGCTACGGCGGATTCACCTTCAGGCGGGATAGTCAGGGCCAGGGCAGGAACAATAACCTCGGACTGCAGTATCCATTTCAGCGATCCTCTGCTTGGTGCGCCCGTGGTTGTCAATGCAGAAACGGACCATCAGCTGGATGCATATGAAATTTCATTAGGGGTGACGGTTTATGTACCGGAGCCTGCCGCTTATTTTAAACCCTTACCCGGGGAGCTTATTGTTTTTTACTGGGATGGGCTGGCAAGTAAAACATACGTGATACAGGATCCTCCCGTTTTCCCTTTATCAATAGATGCAACAGCCGCTTTGCCTGCATCCTGTTTTTATAATGGTCATTATGAGCTGTTTTATGATTATATCGAGCAGTCACAAAATATTCACAGTTCGCTCCCCTTTACAGTAGAAATCGTCGGATGTCCCCCTCCGGCCACGCTGCCTGCTCCTGTTTTCCCTGATGCCGATTCAACTAATACGATCAGTTATGCCTCGGTCGTGGCAAATAACGGCACCGCTCTGGAGGTGGTTTACCCGGGCATGGCTGAAGGTGACACCCTTACCGCAACATGGTTTGGGTTTAAGGATTCGCCCGATACGCCAATCCCCGGAACGCAGTGGACGGACACCCGGACCGTGACCACCGGTGAGGTTGTCGCTCAAAAAGCCGTTTTTCATATACCGGAATCGAACATCCTGCCTGTCGGTAACGGACAGGGAGAGGGGCAGTATCATGTGACTGACCTTCAGGGGAAAACGGCACTTTCCCTTCCCGGAGATGTGAATATCAGCGGTGAGCTGGCAATGAACTGCAGTACTGGTGCGCCGGTGTTTATTCCGGCGGTGCCAGTTCGTCCCGTCAATTCGATCAACCTGACAGGCCCTGCCAGTGCAGCCGTTGAATTAACCATTCTGGCCCCGACATCGGCATGTTTTTATCCCGACGGGCAGGACACGCAGCTCATCACACTGGATGATACCGGATATGGCGTGGCGCAAATCTATGACTTTTCGGCTGAATCAGTACAGATACAGGCCAGTTTAATCAGTAAACCCGGCGTAACCGCGAATGTCAGTATGCGGTTTCTTGACTGGTTGCCAGGCCGGGGTGATTTGCTCAGTTACGGGGTGTCAACAGGCTCACGGGCTGACGGTCGCAGTGTCTGCAGCGTGTACCTGCAGACAACGTACAGCTCAACGGCAACGGTCGCGAGGCTGACGCTTACGGGAAACACGCACGCCATCATCACCCAGAGCAATGCTACAACCGCAGTTAATGACGTGAAAGACTCTCATGCCTGTGCATTTGATATAACCGATACCGTGCCAGAAACGGTGGCCTTCACACTGTCCTTACCGGAGATACCCGGCTCTGACATCAGTGGTTCACTGGTGTTTATATAGTAAAAAAATAAAACACTAAATATTATGTGGAGATATACCGATGACCAGTAATGTAGCCGCAGGAAAAAGCCTGCTTTATTACAAAGAAACCGATTTCGTGGGTGCCCCGGACAGCATTGACCATGGCGGGACGGGAGTGATTGCCGCCAGCACCAGCAACTGGAACTACCTCTCCGTGGCGATGACCACCATGTACTCTTATGCCTGGAGTAAGGTCGATACTGCCGACGCCTCCCTTAGCTATCTTAACCATATTGAAGAGGTCTGCTCCGCACAGTTCGCGGATTTACAGCAGCTCTACCCGGCTCAGGATCAGTTCCCGCTCCAGTACCTGGGGATTGACCCGGATGCCGCCGTGCTGGTCTGGCTGGATATTGACGCCGCACAAACGGCCCCCAACGCGGTGGCATCCTCCGCGCTGGTAGGTGGTAGTTCACAGAGCGTCACCACGCTGTCCCTGCCGGGTCGGCCTGCCGCGCTGGGGTTTGTTGCTCCCACGAACGGAAGCTCAGTGGTCGCCTCCTGTCGCTACGGTGATTACGATGCCACCACCGGGACTGTCGCCTGGACCGGTACCGGCACGCTCGTTGTGGAGTATCAGAATAATGCCGTCACACTGATTAACGCGGGGGGATTCCCGGCGAACTGGGTCTTCTCAGACCCGGTGCTGAAAGGGGACGGAACCTGGCACACCACGCTTGGCGGCGGCACGCCGGCCACGGACACCATCAGCAGCCTGACATCTGATAAAACGGTGATTGCCAACAACGGGACAGATACGGCTACCCTGACGGCAACCGTTACCGACGGCGCGGGACAGCCCGTTGCCGGCGTGACTGTCAACTGGACGACATCTCAGGGTAATCTGGGCGCCAGCGCCTCGCAGACCGGAGCAAACGGTCAGGCCATCACCACGCTGACCGATACCGGCGGTACCGGCATCGCCACCGTAACGGCCAGTATTACCGGCAGCCTCCGCTCCGTGGATATCACGCTGTCCTCTCAGTCCGCCGGCCTGACGCTGTATCAGACTATCAGTTACGGTGGTAACAGCGAACCTCTGGCTATTGAGAACAGCGAACAGCTGCGTAATGCCGTGTCTCAGTGGGCCTGGCAGTCCGTCCGACTGAACGGCGAGCACCTGTTTGGTCATACGCTGATTGCAGACCGGACGGCATTCGATTTTAGAACCTACCGGGACAGCTACGATGTCAGCGATAACGCTGACCTGACGGCCTGGTATCCCCAGCTTCTGTCCTCCCCTGCCGTGCAGGGCACTGCCCTGGGCGGGGATGACGTGGTGGTCAGGGTGTTGCTGTTCCCCGCTGACCGCAGCCAGTCTGTGGTGGCAACGGCAACACAGTCCTGGCCAAAAGTGACAGAAACGGCCAGCGTGTCAAATGGCCTGCAGACGGTGGAGGGCGTACTGGTCATCCTGAACAAAAAACAGGGACTGACCACGGTTTCGCTGAACGTGGGGAGTCTGGATACCACTACCGGCCTGGTGACGTGGCAGTTCACTTCGTCACTCACCGCCTCCTGGAATGAAGATAAACAGGTTCCGGAGGTCAGACTGGGTGCCGATGCGCCGTCTGACTGGACGCTGTACCCGCCGCAGGCTACGGACAAAACCGGGGAGTACAAATCCATTCTGGCGCTCTCTGCCAGCGCGGTGACGCCGGTGATTGATTCCCTGCAGCGTGACAAAACATCCATTCTCAATAATGGTACGGACTACGCCACCCTGACCGCCGTAGTGAAGGACTCCGTGACAGGTACGGTGCTCAGCGGTGTGCAGGTGAGCTGGACGAAAACCCTGGGGACGCTCAGTGAGACCACGACGACCACGGATGCAAACGGCAAAACCAGTGTGACCCTGAGTGACACCGGGGATACCGGTAGCTCCACCGTAACGGCCAGTATTACCGGCAGCAGCCAGTCGGTTGACGTGCTGATTACGGCTGTCGCTGCCGGGGCCATGCTGTACCAGTCCATGAACTATGGCGGTACCAGCGAGACGCTGGCGACAGGCAGCAGTGAGATGCTGCGCAGTCCGCTGTATCAGTGGAGCTGGCAGTCAGTGAAACCCGGAAGCAGCCATCTGTTCGGGCATACGCTGACGGGGGATATTACCGCCTTCGATTTCCGGACATACCGGGACAGTTATGACGTGACGGACAACCCGGACCTGACGGCAAACTACCCGGTGGTGGCGGGGGCGGCAGTGCAGGGAACGAGCCTGGGAAGCGACGACGTGGTGGTCCGGGTGACGCTGGTGCCGTCAGACCGGAGTCAGTCGGTGGTGGCCGTGGCGCAGCAGAGCTATCCGGGGAGCATCGTCGCAGAATATCTGGCCAGCGTCACCGACGGCGTTCTGACGCAGGCGGGCGTCCTGGTGGTGATGAACAAAAACCAGGGGCTGAGGACGTTCCCGCTGAAGGTGGGGGCGCTGGATACGACCACGGGGCTGGTGAGCTGGCAGACCACCACGTCGCTGATAGCGACCTGGAACGGGACGTCGCAGTTACCGGAGGTGATACTGGGGAGCGACGCGCCGGCTGACTGGAAGCTGCTGCCGCCGCAGGCCACGGATAAGGCCGGGGAGTATAAATCCATACTGGCACTCTCCGCCAGCGCCGTTGAGCCGGTCATCGATTCCCTGACCAGCGATAAAGCATCCATCACGAACGACGGGACGGACTACGCTACACTGACCGCCGTGGTGAAGGACTCTGTGACGGGTACGGTGCTCAGCGGTGTGCAGGTGACCTGGGCGACGACGCTGGGGACGCTCAGTGCGACAACCTCCACCACGGATGCGAACGGAAATACCAGCGTGACCCTGAGCGATACCGGCGATACCGGAACGGC